>NZ_FODD01000059.1 GCF_900110255.1 Actinacidiphila rubida
ACGAGGTCGGCTACATCCCTTTCGAGCCCGAGGCCGCGAACCTGTTCTTCCAGTTCATCTCGGGCCGCTACGAACGTGCGTCCGTGATTGTGACCAGCAACAAGCCCTTCGGGCGCTGGGGCGAGGTCTTCGGCGACGACACCGTCGCCGCAGCCATGATCGACCGTCTCGTCCACCACGCAGAAGTGATCTCCCTCAAGGGCGACAGCTACCGCATGCGCGGCCGCGACCTCGGACGGGTTCCCGCCGCCAACACCGGGGAATGACCAACATCAACTGACGCAAGGGGTTCACTTTCACCTGCCGGAAGTGGGTCACGATTCAAGCGTCGCCGACAATTCGAACTCGTGAGGGGTTGCCCCCAACACGCTTTCCAACTGTTCACGAGGCCGTACGCGGAGAGGCGTATACGTTCTGACCTGCGGCGGTGCTGCCCCGAGAAGGGCCTCCGGACGCTGCCGAACAAAGGTGAATGAGACTAAAACTGAGACTACGTACGTACCCTGCCGTGGACGTCGCTGGTCAGTCCGTTGAGGTGGTCGGGACACCCGCGCCGGAGCATCCCGGTGTGCCGCCGCCGTGATGGTGGCACGGCGATCACTTTCAGGGCGTGGCCAAAGTGTCCGGGCGGCGGATCACCGCCGAGATGCCGCGGATGCCCACGGCCGACCCGTTCTCGTGTCGGTGTGCGCCACCAATCCGCAGAGTGGCGCTTTCCGGGCTCGCGGGGACCTGGGCGTGTTCGTCGTCCACGATCAGTTCGGCGAGGACCTGATAACTCAACCGGTCTCCCCGAGCCGCAGAGACGGCGGCGTCGTCCTGGCAGCGGTCTGCCACCCGTCGCCAGCGGTCGGCAGAATCCGGATCGCCAGTCCACATCCACAGACCTGCGGCTGCCCGTGCCACTTGAGCCATGAACTCGGTTCCGCCCAGGTGGGCCGAGCGCGCTTGCCTTGAACTCGGCGCCCCGACCCACGCGTAGTCGCCGATGACCGCTTGGAGTGCTCCATCCCTCTGGTCGAAGATCAGGAGGCTGGCACCGCTGCCCGTTGGCTCCTTGGCCGGCCTCAGGAGGTCTCGGCCCAGACGTTGCGCAGCGTGGTAGCCGATCCGGTGGAGCAGGTCGACAACGTCCTGCGACGTTGTTCCTTTTTCCGTCTCGCCGTAGAGGATGTCCACGCGCACCCCGCGAGCCACCGCAGCCTGGATTGCATCGCTGAGCTTCGACAGGCTCTCCACATCCACCGTGGGCGAGGCGATGAGGACATGGTTCGCGGCTGTGGCCAGTGCCCTGGCGATCAGGAGCCGGTGGGACTCCTCACCGGACATTTCCGAGAACAAGGCTGCTTCGATTGATTGGCCCGCGAAACCGTTACTCTCGTTCGTGAGGGATTCGGCTTCGTCCAGCCAGGGGAAAGAGTCGCCCGTCCGGGGAAGTTCCCTGACCGCGGCAGCCGGGGACTTCCGTCCTACGACGCTCAGCGGTGTCGGGCGGTTCGCCTCGCCGGTGGCGTTCCGGGGAGCCGTTACCAGGGATGTTTCCTTCCTGGCAGGCGTTCGTAGCGCCGACTGGAGGTCGGTCTCGATCTCCTCCTGCCTTGTTTGTGCTACGGCCAAGGTCTCAGCCGACAGGGCCTGATGCCAGCCCCGGGGAAGCCCGGTGACAGACCGGTCAGCGAGGTCGACACGCACGGGGAGGTAGCGCCTGAATGTCACGAGTCTGGGTCGTCCAATGTCGCGCACCCACTCGCCGCTGGCGTGCGGCAGCAGCTTCTGGATCTGGGACTCATCCAGCGTGTTGCGCAATATGCGTACGGGAGTGCACGGGTTGAGGTCCGGCCGGGCTTCTTGCTTTGACACGGTATGTACTTCACCACGCCTGGCCAACTGCCCTGCAGTCCGATCGAAGACCACCGTGCAGGGCGAAGCGGAAACCACGACGACCGATGCTGGGTCCTTTCCCAATGAGCATGCCTGCTGCCCTTCGTCGGTAAGGACGAAAGCGGCTTCTCGGCCGCTGGTGACGGCGACCCAGCCAGCACCGACTAGGGTTACCACGGCTTCGACCATCAATCGTTCGTGGACCTGGAAAGTGTGGCACAGCGAGGTCAGGGTAGCGCCTTGGTGGGGAGCAACACCGGCCCGCGCAGCGACCTCCTCCAGGACCCGCCGCTCTAGACGGCTATACGGGCGCCCCCGGGCCACGTTGAAGTTGATGCTGAACATGCTCACGGGTACGAGGACGATCACGAGTTCTCCCTGATGTCAGCCGAAATACGCACGGCTTTGCCGTCCAGGAACCATTCGTCGAGCAGGGTGACGATCTTCTTCAAGGACCACAGGGGCTGGGACTCGTCCGCAAGAGGTACTGCTTGTAGCTGGTGGAGGAAGAAGTCCCAGGATCCCACGAGGACCAGCAGGCGCTCCGCTCGCGAGAGGAGCACGTTCATCCGGCCCGGATCATCAAGGAACCCCAGGCCGCGGCCGATCTCCTCCTCGTTGTTGCGTACCAGGCTGACGGCGACAACGTCCGCCTGGTTGCCCTGGAAGGAGTCGACGGTGTGGGTGGGGAACCGATTGCCGTCGATCGCTTCGGCTTTGAGGCCGAGTTGGACTTGTAGTCCGGCAGGCAGGGGTGTGCCCCGCAACCGCTGGCTGAGCAGGCTCACTTGCTGGGAGTACGGGGCCAGCACCGCTAGCTTGCCCTGGCACCCGCCATCCGGGCCCAGTGCCCGGATGAAGTTGGCGAGCGCGCGCGCCTCCGCTGGATTGGTGTACGGCGACTGGCCACTGCTCGGGCCGACCTCGCGGGTTGCGGCGTCGTTGTGGCACCACGGTACGTCGAGCCACACAACAGCCCGGTCACGGATGCCGTGCGGGGTGTGGAAGCCATGACGCACGCGCTCCACCGGTTCGTCCTTCTTGTCCAGGGTGCGGTTCACCAGCCGCCTCTGGTAGTACGCCTCTGAGATGAGCTGGCCGATGTCCGGGTGCATGCGATGCTGGCCGATCAACTGTCCCGCGGACGCTCCCTTCGCTTCGGTGTCCGTGACGAGACGGTCAGTACCCGTGGCCACGGCGCAGTACTCGTACAGGCGGTGGAAGGTCCGCAGCCACTCCTTGGCGTACTCGCGGAACTCATCCCGGTCTGTCTGGCTGCGCCGTTCCCACGAGTCGAGCCATTCCTGGTCGAGCAGGTCGGACGCCCTCGCTTTGAGACGACTGAGGGTCTGCGCCACTGGATCCAGCTTCTCGATTCCCTGCTGGTAGTCCTCGTATCGGTAGGGGTCCAGTTGCTTGTGGTCGCCGATGAGCAACCAACGGTGACCAGCTTGTAGTGGTAGCGCAAGGTCGAACGCGTGCGCTTTGCCCGCTTCCTCGACGATCGACCAGTCGAACGCCTGGCCTGCAGCGAGGGCGACCAAATCGTGGGCACTGGTGGTGCAGTAAGTGAGGTTCGCGCCGCGTTTGACCAGTTCGACGAAATCCGACGAGCGGCGGCCGAGATCCCCCTGCTCCTGCATCATGTTGATCTCACCGACCATGGCCTTCGCGTCCTCCAGCCAGGTGGACTGCACCTTGCTGAGAGAACGCATGGCACTGAGCTGGGAGATACTGCGCTGGAGCACTTGCCTGGCAACGCCCTCGACGCCGTCCTCCGCCAGCGCCGTTCCGGCCTTGTGAGGACCCCGCAGCCGTATCTGCAGCGGCTTGTCGGCTTCGGGTACGTTCTGGAAAGCCTCACCGACCTTCGCCCTGAGCACGTCGACGGCTCCGTGCGCCTGTGCCGTGACCAGTACCTGGACAACGGGATCCTCCGTGAGGATCTCGCGCAGCAGCCAGGCGACGAGGGTCGTCTTGCCTGTACCGGGTGGCCCTTGCAGCGTATAGATGGGCCGCACTCGGAGGATGTCTTCGATACTGGCCCGTTTGGGCTCGTCAACTCGTTCGTGGGGGAGCTCGACGGGAAGCTCGGAAGCGCCTGTGTCCATGCGGACGTGGCTCGGGGTGGCCAGTGACCGCAGGAGGTATCCGTGCTGGTCGAGGGCATCGATGGCCGTCTTGCGACGCCGGAACAGGCTGATTTGCCCAGGCATGCCGGCGCTGCGGAGGAACCCCTCCCTCTCCAGCTTTACGCGACCCTTGCTCAGGCCGGGGCGGCTGAGCGTGATGAACTCGGTCGTCTGGTCCATGGCATCGACCTGCCACACATTGCCGTCATCGTCAGACTGGGGGTCCCGAGGCGGGAGTTTCAAGCGGGCGCCGTCACGAGCTCCTGACAGGATGACCTTGGATCGGTCGCTTCCCCGTACCTCCTTCTGCAGGAAGTCGATCAAGTCCACACGGAACGGTTCGAAGACTTCGTGTCCTTCCGGGCGCGCGCGCTCCTTGACCACGGCCCACTCCACGCCAGCATCCACCCACGGGCCGCGGACGACCTCATACGGGAAGATCTGCGAGTCGAGGAGCAGCAGCTCGATTTGGTTGCTCACGCGTACGAACTCGTGGAATCGGCTGAGCTCACGTGAGATCTGCGCACTGCGGTCGATCTTTGGCAGCACCGGCTCCCACGACGTGGCGTTCTGTGCGATCGTACGGTCTCGGGCCACCTCGTCTCTGGCATAGGCGAACACGCGGCCGTGAGGGAGCTCGCGGAAGCTGTCGTCGCCCTCGCTGAAGACCAGTGACTGGGCGGACCGGCAGTCCGCAACCTGCCAGCTGGACGTGCTGTCCCTCCCCCGGTATGACGTGATCTTCAGGCTGAGCCTGCCCCCGACGAGGATGAAGTACGGCCTGCCCGGGACGGCGTACAGAGAAGGCTTCTGCAGGTCTTGGCGGACGAACTCGCATGCCTCCTTGCGATGGACCGGATCACCGGGGATAAAGGTCCCCATGGGGCCGAGCTGTAGGTGGTCACGCAGCCCGCTCTCCATCAGGTGTTCGATAAACTCCGGCCGCCGCAGATCGAGGGCCAGGACGTACTGCACGTCCTCCTGCTGCGTGCGCAGGGGGTTCGCAAGAGCCCGCGTGATGTCCTGGATCCGACTGATGATGTCGTACGGCGCGGTCAGGCGCTCCAGCGGGTCTGCGGCGACGAGGTCCAGCAGCAGCTTGCGCTCAGCCTCGGTCAACTCGTGCTTGGCGGTGTCGATGGTCTTGAGTACTCGTGCGTGACGCTCGTGCGGGACATTGGTGGTGAAGCGTTCGAGGTCGAGCAGCAGTCGTGCGCAGAGGATGCCGAAGGCGAACCAGTCGTCGTCTTGACGCCAGGCGGTCACACCTCCCGCCGTGCGCTCCGGTGGGACCGGCCAGCCAGCGGGAGGTTGGGTTCCCACCGGGCGACCGAGTTTGACGGACCATTCGAAGCCGCCGAGCCGAAGGGACTCAGCGCCGAGGTCCTCGTCGAAGAAGAGGGAATCAAGGTCAACGCCGCGGTGCAGAACCTGTCGCTCGTGCAGCAGGTTTAGTCCCGTGGCGACGCGTTGTAAGCCGCTCCACAACTGTTCGCGTGCAGCTATCCCGCGGTTCGAGAGCCACGGGTAGCGGGCGCGGTGCTGGAGCGCGTCGGCGACGCGCCTGTAACCCGGTGCCTCCAGGACCATGACGAAACATTGGTGGTCACGGTCAAGGCCAGCATCCTTGAGCACGACCAGTGCGTCGTCCGACCTCGGGCTGCTCGCGACCTTGTACAAGGTGCGCAGTTCCTGGTCCCACAGGGCGCGTTGCACCCGGTCCGGTTGCTCACCCTCGTACGTCCACGTCTTGAGCAGGTACGTGTAGCCGTCGCTGAACGCCTCCCAGACCTGAGATTCACCATCACCTGTATGCGGACCTTCGGTGATTTCGTACCTGTTCCGCAGAAGCAACGTCCCGACAGAGGGGGTCGTCATCCATTGACCTTTACGAGCTGGGAAACGGGCAAGTAGTGACCGCGGCGGTGCGCCCGCTGCACGGATGAAACGGATCCTACGCACGTTCGGTGACTGTTGTGACCGGCTCCGGACAAACAGACCAAGTCCTGTTGCACGTCGGTGTGTCGGGAGGTATCCATACCGAACGCAATGCGCAGGTCATGGCTGGTCGGCCGCACCTGTGGCCCCTTCAGTCTCCTTCGCCCGTGCGGTCGACTTGGGCAAGGAGCCATTAGACGAGGTGCGCGGTTGAAGAAGTTCGCGGTGTAACCGCCCTGCTCGGAGTCGTCGTCGCCTGTGCAGACGCCGTACTCGGCGTCTGCCTTCGGCCCTCGCTCGACGTCGCACTTCGGCTGCTGCTCAGTACCCTCGCGATCACCCTGCGCGCGCTCTGCGCCCGGACAGGTGCTGGGCAGAGCTGGCGCGGCAGGGTAGTGCCCGCACAGGTCGTGTCTTGATCATCCGTATCGCCAGGACTTCAGCCGTGCCATGCCGCGTTCGACTGGTGCTCTCGCCGCGGCCAGGGCCCGGTTAACGGTGCGCTGGGTGAGGGTGAGTTCAGCACCCGGTGGCCGTTTGAGTCCGGTCGCAACCCAGGGGCCGGCACCTTGGTAGGCGCGGTCGGCGAGGATCGGGACGCCCTGGCGTCCGCAGATCCGGATGATGCGGCGGGTGCGTGCTGCGGTCAGGTCGTGGGTGCGGCCCGGCAGCGCGGGTGAGAACCGCAGGACCTCACCGGCGGGGTCGGTGACGACCTGGACGTTCACGCCGTGCCGACGGTGCTTTGCCGAGTAGTCGGCTCGGCTGTCACCGACGCGGTCGCACTCGGCAAGGGTCCTGTCCAGCAGGACGAACTTCGGATCATGCTCGCGCAGAGTCTTGAGCAGGCCCGGGGCCCGCTCGGCTATGCCACTCTGTACCTGAACGCGGGCGGGACATCAACTCCCCCCAGGGTGATCACGCGCCGTCGAGCTACCCGGCGCGACGGTCGCATTCCTTGGTGGTGCCGCTATGGTTTGAACGCATGGAAAGCAAGACGCTCGCCGCTTCTGCCCAGCGCTGGATGAGCACCGGACTGGAAGCCTACGCTCGTGGCACCGATCTCGACTTCGCCGTTCACCACTTCGGGGTCGCAGCCGAGCATGCATTGAAGGCTCTGTTGGCCTCGTACCACCCGGCTCTCGTCATCGACGCCAACGACTTCAACGGCCTCCTGCATGCAACGGGCCACGGAGCATTGATCAAGACATCGCTGGCCAGCGCCAAGACCATCCAGGCCGCAGCAGCATTCGAGCGTTGTAACCTGCTCCTGAAGCCTCCGCTGCCGGTGAAGATAGAAGTCTTTAAATCCCTCCTGAATGCACGCAACGGGGTCTCTCATCTGGGTGTCCACGACAGAGATGACGCCCGGCAGCATCTCATCACGGCGATCCGGATCATCGATCCCCTCCTGACTGCGCTAGGAGTAGAGCAGGAGCAGTTCTGGGGTCACTACAGAGAGCTTCGCGATGAACTACTACAAAAGCGCGCCGATGACCTGAAGCTGGCGTATATGACCAAGGTTGTCAATGCGAAGAACATTCTTGCGGTCAGGCTCGGCCCTGATCTGGTCGCAGAAGACCTCGCTCGTCTGGAGCGGGGCTGGATTGACAGCGACGAGGAGCCCGCCGAGTGCCCTGCCTGCGGAGTAGAGGGCAGGCTCACAGGCCATCACTTCGTCGAACGGCAAGACATGGATGAAAGCGCCGAAGGGGACGAGTCCTGGGCTGTCGTGCTCTACCCGCTCGGTTTCACTTGCCCTATATGTCAGCTTCGTCTGGAAATAGAAGAGTTCGACTTGGCTGGGCTTCCCAGGGAAGTCCGCACGGCACACGACCCCTATGAGTGGGCGATGCCGGATGAAGATATGTATCGCGATCGCTAACTAGTCTGGAGCGCGAACATGCCGCGGCCTCTGGTTCTCTTCGACCTCGACAACACCCTTGTGGACCGGCGGGCAAGGCTCGCCGGCTGGGCTGCTAAGTTCACCTCTCGGCATGGTCTGGGGGACGAGGAGCAGGCGTACGTCCTGGAGATGGTGGCGGAGCGGACGTATCCGTCGACCTTCGACGCGATCCGTACCCGCTATGGCTTCCTCATGCCGGCGGAGGAGTTGTGGCGGTCCTACTGCGCCGACATCGCGGCCATGGTGTCGTGCCCGGATGCGGTCCTGGACGGGTTGGACGAGCTGCGCGCGGCCGGGTGGCGGGTGGGGGTGGCGACCAACGGTGGGGCGGACATCCAGTGGGCCAAGCTGCGGGCCACTGGTATTGCGGATCACGTGGACGGCGCCTTCGTCTCCGGGGAGGCCGATGCCCTTAAGCCCGAGGTCCGGCATTTCGCCCTGGCCGCAGCACGGTGCGGGGCCGCGCTGGGCGATGGCGGCTGGATGGTGGGCGACAACCCGGTCAACGACATCGGTGGCGGGCACTCGGCCGGGCTGCGCACCGTCTGGGTCGACAACGGCCGCCCCTGGGCTCCGCAGGCCCCGGAGCCTGATCACACGGTTCCCCATGCGCGGGCCGCCATCGACCTCCTCCTTCGGTGCACGGCAGATCGTGCGAGGACGGCGTCATGACGGCGACGGTCGGGCTGCTGCATCCAGGCAGCATGGGGGCCGCCTTCGGCGCGCAACTCCGGGCTCGCGGCCACGCCGTGCTCTGGTGCCCCGACGGCCGCAGCGACGTGACCCGTCACCGGGCGGAGGGAGTCGGCCTTCAACCCGTCACGCTGCCCGAACTCGCCGCTCGCTCCCAGTTGCTGCTCTCGCTTTGCCCGCCCGCTGCGGCTGAGGAGGTCGCCGCCCAGGTCGCGGCAGTTCGGACCGGTAGGGACGCGATCTACGTCGAGGCCAATGCCGTGGCGCCGTCGCGTATGCAGCGCATTGCCGAGCTACTCGAACCGGCGCCGGTGGTCGACGCCGCAGTGGTCGGGTCGCCCCCGACCGGTGGCAAGACGCCCACGCTGTACCTGGCCGGTGCCGGTGAACGGACCGACCGGATCGTCCAGCTCTTCGCGGAGACCGATGTCCGCACGCATGTCCTCGGGGACCGCTTCGGCGCGGCCTCCGCGTTGAAGCTCGCGTACACCAGCTACCAGAAGGTCTCCCGTGCGCTGGCCGCCGTGGCGTACGGAGCGGCCGACACGTACGGCGTCGGGGACGAGCTGCTGGAGATCGCGGCCAAGCGCACCCGCAGCTATCTCGTCGAGACCGACTACATCCCCAAGACCGCCGCCCGTGCCTGGCGCTGGGGCCCGGAGGTCGAGGACGCGGCCGTCCTGCTCGCGGACATCGGACTGCCGGACGCCCTCATGCACGCGGCTGCCGCGACGCTCGCTCGGTGGGACGACAGCAAGGACCAGGCGCTGACCATCGCAGAGGCGTTGGAAGCCCTGCATGTGGAGCCGGACGGCCCGAGCTGAGTCGTCGGGCGCGGCTGCGCGGCCTCGCAACGGTCAGGGCTGAGCCACCGCACTTCGGATGAAGGCGTCGATCTGCTGGGCCGCGTCCCGGGGCTTCGTCACGTCCGTGTCCACCCGCACCTCCCACCCGGCCTGCGGGTACGGGGCGAGGTCCGCCTGAGTGGCGTCCCAGGCGGTCAGCCGTGCTGCCGTGTCGGTGTCCCCCCGCTGCCGCGACCGCTCAGCCGTGGACGCCCTGGAACACCACAGCAGCACACGCACCCAGCGCGCCGGGAAGAGAGCGCCTACTTGCTCCACCCCTGCCACCTGGCCGAGGTGGACGATCGGTATCTTCCCGCCCTCCATGGCTTGTTCGAGCCCGGGCCGGTCGACGACGTAGACGTTGCCGTACCGCTTGTTGCGGTAGACGACATCCCCGCGCGCCTCCAGACCGGCCAACTCCTCCTGCGTGCCCATCCGGTAGCCCGCGGACTTGCCGCTGCCGACCTTGAGGCGGTGGAAGGGGACGTAGCGTGCGTCGAGTTCGGCCAAGGCCGCGGTGACCGTATCTTTGCCCGCCGCCGGCGGCCCGTACAATAGAACGCCCGGCCTCATGGGAACACCGCCCCGAAGACCTGGCGCACCTGGTCGGTGAGGGAGATCGCGGCACCGAGCCGGTTGTCGACGCTCAGGTGGGGCACGACCGGCCGCAGGTCGAGATCGAGCCCGGCGGCGTAGGCATCCCAGTTCTGGAGCTTCCAGCTGTCGCGGGCCGCGGACCGGAAGCTGATGTTTTCGTGCATCGTGTCGAGGTCGCAGTGGATCCACACGACCACGACCGTGACGCCTCGCGCCTCGCAGCGGTTGATCAGCCGCCGCATCCACCGGGCATCGGTGGCCTCGGCTACGAACGGCGCGGTGAGTACGGTGCTGATCGCACAGTCGATGTTCGCGTACGCGGTCTCCAGCAGGCACTGGTACTCCAGCGGGCGGACCTTCTCCCGGTAGACCTCCGAGTGCCGGTCGTTCGGGTCGCTGCCCAACTCCACCAGCAGGCGCTCGACCAGCGGGCGCGTGATCGGGTCCTTGTCGAGGACGGGCCAGCCGGTGAGCTGGGATATGAACCGCGAGAACTCGGACTTGCCGCTTCCCGCGTAGCCGCCGACCATCAGTAAAGTCGGCCGGTTGGGGTCGCCGCCGGTGTGACGCCGCTTCCAGGCGTCGAGAATCCGCTGCTGCACGCTGGGCCCGTCGATCTCCTCGGGGCCAGGTCCGAGTTGGAGCAGCGCGCGTTCCACGGCCAGCACGTGGGCTCCGTCGTGCGGTTCGCTCGACGCGGTGAACTTCAACTTCGTTGCCTCGTCCGGCAACGCGTGGCGGAAACCGAGCTCGGGCTCCGTCGCCCGGTACAGCAGACAGTAGGCGCGCCGGTAATGCGGCCCTGGGTAGACCTCGCCCTGTTCGTGTTGCCACAACGTCTGGAAGTTGGCGGCCGGCACCGTCAGGTTCGCTGCCCTGGCCACTTCCCGCAGGCGTTCGCCCGCACCCTCCAGGGTCAGACCGTGGGCCTCGCGCTGCTGCCGCAGCTTGTCCGGGCGCCAACCGGGGCGATTCTTACCCACCGTGTCCACCGCCTGCCCATCGCTGGTCATGATCGGGAGCCTAGGCAAGCCTCTCATGAACGCGTGTGTAAGCGGATGTTGAAAAGTCAGGCTGCCCGTTGCTGAGCCCTTGATGAGGAGATTCGGCAACTCTCCGTGATACTCCGCAGCTTCCCGAGCCGCTGTGATGGTTCGCACCGAAGCAGTCGTCACTGATCCGCCTCGGTGCCTAGTGGCGGCCGACACCTGCCCCGTCAGGCATCGGCCGCCACTGCTCACCCCGCAGGCTGAGGAGAAGCTCCGGATGAAGCACCAGCAGCTACCGGCGCCGGACGAATTCCACGTCCAGGCCGGCGCCGACGCCGTCGGCGATGCTCGGCGGAGAATCGTCCTCGCTGCGCGTCACTGGAACGTCCCCTTGTCCGACTCCGTGCTGGCCGACGTGGAATTGTGCGCGAGCGAGATCATCACGAACGCCCTGACCCACGCCGGCGACGAGTGCTGGGTGCGCACGCACTGGACCGGTCAGTTCCTCCAGGTCGAGGTGACCGATCACTCCCTGCGGCCCCCCGTGTCGTCCACCGCATCGCCTGACGCCACGAGCGGCCGGGGCCTCGCCATGGTGGAGTGCTTCTCCCACGCGTGGGGCTGGGTGCCGAAGGAACTGGGCAAGACCGTCTTCTTCATCGTGGCCGACGAAGCCGTGCTCACGGGCACAACACGACTCAGCGCGCTGGCGCGGGCGGCCCAGGCATGCATCACGCAAGCACGGAGCACCGCCCTGTGGGCCTCCGACACCCGGCGACGGCGCAGGGCCCGTACGCGAGGGCGGGCCCTGCGGGCATCCACAGCAGTGGAAGCCCTCGACAGGGCGGGGTGGCCGGCGTGACGGGGGCTGTCGGCGAGGCGCTGCGCCGGCGCTTCGGGCCGTTGGTGCCGATCCACGACAAGCCGCTGTCCGCGATGTGGGGCGCATGCGGCGGTGAGGCTGTGCTCAAGGTCTACCGGCGAATTGCGCCCACCGAGCGGCGCGACCGTGAAGCGCAGGCATCGGCGCTGGCCCGCGGCTGGGGCGTGTCCGCACCGGCTGTCCGTGAAAGCGGCTCCCAAGAGGACTACAGCTGGTTGCTGCTCGACGCGGTCGCCACCACCGCGCCACAGGGGACCGACACGCTCCGCGCATTCGTCCAGCGGACACTCGCGCTCACGGCGGTCCTTCAGCAACAACCCGGTCCTGCCTGCGCAGGCCCAGGCTGGCTGTCGCCCGAGGGAAGCGGACAGAGCAACAGTGACGCGCTTCTGGACCAGCTCTCCGCGCGGTGCGCCGGGCAGGCGTGGTGGGACCGGTTGTCCGGCAGCCTCGCCACTCTGAACGACGAGCCGCCCGTGTACTTGCACGGCGACATCAAGCCCGAGCACTTCCTCGACGACGGACACACCGTGCACGTCGTCGACTGGGAGGCAGCCGCTCGCGGCCCGGCCGCGTGCGACGGGGTGGACGCCGCGTTTCACCTGCTCCGGGACCTGATCTACGCCGACAGACCGGCATGGCCCCTCGACTCCGGTCGACTGCCGGTCACAGGCCCGGTCGCGGCCTGGCGCTTCGTGCGCTGGCTGGACCGGCGTCGGCCGGACGACCTCGCTCTCGTCGCCACCACCGACCTGACCGGTCTCATCGGCGCCGGCGACACCCCGAACGTCCTTCGCCGTCTCGCCCAACTGATCACCGTCGCGCGCGCGGCGGGTGTCCCCCGATAGCGCAAGCAGTTCCCCCCGCTCCATCCGTTCCCAACGCCAAGGAGCAACACGTGAACCGCACCATGTGCACGTCTGGAAGCAGCCGGATCGTCATCGAGACGGGTGGGCCGGCCCCGGACGGGACCACCATCGTGGAACGCAAGGGGTTCGGGCATCCGGACACCCTGGCCGACCACCTCGCCGAACGGCTCTCCCAGGCGTACAGCCGTCACACGCAGGAGGCCTTCGGCGCCGTCCTCCACCACAACTTCGACAAGCTCGCCCTCCTGGGCGGCGCGAGCCGGGTCGAGTACGGCGCCGGCGGGATGAAGGCGCCCGTCCGCGTCCTGGTCAACGGGAGGGCCGCCCGCGCCTGCGGGGGTACGGAGATCCCGGTGCGCGAGCTGGCCGAGCAGACGATCCGGGAGTTCTTCGCGGAGCGCCTGCCGGAACTCGCGGACCACCTCGACCTCCACTTCCACATCACCGCCAATTCCAGCCCGGGCGCGGTCATCACCGACACCGACGCTCCCGAGCGCACCCGCTGGTTCGCACCCCGGTCCGTCGAGGACCTCCGCGAGAGGCAGACGCTCATCGCCAACGACACCTCGATCGGCACCGGCTGGGCACCTCACACGCCGTTCGAGGTGCTGGTGCGGGAATTGACCGACGGCTTCTCCGACGTCACGCCGTTCACCCGGGCGCACCCGTGGTGCGGCAGCGACGTCAAGGTCATGGGCTACTACGACGGCGAGCAGGCCGATGTCGTCCTGTGCGTTCCGCAGAAGAGCCGGTTCGTGCCCGACCGGGCCGCGTACCTCGCCAACAAGGAGACCGTCCTCGCCGAGTGCCGTCGGATCGCGGCCGAGTACCTGCCCGGCACCTCGGTCGACTTCCGGTTGAACGTCCGCGACGTTCCGGAGAAGGACGAGCTGTACCTGACGTACTCCGGCAGCTCGATCGAGTCCGGTGACGAAGGCGTGGTGGGCCGCGGCAACCGTGTCAACGGCCTGATCACCCCGCTGCGGCCGATGAACATGGAGGGCGCCAGCGGCAAGAACCCCGTTTACCACGTCGGCAAGCTCTACAACCTGGCCGCCGCCCGCCTGGCGCACCGCCTCCACGAGGAGACGGGCGGCCACGCCGAGGTCCACATGGTCAGCGCCACCGGCGAGCCGCTGGACCAACCCTGGCGAGTCCTCGTGCGCCTCTCCCGCCCGGACGTCCAGGTGGACACGGTCCAGGCCCTCGTCCTGGAGACGCTGGCGGGATTCCCGACGCTCACGCAGGAGCTGGTGCGGGAAGGAGTGCTGCTCAGTTGACGACGCCTCCCCTCCTGCCGCCACCATCCCTGACCTGCCGCGGTCGCCTCATCGCTCATTACGGTGGGGCAGCGGAGGCGTGGCTCGACCGTGTCCCCCAGCTGCTCACGGACGCCGGACGCCGGTGGAATCTGCGGCTCACCGGCTATCACGACGCCGGTCACGCCAGCGTCCTCGCCACAGCCCTCGACCGCCAGGACCGGCCCGTCCTGGTGAAGACCTGGTTCGACCCCGACCGCTACGTCCATGAGACCGCCGCCCTGCGTCTTTGGCACCCCGGTCCTGACCGCGTCGTTCTCGATACCGCGGACGAGCTGTCCGCCGCGCTCCTGCGCATGATCGCTGGACGGCCCGGCGGCCACGAGCCGCCGTCCGGCGAAACCGCGCTGGTAGCCGAAGCACTTCAGCAGGCCCACGGCGTCGGTCGGGACGTCGTTCCGGGCACGTTCCCCTCACTCGCCGATCACCTCGCCAACGAACTCCTGCCCCGCATACGAGAACGCGCGCTCACCAGCCTCCACGGCTCCCGCATCGTCCAGATCAAGCCCTACCTGGACGGCCTCGCGGAAACCCTCTTCCGTCGAACGGTGCTGCACAGCGACCTCTACCGGGAAAACGTCGCCTTCACCCGCCAAGGCCGTCCCGTTCTGCTCGACCCGCTGCCCATGCAGGGCGACGCCCTCTTCGACTGGGCCTTCTGGACGATCTACTACCGCCTCGGCCACGCCACGGAAGAACGGCTCCGCGAGGCTGCCCGCCGCTCGGGCCTCCCGCAGGCCCGCATCCTGCCCTGGTGCCTGCTCATCGGACTCGACGGGCTCCTCTACTACGAGGACACGGGAGACCCCCGCCAGGAGCGCATGGCCGACGTCCTCACCGCCTTGTACCGCTCCATCGACTGGGGGCCGACTCCGTGACGACGATCCTCATCCGGCACGCGAGCACGTCGTACAGCACCCGCTACCTCGTGAACGGAGATCCGGGCGTCAGGCTGCCGATCAGCGACGAGGGCGTCGCGGCCTGCCATCGCCTGCGGGACTCGGGTGCCGTCGGTCATCCCCGGACGTGGATCACCAGCTCCTTCGCCCGGACGCAGCAGACCGCGGTCCTCCTCGCGGGTCCGACCCAGCCAGAGCTACACGTCGACGCTCGCCTCAACGAGATCGACTACGGCGGCTTCGAAGGGGGCCCGTTCCTCGACTACGCCACCTGGCTGGGTTTGCACGGCCCCTGCACCCGCCCGCCCGGAGCCGCGGAATCCCAACGTGAGGCCTTCGTCCGCATGCTCACCGGCGTCCGCAATGCCCTGCGGCTTCCCGGCCCGCGGGCCGTCGTCGCACACGGTCTCCTGCTCTCCCTGGTCGGCTGGGCGCTGTCCGAGCCGCCCGGCGAACCGCTCCCGCTCTTCTTCCCGGAGGCACCCTGCCTGGAGCCGGTCGTCGTCGCCGACACCCGGCTGCAAGCCCTCACCAGCCGGCTGATCGACAGCATCGACACCAGCGGGTCTCACACACAGCCGACCGAGTGTGACTGGCCCGAATCTCGTCAAGGAGGGATGCCCGTCCTTGCTACCTTCGATCCTCTACGGACCCCGCCCGAGGAGAGACCCCCTCATGCATGATGCACGCGCTCTGATCGACATGGGAGACGAGGCAGTACGCCGCCTCGCCCGTCGCGGCTACGCCCTGGACCTCTCCTCTCTGGAGTCCCTCCAGTCCCGCCGTACCCAGAGCATCCGTGTCGTCGACGAACTGCGATCGGAGTCCAAGTCCGTCGCGGCCGAGGTGCAGAAGACCGCGAGGTCCGGGGGCGACACGTCCGCCCTCAAGGAGCAGGCGCGCAAGCTCAAGGAGCGGATCCGTGAGACGGAGGCCGAGCAGGAGCATGCGCAGCACGAGCTGACCGCGCTGCTGCTCACCATCCCGAACCTGCCCGCCGACGAGGCCCCGGACGGGGACTCCGAGGACTTCGCCGTCGAGCAGCGCCGGGTCGGGAACCCCCAGTCCTTCGCCTTCGAGGCCAAGGACCACGTCGACCTCGGCGAAGCGATGGGCATCCTCGACTTCGGCCGCGCGACCAAGCTCTCCGGTCCCCGCTTCAGCGTTCTGCGCGGCGTCGGCGCCGCGCTGGAACGCGCCCTCGTCAGCCTGTTCCTCGACCTGCACACCCGCCGCCACGGCTACACCGAGCACTCCGTGCCCTTCCTGGTCACCCGCAAAACCATGACCGGGACCGGACAGCTCCCGAAGTTCGAGGAGGACCTTTTCGCCACCGGCGTCGCCGACCGCGAACTCTTCCTCATTCCCACGGCCGAGGTCCCGCTCACCAACCTCTATGCGGACGAGGTCGTACCGCCGACCCAACTTCCCATTGCCCTGACGGCGCAGACCCCCTGCTTCCGCTCGGAGGCCGGTTCGTACGGCCGGGACACCCGCGGGCTCATCCGCCAGCACCAGTTCTCCAAGGTCGAGATGGTCCGCATCTGCGCGCCCGGCGACTCGCGCGCCGAGATGGAGAAGATGGTCGGCCACGCCGAGGCCTGCCTGAAGGAACTCGACCTCGCCTACCGCGTGGTCACCCTCGCCGCCGGCGACACCGGATTCTCCGCCCAGCTCACCTACGACATCGAGGTGTGGCTGCCCAGCCAGAGCACCTACCGCGAGATCTCCTCGATCTCCGACTTCGGCACCTTCCAGGGCCGCCGCGCCGGCATCCGCACCCGCGACGAGCACGGCAAGCCCACCCCCGCCGCCACCGTCAACGGCTCTGGCCTGCCCGTCGGCCGCACCCTGGCCGCGGTCCTGGAGCAGCACCAGCAGCAGGACGGCTCTGTCCTGCTCCCGCAGTCCCTCGTCCCGTACCTGGGCTTCCGCCGGATCACGGCGGACGGAAAACCCTCGGAGGCATAGGTGTTAGTCGGCGTCTGCGACTTCCCCGGCAGCTACGCATTCCCCCCGACCGGATACGGCGGGATCGAACGCTGGCTGTGGGCAGTCGCCATCGGGGCGAAAGCCGCAGGCGCCGACGTCCACCTCCTCGGACCGGCCTGGCGCGACGACCTCGGCCCGAATTGGACCAGGAGGCCCGTGCGGCTGGAGGACACCGAGCCGGGGTCGGCCGCCGCCGCTGACCTGACTGCGACCGGCTACGACCTGCTGGTCGTCGGACACGAATACCCGACGCTTCCCGCCTGGCGACGTACACGGGATCTACTCGACTGCGACGTCGCCACCTTCCAGCACAATCCCGACTTCCGCCACGCCCCGGACGCCTTCGACGGCGAACGAACCCGCCTGTACTGCTATTCGCCCGAGATGGCCGAGCGGTACGCCACGCACCAGCCCCGCCCGGAACTGGCCGTCCATCTGGGCCTGGACGAAGCCGAGCCGCCCGCTGTCAAGGGCAGCGACCTGGTGTGGCTCGGCCGCATCGACGCGGAGAAGGCACCACACCTCGCCGTCCGCGCTGCCGATATCCTCGGCCGCCGCATACGCCTGGTCGGCCCGGTCTTCGACCGCGGGTACGTCGAACGCCACGAGCGGCAGTTCGCCGCCGACCACGTCGAATGGGTCGGCGAACTCGGCGGCTCCGCCAAGGCCGCAGCCCTCCACCAGGCCGGCACCTTCGTCTACACGTACGCCCGCGATTACGTCGAAGCAGGCGCGGCCGTCTTCGGCGAAGCCCTGCGCGCGGGGACACCGGTGGCCGCCCTGAGCTGGCGCGAGGGCACCTGCGCGGAAGCCGCGCTCTGCCCGGACACCGGCGTGACCACGGTTGTTCCGCCCGAAGCCGACGACGAGACAGCGGCACACGCACTCGCCGAAGCCATCGCCCGCACCGAAGACCTCGACGCGGCAGCCGTGCAGGCCCTCGGCCAGCAGCGCTTCGACCCGCAGCGGCACTTCGAAGCCCTGGCCAGTCGTTCATGCTGACCGCACCGGATCCCGCCGAGATACCCGGCCTCCTCCGTAAAGCACTCGGACCGCACTGGAACTTCACCATCGACGGCGACCAGTTGCTCGTCCGCCATCGGGACCACGCAACGCCCTACCGCCCGCCTCGCCGCGCTCTGCCCTGGCCGGACCTACTCACGCTCCTGGAATCCGCCTTCGCCGACCAAGGCGTCCCCCGAGCCGCCTGCCTCCCCCTGCGCTGGGGCCGCGAGACCGAGCTGACCATCTCCGCGGTGCAGGCCCTCGACCCCGTACTCAAGGACGGCGGCACCGTCCCGTACCGCCAGGGCTTCATCCCCCAACCGGTCGTCCGACTCACCGCCAAACGCGGTCCGGGCGGCACCCTTCAGGACGGCTTCCTGACGTCGTTCGTCAACACGTCCCGCGTCGAGCTGGTCCGCGACCTGAACGCCTATGCCACTGCCTTCGACCAGCTCCTCACCGTTCTGTCCCGCCTCGGCCTCCACGCTCGCCACATCACCTTCCGAGGCCGCCTCGTCATTTGGCATCGCCGCCAGGTGGAAGGCATCACCCTCCGCTTCGACCACGCCGGTCTCCCGCTAGGCGACATCGTCCTCCTCTGGAACGCCGAGCATCCCAACCGCCTCGCCCTTGACCTCGGCACTTCCCTGGAACGCCTCGCCTGGGCCCGCTCCCGTGCCCCATGGCCCGAGCTGATCTACGGCTGCTTGGCCGACGCCGCGCCCCACGAGGTGCTTGATGCCGTTCGTACCGCCACGCTCCTCCTCGCCCATGGCCTCACCCCCTCCGCACGCGGCGCCGGGGGCATCACCCGCCAGGTTCTCCATCGCGTTCCCCCGGGAGTAGCCGCCCTGGGGCTGAGCCGCGCCGTCCGCCGCTTTCATCAGCACTGGCAATGCGCCTGCACGACCGCTGTCGGCTGGCACCACGTCTCAGCGCAGATGGAAGACCTGCTTGCACGCCCGCACTCGCCGTCGAGACGAATGGGCCGGCAGGCGCAACGTCCAGGCCGAGCCGGTGTCGTACGCACGGCTGCTCGCATGTCGGACGGATGATCACTTCTCGTGATCTTCTCAACACTGATTGTCAGTGGTGGGTGCGAGCATGAAGTGCGCACGGGGGCAGGCCACGAGTTGAGGGGGGCGCATGCCCTGGATAGACAGGTACGTCAAGGCCGACGGGACGTCGGTGCGGGGGCACTGGCGTTCCGCGGCAGGGTCGGGGACCGCAGTGCTGGTGTTCGGCGTGCTCTTATTTGTGGCGGCGGGCAACCACGGCCAGGCCTCCGCGGATCCGGGACACACGGGGCCCGCGCCGGCCCGCACGGTGCATTATCCGATCACGTTCCCGCCCGCAAAGGGGCACCCGCACCACACGGCGCCACGCCCTACGGCGTCCTACCCGATCAAATTCCCGGACGCGCCGCGAATGCGGCCGCGCCCCCACTCCACCGTCTCATACCCGATCCGTTTCCCCTCCCCGAGGAGGGGGCGATGACCCGCAAGGCCCCGGTGAGGCGCCGGCCCGCGCGTAGGAAGAACAGCGACTCGCTCATTCCGGCCCTGTTGGCGGTCGGTGTCGCGATCGTGGTCATCGTGACAGTGGTCACCTGGCTACTGGCCCACGTCTGGATCCTCGTGCTCCTTCTGCTCGCAGCCGGTGCTGCCGCGGGAGCGTGGTGGCACCAGCGCGCCCAGCAGGCGCAGTGGCAGGCCGTGCACGCCCAGAACCTGCGGTACGCGCTGTCCCAGCTCGATGCCCTGCACCACAGGCAGTTCGAGCACGCCGTGCGTGACTTGATGCGCAGGGACGGCTGCCGCGACGCGGTCCAGGTCGGCGGAGCAGGCGACAACGGTGCTGACGTCAAGGCCACCGACCCCTTCGGCCGTCGCTGGGTGATCCAGTGCAAGCACCGTCGCGACGGTGACCGTGGTTCCGCCGTCGGTACCCCGGACCTGCACGTCCTCAACGGCACCGCCCGGCAGTTGCACGGCGCCGACGTGGTCGTCATGGTGACCAACGGCCGCTTCACCGCCAACTGCCCGCCGCTGGCGAAGTCCCAGAAGCTCCATCTCGTCGACCGGCGTCTGCTCGGCACATGGGCGTCCGGATCGCGGCCCATATGGGAGGTCTTGCGCGAACTGCCGCCACCGCGCAGATCACCGTCACTGTCGTGACAGAAGCGGGGGCTGGCCTGCGCCAGGCCCCCGCTGGAGCGCAGGGTCGGAACTCCGGGAGCTTCGGCTCCTCCGCTCTCATCGGCCTTTACCGGTGGCGACGCTGGGAATCGCTCGGGAGCGCGGGGCGCGGCGGTGTCGGTTCCTTGGCGTGCTGGCGTGTGGTCGGACGATGGGCGGATCGCAGGAGGGCTGCTTCCGCTCGCGGGTTCGGTGCGGGGTTGCGGGCGGTGTGTTGGATGCGGCCGATAAGGACGCGGGCTGGCATGCGGGCGGTGTTGAGTTCGCGTTGTTCGGCGGCTTCTTTCAAGAGGCGGGCGGGTCGGTGGCCGCCGGCCTCGGCGTCGGCGAGGACGGTGGCGAGGGCGGGCCAGTCGGGGGCGGCGAGGATGCGTCCTGCGTGGTCCGGGATGGCGGTGCGGACGTCGTGGGCGAGGGCGGCGTACGTGCCTGGGCTGGGTTGGCGTCGGGCGAGGGCGGCGAGCTGGGGTGCGGCTGCCTGGTCGTAGGCGGCTTGGAGGTGCTGGACGCTCTGGTGCGCGGCGGCGGCCTGCTGGGCCTGGTGTCGGGCGGTGTGCCAGCGTTCGGTGAGGATGGCGGACCAGATGAGGGCGGAGAGCAGGACGGCGAGGGGGCTGCCGTCCTTGCCCAGGCTGGCGTTGACGAGGTCGCGCCCGGCGGTTCGTAGTCCCGTGGCGGTGTCGTGTTCGGCGCGGATCTGGGATCGCTGGGCGTGGGCAAAGGTTCGTGCCGCCGCACGGAGTTCGGCACGTAGCTCCGCGGGGGCGGCTTGGGCGGTGGCTTCGATGAGTTCGCCGAGGGCGGCGATCTGGGCCTGGCCGCGAGCGTCAGCGCCTTCGCCAGTACCGCCGATCTCATAGCTGAAGGTGTCGAGGGCTTCGGTGGCGTGCTGCCACGGGGTGGCGGGCCGGTTGCGGCGGGCGGTGGGGTACTCCTCGGGCGTGCGGGTCTCCAGGCGGGCTTTCAGCTTGGGCAAGGTGAGGTCCGGGGCGACCTTCCCGCCGGGGTGGTAGATCTGCTCGCCGTGGCTGTTGAGGTCGCCGGGGCGGCCGACGGAGTAGCCGAGGAGGTCGCCGGACGGGCCGCGGCGCACCTTGACCATGACGTCGCCGGCTTCGAGGTAGGCCAGGAGTTCTTCGGCGGTGGTGGCGTGGGGTATGGCGGCGCGGATGCAGTCCTGGAGCCAAGCGCGGCTGGTCTGCTGCCAGCCGAGGCGTGCGGCCTTGTGCATCTCGGCCTGAGAGGGGGCGCGGGTGGCGGTGCAGTCGCCCTTGTTCAGGCGGCGCAGGCCGTAGTCCTTCTCGATCTCTCGGCACTGGTTGCCGACCCGTTTGCCGCTGTCGTGGAGTTTGGGGCGGCGGCCGTCTTCGCGGACGGTGGTGGCGAGGATGTGGATGTGGTCGTCGGCGTGCCGGACGGCGATCCACCGGCACGCCAGGTCGTCGCCTTCCGAGGCGATGCCGGCTGCGGTGACGATGCGCTGGGCGATCTCTGCCCATTCGGCGTCGGACAGGAAGCGGTCCTCGGGGGCGGCACGGACGGGGCAGTGCCAGACGTGGTCGGTCACGCGCTTGCCGAACTCGCTGTTGCGCAGGGCGACGGGCGCGTCGAGGTGGCGGGCCAGGGCGGTGAGGGTGGCGTGCTCGTCGCGGCCGGGGTCGGGCATGCCGAGCATGGCGAACCCGGCCACGATGTGAGGGTCGAGGTGTTCGTCGTGGCGGCCGGGGCCGTAGAGGTAGGCGAGCAGGCCTCGAGTGTTGGCACCCGCGGGCTTGATGGCAGCGATCACCGGTGTCAGACCTCCGCATGGTCGGCGGGCTCGCGCAGGGCTTCCGCGATCGTGGTGAGCAGGTGGTGCAGTTCGTCGAGACATTCGCGGACGTCCGGTGGGGCGAGGTCGCTGTTGAGGGCGCGGGCGATCTGGTTGACGTTGTTGCCCACCCGGCTGAGGGCGCGCAGGACCTGGGAGCGGAACATGTGCGTGCGGCGACGGTCCTCGGACAGCGGAAGGTTGGCGGTGAACCGGCCCGCGACGAACGCGAGGACGACGTCGGCCGCGAAACCGGATTCCCCTTTGTAGCCGTGCTCCGCAGCCGTTTCGCGTATGCGGAAGTGTTCGTCGGGAGTGAAGCGCAACGGGCCGACGCGGACGGCGCGCTTGTCACCGGTGAAGCGGCGGATCGTGGGCTGCACGCCTTGCGCGGCGGGTTCAGCGGGCGCAGGTGTGAGGACGGCTCGTTGGGTGGCGTGGAGCGTGTCCGGGTCGGGCGCAGCCCCGACCTCCCGGCCCTGCGCGCCCTCGCGCTGGGCCGTCTCCGCCACCCCTGGGACGGAGATCCCCCGAGACCGGCCGCGAGTCGGACTCGGGGTACTACTGGCTCCGCCAGGGGCCGGTTTTCCGAACGCGCGCCGCAACAGGCCATTCAGCTTATGGGACTTCGTCTGCTCTGTGAGCCCGTCGGGCGTGGTCTCTGCGGGGCGCGGGAGGTACGTCATGGCTGGTGCTCCGGAAGGTGGGGGCGGGATGGGCGTAACACCTCGACGGCGGCCGTGGGGCCGGGTGTGGGGAGCGTCACGTCCGGCTGGCTCGCGCCGGTGCCGCGGGTGTGTGAGCGGTGAATGGACCGGCATGATCGGAACGGTTCCGATCACCCCAGCTCTGTCCCGGGCGGTCAGGCATCGCCCTGTGCCGTGTCGAGTTCCGCCCTCAGGACGCCCATGGCCTGGGTGAGCCGTTGTCCGCCGACCTTGAGGCCCTTGTCGCGTATGGCTTGCTGGACGACGGCGCGGGAGAGGCGTCCGTGCTCGGCGACCGCTACCCGGCCGATCTCGACGAGTTCGTCGAGCGTGGCGTCCGCCGGGCGGCCTCCGCGAGGGGAGGGCTGCGGGTCTGCGGACTGCGTTTCTGCGCGGGGTGGTTCCGTCTGATGGGCGGATGTCGGTGTCGCGGTATCGCCGGGTTCGGTGACGAGCTGGTGGATCTGCCGCATCAGCACGCCGAAGGCCAGGAGGGCGGCGGTCGGTGGGACGGCGGCGACGACGTAGTCGAGGAGGGGGATTGCGGTTCCGTGCCGGGTTCCGCTCACCCCGGCGACGTTGAGCGCAATGGATCCGACCGATCCGGTTGCGGTGAGGGCGATGGCCCACCAGTCGGGGACCTTGCGCAGGCCGGCTCGGAGCATCAGCAGCTCGCCCGCGACGATGAACGCGTCGAGGGTCGCGGGCCAGGTCCACTGGCGCATCGGGGAGTTCTTCAGGCCGTGCTGTCCGGCGACCTGGGCGAGGTGCGCGTACGAGAGCCAGAAGCCGCTGGCGGTGAGGACGATGATGACGGTCCCGGCGGCGGCGAGCGCGTAGCGCTCGGCGGTGTGCTTGGTCATGCGGGGGTTCTCCATGGGTGATTTCGGGGTGATCACGGGGCCGAGGAGGGGGGCGTACACGCAAACCCCCTTCTAAAGGGGGGTTCGCGCGTGTACGCCTGGCGGCGTGTGCGCCGTGTACGGTCGCGTGATCGTCTGACCTGCGGTTTCGTCTGCGGCGTGGACGGGTGGGCACGCTTCGTGCGGCTCGGTCCGGTTGGGGCCGCGTGTACGCCCCCGTGTACGGTCCGGGCGCCGTGGTGGAGGTGCGGTCAGCCGACGGCGATGTGAAGGTTGGAGACCTGGTAGCGGGCCTGCTGGCCGCCTCCGGTGCCGCCTGCCGCGCCTTCGGTCTTCCTGGCGTGACCGCTCTTGACGAGGCGTTCCAGGTGCCTCCTGGCCTTCTCCACCGCGGACCGGTCCGGGTTGGCCTGGCCGCTGAGGACGGCGGCGAGGTCGCGAGTGGTGAGGCCGCCGGGGTGGGCGCGGAGGATGGCGACCGGGTCGAAGGTGGGCTCGATCGTGGTGGTGCCGCGTTCGTGGTCGTGGATGACCTGGAGGGGGCCGATCTCGCCGGTCGGGGTCTTGAGGTGGTGGATGGCGACGGCGGGGTCGCCGGCTTCTCCGGCGATGAACAGGACGCTGCCCGCGCCGGAGGTGATCCAGGTGGAGCCGTAGACGCGGTCGAGGGTGGGGCGCTGGCCGCGCGGGGCGTCGGCGGTGGCCTTGCGCTGGTGGTGGAGTTCCATGACCTCGACGCCGTTTCGCAGGGCGCGCATGCGGGCGTTGTGGAAGGCGACGGCGAGCGCGTCGTCGACCAGGGTGCTGACCGCGTCCTTGAGGCTGTCGATCACGATGGTGTCGGCCTGGTGGGCGGCGGCAAGGTCGGCGAGGAGGTCGGGCTCCTTGTCGAGGGTGGCGGGCAGCGGTCCCTGCCAGACGGCGAGCCGGTCGCGCAGGACCGCTTCGTGCTCGGGCGTGATGCGGCGGGCCATGGCGTGGGCGATCTGCTTGGGGCGGTCCATGGCCAGGTACAGCACCCGCTCGCTGGGGGAGACGGGCATGTTCAGGACGGTGCTCTGGAGGCCGAGGCGGGCGAGGACCACCTGGTGGGCCAGCGTCGTCTTGCCGACGCCGGGCGGCCCGACGATCATCAGGCTCTCGCCTGAGGACCAGGCGGTCTGCTCGCGGGTGCCCCACAGCGGGTCGGTGTCGGCGCCGGTCTCGGTGACGAACCGCCAGCCGTCGACCAGGTAGCGCGACAACCGGCCGCCGCCGGAGGCGAGTGCCCGATCGCGCTCGGTACGCAGCTCGGCCTCGGCGGCGCTTCGTATCGCGTCGGGATCGGCGCCGGGCTCGGTGGCCCATTGCACGGCGCGGATGCCGTTCTCCCGCAGGCGGCGCAGGTCGGCCTTGCGGCGGACGATCTCGGCGTAGTGCTCGGCGTTGGCGACGGTCGGCGGGGCGCTGGCCAGGACATGCAGATAGGGGGCGCCGCCGACCCGGCTCAGGTCGCCCCTGCCGAGGAGGTAGTCGGTGAGCACGATCGGGTCGGTGGGTGCGTCGTCGGCACGTAGGGCGAGGATCGCCCGGTAGATCGTCTCGTGCGCGGGCCGGTAGAAGTCCTCCGGCACCAGCAGCGCGCGCACCTCGTCCACGGCGCGGTGGTGGAACATGCACGCGCCGAGAACCGCCTGCTCAGCCACGAGGTCGTTGGGCGGCTCGTCTGCTGCAGGGGCCTCGGCCGGTGGACGAGATGGCGTATCCGGCCCCGGGGCCGTACGCTGGTTCACGGAAACTCCTCACCTGGCAGGCAGCGGGACGGCAATCCCAGCCAGCCGGTCTTGATCGTTCGTGGGTACGGGCGGTTGTTGAGGTTTCTGCTTCAGCCCCCGGTGTTCGTAGCGCCGGGGGCTTCTTCGTTCTCTCCTTCGCGTTCGCCCCTGTCCCCAGGGGGTCCCATGATCATACCCCATCCGTTCGATAATGACTAGCTTGCATTCCGCTTCCGAATGAGCTTTACTACTTGAGTCCCCGCCCGTGCCGTCGCCCGACGGCCCGAACCGAAGGAGGAGGACGCGATGACCGAGGAAGGAACAGCCCGCGCGGCCGGACCCGAACGTCCTCTACCGGAGGACTACGTCGCGCAGCGCATCAAGATGGAGCGGGAAGTCCGGGGCTGGAGCACCGTCACGCTCGCCGAGCGCATGACCGAGGCCGGCCACCCGGTCAACCAGTCCGCGATCTGGCGCATCGAGAGCGGCAAGCCCCGCCGTCGGGTCAACCTGGACGAGGCCCTCGGCTTCTGCAAGGTCTTCGACATCGCCCTCGACGAACTCACCGCCCCTCCGGGCCTCATCGCCAACCCGCATGTCCGCAGACTCGTCGGCGAGTACGTCGAGCAGTGGAAGCAGTGGCGCGCACTGGGCAAGTCCATGGATGCCGTCCAAGCTGAACTTCGCGCGTACACCGAGGCCCACCCCGACCAGGACGACATGGTCAAGGCCCTGCTCACGCACGAGATGGCCGTCGCCTCCAACGGCGAGTTCCGCCACCACCGGGGGGCTCCCCCCAAACTGCAGAGCTGGCTCCGCACCCCGGACGAGGGCACCGCCTCGTAACCCAACGGCTCAGTTTCCTGCCGGTGCTACGAACACCGGCGGATCAGCCATGCCCCACCGCATCACCAGCACAACCGCCCGTACCCCATGAACGATCACCACCGGCGAGGCCGGGGTTGCCGCCCCGACACCTCGCCAAGAGAGGTTTCCTCCTTGCGCTCCAACGACCTTCCGGTCGCCCAGATCGCCCTCCTGCTCGGCGTCCCCGAGCAGGACCTGCGCGCCCTCGTCGCTGCCCGCGACAGCTCCCCGGGCGACCCCACCCTTGTCGCCCTTACCGTCGTCGAAGCCGCCCGCCGCATCGGCATAGGCCGAACCAAGATGTACGAGTACGTCTCCTCCGGCCAGATCCCGTCCGTGAAGATCGGCAGCCTCCGCCGCATACCCGCCGAGGCACTTGCCGTCTTCGTCGCCCAGCAGAACGGCGACGCCTCCAACTTCACCACCGCGGCCTGAGGGGGACGGACATGACCAACGCCCGCCAGCCCAACGGCGCCTCCACCATCTACCAGGGGAAGGACGGCCGCTGGCACGGCCGCGTGTCCGTCGGTGTCAAGGACGACGGCACCCCCGACCGCCGCCACGTCTCCCGCAAGACCCGCGCCGAGGTCACCAAGCTCGTCCGCGAACTGGAGAAGCAGCGCGACGCCGGCACCGTCCGCAAGCCCGGCCAGGCCTGGACGGTCAAGACGTGGCTCACCCACTGGATCGAGAACATCGCCCCGATCAGCGTCACCGAGAACACCATCGCCGGGTACGAGGTCGCCGTCCGCGTCCACCTCGTACCCGGCCTGGGCGCCCACCGCCTCATCAAGCTGGAGCCGGAGCACCTGGAGCGCTTCTACAAGAAGATGCAGGACGCTGGCAGCAAGCCCGCAACCGCCCACCAGGCCCACCGCACCCTCCGGGTCGCGCTGGGCGAAGCCGTCCGTCGAGGCCACCTGACGGTGAACGTCGCCAAGATCGCCAAGGCGCCGCGTCTCGAAGAGGAGGAAATCGAGCCGTACTCCGTGGAGGAGGTCCAGCGCATCCTGCTGGCCGCAGGCAAGCGCCGGAACACCGCCCGCTGGGTCATCGCTCTGGCTCTCGGCCTCCGGCAGGGCGAAGTCCTCGGCCTCCAGTGGTCGGACGTCGACCTCGACGCAGGCGTCGTCCGCGTTCGCCGCGGGCGGCTCCGCCCGAAGTACACCCACGGCTGCGGCGGGGAGTGCGGCCGGAAGCCCGGCTACTGCCGCCAGCGCACCCAGGTCCGCCGCGAGACGAAGGACACCAAATCCCGCGCGGGCAAGCGCACGATCGGCCTCCCGGAGGAACTGGCGAAGCTCCTTCGCCAGCACCAGGAGTTCCAGGCCGAGGAACGCTCCGCGGCCCGCCAACTCTGGACGGAGAAGGGCTACGTCTTCACCTCACCGACCGGCGAGCCCCTCATCCCCAACACCGACTACCACCACTGGAAGGAGCTCCTCCAGGAAGCTGGCGTCCGCGACGCCCGCCTCCACGACGCCCGCCACACCGCCTCCACAGTCCTCCTGCTCCTCGGCGTCCCCGAGCGGATCGTCATGTCGATCATGGGCTGGTCCTCGGCGTCGATGGCGAAGCGGTACCAGCACGTGACCGATCCACTGCTCATGGAGACAGCCACAAAGGTGGGCGAAATCCTTTGGCGCAAGCCTGATCATGGGTTCGAGAGCTCCAGCTGAGACCAGATCACGTGGTGAGCCCTGACCGTTTCCGGCTGGGGCTCACCCGTCACAGCGCGTCAGCCGACGCGGACGTACGCTTGGTCACCCGAAAGGATGACTTCACGAGGCGATCGAAGAGTGCCGCCAGATGTGCTCTCAGGGCCGGCTGCAATCCTCCCAGGACGCGTGGCTTGTTACTGACCGAAGCCCTTCAGGAACTCCCATTCCCCTTGCGCGTCTTCGACATCTT
Organism: Actinacidiphila rubida; assembly: GCF_900110255.1. Classification (GTDB taxonomy): domain Bacteria; phylum Actinomycetota; class Actinomycetes; order Streptomycetales; family Streptomycetaceae; genus Actinacidiphila; species Actinacidiphila rubida. The sequence goes on from NZ_FODD01000059.1 coordinate 28,059, forward strand.
GCTCTCCTACGAGGAGGTATTTCCAAGTCACATCGACGTCGGGCGAGGAATTCGCGGTGTTTGCCCACCGGCGAGCTGCCCTCCGCTTGGCGACTACCTCCTCGGAAGTCATGTCTCTGTCGGCCTTCGTCTCTACCAGCCAGCCGATGCGCTCTCCGTCGATCTCTTCGATGACAACGAAGTCGGGGTTGTATTCCCTTCCCTCCGAAGTCCATTTGATGGGCACATCGTTGACGTGCAGACGTGCCCACACGGCTACGCTCTTCCCGCTGTCGATTGCATTGGCCGCCTTGAACTCCGGAGCGGTGTCGAACCAGGCATGGCTGTAGAGATTCTTGCTCCATCCGTTGAACGCGATGGCCTTGTCGAATGAACCGTCGGCGTGGCCTGCCTTCCGACGCTTGCGCGTCACGCGTGTCTTACTGAGCGCGACGATCTCTACGTCATCGGCGTAGGAGACCTGGGCCTGAGTAGAGGCTCGGAGGGTTCTCGCAACCTCGGTGGCAAGGCGCTGGCCGCACCGGTCGATGAAGGCGGAAAGATGTTCGCTCGCCTTGTCGCCCATGGCCCCGATGAGATGGTCAACGATTCGCTGAGCAGCGCCGACCTCCAGTGGACGGTTCGGAACACCCTTGACGGACATGACGCGCTGGACCAAGGAATTCCGCGTAATCGCGAGAGGGATGTCGAGCGGCAGCGCGGAGACCACTATGTCAGCCGCTGTCTCGGTGCCCACTTCGACTTTGCGGCCATCGTGAGTCGCAACGATCTTGGTTCGCTTAAGCTCATCGGAATAGTCCGCGGTGAGGGTGCGGCCGAGCCGCTCGAACGGGCCGTCGTCGGTTATGTCATTCAGGCTGACCGTGACAAACTGAGGCACCGAGATCAGCAGGGGGATCAATACAGGAGGCCGGTCAGGCAGCGGGGCGTACTCAACGACGCCGGAATTATTCTTCGCGGCCTCTGCCGCCTCGCGCGTACGGGTCTCTACGTCCACGACGCCAGGCGTATTTGGGGCGGCCGGAGTCGAGGATTTCGTACCGGGCGAGGGCGAAATCTCCTGGGGACCTTGCCCGTTGCCCCCGCCGTCGCTGACACCTGCGGGTGCGTTCTCGCCGGGCAGACCGATAACATCCGCATCGCTCTCGACTGTCTTCTGGCGGACCACGGAGCTACCGTCGGCGAGTCGGCGGACTTCGGCGTAGGTGCCATAGTCGATGAACGCCTCGTTGAGGACCTTCCGCTTCTCGAGTAGTGCGCCGTACTTCTCGTGGGCCAAGATTTCGAGCGTGTCGAGGATCTCGACGTCCGTGTAGTCGCCGAATGGGAGACGCATACCGCGACCGAGGGTCTGCTCGGTCATGACCTCCGAAACCGACGCGCGCATGGACGCGATCACGTAGACGTTCTTGACGTCCCAGCCTTCCTTCAGCATGCCGACGCTGATGATGATGCGGATCGGCGAGTCGGGATCCTCGACGGCCTGGAGATCGGCCAATGCCTTCTCCTTGGCATCACCGGTCAGTTTCGAGTGGATCAGCAGTGTCTTCCCAACCCAGGAGCCGCCGTCGAAGGAGGCGGTGTCGAGCACGTTCTGAAACTCTTCGGCCTCTTCGATGTTCCGGGCGATGACCAACATCACGGGATTGACCCGGACCAGATCGTTCTCGTCGCAGTAGGCATCGGCGATCTGGCCCTTGTAGCGCAGCAGGTTGACACCGTCGAGCAGCTTCGTCTCGACGTCGGAGCGGTCGTCGCGGCGGGCCACCATCACAGGTGTCTTCACGAGCCTGTCAGCAATCGCGGCTGCCAACGGGTAACGGAACGCGACGAGAGACTCATCTGCTTTGACGGGGGTGGCGGTCATACCGACCACGAGCTGGGGCTTCAAGTCCCGGATTGTCCTGGAGAACGCCGGTCCTCGGTAGCAGTGATGTTCGTCCGCGAGGATCACGAGGTCATCGAGCTGCGCTAGATAGTCGAAGAAGGACGTGCCCAGATTCTCCAGGGGCACGTGCGTAGCGCGACCCTCGCCGGTAGGAGAGGTCAGTGCCTGAACGGTGAAGATGTAGAGCTTTGTGGTCGTCGGGTCATCGATCGCTGTCCTGGTTGCCGGAGTGTTGAAGTTGTCGGCCGTGATGACGTAGGGGGCGGATCGAAGCATGCGGCGCATCGACTTCGGGTTGCCGGCGGTGAAGTTGAGAACCGACTTGTCGCGGATTGTCCTTCCCGGTGCCAGCAGCAGGAAGTTCCGAGCCGGAGTCTCGGCCCCCGCCAGATACTCCATCAGGCCGGCCATGACGTAGGTCTTTCCAACGCCGGTCGCCGAATCCACGATGCACTCGTACGGCTCGGTCTTCTCCTGCACGTCGTAGTGGTCGGACGTGCGGAGCAAAACCGACTCGATCGCCTTACGGTTCGGCTCGCGCAGGGTGAGCCGGTGGGCGACCTGGTCAAGGAGCTCAGGCTGGAACTGCAACACGCCCATCAGGCGCTCTCCCTATCAGTTGCGGCGACAGCGGCAGCGGGCTCAGCCGAGTCGTCCGCGTCTCGGGGCGACGGCATGGAACGCCCTGCGCCGAACGGCGACTTGCGAGCCGACTTGCGACGGTAGTTGTCGAGGACCTTATCGGGGATCAGTTCGAGCCGAGAGCCGCTGCGGGCCTGCTTCAGGGCCTCGACCGCGCCATCCTGGATCTGTGTCGCCCAGACTTCGACCATCTCGCCCTCAGCGAGCCTGTCGACGATGGAGGCGATCGTGCCCGGGCCGACCATGCCGTCGATGACGACGTACCTTGCGCGGCCCTGCTTGCCTGCGAAAATTCCGTCCGGTTCGTAAGCCACGGACAGCTGGGCGCACATGGCTTCTGCCAGGGCGCCCTGAGTGGCCCAGTCGGCCAGGAGGACCATCCCTGCCATCTCGACGAACATGGACTCACCGACCTGGAGGTGTGTGAAGCTTCCGCCGCCGTGCCAGTTGTCCGTTGTGACGTTCTTGGTCTTGGTGGCTGCCTTGAGAGCCCTGATCGTGGCGGCGTCGAGATCCTCATCGGCTGCCTTGGTGACCTTGGTGAGTAGCCGGTTGAACTCCTGAGCCTCCTCAGGGGTCATCCCGGTGGGCAGATCGCGCTCTTCGCCCTCGTCTTCGCCAACGGCTGAGACTCGCTCGGTAATGGTGGTGATGCCCCCGGGGTCTTGTCCGTTGACTACCTTGGTGAGCCGGGGCAGCGTGTATCGGGCCACGGTTTCGGGCAGAAGCTCGCTGGTAACCCAACGGCGCCCCATCTTGTGGGCAACAGCTGCGGTGGTGCCCGATCCTGCGAAGCAATCCAGGACGATGTCGCCGGGGTTCGACGCGATATGGATGACGCGGGCCAGCAGACGCTCCGGCTTTGGCGTCGCGAACGGATGCTCGTCGGGGAAGAGAGCCTTGATCTCGATCTTCCCGCGAAGATTTCCTCCTACCTCGCTGCCCAGCCAGAGAGTCTCGGGCACGCGTCCGTTGTCCTCGAGGTGCTTCTTACGCTGGATGCGTTCCCGGAGCCCGAGCATGACGATGTCGGGCCAGTGGCCAGCGTCGTAGCGTGTGCGGGCATGCTTGGCGGCTTCCTCGACAGACACGGACAGCATGATCGCCGGTACACCGGCCTTGACCATTCCCGGCGTGGTACCACAGATGCGTGCGCGCTCAGCTTCGTCACCGATGTCACGCAGCTCGTAAGGCGCGTACTCCGACATCTGCTCCAGCATCCATGACTGCGCCTTGCCCCAGCAGCGGCCTGCTGTCGGATACATCAGGCCCCCTGTGACGGGGTGCTGGATGGCATAGACCATCGGGTGGTTCGTCGCTGCCTTGCCCGCGGTCGCATCTCCGTCACGCCACGGGATGGGGTCTCCATCGCGTTGCTGGTAGCGGCTCGTGTTCGAGGCGGCGAGCCTAGGCATCCTGTTGGGGACCCAGGACTCGGACTTGCGGTAAACGAGGATCGTGTCCTGCGAAGTCGACAAGAGCCTGGTGTCGTTCCGAGGCGAGTCCGCCTTCTGCCAGGCGACCTCGGCGACGAAGTTGTTCTCCCCGAGCTCCTCGTCGAGGACGACACGGCACCGGTGCGACTCCATGTGATCGAGATGCACCCACACCGATGCGTCGTCCGCCAGTAGTGGCCTGATCTGGCGAATCCGGTCTCGGAGGAGTGTGAGCCAGATCGAATGCGTGATGTTGTCTTCGTAGTGGGTGAACGCCTGGCCGGTGTTGAAGGGCGGGTCGATGTAGACGAGCTTGACCTTTCCGGCGTACTTCTCGGAGTAAGCCGGGATCTTGGCGAGCGCGTCCAGTGCGTGCATCGCGTCGCCCGTGATCAAGAGGTTGTCGCTAGTCGGCTGAGGCAACTCCGCAGGGCGGCTCTCAGGCGTCGGCGCCTCGACTCGGCCTACCTCGTGGAGGAGCCGAACCTCGGAGACCCGGTAGTCGGTCGGATCGACGAAGGTGTAGTCGTACTTGCCGTCCCCGGTCGACAGGAGCGTCTTGTCCTTGTCGGTCCAGGTCAGTTCTAGACGGCCCTGGTGTCGGGGCGTCGAGTTCGAGGCCATGCGGCGATCCCTTGCGGTATGGAGATGACGTTGCCCATATTGTCGGAGCCCCGGCGGAAACGACGGCAAACCACAACACTGACCAGGTCTTACGTGCGCCTCGAGTGGTCCTTCCTGGCTGCCCGTGGCAAGGCAACTGAGACCAAAACTGAGACCACACGACGACGAGGGCCCCGGCCGCTGAGCGGTCGGGGCCCTCGTCTGCCCTGGTGGGCAGCTGCGGAGGATACGAGATTCGAACTCGTGAGGGGTTGCCCCCAACACGCTTTCCAAGCGTGCGCCCTAGGCCTCTAGGCGAATCCTCCGTGGGGAACAGTACAAGACCGAGGGGGGTGGTTGCGAACTCGATCCCGGGCGGGGCGATCGGGTAAGGTTGGGCTCAGCCCCTCACGTGGCGCTATCTCGCTGAACTCCCCCAGGGCCGGAAGGCAGCAAGGGTAGGTGGGCTCTGGCGGGTACGTGGGGGGTCTTTGCATGCCCGGGGACAGCCCGGAGCGGTCGGGGGACGGTTCGCGGGCGGGCCGGGGGACGGCTCGTGGTGGGGGCGGGGTCCGGGAGTGGCCGTGGGTGGGGCGCGATGTCGGTGGGCGCGGATAGGCTCGTAGGCGTGTCACTCGCCCTGTACCGCCGCTACCGACCCGAGACCTTCGCCGAGGTCATCGGGCAGGAGCACGTCACGGACCCGCTGCAGCAGGCGCTGCGGAACAACCGGGTCAACCACGCGTACCTGTTCAGCGGGCCGCGCGGCTGCGGGAAGACGACCAGCGCCCGGATCCTCGCCCGCTGCCTGAACTGCGAGCAGGGGCCGACGCCCACGCCGTGCGGCGAGTGCCGGTCCTGCCTCGACCTGGCCAGGAACGGGCCGGGGTCGATCGACGTGATCGAGATCGACGCGGCCTCCCACGGTGGCGTGGACGACGCCCGTGACCTGCGGGAGAAGGCGTTCTTCGGGCCCGCGGGCAGCCGCTACAAGATCTACATCATCGACGAGGCGCACATGGTCACCTCGGCGGGCTTCAACGCCCTGCTGAAGGTGGTCGAGGAGCCGCCGGAGCATCTGAAGTTCATCTTCGCGACGACCGAGCCCGAGAAGGTCATCGGCACGATCCGGTCGCGGACCCACCACTACCCGTTCCGCCTGGTGCCCCCGGGCACGCTCCGCGACCACCTCTCCGAGGTGTGCGAGCGCGAGCAGATCCGGGTCGAGGACGGCGTGTACCCCATGGTCGTGCGCGCCGGCGCGGGCTCCGTGCGTGACTCGATGTCGGTGATGGACCAGCTGCTGGCCGGCGCCGGCAGCGACGGTGTGACGTACGCCATGGCCACCGCCCTGCTCGGATACACCGACGCCGCACTGCTCGACGACGTGGTGGACGCGTTCGCGGCCGGTGACGGCGCGGCGGTCTTCGAGATCGTGGACCGCGTGATCGAGGGCGGCCACGACCCGCGCCGCTTCGTCGCGGACCTGCTGGAGCGCCTGCGGGACCTCGTGATCCTCGCGGCCGTGCCGGACGCGGCGGACAAGGGCCTGATCGACGCGCCGAGCGACGTCCTGGAGCGGATGCGGGCCCAGGCGTCGGTGTTCGGCGCCGCCGAACTGAGCCGCGCCGCCGACCTGGTCAACGCCGGGCTGACGGAGATGCGCGGCGCCACCTCGCCCCGGCTGCAGCTGGAGCTGATCTGCGCGCGCGTGCTGCTGCCGGCCGCGTACGAGGACGAGCGGTCGCTGCAGGCGCGGCTGGACCGGCTGGAACGCGGTGTCGGCGCGGCGGGCTTCGCCCCGGCGGGCGCGACCCCGGCCGCAGGTCCTGGCGGGTCCGCGGCGGCTCGCGCCGCGATGGGCCGACCGGTGCCCGAGCCCGTTCACGCGCCTCCGGCCCCGCCGGCACAAGCTGCCCCTGAACCCGCCCCGGCCCCGCCGGCCGTCGCGCAGCCCGCGGCGGCTCCCGCGTACGCACCGCCGGCCGCTGCCGAACCCGACGCGGCTGCTCCGTCCGCCCCTTCCGGTCCGTCCGCCCCGTCGGGCCCGCCCGCGGAGGAGCCGCAGGGTGCCCGCCCGGGCGCCTGGCCGACCGCGTCCGGGAGCGGCGCGGCCGCACCCCCGGCACCCCCTGCCGAACCCGCCGCGTCGCGCCCCGGCGCGTGGCCGACCGCCGCGACTCCCGGCGCCCCGGCCCCGCAGGCCCAGGCCCAGGCCCAGGCGCAACCGCAGGCGCAGACCGCCGCCCGTCCTGCCGCCGCGCCCCCCGCGCAGGTCCAAGCCCCGGCGCAGTCGCAACCCCAGTCACCACCGCAACCCCAGGCGCAGTCCCGGCCCGCTCCGGCGGCCCCGCAGGCGTCCGCCCCCGTCGGCGACCCCTCGCGGGTGCGCCAGTTGTGGCCGCAGATCCTGGAGGCCGTCAAGCACCGCCGCCTGACCTGGATGCTGCTGCTGAACAACGCCCGCATCGTCGGCTTCGACGGCGAGACGCTGCAGATCGGCTTCGACAATCCGGGCGCCCGCAACAGCTTCGCCAACGGCGACAGCGAGGACGTCCTCAAGCAGGCGATCACCTCGGTCGCGGGCACGTCGTGGCGGATCGAGACCCTCGTCGACCCCGGTGGCGGTGGCGGTGGCGGAGGTGGCGGCTTCGGCGGAGGTGGCGGCGCCCCGCGCCCTCCGGCCCCGCAGCAGCCGTCCGGCGCCCAGGCCGCGTACGACCGCGGCGGTGCGCCCGGCCCGGCGGGCCCCGCGCACGGCAGCGGACCTGGCCACGCCGACGGCAACGGCCACGGGCCGGGCCAGGGCGGCGGCCCGTCCGCAGCCCCGGCGTCCGCGGCCGCCACCGCCGCGGCGACGGCCGCGCGCGCCCGGGCGGCCGGCGGTTCCGGAGGCCCGACCGGCCCCCGCGCCGCGGAGCAGCACGCGCCGGCGCCCCCGCCCGAGGAGCCTCCGCCGCTCGAGGACGACATCCCCGAGGACGACGACCCGGATCTGGTCGACTCCGCACTGAGTGGTCACGACCTGTTCATCCGCGAGTTGGGTGCCACCGTGATCGAGGAGATCGATCACGGCTGACCCCCGCCGACCTGCGGTTTCGCGCCGGTGGCGGAGGCGTCGCCCGCGCGCTGGGGGAGCGCGGCCGTTCGGGTGAGGCGCCGGGGTACTCCTGAGGGATGCCACGGCGCGCCGATCCTCCGTCCGGCGTAGAGCGCTGGGCCGTACGAGCACGTAGGCTCGCTCTGTCACGAAGAACACGCAGGACCGGCAGAAGCCCCGGTGGCTGAAGCACCTGAAGAACGCGCAGTACCGCATCACCGCAGGACCCGCATCACCGCAGGAACCCGCATCACCGCAGGAACCCGCAGGACAACGAGTGACCCGCAGGACCCGATGTACCCGAAGCAACAGCACGGCACAGGCAGGAGCTATCCGTGATCCCCGGTGGTCAGCCGAACATGCAGGCGCTGCTCCAGCAGGCGCAGAAGATGCAGCAGGACCTCGCCGCGGCCCAGCAGGAGCTGGCCGAGACGGAGGTGGACGGCTCGGCGGGCGGCGGGCTGGTGAAGGCGACGGTGACCGGCGCCGGTGAGCTGCGGTCCCTGGTGATCGACCCGAAGGCGGTCGACCCGGAGGACACCGAGACCCTCGCCGACCTCGTGGTGGCCGCCGTGCACAACGCGAACGAGGCCGCGCAGCAGCTCCAGCAGACCAAGCTCGGCCCGCTCACCCAGGGACTGGGCGGCATGCCCGGCCTCGGTTTCTGACCCCCACCCCCACGAGGAAGGCGCGTCGGCGTGTACGAAGGCGTGGTCCAGGACCTGATCGACGAGCTGGGCAGGCTGCCCGGCGTGGGTCCCAAGAGCGCGCAGCGGATCGCCTTCCACATCCTGCAGGCCGATCCGGCGGACGTGCGCAGGCTCACGCACGTGCTCTCCGAGGTCAAGGCGAAGGTGCGGTTCTGCTCGGTGTGCGGGAACGTCGCGCAGGACGAGCAGTGCCGGGTGTGCCGCGATCCGCGGCGCGACCTGGCGGTGATCTGCGTGGTCGAGGAGCCCAAGGACGTGGTGGCGATCGAGCGCACCCGCGAGTTCCGGGGCCGCTACCACGTGCTGGGGGGCGCGATCAGCCCGATCGAGGGCGTCGGACCCGACGACCTGCGGATCAGGGAACTGCTCGCGCGGCTCGCGGACGGCACCGTCACCGAGCTGATCCTGGCGACTGACCCCAATCTGGAGGGTGAGGCCACCGCCACGTACCTCGCCCGGATGGTGAAACCGATGGGCCTGCGCGTGACCCGGCTGGCCAGCGGGCTGCCCGTGGGCGGCGACTTGGAGTACGCGGACGAGGTCACGCTGGGGCGGGCCTTCGAAGGGAGGCGGTTGCTGGATGTCTGAGACCGTGGTGAACAGGAAGCAGGGCGGGTCCGGGACCGCCGCCGCCGCGCAGGCACGGGCCCAGGCCCGGGCGGCGTCGGGCACGTCGGCGTCCGCGCCGGAGGTGCCGCAGGAGCCGGACGAGTTCGCGGTGCAGATCGGCGACCAGATCGAGAGCTTCATCCTCTCGGTCCGCGAGGTGGCCAAGGGCGACGACCCGGACAGTGCGGTCCCGTACCTGCTGCTGGAGGTCTCGCAGCTGCTGCTGGCCGGCGGGCGGCTCGGTGCGCACGAGGACTTCGTGCCGGACGAGCGCTACGAGCCGGACGTCGGCCCGGAGCCGGACGAGGACAGCCTGCGGCAGCAGCTCGCGTCGCTGCTGGAGCCGATCGACGTCTACTCCGAGGTGTTCGACCCGTACGTGCCGCGGTCCACGCCGGTGGCGTGCCGGATCTCGGACGACATGGCGGACGTGGTGGCCGACCTGACGCACGGGCTGGCGCACTTCCGGGCGGGCCGGATCTCCGAGGCGCTGTGGTGGTGGCAGTTCTCGTACCTGTCGAACTGGGGGCCGACGGCGAGCGCGTCGCTGCGGGCGCTGCAGTCGCTGGTGGCGCACGTGCGGCTGGACAGCCCGCTGGACGCGCTGGACGGCCTGGACACCGGCAACGACGCGGACGACGAGGAGCAGCTGGCCCGCGAGGCGGGCCGGGTCATGGAGGCCGAGCTCGGCACGATGGGCCTGCGGCGCGGCCGCCGGTAGCCGGTGAGCCGGGGATGATCACGTGGTGAACGCTTCGTCTCACCATGCGATACGTGCCGGGCGTCTCGCCCCCGCTCGTTAAACTGGGCTGATCGCATTCCCCCCTGAGCGAGGAGCGCACGTGGGCCTTGTCGTGCAGAAGTACGGCGGCTCCTCCGTCGCCGATGCCGACGGCATCAAGCGGGTCGCCCGCAGGATCGTCGACACCAAGACGGCCGGCCACCAGGTCGTCGTCGTGGTGTCCGCGATGGGCGACACGACGGACGAGCTCATCGATCTCGCGGAGCAGGTGTCGCCGATTCCGGCGGGCCGCGAGTTCGACATGCTGCTGACCGCTGGAGAGCGGATCTCCATGGCGCTGCTGGCGATGGCGATCAAAAGCCTCGGCCACGAGGCGCAGTCGTTCACGGGCAGCCAGGCCGGCGTGATCACCGACTCGGTGCACAACAAGGCGCGGATCATCGACGTCACGCCGGGCCGCATCCGCACCGCGCTCGACGAGGGCAACATCGCGATCGTCGCCGGCTTCCAGGGTGTGTCCCAGGACAAGAAGGACATCACCACGCTGGGGCGGGGCGGCTCGGACACCACGGCGGTGGCGCTGGCCGCGGCCCTGGACGCCGAGGTCTGCGAGATCTACACCGACGTCGACGGGGTGTTCACCGCCGACCCGCGGGTGGTCAAGAAGGCCCGCAAGATGGACTGGATCGCCTTCGAGGACATGCTGGAGCTGGCCAGCTCCGGGTCGAAGGTCCTGCTGCACCGGTGCGTGGAGTACGCGCGCCGCTACAACATCCCGATCCACGTCCGGTCCTCGTTCTCCGGACTTCCGGGCACCTGGGTCAGCAACGAACCACCTCAAGGAGACAGGCCGATGGAGCAGGCGATCATCTCGGGTGTCTCGCACGACACCTCGGAGGCCAAGATCACGGTCGTCGGGGTGCCGGACAAGCCGGGCGAGGCGGCGACGATCTTCCGTGCCATCGCGGACGCCGAGATCAACATCGACATGGTCGTGCAGAACGTGTCCGCCGCGGCCACCGGGCTGACCGACATCTCCTTCACGCTGCCCAAGACCGAGGGCCACAAGGCGATGGAGGCGCTGACCAGGGCGCAGGCCGTGATCGCCTTCGACTCGCTGCGCTACGACGACCAGATCGGCAAGATCTCGCTGGTCGGCGCCGGGATGAAGACCAACCCCGGGGTCACCGCGACGTTCTTCGAGGCGCTGTCCAACGCCGGGGTCAACATCGAGCTGATCTCGACCTCCGAGATC
>NZ_FODD01000026.1 GCF_900110255.1 Actinacidiphila rubida
CGATCGAAGGAATAATCCGACCGCCCACAGCGTCCTCGCTGTGTCTCGCCTTCCCGCTACAGGAAGGACTTTTCAAAGGAACCACATCCACCACGGCGAACCGTGAGGGACGGGGTATCAACATATCTGGCGTTGACTTTTGGCACGCTGTTGAGTTCTCAAGGAACGGACGCTTCCTTCGGTTCCCTTTCGGGCCCCTCCGGGCTTTCCCTTCGTTGTGTTCCGACTGTATCAGACGCTTTTCGGTGTCTGACCCCCAGTCAGCGGGGTCCGTCTTCCGGGCCGTTGGGCCCTTCCGACGAGTGAGACTTTAGCGGACTTCCTCCCGCCCGGCCAAATCGGCCCGGTCGTTCGAATGACCACACGCATTCCGAAAAAACGCACGACGACAAGACGACGCGACAGGTCGCGCGTTTTCTCGAGAGGTTCCTGCGGGATGGCTGTCCGGGGACCGACCGGAGTCGGCGCTCACGTCGGACAACCCGGAGAACATTACGCACCCGGGCGGGGGGTGTCAACCCCGTCAGTCGAGGTCTTCCAGCCGGCCGCCCGCGTCGGGCTGCGTGGACTCCACGCGGCGCAGCAGGCGGGTCAGGATCTCGCCCAGGGAGCCACGCTCCTCCGCGGAGAGGTCCTGGAGGAGGTCGTCCTCGAAGACGGCGGCCATGCGCATGGTCTCGAGCCACTTCTCGCGACCCTCGTCCGTGAGCTCGACGATGACGCGGACGCGGTTGTTCTCGTCCCGCTCCCGGGTGACCAGTCCCTCGCCGACCATGCGGTCGATGCGGTGGGTCATGGCGGCGGGTGTGAGGCCGAGGCGCTTGGCCAGGTCGCCGGGGCCGAGCTGGTAGGGGCGGCCGACGACGACGAGCGCCTTGAGGACCTCCCACTCGGAGTTGCTGATGCCCAGGTCGACCAGCTGGCGGCCGTACGCGACGTTCATCCGGCGGTTGAGCCGGCCCAGGGCGGTGACGACCTTCTCCACCTGGGGGTCGACCTCGGGGAATTCGCGCTGGTAGGCGGCGATCTGGGCGTCGAGGTCCAGCTCCTGGGGTGCGCCTGGTGAACCCTCGGCTGCGGTCATGGGAATGAGTATGCCACGGACGACGTTGCTCTAAAGGCCTTCCGTATGTAGTCTTTAGCATCGAACTTTATGTCTGAAGTCTTCGGACCGAAGCCCTTCGGCTCCGGCCCCGGGGACTTCACGTGCCCGAGAGAGGTGAACGTGACCACCGCGACGAGCGCCGCGCTGCGCCGGATCCAGCTGGGGAACGCCCTGAGCGCGTTCGGCAACGGGTTCACCGTGCCGTTCACGTTCATCTACGTGTCGCAGGTGCGGGGCCTGGGCGCCGGCACCGCAGGTGTGGTGCTGGCCACCCTGGCCGTCGCCGCGCTGATCGTGCTGCCCTTCACCGGGCGCGCCATCGACCGCCGCGGACCCGTGCCGGTCGCCGTGGTCGGCACGCTGCTGGCCGCGACCGGCTCCCTGGGGCTCGGGCTGTCCGGCAGCGAGCCGCTGGTGATCGCCGCCGCCGCGTCGCTGGGCGCCGGTGTAGCGGTGGTGCAGCCCGCGCTGGCCACGATGATCGTCTGGTGCTCGACGACCGCCACCCGGTCGCGGGCCTTCGCGACCTCGTTCTTCCTGAACAACCTGGGGCTCGGCGTGGGCGGCCTGCTCGGCGGCATGCTGGTGGACACCGCGCACCCGTCCTCGTTCCTGCGGCTGTTCGCGATCGAGGCGGCGATGTTCCTGGTGCTGGGCGCCGTGGTCGCCGGCACGCGGCTGCCGAAGGCGCCGCGGCTGGGCGAGGCCATCCCCGGCAAGGAGCGTTCGGCGTCCGGCAACGGCTGGCGGGTGCTGCTGGCCGACCGGTCGATGGTCACGCTGTGCGTGCTCGGCTTCGTGATGTTCTTCGCCTGCTACGGGCAGTTCGAGTCGGGCCTGTCGGCGTTCGCGGTCGAGGTCACGCGGATCTCCCCGGCCACCCTGGGCATCGCGCTGGCCGCGAACACCGCGGTGATCGTGCTGGCGCAGTTCGTGGTGCTGCGACTGGTCGAGCACCGGCGGCGCAGCCGGGTCATCGCCGGGGTCGGCCTGGTGTGGACCGTGGCCTGGGTCGTCGCCGGAGCGTCGGGTGTGGTGCACGGGCACCACGCGGCCGCCGTGGCCGCGATCATCTCGACGTACGCGCTGTTCGGTCTCGGCGAGGCGATGCTGGCACCGACGGTCTCGCCGCTGGTGGCCGATCTCGCGCCGGAGCGGATGGTCGGGCAGTACAACGCGGCGTTCGCGCTGGTCAAGCAGCTGGCGCTGGCGCTGGGTCCGGCGGTCGGCGGCGTGCTGGTCGGGGCGGGCGCCTACGACGCCTACCTGGTCATGCTGGTCGTCTGCTCGCTGGGGATCTCGGTGATCGCCCTGCGACTGGGCCGCGGGCTGACCGCGGCGCAGGACAGCCCGCTGCGTGCGACCCGGGTGGTGGCGCAGTCGGTGCCGAAGCCCCAGGTGGAGGAGACCCTGCCCGCCTGACGGTCGTCCTGGGGGACGGTCCGGTGACCGGGTGGCCCCGCGGCTGAAGCCGCGGGGCTACGCGTGGTCCGCGCTGTCCTCGGGATACTCCGGCAGGGCGAACTCGCACCACACGGCCTTGCCGCCGCCGGGTGTGCGGCGCGAGCCCCAGCCGGAGGCGATGGTGGCGATGATCGAGATGCCGCGGCCGGACTCGTCGCCCGGTTCCGCCCTGCGGCGCCGCGGCAGGTGCTCGTCGCCGTCGGTGACCTCGATGATCAGCCGCCGGTCGGTGCGCCGCAGGCGCAGGCGCATCGGGGGGTGTCCGTGCTTGAGCGAGTTGGCGACGAGTTCGCTGGCGGCGAGCACGCCGAGGTCGCGCAGTGCGACGGGGAAGCGCCACGAGGCGAGCACCCCGGAGGCGAAGGCGCGGGCGCGCGGTGCGGCCTCGATGCCGCCGAGCAGCTCGAGCGAGGCGTTGCGGAAGAGTTCGGCGTCGTCCCCGGTGTGGTCGGGGTACTGCAGGACCAGCACGGCCACGTCGTCGTCGTGCTCGGAGGTGACGCCGAGGGTGCGCAGCAGCCGGTCGCAGATGACCTGCGGTGCGCCGGTGGCGCCGGCGAGGGCCTGGGTCAGCGCGGCGATGCCGTCGTCGATGTCCTGGTCACGGCGTTCGACCAGCCCGTCGGTGTAGAGGACGGCGGTGCAGCCGGGGCCGAGCGGGATGCTGCCGGAGGTGTGGATCCAGCCGCCGGTGCCGAGCGGCGGGCCGGTGGGCTCGTCGGCGCGGCGGACGGTGCCGTCGGGGTCGCGGATGACGATGGGCAGGTGGCCGGCGCTGGCGTAGGACAGCCGGCCCTCGCTCGGGTCGTGGACGGCGTAGACGCAGGTCGCGATCTGGGTGGCGTCGATCTCCGAGGCGAGGCCGTCGAGCAGCTGGATGACCTCGTGCGGGGGCAGGTCGAGCCGGGCGTAGGCGCGGACGGCGGTGCGCAACTGGCCCATGACGGCGGCGGCGCGCACACCGCGTCCCATGACGTCCCCGATGACCAGCGCGGTGCGGCCGGCGCCGAGGGTGATCACGTCGTACCAGTCGCCGCCGACCGCGGCGTCCGTCCCGCCGGGCTGGTAGGTCGCGGCGACCCGCAGGTCGTCGGGCTGTTCGAGTTCCTGCGGGAGGAGGCTGCGCTGCAGGGTGACGGCGGTCTCGTGGAGGCGGCGCTCGCTCTCGCGCAGCCGGTCGGCGGACAGCACCTGGTCGGTGACGTCGGCGGCGAAGACCAGCACGCCCCGGCGGTCGGGGTCGGGGTCGTCGGCGTGGACGGGGGTGCAGGTGAAGGTGAAGTAGCCCTGACGGGTGACGGCGGTGCCGTCGCCGTGGGTCACCTTGCGGGCCTTGACCGTGCGCGGCTTGCCGCTGCGGCGGACCTGGTCCATCAGGGGGAGCAGGCCCAGCTCGTCGAGTTCGGGGAGCGCCTCGCGGGCGGGGGCGCCGGTGTCGCGGGGTCCGAAGACCTCCGCGTAGGCGTCGTTGACGAAGCTCACGCGGTGGGCGGGGCCGCGGGTGACGGCGATCAGCGCGGGCAGGCTGGCGAGGACTTCGGGGACCGACGGCGTGCCTGCGACCTGGGCGAACTCGTCGGTGGAGGGGCTGCCGGCGCCGGTGGCGGTGGTGCCGTCCGGGGTGCCGGTGCCGACGACGGCGCGGCCCTGGGCGGGGGTGCCCGCGGGGTCGGCGGTCTTGGCGCGGGCCGCGGGGACGGCGCTGCGTCGCTGTGTTCCGGGGAGCCGGGCGCTCCAACGCGTAAGGTTCAACCGTCCGATTCCTCGTATTTGTCACTGTTTGCCAGCGCTGTCGCACGCGTGGTCACCCGCCCAGTGTGACCGACCGTGGCCCTCGGGGGGAATCGCCGCAGGCCCTGCGGGGCGGCGGGGGGCTCTGGCGCGCCTGCGCCCGCCCCCCGATCCGGCGCCTGACGGTGGCCCGGACAGCGGCCTGCCGGTGCCCCTCGCTAGGGGTCGGACCGGGTGCCGTGGTCGCCGGCGGCCGCCTCGAACTCGGCGCGCGGATGCTCCAGGGAGCCGAGGGAGACGATCTCCCGTTTGAACAGCCCGGACAGCACCCACTCGGCGAGCACCCGCGCCTTGCGGTTGAAGGTCGGCACCCGGCTGAGGTGGTAGGCGCGGTGGATGAGCCAGGCCCGGTAGCCCTTGAACCTGCGCCCGTAGAGCAGGGCGACGCCCTCGTGCAGACCGAGCGAGGCCACCGAGCCGACGTGCTGGTGCCGGTACTCGGCGAGCGGCTGCCCGCGCAGCTGGGCGACGAGGTTGTCGGCCAGCACCCTGGCCTGGCGCACCGCGTGCTGGGCGTTGGGCGCGCACTCCGCGCCGGGCTCCTCGGCCGTGAGGTCCGGCACGGCGGCGGCGTCGCCCGCCGCCCAGGCGTCCGCCACGCCGGCGACGCGCAGCGTCGCCTCGGCGGCCACCCGCCCGCGGGGGGACAGCGGCAGGTCCGAGGCGACGAGTACCGGCGCGGGCTTGACGCCCGCGGTCCACACCAGGGTCCTGGTCGGCAGCATCGACCCGTCGGACAGCGTCGCGATCCGGTGCTCGCAGGACTCCAGCCGGGTCTCCAGGTGGACGTCGATGTTGCGGCCGCGCAGCTCGCGCACCGCGTACCGGCCCAGCTCCTCGCCGACCTCCGGCAGGATCCGGTCGGTGGCCTCGACCAGCACCCACTTCATGTCCTCGGCACGGATGTTGTGGTAGTAGCGGACCGCGTATCTGGCCATGTTCTCCAGCTCGGCCAGCGCCTCCACGCCCGCGTAGCCGCCGCCGACGAAGACGAAGGTCAGCGCGGCCTCGCGGACCTCCGCGTCGCGGGTGGAGGAGGCGATGTCGAGCTGCTCCAGGACGTGGTTGCGCAGCCCGATGGCTTCCTCGACGGTCTTGAAGCCGATGCCGTGCTCGGCCAGTCCGGGCACCGGCAGGGTCCGGGAGACCGAGCCGGGCGCCAGCACGAGCTGGTCGTACGGGATCTCCAGCTCCTGGCCGCCCTCCTCCTGGCTGGCGAGCGTGGCGACGGTCGCGGTGCGCAGCGCGTGGTCGATGCCGCGCGCCTCCCCGACGACGATCCGGCACCGCGGCAGCACCCGCCGCAGCGGGACGACGACGTGCCGCGGGGAGATGGAGCCGGCCGCGGCCTCGGGCAGGAACGGCTGGTAGGTCATGTACGGCTGCGGTTCGACGACGACGATCTCCGCCTCGTCGCGCTTGAGCTTCCGCTGCAGGCGCAGGGCGGCGTACATCCCCACGTAGCCGCCGCCGACCACGAGAATGCGCGGCGTGCTTCCTTTGGCCAAAGCTACCGACTCCGTCATTGCTCCATGAGGCAATGGCCGGGCCGCGTTTGTCCACAGGGCGGACAGCACCGATTGGGGGATTTCCCGGCGTGTGCGGGCGCTGCCTATCCGTGGTGGCGGGCGCATCACAGGGCAAAGCGCGCACCACGGCACCCGCCCCCGCGTCCACCCCTCGGGGGGCGCGCGCGGCGGGGCGCACGTCGCCCGGTAGCCGGAACGCCCCCTTCTTTATTGACGCAGGCTCAACTATGTTCGTATCTCGTAGTACTGCGCGTAACGCGCAGCGATCTTCGTAATGGGTGGGGAGTCTCCGGGGGGAGACTTACGGATTTCCGGGGGATGGGATATGCACATTCAGGACTCTCAGCGCACCACCACACTCGCGACCAGCCATGGAGCGGCCGGCCGGCCGGCTCCGCTGCGCGTCGACGCACAGCGCAACCTCGAACACGTCCTGCGCGCGGCCCGCGAGGTGTTCGGGGAGCTCGGCTACGGGGCGCCCATGGAGGACGTCGCCCGGCGCGCCCGGGTCGGCGTCGGGACGGTCTACCGCCGTTTCCCGAGCAAGGACGTACTGGTCCGGCGGATCGCCGAGGAGGAGACGGCCCGGCTCACCGAGCAGGCCCGTACCGCTCTCGGCCAGGAGGACGAGGCGTGGTCCGCGCTCGCCCGCTTCCTGCGCACCTCCGCCGCCTCGGGCGCGGGGCGGCTGCTGCCGCCACAGGTCCTGCGCGTGCAGGGCAGCCCGGGCGCGACGGACGAGCCGGTCAGGGTGCCGCAGCAGCGCACCCGCCCCGGCGCGGACCACTCCCCGGCGGCCGCCGCCGGGCCGGGCCGCGACACGGAAGGCGTGCCGGCCCTGCTCGACGTGGTCGGCCAACTGGTCGACCGGGCACGGGAGTCGGGCGAACTGCGCGGTGACGTGTCGGTGGCCGACGTACTGCTGGTCATCGCCACGGCGGCGCCTCCGCTGCCGGACGCCGCGCAGCAGGCGGCGGCCTCCGACCGGCTGCTGGACATCCTGCTGGAAGGCCTGCGCTCCCGGCCCGGCGAGCGGCTCGCGGGCGGACCCGCGGACCGCGACCCGGCGGCGCGCCCGCCGGCCGACGGCAGCGGTCCGCGCCCGGGGGGCGCGCCGGCCTGAGCCGGCTCCGCCCGACGTCGCACCACGACAGCGCCGCGTGCTCCGGGCTTCGGCCCGCGGGTGCGCGGCGCCGCCGCGTCCGGGCCCCTGGGGAAGCACCCCTCCCGGGCGGTTACCGGAACGCGCGCACGGGCCCGCGACCGGGCGGTCGTGGAGGATCTGTGAACGCTGCCCCCACGGAAGGGTGGTTGTTATGCACAGCATGACGCCGCCCGGTTGCGGTGTGCCACGCTTCTGCCGTGGATGAGGCGAACGGGGAGTCCGGCGGGCCGGCGGCAGGCCCCGAGACCGGTGAGGAACTGCCCTCGCGCAGGGTCCCGGGGCAGCGCGACCCCGTCGCACGACCGGAGCCGGCGGCGTCGCCCACCGTGCCCGCGCCCGCGGGCCCGCCCGCGGACGAGGCGGCCGGCGAGCGCGGGGGCGGGCACCCGGCGCCCGATCCCGACACCGCCGAGGGCCGGTCGGCCCTGTCCGACGGCGAGTTGGTGGACCTGGTCAGGGCCGGCCGCGACAGCGCCTACGAGGAGCTGTACCGCCGGCACGCAGAATCGGTCCGCCGCTACGCCCGGAGTTGCTGCCGGGACGCGCACACCGCCGAGGATCTGACCGGCGAGGTGTTCGCCCGCACGCTGCAGGCCATCCGCGGCGGCAGCGGCCCCGAATCGGCCGTGCGCGCCTACCTGTTGACGACGGTCCGCCGGGTCGCGGCGACGTGGGGCACCTCCGCGCGGCGCGAGCACCTCGTCGAGGACTTCGCGGTGTTCGCCGTCACCTCGGCGGGCAGTTCCGCCGCCGAGGACACCGCCGAGCTCGGCGCGGACGTGCGGGCCATGCACGAAGCCGAACAGAGCCTGGCCGTGCGGGCGTTCCGCACCCTGCCCGAGCGCTGGCAGACCGTGCTGTGGCACACCGCCGTCGAGGACGAGTCGCCCAGCACCGTCGCACCGCTGCTCGGCCTCACCCCCAACGCCACCGCGGTGCTCGCCCACCGGGCCCGCGAAGGCCTGCGCCAGGCGTACCTCCAGGCGCACGTCTCCTCCAGCCTCACGGCCGAGGGCGAGTGCGCCCGGTTCGCGGACCGGCTCGGCGCGCACGCCCGCGGCGGCCTGCGCCTGCGGGCCGACCGGGAACTCAGCCGGCACCTGAAGGACTGCTCGCGGTGCACGGCCGCCTCCGTGGAGCTGGCCGACCTCAACTCCACGCTCAAGGGCCTGCTTCCCGTCGCCTACATCGGCTGGTTCGCCGCGGTCTACGCGGCGAAGGCCGCGGGTGCGGTGGTGGCCGGCGGCGCCGTGGCGGCAGGCGCCGCGGGCGGAGCGGCGGCCGCCGCGTCCGGGTCCGGCGGCGGCGCGGGAGCGGCCGGCGGCGCCGCGGTGGGCGAAGGGCTCGGCGCGCCCGTCAAGGCGGGCATCGCCACGGCGGTGGTCGTCGCGGCGGCCGCCACCGCGCTGGCGTTCGCACTGACCGGCGGCGACGGCCACCGGGCGCCCGCGCCCAAGGCGCTGCCCGCCACGACGGCGCCGGTCGCCACGGTCGCCCCGCCGCCCCCGCCCGAGCCCGCTCCGTCGCGCACGCCGGCGCCTCCGCCCCCGCCGCCGACCACACCGGCCCCGGCGCCGGCCGCGACGGCCCCCGCGCCGCCACCGCCCAAGCCGTCACCGAGCCCGACGCCGGCCCCCAGACCGACCCCCACGCCCACCCCGTCGGCGACACCGTCGACCACTCCGCCGCCCCCGCCCCCGCCGCCCGTGGCGTATCCGGTCGACTCGCTGCCGGTCGGCCGGCCCGGCGACGGCGCGACCGGGCCGACCATCCGCAGGACCGGTGGCCGCGGCTGGTGGTGGGATCGTTCGCTGCTGCGCGTCGGCGGCACCGAGTACGCGCACGGCATCACCGTGCACGCGCCGTCGTCGGTGACCATCGACCTCAACCGGGCGTGCGTCGCCTACGACGCCAAGGCCGGAGTGGACGACCTGGCCCGGCTCTTCGGGGCGGCCGTCACGTTCCGCGTCTTCGGGGACGGCACGCCCCTGTGGTCCTCGGGCCCGGTGCACGCCGGGGACCCCGCGGTGCCGGTGCACGTCGGCCTCAAGGGCTTCTCGACGCTGCGGCTGGTCGTCGACCCCGTACGGCCCGGGCTGGACGCGGCCAACCTGGCGGACTGGGCCGACTCCGTCATCACCTGCACCTGACAGCCCTCGCGCCCAGCCTCGGCCACTGCCCGCGGGCGACCCGTACGCACCGGACCGCCCGCGCGGCGTGTCCCGGGAGGTCCCAGGAGGTCCTGGGACGTCCCAGGAACGGACCGCCGCCTCAGCGGGACGAGGGGGGCGGGACCTCGCAGACGCCGTCGGCGCACGCCTCCCCCTCGGGGGTGGCGTCCGGTCCTGCCGCTGCCGCCTCCTCGCCGCGCGCCTGCGCGGTCTGCTCGGCGACCTGCTCCAGGACCCGCAGGAACGTGGACGCCTCCTGGCCGCCCTGCACCGCCCACTGCCCCTCGAAGACGAAGGTCGGGACGGCGGAGATGCCCAGCTCGTGGGCCTCGTCGATGTCGGCCCTGACCTCGGCGGCCAGCTCGTCGGTGGCCAGGAACGCGACGACCGCGTCCCGGTCCAGGCCCACGGCGGCCGCGGCGTCCGCCAGCTGGCCGCGGTCGCCGATGTCCATGCCCTCGCCGAAGTGCGCGGCCATCAGCCGACCCTTCAGCCGTGCCTGGGTCGCGGATCCCGCGGTGTCCAGAGCGAACCGCAGCAGGCGGTGGGCGAGCAGCGAGTTGTTCTCCAGCACCGTGTCGAAGTCGAACGTGATGCCCTCGGCCGCGCCGAGCGCCGTGATCCGCTCGTCCATCGCGACGGACTGCGGCCCGTACTTCTTGGCCAGCACCTCGCGGTGGCCGAGCGGCTGCTGCGGCGCCGCCGGGTCGAGCTGGAACGGCCGGTAGACCACCTCGACGGAGGCGGCCTGCGGATACGCCGCCAGCGCCCGCTCGAACCGGGCCTTGCCCACGTAGCACCACGGACACGCGATGTCCGAGTAGATCTCGACTCTCACGGCTCTCCCACTTCCGGTCACACGGCCTGCCGTCCCCCAGCGCTGCCTGCTTGAACGCTCAAGAAGAAGGGAACGGCGGCCCGTGCGGGTCTATTCCCCGCCGTCCCCGCCGCCGCCCGGTTCCGCGTCGTCCGTGTTCCCGCCGTCCGGGTCCGCGCCGTCCGTTCCCCCGCCATCCGTGTCCCCGGCGTCCGTGTCCCCGGCGGTCAGCGCGGCGAGCAGCGCGACAGCCGCGGTCCGGTCCGCCGTCGCGCCGGCCGCCTGGGCCGCCGCCAGCTCCTCCGGCGCCAGTCCCGCGACCGCCCGCTCCCACAGCGCCGCGTGGTCCCGCTCCTCGGGCACGGTCCGCGGCAGCGGTCCGCGCACCGCGTCTGCCGCCGACGCCAGCCGCACCGCGCCCACGAGATCGCCGGCGCGCCGCAGCACCTGCGCCGCCACGTCGACGGTCTCGGCGACCACCGGATCGGTGCAGCCCACCTCGACCGCGCGCCGGACCGTCTCCGCCAGACCGGCCAGGGCCCCGGCGGTGTCACCGTCCGCGGCCGCGACACGCGCCTTCAGGCCGGTGACGAGCACCTGGAAGCTGGGCGGCGGAGTGCCGTCGGCGATGTGGCCCTCCACCAGGCCGGCCAGAGCCGCCGCCCCGGCCGTGTCGCCCTCCTCCAGCAGCAGAAGGGCCTTCAGGTAGCGGATGTAGGTGCGCGCGTCCCACACCGCGAACCGCTCGGCCATCTCCTCGGCCCGCGCGCACAGCTTGCGCGCCACCTCGGCATGGCCCGCCCGGTGCTCCAGGTCGGCCATCCGCCCCAGCAGGAACGGCGTCTCGCTGAGCGCGCCGAGCTCCTCGGCCAGCCCCATCGACGCCTCGAAGTCGGCCCGGGCCAGGTCGTAGTTGCAGCGCAGGGTCTCGATCTCCGCGCTCGCACCGTGCAGTTGCGCGCGCATCCAGCGGTCGCCGATGCCAGTGCACAACCGGCGCAGCTCCGCCAGGTCGGCGTCCGCCGCGTCCAGGGCGCCGGGCGAGTCGACCGCCGCATGGGTGCGGAACATCAGCGCCGCCGCCAAGGACCAGTCGTCGCCGTACTCACGGCAGTTGGCGACCATCTCCTCGGTATGGCGCCGCACCTCGACCGCGCCGCCGAACAGGTACACCGCGAACGGCCAGAGCATCCCGGGGAACCGCGCGGCCGGCGGACCGCCCACGCGGTACGCGGCCATCAGCGCGGCCGCCTCCTCCTCCGCCTCGGCCGAGTGCCACTGCTCCTCCGACGCCCGGTCGCTCTTGACGAAGAAGTCCAGCATCCGCACGTCCAGCCGCGGCCAGTACAGCGGATCCGACGGATCGGTGCCGCGCTCCCCGAGGGCGATCACGCGGTCCACCCACTCGCCCGCCTCGTCGCGGTAGTTGCGCAGCGTCCAGAACCAGCCCATGGCCAGGGCGATCGTCAGCGCGCCCCGCTCGTCACCCGCCGACACGCTGCGGTGCAGCGCGGCACGGATGTTGTCGAGCTCGGTCTCCAGCACCTCCAGCCACTCCAGCTGGTCGGCGGCCCGCAGCTTCGGCTCGGTGGCCACCACCAGATCGCGGACGTGGGCGCCATGGCGGGCGGCCGCCGCAGCGGCCTCCTCGGGAACGGCGGCGAGCCGCTCGGCCGCGTACTCGTGGATCGTCTCCAGCAGCCGGTAGCGGGTGCCGCCCGGACGGCCGTGCTCGGCCACCACCAGGGACTTGTCCACCAGCTGCGCCACCGTGAGGACCGCGTCCGGACCGCACACCGCCTCCGCCGCGGCGAGCGTGCAGCCGCCGGCGAACACGCTCAGGCCCCGCAGCGCCGCCCGCTCCGGCTCGTCCAGCAGGTCCCAGCTCCAGTCCACGACCGCCCGCAGCGTCTGCTGGCGCGGCAGCAGCGTGCGGCTGCCGCCGGTCAGCAGCCGGAACCGGTCGTCGAGGCGGTCCGCGATCTGCCGCGGCGACAGCGCCCGCAGCCGTGCCGCGGCCAGCTCGATCGCCAGCGGCAGCCCGTCCAGCCGCCGGCAGATCTCCTGCACCGCCGCCACGTCCTCGGCGCTGTCGTACCCCGCGGCCCCGGCCCGCGCGGCGGCCGCCCGCTCGCCGAACAGCTGGTACGCCGGCCCCGGCGCCAGCGGCTCCACCGGCCGCACGACCTCGCCGGGTACGCCCAGCGGTTCCCGGCTGGTGGCGAGCACCGTCACGCCCGGGCACACCGCCAGCAGCTCCGCGGTGAGGTCGGCGGCCGCCCCGATCACGTGCTCGCAGTTGTCCAGCACCAGCAGCAGGCGCCGCTGCCCGCAGTACTCGAGCAACCGCTCCAGCGGATCCTCGCCGTGCGCGTCGGCGAGACGGTCGCGCGCGGCGGCCGGCAACTGGATCTCGCGCCGTCCCAGCGCGCTCAGCACGGCGTGCGGCACGCCCGCGGGGTCGTCGAGCGGCGCGAGCTCCGCGAGCCACACCCCGTCGGGATACGCGGTGCGGTCCGCGGCCTCCTGCGCCAGCCGGGTCTTCCCCGAGCCGCCCGGCCCGGTCAGCGTGACGAGCCGGCCCGCCGACAGGTCGGCCGCGATCTCCCGCAGGTCGGCCTCACGGCCGACGAAGCTGGTCAGACGGGCGCGGAGGTTGCCGCGGTTCGGCGGCGCCGCCCCGGGCGCGGCCTCCGTCTGCGGACGGGACCCGCTCGTACCGAGCAACTCGGCGTGCAGAGCGCGCAGTTCGGGCCCGGGATCCGCCCCGAGAGTGTCCGCGAGGACGGTGCGCGCGGTCTCGAACGCCACGAGCGCGTCGGCCGTGCGGCCCTCGGCCCGCAGGGCGCGGATCAGCTGGGTGCGGAACGCCTCGTCCAGCGGGTGGTCCGCCACGGCCTCCCGCAGCACCGGCAGCGCCTGCGTCGCCCGCCCGCGCGCCAGGTCCGCCTCGATCCGCAGCCGCAAAGCGGTCAGGCGCAGCGCCTCCGGCCGCACCGCGGCGGCCGCCCGGTCCGGCAGGTCCGCGAACACCGGTCCGCGCCACGACGCGAGCGCCCGGTCCAGCGTCTGCGCGGCGCCCGCCGCGTCCCCGCTTTTCAGGGCGCGCTCCCCGTCCCGCAGCGCCGCCTCGAACTCGAACAGGTCGACGGTCTCGGGCGGGGCGTCCAAACGGTAGCCGCCGGGTTCCGAGACGACGGCCTCCCGGCCGAGGCTCCGGCGCAGCCGCGCCACCAGCGCCTGCAGCGCACCGGACGCGTCAGCGGGCGGCTCGTCCGCCCACACCTCGTCGATCAGCCGCTCCGGCCCCACGGCCCGCCCGGCGTGCATCACCAGCACGGTCAGCAGCGCCCGCAGCTTCCCCCCGCCCAAGGGCACGGCGACCCCGCCGTCCCACACCTCGGTGACCCCCAACACCCCATACCGGCGCACGCCCCCTATTGTCCCCACCCCACGCCCCAGAACCCCCACCACCGGACCACTCCCGCCGCCCCGGCCCCCGAGCTCCCGGACGCCACCGATGCAGCCGCCCCAGCGCAGGGGCACCCGCCACCCGCCCAACGTTCCCGCACAGAAGCCCGGACGCCAACCGCGCCGCACCCCAGCGGACGCACGGACCCACGGACGGCTACGGCGGCGCCCCCCAGCGGGAGGACCGCCACCCCATCACACGCCACGCACCCGCGCACCGTTCCCGCACGGGCACACGGACGCACGGACGCGCGGACGCCAACGGCGGCGCGCCCCAGCGGGAGGACCGTCGGTCGACAACGAACTCGCACGGTGGTGCGGGTGGGAAGACCCCGCGCCGCGAGGCGCGGGAACCCCGCACGGACGGGCACCTGCCCGACGGCATGCGGGCAGACGGGCTGACGGGCGGAGCCCGTCACGGGCGCGAGGGCCCGCCCTGGAGGGCCCGGGCTAGTGACGCCCCCCAGCCGGAGGCTCCCCTTCGTCCCGCCGCCCCAGCAACTCGTCGGCCAGCGACGGCAGATCGTCGAGCGGCGTCTCCTCCGCCCACTCCGGCCTCGGCCGCGCTCGCCGCGGCTCGGCGGAACCCGGCTCCCCCGGCCGTACGGCCGGCAGCTCGCGGGTCCGCTCGTTCTCCGGCGTCTCGGGCCGGAACAGCCACGGCGGCACCCGGTCCGCCGGATCCGCGTCCCGCGCGGTCCCGGGAACCGGCGGCTCCGTCGGCGTGTCGGCCGCCGTCTCCGACTTCTCGGGCGCCTTCGGCCCCGAAACAGGTGCCTCCGTGGCCGAGGACGCGTCAGCGTCGCCGTCGCCGTCCACCACGACCGGCGGCATCACCGTCGTCGTCTCCGAGGCGTCGTGCCCGGGCACGGGCGTCAGCACCGTCGTGTGTTCGGACGACTCGGCGCCGTCGTCCGCGCCGGCCACCGGCGTGAGCACCGTGGTGTCCTCGAGTCCGCGTTCCGGCTTCCCGGAGCCGTGCTCCGAACCGGCCTCGCCACCGGCGTCCTCCGAGGACCGTGCCCCGGACGCCGAGCCGTCCCCGCGCTCAGCCGTGTCCGCCCCCTGAGAGCCCTCAGAGCCGTCAGAACTCTCGGAACCGTCGGAACCGTCCGCCCCGTCACCACCGCGGACGTCGTCCGGCGTGATGTGCGGCAGCACCGTCGTCTCCGCGGCGGCGGCCTCGGCCGCGGCAGCCGCGGCGGCGGCCCGTGCGGCCTCGGCGCGCAGCAGCGCCTCCTCGGCCTTCCGCTGCTTCTCCTGCCGCCGCTCCTCGGTCTCGGCGCGCAGGCGCGCCTGCTCCTCGGCGAGACGGCGCAGCCGCTCCTGCTCGGCGGCGTGGGCCGCCTCCTCCGCCTCGCGCTTGGCGCGGGCCTCGCCCTCGACGCGGGCCGCCTCCTCGGCGCGCAGCCGCGCGGCCTCCGCCTCCTGGGCGGCCTTGCGCTCGGCGATCTCGCGCCGCGCGGCCTCCTCGGCGGCGAGCCTGCGCTCCTCCTCCTCGCGCCGCAGCTTCTCCAGCTGCGCCTGCCGCTCGCGCTCGAGCCGCTCTTCCTCCGCCTTGCGGGCCGCCTCCTCGGCGGCGCGGCGCGCGGCTTCCTCCGCGGCCTTCCGCTCGGCCTCGGCGCGGGCCTCGATCTCCTTCTCGGAGAGCGGCAGCAACTGGTCCAGGCGGTGCCGTACGACGGTGGTGACGTCCTCGGGCGCCTGCCCGGCGTCGACCACGAGGTAGCGGGCGGGGTCGGCGGCGGCCAGGGTGAGGAACCCGGCGCGGACCCGCTGGTGGAACTCGGCCGGCTCGGACTCCAGCCGGTCCGGCGCCTCGGTGAACCGTTCCCTCGCGGTCTCCGGCGAGACGTCGAGCAGCACCGTCAGGTGCGGGACGAGCCCGTCGGTGGCCCACCGGGAGATCCGGGCGATCTCGGTCGGCGCGAGGTCGCGGCCCGCGCCCTGGTAGGCGACCGAGGAGTCGATGTAGCGGTCCGAGATGACGACCGCGCCACGGGCCAGGGCGGGGCGCACCACGGTGTCGACGTGCTCCGCGCGGTCCGCCGCGTACAGCAGGGCCTCGGCGCGGTGCGAGATCCCCGCGTCGGAGACGTCGAGCAGGATGGACCGCAGCCGCTTGCCGACGGCGGTGGCGCCGGGCTCGCGGGTGACCACGACCTCGTGGCCCTTGCCGCGGATCCACTGGGCGAGCGCCTCGACCTGCGTGGACTTGCCCGCGCCGTCGCCACCCTCTATCGCGATGAAGAAGCCGGTGGCGGCGGGCGCCACGGCCGGTTCGGCGCCGCGCAGCGCCTCGCGCAGGTCGCGGCGCAGCGGCACGCCGGTGCGGTCGTCGGTCTTGCCGAGGACGAGGGCGGCGACCGGCAGCAGCAGCGCGCCGACGAGGATCAGCGTGTAGGCGGCGCCCTCGTGGTCGAAGGTGAAGTGGCCGTGGTGGATGCGGTGCGGGCCGATCGCGCCAGCCACCAGCGGGGCCACGATGGCCGCGACGGCGATGACCGCGCGGGAGACGGCCTGCAGGTGCTCGACGGTGCGGGCCCTGCGCGGCTCCTCGGCCTCCTGCTCGATCAGGACGTGGCCGGTGTTCGCGGTCAGGCCGGCGCTGAGGCCGGCGAGCAGCGCCAGCAGCAGCACCGTGGTCGCGTCGGCGACGATGCCGGTGAGGAGCAGCGCGATGCCGGTGAGGCCGATGGCCAGCGCCAGCAGCCGGCGCCGGGACAGGCCCGGCAGCGTCTTGGGGGCCACCCGGATGCCGATGACCGTGCCGGCGGACAGCGCCAGGACCAGCAGGCCGAAGCCGACCGGCCCGAAGTGGAGACCGGCGGCACGCAGCACGGCCAGCGCGACGGCGGCACCGACGGCCCCGGCGGTGGCGGCGGTGGCGAGCACCAGCAGCGGCAGCGCGCCGGTCCTGCCGCGCTCGGTGCCGGCCGGGCCCTTGGGGAGCCGCAGGCCCTCCAGCGGGGAGCGCGGCCGGGCGGCCGTGCCGGACGGCAGCTCGAGCAGGTAGAGGATCGCCGTCGACGACGAGAACAGGCCGGCGGCGACGTAGGAGGAGAGCGCCACCTGGTGCAGGTGGAACCAGTCGACGCCGAGCGCGATGAGCGTGTTGACCATCGTGACCACGACGAGCGTGGCGGCGGCCAACGGCAGCGCGACGAAGCTGGTGCGCAGGTCCAGCCGGTGCAGGGTGGCCAGGTGGTCGGGCGCGGGCCGCACCGAGGCCTCACCGGTGGCCGGCAGCAGCACGGGCGCGGCGCCGTCCTTGGCGACCGCCCACAGGCGGTCGGCGACGCCGGCGACGAACGCGGTGACGAGCAGCCAGATGTGCGCGGAGTCCGGCGCCCACGTGATCCACAGCGGGGCCACGATGAACAGCCCGAGGCGGACCGTGTCGGCGCCGATCATCGTCCACCGGCGGTCCAGCGGGCCGCCTTCGGCGGTGAGCGCGGACAGCGGGCCGAGCAGCACCGCACCGAACAGCAGGGTCGCGATCAGGCGCGCGGCCAGCACCGCGGAGGCCGCGAACGCGACACCCCGGTAGCCGCCTCCGAACGAGTGGGACGCGGCGACGGCCTGCACGGTGAGCAGGAGCAGCACGAGCATCCCGAGGCGGTCGGCGACCGCTCCGGTCAGCTGGGCACTCCACAGCCTGCGCAGTGCGGGGACTTTCAGTAGTGCGCCGACCGCGCGTTCACGTGAGTCCGCCGCGAGGTCGGTCGCGAACGTTTCGGTGACGTCCGCGGGCTGCGCCGGCTGCTCGGATCGCGTCATTCTGACAGCCTATCCGGCCCGGGCCCGGCCACTCATGCCTGGTTCGGCTCTCCTGTGGACAACTCGGAGGAGCGGGCCCCGCGGGCGGTGTGCCCGGCGGGGCGCGGCGACTGCCGCGCCCGACCGGGATGCGTCACTCCGACGGGGTGGCCTTCTTGGCCGCCGACGTCGTCTTCTTGGCGGCGGCCGTCTTCTTGGCCGGCGCGGCCTTCTTCGCGGTGGCCTTCTTGGCCGCGGCCTTCTTCGCCGGTGCCTTCTTGGCGGCGGCCTTCTTCTTCACCGGCCCCTTGGCCCGCTTCTCGGCGAGGAGCTCGTAGCCGCGCTCGGGCGTGATCGTCTCCACCTCGTCGTCACGGCGCAGCGTCGCGTTGGTCTCGCCGTCGGTGACGTAGGGGCCGAAGCGGCCGTCCTTGACGACGACCGGCCGCTCGCTGACCGGGTCGGTGCCCAGTTCCTTCAGCGGCGGCTTCGCCGCGGCCCGCCCGCGCACCTTCGGCTGGGCGTAGACGGCCAGCGCCTCGTCGAGGGTGATCGTGAAGAGCTGGTCCTCGTTCTCCAGGGAGCGCGAGTCGGTGCCCTTCTTCAGGTAGGGCCCGTAGCGGCCGTTCTGCGCGGTGATCTCGACGCCCTCGGCGTCGGTGCCGACGACGCGCGGCAGCGACATCAGCTTGAGCGCGTCCGCGAGGGTGACGGTGTCCAGGGTCATCGACTTGAAGAGCGAGGCGGTCCGCGGCTTGATCGCGTTCTTGCCGGTCTTCGGGGTGTCCTCGGGCAGCACCTCGGTGACGTACGGGCCGTACCGGCCGTCCCTGGCGATGATGGGCCGCCCGGTCTCGGGGTCGTTGCCGAGCTCGAAGTCGCCGGAGGGACGGGCGAACAGCTCCTCGGCGTACTCCACCGTCATCTCGTCCGGCGGCAGGTCTTCGGGCACGTCGGAGCGGCGGTGGTCCTCCTCGCCGCGCTCGCCCTTCTCCACGTAGGGGCCGTAGCGCCCGACGCGCAGCATGATGCCGTCGCCGACGGGGAAGGAGGAGATCTCGCGGGCGTCGATGGCGCCGAGGTCCTCGACGAGTTCCTTGAGCCCGCCGAGGTGGTCGCCGTCGCCGTTGCCCGCGGCGGCCGCGGACGGGACGGCGTCGGAGTCGCCCTCGTCCGTGCCGAAGTAGAAGCGGCGCAGCCACGGCACGGCCTGGGCCTCACCGCGGGCGATGCGGTCGAGGTCGTCCTCCATGGACGCGGTGAAGTCGTAGTCGACGAGCCGGCCGAAGTGCTTCTCCAGCAGGTTGACGACCGCGAACGACAGGAACGTCGGGACGAGCGCGGTGCCCTTCTTGAACACGTAGCCGCGGTCGAGGATCGTGCCCAGGATCGTCGCGTACGTCGACGGGCGGCCGATCTCCCGCTCCTCCAGCTCCTTGACCAGCGACGCCTCGGTGTAGCGGGCGGGCGGCTTGGTCGCGTGGCCGTCGGCGGTGATCCCGGTGGCGGTCAGGGGGTCGCCCTCGGCGACCTGCGGCAGCCGGCGCTCGCGGTCGTCCAGCTCGGCGTTGGGGTCGTCCGCGCCCTCGACGTAGGCCTTGAGGAAGCCGTGGAAGGTGATGATCTTGCCGGACGCGGAGAACTCGGCGTCGCGGCCGTCCGCGGAGCCGCCGCCGACCTTGACGGTGACGGACTGGCCGACCGCGTCCTTCATCTGGGAGGCGACGGTGCGCATCCAGATCAGCTCGTAGAGCCGGAACTGGTCGCCGGTCAGGCCGGTCTCAGCGGGAGTGCGGAAGCGGTCGCCGGAGGGGCGGATCGCCTCGTGCGCCTCCTGCGCGTTCTTCACCTTCCCGGTGTACACGCGCGGCTTGTCCGGCAGGAACTGCGCGCCGTACAGCTGCGTGACCTGGGCGCGGGCGGCCCTGATCGCGGTCTCCGACAGCGTCGTGGAGTCGGTACGCATATAGGTGATGAAGCCGTTCTCGTACAGCTTCTGCGCCACCTGCATGCACGCCTTGGCGCCCAGGCCGAGCTTGCGCGACGCCTCCTGCTGGAGGGTGGTGGTGCGGAACGGCGCGTACGGCGAGCGGCGGTAGGGCTTGGACTCGACGCTGCGGACCGAGAACTGGGTGTCGGCGAGCGCGGCGGCCAGGGCGCGGGCGGCGCTCTCGTCGAGCTGCAGCACGTTCGCGCCGGACTTCAGCTGTCCGGTGGACGCGTCGAAGTCGCGGCCCTGGGCGACCCGGCGGCCGTCGACGGCGATCAGCCGGGCGGTGAGCGTCGAGGGGTCGGAGGCGTCGCCGGCGCGGCCGGTGCCGAAGGTGCCCAGCAGGTCCCAGTACTCGGCGGAGCGGAACGCGATGCGCTCGCGCTCGCGCTCCACGACGAGCCGGGTGGCGACGGACTGGACGCGGCCGGCGGACAGCCGCGGCATGACCTTCTTCCACAGGACCGGCGAGACCTCGTAGCCGTACAGCCGGTCGAGGATGCGGCGGGTCTCCTGGGCGTCGACCAGGCGCTGGTTCAGCTCGCGCGGATTGCGCACGGCCTCCTGGATGGCGTCCTTGGTGATCTCGTGGAACACCATCCGGTGCACCGGCACCTTGGGCTTGAGGATTTCCTGCAAATGCCAGGCGATGGCCTCGCCCTCGCGGTCCTCATCGGTGGCGAGGAATAGTTCGTCGGACTCCTTCAGGAGATCCTTGAGCTTCTTGACCTGTGCCTTCTTGTCGGCGTTGACGACGTAGATCGGCTGGAAATCGCTGTCCACATTGACGCCGAGCCGTGCCCAAGGCTGGCCCTTGTACTCCGCCGGCACTTCGGCGGCCCCGTTGGGGAGGTCGCGGATGTGCCCGACGCTGGCCTCGACGACGTATCCCGGGCCGAGATAGCCCTTGATCGTCTTCGCCTTGGCGGGCGACTCGACGATGACAAGTCGGCGGCCGCCTGGTGCGGTCTCGCGGGTCGGGGACAACTTCGCTCTTCTCTCCGGGTTGAAGGGGTGTCGCTGCGGAGTGTGACCGTACCTCCTGGCCCCGTGTCAAACGGGAAAAGTCCGCAACGCCACTCGAACGGTAACCCGATGTACGTTCTATCCACACTGCCGGGGTCCTCAAGAAGGCTACGTCGCCTCAGCCCATCGTGCCCGGAAATGCCGGTGCCGCGGCCGCGCCCGGCAGCTTTGCGGTAGTGCGCCGGGGGGCGTGCCGGGAGCCCGCGACCCGCGCCGGAGGCCCTGCGGCGCACGGCTCCGGACGGGACAGGGACAGGCCGTGACTGCAAGGATGTCGGCCAGCGAAGACCGACACGCACACAGCGCAGGGGGACGGCCTTGTCCGATCAGAATCCTTACGGCCAGAATCCGTACGGCCAGCAGCAGCCGGGCTACGGCTATCCGCAGGGGGCGCCTCAGCAGCAGCCCGGGTACGGGTATCCGCAGGGCGGCCCCTACCCGCCGCCGCCCGGGGCCTACACCGGCGACCCGAACGCGCCGTACGGCTACGACCCCTACGGCCGACCTTACTCCGAGAAGTCGAAGGTCACCGCGGGCGTGCTGCAGCTCCTGCTCGGCAGCCTCGGCGTCGGCCGCTTCTACACCGGCCACACCGGCATAGCCCTGGGCCAGCTGTTCACCTGCGGGGGCTGCGGGATCTGGGCGCTGATCGACGGCATCATCCTGCTCGCCGGCAACGACCAGACCGACGCCCAGGGCCGTGTCCTGCGTGGCTGACGACCTGCGGCACAGCCCGGCCGGGGCACCCCTCGCGGTGCGCCGGCCGGGCGGGCTGCGGAACCACCCGGCGGCCGCGCCGCTCGGGGCGCTCGCCGCGGCGGTCGCGGCCTCGGCGTACCTCTACAACACGGACCCGCACCAGAGCGGGCACTGGCTGCCGCGCTGCCCGTTCAACTGGGCCACCGGGCTGCTGTGCCCGGCGTGCGGGGGCACCCGCCTCGCCTACGACCTGCTGCACGGCGACCCGGTGCGGGCCTTCCACGAGAACGCGCTGCTGATGATCGCCTCGCCGGTCCTGCTGTGGATGTGCGGCCGGTGGATGGTCGAGGGCCTGCGGGGACGCCGCTGGCGCCCGGTGCTCAGCCCGCGCGCGCAGTACGCGGTGCTCGGTCTCGCGGTCGTGTGGACGGTCGTCCGCAACGTCCGCTGACGCCCGCGCCGATGTCCGAGGCGTGACCCCGGACACGGAGCCGGGGAGCCGCGGGTCCTGGTCCGGGCCTCAGCCGGCGACCGGCTCCAGGAAGCCCTGCTCGACCAGCAGCCTGATCGACTCCGGAGTGCGGTCGCGCAGGACGACCGGGTCCTCGCCCAGCAGCTGGGCGATCGCGTCCACGATGCGGCCGGCCGGCAGCGTTCCGTCGCAGACCCCGGCGAAGCCCGCGCCGACCGTGTCGACCTTCGTCGCACGCCGCATCCCGCGCGCCGACCGCAGCACCACGTGCTCCGGGTCCTCCGCGCCGGGCAGCCCCACCTGCTCCTGCACCACGTCGGGCGCCAGCGTGAAGCGGGCGCCGAGCAGCGCGGCGTCGTCGTGGCGCCGCAGGAAGTCCTGGCGCGCGAACCAGTCCGCGATGTGCGGGCCGAGCGGCTGCTCCACCGAGTGCGGCCACTCCTCCGCGGTCACCACCGGCTCCGCGGAGCCGGACTTGCGCAGCGTGATCCAGCCGAAGCCGACGCCGTCGACCTTCGCGCGCTCGAACTCCTCCAGCCACGCGTCGTACCGCGCGGCGTACGCCTCCGGATCCGCGCGGTGGTCGCCGGCGTCGCGCAGCCACAGTTCGGCGTACTGCGCCACGTCCTGCACCTCGCGCTGCACGATCCACGCGTCGCAGCCGGCGGGCACCCAGCCGGCCAGCCGCTCCCGCCAGTCCTCGCCGTCGACGTGCTGCCAGTTCGCCAGCAGCTGGCACCAGCCGCCGTCGGTGAGCCGGCCCGCGGACCGGCTCACGACCGCCCGGCACAGGTCGTCGCCGGCCATGCCGCCGTCCCGGTAGGTGAAGCGGCCACCTGGGGAGATCACGAACGGCGGGTTCGAGACGATCAGGTCGAACCGCTCGTCCGCCACCGGCTCGAACAGGCTGCCCTGCCGCAGGTCGGGCTCGCGGGCGCCGGACAGGGCGAGGGTGAGCCGGGCGAAGTGCAGGGCGCGCGGGTTGAGGTCGGTGGCGGTGACGTGGGTGGCGTGCCGCGAGGCGTGCAGCGCCTGGACGCCCGACCCGGTGCCCAAGTCCAGGGCGCGGTCCACGGGGGTGCGCACGGTGATCCCGGCGAGCGTGGTCGACGCGCCGCCGACTCCGAGCACGAGGTCCGCGCGGTCCACGCCGGGCGCGCTGCCGATCCCCCCGGCGCCGCCGACGGCGCAGCCGAGGTCGGAGACGATCCACCAGTCCTCGCCGCCGTCGCCCGCGTAGGGGCGGACGTCGGCGGTCGCGCGGACCTCGTCGCCGTCGCGCTGCAGCCAGCCGTCGGCCTCGTACCGCTCGATGCCGGGCAGCGCGGCGCGGGCCTGCGCGTAGGGGACGGGCCGTTGCAGCAGGAACAGCCGGACGAGGGTCGCCAGCGGGCCGCCGTCGCGGGTGGCGCGCAGCGCGGGAACGGTCTCCGCCCGCGACAGCGCCGCGTAGGCGACCGCGCCGAGCAGGTCGAGGCAGCCGTCCGCGGTGAAGTCGGCGGCGAGCAGGTCCTCGCGCAGCGCCTGCGCGCTGGCGGGGGCGGGACGGGGGGCGGCGTCGCGGGGCGTACTCACACGTCTCATTCTCGCGGAACAGCTCGCCGGGGGCGCGCAGGGCCGGCGGGCGGTGCCCCGGCGGGGTTCCGGAACGGCGGCCGGCCCGCGCCTCAGGAGGCGCTGGGCGACGCGGCGGTGGGCGCGGCGGTCGTGGACACCCGCTGGCAGCCGGGCTGCTGGGCGAGCGCCTTGCCCGCGTCGCCCTGGCTGAGCGTGCCGATGGAGCTCTGCACGTCGGCGGTGGTCTTGGTGAGGGAGTCGGAGACGCCCTTGAGCCCGTCGGCGAACGTGTTCTGGTTGCTGGTGTCCAGCGCGTCGACCTGCTTCATCAGGCTCTCGTACTGCGCCGAGAGGTGGTTGAGGGTGGTGACGGCGTTCTGCTGGAACGTCTGGCCCTGGTCGCCGTTGGGCGCGGCTCCGGCCTTCTGGAAGATGCCGGCGAGCTCCTTGTAGGCGTTGGAGAGCTGCTGGAAGGCGGCCGAGTCGGCCTTCTTGACCTCGGCGGGGGTGCCGCCGCTGTTCACCTGGCTGATCGCGGTGTTCGCGTCGTCGATCTGCTTGGCCGGGCCGGCCGCCTGGTCGCAGACGCCCTTCGCCCAGCTGTCCAGCTTCTTGCCGGAGTCGTCGCTGCTGCACCCGCCCAGCGCCAGGAGCAGGGCCGCCCCGGACAGCGCGGCCAGGAACTTCGTGTTCACCTTCACCGGATGGGTCCCTTCCGTGGCCTTACGGCCCCGGAACATACACGGGTACCCGGTGTGTACCGCGAATCCATGACCTGGAACGACCTGATTCATCCGATATTCAAGCCGTTCGTAGCAAACGGTGGTGACGATGCGTGCGAGGCCGTGATCGCGCACGTCAGAGCGCGAAGACGGGCGCCCGGCCAAGGCCGGGCGCCCGCCGTCATGGTGACGTGGACACAGGTGAGAAGGTGTCAGACATCACGCCGCCACGGTCGATCCGCTCTTCGCGTGGGTCTGGTCACCGTCCTCCCCCTGGTCGTCCATCGCGATGCCGCGGCGCTTGGAGACGTAGACCGCGCCGACGATGACCGCGAGGGCCGCCACCGCCACGGGCACCCGCACCGCGAGGTTGGCGTCCACGCCGTAGCTGAACTTCACGATCGCCGGGGCGATCAGCAGCGCCACCAGGTTCATCACCTTCAGCAGCGGGTTGATCGCCGGGCCCGCGGTGTCCTTGAACGGGTCGCCGACGGTGTCGCCGATGACCGTCGCGGCGTGTGCCTCGCTGCCCTTGCCGCCGTGGTGGCCGTCCTCGACGAGCTTCTTCGCGTTGTCCCAGGCGCCGCCGGAGTTGGCCAGGAACACCGCCATCAGGGTGCCGGCGCCGATCGCCCCCGCCAGGTACGACGCGAGCGAGCCGACACCGAGCGCGAAGCCGACCGCGATGGGCGCCAGCACCGCGAGCAGGCCCGGCGTGGCCAGCTCGCGCAGCGCGTCCTTGGTGCAGATGTCCACCACGCGGCCGTACTCGGGCACTTCGGTGCCGTCCATGATCCCCGGGTGGTCGCGGAACTGCCGGCGCACCTCGTAGACGACCGCGCCCGCGGACCGCGACACGGCGCTGATGGCCAGCCCCGAGAAGAGGAAGACCACCGCCGCGCCGAGCAGCAGCCCGACGAGGTTGTTGGGCTGGGAGATGTCCAGGGACAGCCAGCGGGCGTCCGACGCGGCCGGATGGGCCTTGCCGACCGCCGTGTCGACGGCCTCCTTGAACGACCCGAACAGGGCGGTCGCCGCGAGCACCGCGGTGGCGATGGCGATGCCCTTCGTGATGGCCTTGGTCGTGTTGCCGACGGCGTCCAGGTCGGTGAGCACCTGGGCGCCCTCGCCGTGCACGTCGCCGGACATCTCCGCGATGCCCTGCGCGTTGTCCGAGACCGGGCCGAAGGTGTCCATGGCGACGATGACGCCGACCGTGGTGAGCAGGCCGGTGCCGGCCAGTGCCACCGCGAACAGCGCCAGGAAGATCGACGTGCCGCCGAGCAGGAACGCCCCGTAGACCGCGAGGGCGATCAGCACCGCCGAGTACACCGCGGACTCCAGGCCGAGCGAGATGCCGGAGAGCACCACGGTCGCCGCGCCCGTGAGCGACGTCTTGCCGACGTCGCGCACGGGGCGCCGCGTGGTCTCGGTGAAGTAGCCGGTGAGCTGCTGGATCAGCGCGGCCAGCACGATGCCGATGGCGACCGCGACCAGGGCGAGGACCCGCGGATCACCGGCGTGGGAGGAGATGTCGGAGCCGACGCCCTTGAGATCGGAGTAGGAGGAGGGCAGGTAGGAGAAGACCGCGATGGTCACGCCGACCAGGGAGATCACCGCGGAGATGAAGAAGCCGCGGTTGATCGCGGCCATGCCGCTGCGGTCGGAGCGGCGCGGGGAGACGGCGAAGATGCCGACCATGGCGGTGAGCACCCCGATCGCCGGGATGAGGAGCGGGAAGACGAGCCCCGCGTCGCCGAAGGTGACCTTCCCGAGGATCAGTGCGGCCACCAGGGTGACCGCGTAGGACTCGAACAGGTCGGCGGCCATGCCGGCGCAGTCACCGACGTTGTCCCCGACGTTGTCGGCGATGGTGGCGGCGTTGCGGGGGTCGTCCTCGGGGATGCCCTGTTCGACCTTGCCGACCAGGTCGGCGCCGACGTCCGCCGCCTTGGTGAAGATCCCGCCGCCGACCCTCATGAACATCGCCAGGAGGGCGGCGCCGAATCCGAATCCCTCGAGCACCTTCGGCGCGTCGGCCTTGTAGATCAGCACGACGGCCGAGGCGCCGAGCAGGCCCAGTCCGACGGTGAACATTCCGACGACGCCACCGGTACGGAAAGCGATCTTCATCGCGTGGTGGGAGACCTCGGTGAGATCCTTTTGCGGCTCACCGGATTCCGGTGTCGCCGCCCGGGCGGCCGCGGCGACCCGCACATTGCTGCGGACCGCGAGCCACATTCCGACATAGCCGGTGACCGCGGAGAACACGGCCCCCACGAGAAAGAAGATCGACCTTCCGATGCGCTGCGAGAGGTTGTCCGCCGGCAGCAGCATGAGCAGGAAGAACGCCGCCACGGCGAAGATCCCCAGCGTACGGAACTGCCGTGCGAGGTAGGCGTTGGCGCCTTCCTGCACGGCAGCGGCG
Source organism: Actinacidiphila rubida (assembly GCF_900110255.1). GTDB lineage: Bacteria > Actinomycetota > Actinomycetes > Streptomycetales > Streptomycetaceae > Actinacidiphila > Actinacidiphila rubida. The sequence goes on from NZ_FODD01000026.1 coordinate 26,167, forward strand.
ATCTTCTTCATGGAGTCGGTGCCCTCGTCCGCCGCGAGCACTTGACGTACCAGCACCGCGGCGACCGCCAGAGCGGCCAGTGCGACCACCGCGATGATCCACACCAGCGCTTGGTTTCCACCGGTCAATACCGGCGCGGCAGCAAGCGGTAGAGGGGTGAGTTGCCCCGCCATTCGTCCTCCTTGACGTTTGGCGCATGGGCGTGCGGCTCCTACGGCTGATCAAGCCGCAACGCTCAGGCGAGCTGAGCAAAGATGGACGGATTGTAGGGAGCAGCAGAAGATCGCAAAAGGGTGCCCGTAGGGAATTCCCACGGTAAATGACCGGCCGCGTTTCCGCTCGGCGGGCTGCGGGGCCGGTGAGAGGGGCTGCGGGGCCCCGGCGGGGAGCGGCTAGACGGACACCGTCGGCCAGCTCATGCGGATGATCCCGCCCTTCTCGCCGTCGACGACCTCGAAGTCGTCGACCAGTCCGCTGATGACGGCGAGACCCATCTCGCCCTCGTCGTCGGCGGGGTCGTCGGCGCCCGAGTCGGGCGCGGAGCCGCCGCCGGTGCTGGGCACCTCGTCGGCCACCTCGATGGAGAACTTCTTCTCCTCCTCGGTGAGGCGCACCTTCACCGGCTCCTCGACGCCGTTGCTGCGGTGCAGGCCGACGGCGCGGCTGCACGCCTCGCCCACGGCCAGCCTCACCTCGTCCAGGGCCGCCTCGTCCACCCCCGCCCGGCGCGCCACGGCAGCCGCAACGAGCCGCGCGGTGCGCACGTGCTCGGGCTGGGCGCTGAAGAGCAGTTCTACGGTGGGCATGGCCGGGCCTCCCCCTCGGTTCCATCGGGTGGGCAACACAGGGGCCCGGACGGCGAACCCGTCCGGTGCCCCTCGTCTGGTCGAAGGTTCAGTCGGTCGCGGCGACGGCCTCGTCGACCGAGGTGTGAATCGGGAACACCTTGGTCAGGCCGGTGATGCGGAAAATCTTCAGGATGCGCTCCTGGTTGCACACCAGACGCAGCGATCCCTCATGAGCGCGCACCCGCTTGAGCCCGCCGACGAGCACACCCAGGCCGGTCGAGTCGAGGAAGTCGACTCCCTCCATGTCCACGACCAGGTGGTAACTCCCGTCGTTCACGAGCTCCACCAGCTGCTCGCGCAGCTTGGGCGCGGTGTACACATCAATCTCGCCGCCGACCTCGACGATCGTGCGATCGCCGACGGTTCGGGTCGACAGGGACAGGTCCACGGATCCTCCAGCACCTTGCATCGACGCGGCGCCCCCCTGGGGCTACCCACCGAAGGTAACGGTCGTAGGGGGCCTTCCTCACCGAAAGGTAGGGCAAGGATCGGCAGCCGCGATGGCATTCAATCACTTCGTAGCGGGCCAGCACGACGCCTTACTGCGATTGTCCGTCACGCCGGTGACACACTGAGTGCCGATGGCCCAGGATCATCTTCCGCAGTCGGCGCACGGGCGCCCGTCTCCCCGGACCGCTCTTGAGCGGCTCTCCGCGGGGGACGACCGTGCCGTACGCATCACCCATACGGAGCACCTGCCCCCGCGGGTCGGCAGGCATGCATCCTGGCCGGAGGGCATCCGGGCAGATGTTGTGGAGGCGATCCGGACAGCCGGGATCGACCGTCCGTGGGAGCACCAGGCCCGCGCCGCCGCCCACGCGGTCCGCGGCGAGTCCGTGATCGTCGCGACCGGCACCGCGTCCGGGAAGTCGCTGGCGTACCTGGCACCGGTCCTCAGCGCCCTCATGGACGGCGCGGAGCCGGGCGCCGGCGCCCGCGGCGGCTCGGCCACCGGCGGGCGCGGCGCGACCGCGCTGTACCTCGCGCCCACCAAAGCGCTGGCCGCCGACCAGCGCCGGGCGGTCGCGGCACTGGCCGCGCCCCTCGGCCACGCCGTCCGCCCGGCCGTCTACGACGGCGACACCCCCTTCGAGGAGCGCGAATGGGTGCGGCAGTACGCCACCTACGTGCTCACCAACCCCGACATGCTGCACCGCGGCATCCTGCCCGGGCACGCCCGCTGGTCCTCCTTCCTGCGCAGCCTGCGCTATGTCGTCATCGACGAGTGCCACACCTACCGCGGCGTGTTCGGCTCGCACGTCGCCCAGGTACTGCGCCGCCTGCGGCGGGTGTGCGCCCGCTACGGCGCCGATCCGGTGTTCCTGCTGGCCTCGGCGACCGCGGCCGACCCGGCGCACTCGGCCGGACGGCTGACGGGCCTGCCCGTCGCCGAGGTCACCGAGGACACCTCGCCACGCGGCGAACTCGCCTTCGCCCTGTGGGAGCCGCCGCTCACCGAGCTGTCCGGTGAGCACGGCGCGCCGGTGCGCCGCACGGCCACCGCCGAGTCCGCCGAACTGCTGACGGACCTCGTCCTGCAGGGCGTCCGCACCGTGGCCTTCGTGCGCTCCCGGCGCGCCGCCGAGCTGATCGCCCTCATCGCCCAGGAGCGCCTCGCCGAGATCGACGCCTCGCTCCCCGGCCGCGTCGCGGCCTACCGCGGCGGCTACCTCGCCGACGAGCGCCGCGCCCTGGAGCGCGACCTGCACTCCGGCCGCCTCCTCGGCCTCGCCTCCACCTCCGCCCTGGAGCTGGGCGTCGACGTCAGCGGGCTCGACGCGGTCCTGCTGGCCGGCTACCCGGGCACCCGGGCGTCCTTGTGGCAGCAGGCCGGCCGCGCGGGCCGCACCGGGCAGGGCGCACTGGCGATCATGGTCGGCCGCGACGACCCGCTGGACACGTACCTCGTGCACCATCCCGAGGCGATCTTCGAGCGCCCCGTGGAGTCCACCGTCCTCGACCCGGACAACCCGTACGTGCTCGCCCCGCACCTGTGCGCGGCCGCCGCCGAGCTGCCCCTCACCGAGGCCGACCTGGACCTGTTCGGGCCCGAGGCCGCGTCCCTGCTGCCGCAGCTGGAGCAGCGGGGGCTGCTGCGGCGCCGGGCGGCGGGCTGGTTCTGGACCCGCCGGGAGCGGGCCGCCGACCTCACCGACATCCGCGGCGAGGGCGGTACGCCCGTCCAGGTGGTCGAGGCCGGGACGGGCCGGCTCCTCGGCACGGTCGACGCCGGCGCCGCCCACACCACCGTCCACGACGGCGCCGTCCACCTCCACCAGGGCCGCACCTACGTCGTCCGGCACCTGGACCTGGAGGACTCCGTCGCCCTGGTCGAGCGCGCCGACCCGCCGTATTCGACGATGGCTCGCGACACCACCGAGGTGCGGGTCCTGTCCGACGAGCTCGAGGAGCCGTGGGGCGAGGCCCGGATCCACTTCGGCTCGGTCGAGGTGACCCACCAGGTCGTGTCCTACCTGCGCCGCCGGCTCATCACCGGCGAGGTGATGGGCGAGACCAAGCTGGACCTCCCGCCGCGCACCCTGCGCACCCGGGCCGTGTGGTGGACGGTCACCGAGGACCAGCTGGACGCGGCCCGCATCCACCCCGAGGAGCTGCCCGGCGCCCTGCACGCCGCCGAGCACGCCTCGATCGGCCTCCTTCCGCTCTTCGCCACCTGCGACCGCTGGGACATCGGCGGGGTCTCCATACCCCTGCACGCCGACACCGGGCTGCCCACCGTCTTCGTCTACGACGGCCACCCGGGTGGCGCCGGCTTCGCCGAGCGCGCCTTCCACACCGCCCGCACGTGGCTCACGGCCACCCGGGAGGCCATCGCCGCGTGCGAGTGCGACTTCGGCTGCCCCTCGTGCGTCCAGTCCCCCAAGTGCGGCAACGGCAACGACCCCTTGGACAAGGCCGCGGCCGTCCGCCTCCTCGACTGCCTGCTGGCCGCGGGCGCGGCGCAGGAGGCGGCGGGTGAGGGCGGCGACGGGGCCGCGCCCGGGGACGGCACCGGCCCCGACACCGAGGCCGGGCCGGAGCCCGAGGACGGCTCGCCCACGGCCCCGCCCGAGGCACGGACCGAGGCAGGGACCGAGGAGCGACCCACGGCCCCGCCCGAGGAGCGACCCGGTCCGGACGCCCCGGAGGGCGAGGGCCAGCGCTAGACGCGTGCCGGGAGGGGGGCACCAGGGCCTGGGCCCGCCGGCCGGTCCGGCGGCTCGGCATCGGCGGGGCCCGCCCGGGAGCGGACCCTGGCCCCGCCGACCTGGACCACGACCTCGGCCACCTCGCCGGCCACCTGGCAGCCGCGCAGCCGCCCGCCCTGCGCCTCGGCCACCTCCGCGGCCAGCCGGCAGGCGGTCCTGGAGCCGTCCAACGCGTGGTCGGCCGCTGCGAGCGCGGCCAAGTCGGCGGCGCCGCCCGCACGGTGGCGGGCGACCACGGCCTGGCTCATGAACAGCGCCGCCGCGAACAGGGCGAGCAGCACTCCTATCGACCCGAGCGACCACACGGTGGCCGACCCGCGGTCGCCACGCCGTCTCACGGCCCGTCACCTCCTCCCACGGAGTCCTCGGCGAGCGCCGCGGCCTCGGCGGTCAGCGTCACCGGGAAGCGGGGCGCCGGCACGGTGATCCGCACGCGGACCATGTCCCCGTCCCGCCGCACGCTCACCTCCGCCCCCGCGGGCGCGGCTTCCCGTGCTGCCTGCAGTACCTCGGAGGACGGTTCCGACCGGGCAGCCTCGCGCGCCCCGGCGCGGGCCGCGTCCACGCACCGCACCTGGGCCACTGCGGCCATCACTCCCCAGATCAGCAGCCCGGTGAGCGTGACGAGGAGGGGGATGATCATCGCGGTCTCGGCCGTCACGTAGCCGCGATCGCCCGCGTGCGTCCGGCCCGGCGGCCCGATCCCCCCGGTACGGGACTCAGAACGGCACATGGAGGGCCTTCTCGATCACTCCGCTGAGCGCGGTGCGCACCGGCCCGCTCGTCACGATCTTGTAGAGCACCGCCGCGAACCCGCACGCGGCGATCGTGCCCACCGCGTACTCCGCCGTGCTCATCCCCGCCTCGGCCGCACCGCGGCACCTTCGAAGCCGTCGCGCGAGCCACGGCGGCGTCCTGCGGGCCTTGCGCCGCCGGGTGCCGGAGCCGGCCGGGACCGTGGCGCGTGTCGTTGTGGTGGCCTTGGTGCCGGCCGTGGTGCGCTCCATGGTGTCGGCCGTGGCGCCGCTGCTGGTGAGGGTGTGGTTCATCGCGTCCTCCTGGTGTTCGGTGGGTGGGTTCCGGCGTATCCGCCGGGTGTTGGGGGGGCCTGCTTTGGGTGCTGCTTTGGGTCCTGATCTGGGGTCTGATTCGGTGTCTGGCGTCGGGTGGTGGGGTTCAGGGTGTGCCGGGCGGTGGGACGGCCGCGGCGTGGCGGTTCAGGTCATGGCGCCTCCCAGCACGCTCCGGGCGAGGCCCATGACGACCGGAGCCACGCCGACGAGCAGGAACGCGGGCAGGAAGCAGACGCCGAGGGGCGCCGTGGCCAGGACCGCGGCCTTGCGTGCCCGCGCGAGGGCCGAACGGCCGTGCGCGGCACGGATGTCCGCGGCGAGCCGGGCCATCTCGGCGACCGGCGCACTGCCCGTCGTGGAGGCCCGGGCCAGGCAGCGGGCCATCTCATGCGCCCCCGCGAGCCGGCCCAGACGCAGCCAGCACTCCGCGGGCTCCGCGCCGAGCCGCAGCTCCGCCTGAACGCGTGTCAGCGCCGCGCCCAAGGACCCGCCCATGCAGTCGCCGACCGCGCCCGCGGCCTCCCCGGGGGTGGCTCCCGCCGCCAGACAGGCGGCCATCAGGTCGGCGCACAGGGCGATGTCGGACGGATCGGCCTCCGATCCGCCCGGCGGCGCTGCGGAGCCGGACCGACGCACGGCCCGCCACTGCGCCGCCCCGGCTCCCAGCAGCGCGCCCGGGACGAGACCCGAGCCGCCGCCCAGGAGGCCGCCCAGGAGCGCGCCCGCGGCCGCTCCCCCGCCCAGCGGCGCCGCGCGCTCCCGCAGGCGCCGGGGGATGCGTGCGGAGCCGTCCGGCGAGGTCCCGCGGACACCGTTGCCGCGTGCCCGTCGGCGGCGCGCCGCCGGATCGAGCGCTCCGCGCAGCTGGCGTGCGGCAGCGAGGCGCTCGCGGACCTCGGCCAGGACGAGCAGGAGCGCAAGTGCCGCTGCCGCCAGGGCCCCGGTCGTCCCCAGCCTGTGGACAGTCTCGGCGTTCACGACGCCCGCCTCCCGCCAAGCCGTGCCGATCCCGGAGGTTTCGGGCGTCCTCCTTCGGCCACGCGGATGATGCGCGCGGTCCAGGCCAGCCCGCCCCACTCCAGGGCGACTCCGAGCGCCAGGCAGACCAGCCCCGGCAGCGTGTGCAGCAGCACCCGGGAGGGGTCGGCGCCCAGTCCGGCTCCCAGCACCACGCCGAACAGCGGCAGCAGCGCGAGCAGCACCGCCGTCGACCGCGGGCCCGCCAGCTGCGCCCGCAGGTCGTCCCGCTGGTCGGCCTCGGCTCTGAGCGCGGCGGCCACCCGGTCCAGCGCGGCCGCCAGGCCGGCGCCGCCGTCCACCGCGACCTGCCAGCAGGCCGCGACGGCCGCCAGCCCCCGAGTGCCCTCGTTCCGTCCGGACGCGGCCCGCAGCGCCTGGGGCACGTCCCCACCGAATCGGGCGGCAGAGCACAACAGCCCTGCGGCCGACGCCAGTTCCGGCATGTGTGCCCAGCCGGCGGAGTCCACCGCATCGGCCAGCGCGGCGTGCGGCGGGCGCCCTGCCCGCAGATCGCCGGCCAGCGTCACGCACAGTGCCCCGACGGCCGCCGCGCCCCGCTCCGCGGCCGCCCGCTCAGCCCGGCGGCGCAGAGCCCGTCCCGCGGGGCCGACCGCCGCGAGGCCCGCGAGCACCGGCACCAGCGACGCGGTGGCCAGCCCGGCCGCCACCCCGACCGGCACGCACGCCACCTCAGGCCGCATCACCCGCCTGTGCAGCCGGGCAAGGTGTCCAACCCGCCGTCGCGGGGTGCGCGTTCCGGAAACGGCGTCCCGTGGGACGGCGCCAGGTCGAGGGTCCTCGGCGCGGGCTCGCGGCGTTCCGTTCGGCCGCACATCCCCTGGCGGTGCGGCGAGCGAGACGAAACCTGCCGCCGGCGGGCGCGGGCGCGCCCCCTCGCGCATCGGCCGGGAGGCGCGCACCGATCCAGCCGAACGAGGGCTGTGATCCGTTCGCCTGCTCCTGCTCGGAGCACGACGCCGCGTCCCGAGTGTGCTCGGCGCCGCATTCGCAGCCGCCATCTCGCCGACAGGCTTGTCCTGTTGAGCCGAGTCGCACGGTTCCGCAGGGGTGCCGTGCCCGACCAGCCCGAGCCCCGGCTGCCGTGCCGCTTGGTTCTCGGGGCCATGTCCTGCGGGCTCGGCGGCCCGCGGAGCGGACGACCCGGGGGCGCGGAGACCGCGCAGGGCGGACACCAGCGCTGCGAGCAGTTGACCGAGTGCGGAGCCCTTGCGCCCGGGAGCCCGTGCGGGGCCCTCCAGGAGGCGGCGGGCACGCCGCTGCTGCGTGGAGCCTGAGGTGGCCGCCAAGGCCGCCAGAAGGGCGCACAGGGCCGCTGCCGCGACGACGGCCACGGGCGGCGCGTGCCCGATCATGGCGCACCCGCCGAGCAGAGCCGGGCCAGACGCTCCCAGCCCGGGCCGTGCCCGAAGTCGCCGCCCGCCTCGCGGACGAGCGCGGGCACGGTGGCCACGAAGCCGTCGGCGCCGCGCCCGAGGACATGGATCTCGGCGAGCCGCCGACCGCCCGCGGCGTCGCGCTCCAGATGGACGACGACCGAGAGCGCGGCGGCCAACTGGCTGTGCAGGGCGGCCCGGTCGAGTCCCGCCGTGCTGCCGAGCGCCTCCAGACGTGCGGGCACGTCGCTCGCCGCGTTCGCGTGGACCGTGCCGCACCCGCCCGAGTGAACGCACTAACCGTGCACGTAGGCTCATCGGGCCGGACCGAAGGGAACACCAGTGCCAACCGTCGTGATCTACGACCGCCTGAGCAGGCTGTATGCCGAAGAGGCACCCGACCACCGAATAGCAGCCTGCAAGGCGTACGCGGCCGCCCGGGGGTGGGAGGTCGTCCACATTGCCATGGACACCAACGTCAGCGGCGCCAGCAAGCTAGAGGACCGGCCCGGCATGCGCGAGGTACTGGCCTGGCTGCCACGCGCTGACTACGTCCTGGCCGCCAAACTCGACCGCTACGCGCGCAGTGTCCTGGAGTTTCAGCGACTGCTAGACGCCGCTAAGGCCACTAAAGCAACGATCGTCACCGCTGACGGAGTAGTGTCCCCCGAGAATTCCTCGCTGATCGCTAACGTGCTCGCTGCTTTTGCTGAGTATGAGCGCGACATGATCACGGCCCGGATCACGGCCAGCAAGGAACACTTTCGCCAGCGCGGAAACCACCTGGGCGGTATCGCGCCGTATGGCTACGCCGTGTCCGGCCCGGTGAATAACAAGCGCTGGGTGATAGACGAGCCGGCAGCTGCCATTCTGCGCGAGTGCGCCGACAAGCTGATCAATCACGGGGGCAGCCTTACGGCTATGGCACGCGACCTGAACGAGCGAGGCGTATTGCCACCCGCCGAACACGCCCGCCAGCGAGACGGCCGGAAGTTGCGCGGGCAGGTATGGCACTCCACAACGCTGCGAGACGTCCTGTACACCCCTGCCGTCCGTGGCTGGCTTATCCAGGCCACCCCTGGCACCCGCCGCAGTGCGCTGACCAATCAGCCGGTGCTCGACGCTGAGGGAAACCCCGTGAGCGCTGGCCCGGCCATCCTGGACGCCGAAACCTGGTCTGCCGTCCGCGCGATTGTCGATGGCAAGTCCGTTGGCCGTGGCGCCCCCCGTGGCGGTAAGTCGCTTCTGCTGCATCTCGCTGTCTGCTCTGAGTGCAATGGGCCCATGTACCGCCAGCGCCGAACGGTCAACGGCAAGGACTACAGCACGTATGTATGCCGGGCGGGTGTCGGAAAGCATGGTGCCCACCGCCCGAACGTGATTACCGCTCGATACCTCGAAGAGATGGTGACTGCGGACTACTTGAAGCGATTCGGGTCGTTCGCGCTTATGCGCTGGCAAGAGGCGGACGGTAGCGCAGTTCTACAACTCGCTGAGGTAACGACCCAGTTGGACAACTTGGCGGGCAACCTGGCCAATCTGCCTGCGGGTGGTCGGGCCGCTCAGCGGGTCACGGCTCAGATCACCGCGCTAGAGGCTCGGGTCACTGAATTGGAGGCTGAGGCCGAACACGCCGTAGGCCGCTGGGTGGACGCTGGCGGGACTGTGGCGGACGCATGGGCGCAGCGCGAGACAGACGGGCGACGGAGCCTCCTGGGCGACCTGGGAGCGCGCGTAGTGGTCCGCCCGGCTACTCCTGGCGCGGTGCGCAGATTCGACCCTCAGCGGGCAGACGTGACGTACGCCGGTCCGGCATGGATGCGGGACGCTGACCCGTTCGCCGTCCGACTCGCTGAGATAGAGCTAGAAGAACTGCTAGGCGACGCCTGAGCAACCCATGGCGCCCCGCTGAGCGGTCCCTGAGTGGACTTGCCCAGTGGGGCGTTTCTATGTCCGCAGAAAGGCGCTTAGGGTTTTTGGTAGGTGGCCTAAATTTTTGGCAGGTGACGAATCATCAAATGCCAATTACGCTCGCCTACATGACCCGTGATGAATACCTCCGCCAGTGCGAAGCAGACAGCGCAGAGATTGAGCGCCAGATGGAATGGAAGCGTATAGCGCGCAGGCTCGATGCCCTGTACGCCGCTCAGCGGGCCGGAGACGCCACGGTCTACACCCGTCAGCGCATTGCCCGTCTGGAAGCCCTGCAAGCGGCCCTGTGTGGGTTCCCGGAGGCACTGAGCGCGTAGCAAGAGGCAGCCCCGTTCGGCCCTGACGGCCGGGCGGGGCTCATTCATGCCTGCTTACGCCCGCTGGGATATGTGGCGGCGAGGTAATGACGCCGAGGACTATCCCGCGTTACCGCAGGGTTGGACAGCGAGAAGTGACGGACAGCGAAAGGGTAGGAGTGATCCACCTAGCATCTGACCTGCATAAAGTGACGAAGTGACGATTTGACCCCCCAACTCACTTTGCCCCATGAGTTCTATAGGCCAAATCCAGAGTGGGGTGCGAAACGTCACTCCGTCACTCAGGTAGCCAAGCACGGCCCCAATAGGGCCCATGTACGTCCGCCTGCGGCCCGCGCACGTCACCCCAGCAGCTTTCCCGCCCCAGACCCTTGCGAGCCCGCAGACGCCGCTGTGCAGCCTGCTGGCTACGCGGTAACCGACTCGCTAGTACCTGATTAGCCGGTCAGCACGGTAGAGGCCGGTCACCCGATACAAATCATGTGCAGGCGGATACGTCCCCCGCCCGCTAGCTCAGTCAGACGCCAGCGCCAGCCGCAAGGCCGCGCACTCCTGAGCGCCCCCAGGGCGAAAGCCCGACCACATACCAAAGCCCCTGGCTTGGTTGTCTGCTCACAGACGGATTGGCGTCTGCGCTGTGAGCCCTGACAACCAGCTAGGGGCTTTTCTTGTTTTTCGCCGATAGGGGACGTTCCTATGACTCGACTACCCAGCTACAGCGCACTTCACAAGCGACTACGCGGGCGGTACGGCCCTGCAAAGCACCATGCATGCGTGTGGTGTGGTCGTACCGCTGATCAGTGGGCATACCAGCACACCGACCCTGACGAGATTCACGACGGCCACCTCTGGTCCGCCGACGAGTCCCACTATCAGGCAATGTGCCGCAAGCATCATCAGCAGCTAGACAGCAATTTTCGCGCAGTTGGGCATGACCAGTGCCTTCTCGGTGATCGGGTCGAGTCGCTGCGCGAGCAGGCTTGGTCCGCTGTCACTGAAGAGCAGCGCGCGCATGAAACCGCTATGCGTGCGTCCGCTATTCACCTAGGACACCTGCACAATCGGAGGGGAAACCGATGAGCCGGCTACTAGCTCACCCGGGGCGCGACGGGTAATCCGCGCACTGAGACATCTGGCGGCGCGGCATCCCCAATACCGAGTCTCACTCTGATCTAGGCCCGTAGGCCCGGAATCACTCCCTGTCATGCCGGACAGGTCGAAGTGAACCGGGCCTGCGGGCCTTTTCGCGTACCTGCGGCCGCTCAGGTCTCCGAGAGTCCCCAGTAAGGAATCACCATGCCCACACCCCTTGACCTACTCAAGGCAAATGCCGCCCAGGGCGGCCACACGTACACCGTCCCCACCTCTACCCGCCGGGCCGTCGAGGACGCTGTGACATCACTTGCGCTGACGCTGCTGGACGACGACGAGCCTGACCTAGACGCGCTCAACACCCTTGCAGAACTGACTTCCTCCCTCGCTGCGCTGATAAATGCCAGAACTCACGAGCGGAACACACGTCGACTCCACATTAATAGGGGCGCACAGCAGTGACCTTTGGGGCCCGGCTAGGTGCCGTACTGAACGACGCCAAGGAAACACAGCAAACCCTGAACATCCGTCGCGCCCGCAAACTGCGGATGCGCTGAGAAAGGAAACCACCATGCCTGAGAACACCCCGCACACCGTCCTGCCCGCCGAGCCGACTGGCGAGTTTCAGCGAAGGGTCACCGGCTCGGGTACCGAGTCGGACCCGCTCAAGGTTTACCCCATGCCGACTGCACAGGACCCGGTGGCGGCGGCTATCGCCAAGCAGCGCCAGGGCGTGACCCAGTACGAGGCGGCTTTCCGCAGCGGGGCCGACCTGAGCGTCAACCTCCCCGCCGACGTCCGGCAGATGGTCTCCCAGGCCGCTAGCGCCATCACTGGCACGGTCGGTAAGGCGCAGGATGCCCGTAAGCGCGCTGACAGCTTCCTGAATGACCAGACCATGTGGCCCGACGGCCGCAGGATGATGGCTGGCGATGCGATCAAGGCGGCTCAGGATTCCATCAGTGAGTCGTTTTCCGAGGCTGACGCCAAGATGGCCATTGCCGATGCCCTGCTGTACGAGACTTCCCGCCCGAGGCTTGCACAGGCTGATGCCATGACCGCTCGCGCTGATCTCGACATGATCACTCGGAGTGCAATTTCGGCGAATTCTCCTGGCGCGCTGGTCAATTCACTGAAGACCCTTGCGAGCGGTGACGATGCACTGGCCGCCCTGGTTGCCGATGAGACGTACCTGACTCGTTTCCTGGCCGCCAACGGCATCGCGCAGGACGTCGCGCAGGCCATCGTTACCAACGTCAAGGCCGCTGTGGTGGCTTCTGCGGCTGCATCCGGCGACCCTAAGCGCGCTGCTGCCGGACGCACTTCCCAGGCCCTTGGAGAGCTGCGCAAGGCCCGTGCTGCCGCCACTTCCTACGCCCGCAACACGCTCAACGCGAAGTAGGCGCACCCCTGGTCGTGGGGCCTGGCAACTCGGCCGGGCCCCTCTCACTGAAAGGAGCCATCGTGGCTCGCACTGACATCGCTGTTGTGGCCATCGGAAAGGACACCGTAGAGCCCGCACCTACGGTCCTACCGGCCGAGGGTGGCCAATTCCCGCCCGCTCCCCGCGCGATCCTCAAGCTAACCAATACCGGTACTGTTACCCGCACCGCGCGTCTCCTGTCCGTATTCCCGGATCGCCAGGATGACCCGTCGACAATCGGCGTGAATGAGGCTTACCAGTGGTCGCGCGGTATCCCGCTGGCTGCGGGCGCTACGCACTACGTGCGCTTTGACACGTCCCGCGTTATCCAGCCGGATGGCCTGGTGCACGTCGACGTCGACGCCGCCACGGATGTCAAGGCACTGGTCCTGTGCCCGCTAAAGGCGGACCTGAGCTAATCGGCGCGCGCCTGTGGGGTCAGTCGCCTACCGATTTTGGTACGTGGCTGGCCCCGTCCGGAGGAACCATGAACAACAATCCGCTAAGTACCCTGGCGCACTATCTGACGCCGTCCCACAACCCTGCCTATCTCGCTGCGCTGCGCATTGCTGAGGCTGCCGTATCCGGCCGTCGTGCGGCTGCTCTCGCTGACTGGCTGGTGTTCGGCAACAACCCTGCTCGTGTCGTGAGCGCAATTGCCGATCAGGTGATGATGCCTGCCGACAGTGCGCGAGTCGACGTTTATGAAGCGCTAGGCGCGTTGCGTGGTCTGCTCGACCCTTAGGCACTTCACATTCCGTGGCTGGGGGGTGGGGGTGACCCCCTTTGACCCTTGGGGGCGGAGAGCGCGGGGGAGGTCTCCGTCAGGTGCGCCCGGTTCAGAGATCCGGAAAAACCCAAAGAACTTCACTTTAAGTGACCAGCCGCAATGGCTGATCACATACCAATTTTGGGAGGTGACCCCATGCCTAAGGGTGGTGCGCGTGCTCGCTCTGGTCCGGCCCCAACGTCGACCGAGCGAAGCCACAAGGCCAAGGCCCCGGATGCTAACGGCTGGGTCACCTTGCCCGCTGAGGGCCGAGACGCCCCCCTTCCTGCCTTCCCCCTAGCGTCGCCCAGTGGGCGCGAGATGGTGCTCTGGGAACGGCTCTGGGAGACGCCCCAGGCTGTCATGTGGGAGCGGCTACACCAGGATTTCGAGGTTGCCTCTTACGTACGCCTGTTGGTGCGCGCTGAGGCCCCAGGGTCCCTGGCGGCTGAGTGGTCGGCGGCCAAGCAGATTGCCGAGTCCCTTGGGCTGAGCGTGTCTGGCATGGCCCGGAACCGCTGGACCATTGGCCAGGTGCGGCCCAGTTCAAAACACCCAATGTAACCGGCATCACGCTATGCACATGTCCACCGAGTGAATCTTGAACAGATCCCCTTCTAACGGACTGTGAATCCTAGATACCCCCCGTCTGGGACCTCCGTGTTGATTTCGAGTTGCCAGGCGTACCGCCCCGGCGCCAGCGGAAAGGAGGGAACCGGCACGACAAGCGATGAGTCCAATGGAACCCCCGGAACGGCAGTGGGCACCGGATTCACTCCGTCATTCTCGCCCGTCACTCCTCCGAGCTTTCTACCGTCTGCGTCGACCAGATCCAGGGCCAAGCGCAGCGGGACATTCCTCATGGTCCAGGGCACCTCCAGCTTTATTACTACCGAGCAGGGGGGTGTTGGCGAAGAAACGACGCTCCAACCAGCTCCATAGATATTGAGCTTCCCATCGCTGATACTCTCTGCTGAATCGCAGAGCATCATGCTCGCCCTCATCAGCCACCTCCTGGATGAGCGGACATCACTGATTGCATTATCCCACCGCTCCCCTGTGATCACATCGCACGACCAACGCACTGCGCTGCACTCTGCGACCGTATCCGCCGAGCACGCCCGCGCCGACAGTGCCGGAAGGAGGAGAGCGGTTAGCTCACGCTGCCGTCATCGTCTAGGGCTGCCTGCGCGCGAAGCACGAATCCTTCTATCGTTTTGTCAACCTTACGCGCGGCGACCACTGTCCTTTTGCGGTAAGACCGTTCAAGTCGTTGGCGCCCTTCCCCGCTATGCTCCATCACTTGCTTGAGAATCAAGACGAGCGTGACTAGGTCCCTACTCATCCGCTCAATTTTGATGGCTTCTTGACTGACTCTTCGCGGACCGGCCAAAGCCACACTAAGGGCACAGTCCTTCATAGTTTTCGCTGCCTCATTGAGGCTATCCACCCTGGCTCTGTCGATGACATCCGGGATGATTTCTCGATAAGTGAAGCGCCCGGATTCCGCTCGGAACACCGAGGCCACCGAGATGAATTCCTTGTAGATCTCTTGGCGTGGCCCCCGCCTCTCTCGTCGGTGCTCGGCCCGCGCAGAGATGCGCGCCCCTTCCCGCTGCGCCCACCCCGTTGCGATCGCTGCGCCGATCGTCGCTACCGAACCTGCTAATGCCCCGAGTACTGCGGCCACCCCTGCATCCATGTCGCCATGTTCGGGACGACCAGGGCATAGGTCAAGTGGGCCGATGACCCCAGACACTTCCTTTCTGGAGATTCCATGACTACTCGTCATTCCGTAACCCAGCTAGCCAGATACGCCGCGCTGCTGGCCGCAATGGTCATCAGCTTCGCAACCCAGGTCCACCTAGCGCGGACACATGGTGTCCCTGGGTGGCCGTCCTACGCCGTTCCCGTGGCCGTCGACCTTTACCTAGTCTGGGCCGTCCGGTCAGGCCGTG
Source organism: Actinacidiphila rubida (assembly GCF_900110255.1). Taxonomy (GTDB): domain Bacteria; phylum Actinomycetota; class Actinomycetes; order Streptomycetales; family Streptomycetaceae; genus Actinacidiphila; species Actinacidiphila rubida. The sequence goes on from NZ_FODD01000026.1 coordinate 41,202, forward strand.
ATGTGGCCCTGTCCGTGGCCGTTGCTGTGGCCGCCAATGTGGCCAGTGTCCTTACCGCAGAGTCTCTGTCCGCCGTCGATACCTGGGTGTCCGCAGCGCTGCACGCCGTTTTCCCGCTGACCGTGTGGCGAATGCACCGGGCAGAAAGCCCTGAGCGGTCGTCTGCGCCCCTGGATTCCCCTTCCGTGGAAGCGGGGGTCCCCGAGCCGGCGACCGCCCGTCAGAGTGGCGCTGAGTGCGTTTCCGATAGCTGGCCGTCTGGTGACCTGTGGGCCGATTTCGAGGACAGCGCGCCGGACGAAACTCCGGTCACTCCGCCTACCGCCGAGGACGTGCTAGCGGCCATGTCCGTTCTTGAGTCCCGCAATGGCCGACCGGTGACCGGACGCATGATGGCCGACCACTTTGGTGTGTCCGAACGAACCGGACGCCGCTACCTACGACTTGCCGAGGAGGCAGCCGCATGACCGAACTAGTCAGGACTCTTTGGGTGCGGGTCACTCAGGACGAGCGCGAGAGCCTACGCGCTGCCGCAAAGGCGGAAGGCGTCAGCGTGAACCGCTATGTGCGCCGCCTGCTGAATCTGCCCCCGCGTGGCCCTGAGTCGCACTGAGGCCCTGCCAGGCAATGAAACGCCCCGCTACGCACCAGGACTGTCCTGGACCGCGTAGCGGGGCGTTGTGTCGTTTCTGGTGTCGGCTTACTCGGTCGGCTCGGGGGCAGGAAGTCGCATGCCCCGTGACTCAGCTACGCGCAATACCTCTGTTAGCGATTCCCGCAGCCTCGCAACTACCCATCGGAGTTCCGGCGCACCGCACGTGTCCATTTCCCGCTGTCCGCTGAGCCGCAACACTTCCCGTGCGTTGGCGACTTGCTGTGACTCGACCGAATCGGCCAGCCTCGCCAGCGCAGAGGTTCCGGCCGGATCGGTCACCAGGTAAGTGGGTTTGCCGTTGTTCTGCCATGGCAGCAGCCGGGCGTTTGTGCCCTCTCGCGCTGCGTCCAGTTCCGTACGCCTAAGCTCTGCCATAGCCGACGCTCCCTTGTCGGTCAGACCCCTGGTGATCGCTTCAGCCCGATCACTGGGGGTCGTTTCTGTTTGCGCTGCGTCATCAGACTAGCTCGGTAGCTGACTACCTCGATAGCGTAATGGGTGAATCGGTCGCAGGCTGACTAGGTGGACATCGATAGGGCCGAGCCGCACTGGCCCCAGGTAGCGGCGGAGATCCGGCGACGCATCGGGAGTGGCACCTATCGCGCTGGCGAGCGTCTGCCGGGCACCGTGGCCCTCGCCGCTGAGTTCGATGTGTCCCAGTCGACGGCTTCCCGCGCGCTGGCCAGCCTCCGCCCTGAGGGCCTGGTGTACGTCGTCAGCGGCCGTGGCTACTTCGTGAGTGAGGCAGCCGGGTAGCAACAGCGCCCGCGCCCCCAAGGTGCCCGCCTTGTCTGTGCGTTGCCCCCGTCACCTATGAGCGTGTCCCGTATTTTTACCTGCATGTCAGACATATTGAGCACGCTGCTCGGCGCTGGCGCTGTGGTCGCAGGCGCTGGCCTGGCCGGTGGATTCACCTTGCTTAAAGGGCGTCAGGAGAGCGCCGACAAGGAGCGTGAGCGGCTAGAGCAGCGCGTTGCGCGGCACCGTGAGATTCGCCGAGATGCCTACGTGGACTTCCTGAGCAAGATCCACCTCATGGATCTTGCTCAACGTGAAGTGAACCGCACTGAGAATCGCAACTTGTCTGAGTCCGCGCTGCTAAGCCTTGCCTCGGCCGAGCGCTCCCTCTACCAAAGCTTGTTGGTGGTCCGAATGGAGGGCCCTACAGAAGTGGCAGAGGCCGCGAGAGCACTGGTGAGGGCGTTCCGGCAGCTGAACGGTCTCCTGGAGGACGGGCTCACCCTCGAAACCGTGGAGGCCAACATGCGGGAGAGGGAAGCGACGCGGGATGCCTTCCTGGCGTCGGCAGCGAGGACCCTCGGAACAACGCCCTGACCAGGACCCTCCCATGTATGGTTGACCTGTTCACCCGCCCTCGTGGCCCGTGTTCAGCGCGGCCAGAAGATCAAGGACCTCGGGGCCCCGGACCTCGCCGACGACCAGCCGGTCGGGGCGCATCCGCAGGGCCTGGCGGACGAGGTCCCGCAGGGTGACGTGGCCGGCACCCTCCTGGTTCGCCGGGCGGGTCTCCAGCCGGACCACGTGCGGGTGGTCGGGCCGGAGTTCGGCGGAGTCCTCGGCCAGGACGATCCTGGCGGCGGGGTCGACGAGGCCCAGCAGGCAGCTGAGCAGCGTCGTCTTCCCGGAGCCGGTGCCGCCACTGATCATGAACGACAGCCGGGCGTCGAGGACGTCCCGCAGCAGCGCCGCGGTCCCGCTGTCGAGCGTGTCTGCCGCGACGAGTTCGGGAAGAGTGAAGGCCCGGGCGCGTACGACGCGCAGCGACAGGCAGGGGGAGCCGACGACGACCGGTGGGAGCACGGCGTGCAGCCGGGTGCCGTCGGGCAGTCGCGCGTCCACCCACGGCCGGGCGTCGTCGAGCCGCCGGCCCGCGGTAGTCGCCAGGCGTTGGGCCAGCCGGCGTACGGCGGCGGTGTCGGCGAAGCGGACGCCGCTGCGTTCCAGGCCGCGGCCGCGGTCGATCCACACCTGGTCGGGTGCGTTGACGAGGATGTCGGTGACGTCGGGGTCGGCGAGGAGCGGCTCCAAGGGGCCGGCGCCGACGAGTTCGGATCTCAGGGCCTCCACCACGCCCAGCACCTCGGCGTCGCCGAGCAGCCGTCCCCGGGCGCGCAGGGCCGCCGCCACCCGGGCGGGGGTCGGCTCGCCGCCGTGTTCGGCGAGGTGGAGCCGGACGGCGTCCAGGAGTTCGGGGCTCATGCCGGCACGCTCCCGGCCCGGTTCATCGCGCGGTCGAGGAAGGCGGCGCAGAAGCGGGCGAGGGGCCCGCGGCGGGCGGAACCCGGTGGCCCGCCGGACAGGGTGTCCCCGAGCGAGGCGTCGTGCGGCAGTTCACCCGCCAGCGGGAGTCCGAGGAGGCGGGCCGTCTCCTGGTCGTCCAGGCCGGGGGCGAAAGGGCCGCGGGCCACCACCCGAAGGTCCTTCAGATGGGTGCCGACGGCGCCGGCGACACGGCTGGCGGCGGCCACCGCCCGCAGTTCGGCCGGGACCACGAGGAGGCCCACGTCGATCTGGTGGAGGGTCTCGGCGACGGTGTCGTCCACGCGGCGCGGCAGGTCGACGACGACCACTCCGCCGCGACGGCGCGCCGCGCCCAGCACGGACCGCATGGCCGCGGGCGGGATCGCGACGGTGTCGCCGCGGTCCCAGCTCAGCACGCTGAGGGCGTCGAGCCGTGGCAGGGACTCCTCCAGGGCCCCGCTGTTGACCCGGCCGCGCGAGTCGGCGAAGTCGGGCCAGCGGAGCCCGCCGGTGCGTTCGGCGCCGAGGAGGATGTCGAGGCCGCCTCCGAGCGGGTCGCCGTCGATGAGCATGGTCCGCAGGCCGCCGCGGGCGGCGGTCACGGCCATCCCGCAGGCCAGGGTCGACGCGCCGGCTCCGCCGCGGCCGCCGACCACGCCGACGGTCAGGGCGGGGCTGCCCGTTCCCTCGGCGATGTCGGCGATCCGGTCGACGAGCCAGGTCTCCGACTCGGGCAGGAAGAGCACGTGGTCGGCGCCGATGCCGACACCGCGGCGCCAGGTCTCCGCGTCGTCGAGGTCCCGGCCGATGAGGAGGACGCCGCGGCGCCGCGGGGCGCCCTGCACTCTGCCGGCCGCTTCCGCGTCGACCAGGACGAGCGGGGCCCGGTCCCAACTGGCCGCGCGTGGCGGCGCCGTGAACACGACTTCCGGTTCGGTGCCCGCGGCGGCGCACAACCGGAGCAGATCGTCGAGCAGCGTTTCGTCGTCGGCCACAATCAGCGGCCCGGCCGACCGTTCGGCAGTGGCCGCGAGACGGTCGGGCGTGGTGGTTCCGGTCATTTCCGAGTCCCCCGTAGCGAGTCGTGCGAGCTCGGTGAGCTTCGCCTGCGATCAGCTTGGGACTGGAACCGGAATTGAGATGATCTTGGTCGGAATCTGTGGACAACTCGACGATTGTGGATAACTCCGCCACACGGAGGAGTGAGTTCCGGCGGAGCGGGAATCGATTACACACCGTCACGCGTCGTACACGGCAGTACGCACACGCATGCGAAGGGGAGAACGATGGACACACGGGCCGCGCAGACGGGATCGGGCCACAGAAACGGGTCCGGACATGCGACGACCCCCGCCGGGGGGGAGAGCGGGGGTCGTCCCCACGGTCCGACTCGGGGGGGGAGGAGCCAGACCGGGTTAGCACGGTCGCGAACGATCCGTGACTTCCATGGTGTACCCGATGGCCTTCTCAGGCAAACCCACGCGCCTGAGCTTACGCCGAATGGTGGTTGCCTATGCTCGTCTCGTGGAAAACCACCTGCCACCGCGCACCGCGGCGTTCTTCGATCTCGACAAGACCGTGATCGCCAAGTCCAGCACGCTCGCCTTCGGGCGCTCCTTCTACCACGGCGGCCTCATCAACAGACGTGCGGTATTGCGAACCGCATATGCCCAGTTCGTGTACCTGGTCGGTGGCGCGGATCACGACCAGATGGAGGGGATGCGCAAATACCTCTCCGATCTGTGCCGCGGCTGGAATGTCCAGCAGGTACGGGAGATCGTCGCCGAGACGCTGCACGACCTGATCGACCCGATCATCTACGACGAGGCCGCCTCGCTCATCGAGGAGCACCACGCGGCCGGCCGTGACGTGGTGATCGTCAGCGCCTCGGGCTCCGAAGTCGTCGAGCCGATCGGCGAGATGCTGGGCGCCGACCATGTCATCGCCACCCGGATGGTCGTCGAGGACGGCGCGTACAACGGGGAGATCGAGCACTACGTCTACGGACCGGCGAAAGCCGAAGCCATGGCTCGACTGGCGGAGTCGGAGGGCTACGACTTGAAGCGGTCCTTCGCGTACAGCGACTCGGCGACCGACGTTCCGATGCTCGAGGCGGTCGGGCACCCGTACGCCGTCAACCCGGACCGCGCCCTGCGCAAGGAGGCGGTGGCCCGCGAGTGGCCCGTGCTGACCTTCAGCCGTCCGGTGCGGCTCAACCAGCGCATCCAGGCGCTGCCGATGCCCGAGGGGCCCGTGCTGGTGCTCGCGGCCCTGGGCGCCGCGGCGGCCACCGCGGGCCTGGTCTGGCTGGCCTCCCGGCGGCGCCGGTCGGTCCTTATGTCCTGATTGACAGGAAACGTAAAAACCAGAGCCAGGGGTTCCGCTTCGCACCGGTCAGCGGTAGAAAGGACATAGGCCCGCGAGACCACGGAGTTCCGAGAGGAAGACCGCAGTTCACAGCAGATGGCCCCACGGACCGAGCATGAAAGCCGGGCACCCACGCGTAGCCGACCCGCCAACCGGGCCAGCCGCACCAGGTCACGGGCAAAGATCCCGACCTGATGGGCAGATATCGCGCACGCACTGGTAACTCGGCGGACATGCCAGCGGCGGCATCTCCGACGATGCCGCCGCATCTTCGTGTCCGCCCCAGGTCGTCCGGGGCGACCGGGACCCGCGCCGCCGCTCAGGCGGCCCCGCGCTGCAGCGCCTCGCACACGGCCACGCTCTCGCGCACCCCGAGTTCCAGCGCCTTGCCGCAGTGCGCGATCCACACGGCCATGCCCTCCGGAGTCCCGGACGCATAGCCCTCCAGCGCCGCCAGGTACTCCGAACGGCCCAGTTCCGCGTATCCGACCTCGGCCGGGCACACGGACTTCGGGTCCAGACCGCTGCCGACCAGCACGATGCGCTCGGCCGCCCGCGCCACGGGGCCGTTGAACGACCCGAACGGGCGCAGGCACAGCAGTTCGCCGTGCACGGCGGCGGCCACGACGAGGGCGGGCGCGCTGGTGCCGGCGCGCAGCAGGTCCGCCAGACCCTCCAGCCGAGCGTTGACCTCTATCGAGTCGGGCAGCGGGAGATCCGCGACCGGGACCAGCGGCTCGTCGACGGACTCGCCACTCAGGCGCGGACGCCCCACCGTCGCGTCGTCGGACACTCCGCCGGCGGCCACCAGGTGGAGCCGGGCCAGCGCCTGGACCGGTGACCGGCGCCAGATGCCGAGCAGTTGTCCGGCCTCCGCGGTCAGCCGCAGGGCCGCGCCGACCGTGTGCGCCTCGGCGTCGGCCGAGAAGTCGCTGCGGCGGCGCAGCTCCTCCAGGGACCAGTCCGCGCCCGCGAGCGCGGCGGACGCGCGCGCTCCACGGAGCGCCGCCTCGGAGGCGACCTCGTCGGAGCGCCGGCGCATCACCCGGTGCCCGTAGACGCCGTCCACGGCCTTGCGCACCGAGGCGACCGACTCGGGAACACCCGGGAGGTCCCCCAGCACGGCCAGGGGGTCGGCGTGCCCGTGGGCGGGCGAGGGAGATCCGTTCGAAGCCATGACACAAGACCCTACAAACCCACCGGGACCGTGAACGACCACGAACGAGTGGCCTTTCCCACTCCGACCGGGCTACGGCGTGGCACACACCACTACGCTGCCGAACATGAAGATCGCTTTCGTCGGGAAGGGCGGCAGCGGGAAGACGACACTGTCCTCCCTCTTCGTCCGCCATCTCGCGGCCGCGCGCGTCCCGGTCCTCGCGATCGACGCGGACATCAACCAGCATCTCGGCCCCGCCCTCGGCCTGGACGAGGACGACGCGGTGGCGCTGCCCGCGCTGGGCGCGCACCTGCCGGACATCAAGGAGTACCTGCGCGGCGCCAACCCCCGGATCGCGTCCGCCGCGACGATGATCAAGACCACCCCGCCGGGCCGCGGGTCACGGCTGCTGCGCCTGGCGGAGGACAACCCGGTGTACGCGGCCTGTGCCCGTACCGTCGCGCTCGACGACGGCGCCGAGGTGCGCCTGATGGTCACCGGGCCCTTCAGCGAGTCCGACCTGGGTGTCGCCTGCTACCACTCGAAGGTGGGAGCGGTGGAGCTGTGCCTGAACCACCTGGTGGACGGGCGCGACGAGTATCTGGTGGTCGACATGACGGCCGGGAGCGACTCCTTCGCCTCCGGGATGTTCACGCGCTTCGACATGACGTTCCTGGTCGCCGAGCCGACCCGCAAGGGCGTCGCGGTCTACCGGCAGTACAAGGAGTACGCCCGCGACTTCGGCGTCGGCCTCGCCGTGGTCGGCAACAAGGTGCAGGGCGAGGACGACCTGGCGTTCCTGCGGGCCGAGGTCGGCGACGACCTGCTGGCCGCCTTCGGCCACTCGGACTGGGTGCGCGCGATGGAGAAGGGCCGCCCGCCGCGGTTCGAGCTGCTGGAGCAGGTGAACCGTGAGGTGCTGCGCACCGTGCACGCGCACGCCGACCGCGCCTACGAGGCCCGCGACTGGACCCGCTACACACGGCAGATGGCGCACTTCCACGAGAAGAACGCCCGCAGCTGGGGCAACGAGAGGACCGGCGCCGACCTGGCGGGCCAGATCGACCCCTCCTTCGTCCTGGGCGAGGCAGCGCTCGCGGCGCCCGCCGGCACCGCGGCCGCCACGGCCTGACCTGCGCAGCGGCGCTCCGACCGGCGCAGCGCTCCGACCTGCGCCGGTCCTCGTCGTCGACGAGGCCGGTGTGCGTTGTCCGGCGCGCGACCGAGCCTTCGCCCCGCCGGATCCCGGCGCTCCCTGAGGTGCCACCCAGTGGTCCCGTCCGGAGCTCCGGACGCACGGCCGCGCAGCGAACGGGGTGCCGGCCTCCCCGCCGTCCCGCCGGCCGGCACCGGCCCCCCGGGCGGCCACGGCCCTCAGCGCGACGGCCGGTGCTCGGTTCGACCCGACACGGCAGGGCCCCCGCCCCACCACAGCGACCGCGACCGCACGGCGGCGCGCTCACCGAATGTCGCCGGGCACATCGATCCGCTCACCGGACAATTCACTCGATAGCTGGAAATGATCGCCGGATCGGCCCTCCGGACTTCACTCTCCGCGTTCGAGACATTACTCTCCATTTACCGAAGCTTGGGAGTGCCGAGGGGGCTCGCTGCGCCACTCCGGCTCCGCGCGCCTCCGGCCCGCACCCCGGCACCCGCCGCCCGAAGAAGGAGACGGGAACCATGAGACTGCCGCCGTTGCCGAGCCTGCTCGGCAGCCACCGATCCGATCTGTCCGCCTCGATCACGGTCTTCCTGATCGCCGTCCCGCTGTCGCTGGGCCTCGCGCTCGCCACCGGCGCACCCCTGCAGGCCGGTCTGGTCGCCGCCGCGGTGGGCGGGATCGTCGCGGGCTCGCTGGGCGGTGCCCCGCTGCAGGTCAGCGGCGCCGCCACCAGCCTCGTGGTGGTCACCGCGGGCCTGGTCCACCGCTACGGATGGCGTGCCACGTGCGCGATCACAGTGCTGGCCGGACTCGTCCAGCTGCTGCTCGGCGCACTGCGGGTGGCCCGCGCCGCCCTCGCGGTCAGCCCGGCCATCGTGCACGGCATGCTCGCCGGGATCGGCACGGTCATCGCGGTGGGCCAGCTGCACGTGGTGCTCGGCGGCTCCCCCCAGAGCTCCACCCTCGCCAACATCGCGGCCCTGCCCGGCCAGCTGGCGCACAGCCACCCCGCGACGCCGTTCATCGGCGCGCTGACCGCGGCGGTCCTGCTCGGGTGGCCGCGGCTGCGCGGGCGGGCCGCCGGGCTGCGTGCGGTCCCCGCCCCGCTGGTCGCGGTGGGCGTGGCCACAGCGGTGAGCGCCTGGCACACCGTCCCCCGCGTCGTGCTGCCGGAGTGGCGGGCGCCGCTGCTGCCGCAGCTCCCCGACGGGCCGGTGCTCGGGGTCGCCGCGGCGGTCCTGACCGTGACGCTCGTCGCCAGCATGGAGTCGCTGCTGTCGGCGGTGGCCGTGGACACGCTGCGGGCCCGGCGTCCCGGGCCGCACGCCCCGCCGGCCCGGCTGGACCGCGAACTGCTCGGCCAGGGCGCCTCCAACGTGCTGTCGGGCCTGCTCGGCGGCCTGCCGATCGCCGGCGGCGCGATGCGCGGCTCCGCCAACGTCGAGGCGGGCGCCCGCAGCAGGCGGGCCACGATCCTGCACGGCGTGTGGGTGCTCGCCTGCGCGGGCTTCGCCGCCGGCGCGCTGCGGGCGATCCCGCTGGCGTCGCTCGCCGCGCTCGTCATGGTGGTGGGGGTGCGGATGGTCAGCTTCGCCCACATCCGGCACGTGCAGCGGCACCGCGAGTTCCCGGTCTACGCGGTCACGCTCGGCGCCGTCGTCCTGTTCGGCGTCCTGGCGGGCGTGGCCGCGGGCATCGCGGTCGCCGTCGTGCTGGCACTGCACCGCCTGACCCGCACGCGGGTCACCGTCACGGAGGAGCCCGGCTGCCACCGGGTGCGGGTGACCGGCCAGTTGACGTTCCTGGCCGTGCCGCGGCTGACCCGGGCGTTCGCCCAGGTGCCCCCCGGGGCCAACGCGGTGGTGGAGCTGGACGGCTCGTTCATGGACCACGCCGCCTACGAGGCGCTGAGCGCCTGGTGCGGCCGGCACCGCTCGCGCGGCGGCCGCGCGGTGCTGGGCGACGGTGCCGGACGGACGGTCAGCGAACCGCTGAGCGCCCACGCGTGCCGCCCCTGGACGCCGTGGCGCAACCACCACTGCACCAGGCCCGCACCCAACGGGGCGCCGGCCACCAGCGGCGGTCAACTGCTCGGCGGGGTCAGCGCGTTCCAGCGCAACACCGCGCCCCTGGTGCGTGCGGAGCTGGCCCGGCTGGCCCACGAGGGCCAGAGCCCGGGGCACCTCTTCCTCACCTGCGCCGACTCCCGGCTGGTCACCAGCATGATCACGTCGAGCGGCCCGGGCGACCTGTTCACCGTGCGGAACGTGGGCAACATCGTGCCGCCGCCCGGCGCGGAGACGTCCTGCGACTCGGTGGCCGCGGCCGTGGAGTACGCGGTGGAGGTGCTGCGCGTGTCCGGCATCACCGTGTGCGGGCACTCCGGCTGCGGCGCGATGCAGGCACTGCTCGGCTCGGACCACGAGCCGGGCGCACGCACGCCGTTGGCCCGCTGGCTGAGCCACGGCCGGCCGAGCCTGGACCGGCTGCGCCGGCCCTCGTCCACCGGGCCGGGAGGGGTCGCGCTCGCCGGGCGGCCCGTCGCCGACGACGCCGAGCGCCTGGCGCTGGTCAACGTGGTGACGCAGCTCGACCATCTGACGGTCCATCCGCCCGTCGCCCGCCGGGTCGCCGACGGCTCGCTCCAGCTGCACGGGATGTACTTCCACGTGGCCGAGGCGCAGGCGTACATGCTGGACACGGCGACCGGGGTGTTCACCGCCGTCGCCCCCGAGGCGGCCACGGCCTGGCCCGACGACGCGGTGCCGGACGGAACGGCGGCCCGTGACGCCCCGTCCCAGGTCAGTGCGGACGAGGCCCGGGCCGGCGGCGCACGGCCGCCCGGGGGCGCTCCCGGCAGCCCGGAAACGGAGGGAGCCACCACAAAGGTCTAAACCACTTTGCGGGCAACCCTTGTCAGGGTGCGCCAGGACTGGTGAGGTAGTGCTGGGACATCTGGGACACCCTGACAAGGAGCTGGCGTGAGCAGCAACGAGAGCCTGGCCAACCTGCTGAAGGAGGAGCGGCGGTTCGCTCCTCCGGCCGAACTGGCCGCCGCAGCCAACGTCACCGAGGCGGCGTACGACAAGGCCAAGGCCGACCGGCTGGGCTTCTGGGCCGAGCAGGCCCGTCGCCTGACCTGGGCGACCGAGCCCACCCAGACGCTGGACTGGTCCAACCCGCCGTTCGCCAAGTGGTTCGCCGACGGCGAGCTGAACGTCGCGTACAACTGCGTGGACCGGCACGTGGAGGCCGGCCTCGGCGACCGTGTGGCCATCCACTTCGAGGGCGAGTCGGGCGACGGCCGCACCGTGACGTACGCGGAGCTGAAGGACGAGGTCTGCCGCGCCGCCAACGGGCTCACCGAGCTGGGCGTGGCCAAGGGCGACCGGGTCGCGATCTACCTGCCGATGATCCCCGAGGCGGTCGTCGCGATGCTGGCCTGCGCCCGCATCGGCGCCGCGCACTCCGTGGTGTTCGGCGGCTTCTCCGCGGACGCGGTCGCGTCCCGCATCGACGACGCCGACGCCAAGCTCGTCATCACCGCCGACGGCGGCTTCCGCCGCGGCAAGCCGTCCGCCCTCAAGCCGGCCATCGACGACGCGGTGTCCCGCACGCCGCAGGTCGAGCACGTCCTCGTGGTCCGCAGGACCGGCCAGGACGTCGAGTGGACCGAGGGCCGCGACGTCTGGTGGCACGAGCTGACCGCCCGCCAGTCCGCCGAGCACACCCCCGAGGCGTTCAACGCCGAGCACCCGCTCTTCATCCTCTACACCTCGGGCACCACCGGGAAGCCCAAGGGCATCCTGCACACCTCCGGCGGCTACCTGACGCAGGCCAGCTACACCCACCACGCGGTGTTCGACCTGAAGCCCGAGACCGACGTCTACTGGTGCACCGCGGACATCGGCTGGGTGACCGGCCACTCGTACATCGTCTACGGCCCGCTCTCGAACGGCGCCACGCAGGTCATCTACGAGGGCACCCCGGACACCCCGCACCAGGGCCGGTTCTGGGAGATCGTGCAGAAGTACGGCGTCACCATCCTCTACACCGCGCCGACCGCGATCCGCACGTTCATGAAGTGGGGCGACGACATCCCCGCGAAGTTCGACCTGAGCAGCCTGCGGGTGCTGGGCAGCGTCGGCGAGCCGATCAACCCCGAGGCGTGGGTCTGGTACCGCGAGCACATCGGCGGCGGCCGCACCCCGATCGTCGACACGTGGTGGCAGACCGAGACCGGCGCGATGATGATCAGCCCCCTGCCCGGCGTCACCGAGACCAAGCCCGGCTCGGCGCAGCGCCCGCTGCCCGGCATCGCCGCCACCGTCGTGGACGACGAGGCCAACGAGGTGCCCAACGGCTCCGGCGGCTACCTGGTCCTCACCGAGCCGTGGCCGTCGATGCTGCGCACCATCTGGGGCGACGACCAGCGCTACCTCGACACGTACTGGTCCCGCTTCCCGGGCCGCTACTTCGCCGGCGACGGCGCCAAGAAGGACGACGACGGCGACATCTGGCTGCTCGGCCGGGTCGACGACGTGATGCTGGTCTCCGGCCACAACATCTCCACCACCGAGGTCGAGTCCGCGCTGGTCTCGCACCCGAAGGTGGCCGAGGCCGCGGTCGTCGGCGCCACCGACGAGACCACCGGCCAGGCGATCGTCGCGTTCGTCATCCTGCGCGGCACCGCCGAGGACAGCGCCGAGCTGACCTCCGCGCTGCGCGACCACGTCGCCAAGACGCTCGGCCCGATCGCCAAGCCCAAGCGCGTCCTGGTGGTCACCGAGCTGCCGAAGACCCGCTCCGGGAAGATCATGCGCCGTCTGCTCCGGGACGTCGCGGAGAACCGCGAGCTGGGCGACGTCACCACGCTCACCGACTCCTCGGTCATGGACCTGATCCAGAGTCGCCTGCCCTCGGCGGCGTCCGAGGACTAGGGGACCAGAACGAGGACCGGCGGCACCGGCGGCACAGTCGGGACCGTCGGGACCGTCGGGAGGCGACGTCGGCGCGGACAGCGCGTCGCACCGACACCACCGCGCGAGGGGCGCCCGGCCGGAAGGCCGGGTGCCCCTCTCATTCGTTCGGATCTCATTCGTTCGGATCACTCGACGGCGCCCGCGGCCCCCTTCGCGGGAAGACTGAGGGCGAGCCCAGGAGGTCGCCCCCCGTGACTGAGCAGCCGCCGCAGCGATCCGCGCCGGGGCCCGCCCGCCGCGCCGCCACCCTGCTGGGCCGGCTGCCCCTGCCCGAGCGGACGTTCGTGGCCGACGCGCTGCGCACCGAGACGGTCGGCGGGGTGCTGCTGCTGGCCGCCGCCGTCGCCGCGCTGATCTGGTCGAACGCCGCGCACCACAGCTACGAGACGGCGAGCGGCGTCCACTTCGGGCCGTCCGCGATCGGCCTGCACCTGTCGGTCGAGCACTGGGCGGCGGACGGCCTGCTCGCGATCTTCTTCTTCGTCGCCGGGATCGAGCTCAAGCGCGAGCTGGTCGTCGGCGAGCTGCGCACCCCCGCGGCGGCGGTGCTGCCCGTAGTGGCGGCGCTGTGCGGCATGGCGGTCCCGGCCGTCGTCTACACGATCGCGGCCTCGTCGGGCGGCGGCGTGCTCAAGGGCTGGGCGGTTCCCACCGCCACCGACATCGCGTTCGCGCTGGCCGTCCTCGCCGTGATCGGCACCGCCCTGCCCGCCGCGCTGCGCGCGTTCCTGCTCACCCTCGCCGTCGTCGACGACCTGTTCGCCATCCTCATCATCGCGATCTTCTTCACCTCCGAGATCGACTACGCGGCCCTGATCGGGGCGGCCGGCGGGCTGGTCCTGTTCTGGCTGCTGCTGCGGCGCGAGGTGCGCGGCTGGTACGTGTACGTGCCGCTGGCGCTGGTGATCTGGGCGCTGATGTACAACAGCGGCGTCCACGCGACGATCTCCGGCGTCGCCATGGGCCTGATGCTGCGCTGCACCCAGCGCCCCGGCGAGGCGCGGTCGCCGGGCGAGCACATCGAGCACCTGGTGCGGCCGCTGTCGGCCGGGGTGGCGGTGCCGCTGTTCGCGCTGTTCTCCGCCGGGGTGGCGGTGTCGGCCGGCTCGCTCGGCGACGTCTTCCACCGGCCGGAGACGCTCGGCATCGTGCTGGGCCTGGTGATCGGCAAGCCGCTGGGGGTGTTCGGCGGCACCTGGCTGGCGGCCCGCTTCACCCGCGCCGAACTGAACAAGGACCTGCGCTGGCCGGACGTGCTGGCCGTGGCCGCGCTGGGCGGTATCGGCTTCACCGTCTCGCTGCTGATCGCCGAGCTGGCCTTCACCGGCCCCCCGCTCGCCGACGAGGCGAAGGCGGCGGTGCTGGTGGGTTCGCTGATCTCCGCGGTGCTGGCCGCCACGCTGCTGAAGCTCCGCAACAACACCTACCGGGCGCTGACCGAGTACGAGGAGCGCGACTCCGACGGCGACGGCATCCCCGACATCTACGAGGAGGACCAGCCCGCGTACCACCTCAGGATGGCCGAGATGTTCGAACGTCAGGCCGCGGAACACCGCCGCCTCGCCCAACTCGGCCGGGACACCGGCGGCTCTGATGACGCGTAAGGCATGATCGGGGGCAGACACGGTACGAACCGGTACCGTGACCGAACCCACGCAGAACGACGGAGGACGCCGCGATGAGCGCAGCCTCGAACGGTGACGAGCGCAGCATCGGGCAGCTGTTCGCGTCCGCCACGGCGGAGGTCTCCGCCCTGGTGCACGACGAGATCGCCCTGTTCAAGGCCGAGATCCGACAGGACGCCAAGCGGGCCGCGGTCGGCAGCGGGCTCGTCGTCGGAGCGCTGGCGCTGGCCCTGTTCGCGGTGCCGATGGGCAGCATGGCCGCCGCGTACGGCATCCACGCGCTGGGCATCACGCTGGGCTGGTCGTTCCTCATCGTGTTCGGCGCCTACGTCGTGCTGGCGGTGCTCATGGCGCTGATCGCGTACGGCCGGTTCAAGAAGGTGAAGAAGCCCGAGCGGTCGCTGCACTCGGCGAAGGAGAGCGCGGCGGTGCTGCAGAAGGCCAAGCCGCACCCGCGGCCGGTCGAGCCCGCCGACGCGCGGCCGGAGCTCACCGGCGCCGGCGGCAAGGCGTCGCGGTCGGCGCTGCCCGGCCCCAAGGGCGAGTAGCCGCCCCCGCTGGTACGGCCGCCCCCGCCGGTACGGCCGTCCGGGGCTGTGGCGGCGCGGCGCACGAGGCGGGCGGCCGCGCGACGACCCGAAGGGTGACCGAGGGCGGCTCGCCCACATGGCGGCCCCGGATGTGACACGCTCAGAACATGAACCTCCCCGAGCGGTCGCGCCGTCCGTCCGGCACGGGCATTCCGGTCCCCCGCCCCGAGGGCCCCTGGACCCACCGCGACGTCGCGGCGAACGGCGCCCGCTTCCACATCGCCGAGCTCGGCGACGGACCGCTGGTGCTGCTCCTGCACGGCTTCCCGCAGTTCTGGTGGACCTGGCGGCACCAGCTGACGGCCCTGGCCGACGCCGGGTTCCGCGCCGTCGCGATGGACCTGCGCGGTGTGGGCGGCAGCGACCGCACCCCGCGCGGCTACGACCCGGGCAACCTCGCGCTCGACGTCACCGGGGTGATCCGCTCGCTCGGCGAGCCCGACGCCGCGCTCGTCGGCCACGACCTCGGCGGCTACCTGGCGTGGACCGCCGCCGCGATGCGGCCCAAGCTGGTGCGCCGGCTCGCGGTCGCCTCGATGCCGCACCCGCGCCGCTGGCGCACCGCGATGCTCACCGACCTGAGGACCAGCAAGTCCGGCGGCTACATCTGGGGCTTCCAGCGGCCCTGGCTGCCCGAGCGGCAGCTCGTCGCGGACGACGCGGCGCTCGTCGGCCGGCTGGTGCAGCAGTGGTCGGGGCCGGGCCTGCCCGACGAGCAGGCGATCGACGTCTACCGGCGCGCGATGCAGATCCCGTCGACCGCCCACTGCGCGATCGAGCCCTACCGGTGGATGGTGCGGTCGCTCGCGCGGCCCGACGGCATCCAGTTCAACCGGCGGATGAAGCGCCCGGTGCGGGTGCCGACACTGCAGATGCACGGCTCCCTCGACCCGGCGATGGGCTCGCGGCTCGCGGCGGGCAGCGGCGAGTACGTCGAAGCGCCCTACCGCTGGCGGCTGTTCGACGGCCTGGGGCACTTCCCGCACGAGGAGGACCCGGCGGCGTTCTCGACGGAGCTCGTCAACTGGCTGAAGGACCCGGAACCGGATCGCTGAGCCGGGCCCACGGCCGCCCCGGACCTCCCGCAGACCTCCGGCAGAGCTCCGGCCGGCGCCGGCACACCCACCGCGGACCTACCGGTACGACGATCCGACGATCGTCACATTGCCGGGCGCATACGCCAACTGAGCGATGATCCAGCGATTACCGACCGGGAGGCGCGGGCACGTAGCTCGGTATGGGTTGGACGCACGACTACAGTGACGTATCGCGCACGCGCCGCCGGACCACCGCCGCGGGCACGTACACGGCCATGACACTGCTCCCGCCGGGGCCGAGCCATCTCGGCCTGCACCGCATCCTGGGACGCAGGGCCCGCTGGGTCGGCGCGAGGCTGCGGCACGTCCGGGACTGACACCCGGCCCACCGCGTCACCGCGGCTCCCGCGTCACAACGCGCAACCCTCGCTGTCCACCTGCCGGTCCGCGGCCTGTCCCGCGGTCACGTCCGGCGCGACCTCGTCGGCGGTCAGCGCGTACCCGGTGTTGGCGTCGTCCAGGGACTTGGCGAAGACCACGCCCGCGACCTGCCCGTCCGGCGTGAGCAGCGGTCCGCCCGAGTTGCCCTGACGCACCAGGGTGTACAGGGAGTACACGTCGCGGTGCACGGTCCCGCGCCGGTAGATGTCCGGGCCGTTGGCCTCGAT
The DNA here is from genome assembly GCF_900110255.1 of Actinacidiphila rubida. Taxonomy (GTDB): domain Bacteria; phylum Actinomycetota; class Actinomycetes; order Streptomycetales; family Streptomycetaceae; genus Actinacidiphila; species Actinacidiphila rubida. Next base: position 57,712 of record NZ_FODD01000026.1, read on the forward strand.
CCGGCCACGGATGCGGGCCGCCCGCACGTCGAACGCGCCGTTCTCCGGGAAGCCGGCGACGATCGCGTCGTCCTTGGACCGCGAGTCGGTGGTGGCGAAGTGCAGGGCGGGCGCGTCCAGGCCCGGCACGTCGAGGATCGCGATGTCGCGCTGCCAGTCGTACAGGACGACGCGCGCGTCGTGCAGCCGGCCCTTGCCGCCGACCTGCACGGTGGGCTCGCTCACGCCGCCGACGACGTGCGCGTTGGTCATCACGTGGTCCTTGGCGAAGACGAAGCCCGAGCCCTCCAGGACCTTCCCGCAGCCGGGCGCGGTGCCGACCACCTTGACGATGCTGCGCTTGGCGCGGTCGACCACCGGGTTGTTCACCAGGGTCGGGTCGGGCGCGGGCACCGACGTGATCGGCTCGGAGCCGAAGGTGCCGAAGACCTGCGGCAGGCCGTTCTGCGCGAGGGTGGTGCTGAAGTCGTTGAACCAGGTGTCGGCCTGGGCGGGGACCACCTTGGAGACCCCGAGCAGCACCTTCGAGGACCGCACCTCGCGGCCTATCGTCGGCAGCGTCGTCGTCGCCAGCGCGCTGCCGATCAGCCAGGCCACCAGCAGCATCGCCATCACGTTGACGAGCGCGCCGCCGCCGGCGTCCAGCGCCCGCGCGGGCGACCAGGTGATCCTGGTGCGCACCTTGCCGCCCAGGTGGGTGGTGAACGCCTGACCGACCGACGCGCACACGATGACCAGCGCCACCGCGGTCATCACCGCGACCGAGCCGGGGGTGGCGCCGTCCGTCGCCTTGTCCCAGATCAGCGGGAGCAGGTAGACCGCGGCGAGCCCGCCGCCCAGGAAGCCCGTCACCGACAGGATGCCGACGACGAAACCCTGGCGGTAGCCGACCACCGCGAACCATGCGGCGGCGAGGATGAGCAGGAAGTCCAGCACGTTCACGGGGAACACGTTCTCATGACCGGCTGAGGACGCGGGACCGTAACGGCGCTACGGGCGCCGTCGTGATCCCTTCCCCCGGCCCTCCCGCCCCTCCCGGAACCTCGGCGGCCCACCCCGTTCAGGCCGCGCCCAGCGGCACGACCCGCTCGGTGTCCCAGGGCCGTTCCCAGCCCGCGTAGTGCAGGATCTTGTCGATCAGGCCGGCGGTGAAGCCCCAGACCAGGGCGCCGTCGACGAGGAACGCCGGGCCGCGGAAGCCGCTGGGATGGACGAGCGTCGCGCGGTTCGCCGGGTCGGTGAGGTCCGCCACAGGGACCCGGAACACGCGTGCGGTCTCCGCCGGGTCGACCGCGGAGACCGGGCTGGGCGCGCGCCACCAGCCCATGACCGGGGTCACCACGAAGCCGCTCACCGGGATGTACAGGCGCGGCAGCACGCCGAAGACCTGCACACCGGCCGGGTCGAGGCCGGTCTCCTCCTCGGCCTCGCGCAGCGCGGCGCGCAGCGGGCCCTCGCCCTCGGGGTCGCCGTCCTCCGGGTCGAGCGCGCCCCCGGGGAAGGACGGCTGGCCGGCGTGCGACCGCAGCGCCGCGGAACGCTCGATCAGCAGCAGGTCAGGGCCCTGCTCGCCCTCGCCGAACAGGATCAGCACCGCCGAGGGGCGGCCCTCGCCGTCGGGCGGCAGGAAGCGGCTCAACTGCTCGGGCCGCACGGCCCGCACCAACGCGGCGACGGGTTCCAGCCAGGAGGGAACACCCTCCGCGCTGACCCGGACGCCCGCCGCGTCGGCACCGTGCGCCTGCGTCATGAGGCGCCCAGCGGCGGCGCGGGCTGCCCGGGGTAGTCCGGCGGGGGGTTGAGCCGCTGCCCGGGGAAGCCGCCCTTCTCGTACTTCAGCAGCTTCCGGGCCTTGTCCGGGTCGAGCTCGCCGATGCCGTTCGACGGGCACAGGTGCGCGATCGGGCAGGCGCCGCAGGCGGGCTTGCGGGAGTGGCAGATGCGGCGGCCGTGGAAGACCACGCGGTGCGACAGCATCGTCCAGTCCGACTTGGGGAACAGCGCCGCGACGTCCTTCTCGACCTGCTCGGGATCCTCCGAGGTGGTCCAGCCGAACCGGCGGGACAGGCGGCCGAAGTGGGTGTCGACGGTGATGCCGGGGACGCCGAAGGCGTTGCCCAGCACCACGTTGGCGGTCTTGCGGCCGACGCCCGGCAGCTTGACCAGGTCCTCCAGGCGACCCGGCACCTCCCCGCCGAAGTCGTCCCGCAGCGCGATCGACAGGCCGAGCACGGACCGCGCCTTGGCCCGGAAGAAGCCGGTCGGCCGCAGGATCTCCTCCAGCTCCTCGGGATTGGCCACGGCCATGTCCTCGGGCGTGGGGTACTTGGCGAACAGCGCGGGCGTCGTCTGGTTGACCCTCAGGTCGGTGGTCTGCGCCGACAGCACGGTGGCGATCAGCAGCTCGAAGGGGTTCCGGAAGTCCAGCTCCGGGTGGGCGTACGGGTACACCTCGGCCAGCTCGCGGTTGATCCGCCGGGCCTGCCGGACCAGCCCCGCGTGCGTCTGCGGAGCCTTCACCTTCTTCACCGCGACCGCCGCGGCCTTCTCGGCCGGAGCGGCCTTCTTGGTGGAGGCCGTCTTCGTCGCCGGGGCCGCCTTCCTGGCGGGGGCCTTCTCGGCCGGCGCCGCCTTCTTCGCCGTGGCCGCCTTCTTGGCCGGGGCTTCCTTGACCGGGCGGGCCTTGGCCCCACCCGCACCACTTGTCGCCATGCATGCAGCCTACGGGGCGCCGCCGACAGGGATCAGCCGATTCCGCCGCGCCGGGCGCACGCCGAGGTGGCGGCCCGGACGCGGCCCTCGGACCGCCCGCCCCGATCCGGTCCCGCGGAGGGCGCGCTGGGGCCGTCCGAGGGCCGCGCGAAGGCTGTTCGCCGAGAGCGGAATCCGGTACTGTCGCCACTCATTCGGCCCCCAAGCAAGGTCTGAACCACCGAAATCGACGCCCAATCGGGCCCCCGGGACACTACTCCGCGGATAGATACGACATCCTTGTGATTGATCGCACTGATTGAGACGTCGTGCATCAGGGGAAAACCCGGCGATGTCGGCTGTCGACAAGGAGAGAGCTCGTGGACGACGTTCTGCGCCGTGCTCCGCTTTTCGCGGCGCTCGACGACGAGCAGGCCGCTGAACTGCGCGCCTCCATGACGGAGGTCACGCTCGCGCGTGGCGACTCGCTGTTCCACGAGGGCGACCCCGGGGACCGGCTGTACGTCGTCACCGAAGGCAAGGTGAAGCTGCACCGCACCTCGCCCGACGGACGCGAGAACATGCTGGCCGTGGTCGGCCCCGGCGAGCTGATCGGTGAGCTGTCGCTCTTCGACCCCGGCCCGCGCACCGCCACCGGCACGGCCCTGACCGAGGTCAAGCTGCTGGGCCTGGGCCACGGCGACCTGCAGCCGTGGCTGAACGTCCGGCCCGAGGTCTCCACCGCGCTGCTGCGTGCCGTGGCGCGCCGCCTGCGCCGGACCAACGACGTCATGTCCGACCTCGTCTTCTCCGACGTGCCCGGCCGTGTCGCCAAGGCCCTGCTGGACCTCTCGCGGCGCTTCGGCGTGCAGTCGGAGGAGGGCATCCACGTGGTGCACGACCTCACGCAGGAGGAGCTGGCGCAGCTCGTCGGCGCCTCCCGCGAGACCGTGAACAAGGCCCTCGCCGACTTCGCGGGCCGTGGCTGGCTGCGCCTGGAGGCCCGCGCCGTGATCCTGCTCGACGTCGAGCGCCTGGCCAAGCGGAGCCGCTGAGCTCCGGGCGGCCCTGGCGAAGGCCGCGCCCGCCGGTCCGCCGGCGTCCTGACGCACTGTGAGCCCCCCGCCTCGGCGGGGGGCTTCGTGCTGCCCGGGAATGCCGCGGGGGCCTGGCAGGGGCCGTGGCGCGCCGCTCGGAGGCGGCCGGAGCCGCCGCCGGAGCCGGTGTGCCGCTGCCGCTACCAGGCCAGCTGGGCGATCTCGTCGGCGACCGCCGACACCGCGGGGGCGGCCGGGTCGATCAGCGGGAAATGGCCGGTCTCCGGCAGCCACGCCACTACCGGCTCCTCCCCCGCCGCGGCCGCCGCGTCCGCGAAAGCCTGGCTGACCTGCGGCGGGACCACGTTGTCAGTGGTGCCGTGCACGATGGTGGTGGCGATTCCGGTGGGCAGCAGCAGGGCCGGGTCGGCGTGCGGAAGGCGTTCTCCGAGTCGTTCGGGACCGCCGAGCAGGTCGACGACCGCGTCCGAGCAGACGTGCAGCCGGGCCGCCGTGGCGAGGTCGGCGATGGGGGCGAGAGCCACGACGCCGCGCAACGGGGGAGGTGAGGAGCGGTGCCAGGGGGAATCAGGGGGGAGCACGTGCCGTGCGGCCGCCCACAGGGCGAGGTGGCCGCCCGCGCTGTGGCCGGTGAGTACGACGCGCCGGGGGTCGACGGTCTCGTCGCCGAGGGCGGCCACGGCGAGTCCGGGCAGCGCGTCGACGGCGGCGGCCACGTCGTCGAGCGTGTCGGGCCAGCGGCCGGCGGGAGGCAGCGCGTCAGGGGCCTCACCCGCGGCCGGACCGGAGAGCGCGTCGGCGCCGTGGTCCGCGGGCTGCTGAGCGACCTGCGCGGCGCCGCCGCGGCGGTACTCCAGCGACGCCACGGCGAAGCCCTGCGCGGCCAGGTGGGCGGCGAGCGGGGACACATGGCCGCGGTCGTAGGGGGCGCGCCAGGCGCCGCCGTGCATGAGGACCACCAAGGGCGCGGGCCGGCCCGGCGCGGAGGCGGGCCGGTAGAAGTCCACCACCTGGTCGCGATGGTCGCCATAGGCCACGGTGACGTCCGGCGGCACCTGTGCGTGCCCGAACGCCGACGCCTCCTCCGCCGCCTCCCGTTCGCCCGGATCCGGCGCATCGGAGCTGTGCCGGGACGCGGAGGCGGGCGGGGACACGTCGGAGGCGGCGTCGGCCATCGGTCAGGGGGTCCCTTCGAGTACGTCGGCCAGGACGCGTGCGGCCTGCAGCGCGTCGGCGAAGCGGGTGTAGAGCGGGGTGAAGCCGAACCGCAGGATGTCCGGCCTGCGGTGGTCGCCGATGACGCCGCGCTCGAGGAGCACGCGCATGACCTCGCCGGCGTCGTGGCAGCGCAGCGAGACCTGGCTGCCGCGTTCGGCGTGCTCCTGCGGCGTCACCGACTCCACGCGGCCGGCCGGCACCAGCGCGTCCACGCACTCCAGGAAGAAGTCCGTCAGCGCCAGGCTCTTCGCCCGTACGTCGGCGACGGCCACCCCGTCCCAGGCGTCCAGGGCGGTGTCCAGGGCGAGCAGCGACAGGATCTCCGGGGTGCCGACGCGCCCGCGGACCGCGCCGTCCCCCGGCGCGTAGGCGGGGGCCATGCCGAACGGGTCGGCGTGCGAGTTCCAGCCCGGCAGCGGCGAGTCGAAGCGCGGCTGCAGCGCGCGGCGGACGTACAGGTACGCGGGCGAGCCGGGCCCGCCGTTGAGGTACTTGTAGGTGCAGCCGACGGCCAGGTCGACGCCGTCCGCGTCGAGGGCGACGGGCAGCGCGCCGGCGCTGTGGCACAGGTCCCAGACGGCCAGCGCGCCGGCCGCATGCAGGGCGGCGGTCACCGACGGCAGGTCGTGCAGCCGGCCGCTGCGGTAGTCGACGTGGTTGACCAGGGCCGCGGCGGTCCGCTCCCCCGCCGCCGCGCCGATCTCCGCCGCGGGCACGGGACGCACGTGGCAGCCGGTCATCCGGGCGGCGGACTCGGCGATGTAGCCGTCGGTCGGGAAGGTCGCGGCGTCCACGAGGATCTCGTCGCGGCCCTCCGGGGCCATCCGCACCGCGGCGACGAGCGCCTTGAAGACGTTGACGCTGGTGGAGTCGCCGACGACGACCTGGCCGGGGGCCGCGCCGACGAGCGCGCCGACGCGGTCGCCGATGCGCTCGGGGGCCGTCCACCAGCCGCTGCCGTCCCAGGAGCGGATGCCGAGCCGGCCCCACTCGCGGCCGACGACGTCGGACAGCCGCTCCATGACCCGGGTGGTGGGCGGGCCCAGCGAGTTGCCGTCGAGGTAGACCTCGTCCGCCACCAGCTCGAACCGGTCGCGGACGGATGCGAGCGGGTCGGCCGCGTCCAGTCCGGCGGCGCGGGCGGCGAGGCCGCCGGCGGCGGCTGTCGCGGACGGAGTGGCGCGCGCGTGGGGCTGCGTCAGCGGCCCGGTCGTCGTCGGCTCAGACATGGCTGCGGGCCGTCCACAGTTCGGGGAAGACGTTCTTGGTCGCGCGCTTCTCCAGCCAGGCCACCCCCGCGGAGCCGCCGGTGCCCTGCTTGGCGCCCATCGCGCGCCGCGTCGCGACCAGGTGGTCGTTGCGCCAGCGCCAGACGAGCTCGGCGACGTCGGTGAGCAGTTCGCCGAGGCGGACCAGGTCGGAGTCCTGGTCGGGGTCGGCGTAGACGCTCTGCCAGGCGGCCTCGACCTCGGGGTGCGGCTCGTAGCGCAGGCTCGGGTCCCGCTCGAGGACCACGGCCGGCACGGCGTACCCGCGGCGGGCCAGCAGCCGCAGCACCTCGTCGTACAGGCTCGGCTCCGTGAGGGCCTTCTCCAGCTCGGCGTGGGCGCTGGGGGTGCCCCGGTGCGGCACGAGCATGGACGCGGACTTCTCGCCGAGCAGGAACTCCAGCCGCCGGTACATCGCGGACTGGAACCCGGAGCCCTCGCCGAGGGCCGAGCGGTACGCGTTGAACTGGGCGGGGGTGAGGTGGGCGATCGGCTTCCAGGAGGCGTTGAGCGACTCCAGCTCGGGCAGGCTGCGGCGCAGGGCGGCCATCGCCCGCGGCAGGTCGTCCCGGCGCAGGGCGGCGGCCGCGGTGGTCCACTCGTGGACCAGCAGGGTGAACCACAGCTCCATGACCTGCGTGGTGACGAGGAACGCCATCTCGCCTGGTTCGTCGGACAGCGGGTGCTGCAGGTGGGTGAGGACGGACGCCTGCACGTAGTCCTCGTAAGGGGTCGTGCCCTCGAACGAGAGGTTCGGGGTCGCCGCCTCTTCGGTCGGTGCATCGGACATGGCTTACCTCCAGAGCGTGGCCCGGGGTCACCGGGCTGTGCCGAGATCATCTGCGGTCCCGGCCGATCCGGCAAGGCCCGCAGGATCAGGCGGTCGGCGGTCCCTGGATGTAGTGTCCCGCGCTGTCGTACGGCCACGCGTTGGCGATGCACCCGTGCAGACCCTTGATCTGCTGCATCATCACGGGCGCGAGCTTGCCCGGACCCGGGCAGGCCTCGTGGCCGTGGCCGATGCGGTGCCCGACCTCGTGGTTGATGATCAGCGCCCGGTACTCACCGATCGGGCCGCTGAACTCCGGCGAGCCCAGCATCCAGCGCTTGAGGTTGACCACGACGGTCGCACCGACGTCGCAGTTCACCTCGCCGTGGGTGAGCAGGCCAGCCTGCCCGCAGATGGCGTCCACCGTGTTCGGGGTCGCGATCTTGATGACGAAGTCGGCGTATCCGGACGAGACGAGCTGGAAGCCGTCGTGGCCGTCCGCGGTCCAGCCGCGCGGGTTGGCCAGGATCTGCGCGATCTCCTGGGCCGCGGCGCTGGACGACAGGTCGATGCCGCCTTCGACCTGCACCTTGTAGCGGCGGATGCGGCCCTGCCCGGACGCGGTCCCGTTGGCCCTGGCCGTGGTGAAGGTGCCGCTGCCGGAGTTCGGGACCTTCGGCGGCGCCGTCTTCGTCGGCGTGGGCGTCGGGGACGGCGTGGTGCGGGTGGGGGTCGGCGTGGTCGCGGTCGCCGTACCTGGCAGGCTGCCCTCGACGTCCGAGGCCCCGGCCGGAGGTGTGGTGGCGGCGCTCATCCCGTCCTCGAGCGCGGCCGCGGAGCCGCCGTGCCGGGAGTCCCAGGCGGCGTACCCCACCCCGCAGCACAGGGCGACGACGCAGGCCGCGATGAATGCCGCTATCGCGGCACGACGAGTGGACCGTCCGCGGCTGCGCTGACGGCGGCGATCTGCCACCAAAACTCCCCCCAGGGGGCGCAGCGACATCCCTGGCCCCGGCCCCCCGCGGCGCTTCGGTGCTGCGCATCGACGTTCTGCGTGCAACAGGGGTCACCCTCGCACACAAGTACGTGGATATGCCAAGCGGCGGCCGGCTGTGGCAAGACTGCGACAATCGGCCGCCGCGGAAGGGCTCTCGCCGCAGGTCAGCCCAGGGTGTCGGCCGCCGTCGGGGAGCTGTCGCGCAGGAAGGCGGTGCAGCGCTCGTACTCGTCGTCCTCGCCGATGGCCTGTGCGGCGCGGGCGAGGGCGTGCAGGGCCCGCAGGAACCCGCGGTTCGGCTCGTGCTCGAACGGCACCGGGCCGTGGCCCTTCCAGCCCGCCCGGCGCAGCGCGTCCAGGCCGCGGTGGTATCCGGTGCGGGCGTAGGCGTACGACTCGACGACCCGGCCGCCCTCGAAGGCGTCGTCGGCCAGCCGGGCCCAGGCCAGCGAGGAGGTGGGGTAGCGCGCGGCGACCTCGGCGGGCGTGGCGCCGGAGGCGAACATCTCCCGCGGTCCCGGGTCGTCGGGCAGGTGCGTCGGGGCGGGACCCCCGAGCAGGTTCTCGTGAATGGACATGGACTCCAGTCTGCCCCAGCGGCCACGCGAAGGGCCCCCGGCATCTGCCGGGGGCCCTTCGCGTGCGACGTGGGACCGCGTCCTCCCGCGGAGGGGGCGCGGACGCCGTTACTTCAGCTTCCGGCCCGTGGAGCGCAGGTTCTCGGCGGCGACGACCACGCGCGCGGCCATGCCCGCCTCGGCGGCCTTGCCCCAGACGCGCGGGTCGTAGGCCTTCTTGTTGCCGACCTCGCCGTCGACCTTCAGCACGCCGTCGTAGTTGGCGAACATGTGCCCCGCGACCGGCCGGGTGAAGGCGTACTGCAGGTCGGTGTCGATGTTCATCTTGACGACGCCGTTCTCCAGCGCCTCGTCGATCTCCTCCTGCGTGGAGCCGGAGCCGCCGTGGAAGACGAAGTCGAACGGGTTGGACTTGCCGGCCTTCTGGCCGACCGCGTCCTGCAGCTCCTTGAGGATGCCCGGGCGCAGCACCACGTTGCCCGGCTTGTACACGCCGTGCACGTTGCCGAAGGAGGCGGCGAGCAGGTAGCGGCCGTGCTCGCCGAGGCCCACCGCGTCGACCGTGCGGAACGCGTCGTCGACCGTGGTGTAGAGGGACTCGTTGATCTCGTGCGAGACACCGTCCTCCTCACCGCCGGTCGGGGTGATCTCCATCTCCAGGATGATGTGGGCCTTCACGGCCTCGGCGAGCAGTTCCTTGGCGATGGCCAGGTTGTCGTCGAGGGTCTCCGCGGAGCCGTCCCACATGTGGGACTGGAACAGCGGGTCGCGGCCGGCGGCCACGCGGTCCTGGGAGATCTTCAGCAGCGGGCGGACGTAGCCGTCCAGCTTGTCCTTCGGGCAGTGGTCGGTGTGCAGCGCGACCGTGACCGGGTACTTCTCGGCGACGATGTGCGCGAACTCGGCGAGCGCCACCGCACCGGTGACCATGTCCTTGCTGTACTGGCCGCCCAGGAACTCGGCGCCGCCCGTGGAGATCTGGATGATGCCGTCGCTCTCCGCCTCGGCGAGACCGCGCAGCGCGGCGTGCAGCGTCTGCGACGAGGTGACGTTGATCGCCGGGTAGGCGAACTTGCCCGCCTTCGCGCGGTCGAGCATCTCGTTGTAGACCTCGGGGGTTGCGATGGGCATCGTGTCCGCTCCTCGTGGTTCTGCGGGTGGTCCTGCTGGCGTGGCGACGTCATCGTCGCCCTTATCTTCCCAGACTCGAACGGATACACCACCTCGGTGCCCGCCAGGCATGCGACGGCCCCCGGAGGGTTTCACGTGAAACCCTCCGGGGGCCGCCCAACCGCAGGCCGGAGCAGGCGAGTCGGCCGTGCCGGCCACCGCGTGGCCGGCCACCGGCGGGTCGCCGCGGACCGGGTGCCGTCAGTCCAGGCCGAGGTCGGCGAGCGAGTACGCGGCGAGGTAGGGCAGGCCGGCCTCGGTGATCTTCGGCGCGGCGCCGCGGTCGACGATCACCGCGACCGCCACGACCTCGCCGCCCGCCTCCCGCACGGCCTCGACCGCGGTGAGCGGGGAGCCGCCGGTCGTCGAGGTGTCCTCGACGACCAGCACGCGGCGGCCCTTGACCTCGGTGCCCTCGATCCGGCGCTGCAGCCCGTGCGCCTTGGTGGCCTTGCGCACCACGAACGCGTCGAGCCGGCGGCCGCGCGCGGCGGCCGCGTGCAGCATCGAGGTGGCCACCGGGTCGGCGCCCAGCGTCAGGCCGCCGACCGCGTCGAAGTCCAGGTCCTCGGTCAGGTCGAGCATCACCTGCCCGGCGAGCGGCGCGGCCTCCCCGTCCAGCGTGATCCGGCGCAGGTCGATGTAGAAGTCGGCCTCAAGCCCGGACGAGAGGGTCACCTTGCCGTGCACGACGGCCTTGTCCTTGATCTGCCCCAGCAGGGCAGCGCGTACGTCGTCGCTCATGCCGACGAGACTAACCGAGGCCGCGGCGCCGCCCGGTCAGCCGATGCGGTGCCAGGTCCACTCGGTGGTGATCTCCAGCGGGTCGATCGGGGTGACCAGGCGCGGCAGCGTGTTGAGGCCGTTCGGCGGACCGGACTGCGGCTCGACGCAGACCGCCTCGGGCTGCTCGGTGTAGATCACCGCCCACTCGGACGGGCTGGTGATCCGCAGGCGCATCTCGCCCGGCCAGTTCAGCGTGACGTCGACGCCGTCGGGCATGCCGAAGCAGTCGTCCCACGGGCCCGGCTTGGGATCGATCCGGTTGCCGTTCGGCAGGTGGTTGTCGCCCCGCTCCTCCTGCCAGTCCGCGCTGAACGTCAACTCGACGTCCTGGCCGCCCTGACCGAGGTTGCGCAGCCACCAGGGGTGCCAGCCCGCCTGCGCGGGGAAGGAGTCGCCGGTCGCCTCGACGCTCAGCGTCAGCTTCACGCTGTGCGGGGAGAGTTCGACGGTCTGGGTGACCCGGCCGGGGTACGGCCACGGGTCCGCGAGGTCGAAGTAGTGCGCCGCGGTGGTCTCCGTGGCGGGCGCGGCCTCGTGCCACACGGAGTGGCGGCCGGTGCCGTGGATCGCGTGCGGCGGCGCGTCGACGGGCAGCTGGTGCGTCACCTGCCCGTTGCGGAACTCGCCGTTCTCGGTCCTGCCGCACCACGGCACCATGATGAAGGCGCCGAATTTCTCGCCCTGGCGCAGGAGTTCCGTCCCGCCGACCTTCAGCGAGGCGATCCGGCAACCGTGCTCGGGCTGCAAGGTCAGTTCGGCGTCGCCCGCCGTCAGCGTCGTGTCGTTGTGCACACGACGAGCCTAGCGGGCACCTCGCGGCGCCCCCACTCGGCGCACCTGCTCGGCCGGGGCTCCCCCGTGGGTCCCGCAGGCCGGGCTCACCTGCGGCGGCGCAGCACCCGTCCGACGACGACGGCCGAGGCCAGCAGCGCGGCGGCGGCGGGCGCGGCCCAGCGCAGGGTCGCCGTCGCGGTCCCGGAGTCCGGCGCGGGCACCGGCGCGTAGCGGCCGCGCGGCGGCGCGTGGTCGACCTCCTCGGCGCTGCGGCCGATCATCGTGCGGCGGGCGTGCGCGGCCTCGGCCGGCGTCACCAGGTCGTCGAGCGCGGCGGCGCTCTCCGGCACCTCGACCTCCACCTCGACCAGCTCGAACTCTTCCAGGTCGGAGGACGGCACGGGCTCGCCGTCGTCGTCCACGACGTCGGGGACGTCGTCATCGTCGCGGGCGTCGGGGGCGTCGCCGGGGGGTGCGGGCTCCTCGGCCCGGTCCTCGGGGGCCTCCTCCGCCGCGACGGGCATGTCGCCCTCCGGGGCGTTGGCGGCCAGCTCCGCGGAGAAACGGTCCAGCAGGCGCCGCAGGGCGGACTCCACCACCGCGTCGTCGTACGAGGTCAGGCGGCCGTCGGCCTCGGCGCTGCCGCGGAACGTCAGCGCGGTGCCGGGCTCGGGCTGCTCGGTGGCCGCCAGGATCAGCTCGGCGCTGGCCTTCACCGTGCCGGTGCCGCGAACCTCCTCGCCCTGGGCCTCCAGGGTGAACGGGGACGCGTCGCCGGTCAGCGTGACGGTGCCGCGGTAGGTGACGGTCGAGCCGGCGACGCGCAGCCGCAGGCGGCCGCGGGCCCCGTTCGGCGGCGCGTCCGTGGCCTCGGCACGGTCGGGCTGCCAGCCCGGGAGGCTCGCGGCGAGCACCGCCGGTGAGCGGAGCGCCTGCGTCAGGCGGGCCGGGGGGATCGGGACGAAGGACTCGTGCTCCATGCGGCGGAGCCTACCCAGCCGGGGCCTTCCTTGACGTTCCACGTCCCCGGGTTTTCCTCTCCCCGTCCCCGTTCCGTCCAACGGGGTGCCAACGGGGTGCCCCCGGGGCTTGCTCGGGGTGTGCCGCGCCGTTGTGGCTTGTCGCGCAGTTCCTCGCGCCCCTGCGGCTTCCGGGGTGCCTCGCGCTGCGCGCTGCCGTCTGACGGTCTCGTCGTGGTTGCTCGCGCAGTTCCCCGCGCCCCTGGCGGTGCAGGTTCGTGGGTGGGGTCAGGGGCCACTCCGGGAGTGTCTCCTCGAACTGTGCGTGCACCGTTCCTTCGTTCGGCTGGGCGGGCGGATGCACAGTTCTGCGGGGACACACCCGGATCGTCCCCTTCCGGCCGGTCCCCGTCTGCGGGAGGGCGTGACCCGATCACGCACGGTGGATCAGCGGGAGGGGGTGGGGAGGAAGTGCTCCCCGCAGAGAAATGTGCGCGGCCCCCGGGCAACAACACGGACGAACCCGTATGCACATTTCCGAGGAGACGCTTCCGGAGCGCCCCCGACCCCATGGACAAAGGGCACGAAAATGGGGGCGCGAGGAACTGCGCGAGCAACCCACCACCGGCCGGGACACGGCAACGCACCGCAAGGGGCTGGACGAGCCCCGCAGGGGCGCGGGGTCCCCCAGCCTTCGGCCGGGAGGTGCCCCCAGCGCGACAAACCACGACGGCGCGGCACACGGCCGAACAAGCCCCGGGGGCACCCCGGAAGCCGAAGGGGCGCGGGGAACTGCGCGACAAGCCACGACGAGACCCGCAGACGGCAGCGCGCAGCGCGTGGCACCCCGGATGCCGAGCCACCCACCCACCGGCCGGTGGACGGCCGACAAGCCCCGGAGGGGCAAATCCGGCGAACCCTGCGGGAGGCTAGACGCGGGGGCGGAGGAGGGTGGAGGGGGGTGGGGGCGGGGTCGCGGGTGGGGCGAGGGGGGTGACCGTCGGCGGCAGGGGAGCGCCGGCGAGGAGGAAGGTGGAGGGGCCACAGGCCGGGCCCGGGGCCCGGTACGCGGACGCGGAGACGCCTGCCGCGGCGAGCGTCGCGCGGACCGTCCACAGGGAGGACCCGCTGTGGACGGCGAGCCGCCCGCCGGGGGCGAGGGCGCGGCCGGCCAGTCCGTAGAACTCCTCGGAGTAGTACTTGGCGGACCGCGACTGCCCGGGCGCGGGCAGATCCGCCAGGATCACGTCGTACGTGCCGCGCGCAGCGCCCCGCAGCCAGTCGAAGGGGTCCGCGGCCACCGCGCGCACGCGCCCGTCGGCGAAGGCGTGCCCGTTGAGCGCGCCGAGCCCGGGATCGGTGCGGCCGAGCCGCAGCAGTCCGCCGTCCGCGTCGACGACCGTCACCTCGCGCACTCCGGTGTGCCGCAGCGCCTCGGCGGCGACGACACCGTCCCCGCCGCCCAGCACCAGCACCCGCGCGGCGCCGCCGGCCAGCGCGGGGCCGGCCAGGGCCCGGCCGTACGCGGCGGCGTCCGGGCCGCAGACGGCCAGCCGTCCGTCGAGGTAGAGCCGCAGCGGGCGTCCGGTCCCGCCGGTGAGCACGAGTTCCTGGAGGGGCGTCTGCTCGGCGACCCGCACGTCGCCGCCGTACACGGCGCGGCGCGCGGCCCGTTCGAAGGGCCCGGCGGCCCACGCAGCGCCGCCGAGGACGGCGAGCACGGCCACGTTGGCGACGAGCAGCCGGACCCGTTCGCGGCGCGTGAGGTCCGCGCGGAACAGCCACAGCACGACGGCCCCGCCGGCGACGGCGTTCACGACGCCGGTGGCCAGCGCACCGGTCAGCTGGCCGAACCGGGGCAGCAGCAGGAACGGGAAGGCGAGCCCGCCGACGAGCGCGCCCACGTAGTCCGCGGCGAACAGGTCGGCGACGGCACCGCCCGCGTCCTGCCGTCTGATCCGCTGGACGAGCGTCATCAGCAGCGGCACCTCCGCGCCGATGAGCACCCCGATCGCGAACGCGCAGCCGACCATGGCCGGGCGGGCCTGCCCGTACCAGGCGAAGAAGCCGTAGAGCACCATCACCGAGAGGCCGCCGACGAGTGCGAGCACGGACTCCACGGCGGCGAACGCGGCGGCCGCGCGGGCCCGCAGGCGTTTGGCGAGCAGCGAGCCGCAGCCCATGGCGAAGACCATGACCGACAGGACGACGGAGGCCTGGGTGACGGAGTCGCCGACCAGGTACGAGGCGAGGGCGACGAGCTCCAGCTCGTAGACCAGGCCGCAGGCCGCGCAGACGAACACCGCGGCCAGGATCAGCGCGCGCGCCGCTGCCACGGGCACGGGCAGCCGTGCCGCGCGCCGCGGAGGGGCCGTGGTCCGGCCGTGCTGGTCGATCATGAGTGCACGCTATGTCAGGGTCCGGTCGCCGCCCGTCACCCACAGGAGTGCAATACGGCGTCTGTTGACGGCGCTTGGAGGATCACGGCAGCACGCTGATCCGGGTGCGGGTCGCCACCAGGCGCCCCTCCTGGGGGTAGGCGTGCCACGTACGCCAGCGCACACCGCCGTCCACGCACTGCACCAGCAGGGCGGTGAACGCGTGCGGGTCGCCGGGGAACGTGCCCGCCAGGCCCTGCGGGTGGTCGGCGACCAGCGCCAGCAACTCCTGGGCGCGGCCCGCGAACGAGCCCGCCGAGAGGGTCTCGATGCGCGCCGCGAACTCGTAGTCCCAGGTCCCGATCCGGCGGGCCACCCCGAGCGGCAGCGGCGCCTGGCTGCCCGGCAGGCACGCCACGGTCTCCGAGCAGCCGTCGCTGCCGGCGTCGACGAGCACCTGGTGGGACGCCCCGAGGAGCCGTAACTCGACCTGGGCGCGCAGGTTCTGCCCGTCGCCGATCTCGACGTCGAGCACGGCGAGTGCCGGCAGGGGCTCCTTGCCGAGGCACCAGGCGAGGTCACCCGCGCGGGTGTCGGTGTAGGTGGTCTGAAGGGTGGTGAGCATCGATCGGCTCCGCAAGCACGCTGGGGAACAGGCACGCACTGGAACACGCACGGTTGAGGGATCGGCCGTAGCGCACCTCACCGTGAACCTCTCGGAGTGCCGGTCGGCGTCCTGTCGGGTGACCGGGAGAAGCGTCGGCTCGTGCCCCGTGGAGTCCACGGATCCGCGCGGGACCCAGTGGGTGTCGAGGCCCACGGAATCACGAAACGCGCGCCGTCCTCAGTGTTTTTACCCTTCTGTGCGTACTTTCCATCCCTTGGAGCGCTTGTGGGCTCAGGTGTTCCGATGGGGCGTCCGGGGATGTCCGGTTCGGCGGGGGAAGTACGCTCGACCGGTCGGAAGCGGGCAGCCCGGGCGGCGGCTGCCGGGAGGACGGACGCCGGAAGCGGGTGCGGGCTCATGCGGGTCAGGGACAGGGCGTTGCTCAACCGGAGGCTGGACGGGCTCGGGACGACGATCTTCGCGGAGATGTCGGCGCTGGCGGCCGCGACCGGCGCGATCAACCTGGGGCAGGGCTTCCCCGACACGGACGGGCCGGAGTCCGTGCGCGAGGCGGCGGTCCGGGCGCTGCGCGACGGGCGCGGCAACCAGTACCCGCCGGGGACCGGCGTCCCGGAGCTGCGCGCCGCGATCGTCGCGCACCAACAGCGTTTCTACGGGCTGGCGTTCGACCCGGACACCGAGGTGCTGGTCACCGCGGGGGCGACCGAGGCGATCGCCGCGACCATGCTCGCGCTCCTCGAACCCGGCGACGAGGTCGTCGCGTTCGAGCCGTTCTACGACTCCTACGCCGCGTGCGTCGCGATGGCCGGCGCGGTCCGCGTCCCGCTGACGCTGCGCGCACCGGACTTCCGTCCCGACCTCGACGCGCTGCGGGACGCGATCACGCCCCGCACCCGGCTGCTGCTCCTCAACTCCCCGCACAACCCGACCGGCATGGTCCTCACCCCCGGCGAACTGGCGGCGATCGCCGAACTGGCCGTGGAACGCGACCTGATCGTCGTC
The DNA here is from genome assembly GCF_900110255.1 of Actinacidiphila rubida. Taxonomy (GTDB): domain Bacteria; phylum Actinomycetota; class Actinomycetes; order Streptomycetales; family Streptomycetaceae; genus Actinacidiphila; species Actinacidiphila rubida. The sequence goes on from NZ_FODD01000026.1 coordinate 73,988, forward strand.
ACCGACGAGGTCTACGAGCACCTGACGTTCGACGGCACCGTGCACACCCCGCTCATCGCCCTCCCCGGCATGCGCGACCGCACCGTCTCCATCTCGTCCGCCGGCAAGACGTTCTCCTTCACCGGCTGGAAGGTCGGCTGGGTCACCGGCAGCCGGGAGCTGGTGGCCGCGGTCCGCACGGCCAAGCAGTTCCTCACCTACGTCGCCTCGGGGCCCTTCCAGTACGCCGTCGCCGAGGCCCTGGCACTGCCCGACGCGTACTACACCGCGCTCCGCGACGACCTCCAGGCCAAGCGCGACATCCTCGCCACCGGCCTCGCCGCCGCCGGCTTCGAGGTCCACCGCCCCCAGGGCACCTACTTCATCACCACCGACATCGCCCCCCTCGCCCCCGCCACCGACGCCCTGACCTTCTGCCGCGCCCTCCCCGAACGCTGCGGCGTCGTCGCCGTCCCCAACTCCGTCTTCTACGACCACCCCACCGCCGGCCGCACCCAGGTCCGCTTCGCCTTCTGCAAACAGCACGACGTCCTGGAAGAAGCCGCGACCCGCCTCCGCAAGGCGTTCAACGGCTGAGCGCGATGCCGGCGACGCGCCGATACTGACTCCGCCGGGCAGGCCGGCAGCGGCGACATGTACCACTCGTCACACATGTGTTAGCTTTAGTACATGTCCATGAAGCGTACGAACGTCTACGCCGACCCCGAAGATCTCGGCATCATCAAAGAGGCCGCGGAGCGGCGTGGGATCAGCGAGGCAGAGATCATTCGCGAAGGGATCCACCTCGCGGCCATGGCCAACCGGGTCTGGGACGAGCCCCTGTTCTCACGGACCTTCGAGGGCGCGGGCCGTACTCCCACCGGGGAAGACGTCCGTGACGCCGTTGCCGACGCCGTGCTGCACGACGACGAGCCCGGAAGCGCTGCGTGATCGTCGTCGTCGCCGACACCTCGGGACTGCTCGCCGCACTCGACTCGACCCACCCGGAGCATCAGGGCGCGGGTGAGGCCCTGATGGCCGCGGGTCTCCTCGTCATGTCGCCGTTGCTCCTCGCGGAGATCGACCACGTGGCCACCCGTGAGCTGGGGCGGGAGGCCGCGGTCAGCGCTGTCGACGACATCCGGCGCTGGATGCGGGTGAGCAGGATCGTGGTGCCGGAGGTCACCGAGACCCATCTCGCGACCGCGCAGTCGCTGCGGGCCCGCTACCACGCCCTGAACCTCGACCTCGCCGACGCCGTGAACGTCGCGCTGGCCGCGGACTACGACACCGACGCCGTTCTCACCCTCGACCGCCGGGACTTCCGTGCCCTGCGCCCACTGGGTCGGCACAAGTGCTTCCGCCTCCTGCCGGACGACCTGCCTCTGTGACCGGATGAGTACGTGAACGAGGCCGAACGCCGGAGTGCCCGGCTCGCGTGATGCGGGCCGGGCACTCCGTCTCGGGTCGGGTCAGGCCGACGCGCCCCCGGGCTTGGGGGTGCTGGTCGGGATGACCGGGGTGTCGTAGGAAGGTGCCGACGGGTGTGCGGTGGCGCCCAGCTGGACGGTGGCCGTCGACGGGGTCCGGGAGGACGAGCCGGTGGCGGTCACGGAGTAGCGGCCGGGCCGGGTGCCGTGGGGCACCGCGACCGTAGCCTCGATGTCACCGGACGACGTCGCCGTCACGGTGACGGCCGCGGCGGAGCCGGTGGACAGCTTCACCGTCACCCGCTCCCCCGCCTTGAACCCGCTGCCGGTCAGGACGACCGACGTGCCGGACGCCGCCTTGGCGGTGACGGCCGGGGCCGCGGCCTGGCCCGCCACGGTCACCGTGAAGGTGACGGTGGCGCTGGACTGCGTGTCCCAGGTGGTGACGTGCACCGTGTAGGTGCCCGGCTGCTGGTACGTGTGCTGGCCGGCCAGGGCGCCGGAGGAGCCGACGGTGACGTCCTCGGGGACGCCGCCGTCACCCCACTGCACCCGGGCCTGGTAGCCGCCGTCGCCGGGGACGCCGCCGGTGACCGAACCGAGGTCCGCCGTCAGGGCGTTCCCGGCCGTCGCCGTCTGGGCCTTCGGCGCGGTCGCCGCCAGCGGGGCGACGGGCGTGCCGTCGTCGGCGATGGCGAACACGTGGATCCTGCCGACGGTGCCGGGGTCGCCGGTCTGCTTCGGCAGGGTGATGGAGACGAGCTTCTTGCCGTCCGGGATCTGGTACGGGGTGGTGGCGAGCAGGAACGGCTGCGCGCCGTCCTTGGACGCCCCGGCCAGCCGGTACGCGGACTTGGCCACGACGATGTTGCCGAAGGCCGGCGTGCCGTTGGCGTTGCCGCCCAGCGTCCAGTCGCTGAACTGGATCGGGAGGCTGTCCGTGCTGCCGTCGGCGAACGTCGCGGTGGCGGTGGTGCTCTGGTTGCCCTCCGTGCCGGTGCCGACGAAGGAGATGCTCTTCGCGTCGGACGGCAGGTCCAGCGCGATGGTGCTGCCGTTGCCGGTCGCGTCGTCGGGCGCACCCGGGGCGACCACCGGCAGGGTGAAGTGCAGGGACGTGCCCGGGACCTGCTCGGACGTGCCCTGCTTGACGCCGGCCGCGGCCAGCGCGGTGCGGGAGAACCCGTAGCCGACGGAGTCGCAGTCCGCCGCCAGCGACCCGTCGTCACCGATGCACGTGGTGTCGAACGCGGCGGTGAGGCCGGAGGCCGGGGCGTAGGAGACCTGGACGCCCACGGTCGTGGACGCCTGGCTCGTGCCGTCGGTCACCTGCACGCTCGCCTGGTAGTAGCCGGGCTTGGCGTAGGTGTGCGATCCGCTGACGCTGGACACGGCCCGCGAGCTCGGCGCGATCGTGCCGGCGGTGGCCGGCGTGCCGTCGCCCCAGTTGACGGTGGCCTGGTAGCCGCTCGCCGTGCCGCCGACGATCGTCGCCAGCGGCGCGGAGACCGCGACGCCCGACGTGGCGGGCACCGGGTCCTGCGCGGCGCTGACGCTGACCGCGCCGCCGCCCAGCTGGACGTCGCCGCCGGCCAGCAGCTCGACCTCGGCGAGGTTCGTCTGCGCCGCGCCCGCGGTCTTGGTCACCACGAGGCGGAACTGCCCGAAGCGGCCCGGGTTCTCGACGGTGAACGGCCGGGTCTGGTCGCGCCACGGGAACGTCTCGCCGCTGCGCGAGTCCACCGTCGTCCAGGTGATCCCGTCGTTCGAGCCCTGCAGCTTCCAGTCCTGCGGGTCACCGGCGGCCGCACCCGAGGTGAGGGTGTAGGTCGTCGGCGCCTGCTTGCCGCCCCGGTAGGCCCAGGTGACGGTCGGGGTGCCGGAGGCGAAGGTGACCTGCGTCGTCGACGAGTCGTCGAAGAGCTTCGAGGCGTCCTGGCCGCCGTCGGTGGTCGCGGTGCCGAGGCCCGGACCGGTGGTGTCCTGCAGCGGCTTGGGCACCGCCGCGCCCTTGGTGAGGGACGGCGGGGCGTCGTTGCTGCCGGTGCCCCACGTGGACGGCTTCGCGCCCATGCTGAAGTCGATCGTCCCGCCGTGCGCGAGCACGGACGAGTCGATGGACGTGGTGCGCTGCGTCTTGCCGTTGACCGTCACGCCCTGCACGTAGACGTTCTGCGTGCTGTTGCCGGGCGCGTTGACGACGATGTCGCCGGTGCTGCGGTGCACGGTCATCTGGGTGAACTGCGGCGAGCCGATGGCCCAGTTGGGCGAGCCGACCTGCAGCGGGTAGATGCCCAGCGAGCTGAGGATGTACCAGGACGACGTCTCGCCGTTGTCCTCGTCGCCCGCGTAGCCCTGGCCGATCTCGTCGCCCACATACAGGCGCTGCATGATCTCCCGGACGAGCGCCTGCGTCTTGGCGGGCGCGCCGGCGTAGTCGTACATGTACGGGATGTGGTGCGAGGGCTGGTTGCTCATGCCGAGCTGGCCCATGCGCACGGCCTGCGCCTCGACCATCTCGTGGATGGTGCCGCCGTAGCCGCCGGGGTGGTCGGCGTTCTCGGGCGTGGCGAAGAACTGGTCGAGCTTGTCCTCCAGGCCCTTCTGGCCGCCGTACAGGTTGGCCAGGCCCTGGCCGTCCTGCTGCGCGGTGAACGCGTAGTTCCAGCCGTCCGTCTCGGTGTAGACGCCGCCCCAGTCGAGCGGGTTGCCGGACAGGAAGTCGCCCTTGGCGGTGCGGCCCTGGAAGAACTTCGACTTGGGGTCGAAGAGGTTGACGTAGTCACGGGCGCGCTGCAGGAAGTACGCGGACTCCTCCTTCAGCCGGCCGACCTCGGACTTCGGCGTCTTCGGGTCCTTGGCCAGGGCCGCGCCCATGTTGCCGATGCCGTAGTCGCTGATGAAGCCCTCGAGCGCCCACGACACCGACTCGCCGGTGCTGGTGGGGGTGTAGCCGAGGAAGAGCGAGGACTCGATGCCCTTGCGGCCGACCTCGCTGCGCCCGGAGGCGACGGTGGCGTCCTTGACGATCGCGTCGTACGCGGAGAGCGGGTCGGGCAGCTTCACGCCGTTGAGGTACGCCTCGGCGAGCGCGTTGTCGGCGCTGGTGCCGGTCATCAGGTCGGCGTAGCCCGGGGACGACCAGCGGGCGATCCAGCCGCCGTCGCGGTACTGCTGGACGAAGCCGTCGGCGATCTTGGCGGCGACGTCCGGGTACAGCAGCGAGTACGCGGGCCACACCGTGCGGTAGGTGTCCCAGAACCCGTTGTTGACGTAGATCTGGCCGTCGACGAGCTTCGCGCCGGTCGCGGTCGCGGTGGACGCGCCGGTCGCCGGCGACACCGGGCTGGCGTACTGCCAGTGCGGCGCGGCCGCGGTACCGGTGTTCTCCGACTGCGAGTTCGGGTACAGGTTCAGCCGGTACAGGTTGGAGTACAGCGTCACCCGCTGGGTCTGGGTAGCGCCCTCCACGGAGATCCGGCCGAGGCGGTCGTTCCAGGCCGCGGTGGCCGCGGTGTGCACCTGGTCGAGACTGCGGCCGGTGACCTCGAGGTCCAGGTTCTTGCGCGCCTGGGCGGTCGAGATGAACGACGTCGCGATGCGCATCGTCACCTGCGAGTTCGACGAGGTGTCGAACGTCGCGGAGGTGGCGGTGGAGGCCGTCGGGGCGCGGTCGAACGCGCCGGAGACGAACATCCGGCTGCGGCCGGCGGACAGGCCGCTGCCGTTGTCGACCCACCCGGTGAACGTGCCGTCGGCAGCCAGGGTGAAGGTGCCGTTGAAGAACACCAGGCTGCCGGTGGACTGCCCGGCCGGGAAGCTGAACTGCATGATGCCGCCGTGGTCGGTCGGCGACATCTGCGCGACCAGGCCGTTCTGCAGCTTCACGCGGTAGTAGTCGGGCTGCGCGGTCTCGTCGGCGTGGCTGAACGCGAGGGCGCGGCTGCTCGGCGAGCCGGTGAGCGACCCGCCGGCCGGGACCGGCATGACCGACATCTGGTCGCGGTCGCCCATCCACGGGCTGGGCTCGTGCGAGATCGCGAGGCCCTGCAGCGTCGGCAGGTTCGCCGCGTTGTTGCCCTGCTGGTAGGAGTACTCCCACGAGTTGGACGACGCGTCGGTGACCGGCGTGAAGAAGTTGAAGCCGTTCGGCACCGCCGCGATCGGCAGGTTGTTGCCGCGCGAGAACGAGCCGGAGGCGTTGGTGCCGCGGCGCGTGTCCACGAAGTTGGTCAGGCTGGAGCCGTCGATCGGGGTGGGCGTCCCGGTGACGGTGAGGTCGTCGATCCAGCCCTGGAAGCGGGTCGCGGCCTTCGCCTTCGGGTCGTCGTACGACAGCAGGACGCGGTCGATCGTCTTGCCCGCGGCGACCTTGCCGATCTCGGACGACACGGCGTTCCACTGGTCGGCGTAGAGCACCTTCGACGCGCCCTGGCCGTCCGGCGTGAGGGCGTAGCCGTGCTGGTCGACCGGCTTCAGCGCGCTCAGGTACGTGCCGTCGGTGAAGTGCAGGTTCACGGCGGCGAACTGCGACGGGTACTGGGTGTCGCGGCCGGTGAACTCCGGGAAGATCTTGTACGACAGCTGGGTCTTCGGGCCGACCGGGATGTCGACGTCGAACAGCTTGTTGGTCGCGGACGACTCGCCGTCGGCCTGCGCGCCACCGGAGTACCGCAGCGAAGCGGTGCCGGTGAAGCCGGCGTTGGGCTTCATGTTGTAGCCGCTGACCGGGCCGGAGCCGGACTTGGTGACCATCGGCGTGGCCGGCGGCACGGTGGTGGTGCCGTCGCTGATGTCCCAGTCGGCGAGCTGGATGAGCGAGTCGCCGGAGTTCGCGGTGACGTTCAGCCGGTAGTACGGGTAGGCCGTGGTGTTGGTGAAGTCGTAGGTGTTGGTGGCGAAGCGGCCGCTGAAGGTCACGCCGGTCCGCTTGTCCAGGTCCACCCAGTCGGTGCCGTTGGCGGAGCCCTGGAGGGTGAAGTCCTTGGGGTCGCGGGTCGGCGAGTCGTTCGCGGAGGTCAGCGAGTACTTGACCACCGCGGCGGGCTTGGACAGCTGGTAGGCCGCCCAGCCGGTCGGGTTGAACGCGAGCCACTTGGTGGACGGGTTGCCGTCCTTGAGGTTCGCCGCGACCTCGCCGGGCGGGTTCTCGGCGCTGGCGGTCACCGCGGTGACCTGGCCGAGGAGGCTGCCGGACAGGCCGGAGGGGCTGGTGCCGCTCAGGTTCTTCTGCATCGGGTCGCCGTGCGCGTCGACCTCGACGGTGTTGGTGGCCGGCTGCGGGTCGGCCGACTCGAAGGAGGAGCTGAAACTGCCCGCCGCGGGTGCGGCGTTCGCCGGCGCGGCAAAGGCCGCCGGTGCGGCGGCGAGCGCCAGCACGGGCAGCGACAGTGCCGCTGTCGCACTCACCCACCGTCTCAGGGACAGGAGATGAGCAGGGGGATGTTCTGACACAGCAGTGTGCCTTTCGGTGGGAACGCCGTCGCGGCCGGGGAGAGAAATCCGCGCTAGCGTCACCCGCGTCGACAACGTTGTCAAGAGCCACGAAGCGAGAAGGTGCGGATGTTCCGGATGTGGCGCCCCGCCGCCTGGCGGCGGGGGGCCGCCCTTGCTCGTTCGGGCGCCTGCCGCGGCGGCGCGGCTTTCCGCTTCAACGGGCTGCGCCCGGGGCTTGGTTGGCTCGTGCCGCGGCGTCGTGGCTCGTCGCGCCAACGGGGTGCCGCGCGCTGCGCGGGGCTTGCTGGGTCTGCCTCCGGGGTGCCCCGCGCTGCGCGCTGCCGTCTGCCGCGCCGTCGTGGCTGGTCGCGTTGGGGGCACCTCCCGGCCGAAGGCTGGGGGACCCCGCGCCCCTGCGGGGCTCGTCCAGCCCCTTGCTCGCCATCGCCGTCCCACGGTTCGCCGTGGTCGCTCGCGCCAACGGGGTGCCCCCAGGGCTTGTCGGCCGCCTGCCGGCCGGTGGTGGTCTCGGCCTACGGGGTGCCCCCGGGGCTTGATCCGGCGTGTGCCGCGCCGTCGTGGCTTGTCGCGCAGTTCCCCGCGCCCCTGCGGCTTCTGGGCTGCCCCCGGGCCGCCATACCCGTCTGCCGCGCCGTCGTGGCTTGTCGCGCAGTTCCCCGCGCCCCTGGCGGTGCAGGTTCGTGGGTGGGGTCAGGGGCCACTCCGGGTGTGTCTCCTCGAACTGTGCGTGCACCGTTCTTCCGTGCCCTTACCCGGGCGGATGCACAGTTCTGCGGGGACACACCCGGATCGTCCCCCTCCGGCCCGTCCCCGTCTGCGGGAAGACAGAGCCTGGCCGTGTCCCATGTCCCCCGCCGCACGGTGGATCAGCGGGAGGGGGTGGGGAGGAAGTGCTCCCCGCAGAGAAATGTGCGCGGCCCCCGGGCAAGCCGATGGACGAACCCGTATGCACATTTCCGAGGAGACGCTTCCGGAGCGCCCCCGACCCCACGGACAAAGGGCACGCATATCAGGGGCGCGAGGAACTGCGCGAGCAACCACGACGAGACCGGCAGACGGCAGCGCGCAGCGCGGGGCACCCCGGAAGCCGTAGCCACCCACCGGCCGGTGGACGGCCGACAAGCCCCGGGCGCACCCCGGAAGCCGACCCAGCAAGCCCCGGGGGCACCCCGCCGTCGTCAGACGGCTACGCGGGCGTGGAGGTGGGAGTCGTGGCGGACGCCGTCGGGGGCGAGGAAGGAGCCGCGCATGGTGCCCTCCACGAGGAAGCCCGCACGCTCGGCGACCCGGCAGGATGCCACATTCGCGAGGGAGTGGTCCAGGCTGATCCGGTAGAGGCCGAGACCGCCCTCGGCGGGGGGCGAGAACGCCCACAGCGTGGCCGCGTCCAGCGCCCGCGCGGCGACGCCGCGGCCGCGGCCCGCGGGAGTGGTCCAGTACGCGGCGACGGCCTGGTCCGGCACGCGGCGGATGTCGCGCAGGCCGAGGTAGCCGAGCAGGGTGCCGTCGGCCGCGTCGGCGACGGCGAACGGCGCGACGCCGGAGGACCAGCCGGTGAGCCGGGGCAGCAGCCAGACGCGCCCGCGGTCGGCGGGCGCCGCGCCGGCGACGGCTGTGCCGGCGGCCCAGGACAGGATGGCCGGGTCGTTCATCGCCACGCCGACGGCCGCCTCGTCCGCCTCGGTGAACGGGCGCAGCAGCAGGTCACCGGCCTGGAGTGTGGTGGGTGTGATCTCGGAGCTGGGTATCCCGGATGCCATGGCCATAGCCTCGCACGAGGTCACCGCGCGACGCGCGGTTGATTCACCCGCGGGCGCGGGCGTGTCGCCTCGGGCCGGACCTGAGGCATCACCGATAGTCGCTTTGTACGACGATCCCGCCATTCGCACCGGTTCTTTCCCCGAGGAGCGCCGCGTGTTCACCCCTGGACCGGTCTCCGAGTCCGTCTCCGTGCCGGAGCAGGTCGCAGGGCCCGTCCCGGCCAGGCCGCACGGCCCCCGGCGGCGGATGCCCGGCAGGGACCGGGCCAGGTCCGCCGCCGCCGCGGCGGTCGCGTCGGGCCGCAGGGCGCTGCCGGCGGTCACCGCGTTCCTGGTGGCGCGGCTCGCGGGCGTCGCGGTGCTGACCCTGTGGGCACACCGGCGCGGCGGCCATCCGCGCGACCTGCTCGCCCTGAAGTGGGACGGGCTCTGGTACCACCGCATCGCGGAGTGGGGCTACGGCACCTTCATCCCGTCGTGGGAGGCCCCGGGCCTGCGCTACAGCGACCTGGCGTTCTTCCCGCTGTACCCGATGACGGTGCGGGCCGCCGACGCCGTGCTGCCCGGCGGCTCGGTGGCGTCCGCGCTCGCGGTCGCGTGGGCGGGGGCGCTGCTCGCGGCGTGGGGGATCTTCGCGGTCGTCGACCACTGCTACGGGCGGCGCACCGCAACCGCGCTGGTCGTGCTGTGGAGCCTGCTGCCGTACTCGATCGTGCTGTCGATGGCCTACACCGAGCCGGTGATGACGGCCCTGGCCGCCTGGGCGCTGTACGCGACGGTGACCCGGCACTGGCTGGCGGCGGGCGTGCTGAGCGTCCTCGCGGGCCTGTCGCGGCCGAACGCGGTCGCGGTGCCGGCCGCGGTGACGGCGGCGGTGCTCGCCGACGCCTGGCACCGGCGGCGCACCGGCCGGCGGCAGGAGCCGGGGGCGTGGTGCGCGGCGCTCGTGGCGCCCGCCGGGTGGTGCGGCTACCTCGCGTGGGTCGGCCTGCAGACGGGCAGCGGGACGCACGCGGCCCTGCACGGGTACTTCGAGGTGCAGAGCCGCTGGGGCTCGACCTTCGACTTCGGGCGCTACGCGCTGAAGTACGTCAGGCACCAGGTGCTGTTCCCCGACACGCTCTCCGCCTACATGGCGACGGTGCTGTGCTGCGGCGCGGTGCTGCTGCTGGCGCTGGCGGTGCTGGACCGGATGCCGCTGCCGCTGCTGGTCTACTCGGCCGTCCTGGTGGTGATCGCGCTGGGCGGGGCGAACTTCTTCTCCTGCAAGCCGCGCTTCCTGCTGCCCGCGTTCCCGCTGCTCGTGCCCTGCGCGGCGGGGCTCGCCGGGGCCCGGCCGCGCGCCGCCGCCTTGGCGGTGGTCACGCTGGCCGGTGTGTCCCTCGGCTACGGCGCCTACCTGCTGACCGTGGTCACCGTGCCGCTGTAGCGGCGGGCACGGTCAGGACGGGCCGGTGCCGGACGGTTCAGGACTCGGTCTCGCCCGCGTCGCCCTCACCGTCGTCGCCCTCGGCGTCCTTCTCCAGGCCGAGGGTCTCGCCGACCCACTGGTCGAACTCGATCGACGCGCGGACCCAGCTGACGGTGCTGGACACGAAGTGCTCCAGGCTGACGCCGAGGCCGATGATGGTCTGGGCCTCGCCGATCAGGCGGACGGAGCCGTCGTCGTGCGTGTGGGTGTAGACCTTGGGCCACAGGGTGCGGCGGTTCCAGTCGTCGATGACCTCGTGCAGCTGCGGCTTGTCGTCGACGCTGTAGGCACGCTCGTAGAAGGTGCGGACGGCGAAGACCGCCTGCTCCCCCTCCCCGCGGAACATGAAGTAGGTGCGGAACTCCTCCCACGGAGCCGCCAGGTCGCCTTCCTCGTCGACCAGGTACTTCAGCTCCATCTGGTCCAGCAGCTGCTTGACCAGCTCCTGGTCGGGGATGACCACGCTGCCGGTGGGTCCGGTCTGCTCGGGATCCTGGCCCCCGAAACTGGGAATCGAGGACGGGTCGATGCTCACGGTGAAGGTCCCTTCGTGACGTCTCCCAGCCATCCTCCCTCATCCCGGGGCACACATGGCAACCCCGGCAGGTTCGCGCTGCGCGTACCTGCCGGGGTTGCGGCCGCGGCCCCCGTGGGGCCGCGGGTCACGCCGGTGTCACTTGGTGAGGTCCGGCGCGGTCACCGGCCCCACGATCAGGCCGTCCTCGGCCCGGTCGACGCCGACGGTCTGGCCGTCCAGCACCTCGCCGGAGAGGATCTCGCGGGCCAGCGGGTCGCCGATCGCGGTCTGCACCAGGCGGCGCAGCGGCCGGGCGCCGTACGCCGGGTCGTTGCCCTCCTCCGCGAGCCAGTCCAGCGCGGCGTCGGTGACCCGCAGCGTCAGCCTGCGGTCCCTCAGCCGCTCGGCCAGCCGGTCGGTCTGGAGCCGGGCGATGCGGCGCAGCTGGTCCTTGTCCAGCGCGGTGAAGACGACGATGTCGTCCAGCCGGTTCAGGAACTCCGGCTTGAAGGACGCCCGCACCGTGGACAGCACGCTCGCCCTCTTCTGCTCCTCGTCCAGCCCCGGGTCCACCAGGTACTGGCTGCCGAGGTTGGAGGTGAGGATCAGGATGACGTTGCGGAAGTCGACCGTGCGGCCCTGGCCGTCGGTGAGCCGGCCGTCGTCCAGCACCTGGAGCAGGACGTCGAAGACCTCGGGGTGCGCCTTCTCCACCTCGTCGAGAAGCACCACGCTGTACGGGCGGCGCCGCACGGCCTCGGTGAGCTGGCCGCCCTCCTCGTAGCCCACGTACCCGGGGGGCGCACCGACCAGGCGGGCGACCGAGTGCTTCTCGCCGTACTCGCTCATGTCGATGCGGACCATCGCCCGCTCGTCGTCGAAGAGGAAGTCCGCGAGCGCCTTGGCCAGCTCGGTCTTGCCGACGCCGGTGGGGCCGAGGAAGAGGAACGAGCCGGTGGGACGGTCGGGGTCGGCGATGCCGGAGCGCGAGCGGCGGACGGCGTCGGACACCGCGCGCACGGCCTCGCTCTGGCCGATCAGCCGCCTGCCGAGCTCGTCCTCCATCCGCAGCAGCTTCTGGGTCTCGCCCTCCAGCAGCCGCCCGGCGGGGATTCCGGTCCAGGCGGCGACGACGTCGGCGATGTCGTCGGGCCCGACCTCCTCCTTGACCATCTTCTCGCCGGCGCCCCTGGTCTTGGCCTCCTGCTCCTCGCGGGTGGCCTCCTCCAGCTCCTCCTCCAGCTTCGGCTTCTCCGCGTAGAGCAGCTTGGACGCGGTCTCGAAGTCGCCGTCGCGCTGGGCCCGCTCGATGCGGGTGTCGATGTCGTCCAGCCGTTCCTTGAGCTCGCCGACCCGGTTGAGGCCCTGCTTCTCCTTCTCCCAGCGGGCGGTCAGGCCGCGCAGTTCCTCCTCGCGGTCCGCGAGGTCCTTGCGGAGCTTGTCCAGGCGCTGCACCGAGCCGGGGTCGGTCTCGTTCTTGAGGGCCATCTCCTCCATGCGCAGCCGGTCGACGGAGCGCTGCAGCTCGTCGATCTCGACGGGCGAGGAGTCGATCTCCATGCGCAGCCGCGACGCGGACTCGTCGACCAGGTCGATGGCCTTGTCGGGCAGGAAGCGGGAGGTGATGTAGCGGTCGGACAGGGTCGCTGCGGCCACCAGCGCGGAGTCCGCGATCTGCACCTTGTGGTGCGCCTCGTAGCGGCCCTTGAGGCCGCGCAGGATGGCCACGGTGTCCTCGACGGTGGGCTCGGCGACCAGCACCTGCTGGAAGCGCCGCTCCAGCGCCGGGTCCTTCTCGATCCGCTCGCGGTACTCGTCGAGCGTCGTGGCGCCGACCATCCGCAGCTCGCCGCGGGCCAGCATCGGCTTGAGCATGTTGCCGGCGTCCATCGCGGAGTCGCCGCCGGCGCCCGCGCCGACGACGGTGTGCAGCTCGTCGATGAAGGTGATGATCCGGCCGTCGCTGTCCTTGATCTCCGACAGCACGGCCTTCAGCCGCTCCTCGAACTCGCCGCGGTACTTCGCGCCCGCGACCATCGCGCCGAGGTCGAGCGAGACCAGCCGCTTGTTGCGCAGCGACTCGGGGACGTCCCCCTTGACGATGCGCTGCGCCAGGCCCTCGACGACGGCGGTCTTGCCGACGCCGGGCTCGCCGATCAGCACCGGATTGTTCTTGGTGCGCCGGGAGAGCACCTGGACGACCCGGCGGATCTCCTGGTCGCGCCCGATCACCGGGTCGAGCCGGCCCTCGCGGGCCGCAGCGGTGAAGTCGGTGCCGTACTTCTCCAGCGCCTTGTACGTGCCCTCCGGGTCCTGGCTGGTCACCCGCTGGCCTCCCCGAGCCGTCTCGAAGGCGGCCAGCAGCTTCTTGCCGCTGGCGCCCTCCCTGTTCAGCAGTTCGCCGGCCGGGCCGCCCTTGACGGCGATGCCGATGAGGAGGTGCTCGGTGGAAAGGTAGGCGTCACCGAGTTCCTTCGCCCGCTGGTCGGCGTCGGCGAGTACCGCGAGCATGTCACGGTTGGCCTGCGGCGGCGCCACCGTGGAGCCCTGCACCTTCGGCAGGGTCTCGACCAGCCGCTCGGCGTCGGCGCGGACGGCGGCCGGGTCGGCGCCGGTCCCCGCCAGCAGGTCGAGCACGTTCTCGTTGTCCGCGCCGCTCAGCAGGGCGAGCAGCAGGTGGGCGGGTGTCAGATCCGGGTTGCCCTCGGATACGGCCCGGCTGCTGGCGGCGTTGATCGCCTCGCGGCTCTTGTTGGTCAGCTCGGCGTCCACGGGCGTGGTGACCTCCCTCTCCTGGCTAAACCTGCTCGAAGCAACATGAAGCAAGTTGAGTCTATTCCACTCAAGGTGGTGAAGGCACCCGCGGACACGCATTCCGCGGCGGGCGAACCCCCGGCGACCCCCGGCGGACCCCCGGCGGACCCCCGAACCACCGGCCGGCCCCGCTCACGGACCGCGACCGGACGGTGGCCGAGGATGACGGGTGGACCTTGGCGGAACCGCGGGCCGGTGCCAGAATGCGGACCTCAACCCCGCTGGGGACGGCCGTAGTTGCGCAGAGGGTCCCATGGAGCGCGCCACGCGTGCCATGGACCCGCGGGAAGGTGCTCCATGGACACAGCGCACCCGGCACCCGGTCCGGCGGGCGCGGGCCCCGGCCCGGCGGCCCGCCCGATGGACCCGGCCGGAACGGCGGTGCAGGCCGAGGCCGCCGCCCTGCGGGAGACCGCGGCCGCCTGCCCGGTGACGCTGCCCGGAGGGGTACCGGGAATGATCGTCACCCGGCACCGCGAGCTGCGCGAGTTCCTGGCCGATCCGCGGGTCGCCAAGAACGCCCGGCACTTCGGCGCCCACCAGCGCGGCGAGCTCCCCGAGCAGTGGCAGCTCAATGCGTTCGCGCTGGTCAGAGGAATGACGACGGCCGACGGCGACGATCACAGGCGGCTGCGCGGCCTGGCCGCGAAGGCGTTCACCCCGCGCCGGGTGGCCGCGCTCCGCCCCTGGATCGAGCGGCTCACCGGCGACCTGATCGCCGCCCTGCCCGGACGGCGGGACGCCGGCGGTGTGGTCGACCTGCGCCGCTGGTTCGCCTACCCGCTGCCGATGGGCGTGATCAGCGAACTGCTGGGCGTCGACGCGGTCCACCGCGACCGGCTGCACGGCCTCACCCACCGGCTGGTGAGCACGTCCAGCACGGCGGCCGACGCGATGGCCACGCAGGCCGGCATCCACGAGGTGCTGGCGCAGGTGGTCGCCGCCCGCCGGGCGACCCCCGGCGACGACCTGACCAGCGCGCTCATCGCCGCCCGCGGCGACGCACCCGCCGGCGCTCACGGGGACGACGGGGCGCGTGACGGGTCCGGGGACGGGTCCGGGTCCGGGGACGGGTCCGGGGACGGCGCCGAACGCCTCGACGACGCCGAGCTGACCGGCACCCTGCTGCTGATGATCGTCGCCGGCCACGAGACGACCCTGAACCTGATCACCAACGCGGTCCGGGCGCTCAGCGCGCACCCCGAGCAACTCGGCCCGGTGCTGCGCGGCGAGACCGGCTGGGACGCGGTGGTCGAGGAGACGCTGCGCTGGGACAGCCCCGTCGCCAACTTCCCGTTCCGCTACCCGACGGCGGACATCGAGGTCGACGGCGTCACCGTCCCGCGGGGCACGCCCGTGCTGGCCGGGTACGCGGCGGCCGGCCGCGACCCGCGCGAGTACGGCCCGGACGCCGGCCGGTTCGACGTCACCCGGCCCGCCAACCGCCACCTCGCCTTCGGCCACGGCGCGCACTACTGCCTGGGCGCGCCGCTGGCCCGCCTGGAGGCGGTGATCGCGCTGCGCGAACTTTTCGCGGCGTATCCGCGGCTGCGGGTGGCGGTGCCCGAAGACGCGCTGCCGCCGCTGCCGGGCTTCATCGGCAACAGCGTCGCCGCGCTGCCCGTCACCCTGGAGTGAACGCATCGGACCGCCCGGCCCGGGGCCGCCCGCGGCTCGGCTACGGTCGTGCCATGGCGCCCCGCGACCCCCGCTCCCCCGAACCCGGCTACCTCGCCTTCTGGCGTGAGCGCCACCTGTGCACGCTCACCACGCACCGGCCCGACGGCAGCCCGCACGTCGTGCCGGTCGGCGTCACGTACGACCCGGAGGCCGGTCTCGCGCGGGTCATCACCAGCGGCCGCAGCGCGAAGGCCGCGCATGTGCGGGCGGCCGGGCCCGGCGGTGCGCGGGTCGCGGTCTGCCAGGTGGAGCGCGCCACGTGGGCGACGCTGGAGGGGCTGGCCACGGTCTCCGAGGACCCGGAGCGGGTCGCGGACGCGGTCCGCCGCTACGCCGAGCGCTACGGCCGCACGCCCTCGCCCAACCCCGAGCGGATCGTCATCGAGATCGCGCTGACCCGGGCGATGGGCAACGCGGGCAGGCCGCCGGCCCAGCCGCGCTAGCCCCTGACGGGTCCCGTGCCCCGGGCCCGAACCCCGTCTACGCGGCGGTCTGCAGCACCTTGCCGAGGAACCCGTCGAGGTTGCGGCGGGTGCGGGCGATCTGCTCGTCGAGGGTGAGCGTCTCCTCCAGGCGCTTGGCCAGCGCCGACGTCTTCCTGCCGCGGACGTACAGCGAGCACGCGAGGTCCGCGCACATGTACAGCGCGACGGTGTTGCCCTGCCGCCCGGCCGGCCCGGCCAGCGGTGCCGCGAGCAGGTCCACCCCGCCTCCCGAGTGCCCGGTCAGGCACAACCCGCACAGGCTGCTGCGCAGCAGGTTGCGCCGCGCCCCGGGTGCCACCCGCAGCGTCAGCCCGACCGGCTCGCCGCCGTCCACCGGGCCGCCCGGGCCGGTGGCGCTGACCAGGTAGGCGCGGTCCGGCGCCCCGGCGTCCCGCCACCCGAGGAAGTCCAGGTCCCCCCACGGCAGCTCCGCCAGGCCCCGCGGCATGCTCAGCCGCTTGGCCTCGCCCTTGGAGCAGTTGACGAACGAGCCGCGGATCTCGGCTTCTGTGAGGGGGTCCATGCCCGCGACGCTACCCGGCACGCGGCCCGCCAGTCGCCCGGTTTTCCGCCCGCCGGTGACCCGGTCCGCCGCCCGCCGGGCCGGGCGCCCACCTGCCACGGTGCGACACCCGTCCGCAACCCGTTCGCCCACTGTTCGCCGAACTCTCAGTCCGGCAGCGTTACTTCTTCGCGTCCGGCGGTTCTGATCGGTGGTGATCAGCTCCGCTCAGGACCGAGGGAACCGCCGAACCGATCGAACCGGCCGATCGAACCGATCGCACCGATCGCACCGATCGAGAAGCTGCACGGAAGAGGGACTCATGAACAGAGCCAAGGGCGGCCCCCGCGCGGGCACCCGCACCGCGCTGGCCGTCGCCGTCGCGCTGGCCGCCGTGACACCCGTCGCGTTCGAGGCCGCGGCGGCGCAGGCGGCCGACGCCGGACCAGCGGCGGGACCCGTGCCGGCGCAGTGGACGACGCAGGACGTCGCGCCCGGCGTCCAGGTGCGGACCGGGACGCTGCGGAACGCGGCGGCGGCCCCGTCGTGGACGGTGACGGTGAAGGTGCCGTCCACCAGCCGGCTGACCGGCGCGCCGGTGGACGTCGAGGTGGGCGGCGCGGACTGGGTGCGGGACACCACCGCGAAGCTGCAGGCCGCCGGCTACCAGCCGCGCGTGGAGACCGTGGAGTGGCCCGGCTACGCCGACACCCCGCACGGCGTGATGGGCCGGCGGGTGCGGATCGGCACGTTCGCCACCCAGGCCGCCGCGCAGGGCACCGCCTCGGCGGTGGCCGCCGCCGGCTTCCACACCGCGGTGGAGTGGACCGGCTACGACGCCGAGCAGCCGGCCGACGTGGAGAACATCCACGTCGCGGTCGTCGACCCGCACACGTTCTCGGGCACGATCGCCGGAACCCACGACGGCAACGTGGCGCAGCGCGAGACGACGTCCTCGGTCGCGGCGAAGCTGGGCTCCCTGGTCGGCGTCAACGCCGGTTTCTTCGTCACCTCCAACGCCGACGGCGTGCAGGGCACCCAGTCCGGGATCGCCGCCTACGACGGCGAGCTGGAGTCGATGGCGGCCGGCTCGCGGGCCGCCCTGGTCGTCGGCGACGGCGGGCGGCACATCCGGGTCGCGGACCTGACGAGCACCGTCACCGCCCGCGCGGGCGCGGCCCGTTACGCGGTGCAGGGCATCAACCGGGTGCCGGGCACCGTGCGGGACTGCGGGCGCCCCGGCGCCACGCCCAGCTCCCTGCCGTGGCAGGACGTCACCTGCCACGAGACGGACGACCTGGTGCTGTTCACCCCGGCGTTCGGCGCGGCCCTGCCGACGGGCGCGGGAGTGCAGGCGGTCCTCGACGCGCGGGGCCGCGTGGTGGCGACGGGCGCGCGCGGCGGGAGCGTCCCGGCCGGCGGCTCGGTGCTGCAGGGCATCGGCACCGCGGCGGACTGGCTGACCGCGCACGCGGTGCCGGGCGCGCGGGTGGACGTCGACGAGGCCGTCCGCGACACCGAGGGCCGCCGCGTCCCGCTGGGTCCGGGCGACAGCATCGTCAGCGCGGCTCCCACGCTGGTCAAGGACGGCCGGGTCGACATCGACGCGGCCACCGAGGGCACCGTCGACCCGCAGGACCTGTCGTTCGGCTACGCCTGGGCGAACGTGCGCCAGCCGCGCACCATGGCCGGCGTCGACGCCCGCGGCCGGCTGCTGCTGGTCACCGTGGACGGGCGGCTCACCGGCGGCAGCGAGGGCTTCACCATCGCCGAGGCGGCCGCCTTCATGCGCTCGCTCGGCGCGGTCCAGGCCCTCAACCTGGACGGCGGCGGCTCCACCGCGATGGCGGTGAACGGCGTGCTGGTCAACCGCACCTCCGACGCGACCGGCGAGCGGGCGGTCGGCGACACCCTCCAGGTCCTGCCGTAGTCTCCGCACGCCCGCCGGCCTCCGGCACGCGCGACGGCGGACGGCCCGCCACCCCGTGAAGGGTGGCGGGCCGTCCGCCGTAAGGAAGCGGGTGACGCGGACGACACCGACGGCTCAGCCGTGAGGGCCGTGAGCGCGGTCTCAGCCGTCGCGCTTGGGCCGCCAGACCACCAGCGCGCTGGTGTGCTGGACGTCCTGGTACGGGACCAGGTCGCGGCGGTACGAGGCGTGGACCGCCGCCTCGCGCTGCTGGATGACGGCGGCGGCGCCCTCGACGGCGGCGGTCAGCTCGGCGACCCGGGACTGCAGGGCCGCGACCTGGTTCTCCAGCTCGATGATCCGCTTGATGCCGGCCAGGTTGATGCCCTCGTCCTGCGACAGCCGCTGCACCTCGCGCAGCTGCTCGATGTCGCGGGCCGAGTAGCGGCGGCCGCGGCCGGCCGCGCGGTCCGGGGAGACCAGCCCGAGGCGGTCGTACTGCCGCAGGGTCTGCGGGTGCAGCCCGGACAGCTCGGCCGCCACCGAGATGACGTAGACCGGGGTCTCCTCGGTCAGCTGGTAGGGATTGCGGCCGGGCCGGGGACCGCGCCCCGGACCGGCGCCCATGCCGCCGTCGATGCCCATAGCGTCATGCTCCCTTCGCGGCCTTGAACAGTTCGGCCCGCGGGTCGTGGCCCGCGGTGGCCTCCCGGTAGGACTCCAGGGCGTCCAGCGCCTTGCCCTCGGTCGTGTCGGGCACGGCCACCTCGACGGTGACCAGCAGGTCGCCCCGCGAACCGTCCTTGCGCACGGCGCCCTTGCCGCGGGCGCGCAGCGTCCGGCCGTTGGGAGTGCCGGCCGGCAGCTTCAGGGTGACCGGGGGCCCGCCCAGGGTGGGCACCTTGATCTCGCCGCCGAGGGCGGCCTCCACGAAGCTGACCGGGACGGTCACCGTCAGGTTGGCGTCCTTGCGGCCGAACACCGCGTGGCGCCCGACGTGCACGACCACGTACAGGTCGCCGGCCGGGCCGCCGCGCTCGCCGGGAGCGCCCTTGCCGCGCAGCCGGATCCGCTGCCCGTCCGTGACGCCGGCCGGGATGCGGACCTGCATGGTGCGCGAACTCTTCGCCCGTCCGCTGCCGTTGCAGACCTCGCAGGGGTTCTCCGCGATCAGGCCGCGGCCCTTGCAGTCCACGCACGGGTCGGTGAGCGAGAAGCCGCCACCGCCGCCGCGCGAGACCTGACCGGTGCCGACGCAGGTCGGGCACACCCGGGGCGTGCCGTTCTTGTCGCCGGTGCCCGAACACGCCTTGCACGCCGCCGAACTGGACATCCGCAGCGGGACGGTGGCCCCGTCGACGGCCTCGGTGAAGCTGAGCGTCACCTCGGACTCGATGTCCTGGCCGCGGCGCGGCTGCACGCGGGTGCCGGTGCCGCGGTTGAACAGCCCGCCGAACACGTCGCCCAGGCCGCCGCCGAAGCCGCCGCCCTGGCCGCCACCGGTCGGGGTGGTGCCGCCGGCGCCGCCGAACAGGTCGCCCAGGTCGAAGTTGAAGCCGCCGGTGCCGCCCGCGCCCGGACCCGGGCGGAAGCCGCCGTTGCCGAACAGGGCGCGGCCCTCGTCGTACTCCTTGCGCCGCTTGGTGTCCGAGAGCACGTCGTTGGCCTCGGAGATCTCCTTGAAGCGCTCCTCGGCCTTGGCGTCGCCCTTGTTGGCGTCCGGGTGGAACTCCCGGGCGAGCTTGCGGTAGGCCTTCTTGATCTCCGCGTCGGTGGCGTCCTTCGGAACGCCGAGAACCTTGTACAGGTCCTTTTCGAGCAGATCCCTGCTGATGCTCATCGCCGACGTCCCTCCTCTCCGTCACCCCTGCCGGGCCGGGGCCGCTCGCGCAGCCCCGGCCCGAATCCGTCAGCCCTGGTCCGGGCCACCGTTCTCCTCGCCGTCCGCATTCTGGTCGTCAGCGTCCTCCTTCGCCTGGCTGCCGGGCTGCGGTTCGGCGACCGCGACCCGCGCCGGGCGCAGATTGCGCTCCCCGATGCGGTACCCGGGCTGGAGGATCTGCACGCATGTCGTCTGCGTGACATCCGGCGAGTAACTGTGCATCAGGGCCTCGTGCACCAGCGGGTCGAAGGGCTCGCCCTCCTTGCCGAACTGCTGCAGCCCCAGCTTCGCCGCGACCGTCTCCAGCGATTCCGCCACCGACTTGAACCCGCCGACCAGCTCGCCGTGCTCGCGGGCCCGGCCGATGTCGTCCAGGACCGGCAGCAGCTCGGTGAGCAGGTTGGCGATCGCGATCTCCTTGACCGCCACCCGGTCCCGCTCCACCCTGCGGCGGTAGTTCTGGTACTCGGCCTGGAGGCGCTGGACGTCCGCGGTGCGCTCGTTGAGCGCGGTACGCACCTGGTCCAGCTGTGCCCTGACGGCCGCCAGCTCCTTGGCCGCACCCGGCTGCTCGGCGCCCTGGCCGCCGCTGCCGGCCTTGTCGGCGGATGCGGCGTCCTTGGCGTCCTCGTCCTCCGGCTGCGTGGCCTCAGAGGGGACCTCGGGCTCCTCGAAGCCCTTCGGTTCCTCCGTCACGCGGCACCGTCCCTCTTGCCGTTCTCGTCGTCCACGATCTCGGCGTCGACGACGTCGTCGTCGGCCGCGGCCTGCTCGGCACCCGGCTCACCGGCGCCCGCGCCGGCCGCGCCGCCGTCGGCCTGGGCGTTGGCGTAGAGCGCCTGGCCCAGCTTCTGGCTGGTGGCGGCGACCTTCTCGGTCGCCTCGCGGATCGCGGCGGTGTTGCCGTCGTCCGTGGACTCGTTCTTCAGCTTCTCCTTGAGGTCCGCGATCGCGGTCTCGACCTCGCCCTTCACGTCCTCAGGAAGCTTGTCCTGGTTGTCCGCGATGAACTTCTCGGTCTGGTAGACGAGCTGCTCGCCCTGGTTGCGGGTCTCGGCGGCCTCGCGGCGGCGGTGGTCCTCCTCCGCGTACTGCTCGGCCTCCTGCCGCATGCGGTCGACCTCGTCCTTGGGCAGAGACGAACCGCCGGTGACGGTCATCTTCTGCTCCTTGCCCGTGCCCAGGTCCTTCGCGGTCACGTGCATGATGCCGTTGGCGTCGATGTCGAACGCGACCTCGATCTGGGGCATGCCGCGCGGGGCCGGCGGCAGACCGGTCAGCTCGAACATCCCGAGCTTCTTGTTGTACGCGGCGATCTCGCGCTCGCCCTGGTAGACCTGGATCTGCACCGACGGCTGGTTGTCCTCGGCGGTGGTGAAGATCTCGGAGCGCTTGGTCGGGATCGTGGTGTTGCGCTCGATCAGCTTGGTCATGATGCCGCCCTTGGTCTCGATACCGAGGGACAGCGGGGTGACGTCGAGCAGCAGGACGTCCTTGACCTCGCCCTTGAGCACACCGGCCTGCAGGGACGCGCCGATGGCGACGACCTCGTCCGGGTTGACGCCCTTGTTGGCCTCCTTGCCGCCGGTCAGCTCGCGGACGAGCTCGGCGACGGCGGGCATGCGGGTGGAGCCGCCGACCAGGACCACGTGGTCGATCTCGGACAGCTGGATGCCGGCGTCCTTGATGACGTTGTGGAAGGGGGTCTTGCAGCGCTCCAGCAGGTCCGCGGTGAGCTGCTGGAACTGGGCGCGCGTCAGGCGCTCGTCCAGGTGCAGCGGGCCCTCGGCGGACGCCGTGATGTAGGGCAGGTTGATCGAGGTCTCGGTGGACGAGGACAGCTCGATCTTCGCCTTCTCCGCCGCCTCACGCAGGCGCTGGAGGGCCATCTTGTCCCTGCCCAGGTCCACGCCGTGGCCGGACTGGAACTGCTTGACCAGGTAGTCGACGACGCGCTGGTCCCAGTCGTCGCCACCGAGGTGGTTGTCGCCGTTGGTCGCCTTGACCTCGACCACGCCGTCGCCGATCTCCAGCAGCGACACGTCGAAGGTGCCGCCGCCGAGGTCGAAGACCAGGATCGTCTGGTCGTCCTTGTCCAGACCGTAGGCCAGCGCGGCCGCGGTCGGCTCGTTGACGATGCGCAGCACGTTCAGGCCGGCGATCTCGCCGGCCTCCTTCGTGGCCTGGCGCTCGGAGTCGTTGAAGTACGCGGGGACGGTGATCACCGCGTCGGTGACCTTCTCGCCCAGGTACGACTCGGCGTCCCGCTTCAGCTTCTGCAGGATGAACGCGGAGATCTGCTGCGGGTTGAAGTCCTTGCCGTCGAGGTTGATCTTCCAGTCGGTGCCCATGTGGCGCTTGACCGACCGGATGGTCCTGTCGACGTTGGTGACGGCCTGGCGCTTGGCGACCTCGCCGACCAGCACCTCGCCGTTCTTCGCGAAGGCGACGACGGACGGCGTGGTCCTGGCGCCCTCTGCGTTGGTGATGACGGTGGGCTCGCCGCCTTCGAGAACGCTGACGACGGAGTTAGTCGTGCCCAGGTCGATGCCGACCGCACGTGCCATGGTGAATCCTCCAGCTGACCTGACTTGAGTGAATCTGGCTCAAGAGTGCACGACGAGAGATCGGCTGTCAACAGAGGTGAGTCTCAGCGACTCAACTTTGCGGCGCCTCACTCGCGCACCTCGGGGTCCCGGCCCCTGCGGTGCCGTCCCCGCGGCTACCCCCGCCACCCCTCCCCGCGCTTTCCCCGAGTTCCTGTTGGTCCTCTTGGTCCTCTTGTTCCTCTTTCTCTGCGCAACGAAGGGGACCTTCCGGATGTTTCAGGATCTCCGCGGCACCTTGGACGGGCCGGTCCTCGCGTACCGCGGTGAACAGCCGCCCGGCGTCTGGCTCACGCACCGCACCCCGGCCCCCGACCGGGACCGAGCGCACCACCAGGCCGTCCTGCGGCAGCTCGCGCAGGTTCCCGGCCAGCTCGTACAGCGCGGGCAGCGAGCTGAGGCCGGGGTCCGCGGTGATCGAGGACGTCGCCGAATCGAGGAAGCCGTACAGCTTCTTCGGGTGCGCCAGCGTCCGCGGTCCGCCGCGCGCCTCGGCGGCGAGCGCCCGCAGCAGCGCGGCGCTGCGGTCGGCCGGCGGCCCGCCGACCGCGGCGGAGATGCGCTGGAACCCGTCCATGTCCACCACCAGGTGGTGGTCCACCCGGATGCCGCTGAGCCGCTCGAAGGCGCGGATCGTGCAGGCCGCGCCGCCGCCGCGGAAGGCCGCGCCGAAGGTCTCGTCGGCCCCCGCCCCCGGCCCGGCCCCAGCCCCCACTCCTCCGCCCACCGGCGCTTCCCGCCGGGTGCCGGCGGGCCGCGGCGCGCAGTCCGGGACGCTCACCCGCAGCTCGCGCGGCACCCCGATGGCCGCCGCGCGCTGCCGGTCGGCCGACAGGTGCAGCAGCACCGCCGAGTCCGCGCCGCCGCCCGTCGTGCCGTCCGCGCCCATCACCAGGATGTTGCGGGCCCCCGGCACCAGCGAGCGCGGCCGCTCCGCGGCGTACCGGCTGAGCACCTGTTCGGCGGCACGGTCCGTCCTGATGTTGCCGCTGAACTTGCGGTAGGCGGCCCACCCCACTCCGGCGGCGACGACCAGCACCAGCCCGGCGCCGATCGCCGTCCAGCGCAGCACCGCGCGCATCTCCGGTTCACCTCCCGCGACCGTCGCAAACCGTTGTCCGTTGCCTCCATGTTTGTCACGATGAGAGGACCTTCAACCGCGTCCGCGGCGGGCGGGCCGGCACCCGCCCGCACCCCGCATCCGCCCTGGCCGCCGGGACGTGCGGCGCGCGACACAGATCACCAGCAGTGCGGCTTTATGGGGCCGGGAATCCCGGGTAACCTCAGCCGAGACCGGAGTAAGTTACCGCTTAGTACGTTCCCGAGCGGACTTCCCGAGCAGACATCCCGAACAGACACCGTCCGTCCCCGCCGCGCAGGCCCGAGGAGCCCCCATGCAACTCGCCGCGATCATCGTGTCGCTGGTCCTCACCGCGGTCGGCGTCGCGCTCATCAGCCTCGCCGTCCTGCAGATCTACCGGAACATCCGGATCGGCCAGCCGGTGCTCCAGGGCACCCGCACGAACGAGCCCCGCGCGCGCACCCTGACGCTGGCCCGCGAGTTCGTGGCCCACACGCGGATGAACAAGTGGGGCGTCATCGGCGTCGCCCACTGGTTCGTGGCGGTCGGCTTCCTGACCCTGGGCCTGACGATCCTCAACGCCTACGGGCAGCTCTTCAAGGCCGACTGGATCCTGCCGGTCATCGGCACCTGGCTGCCGTACGAGGTCTACACCGAGCTCATCACCGCGCTCACCACCGTCGGCATCATCACGCTCATCGTGATCCGGCTGCTCAACCTGCCCTCGCGGGCCGGCCGCAAGTCGCGCTTCGCCGGCTCCACGGCCTGGCAGGCGTACTTCGTCGAGTACGTCGTGCTGGTCATCGGCCTGGCGATCCTGACGCTGCGCGGCCTGGAGGGCGCCCTGCACGGCGTCGACCACTACGAGGCCGGCTACTTCGTCTCGTACCCGCTGGTCGCCGGCTTCCGCGGCCTGAGCACCGGCACGCTGCAGAACCTCGTCTACCTCACCGCGATGATCAAGCTCTCGGTGACGATGATCTGGGCGATCGTGCTCGGCCTGAACACCACGATGAGCGTCGCCTGGCACCGCTTCCTGGCGTTCCCCAACATCTGGTTCAAGCGCGACGCCGCCGGCGAGGTCGCGCTCGGCGCCCTGCAGCCCATGGCCAGCGGCGGCGTCCCCATCGACTTCGAGGACCCGGGAGAGGACGACCAGTTCGGCGTCTCCCAGGTCGAGCACTTCACCTGGAAGGGCATCCTCGACTTCTCCACCTGCACCGAGTGCGGCCGCTGCCAGTCGCAGTGCCCCGCCTGGAACACGGGCAAGCCGCTCTCCCCGAAGCTGCTCATCATGTCGCTGCGCGACCACGCGCACGCCAAGGCGCCGTACCTGCTGGCCGGCGGCGGCAAGGACGCCGAGGGCGCGGAGAAGGGCACCGAGGAGCAGCTGGCCGGCGTGCCCGCGGCCGCGCTCGCCGAGGCCGAGCGCCCGCTGATCGGCACCGCCGAGGAGAACGGCGTCATCGACCCCGACGTGCTGTGGTCCTGCACCACGTGCGGCGCCTGCGTCGAGCAGTGCCCGGTGGACATCGAGCACGTCGACCACATCGTCGACATGCGCCGCTACCAGGTGATGATCGAGAGCGCGTTCCCGTCCGAGGCCGGGACGATGCTCAAGAACCTGGAGAAGAAGGGCAACCCCTGGGGCCTGCCCAAGAAGCAGCGGCTGGCCTGGGCCAAGGAGGTCGACTTCGAGGTGCCGGTCGTCGGCGAGGACATCGAGGACCTCACCGAGGTGGAGTACCTCTACTGGGTCGGCTGCGCCGGCTCCCTGGAGGACCGCGCCAAGAAGACCACCAAGGCGTTCGCCGAACTGCTGCACATCGCGGGCGTGAAGTTCGCGATCATGGGCGGTGAGGAGAACTGCACCGGTGACTCCGCCCGCCGCCTGGGCAACGAGTTCCTGTTCCAGCAGCTCGGCGCCGAGAACGTCGCGATGCTGAACATGGCGTTCGGCGAGGATGACGAGGACGCCTCGACGAAGAAGCCCAAGGCGTCCAAGAAGATCGTCGCGACCTGCCCGCACTGCTTCAACACGATCTCCAACGAGTACCCGCAGCTCGGCGGCGAGTACGAGGTCATCCACCACACGCAGCTGCTGCAGCACCTGGTGGACGAGGGCCGGCTCGTCCCGGTCACCCCGGTCGAGGGCCTGATCACCTACCACGACCCGTGCTACCTGGGCCGTCACAACAAGGTCTACACGCCGCCGCGCGACATCATCGCGAAGGTGCCGGGCCTGCGGAACGAGGAGATGCACCGCCACAAGGAGCGCGGCTTCTGCTGCGGTGCCGGCGGCGCCCGGATGTGGATGGAGGAGCGGATCGGCAAGCGCATCAACAACGAGCGCGTCGACGAGGCCCTGTCCCTCAACCCGGACATCGTCTCCACCGCGTGCCCGTTCTGCCTGGTGATGCTCTCCGACTCCGTCAACGGCAAGAAGAACGAGGGCACCGCGAAGGAGAGCCTGCAGGTCGTGGACGTCGCCCAGTTGCTGCTGGACTCCGTCAGGACCGGGCCGGGCGACCCGGTGGACGTCGCCGAGGAGGAGCCCGCGGGCACGGCGTGACGCCGGCGGCGGCGCTGCTTCGGGGCCGCGCCGCCAGTACCAGAGGGTGCCGAAGGGCATCTGAGGGCGCCTGAGAGCACCTGAGAGCACCTGATGAGGGGCGGCACCTCCCGCGCGGGGGGGGTGCCGCCCCTCCCGTGTGTCCCACGTGTCACAGGTTGGCAGCAAAGGCCCCGGGCCCCACATCTCCCGGTACGGGCACCGGAATCAGCGGGTACGTTCGAAGGGTGGCTGGATTCTCGAACCGACAGGGCAGGCGCGGCCGGCACCCGCAGGGCGGGGGCCAAGGCGCTCCGCACGCCGGGCAGGGGTACCCGGGGTACCCCGCCGGACACCCCGGCGCATCCGGGTACTCCGGCGCGTCGGGCCGCTCCGGCTCCCCCGCGTACGACGGCTCCGGCCAGGCGGGCGCGGGCCAGGCGGGCGCGGGCCAGGCGGCACCGCACTACGACGACGCCCCGGGCCACACACGGGCGTTCACCCTGGGCGAGCCGACGCCGCTGGCCGGCGCGGCCGGGGCGGGCGCGGCTCCCGGCGGCGGGTACGACCCGTACACGTCCTACGGGGACGGCGGGTACGACAACGTGGCGACCTACCGGGCCGGCCAGTCCGCCGCACCGCCGGCAGGACCGCGACTGCACTGGAAGGACCTGCTGCGCGGCATCGTGCTGCGCCCCGGCCGCACCTTCTGGCAGATGCGTGACCACACGGTGTGGGGCCCCGCGCTCATCGTCACGTTCCTCTACGGGCTCGTCGCCGTCTTCGGCTTCGACGCCGCCCGCAGCGACATCCTCAGCGCCACGCTGTCCACCAGCATCCCGTGGGTGCTGACGACGGGCGTCGCCGTGGTGCTGTGCGGCCTCATGCTCGGCACGGTCACCAACACCCTGGCCCGCCAGATGGGCGGCGACGGTGCCTGGGGGCCCACGATCGGCCTCGCGATGCTGATCACGACGCTCACCGACGCCCCGCGCCTGCTGTTCGCCCTCTTCCTCGGCGGCGGCAACGGCTTCGTCCAACTCGTCGGCTGGGCCACCTGGTTCGCCTGCGGCGCGCTGCTGACGTCGATGGTCGCCAAGTCCCACGACCTGCCGTGGCCGAAGGCGCTGGGCGCGTCCGCGATCCAACTGGTGGCGCTGCTGATGCTGTTCAAGCTGCCGCTGATCTGATCCGGGGGACGGGCGGGCCGGGCGCGGGAGTCGGGGGCCGGGAGTCGGGAGTCGGGAGTCGGGGGCCGGGTCCGAGGCCGCGATCCCGCGGCAGGACGTCAGGAACGTACAAGACGCGGGTGCGGGTCGGCGGCGAGATTCGTGGCATGACCACCGAGCACACCGAGCACATCGAACGCGCCGAACGCACCGAAGCCGTCGCCGTCACCGAAAGGGCCGAAGGCACCGAGAGCACCGGAGCAGCCCCCGTCCGCTTCGACACCAAGATCGCCGTCCTGCTGCGGGACGACCTGGCCCTCTGGCAGAAGCTGAACGCGACCGCGTTCCTGGTCAGTGGACTGGGCTCCACGCTGCCCGAGGTGATCGGCCGGCCCTACGAGGACGCCGACGGGACGCCGTACCAGGCGATGTTCCGGCAGCCCGTGCTCGTCTTCGAGGGCTCGAAGGAGACGCTGCAACGGGCCCTGGACCGGACGCTGTCCCGGGCCCTGCCGCGCGCGGTGTTCACCGCGGACCTGTTCTCCACGGGCCACGACGCCGACAACCGGGCGGCGGTGAAGGCCGTTCCGCGCGCCGACCTCGATCTCGTCGGGCTGGCCGTGTACGGGCCGCGCAACGCCGTGGACAAGGTGCTCAAGGGCGCGCGGATGCACCCCTGACGCCGTCGTGCCGCGGCGAGGCCTCAGACCTGGGTGCGGTGGAAGTTCATGTACGAGCGGGACGGTGTCGGGCCGCGCTGCCCCTGGTAGCGCGAGCCGTACTGCTGCGAGCCGTACGGGAACTCCGCCGGGGAGCTCAGCCGGAACAGGCACAGCTGCCCGATCTTCATCCCGGGCCACAGCTTGATCGGCAGCGTCGCGACGTTGGACAGCTCCAGGGTGACGTGCCCGGAGAAGCCCGGGTCGATGAACCCGGCCGTGGAGTGCGTGAGCAGGCCCAGCCGCCCCAGGCTCGACTTCCCCTCCAGGCGGGAGGCGATGTCGTCCGGCAGCGTGATGACCTCGTACGTGGAGGCGAGCACGAACTCGCCCGGGTGCAGGATGAACGCGTCGTCGCCCTCGGGCTCCACCAGCCGCGTCAGGTCCGGCTGTTCCACCGCGGGGTCGATGTGCGGGTAGCGGTGGTTCTCGAACACCCGGAACAGCCGGTCCAGGCGCACGTCGATGCTGGACGGCTGCACCATGCCCGGCTCGAACGGGTCGACGCGCACGCGCCCGTTGTCGATCTCGGTCCGGATGTCCTTGTCTGAGAGAAGCACGCCCCCGAGACTAACGCCCCGAGCCGCACCCGACGGCCCGGGGCGCTCCGGCCTACTTCCCCTCGGACGTCGCGACCGGCACGGCATGCCGCAGCCGGGCGCACTTCGGGCACCTCAACAGCCGCCCGGGCCCCAGCCGATCAGTCCCCAGGTGCTGCATCGGAAAAGAAGCCGTGCTGAACACGTGCCCTTCGACACAACGAACAACGGTGCGCTCCATGAAGTCCCTTCCCCAACTCCGCGTGGCCGACAAACCCACACATTAGGGGATCCCCCAGGGGTCCCTCGGGACCACCACACCGCCCCCTCAACCTACCCCCACACCCCGTCCCCCCGCCCCCCGATCCCTCCCTCCCCCCGCCCGGAGGATGCGGTACAGTATCCGTGGAGCAGCCCCCTCAAGGGCCGTTTTCTGCGGATGTAGTTTAATGGTAGAACATGAGCTTCCCAAGCTCAGAGCGCGGGTTCGATTCCCGTCATCCGCTCCATAAAGAAGCCCCAGGTCACAGACTTGGGGCTTTGTTGTTGTCCAGTCCAATTTCGTGACCGCGTGCCATTCGCGTGCCATAGCGCGCCCGCAAAACCCGGGCCCGGGCGTCGAATTACCGTGATTGACCGACGGGGGCTTGTCGGCCGCTCCATTCTGGACCGACGCCTATACGCGACCCGAGCAGTACCCGCGGATGCGGGGAGCAGGGACGGAACTCCACTCCCGCCGGACGTTCTTCGGGCCCATCCCCGCGGGCGCGGGGAGCAGCCCTTCCCGAACAGCCCCGCACTGTCGTCGATCACGGAATTCCCCGGTCTCGGCGAATTGGCCGTCACGTGATTCCCCACCCCAACGGTGACGTCTCCCCATGGGGACGCCGGAGACGATGCGCGTCCGGTCGAGCCGAGCAGCCTTCACACGGTGAACATCGAGCCGTTCGTCACCACGTAGTGCTGACCCCCTCCGGCTGAACTGAGGAAGCGCCAGTCTTCCCATCCTTCACGTCCTGCCGGGAACACCTCCAAGGTCATGCCGGACGACAGCGTCAGCTGAAGGTCGAACTCGTCGCCGATGCTCACGGCGTCGACCACCGGCTCTTCGGCAGCGACAAGCTGCGCGACGGCAGCGGCGCGGTCATCGAATCGAGCAGTGCCGATCTCGTTCCCGGCAGCGAACTCAGCTGCGGCGCACGCTCCAGGAACATAGAGATCGCCCGCTTCGACCAACACCGCGGCGCCGCGGATGAGTCGCCACCGGCATTGCAGGTGGACAGCCAGCTCGCGCACCATCTGCTCGCCGCGATGGTTCACCCACGGCACCTCATCGCCGAAGGTGAGCCAGACAAGCGTTGCAGCTCGGCCGATGGCAGTGAGGGGACGCCCCCACAGCTCACCCAGCGCAGCGCGGGCAACCACGAGGCTCGACAGGGCGCTTCCCCCTTCTCTGATGCTGACGTGGGTCCGACTGCACGCGCGGGCAGGGCGGCACCATCAGGAGAGCAGGATACGAAGCACCGTCTCGGGGACCTGGGGAATTACGTGCGAAGAAGGCAGCCCAGGTCATTACGCAGCGGAAGCGTGCCAGATCCCGCACGATCCACCTGGGCATGCCGCACGTGGGCGCACTCGCCCCTGCCGAAGCATCATGTGCCGCACGGTCCTACATTGGAGCAATGCCAGCGCAGCCCGAGATCACCCGGCGGGATCTGAGCAGCCGATCCAAAGAGATCATGGATGCCGTCCTGGGTGGGGAGTCCTTCATCGTCACGCGTGACGGGCGCCAGATCGGGGAGCTGATCCCGCTGCGCAGGGGCCGGCGGTTCGTCCCGCGGTCGGAGTTCGCCGCGATGTCCCGTACCGCGTCGAACGTCTCGCTGGAGGCGTTCCGGGCCGACCAGGACGCCACAGCCGAGCAGGAGACGGACGACCCCTGTGCCCGCTGAGTACGCCCAGGGCCTGCTCGACGCCAACATCGTCATCCTGCGCAAGCACCTTGCCCCCTCGGAACTCCCCGCAGAAGTGGCGATCAGCACCATGACGTCGGCAGCGCTGTCATGCGCGGGGAGCAGTCCTTCGGCAGGACCTCCCGCAGTGCCGCGCGGTCCCAGCGGGCGATGAGGCGAGATCGTTCATCCGACGTCAAAACGATGCCTCCGGCGGGGGTCCTCAGGCTCCCCACCTCACGGGAGCCTTCTCATCACGCGCAGTCCCGCCCAGTATGCGAGGGTCGCAACCACGAAGCTGACGAGTGCCGCGACCACGTGGGCGTAGTCCGGAACCAGCTGTTTCGTCGTTTCAAGAGCTGGTGGGAGAGTGAAGAAGAACCCGGTCGTGGCAGCCAGCACGGCTCCCAGCTTGTCCTTGGTCCACCGTCCGTTCGGCGTAGAGGCGCTTGTCACCCGATGTGTTTTATCGGGCGCCCTTGGGACGCGCAATGCCCTACAGCAGCGCCGCCGCCGGCAGCGAAGCGCATCCGCTCAGCCCGTTCTCCGGCGCCCGCGGCGCAGGCGGCGCGGTGGCAGTGGTGGGGGCGCGGTCGTATAACGGGGGGCAGGCCGCCCGGTCGGGCGCGGGGAGCCGTCGGCCGCGGCCGGGACGGCGGCGCACGGCCGCCGAAGCGGCGCCGCGCCAACGGAGGACCTGCTGCCATGAGCGCCGACGCGACCACCTCGTACGCGCGGATGGAGCCGCGGCAGCGCCGGCGGCTGCTGCTGGGTGCGGTGCTGCGCGCGGTCGTCACCCCGGCTGTTCTGCTGGTCCTCTACTACACGCTGCCGCTGGACCACCCCCTGACGCCGGCGAAGGCCGGCTGGTTCGTGCTCGGCTTCCTGGTGTTCGCCGCCGCCGTCACCTGGCAGGTGTACTCCATCACCCGCTCCGCACACCCGCGCCTGCGCGCGATCGAGGCGCTCGTCGTGCTGGTGCCGGTCTTCCTGCTGATGTTCGCCGGGACGTACTACCTGCTCGCCGCCGATCACCAGGGCTCCTTCACCCAGCCGCTGAGCCGCACCGACGCGCTCTACTTCACGGTCACCGTCTTCGCGACCGTCGGGTTCGGCGACATCGCCGCGAAGACCACGACCGCACGCGTCCTGGTGACGCTCCAGATGATCGCCGACCTGGTGCTGGTCGGCCTGGTCGCCAAGCTT
The DNA here is from genome assembly GCF_900110255.1 of Actinacidiphila rubida. Taxonomy (GTDB): domain Bacteria; phylum Actinomycetota; class Actinomycetes; order Streptomycetales; family Streptomycetaceae; genus Actinacidiphila; species Actinacidiphila rubida. Next base: position 105,697 of record NZ_FODD01000026.1, read on the forward strand.
CTCCTCGGCGCGGTGCAGGTTGCCGTCCACCGCGCCCCGCCGCCGACCCCGCCGGCAACCCCGCCGGAGGAACGGTGACGCCTTTCCGAGGACCGGCAGGATGGCAGGCGGCCCCCTTGGCGGTCGCGGCCGCGCCCCGTGACGGGCCGGGTACCCCGGTCCGTCACCCCGGAAGGACCGGCCGGCTGGCATCCGATGAACGTCTTTGCTTCGCGAAATCGCAGGTCAGCGGCATGATGATGCTTGTCTCACGCGAATCTGTGTCCACGACCACGACGAACGGGACACCCATGGGCTCATACTGAGTCATGACAAGGCCTGCTGCACCAAAGCGTCATTTGCCTACCAGCCCCTTCAAAGCCCCCGTCGAGCCAGTTCCCAAACACTTCGCCGCGGGGGACCAGGTCACGCACGACGTGTACGGTCTCGGCCGGGTGATCGGCATCGAGGACGGGGTCGCGGCGCTCGTGGATTTCGGCTCCGACCGACGGCGGATCCTGAGCCCGTACGCCAGGATGACCAAGCTGTAGGACCCGCTCCGCCCCACCACTCCCCCACCAGGTCACTCCGGGGCCTGCCACGAAAGTGAGACCTCTCATCGATCTGACGTCGTTGTTCTCCGCTCAGGAAGGGCAGCCCCTGGCTGCCGCTTCCCCCTCGCCGCCTCCGACGACACACCCCTTCCAGGCCCCGGACTTCGGGGAGGACGAGACCTTCCTTCACCAGGAATCCGTCGGTGTCGGGGGCATGCCGGACGACTCCGACGTGTAGGCAAGGAGCTCCTGAGGAACACCCCGCGCTCTCTAGGACAGGAGGAGGGCGCGGTGCTGGACGGCAAGGTGGAGCAGGCCGGCCGCAGGGGACGACATACGGTGCTTCGGGAGGTCGGCGACGGTCTCCGCGGTCAGCGGAAGACCGGTGAGGGTGCCGCGTGAGCGGAGGCCCCCGACGACCTTTCCCTCGTCGTTCTGTTCCACGGCCCGCGCGAAGATCGTGTCGAAGGCGGCGGCGTCGAAGACGGCCACCGTCAGGATGCACACGGCCAGGTTCAGCGGCTCCAGGCCCATGCCCAGGCACCACACGCGGAGCGACCCGTCGGCGAGGGCCGATTCCATGTGGTCGTACGGAGGCTGGGAGTAGTCGACCTGGCTGCCCGCATCGCCTATGGCGTCGGGAGCGCCGAGGAACTCCTCGTTGTACTCGCGCATCAGTGTGCGCCACAGGTCCAGGTCCTCGCGGTGGGCCAACGGTGAGAGCGACGCGGGCTGGAACATCCCCGCGGGCAGCGGTCCGTAGGTGTCCTCCCCCGTCGCCACCTGCCCCTTTCCGCGCAGGAGGAGGAAGAACGTCCCCTCGCCGTCAGGGGTGCGGCGAACGGTCAGCGTCCCCACGGACGGCAGCACGACGCGGCGGGTGAGCGACAGGGGGTCGTCCGCCATGAGCCGGCGCATCGGCGTCCGGCGCCAGGCGGGGGTGCGGTGGGGCGCGGCGCGCGTGGCATGGGCGAGCTCGTGGGCGACGGCCTCGTTCTGGTCGACGAGGTCGAAGTACCGGGCGCGGCTGAACGCCATCCGCGGTCCCCCCGTCGCGTGCCAGTCGGCGGCCACGAGCCGGAACGACGGGCGGTTCTCGAAGAGCGCCGGCCGTGCCAGCACCCCGAGCGCGGACGAGTAGGTCTCGTACCGCTGCCACTTCGACTCCCTGGGCAGGCCCCGCCGGGCGGCCCGCAGGATCGCGGGGTCCCCCGGCGGAGCGCCGGGCCGCCATTCGGCCGTGACGGACGACAGCGGGAGGGGAGCCGGCGGGCGCATCGACGGCTCCCACAGGAGCGAGGTGCCGCCGATGCGCTCCAGCCCGGCCCGCGCTGCCGTGTGCATGTCCGCCGCCGTCTCGCACAACTCGACGTAGCGCTCGCGAAGATCGTCCCGCTCCTTGCGGAAGGCCGCGTGCGACTTCTCGACCGCGTCCTGGTCCAGCGCCCGCCACCCGTAGTAGGCGCCGCCAACTCCCGTCGCTGCGCCCAGAATTGCCAGACCCATCTCCGCACTCATGCGCACCCCCGGTCGGCGTTGGGACAGTTGCGTAGCCGCCTTACCCGGTCGGGCTCCGCGGCAATCAGCCGCCGCTCACACCGGGCCCGGCAGGGAGCGGACGCGGGGAGGGTTTCCGTGGCCGGGCTGCGCTCCGGCCGGCGCGGCTGGCAGGATGCGGACGTTCGGGACGACGCGCGGCGGCACGGCCGGCGATCGCCACGGCGGGGAGGGGGAGGACGGCATGGCCGGAGGCACGGGGGCCGCTGACGCGGGAGCCGGCGACTCGGGGGCATCGCGGAGAGCGACGCGGCGGCGCATCATCGCGGTGACGGCCGTCCTGGTGGTGCTGCTCGGCGTCTGGCTGGGGCCGGCCGCGTGGCGGAAGGCCCGGGACTACTCCGAGGGGCCGGACGCGGCGGGGCGGTCGTGTGCGTGGCAGGTCGACGTACGGGCGGGCGATGCGGACCAGGCCGGACTCATCCGCTGCTATCTGCGCGCACTCGCCCATCACAGCCCGAGCGAACTGCGCGCGGTGGTCCCGTCCCGGGACGACGGCGGCCCGACCGGTTTCCCGACGTCCGACTTCGCCCACACGCACGACGCCAACAGCGGCACCGCGACGGCGACCGTCGTCGCCAACGACTCCGACAGCGCGGACGCCACCGTGCTGATCCGGTACGCCGACCAGGCGCGGGACCAGCTGGAGATCCACCTGGCGAGTCCGTCCTCGCGAGCGTCCTGGCGGTTCTGGAACCTCGGCACCCCTCCGGACGCCGCGAATCCCCCGCCCGCGGCGCGCTGACGGTGCGCCGCCGAGGCCTCTGACACCACGCAAATCCCCTTGGTGTTGCCGGGACTCGCAGCCCGCGCCGGTCAAGGTGGGGGGAACGCCTGACAGCGTCACAGCCAGGCCTGCACGGAAACAGACGGACGGCCGTCGGCGCGGCGGCCGTCCTGCTCCTCGGTGCCGCCTTCGCGGCGGCGGTCAGGTGATGTCGTGGAAGCCGTTCCAGCCGGCGGTGCCGATCTCGACGCGGGTGCCGAAGTGGCCGTTGCCGAGGCCGGGGTAGAGCCACAGGCGGCCGGCGGAGTCGGCGGCCGCCAGGTCGCTCTTGCCGTCGCCGGTGAGGTCGCCCGGCGCGGCGATCCTGGTGTAGCCCTGCCAGCCCGAGCCGACGTGGACCCGGCTCGCGAACGTGCCGTTGCCCAGGCCCGCGTACAGGTACATGTCGCCGCCGGGTGTCGTGGCGACGATGTCCGCCACGCCGTCGCCGCTCAGGTCGCCGGCGCCGGCGATGGTGCGGTAGCCGTTCCAGCCGGCGCCGATCAGGTGGCGCGTGTTGGTGCCGAGCGTGCCGTCGGCGTGGCCTGCGATGAACCACAGGTGGCCGCCGGTGTCGCGGGCGACCATGTCGCCGTGGCCGTCGCCGTTGAGGTCGCCGGGGCCGGCGATCGCCGAGTAGTAGTACAGCGAGAGGTCCTGGCCGTCTTCGCTGTAGAGGTTGAGCAGCATCCCGCCGTAGGTCGGACCCGGGTTCGTCGTGACGACGAGCCCGGGCGCACCGTCGTCCCCGAAGGCCGCGGACGAGGTCATCAACGGATACCGGGATGGGGCGTAGCCGAAGGCGATCCCCTGACGCGGGAAGAACGTCCCGTCCTCCCGGCCCTCGTAGAGGTACGCGTCGCCGTTGGGCATGCGGCCGAGGAGCTGCCCCTTGCCGAAGTCCGGCTGGTGGCCCTCGTCGGCGATGGCGTCGTACCGCCAGTCCGCGGTGGAGCCCGCGTCCCGAACGCGGCCGGCGTATCCCCCGGCTCCGTCGCCCGCGTAGAGGTAGAACGCGCCGGCCTCGGTCCGGCCGAGGATGTCACCGTGGCCGTCCTGGTTCCGGTCGAGACCGATGAGCTGGTTGTAGATGTTCCAGCCCGTGCCGATCTGACGGCGGACGGTGAGCGTGCCGTTCGACCGGCCGTCGTACAGCCACAGCCGGCCCTGCAGGTCGCGGGCCACGAGCGAGCCGCGCGCGGACCCGTCGAAGTTCGCGGCACCGATGATCTGGTCGTAGACGTTCCAGCTGCTGCCGACCTGGACGCGTGGCCGGAACGGCTGGCTGAGGCTGTTCTGGCTGGCGTAGAACCAGAGGCGGCCGTGGGTGTCGCGGGCCATCAGGTCGGCCCGCCCGTCCCCGGTCAGGTCACCGACGACGGTGACCTGGTTGTAGGTCTGCCAACCGCCGCCGACGGCGGTGTACGGCGAGTTCGACGGCCGCCGCACACTGCTCGCGTACAGCCGCAACTGCCCGGTGGCGGTGAGGGCGAGGATGTCGTCGCCGGTGCCACCGCTCATGTCGCCGATGTCGAGCAACTGGCGGTACTCGTCCGTGCACGGATCGCAGATCGACGTGGAGGTGCCGTCGTTCGCGACCGTCTGCACCAGCAAGGTGGACGACTCTGTCGTGATCAACCCCGGCTCGGTCCACGCGGTGACCGCGGACGCGGGGCCCGCCGTCGAGACGGAGAGCGCCGTGGCGGCCGTCAGCCCGAGCGCGGCGCCCGCGGCCCAGACCGCGAGCCGCCTCCCCGGCGTCCTCGCCGTTCCCGGCGTCCTCCCCGTTCCCGGCGTTCCCGGCGTCTCCGGCGTCCGTGTGGATCGACGCATCACGTTTCCTCCCCCAACCCGTCCCGCCCAGGCCGTGCCGTCCGCACGCCGGTCGCGGGTGACCCCCCGGTCGGCGCGAGGATAGCCGGTGGCGCCGTCGGGCACACCGCGGGATCGGCGCACCTCCGTCGGAGACATGCGTGGCCCGGCGTGCCGCGCGCCGGCGCCCGGCCACTGACAACGACCGCCACCGCGCGGGGTTCCGCGTGTGCGCAGGAAGTTGGGATATGTCCGTTTTACGGTAGTCACATGGGACGCGTGACATGGTGGGCGGTGCTCTCGTCCGCGTGTGCGCCGGTCGTGCTGATCGGTGGGTCGATGACGGCGACGCTGCTGGAGGAGCCCTCGTACAACCCCGTCCATCAGACGATCAGCGTGCTGGCGGCCACCGGGCCCACCGGGTACTGGGCGCTGACCTCCACGCTGATCCTGCTCGGCGTGTGCCATCTGACCACCGCATTCGGGCTGCGGGCGGCCGCGCCCGCGGGGCGTCTGGCGCTCGGCGCGGGCGGCCTCTGCGCGATGCTGCTGGCGCTGTTCCCGGCGCCGCTGACCGGGGGCTCGTTCTCGCACGGCTCGGTGGTCACGGTCGGGTTCTCGCTGCTGGCCGTGTGGCCGGTGCTGGCGTGCGGCCGCGGGGTGCGCGCGTCCCGGCGCGCGCGCTCGGGCCGGAGGCCGGACGCGGGGACGGGCCGGGGGCCGGGGGCCGCCTACGCACCCCGCTGGGCGGACACGCCCTGGGCGCTCAGACCCGTGCCGTCCTACACGGTGTCGGCGCTGATAGGGGCCGGCGCCGCATGGTTTCTGGTCGCGCTGGAGCTGCACAGCGCCCCGGGCATCGCCGAGCGCGTGCTGACGACCGTGCAGTCCCTGTGGCCCGTCATCGTGGTCGGCTCCTGCCTGCTCCACGCCCGCCGGGCGTGACCCGCGGGCGCCGTCGCTAGCGCTCGTCCGACACCTCGACGCCGAGCTCGGCGAGGAGGCCCGCGACGCGGCGGTGGATCTCGTCGCGGATGGGGCGCACCGCGTCGACCCCCTGACCGGCCGGGTCGTCGAGCCGCCAGTCGAGATACCGCTTGCCGGGGAAGACGGGGCAGGCGTCGCCGCAGCCCATGGTGATGACGACGTCGGAGGCCTGGACGGCGTCGGAGGTCAGCACCTTGGGCACCTCGGCGGAGATGTCGATGCCCACTTCCTCCATGGCCGCCACGACGGCGGGGTTGACCGCGTCGGCGGGCGCCGAGCCGGCCGAGCGGACCTCGGCGCGGTCACCGGCGAGGTGGGTCAGGAAGGCCGCGGCCATCTGCGAACGCCCGGCGTTGTGGACGCAGACGAACAGCACGGTCGGGACGGCGGGGGTGCTCACAGAAGTTCCTCGGGTCGGGTCAGGGGTTGGTGGGGGCGGGGCCGGTCTCCCCGCGGGCGGGGACGGCGGCGGGTGCGGGGACGGCCGCGGCTGCGGGGACGGCGGCGGCTGCGGGGACGGCGGCGGGTGCGGCGGTCGGTGCGGCCGCGGTCGGTGCGGCCGCGGGTGAGGCGGCCGCGGGGGTGGCGCGGCCGAAGACCGCCGCGACGAGGACGAGGCCGGCCACGGCCCCGGCGCACTGCGCGGCGACGAAGGGTGCGACCGAGGCGGGGGCGATGCCTGCGAAGGTGTCGGAGAAGGCGCGGCCGATCGTCACCGCGGGATTGGCGAAGCTGGTGGAGGACGTGAACCAGTACGCGGCGCCGATGTACGAGGCGACCGCGACGGGGGCCGCGCGCCGCTGTCCGGTGCGGCCGAGGCCGAGGACCAGCAGGATCAGGCCCGCCGTCGCCACGACCTCGCCGAGCAGCAGGTGCCCGGCCGACCGGTCGTGCGCGGACCAGCGGACCAGCGGGTGGGCGAACATCGCGTCGGCCAGGACCGCACCGCCGATCGCGCCCGCGATCTGCGCGGGGACGTAGACGGCGAGGTCCCGGGCGGGCAGGCCGTCCCCGTCCGCCCGGCCGGTCCACCACGCGGCGAGGCTGACGACCGGGTTGAAGTGCGCGCCGGAGACCGGGCCGAGCAGCGCGATCAGCACGCCGAGGCCGAAGACGGTGGCCAGGGAGTTGGCGAGCAGTTGCACGCCGACGTCGTGGGACAGGCTCGCGGCCTGGATTCCCGAGCCGACGACCACCGCGACCAGAGCGGCCGTGCCGGCACACTCCGCGACCGCCCTGCGGCGCAGCGGAACCGCGTCGCTCATGCCGGGGCACCGGCCCGCTCGGGGGCCGGTGCGGTCCGCAGGAGCGAGGAGAGGCGGGCGAGGGCGTCCGGGATCACCCAGTAATAGACCCAGGTCGCCCGCCGCTCGCTGCCGACCAGGCCCGCTTCCCGCAGCACCTTCAGGTGGTGGGAGATCGTCGGCTGGGACACGTCGAACGGGCCGGTCAGGTCGCAGACGCACGCCTCGCCGCCCTCGTGGGAGGCGATCAGCGAGAGCAGGCGCAGGCGCACCGGGTCGGACAGCGCCTTGAACATGCGCGCCAGGTCGGCGGCGTCGGAGGCGTCGAGGGGTTCGCGGACCATCGGCGAGCAGCACGCCGCGTCGGCGGGGGTGCCGGCTCCTGCGCCGCTGCCGGTGCCGGTGCCGGTCTCGTCCTGGCCGAGGATCGGCAGCTCTGTCCGCTGCCCTGACTTAGACATGCGTCTATGTTGACACCTGTCGAATCCCCTGGCAACCTCGGACGTGTCGAGCTGTATCGATGAACGTCGATACAGAAGTCCTGTCAGAGGAGACGCCATGTCCCGCGTCCAGCTCGCCCTGCGTGTCGCAGACCTCGAAGGCTCCGTCGCCTTCTACTCCCGGCTCTTCGGTACCGAGCCGGCCAAGCGCCGCCCCGGCTACGCCAACTTCGCCATCGCCGAGCCCCCGCTCAAGCTCGTCCTCATCGAAGGCGGGGGCGACGACGAGGGCGGCTCCACCCGGCTCGACCACCTGGGCGTCGAGGTGGAGTCCACCGAGGAGGTCGCCGCCGCGACCGGCCGCCTCCGGGAAGCGGGCCTGGCGACGTTCGAGGAGAACGACACCTCCTGCTGCTACGCCCTCCAGGACAAGGTCTGGGTCACCGCCCCCGGCAACGAGCCCTGGGAGGTCTACGTGGTGAAGGCCGACGCCGGCACCCTCGGCAAGAGCGCACCGGCGTCCGCGCCCGACGCCACCTGCTGCGCGGCCGGCGGCCGCCCCGAGCCCGCCTCCACCGCCACCGGCGGCTGCTCCTGCGGCGGCTGACCGACGGCGCGGCCGCCGCCGGCAGCCCGCCGGAGCGCGTCTCCGCACGATGTGGATGCCCCGTTCCCGCCCTCGCCGTCGCGGATCTGCACATGGTGATGTGCTGTGCGGTGTGCGCGCTCACTTGTGCGCGGTGCGGAGCTGCGTTGTGATGGGGAGTCGAACCCCCGCGCTGCTCTCCGCGCGCCAAGAGAGGGCCGGATATACCGCCGGCCCACGGTGCGTGCACGCCTCCGCCACGGCTACCTGCTCCCCATCGTCCGGTTCGCCGCCCCGGTCAGTCCACGAGGTCGGCCTCCCAGTTGGTGCGCTGGATACGCATGTCCAGCTCGCGGATCTCGCGGGCGAGCACGTCGGCCTGCCCGCGCAGTTCCGCGACCGGCAGTGCGGACAGCATGGTCAGCTCGGAGCGCAGCTGGCGGACGGCGCGCTGGTCGCGGCCCGCCGCGGCCTCCGCGGCCGACGTGATCACGGCGTGCCGCAGCCGGAGGACGTCACGGCGGGCGAGCGCGTCGGTCAGCGTGCTGCCGTCGCCCATCACCACCGCGGCGTTGGTCCGGTTGATGCGGCGGATCAGCGACTCCAGGGTGTCGAGCACCTCACCGGCCTCCGCCAGGAGCGACGCCGCGTCCTCGGCGGGGGCTTCGCCCTCCTGATACCGCGCGCTGCTCACCACCCGCGAACGCAACTGCTCCACGCGCCGGGCCGCGTCCGCCCGCTCTGCCAGCGCTTCTGCGAGTTTCACTTCTGCGCCTCCCCTTGGTCCGAGGCGCACCGTAGCACCGGGCGCCGCGGGGCTCCGGCGCCGCCCCCGCGCGCACACGGCACCACAAGCCCGCCCCGGTCCCGGCCGATCGGCAGGCCCGTGCGCCGATCGCCGGATCAGGGTGGGGTGTTGGCGCGGGAGGCGGCTTCGTCGAGGAGGGCGGGGAGGTCGGTGAGGCGGTCCAGGCCGTGGACGGCACGGGCGGTGCGGGGGTTGGCGGCGAGGCGGGTGCGGTGGCGGTGCAGGAAGGACCAGTAGCCGGCGGTGTAGGGGCAGGCGTGCTCGCCGGTGCGGTCGGTGGGGCGGTAGGCGCAGGCGCCGCAGAGGTCGCTCATGCGGTGGAGGTAGGCGCCGCCCGAGGTGTACGGCTTGGTGGTCATCAGGCCGCCGTCGGCGTACTGCGACATGCCGACGACGTTCGGCAGCATCACCCAGTCGTAGCCGTCGACGAAGCAGCGGTGGAACCAGTCGGTGACGGCGGCGGGGTCCCAGCCGTCCTGCAGCGCACGGCTGCCGAGGACCATCAGCCGGGGGATGTGGTGGGTCCAGCCGGTGTCGCGCACCTGGGCCAGCACCGTGGACAGGCAGTTCGCGGTGACCGCGTCGGCGTCCAGTTCCAGGAACCACTCCGGCAGCGGCGCGGTGTGGCGCAGCACGTTGCGGTGCCGGTAGTCCTCACCGAAGTGCCAGTACAGGTGCCAGACGTACTCGCGCCAGCCGGCGATCTGCCGGACGAAGCCCTCGACGCTGTTGAGCGGCGCGTCGCCCGCGCGGTAGGCGTGTTCGGCGCGCTCCACGCACTCGGCCGGGTCGAGGAGGCCGAGGTTGAGGGGCGCGGACAGCAGGCTGTGGCTCATGACGGGGTCGGCCGCGAGCATGGCGTCCTCGTAGCGGCCGAAGTCGGGCAGCCGGTGGGTGACGAAGCGGCGCAGCGCGGACAGGGCCTCGCGCCGGGTCGCGGGGAAGCGGCGCGGGCCGTCGCGGCCGACGAACGCGATGTCGCCGGCCCGCTCCCAGCGGTCGAGGTCGCGGCGGACCTCGTCGTCGACGGCGTCCTCGTGGGGCTGCCAGGGGCCTTCGACGTCGAGGGTGTCGCGCCCGCGCGGCGGGGGCTCGCGGTTGTCGTGGTCGAGGTTCCACCGGCCGCCGGCCGGCTCGCCGCCGTCCATGAGGAGGCCGTGGCGCTCGCGCACCCAGCGGTAGAAGCCCTCCAGCCGCAGGCTCCGCCCGCCGCCGCGGCCGGCCCACCCCGCGAAGTCGTCGTGCGACACCAGGAAGCCCCTGGCCGGCAGGACGTCGACGCCGACATCCCCGCGCGCGCTCGCGTTCCCGTTCCCGTTCGCATTCCCGTCGCCGCCCAGCGCCCGGACGAAGTCCAGCGCCGCGCGTGACGTGGGATGGCACACCGTCATCCGGCGCCCGCGCCCGGCGCGCCCGAGCGCCTGCTCGAGACCTTCGGCGTACGTCTCCGCCTTGACGTACGTCACCCGGTCGCCCAGCTCGGCGGCGCGGTGCCGCATCGCCGACAGCACCAGATGCGCCTTGGCCCGGTGGAAGCGGCGGCGGCGCAGCACCGACCGGGCCTCGACCATCACGACCGGCGCCTGCGCGTCCGGCCCGCCGTGGCGCGGGTCGAGGAAGTGCGGGCCCAACTGGTCCCCGAACAGCCAGTGCGGGCGTGGCGCCACGGACACCGCCTCTCCCGCGCGGGCGCGCCGCACTCGTCGTCCCGCGCGCCGCCGTCACCACTGGCGTCGCGCGCCGCCGATGCTGCCAGCCGCGCACCGCGACCGCACGCCGCCGCTCCGGGCGCTCAGCCGAACGTCGCGATCACCCGGCCGTGCGCGTCCCAGACCGTGAGGTTCAGGGGCGGGAACGTGTCCTGTCCCGCGGCGGACGCCGGGACGTCGACGTACCCGGCCGCCCATCCCGGCCGGCCCGCCGGGAACAGCACCAGCGCGGGCCGGACGCGGCCGTCGACGGTGACGGCCATCCGCGCGGGCGCCTGCGCCCCCCGGTACGTCAGCAGGTAGCGCACGCCGCCGTCGTAGCTGTGCGTCAGGGCGCTGACCGAATCCGCCGGCTGGTTCCCGTCCCGGTCGGACTCGTCGCGGCAGTCCCATCCGCCGCCCTCGTTCCAGTCGACGCAGCCCTCGACGGGCGTGAGCCGCAGCTTTTCGCCGTGGCCGCCGACGTCGACGACCGCGCCCGGCGCGACCACGCGCACCGACGGCCAGTCGACGCGGGGCGACGGGGCGGCGCTCGCCGGGGGCGCCGGGGCGGCCGGTACGGACGGGGCGTGGCGGGCCGCCGCCGGGCGGGACGCGTCGGGGCCGAGGGCCACGCCGCCCGCCACCGCGGCGACGGCGGCCACCGCGCCGACGAGGGGCAGGCAGGCCGCGATCCGCCGGTTCCGCCGGCGTCGTGCCGCACGTCCCCGCACCTCGCGGGACGGCCAGGCGTGCGGATCGATGGTGTCCGCGGCGTCGTGCAGGGCGCGCCGCATGCGTTCCTCGGGCCCGTCCGCAGCGGCCGCGTCACCGGGGCCAGCGGCCGGGTCCCAGGGCCGTCCGTTCACGTCGCCTCCCACCTGCCCGTACCCACCGGTCCTTCCCCTTCCGCGTCCCCCCGCCGCGGGCCTCACCGCTCGCCGCCCTCGCCCGCGGCGAGCGCGGGGTGGTCGCGGAGTTTGCGCAGGCCGCGGCTGGCCTGGCTCTTGACGTTCCCGGTCGTGCAGCCCAGCACGTCGGCGACCTGCTGCTCGCTGAGGTCCTCCCAGTAGCGCAGCACGACCACCGCCCTCATCCGCGGCGGGAGCGCGGCGAGGGCGGTGACCAGTGCGGTCCGGTTCTCGACGTCGGCGGTGGTCTCGGGCCGGCTCCGCTCCGGCAGCCGGGACGTGAGCAGGTGGACGACGCGGCGCCGGCGGAACCGGCTGAGGTTGTTGTTGGCCAGCGCGCGGTGGACGTAGGCGTCGGGCTCGTCGAGCCGGCTGATGCGCGGCCAGGCGAGATAGACCTTGGCGAGCGTCGTCTGGACCAGGTCCTCCGCCTCGTGGTGGTCGCCGGTCAGCAGGTAGGCGGTCCGCACCAGGCGCGGCCAGCGGGCCGCCGCCCAGGACTCGAAGTCCGGGTGGGCGCCCAGCGCGGCGCGGCCCCGGGACGGTACGTGTCCCGGAGCCGTGCCGCCGCGCGTGGACGCGGCGAGAGGGGGGCTCTCACAGGTGCGCAAGGACCGTGCCCGCGGCGTCGTACACGGTGACCTCGGGCGTCTCACCGGGGAACTGGGTGGTGGGCGGGCCCCAGACGTACCCGGTCGCGTAGCCGGGGTGGCCGGCGAGCGTGACCACGTGGACCTGGTAGGTGACGCCTCCGGCCGTCACCGTCATGCGGGCCGCCCGGCCGTCGCCGATGTACAGCGGGGAGTACAGGGTGCCGGACGCGTCGCCGTCGGACTGCAGGCTCACCGTGCCCGCGGGCTGGTTGCCGTCCGACACGCTCTTGCAGCTGACCCACAGGGACGGCGTGCCGACGCACCGCTCGGTGCGGGTGAGCTTCAGGTACTGGCCGTGGCCGGCGTCCACCAGCTGCCCGGGCCGCACCACCTGCACGGCCGGCGCGCCGGCCGTCGAGACGGCCGCGGCGGCCCGGGCGGGCGCGGCGGCGGCCCGGGCGGGCGCGGCGGCGGCCCGGGCGGCGGCGGGGACGGCGGCGTGGGCGGCCGGGGCGGGGGCCGCGGACGCGTGAGCGGCGGTCGCGCCGAGCGTGGCCGTCGCAGCGAGGGCCGCGGCGGATGCGAGGGTGCGCAGGTTCATGATGCTCCTTCGATACGGTCGTTCCGGTCGCGCGGAGGACCGGGCGCCTCGTTCCTCCACCCCCTTCACTCCCGTGGCGCCGACGAGGTTGCACGGCGGGCGGGACTCCTTCTCCGCGGCTTCCCCAACACCCTTGGCAGCCGGGTCCGTTCAGCCGATGGTGACGACCCGGGCCCAGGACGGCGGGGTGTCCGGGACGTACACGGAGTCGTCCTCGTGCACACGGCGGGGCGGACGGGGGAAGAGGCCGACGACGGTGCGGCACGGCGGCTGTTCGGAGGGCCACGGCGTCTGCCCGTCCGTCAGCGCCACGACCACGTCCGGGCGGGGCCGGGACCGCAGGGCGCGGGTGAACCCGGAGCGCAGGTCCGTGCCCCCGCCGCCGACCAGCTCGATGCCCTCGGCCCGGCAGATCGGGACGGCGATCCCGGCGGCCGCGTCGCAGGAGACGACCGAGACCAGGTCGCGCCGCCCGCCCACTGCCCGCGAGATCGCCGCCACCTCCAGCAGCGCGCCGCCCAGTTCGGCGTCGCTCACCGACCCCGAGGTGTCGATCACGACGCAGACCCGCGGCGGCATGCGGCGCAGGCTCGGCAGCAGCACGCCGGGAACGGCCGTGCCCCGCCGGGACGGGCGCCCGTAGCTGTGGTCCTCGCCGACCCCGGGCGCGCCCGCCGCCGCGCGGACCGCGGCGCCCAGCAACTGCCGCCAGGGCTGCGGCGGATGGAACGCCTCGTCGGCCCACCGGCGCCAGCCCTGCGGGGCGTCCCCCGGCCGCCCCTTGATCCCCTCGGCGACCCGGAACCGGATCGCGTCCTGCTGCTGCCTGCTCAGCCCGTGCGCCCCGTCCGGCCCCAGGTCCCACGGCCGGACGTGCCCGTCGGCACCGCTGCCGCAGTCGAGCCAGGCCAGGTCCGCGTGGGGCCCGGACATCGACGCCCGCCGCAGGTACTCCTCCATCAGCAGCCCCTCGTCCAGCCGCAGCAGCGACGGCAGCACGGCGCCCGCGGGCCGGGGCAGCCCGTCGCCGTAGATGTCGTCGTTGATCTCGAAGTCGGCGGCGATGTTGCGGCGCAGCTTCTCCCCCGGCCCGTACGCCTCGTGCTCCCGCGCGTACCGCTCACCCCGCCCGTGGTGGTCCCGCAGCAGGTGCGACACCTCGTGCACCCAGACGCCCGCCAGCTCCTCCGGCGGGATGCGGGCGACGAACGCCGGGGAGACGTAGCAGCGCCAGTGCGCGTCGACCGCCATCGTCGGCACCGACCGGTCCTCCACCACCCGCAGGGCGAAGAGGGCCGCGGCGAGGTACGGACGGACCTTCACCGCGTGCAGGCGGGCGGCGAGCAACTTCTCCATGTCGAGGGGAAGTCCGGGCGACGGGGCGAGGCCGGACGCGGCGGGGCGGTACGGGGCGCCGGCGGAGGGGTGACGGGCGCCGGGACGGGCGGGCGGCGCCGGGACGGCGGACGGGCCCGGGCGGGGCGGGGCGGGCTTGGGCCGCGCGGGCGTGGGGGCGGGCCGCGGGGGCGCGGGCCGTGGCCGTTCGGAGTGCGGCCCCGGGCCGGGTCGCGCGGGCTGGGGCGCGGGCTTCGCGTGCGGCAGCGGCCGCCCCTCGGGCGCCGTCATCGCCGCACCGGCGCGCGTCGTGCGTCCGCCGCGGCCTTCGCGGCCGCGACCCGCTCCACCGACCGGTCCGCCCGCCGGGAGAGGCCGATCACATCGGTGAGGCGCACCACGGCCTCCGGCACCTCCCAGTCGTCGCGCCGCAGTCCGGCCAGTGCCGTCGCGGGCGCGACGAGAAGATCCGGGGCGCCGGTCTCCAGCGCGCGGACCAGCACCGCCCACCCCGCCTCCCAGCGTTCCCGCACCGGCCGCGCCCCCACCGCCGCGACCACCGCCTCCAGGGCCGCCTGGCGCAGATCGCCCCGCTCGGGCAGGTCCGCCGCGGCCGGGTCGGCGAGCAGGGACTCCGGGTCCGGCAGCTCCATCCGGTCCAGATGCGCGAGGAGTTCGAGTCCCGGTCCGTCCCCGACCGCACCCCGCACCACCAGCGCCAGCACCTCCCGGGAGACGCCGGCGGCCGTGCCGAACGCCAGCAGCGTCAGCGCGGCCTCCCAGCTGCGCGGCGACGGCCAGGCGCCGCCGCGGCGGGTCTCGGTGCTCGGCAGCCGGTGGATCAGCGTCGGCCGCGCCTCCAGGAAGCCGCAGACCGCGGTCCGGGCGTACGCCACCGCGTCGGGCAGCCGTTCCGGAACCAGCCGGGGCAGCTCGGCCCGGGGCCAGGTCCCGCCCAGCCCGCGCACTACCACCTCGCGGTCGTGCACCCAGTACAAGTGCACGAACCGGTTGGCCAGCGGCGGGCTCAGCTCCCAGCCGTCCGCCGCCGAGGCGCGCGGATTCGCGGCGGCCACGATCCTTACGCCCGGCGGCAGTTGGAGCGCGCCGACCCTTCGCTCCAGGACGACGCGGAGCAGCGCGGCCTGAACGGCCGGGGTGGCGGTGGAGAGTTCGTCGAGGAAGAGCAACCCCCGTCCGGCCCGCACGAGTTCGACGGCCCACTTCGGCGGCGCCATCGGCACGCCCCGCACCTCCGGGTCGTCGCCGACGATGGGCAGCCCGGAGAAGTCCGTCGGCTCGTGGACGCTGGCGATGACGGTCGTCAGCGGGAGGTCGAGGGTGGCGGCGAGGTGCGTCAAGGCCGCCGTCTTGCCGATGCCCGGCTCGCCCCAGAGCAGCACGGGCAGGTCGGCGGCGACGGCCAGGGTGAGGGCCTCCAGCTGCTCGTCGGGGCGCGGCTCCGTGGTGGTCGTCCGGAGCAGGGTCAACAGATCGTCGGCGAGCACGAGTTGGGGATCGGGGACGAGCGCGCGGGGTTCCCGGGCGGCGGGTTCGGGGACGGCGGGTTCGGGGACGGCGGCGGGCTCGGCCGTCACGGCTTCGGCCGTCGCGGGCTCAACGGGCGCGGGCAGGAGGGTGCTGGAAGTCATGGCATCACCTGGTGTGGGAAGGGAGGACGAGGACGCCCGTCCTCCGGGCGGTGGCAGGGGCGGGCCGGGTCGGCCCGTGAGGGCGGCACGCGCCGGGCGGGTGCGTGCCGGGGGGCTGCGGCAGGTTCGGCGGGAACGCCGGGACGGTCAGGACGGATCGGCTGACGGGCGACGGCGGCCGGGCGACCGGACGGACTCGCGCGGCCGCGCGGTCGTCAGACCGGCCGGCGCCGGGGCACGGCGGGCGGGAACAGGCCGGCTCGCGGTCGCGTCCGGGTCCTCCGTTTGTGGTTCAGCACGGGAGGTGTGCGGCGGTCGAGCCGCGGCCGGTGGCCGGACGCCGTGCCTCCCGCGCCGGACGCGTCGCCGTTTGCGGCCCGGGCGGCCGCTCCGGCCGCGGCCGGGTGGACGGCGACCAGCCCGGAGCGGAACAGCCCGTGCGCGACGCGCCCGGCCGCGGCCGCCTCCAGTTCCTCCCGGAGCGGCCCCTCACGCAGGATCGCGGCGGGTCCGAGCAGCCCTTCGAGCACGTCGAGCGCCCCGGCGACGTCACCGTGACCGAGCCGCTCCCGCACCGCGGGCAGCGCCTCGGGCTCGCGGTGCGCCACGTCGATCGCCCGCAGGCACGGCAGCGCCGGGCCGCCGAGCGCCACCAGCAGTTCCTCGCCGCGCAGTTCGGCGGGGTCGTGGTCGACGGCCGTCAGAGCCCCGTCGCGCAGCGCGATCCGGTGGACCGCGCCGCGGCACTCGACCCGGTGCGGGTCGGCCGCGGCGGGCGCCACGGCTTCGAGGGCCCCCGGGGTATCCGGGGCCGGGCCGCGGCCCGCACCGTTCTGCGGGGCGACGTCCCGCAACGCCGTCGCGACGAGCGGATGCAGCCGGTCGAGGGCGACGAGCCCTGCCCGCAGCAGTTCCAGATCCGGGAGGGCCCGGGCCGCCGCCTCCGGCAGCAGCGGCAGATCGTCGACCTCCCGCGACGACGGTGCCGGCCGCAGCGGCCGGGCCGTCGGGGCATGGCTGCCGTCGGGGGCGACGAGGTCGAACGCGGCGCGATGGCGGGGTCCGAGCCGCACGGCGAAGGCCCCGCGGGGACGCCCCTCGGCCGCGAGCAGCACCTCGGCCTCGGCGGCCCACCGTTCCGGCGCCCACCCGGCGTCGCCGGTCAGGTCGTGCGCGCCGTCGCACCCCTCGGCGGCGCACGCCGGTCCGTCCGGCGCCGGTGATGTCAACCCGCCGGTTCGCAGGGCGAGTTCGCCGATGCGCGTGGCGTCCCAGAGGTGCCGGTGCAGGTCGAGACGGAACCGCCGGTCGGGATGCGGGTGCGGGTGGTGGTGCGCGGCGGCGTCCGCGGACGCGGCGGCCTCGTCCCACAGCGCGAGGGACAGCCGCTGACCGGTGTCGGCCCAGGCGGGCGGCGTCCGTACGACCAGCTGGGGCGAGGTGCCGGCGTGGCCCCCGTACCGGGCGAGGGAGAGCGTCAGGCCGGGCCGGAGCCGTCCGTCAGGGGCGATCCGGGGCAGGTGCCAGCGCAGCAGATCCGGCGCCAGCCGGCGCAGGTCCGCCCGGAGGCGTCGGGTGAGTTCGGTGCCGTGGCGGTCGCGCACGGCGCGCAGATCGGATCGGCGTCGACCCGGGCGGCGGCGCAGGCCCCCGCCCAGTCCCCCACCGCACGCCGTGCGGTCGCGGTCTCGATCATGGACGGTGGCACGGCGTACGCGCGCACGCGCCGCCACATCAGAAGCCGGGCGGGAATCGTGTTCGCGAAGTGAGCTGCCATCAGCACTCACCTTGCGCGAACGATTCCCCCGATCCGGACGAGGAGTTGGTGTTCATCCCCGGCATCATAAGCACCCCGCCCGCCATCCGTCAGTCCCCTTTTCCGCGGTCCCGCTTGCCCGCCGGCCCGCCGTCCGGCGACGGAGGGGCACGGCGGCTGTGTCCCTGCCGCCCGGAGAGCCCCGAGGAACGCATCCGTCCGCAACGGCGCCGCCCGCATCTGTTCACCTGAGTGCGACCGGAGACTCCCTCAGGCAACAGAGGCCACTGCTAGCGTCATTCGCACATGCGTTCACACCAGGGGTGGGGATCTCGATGCGTAGACGACTGTGGCCATCCGGCATACCCAAGGGGCGGTTCCGGGCGTGGCCTGCGGCTCTTGCGACAGGCGTACTGCTCGCGGTGCTGCCGGTGTCGGCGGCCGGCGCGCAGTCGGCCGGGAAGCCGGACGTCCCCGCGCCACAAGTGCCCACAGCCCAGGGCTTCGTGGCATCAGGCACACCCGCGTGCTCGACCGACAAGAGCGCGCCGACCGTCCTGGGCGATCCGACTCCACAGCTGACTGCGGTGGTTCACGCAGCGGCGGGCGGTGCCCAACCAGCACTGCTGAAGGCGAACTTCGTCATCCAGGCCCACCAGACGTCGACGCCGGCATGGGTCGCGGCCGTGCCGGCCCCGTCGAGCGCGGGCACGGCCACGGATGGCCAGGAGGTGAGCGCGTCGGTCGCGACCCCGCTGTCCGATGGCACGCTGTACCGGATGGCGGCCTCCACCTGGTCGTACACCAGCGACGGCACGCAGCACGTCAGCTCGCCGAGCACCGCCACCACCGCGGGGTGGTGCTACTTCACCGTGGACACCACCGCGCCGCTCGCGCCGACGGTCACCTTCGGCGGGCCGTACACCCCCTGCGGCGCGGACGACTGCGCGGCCCACGGCGGCCCCGGCGTCCCCGGCACGTTCACGTTCTCGCCCGGGGCGGGGGACTCAGGCGTCGTGGCGTACGAGTACTGGCTCGCCGGCTCGGCCACGGTCGAGGTTCCGGGCTCTCCCGCGACCGTGACGATCGCACCGAGCTCCGAGGGAACGGCCGCGCTGACCGTGCGGGCCCAGGACGCGACCGGCGCCTGGGGAGCGCAGACGCAGGTACTGTTCCGCGTTGCCCCGCCCGCTCCGTCCGTGGGCCTCTGGCACTTCGACGACGGGCGGCCCGGCGACACCTCGACGGTCGCGGCCGACACCGCCACGGGCGCCGGCGACCGCCACGCGGCGGCGCTGTCCGCCACGGGCGCGGACTGGTCCGCACAAGGCCGGCGGGGTGACGGCGACGAGTCCCTCGCTCTGGACGGGACGTCAGGTCACGCCGCGACGGACAGCCAGGTCCTCGACCCGGCCTCGTCCTTCGCCGTGTCCGCATGGGTGTTCCCCTTCGACCTGACTCAGGACCGCACCGTCCTGTCCCAGACCGGCGACGACGGCTCGGGCTTCGCCCTGAGCTATGCCGCGGCCGATCACGCCTGGCAGTTCACGTATGCATGGCACGACACCGGCGGGACCAGGCACGTCGCCTACGCCCGGGCGACGGCGGGTGCCGAGCGCGTATGGACCCAGCTCGCCGGCTCCTACGACTCCGTCGCCCACACCCTCACGCTCTACATGAACGGTCGTCCGCAAGGTTCCCCCACCACGCTCCCGGCCACCGCGGCGGCTCAAGCGATCTCCGGGGACGTGGAGTTCGGGCGGGGTACCGTCGGCGGCGCCGCCGGGTCGTACGGCGCCTACTGGCACGGCCTCCTCGACGAGGTGCGGGTCTGGCAACGGACACTGTCCGCAGCCGACGCCGTTCAGGAGGCCCGCCTGGAGGACCCCGCCACCGGTGCCGTGGACGTCGCGCGGGTCGCCGCGTGGAACGCGGCGGGCGCGAGCGGCACCACGCTGCCCGACACCACAACGGGCTACGGCCGCACCCTCACCACGGAAGGCGGCGCCCTGCTGGACGGCGACTCCCTCGTCCTTGACGGTGTGGACGACGCGGCCGGAACGCCCGGTCCCGTGGTGGACGACAGCGGGTCCTTCACCGTCAGCGTCGTCGCCCAGCCGGACCTGTCGGTGATCGCCGGCAAGCCCGACGGGTGGATGGGTCAGGTCGCCGGACAGAGCTCGGCGGACGGCTCGGCGTGGGGCATCTGGTACCAGGTCGTAGGCCACGAGGACTTCCCCGACCCCGACTCCGACGGCACCCTGTCCGTCCCCGTCACCACCTGGCTCCTCGGGCGGATGGGGAACGACGGCGCCTTCACCGGGGTGAGGTCCCAGGACGTCACGGAGTGGACCCCTGGAAGCGTGAGCCTTCCGGTGCGGGTGACGGGCGTCTTGGACGCCCAGGCGGGCACGGCCTCGCTCTTCACCGGCGCCGCCCGGACCGGCGGCGGGCCCTTCACCCCGGTGCCCGGCGCCGGCGACCTCATCGTGGGGAAGGCCCACGTCAACGGCGCCTGGACCGCCTACTTCCCGGGCCGCGTCACGTCACTGGACGTGTGGGCCGGCGCGATGAGCGACACCCGGATCCCTTCCGCCTGACCGACGGCCGAGTCGCCGCACGGTGGCCGCGCACCCCTGTCCCGTTGCGGCAGGGGCGCGCGGCTCTCGCTGGGAGCTCCGGGAGGCCGACCAGCGGCACCTGCCCGCGCCGTTCGGGCGCGAACTCGCCGTCTCCGTGCGGCTGCGCCGCCCGGGAAGCGTCCGCGGGTCAGGGGGTCACACGGTGCAGGGCCGTCAGGGCCGTGCGGACGGATGTGGCGATGAGGGCGTCGTCGGAGGCGGCGGCCGGGTCGTCGCGGTCGGTGAGGACGGAGACGAGGATCGGGGCGCCGGCGGGGGGCCAGGCGACGGCGATGTCGTTGCGGGTGCCGTGGCCGCCGCTGCCGGTCTTGTCCGCGGCCTTCCAGCCCTTGGGGAGGGCCGCTCGGACGTAGGGGCCGCCGGTGGTGTTGCGGAGCATCCAGTCGGTGAGCCGGGCGCGGTGGGCGGCGGGCAGGGCGGTGCCGAGGAGGAGGGTGCGCAGGTCCGCGGCGAGGGCGCGGGCCGTGCTGGTGTCGCGCGGGTCGCCGGGGGTGGCCTCGTTCAGGGCCGGCTCGGTGCGGTTGACGTGGGTCGTCGTGTCACCGAGGGCCGTGACCGCCCTCTGCAGGCCCGCGGGACCGCCGAGTTCGCGCAGCATCAGGTTCTCCGCGGTGTTGTCGCTGTGCTGGAGGGCGGCGGCGATCACGTCGCGCAGCGGCATGCCGTGGTCGACGTGCTGGGAGGTGATCGGGGCGTGGTCGAGGAGGTCGGACCGGCTGTAGGTGAGGGTGCGGGCCAGGTCCGCGTCGTCGTCCTGGCGCAGCAGCGCACCGGCGGCCAGCACCTTGGCGGTCGAGCACATCGCGAAACGGCGGTCGGCGCCGTAGGTGACGGAGCGGCCCGAGCCGGTGTCGAGGACGAACAGCCCGAGGTGCGCGTGGAAGCGCTGCTCCAGCTCCCGGAACGCGTGGTCCGTCGACGGCGACGACGAGGCTGAAGCTGACGCGGACGCGGACCCCGGGGCGGCCGAACCCGTCGCGGTCGCCGTCTCCTCGCCCGCCCCCGGCGCCCGGCCCGCCGTCCCCGGCCCGCCCCCGCACCCGCTCAGCGCCCCGAGTGCCAGGGCCACGCCCGCCGCGGTGGCACCCGCGCGGGTGCGCCGAAGCACGCCGGTCCGAGACGCACCGGTCCGAGGTGACCGAGGTGGCCGAGGTGCGCCGGTCCGAGGCGTGGAGCGGAAACGGCGTGCGGAACGGCCCATGTCCGGCAGCCTCGCCCGGGGCCCGGCCGGAGTCAAAGACCCGCGCCCCCGCGTCGGCGGAACGCGCTCACCCGATCGGTCGCGGAGGGCTCGCCGGAGGCGTGGGGCCGGGACGACGCTGGGGGCAGCGGCACCGGAGTGCCGCGGGACGAAGGAGCGTCGAAGGATGGCCAAGTACCTCATCCAGGCGAGCTACACCGCCGAGGGAGCCAAGGGGCTGCTCAAGGAGGGCGGCACCGGGCGCCGGAGGGCCGTGGACGAGGCGGTCGCCGCCCTCGGCGGAACGGTCGAGGCGGTGTACTTCATGTACGGCGACGACGACCTGATCACCATCGTCGACTTCCCCGACACGACGTCCATGGCCGCGGTGAGCATGCGGGTCAAGGCGAGCGGCGCCCTGCGGACCCGGGCCACGCCGCTGCTGACCGTCGAGGAGATCGACGAGGCCACGCGCAAGCAGGTCACCTTCCGCCCGCCCCAGGCCTGACCACCGCACCGGCCCCGCCCGAGCGCCGGGGCCGGCCGCCTGCCCGCACACCGCGCCCCCGCCGCCCCCACCGCCCCCACCGACCGCCTCGCGGTCGGCGGGGGCGGTCGTGTGCCTGGACACGGGCGGGTGCCCGCACGCGTTGCCCCCAGCGACTTCCGAGCCCCCTGATGCCGCCGAAGTGAACCGCGGATGTCCGTTCGGCGCACGGGAGTTGGACGTTCACGGACCTCCAGGGGGAAAACACGAGGAATGGGGGGCAACCACGTCACGGGTGGGCTGATTGTGTGGTTGGATGCGCGGGCTGCGACCGAACGCCGCGGCCCTCGTCCGAGAGGGCCGCCTGGGGCGACGGGCGGCTCGGGGGAAGGCGATCGCGCGGGGAGCGCGGTCGCGGGGACTCTTGTGCGGGGACTTCGGAGGGGGTTTCGTCGTGGGTGCTGACAGGCACGGCGGCAGACACGCAACACGCAGAGCACGCAGAACACGCGGCAGGCGCGGGCTGGTGCTCGCGGTGACGGCCGCGGTGACGGCAGGACTGTTCGGAGCGGGGCTCTCGCAGGCGCAGGCCAGCGAGACGACCGGGTCGGTGGACTCGCTGCGGACCGGGTGGGACCAGGGGGAGACGAGCCTCAGCGCGTCGGACGTGCGGTCGTCCTCCTTCGGGCAGTTGTGGAAGGCGCCCGCGCAGCTGGACGGGCAGATCTACGCGCAGCCGATCGTGGTCGGCGGCACGGTGGTGGCGGTCACCGAGAACAACGTCGCCTACGGGCTGGACCGGACCACCGGTGCGGTGCTGTGGACGCGGAGCTTCGGGCCCTCGTGGCCGGCGTCGACGCTCAGCTGCGGCGACCTCGCGCCGAACGTCGGCAGCACCGCCGCGCCGGTCTACGACCCGGCGACCGGCGCGGTGTACCTGACGACGAAGGTCGACGACGGCCCGAACCCGCTGAACCCGCACTGGTACATGCACGCGGTCGACCCGGTGAGCGGCGCGGAGAAGCCCGGCTTCCCCGTCACGATCCAGGGCACCGCGTCCAACGACCCGAGCCAGTCGTTCCTGCCCGCGTACGAGATGCAGCGGCCGGGGCTGCTGCTGCTCGACGGGGTGGTGTACGCGGGCTTCGGCGGGCACTGCGACGCGCAGCCGTACCGCGGCTACGTCGTCGGCGTCAGCACCACGACGCCGTCGGTGACGTCGATGTGGGCGACGGAGACCGGCGCGAGCAACAGCGGCGCCGGCATCTGGCAGTCCGGCGGCGGGCTGGTCTCGGACGGTCCCGGCCGGATCTTCGTGGCCACCGGCAACGGTGTCAGCCCGGCTCCCGGCCCGGGCACCTCGCCGCCCGGCACGCTCGCGGAGTCCGTGGTCCGGCTCCAGGCGCAGTCCGACCGGACCCTGAAGGCCGCGGACTTCTTCAGCCCGTCCAACGCGCCGACGCTCGACCAGATGGACACCGACCTGGCGTCCGGCGGCCCGGTCGGCCTGCCGGACGGCTTCGGCACCGCCTCCCACCCGCACCTGATGGTGCAGCAGGGCAAGGACGGCCGGGTGTTCCTGCTGGACCGCGACCACCTGGGCGGCCGCTCGCAGGGCGCCGGCGGGACGGACGCCGTGGTCGGGATCACCGGACCGCTCAAGGGCCAGTGGGGCCACCCCGCGGTCTGGGGCGGTGACGGCGGCTACGTCTACGTCGTCGGCAACGGCGGCGCGCTGACCGCGCTGCACCGCGGCGTGACCGGCAAGGGCGACCCGGCGCTGAGCGTCGCGGGCGCCAGCCAGGACACGTTCCCCTACACCAGCGGCTCGGCGGTGGTGACCTCCGACGGGACGCGTTCGGGCAGCGCCCTGGTGTGGGTGGTCTGGTCGGGCGGGCCGACGGGCGTCAACGCCCAGCTGCGCGCCTACAACCCGGTGCCGGACGCCAACGGCGTGCTGCAGCTGGTGTGGTCCGCGCCGATCGGCACCGCGCCGAAGTTCGCCGTCCCGGCGACCGACGGCGGGCAGGTCTTCGTCGGCACGCGCGACGGCAGGGTCTACGCGTTCGGCAACCCGGTGGGCAGCCCGCTCAAGGGCGGCCCGATCGACTTCGGGACCGTTCCGGTGGGCAGCGCCCAGAGCAGTGACGTCGTCCTGACGGAGAACCAGAACCCGTCCAAGGCACTGGCGATCAGGGGCGTGAGCGTCGAAGGGCCCTTCACCGCCGACACCGCGTCGCTGCCGGCCTCGATCCCGGCCGGCGGGCAGCTGACGGTGCCGGTCACGTTCCGGCCGACCACGGTGCTGGGGGCGAGCGGCACGCTCACCGTCACGACCGACGCGGGCACGTTCGCGCTGAGCCTGCACGGCGTCGGGACGAGAGCCGGCCTGGCCGCGTTCCCGGGCACCGTGTCGTTCGACAACCAGCCGACGGGCACCGCGGCCACCGCGAACGTCCAGCTGACCAACACCGGCACCGATCCGGAGACCATCACCTCGGTGACGGCGCCCACCGGGCCGTTCACCGCGGACAACCTGCCGAGCGCCGACGCGGCGAACCCGACGGTCGTCCCGGCCCAGGGCTCGATCGTGCTGCAGGTCGGCTACCAGCCGACGGCCACCGGCACGCACGCGTCGTCGATCCAGCTGACCAGCACCAGCGGTCCGTTGACCATCCCGCTCAAGGGCACGGCGATCAGCGGCCAGGGGCACCTGCTGCTCACGCCGCCGACGCTGGCGTTCGGCGGCGTCACCCGCGGCACGGCGGTCACCAGGACGTTCACGATCACCAACTCCGGGAACGTGCCGGTCACGATCACCAAGGCGAAGGCGCCCGCGGGCGTGTTCACCAGTGCCGACCCGCTGCCCGAGGGCCTGGTCATCGGGCCCGAGCAGAGCGTGCAGCAGACCGTCACGTTCGCGCCGACCGCGGTCGGCCTCCAGACGGCGAGCTACGAGGTGACCGGCGACGCCGGACAGGGCGCGATGCTGGAGACGATCACCGGCACGGGCGTGCCGCCGGCCGCGCAGCTCGGCACGCTGCTGGCGCGCGACACCTCCGGCACGCTGTGGCAGTACCACGGCACGGGTGTGGCCGCGGCGCCGTTCGCGGCCCGCACGAACATCGGGGCCGGCTGGAACACCTACGACCTGATCACCGGTGTCAGCCGGGAGAGGGCGAACGGCACCGGTACGGCCGTGGCCCGGGACACCTCCGGCACGCTGTGGATGTACCAGGGCACCGGCAACGCGGCGGCGCCCTTCGCGGCCCGCACCAAGGTCGGGGCGGGCTGGAACATCTACACCTCCCTGACCGGCATGGGCGACCTCACCAACGACGGCAGGGCCGACCTGGTGGCCCGCGACACCACGGGCAAGCTGTGGCTCTACAAGGGCACCGGCAACGCCACCGCGCCGTTCGCGGCCCGCACCCTGATCGGCTCGGGCTGGAACATCTACGGCACGCTGCTCGGCGCCGGCGACGCGACGGGCGACGGCAGGGCCGACCTGGTGACGCGCGACACCACGGGCAAGCTGTGGCTCTACAAGGGCACCGGCAACGCCGCCACGCCGTTCGCGGCCCGCACCCTGATCGGCTCGGGCTGGAACATCTACAGCCTGCTCGCCACCCCGGGCGACGTGACCGGCGACGGCAAGGCCGACCTCGTGGGCCGCGACAGCACCGGCGCGCTCTGGCTGTACCAGGGCACCGGCAACGCCGCGGCGCCGTACGCGGCCCGCACCCTGATCGGCTCGGGCTGGAACATCTACACCTCGTTCATCTGAGCCTCCGAGCGAGGGAACACGGGCGGCGTGGCACCCCTGGACGGGGTGCCGCGCCGCCCGCGCGTCCGCCCGGTGCCGCACGGAGGGCGGGCCCGCGTGCGTCCGGGCAGGCCTCCCCGCCCGAGGACGCTGACCTGCGGTGACGGCGCCGGTGGGGACATTCGGGAATATTCGGTGGGAAACGTCCGCTGTTACCGGCCGTCGATGCGGTAGGAGTGGTGCCCTTATGGCCGGCCAGCACGCGGTGACGCCGTCGCGTGATCCCTCGGACCAGCTGAGTCACGCCTGGACCGCGGTGTCGGTCGCGCTGATCGCCCTGGTGCCGGTCGCCGACCTGTTCCTGCCCGCGGACATCCACCTGGCGCACCTGCTGGTCATCCCCGTCGCGCTGACCGCGGTGCTGTTCCGGCCGCGGCGGGCCGCGGTGATCGCCGTGCTGGCGATCCTCGCGCTGGTGGCCGCGGGCGCCGAGCGGATGACGCTGACCACCGAGAACGTGCTGGTGCAGCTCGCCTCGTTCGTGCTGCTGTCGGTGCTGCTGCTGCTCGTCAGCCGCCTGCTGGAACGACGGAGACACGAACTGCTCGGGCTGCGGCACGTCACGGAGGCGGTGCTGCGGCCGCTGCCGCGGCGCTTGGGGCCGCTGTCGATCGCGTCCGCCTACCGGGCCGCCGACGCGGGCACCCCGCTCGGCGGCGACCTGTACGCGGTGGCGCGCACCCCGCACTCGACGCGGCTGCTCATCGGCGACGTCCGCGGGAAGGGCCTGGGGTCGGTCGCCGACACCGAGATCGTGCTGGGCGCGTTCCGCGCCGCCGCCCACCGCCAGTCCCCGCTGCCGGAGCTGGTGGCGCTGCTGGAGGGCAGCGTCTGCTGGGGCCTGAACGACACCACCGGCAGCACCGGCGGCACCGGCCGGGCGGACACCGGCGAGCGCTTCGTCACCGCGGCGGTCATCGACATCCCCGACGGCGAGCCGTACGTCCACGTCGTCAGCTGCGGGCACCTGCCGCCGCTGCTCCTCCACGACGGCGAGGTCACCACACTGGACGTGGCGAACCCGGCGCCACCGCTGGGCCTGGGCGCGCTGGCCGACGGCGGCTACACCCCGACCACCTTCCCCTTCGCCCCCGGCGACCGCCTGCTGGTCTACACCGACGGCGTCACCGAGGCACGCAACGGCGACGGCGAGTTCTACCCCCTGGCGGAACGCGCCGCGCGCTGGACCCACCACCGCCCGCACTCCCTGATCGAGGCCGTGACAGCGGACGTCAAGGCCCACGCCGCCACGGGTCTCCACGACGACATGGCCCTCGTCGCCCTCCTCCGCGACCCCGCTGCCTGACGGCCCGGCCCGCACCCTCGCGCCCCCCGGGGCCGAATACGCCCGCGGGCGTACGTGCCCCTCCCCCCGGCACGCTCCGGACCGCGGGACCGCACATCGACGCGGCCGGGTGACGCCGTGGCGCGACGCGACCGGGCCGCACGACGGAACCGGTCGGAGCGCGCCCGCCGGTGGCTCCGGCGTGGTCCGCCGAAACGGTCGCGGGCGCCGCGCGCGGCGCCCGCGGCTTGGGCGTCACAGGCCGAGCGTCATGGACTCGTTCGCCGTGATCGTCTCGCCGCCGTAGGTGGCGGACGCCTCGGCGGCGGCTCGGGAGCGGGCGGCGCCGGGCCAGAAGTGGGTGAGGAGGAGGCGGCGTGCTCCGGCCCGGGTGGCCCAGTGGCCGGCCTGCGCGGCGCTGAGGAGGTACGGCTCCTCGTCCTTGCCGAGCAGCGTGGCGCCGGCGATCAGCAGGTCGGCGCCGGCGGCGAGGTCGCCGAGGGCGGGGGCGGGGCCCGCGTCGCCGGTGTAGGCGAGGACGCGCCCGGCGGCGGCCAGCCGCACGCCCGCGTGCGGCACGTGGTGGGGCAGCGGCCAGGTCTCCAGCCGGAACGGTCCGACCCGGTGCGCGGCGGGCCCGCCGGCCGGCAGCGGGCACGGCGCGAAGACGTCGTCCAGGCGCTCGGTCGGCTCCATCGCCTGGACCCGGTCCAGCACTCCGGGCGGGCAGTACAGCGGCACCCTGCGGCGGCCCCGGCCGCCCCCGTCGCGGTCCTCGCCGAACAGCAGGGCCCGGCACAGCGCGCTCAGGTCGGCGCAGTGGTCGGGGTGCTCGTGCGTGATGACGACGGCGTCGACGTCACGCGCCGGGCAGTGCGCGAGCAGGCGCGGCAGTGTCGCGTACCCGAGGTCCAGGACCAGCCGGAATCCGGCGGTCTCCACCAGGAAGCCGCTGGCCGCCCGCCCGGCCTCCGGCCAGGCGCCGCACGTCCCGAGAACGGTCACCGTCAGCGCGTCCACCGGCGCATGTTCCCACGGGCCGCGGCCCGACCGCGCGGTTCGCGGTCGGGCCGGTGCCCCGCGGGGCCGGGAGGCGCGCTCAGCCGACGGCCTTCCAGTGGCTGTACGCGCTGATCATCTGGTAGCTGCGGCTCGGGCAGTAGAAGCCGCTGCTCGGCGAGTCGTAGTGGGTGTCGGCGTTCGCGGAACTCGCCGCGGACCACGTCCCGTTGTTCCGCACGGAGATGCCGCTGGACTCGAAGGTGGTGCCGGCCATGTCGCCGCAGGAGTAGGCCTGTCCGGAGGAGGCCACCGTGGAGTACAGCTCCTCGATGTCCCAGCCGTCGGTGCGGCCCGACTGGTTGGTGCCGGACTGGCTGAACAGGGTGTCCCACTTGGCGGTGGAGTAGTTGTACAGGGCCGCCGCCCACGTGTTGGACGACGCCGAGGTGCGGATGACGCGTCCGGTGTACGCGCCGGTGCCGTTGGTGTACGTGCTCAGGAAGGCGCTCGTGATCGGCACGGAGGCCGCGAAGTTGACGCTGTGGCACCAGTCCCAGGCCGCGACCTCGCGCACGGAGTTCGTGTAGACGGTGACGAGTTCGACGCAGGAGCCGCCTGGCGGGTACATCGTCGGGGTGTAGATGGTGGTGTAGCTGTCCGCGACGGTGAGCGAGGTGGAGACGGACTGCGTCGCGCAGGAGCCGTCCGCGCCGGCGGCCGCCTTGAACGCGGTGCCCTGCGCCGGGTGGATGCTGACCAGCGGGGTGCGGGCGGACGGGGTGCGGGCGGCGGTGCCGAGCGGGCCCTTGGCCGCGATCCCGTACTGCGCGCGGTGCTGCGCGGTGAGCGAGGACAGCTGCCGCCGCACCTCGGCCTGGGGCAGCGTGCCGTGCACCGACTGGCCGGAGACGGCCGCGGCCGAGCTGCAGACGGCGGCGGCCGCCGCCTGGGCGTCCGCGGCGCCCTTCGCCGCGGACTCCCGCGCGGCGGCGGGGTGCGCGGAGGGCGCCGCGGGCGCCGGGCTGGCGGCGGCGGTTCCCAGGCCGGTGCCCAGGAGAAGGGCTGCGGTCGCGGCGACGACGGCCGCGACGGACTTCGGGCTTCTCATGCTGATGCGGTCCTCTCGGGGTGGGGGCGCGAGGCGTGACGCATGCTCATGACAATCCCCGTCGTCCCGAAAGAGAAGCCCGCGAACGGCAGTTGTCCAAGTGACGCCGACAAACGTCCGGTTCTGCTGTGACGTCCCACGCCCCGACCCCCGACCCCGCCCTGAACGCCGGCCCGCCCGCCCCCGTGTCCCCCGATCCCCGCAGGCGCCCCCGGCCGCCGCGACCGGGGGCGGAACCCTGTCCGGACGGGATGAACAGGGCGGCCCACCCGCGGTTCATCTGGGCGTTGGCCAAAGGCCGTTACCGCGCCGCCCCCGGGCAATACCGTTTCCGCTCATGAACAGCCACCACATCGGCGCCGCGGGGATATCGCGGCGCGGACTCATCGTCGGTGCCGTCGCCGCAGGTATCGCCGCCAACGGCGGTATCGCGGTCGCCGCGGCACCCGGACCGGCCGGAGCGGGGCCGGAGGGTGCCGGTCCCGGCGCGCCCGGCACCCCGGCCCACGGGGACTCCGCCTTCCCGCACTTCCCGGTCCCGCAGTACCAGGTCACGGTTCCCGGCGAGTCGGTCCAGACCGACCGGACCGACATCCCGGTCGCCCCCGGCATCGTCCTCACCTCGTTCGACACCTTCGGCCGGGCCGGCTGGACGCGGGTGCACGTGCTCAACGCCGACCTCGGCGACGCGTCCGTCGGCGTCGACCTGGTCGCGGACAAGGTCAGCAACGCCCGGCCGCTGGCGCAGGCGGCCGCGGCGCAGCACGCCGTCGCCGCCGTCAACGGCGACTACTTCGACATCACCGAGACCTACGCGGCCGAGGGCCCGGAGATCCAGGACGGCCGGCTGCGCAAGGGCACCACCGCGCCGACGACCGTCGCCACGATCGGCGCCGACCGCGTCGCCCGCCTCGCCGACCTGATGCTGACCGGCACCGTCACCGTCGCCGGCACGCAGCGCCCGCTGGCCGCGCTCAACTCCCCCTCGGTCCCTGCCGACGGCATCGCGGTCTTCACCCCGCAGTGGGGCGAGGGCGACCGCACGCTGATCCAGGACCCCGGCCCTTACACCGAACTCGTCGTCTCCGGCGGCGTGGTGACCTCCGCCGGCAGCGCGATGACCGCCACACCGGTCCCCGGCGGCGGCCTGATCGTCGTCGGCCGCGGCGCGGCGGCCGCCCAACTGGCGTCCGCGAAGCCCGGCGACGCGGTCGCCGTGCAGTTCGCGCCGCAGTCCGACGCGCCGGTCGCGCTGCGCATGGCGCTCGGCAGCGGCGCGGTGCTGGTCAAGGACGGCACCGCGATCGACTTCCCGCCGAGCACCGGCAACGACGCGCTCAAGCCGCGCACCGCCATCGCCTGGCTGGACGGCGGCCACCGGCTGCTGCTCGTCGCGATCGACGGCTCGTCCAACTTCTCCGCGGGGCTCGGCTTCGACGACACCGCGAAGCTGCTGGTGCGCCTCGGCGCCACCGAGGCGTTCATGCTGGACGGCGGCGGCTCCACCGAGATGGTCGCCCGCACGCCCGGCGACACCGCGGCCGGCGTCATCAACACCCCCTCCGACGGGAACGAGCGCCCCGTGCCCGACGGCGTCGGCCTGTTCGGCCGCCAGGGCACCGGCCACCTGCGGGGCCTGGACGTGCGGCCGCGCGCCGACCGCGTCGTGCCCGGCCTGACCCTGGACCTCGCGGTCGCCGGCTACGACGAGACGTGGTCACCGGTCGACCTCGCCCACCAGCCGGTGCGGTGGACGGCCGAACCCGGCTCCCTCGGACGCACCGACAACGGTGTCTTCCACGCCGAGCGCCCCGGTGCGGGCGCGGTCAGGGCGCGCGCGGGCCTGGCGGAGGGCGCGCACCCGCTGCGCGTCCTCGGCGACCTGTACAAGCTGGCGTTCACCGAGCGGGCGATCACCATCGAGCCCGGCGCGACCGCGAGCGTGCGCCTCACCGGCTACGACGCGGACGGCTTCGACGCCCCCGTGGCGCCGCGCGACGCCACGATCGACGTGGACTCGTCGGTGCTGACCGTGACCGCGGCCGCCGACGGCAGCCTGACCCTGACCGGTGCCGCGGACGCCGGCGGCAAGTCCGCGACCGTCACCGCGACCGTGCAGGGCGTCAGCGCGAAGCTGCCGGTGACCGTCGGCCTGATCGACGTCCCCCTGGCCGAGTTCGAGCCGGGCGAGAACTGGACGGCGCTGGCCGCCCGCGGCACCGCGTCGGTGGCGTACGTCGCGGCGGCCGACCGGCCGGGCGCGTCCGCGGACAACCACGCGCTGCGCCTGACCTACGACTTCACCGGCCAAACCAGCACCTCGGCCGCGTACGTGGTGGCCGGCGGCGGCCCGATCACGCTGCCCAGCGGCGCGAAGCGGCTGGCGCTGTGGGTCAACGGCGACGGCAGGAACCACTGGCTGCGGGCGATGATCTCCTCGCAGGGCACCACCAACGTGCCGTTCACCTTCGTCACCCTCGTCGACTGGACGGGCTGGCGGCGGGTCGTCGGCGACATCCCGCCCGGCTACTCCGAGCCGCTGACCCTGCTGCGCGTCTACATCGCGGAGACCTCGCAGACCAACAAGAACGCCGGGCAGCTGGACTTCGACGGCCTGGCCGCACAGGTCGGGCAGCAGCCCGACACCTCGCTGCCGCCGGCGCCCGACCCGTACGTGGTCGAGCAGGGGGGGCTGCCGGACCGCCGCTGGACCTTCGCCGTCCTGTCCGACCTGCACGTCAGCGCGGCGGCCGGGCTGGACTCGTTCTCCGGCCGCCAGGCCGGGATCGCGCTGGACCAGGCGGTGGCGAGCAAGCCCGAGTTCCTGCTGATCAACGGCGACTTCGTCGACAACAACAACCCGGCGGACTTCCAGCTCGCACTGGGTCTGCTGAAGGACCACGTGCCGGCGGACCTGCCGGTGTACTGGACGCCGGGCAACCACGAGGCGGGGCTGGCGTCGACCGGCGGCCTCGACGCGTTCCTGTCGCTCACCGGGCGGCCCAACCGCCAGGTCTTCGACCACAACGGCACCCGCTTCATCCTGCTGGACTCGCACACCGGCGACATGCGGACCTCCGACTGGGACCAGGTGCCGCTGCTGCAGTCCGAGCTGGCGAAGGCCGCGGCGGACCGCTCCGTCACCGGGGTGCTGGTGTCCTTCCACCACCCGCTGGTCGACCCGTCGGGCGCCGGCGCCTCGCAGCTGTCCGACCAGTTGGAGGCCGGGCTGCTGCAGCAGTGGCTGGCGGACTTCCGGGAGACCTCCGGCAAGCCCGTCGCGCTGTTCACCGGCCACGCCCACACCGCGTCGGTCCGCCGCAACGACGGCGTGCTGGAGGTCACCACCCCGGCCGTCGGCAAGACCCCCTACAGCTCCCCCGACCAGGGCGGGTTCTTCGGCTGGATGCACGTCGCGGTCGACCCGCGGCCGGCCCGCATCCGCGCCGGGCAGCCCAGCCCGGAGACCCGGGACTGGCTGCGGGCGCTGTGCGTGCCGCTGATCGACGGGATCGACCTGTCGGCGCCCGGGCAGCTCGCGGTGGGCGCCTCCGCGGAGCTGGACGCCACCGGTGTCACCAGCGAGTTCGGCCTCAGGTTCCCGCTGCGCTTCCCGGCCAGCGTCACCTGGGGCGGCGGCTCCGGGCTGGTCGTGGCCGGCTCGGCGGCGGAGGTCGCCGCGGCCCGGCGGTCCCCGCGCACCCTGGCGGTCCTCGACACCTCCACCGGCACGCTGACGGCGGTGCGTTCCGGCTCGGTCACGGTCACCGTCGCGGCCGGCGGGCTGACCGCGTCGGCGACCGTCACGCTCGGCTGACGCACGCGCCGGGGGCGGGCGGCGGCCCGGCGGGCCCGCCGTCCGCCCCCGGCATCAGGAACCCCGCGCGGGGTAGGAACGTCCTGCACAGCAGGAAGGTCCTCACGTGCGGAAGGCGGAGCAGGTCATGGGCATCATCGGGTGGATCATCCTCGGCCTGCTGGCCGGCGCGATCGCCAAGCTCCTCCTGCCGGGACGCGACCCCGGCGGGCTCATCGGCACGACCCTCATCGGCATAGCGGGAGCGTTCCTCGGCGGCTGGATCTCCGCCAAGTTCCTGCACCGCCCCGTCGCCCACCACTTCTACGACCCGAAGACCTGGCTGGCGGCCGTCGGCGGCGCGCTGGTGCTGCTCATCGGCTACCGCATCCTCTTCGGCGACTCCCGCTCCCGCCGCTGACCCGACGGCACGACCACCGCGGCCCCGGAGCCAGTTGGCTCCGGGGCCGCGCTGCGGACCGGTCCGGTGGTCAGCCGGCCGGCCGGGAGATCAGTTGGCCTTCCAGGCGGCCCAGCCCATGTTCCAGCCGTTCAGGCCGTTGCCGGGGTCGATGACCTTGTCGGGCGAGTTGACGACCTGGACGACGTCGCCGATCAGCGAGTGGTTGTAGAACCAGGCGGCCGGGGTGTTCGGGTCGCCGCCGCCCTTCACGTCGTGCAGGCCCACGCAGCCGTGGCTGGTGTTCTCGTGACCGAACACCGACAGCGGACGCCAGTAGTTGCCGTGCGCGAAGGTGCCGGAGTCCGACAGCCGCATGCCGTGCGGGACGTCCTTGATGTGGTACGCGTCACCGAGGTTCACGGTCCGCGAGTCCATGTCGACGACCAGCGACTTCTCCTCGATCACCATCTTGCCGTTGTACGTGGTGTGCTGGGCGTCGCCGAGGCTGGCCGGGAACTGCTTGTACAGCGTCGTGCCGTGGTAGATCTTGAGGATCTTGTCCTTGTTGTCCACGACGGACGTCTGCGAGCGGCCGATGGTGAACGACACGTCCTTCGACTGCTGCCCGTAGACGCCCGGCGACATCTTCACGCCGTCCAGCCGCAGGTGCAGCGTGACCTTGGTTCCCGGCGTCCAGTAGTTCTCCGGCCGGAAGTCGATCCGCTGGTTGCCGAACCAGTGGCCGGCGACCTCCACGCCGTTGCTGGCGGTGACGGTGATCCCCTTGTGGGTGTCGGCCTGGTTCAGCACCGGCTTGTTGAAGTGGATCGACACCTCCATGCCCACGCCGTACGTCGAGCCGGAGTTGATGTTGAAGTTGCCGAAGTTCACGTTCTTCGGGGACAGCGTGGTGAACGAGGTCTGCTGGGCGGTGTTGAGCCCGTTGGCGTCGACGGCGGTCGCCGAGACCGCGTAGTGGGTGTGCGTCGCCAGCACTCCGGCCGGCGTCCAGGTGCTGCCGTCGGCCGATATCGAGCCGTCGACGGCCGTGCCGCCCGGGCCGGTCACCGTCACCTTGGTGAGCTTGCCCTTGGCCGCCGCGATCTTCAGGGCGCCCGACGTGTCCACCCCGGTCGCGCCGTTCTTCGGCGAGATGGTCAGCTGTGCCTGCGACGTGGGCGTCTTCGAGGCGCCGGCCTCCGTGCCGCCCTTGCCGTCCTGCTGGTCCTTGCCGGGCGACGCCCCGGCGTTCCCCCCGCAGGCGGTGGCGCCCAGCAGCACCGCGCCGAGGGCGAGCGCCAGCAGGCCCTTGGCGGTGCGCCGCGACCGGCGCGCGGCGGCCTGCTCACGGGCCGTGTCCAGTGTGTCCATTGCGACGGTGTCCGCCGACCGTACGGTGATCAATCGAGTCTCCCCATCCCGGATGTCGTGCAATGAGACTGCTCACTGACGCCGCCGGTTGCACCTGTTTCGAGCTTGATACATCACACATGAGATCGAGGGGAACGCGGGGGCCTGTTCCCGAACTCACAGGGACTGTTCAGCTGACCTCCCAGGGACCACCAGGCGGGTCGCCGGGTCCCCGTCGCCGCACCGGGGGCTTCGCTCAGGTGGTTCGCCGCGACCGCGGTACCGGAAGATGCGCGCACCACCTTGACGTGCGGGCGTCGCCACCTTACCGTTCCCGAAACATTCGCCGTGATGTCGAAACATTTCGACACGGGAGAGCAACCGCCGTGACCACAGCAGCAGGACCGGCCGGCCGGCTCGGCCGGAGCACGCCCGTCGTCGAGTCCACCTCGCTGGTCGGCTCGTACGTCTCGCTGACCTTCGACGACGGCCCGCACCCGGTCCACACCCCCCACCTGCTGGCCGTGCTGCGCGAGCACGGGGTCACGGCGGTCTTCTGCCTGTCCGGCACGCAGGCGCTGGCCCACCCGCACGTCGTCCGGGCGATCGCCGCCGACGGCCACGTGCTGGGCAACCACGGCATGGACCACGACGACATGAGCGGGTGGCCGGACGCACGCATCCAGGACGACCTGGAGCGCACCACCGCCGCCGTCCGAGCCGCCGTCCCCGGCGCGGCCGTCCCCTACTTCCGCGCGCCGTACGGGCGGTGGGGCCGCACGCCCGAGGTCGCCGCCCGCCTCGGCATGCGGGCCCTCGGCTGGCGGCTGGACGTGGCGGACTGGGAGCCGCCGGGCACCGACGAGTTGGTGCGGCGCCTGTCGTCCGGCGTGACGCCGGGCGCGGTCGTCCTGCTGCACGACGGCGGCGGGGACCGCGGTCAGACCGTCGAGGCCGTCGACCGCCTGATCCCCCGACTCGCCTCCCGCGGCTGGCACTTCACGACCCCGGCCCGCCGCTCCTGACGCTCCGGGTCACCGCGTGCCGGCCAGCTGCCGTGCGAGGTAGGGCGCGGTCCTGCCGACCGGCGTGCGGACGAGGTCGAGCGGCGGACCCGCGGCGACGATGCGGCCGCCGGCG
Source organism: Actinacidiphila rubida (assembly GCF_900110255.1). Taxonomy (GTDB): domain Bacteria; phylum Actinomycetota; class Actinomycetes; order Streptomycetales; family Streptomycetaceae; genus Actinacidiphila; species Actinacidiphila rubida. Next base: position 141,185 of record NZ_FODD01000026.1, read on the forward strand.
TCACCGGCGCCCGGGCCGAGGTCCAGCACCCAGTCGGCGTCGGCCACCACCGCCATGTCGTGCTCGACCAGCACCACCGTGTTGCCGGCGTCCGCGAGCCCCTGCACCTGCCGCATGAGCAGTGCGGTGTCCGCCGGGTGCAGGCCGGTCGTCGGCTCGTCGAGCAGGTAGAGGGTGTGGCCGCGGCGGGCGCGCTGCAGTTCGGCGGCGAGCTTGATGCGCTGCGCCTCGCCGCCCGACAGCTCGGTCGCCGGCTGGCCGAGCCCCAGGTAGCCGAGGCCGACGTCCTGCAGGGTGCGCAGGCTGCGGTCCGCCGCGGGCACGTCGGTGAAGAATCCGGCCGCCTCGTCCACGGACATCTCCAGCACGTCGGCGATGGTCCGGCCGCGGTAGGTGATCTCCAGGGTCTCCGGGTTGTAGCGGGCGCCGTGGCAGGTCGGGCAGGGCGCGTACGTGCCGGGCAGGAAGAGGAGTTCGACGGCCACGAACCCCTCGCCCTGGCAGGTGGGGCAGCGTCCCGCGGCGACGTTGAAGGAGAAGCGCCCCGGGGCGTACCCGCGGGCCCGCGCCTCGGGGGTCGCGGCGAAGGCCGCGCGCACGGCGTCGAACAGGCCCGTGTAGGTGGCCAGGTTGGAGCGCGGGGTGCGGCCGATGGGCTTCTGGTCGACGCGGACGAGACGGTCCACCGCGTCCAGCCCCTCGACCGCCTCCGCCACCGGACCGGGACCGCCGGGCTCCCCGCCGTCGTCGCCGCCCTCGCCGAACTCGCCGCCGTCGTCCGCCGCGTCGGCGTCCGGCCGGTGACCGTCACCGTCACCGGGGTCGCGGGCGTCACCGGGGTCCTCGGCGTCGCCGTGCAGGCCCGCGGTCACCGCCCGGGCCACCTCGTCGACGAGCGTGGACTTGCCCGAGCCCGAGACGCCCGTGACCGCGGTGACGACGCCGAGCGGCAGGTCGACGGACAGGTCGTGGAGGTTGTGCCGGGTGACGCCGCGCAGCCGCAGCCAGCGCCCGGGCGTGCGCGGGGTGCGGGCCGGGCCCGGCCCGGCGGCCCCCTCGCCGAACAGGTGGGCGCGCGTCGCCGAGTCCTCGACCTGCCGCAGTCCCGGCACCGGCCCGCTGTAGAGCACCCGGCCGCCGTACCGCCCGGCGCCGGGGCCGACGTCGACCACCCAGCCGGCCCGCCGCACCACGTCCATGTCGTGCTCCACGACGAACAGCGAGTTGCCCTCGGCGCGCAGCCGGTCGAGGACGTCGAGCAGCGGCTCGGTGTCGGCCGGGTGCAGGCCGGCCGACGGCTCGTCGAGCACGTAGACGACGCCGAACAGCCCGGAGCGCAACTGGGTGGCGAGCCGGAGGCGCTGGAGTTCGCCGGGCGACAGGGTGGGGGCGGTGCGGTCCATCCCGAGGTAGCCCAGGCCGAGGCCGACGAGCACCTCGATGCGGGCGACCAGGTCCTCGACGAGCGCGGCGGCGGCCTCGCCGGTGCCCTCGGGACCGCCGTCGCCGCCGTCCGCGGGCGCGGCGGCCGGGCCGAGGATGCCGGGCAGGTCGGCGAGCGGACGCCGGGTCAGGTCCGCGATGGGGTGGCCGGCGAAGGTCACCGCCAGCGCCTCGGGCCGCAGCCGGCGGCCCTCGCACACCGGGCACACCGCGCTCTCCAGGTAGCGCTGCACGCGCCGCCGGGTCGCGGCGCTCCTGGACTCGGAGAACGCGCGCATCACATAGCGGCGGGCGCTGCTGAACGTGCCCTGGTAGGGGCGCTGGATGCGGCCGGCCTCGCGCACCGGGTGCACGGTGACGACCGGCTGCTCGTCGGAGAAGAGGATGAAGTCCCGGTCGGCCTGCGGGAGTTCCCGCCAGGGCCGGTCGATGTCGTAGCCGAGGGTCTGCACCACGTCGCGGAAGTTCTTGCCCTGCCAGGCGCCGGGCCAGGCGGCGATCGCGTGGTCGCGGATGCTCAGCGACGGGTCGGGCACCATCGAGGACTCGGTGACGCGGTGCACCCGGCCCAGGCCGTGGCACTCCGGGCAGGCGCCGACCGCGGTGTTCGCCGAGAACGCGTCGGAGTCCAGTCGCTCGGCACCCGGCGGATAGGTGCCGGCCCGCGAGTAGAGCATCCGCAGCAGGTTCGACAGCGTGGTGACCGTGCCGACGGTGGAGCGGGAGCCGGGGGTGCCGCGGCGCTGCTGGAGGGCCACCGCGGGCGGCAGTCCGGTGATCTCGTCGACCTTCGGCGCGCCGATCTGGTGGATCAGCCGGCGGGCGTAGGGGGCCACCGACTCGAAGTAGCGGCGCTGCGCCTCCGCGTACAGCGTCCCGAAGGCCAGCGAGGACTTGCCGGAGCCGGACACGCCGGTGAAGACGGCGAGCGTGTTGCGCGGGATGGCGACGTCCACCCGCCGCAGGTTGTGCTCGCGGGCGCCGCGCACCCGCACGTACGGGTCGGCGGCCTCGGGAGGCGGGGGCGGCGCCGCGGGTCCGTGCTCCGGCCCGTCGTCCCGCGCGCGCCGCCGGGCGTGTTCCGGCGCGTCCCCTGGGGGCGGGGTGTCCGCGGCCCCGGTCATCGGCGCGCTGCGCCCTGCGGTACGGCCATGGCTCCTCGCCTTCCCTCGTCCCCGGTACGCCGCCGTGCCCCGGCACCGTCGTCCCTGATGAGCCCTTCGCGCGCCCGGCCCGGGCAGGCCCGGACCGCACGTGGTCCCCGGCCGGGCACGGCCGCCCGGGCACCAGGCCCTCCATTTTCGCGCAGGCCGCCACACATGTCCTGGTCAGGGCCCCGGCGGGACGGGCGCGGGGGCCGGCGGGCGGACCGGCCCCCGGCCCGCTGGGAGCGCCGGGGGCGGGGCCCCGCAGTACCGTGGAGAGACCCGCCGAGGAGGTCGCGACATGAACGAATCGCTCGCCCTCACCGCGATCGCCGTGATGGCCGTGTTCTGCCTGTGGATCCTGCTCAGGCTCGCGAAGCAGCAGAGGGACGGCACGCTGCACCACCCGGAGGACGAGCAGCTGCGGGAGGACGCCGACACCCGCGACGTGGAGACGCGGCTGGTCGACATCCCCTGGCGCGAGGGCGGCCGGCACCCTGAGCCGGAACTCCTGCCCGCGAACGCCGCGCCCAGCGCGGTCACCGAACCGGCGGTCATCGCGGTGCAGGACGAGGCCGCGGAAACGGCGGCGGGCGGCGCCGTCAGGGAACCCGCGGGCGCCACGGAGGCGGGACGCGCGGGCTACCGGTTCCCGGACGACGGGCACGACGGCGGTACGGACGGCGCGCCCCGCGCGTCCGAGGCCGGGCAGACGGAGCAGACCGAGCAGGCCGGGGCCCCGCACCACGCCTCCCGCTCCTGACGCCGCACGTCACCGCGCAGGGCCGCGCAGCCCGTGCCGGTCGATCCAGGCGGACACCGCCGCGGCGATCTCCTCGGGGCGGTCCTCGGGAGCGTGGTGGCCGGCCTCGCCGCAGTCGGCGACCTCCAGTGCGGCGATGTGGTCACGGCACCACCGGGCCATCTCCTCGCCGATCAGCAGCGAGCCCGCGCCCCGGAACGTCATGAGCAGCTTCGGGACGTCCGGGCTCGCCGCCAGCCACGCGTCGTACTCCTCGATCCGCGCGACGAGTCCGGCGGGCTCGCCGCCCAGCGGCAGTTGGCGGGCCCAGGCCAGCAGGGGGCGGCGGCTCGCCCGGTCCGGGTAGGGCGCCAGGTAGGCGGCCAGGTCCTCGTCGCTCACCGGGGTGCGCACGCCGCCGCCGGTGAACGCCATCCGCACCAGGGTGTCCGCGCCGAGCAGCGCCTCCTCGGCGTCCGGCCCGAGCACCGTGCGCGACCGCTGCCGGGCCTGCGGCGACAGCTCCTCCCAGGCCATGGGCTTGACGATGGTCTCCAGGAACGCGATGCCGCGGACGCGTGAAGGGTGGCGCGCGGCCCAGTCGAAGGCGAGCGCGCCGCCCCAGTCGTGGCCGACGAGGACCACGTCGTCCAGGCCGAGCGCGTCGAACCAGGCGTCGAGGTGACGCGCGTGGTCGGCGAAGGAGTAGGCGAGTTCCGGTTTGCCCGAGCGGCCCATGCCGATCAGGTCGGGCGCCAGCAGCCGCCCGCCGCCGAGGCCCGGCATCACGTGCCGCCAGATGTGCGAGGAGGCCGGGTTGCCGTGCAGCAGGACCACGGGCGTGCCGCTGCCGGTGTCCTGGTAGTGGAGGGTCGAGTCGAGGATGTCGGCGGTCGGCATGGCGGATCTCGTCCTTTCGTGGGACGGATAAACGTTTACGTCACTAACGTTCGTGCCACTTACGAAGATACGTCGTTAGTCCGACTAACGCAACCGGGTACGATGGCCGCCATGACCGAGGCGATGGACGGAATCTGGGACGACCGGGCGGCCCCCGAGCGCCTGCGCGCACTGCCCAGCCGGCTGCTGGGGCGCGCCTCGGCGCACGCGGACCGCCTGGTGGGCGAGGTCCTCGCGCGCGCCGGCGCGCGCAAGTGGCACTACGGCGTGCTGGTCGCGCTGCGCGACGGCGGACCGGCGAGTCAGTCCGCGTTGAGCGGGCGGACCGGGGTCTACCGCAGCGACATGGTCGCGGTCATCAACGAGCTCGCCGAGCAGGGCCATGTCGAGCGCGAGCCCGACCCCGCGGACCGGCGGCGCAACGTCATCTCCATGACGCCGCAGGGCCGGCGGCACCTGCGCCGCCTGGACACCCTCGTCGACGCGGCGCAGGAGGAGTTGCTCGCGCCGTTGTCGACCGGGCAGCGGGAACAGTTCACGGCGATGCTTCGGCTTGTCGTCGAGGGCGGTGCCGGCTCCGCCTGAGGTTTCCCGTCCTCCGTCGCGCAGTTCCCCGCGGCCCCTGCGGGACTTGTCCCGCCCCTTGCGGTGCGTCGCCGTCCACCGGCCGGTGGGTGATTGCTCGCGTTGGGGGCACCTCCCGGCCGAAGGCTGGGGGACCCCGCGCCCCTTTCGGGGCCCGCCCAGCCCCTTGCGGTGCGTCGCCGTCCACTGGCCGGTGGGTGGTTGCTCGCGCAGTTCCCCGCGCCCCTTCGGCATCCGGGGTGCCCCCGGGGCTTGTCGGCCGTGTGCCGCGCCGTCGTGGCTTGTCGCGCAGTTCCTCGCGCCCCTGGTGTGCGTGCCCTTTGTCCGTGGGGTCGGGGGCGCTCCGGAAGCGTCTCCTCGGAAATGTGCATACGGGTTCGT
>NZ_FODD01000053.1 GCF_900110255.1 Actinacidiphila rubida
ACCCGTATGCACATTTCCGAGGAGACGCTTCCGGAGCGCCCCCGACCCCACGGACAAAGGGCACGCATATCAGGGGCGCGGGGAACTGCGCGACAAGCCACGACGGCGCGGCACACGGCCGAACAAGCCCCGGGGGCACCCCGGAAGCCGAACCCACCCACCGGCCGGTGGACGGCCGACAAGCCCCGGGGGCACCCCGTCGGCCGAGAACACCCACCGGCCGGTGGACGGCCGACAAGCCCCGGGGGCACCCCGTCGGCCGAGAACACCCACCGGCCGGTGGACGGCCGACACGCCCCGGGGGCACCCCGCACGAACCCCCCGCGCCCCGCGAGGAATTGGTGGAAACGCCGGGCGCCGGGGATCCACCGGATCCACACTCGTTCGGGTGCTTGACGTCAGGTCGAGGCGGGCACCAACACACCCCAGGGTTGTCGACCGTCCAGCGGGAGGGCATGTGCCGGAGTCACGGATCGCGCTGCGGGCGGCGGACCGCGGGGAGGTGGAGCGGCTGCTGGAGCGGGCCGTGGCCGGACGGCGGACGCCGGACGGACCCGGCACGGCCACGGAGACCACGGCCGCCGACGCGGACGCCGCGCTGCTCGCGCTCGGCCGGGAGCGGCTGGCGGAGATCGCCGGGGCCGCGGCCGACGAGTACGCGGCGTACCGCCGCGCGCTGGCCTCGGCGGCCGGGCGCCCCGGCACTCCCTCGCGTTCGGCGGGCGCGATCGGGCTCGCGGCGGGCGTCTCGGCGGCCGTGGCCTTCGGCACGGACCTGGGCTTCGGGCTGTCGCCGGGCGCCGCGCTGGTGACCGGAGCGGCCGTGGGCGTGGCCGGCGCCGCGATGCAGAGCGTGACGTCGGGCCGCGGCGCCTCCGGCAAGGCCGCCAGGGAGGCGGCGAACGCGCCCGGCGGCCCCGCACAGGCGCGGCTGCTGTGGCTGGCCGCGGTGGAGCGGCGCGGCATCCGGCCGTTCCTGGAGACCGAGCACGCGGCGGCGTCCGGCGCCCCCGCGCAGGCGACGGACCCGTCCGCGGCGGCGGGGTCACGGCGGTCCGCGGACGGTTCCCCCTCGGCCGGCACGGCAGGGGCGGACACCGCCCCGCCGGAAGCGCCGCGGCCGGAGGAGGGTCACGCGGCCCCGGCACGCACGGACGGAGCCGCCGCCCGGCCCCCGGCGCCGCGCAAGGCCGCGGCCTCGGGCACCGTCCCGGGGGCCGGCGCGATTCCCGCGCCCCGGCGCTCGGGCGACCGCAGCGCCGCGGCCCGCACCCGCGCCGTGCTCGACCAGTCCTTCGGCCATCTCCCCGAGCTGCGGGGGCCGTTCACCGGCCGCCGCGCGCACCTCGCGCAGATCGCCCAGTGGGTGCACCAGGCTCGCGCGTCCACCGGCGTGCGGCCCACGGTGGTGCTGCTGCACGGCCCGGCAGGCAGCGGCCGCACGACCCTGGCGGTGCGCGCCACGCAGCAGTTGAAGGACCAGTTCCGCGGCGCCTGCGTGGTGGACCTGAGGGGTGCGGACGCACCGCTGCCGGCCCGGGACGCGCTGCTGCACCTGCTGAACCGGCTCGGCGCGCCGCGCGACCAGCTGCTGTTCCGGGAGCGGCAGGACCGGCAGGACGGCGGCCAGCACCTGCGCCGGCTGGCCGAGCAGTACCAGCAGCACCTCACCGACGTCCCGGTGGTGATCGTGCTGGACGAGGCGACGAGCGCCGAGCAGGTGCGGGCGGCGGTGCCGGAGCGCTCGGAGTCGCTGGTGCTCGTCATCGCGCGCGAGCCCTTCGACCTGGGGCTGCCCGCCGAGTGGACGCACACCCTCGAGGTCGGCGCGCTCGGCGCGGACGACACCTTCGCGCTGCTCGACGCGCTCGCCGACGACGCGGGGGTGCAGGGCCCGCGCCCGGCCGAGACCGAGCGGCTGCGGGAACTGTGCGCGGGCCTGCCGATCGCGCTGCGGATCGCCGGTGCGGCGCTGCGCGACCACGGCAGCGCGACCCGGCTGGCCGCCGACATCGAGGTGTTCGGACCGCAGGCCCCCGTCGACCGGGTGCTGGCGCTGCGCTACCACGACCTGGCGGAGCCCGACCGGCGGCTGCTGCGCCGCCTGGCCCTGGCCGGCCGCGCCAGCTTCGGCGCGGCCGCGGCGGCCGCGCTGCTGGCCACCGACGAGCAGGAGGCGGACCGGCGGCTGGCCGAACTGGCCGCGGCCGGGCTGATCGAGAACGTCCGCGGCAGCCGCTACCGCCCCCACGAGCTGGTCCGGCGGTTCGCCGGCGAGCGGCTGCTGGACGAGGAGGACCCGGTGGAGCGGGCGGCCGCGCACGAGCGGCTGATCCGCTCCTACGCGGACCTGGCGAACACCGTGATCCGGCTGGTGGAGGGCAGGACGTCGACCCGCGCCGGCCGGTTCGGGCAGCACGGCTTCGCGTCGCTGGAGCTGGCGCTGCGCTGGCTGGACGAGGAGTCCAGCTTCATCACCGGCGCGCTGCGCGACGCGGAGGGCGTGGACGGGGCGGCCGTGCAGGCACTGCTGGGCGCGCTGTGCGACTACTGCCTGCTGCGCGGCGACCTGTACCGGCTGGGCGAGATCAGCGAGATGGCGCAGGCCCGGCAGGCGAAGGACCGGGGGCCGGGGCGGCCGGGCGAGGACCGCTCGGTGCTGGTCCGCTCGGTGCAGTGGCGCACCGGCATCGCGGCCCGGCAGCTCGGCGAGCTGGACAAGGCCCGCTCCACGCTGACGTCGGTGGTGGACCTGTACTTCGAGGCGCAGCACCCGGCGGGCGCCGCGCGGGCGCTCAACAGCCTGGGCATCACCCTCCACCACCAGGGCAACCTGCGGGAGGCCGAGGCGAAGCTGCGCGAGGCGCTGGCGATCCAGGGCACCTCGGCGGAGCTGGACGAAGACCGGGCCTGGACGCTGCACGCGCTGGGTGCGGTGCTGCGCGATCTGGGCCGGCTCGGCGAGGCGCTGGAACTGCTGCACGCCTCGCTGCGGCTGCACCGGGCCAACGAGAGCGTGCAGGGCGAGGCGTGGGCGCATCTGCAGCTCGGCCAGTCGTACCTGCGGCTGGGCCGCGTCGAGGAGGGCGAGGCGGAACTGCGGGCGGCCGGCCAGTCGTACGCGCTGGCGCGCGACCCGCGCGGTTCGGCGTGGACGCTCACGCAGCTGGCACGGGCCCGGCTGCTGCGCGGCGAGACGCACGAGGCGGCCCGCGACCTGGACGAGGCGGTGCAGCGGCACCGCGGCAACGACGACGCCCGCGGCGAGGCGTGGACGCTGTACTACCTGGGCCAGGCGCTGGAGGAGAGCGGCGACATCGACACCGCGCTGCGCACCCTGGAGCGCGCGCGCACCATGTTCTCCCGCATGCGGGACGTCTACGGGCTGGCGTGCGCCCGGCACCACTCGGCGCGGGTGACCCGCGACCTGCGGGCGGCGCGCACCGGGAACCTGCGCAACTCCGGCTTCGCGCGCCAGTTGCTGCAGGACGCGCGGCAGGACTTCCGGCGGATCGGCGTGGCGGACGGCGAGGCGTGGTCGTGCGTGGAGCTGGCGGTCATCGACGCCGGCAACGGGCGGCTGCTGGAGGCCCTGGGGCTGCTCCAGGAGGCGTCGGAGCTGTTCACCGCGCTCGGCGACGTGCGCGGCCGGGACTGGTCGGAGTTCCTGCGGGCGACGCTGCTGCCGCTGCTGGCCGCGGACCTGGGGAGCGCGGGGTCGACGGGGACGTCGTATCCGCAGGAGGTGGTCGGTGAGGCCCGCGAGACGATGCGGGCGCTGGCCGCGGAGTCGCACCCGAGCCGGGACCCGGACCTCCAGGAGTACGCGACGGCGTACGGGCTGCTGCTGGACCAGGGCAGCGTGGTGCCGGGAGGGCCGTGGGACGCCTGGCGGCTGGGCATGACGCCGGGCCGCTCGGCGCGGATGATCCTGGCACTGCCGGACGCGGACGGCTAGCCCCGTCCGGAGGTCGTGCCGTCAGGTCGTGCCGTCAGCACGCCGGCCGGACCGGCGGTACGCGACAGGCGGGGTCACGGCCGCTCGGTGCGAGCCGCCGGCCCCCGCCCGTCACGCCTGCGGCGGCTTGGCGTCCGACGGCTCGCGCGGGGCGGCCGCCTGCGGCGCCTTCTGCTCCTCGAAGTCGATCTTCTTCATCTGCTTGCCCATGTTCTTCATGAGCATGTACAGCCCGACGGCCATGACGGCGAAGATCACGAAGCCGAGGAGCCCGGGCGTCACCTTGTTGTCGTCCAGCTCGGCGGCGAGCGGAACGAGCTGGTGGAGGGCGTGGGTCTGAGTCACGCCCCCCATTGTCCCCTAGGCCCCGCGGATGCCCGCAAAGAGGTCGTCCTCCGGCAGCGACACGTCGACGCGGGTCTGCGCCAGCTCGTAGTCCTCCGTCGGCCACACCTCGCGCTGGAGGTCCATCGGGACGCGGAACCAGCCGCCGTCCGGGTCGATCTGCGTGGCGTGCGCGAGCAGCGCCTTGTCGCGGATCTCGAAGAACTCCGCGCACGGCACGTGGGTGGTGATGCTGCGATCCGGGCGGGCGAACTCCTCCCAGCGCTTGAGCCACTCCCCGTACGGCGACTCCAGGCCGCGGGCCAGCAGCGCCTCGTGCAGCGCGATCGTGCGCTGCTTGTTGAAGCCCTGGTTGTAGTAGAGCTTCAGCGGCGTCCAGGGCGCGCCGGCCTCGGGGAACCGCGTCGGGTCGCCGGCGGCCTCGAAGGCCACCATGGAGATCTTGTGGGTCATGATGTGGTCGGGGTGGGGGTACCCGCCGTTCTCGTCGTACGTGGTGATCACGTGCGGCCGGAACTCGCGGATGAGCCGCACCAGCGCGCCGGCCGCGTGGTCCACGTCCTGCAGGGCGAAGCACCCCTCGGGCAGCGGAGGCAGCGGGTCGCCCTCGGGCAGGCCGGAGTCGACGAAGCCGAGCCAGGCCTGGCGGACGCCGAGGATCTGACGGGCCTCGTCCATCTCGCGGGCCCGCACCTCGTGGATGTGCTCCTCGATGTAGGGGTCACCCTGGAGCTTGGGGTTGAGCACCGAGCCACGCTCGCCTCCGGTGCAGGTCGCCACCAGTACGTCCACCCCCTCGGACACGTACTTGGCCATGGTGGCCGCGCCCTTGCTCGACTCGTCGTCGGGGTGGGCGTGGACGGCCATCAGTCGCAGCTGCTCAGTCAAGGCAGAAACCTCAAGTCTCCCGTTGTCGATCCCCCTCCGTCGGCGGGAAGGGCGCCTTCTATAGTGACCGAGTGCGGGGGCGAATAATTCCGTGGCCCCCGATCGGGAGGAACGATCATGACGGCCGTGCAGTCCGAGCCGCCCGCCTCCCCTCCTGAGGGGCGCTACGGCAGCGGCGACCGCCGCTTCGACCGCGACGCGGACGCCCGCGCCGACCGGACGCTGCGCCGCGTCGCCCTGGTGCTCGGCGTGCTCGTCGCCGTCGGCATCGGCTGGTACGGCTGGCGCAGCATCGCGGACAGTCCCGTCAGCGCCCAGGTCGTGGCGTTCAAGGCGGTGTCCGACCAGGCGGTCGAGATCCACCTGGAGGTCCACAAGGACGCCGGCTCCGCCGTGGTGTGCACGCTGCGCTCGGAGGACGCCGACCACAACGAGGTCGGCCGCAAGGACGTGCGGCTCACCCAGCACGCCGGGCAGGTCGACACCGTGGTGACGGTGCGCACCACCGCCCGCGGGACCACCGGCGAGCTGGTGGGCTGCAGCACCGCGTCGCGCTGACCGGCGCGACCGGCCGGCCGTTACCCCGAGTGAGGGGCCGGTCGCCGCGCAGCGCCTCCTTCACTCCCGTCCCGGGCCGGGAATTGTTAGGCTCGTGGTTTCGTCCCGTCAGCCGGTGGCAATGCAATTGTTCACCGGGCACGTACTCGTACGTCGGCTGGCGGGGACGATCCGCCGGCCGCATTCGTTCACGCGGCGGCGAAAAGTCCGCGGAGGGTCCGCCGGACATTCACACCGCACGACAGTACCGACGAGGAGCACCTGTGACCCAGACCAGCGACAACGTCACCTGGCTCACCCAGGCGGCGTACGACCAGCTCAGGGCAGAGCTGGAGCACCTGTCTGGTCCCGCACGCGCCGAGATCGTCGCCAAGATCGAGGAAGCCCGCCAGGAAGGCGATCTCAAGGAGAACGCCGGTTACCACGCGGCGCGCGAGGACCAGGGCAAGCTCGAGCTGCGTATCCGCCAGCTCAACCAGATCCTGGAGACCGCCAAGGTGGGCGAGGCCCCGGCGGACGACGGCACGGTGTCCCCGGGCATGGTCGTCACCATCGCCTTCGACGGCGACCCGGACGACACGATGACGTTCCTGCTGGGCTCCCGCGAGGGCGTGGGCGCCGACATGGAGACGTACTCCCCGCAGTCGCCCCTCGGCAGCGGCGTGAACGGCCGCCGCATCGGCGAGGACGCCACGTACGAGCTGCCCAACGGCAAGTCGGCCACGGTGAAGATCCTCGAGGTCAAGCCCTACACCGGCTGATCTTCGGGCCCGCCCGCTCGCCTCTCCGGGCCGGGCCGCAGAGCACGCACAGCAGCCCCTGCCCGCCTCATCGGCGCGCAGGGGCTGTCGCGTTCGTCGTCTCGTCCGCCCTCCACCGATGTAGCCCTCGAGCCAAAGGGCGCGCCGCTGTCGAAAGGAAGAACGCGCGGAGGCCCCGAGGAACGAGGGGCCGAGCACGATCGACCGTCGACAGCGGGTCGGAGCGCCCGGAGGCGAGAGGGCGGCGGATCAGGCAGTCGCCGAGCGGTACTTGCGGACCGCCCAGGTGCGGAAGACGGCGACGATGACGACGGACCAGGCCAGGGAGGCCCAGACGGGGTGCTCCATGGGCCAGGCGTTGGACTGGACGACGCCGGGGTTGCCGAAGAGCACCCGGCAGGCCTGGACGGTGGCGCTGAAGGGGTTCCACTCGGCCACGTGCCGCAGCCACGGCGTCATGTTCTCCGGGCTGACGAACGCGTTGGAGACGAACGTGACCGGGAAGAGCCAGATCAGGCCGCCGGAGGTGGCCGCCTCGGGGGTGCGCACGGACAGGCCGATGAGCGCGCCGATCCAGGAGAACGCGTAGCCCAGGAGCAGCAGCAGCGCGAACGCCGCGAACATCTTCGGGATGCCGTTGTGCACGCGCCAGCCGACGAGCACGCCGACGACGGCCAGCACGACGACGGTCAGCGCGGTCTGCACGAGGTCGGCCAGGGTGCGGCCGGTGAGCACCGCGCCGCGGGACATCGGCAGCGACCGGAAGCGGTCGATGAGGCCCTTGTGCATGTCGTCCGCGATGCCCGCGCCGGCTCCGGCGGTGGCGAAGGTGACGGTCTGCGCGAAGATGCCGGCCATCAGGAAGTTGCGGTAGTCGCTCGTGCTGAGGGATCCTCCGACCGCCACGGATCCGCCGAAGACGTAGCTGAACAGCACCACGAACATGATCGGCTGGATGAGCCCGAAAATGACGACCTCGGGAATCCGCATCATCCGCAGCAGGTTCCGCTTGGCCACGACCAGGGAGTCGTGCGCGGACTGCATCACACCGCCGCGGGCGACGGGCGCCAGGGTGACCGACGGGGAGTCGGTGGCGGCACTCACTTGACGGCCTCCTTCTGCTTCTTCTTCGCGTTCTTCTTCGCGTCGGCCGGGACGCCGGCCGCGCTCCCGTCGTCCTCGGTGCCCTCGGCGACCTCGGCCGCGTGGCCGGTGAGGGAGATGAACACGTCGTCCAGGGTCGGGCGGCGCAGACCGATGTCGTCGATCTCGATGCCCTGCGCGTCCAGGTCGCGGATGACCTCCGCGAGCAGCTTGGCGCCGCCGGTGACGGGGACGGTGATCTTGCGGGTGTGCTGCTCGATCTTGGCCTCGTCCTGGCCGTAGCGGGCCAGCACGCGGGCGGACTCCTCGATGCGCTCGCGGTCGTGCACGACGACCTCGACGCGCTCGCCGCCGGTCTGCGCCTTGAGCTCGTCGGAGGTGCCGCGGGCGATGACCAGCCCGTGGTCGATCACGCAGATGTCGTGCGCGAGGTGGTCGGCCTCCTCCAGGTACTGCGTGGTCAGCAGCAGGGTGGTGCCGCCGGCGACCAGTTCCTGGATGACCTCCCACAGCGCCTGCCGGTTCCTCGGGTCGAGGCCGGTGGTCGGCTCGTCCATGAACATCACGGGCGGGCTGACGACGAGTGCGGCGGCCAGGTCGAGCCGGCGCCGCATGCCGCCGGAGTACGTCTTGGCGGTGCGGTCGGCGGCGTCGGCGAGGTGGAAGCGCTCCAGCAGTTCGTCCGCCCGGCGGCGGGCGTCCTTGGCCCCCAACTGGTAGAGCTGGCCGACCATCTGCAGGTTCTCGCGGCCGGTCAGGTACTCGTCGACCGCGGCGAACTGGCCGGACAGGCCGATGTGCCGCCTGACCTCGTTGGGATGCTTGAGCACGTCGATGCCCGCGACGACGGCCGTGCCGCTGTCGGGTTGCAGAAGGGTGGTCAGGACGCGCACGGCGGTGGTCTTCCCAGCGCCGTTGGGGCCGAGCAGGCCGAGGACGGTGCCCTCCGGCACGTCGAGATCCACTCCCCCCAGTGCCCTGACGTCGCCGAAGGTCTTCACGAGACCCTCGGCGTAGATGGCGCCCGGCATGTTCTTCGCTCCTGTCGGTGGGTGCTGTGTCGGATGCTGCTGTGTGCTTGCTTTCTGCCGCTTGTGTGACCGGCCGCCGCCGCGAAACTCATCGGCCGTGCCGTCCCGCGCGGAACCGCCCACGGGAATCCGCGGAACGGCACTCTCACGATGGAACGCGAGAATGCCAGACGCGATATATCGCGTCAACCGGTTTGCGCGGGTGCGTCAGGCGAGCACCGTGTAACCGGCGTCCCGCAGGGCGGTGGCGACCGCCGCGCAGTGGTCGGGACCCTTGGTCTCCAGGTGCAGCTCGACCTCGGCCTCGGTGAGCCCCAGCCGGGGATCGGTCCGCACATGGCTGATGTCCGTCACGTTAGCGTCCACCACTGACAGCACCCCCAGAAGCGTGGCCAGCGCGCCCGGCCGGTCGGTGAGCAGCAGCCGCAGCGACAGGTAGCGGCCCGCCGCGGACATGCCGTGCCGCAGGATCCGCTGCATCAGCAGCGGGTCGACGTTGCCGCCGGACAGCACCGCCACGATGGGGCCCTCGAAGGCGTCCGGCCGCGCCAGCAGCGCCGCCACCGAGCTGGCGCCGGCCGGCTCCACGACCAGCTTGGCGCGTTCCAGGCACAGCAGCAGCGCCGAGGACAGCTGGTCCTCGGTGACCGTCACGACGTCGTCGACCAGTTCCCTGATCAGGGCGAACGGCACGTCGCCGGGCCGGCCGACCATGATGCCGTCGGCCATCGTGGCCACCGCGTCCAGCGCCACCGGGCGCCCGGCCGTCAGCGACGGCGGGTACGCGGCCGCGCCGGCCGCCTGCACGCCGACGATCCGCACCTCGGGCCGCAGCGCCTTCACCGCGACCGCCACCCCGGCCGCGAGCCCGCCGCCGCCGATGCCCACGACGACGGTGCGCACCTCCGGGCACTGCTCCAGGATCTCCAGACCCACGGTGCCCTGCCCGGCGATGACGTCCGGGTGGTCGAAGGGGTGGATGAACACCGCCCCGGTCTCCTCCGCGTACTCCCGCGCCGCGTGCAGCGTCTCGTCGACGACGGTGCCGGTCATGCGGACCTCGGCGCCGTAGTCGCGGGTCGCGGCGACCTTCGGCAGCGGGGCGCCCACCGGCATGAAGACCGTGGAGTGGACGCCGAGCAGGGAGGCCGCGAGCGCCACGCCCTGCGCGTGGTTGCCGGCGCTGGCCGCGACCACGCCGGCCGCGCGCTCCTCGGGGCGCAGGCCGGAGATCCTCACGTACGCGCCGCGGATCTTGAACGATCCGGTCCGCTGGAGGTTCTCGCACTTGAGGTGCACGGGTGCCCCGACCAGCGACGACAGGTGCCGGGAGCCCTCCATGGTGGTGACCCGGGCTACGCCGGAGAGCATTTTGTGCGCGCCTCGCACGTCGTCGAGGGTGACCGACAGGGGCGCCGTTCCGTCCATGGGGCAAGTCTGTCAGCTCCCACGGCGCGCCACGCCCGGGGCGCTCACCAGGGCGTCTTCGGGTACCGCCCGAACAGGCGGCCGGACGGCCGCGGCGGGACCATGGAGGGAGCGCCACCGACCACCGCGCCGGGTCCCGCCGGGACCCTCTCCGGGTTTGCGCGGGAAGGGTCCCGACGTCATGCGGGCCGCGTACTCTTCTCGCATCTTTTCCGCCATCCCGCCCCTACAGCAGGGCCGACAGATCGCGAGCTTCAAGGCCATGTCCAACCCTCCGGAGTCCTCGACCGACCTTTTCGAGCGCCTCCAGCACCAGGTCGCCCTCTTCGCCCGCCGCGCGGAACAGACCCGGCTGGGCGGCGTCGGCAAGGCCCGCAACTCGATGGACCGCGCCGCCTATCTGCTCCTCAACCGGCTCGACCGGGAGGGCCCGATGGGCGTCAAGGCGCTCGCGGAGGCCATGGGCATCGACTCCTCCACGGTGACCCGGCAGGTGGCGCCGCTGGTCGACACCGGCCTGGTCAAGCGGACCTCGCACCCGGAGGACGGCCGGGCGGTGGTGCTGGCGCTGTCGCCGCGCGGCCGCAGCCGGCTGGAGGAGGTGCGCGACTCGCGCCGCCGCCTGATGGCGCAGGTGACGGAGGACTGGACGACGCAGGAGCGGGAGGTCTTCACCGGCCTGCTGGCCCGCTTCAACACCGCGCTCGCCGAGTGGCACGCGGGACTCGGGCAGCGTGACGAGACGGACGGCGTGCCTGGTGCGGCCGACGGCGCGTCCCTGGGCGAGGGCGTCCGCGAACCGGCCGGCACCGGTGCGGTGGCGGGCGCCGCGGGAGACACCCAAGGGGGTTGACCTGAACGCGAGGTTGCCGTCCCATGGCGGCGTGGGCAGACGCCGGACGGTAGCGGACAGCCGACGGGACGCCGAGTTCGCGGCGTTCACCGCCGGCGCGGGGGGCCGACTGCTGCATACCGCCACCTTGCTGACCGGCGACCCCGCCGCCGCCGAACGTCTGCTGACCACCGTGCTCGCCCGGGTCTACGCCGACTGGTTCCGCATGCGCGCGGACGACCCGTACGAGCAGGCCAGGAGCGAGCTGGTGCGCCGCTTCCACCACCGCCCCTGGTGGAAGCGGCCGCGCGGCGGGGAGCTGGACAGCCTCAGCGGCCAGGAACGCCTCGTGGTCACGCTGCGGTACTTCGAGGGCGTCGCGGAGGAGCAGACGGCCGCGCAGCTCGGCCTGCCGGCGGATCGGGTGCGGGCGATCTGCTCGCGGGCCACGGCGACGCTGCGCAGCCGGCCGGCCCGGCCCGCCGCGCGCTCGGTGACCGAGGCGCGGGCCGCGGCCGCGGGCCGCGGGGAGCGGACCGGCGCCGGGCCGGGCGCCTCGGCGCCGGCGGCCGCGCCGCCGTCCGGCACGGGGGCCGCGGATGCGCCGCCGCCCGGCGCGGACCGGGACCCGGCGGTCGCCGCACCGGGCGGGTCGCACCGTTACGAGGGCACGCCGTGAGCCGGCTGCCGAACCGGCGCGACGAGGAGGTGCGGCGCCTGCTCGACACCCCGCACCCGGCCGTGCCCGTGGACCTCGCCGCGCGGGCGATGCTGCGCGGCCGGCGCATCGTGCACCGCCGCAGGATCGAGCACAGCGTGCTCTGGGCGCTGCTCGCCGCCGCGGTGATCGCCGGGATCGTGCTCACGGTGCTGAACTGGCCGCACTCCACGCCGCCGGTGCCGAACGACGGCACCTGGTGGTCGCCCAACGGCCCCGACTGACGCCCCACGGGCCCGGGTTCCCGGGCCCGCCTCGGTCCGGCTGACCGGGTGGTCAGCCGGGGATCGGTGGGCTCAGCCGAGGGCCTGGGTGAGGTCGGCGAGAAGGTCGTCGACCGCCTCGATGCCGACCGACAGGCGGACCAGGTCGGCGGGGACCTCCAGCGCGGAACCGGCGACGGAGGCGTGCGTCATGCGGCCCGGGTGCTCGATCAGCGACTCGACGCCGCCGAGCGACTCACCGAGGGTGAACAGCCGCGCCCGGTCGCAGACCCGCACCGCCGCCTCCTCGCCGCCGGCCACCCGGAACGAGACCATGCCGCCGAACGCCTTCATCTGCTTGGCGGCGACCTCGTGCCCGGGGTGGGTGTCCAGGCCGGGGTAGTACACCTGCGTCACGGCGGCGTGGCGGGTGAGCATCTCGGCGATCCGCCCGGCGTTCTCGCAGTGCCGGTCCATGCGGACCGCGAGGGTCTTCACGCCGCGCATCACCAGCCATGCGTCGAACGGCCCGGCCACCGCGCCCATCGCGTTCTGGTGGTAGGCCAGTTGCTCGCCCAGCTCGGCGTCGGCGCTGACCAGCGCGCCGCCGACGACGTCCGAGTGCCCGCCCATGTACTTCGTCAGCGAGTGCACGACGACGTCCGCGCCGAGCGCGAGCGGCTGCTGGAGGTAGGGGCTGGCGAAGGTGTTGTCGACCACCAGGCGCACACCGGCCTGCCGGGCCACGCCGGCCAGCGCCGCGATGTCGGTGATGCCGAGCAGCGGGTTGGACGGCGTCTCCACCCAGATCAGCTTGGTCTGCGGGCGCAGCGCGTCCCTGACCGCCTGCACGTCGGAGGTGTCGGCCACCGACCACTCCACGCCCCACCGCTCCACGACCTTCGCGAACAGCCGGAAGGTGCCGCCGTAGGCGTCGTTGGGGATGACCACGTGGTCGCCCGGCGCCAGCAGCGTGCGCAGCAGGCAGTCCTCGGCGGCCAGGCCGCTGGCGAAGGCCAGGCCGCGGCGGCCGCCCTCCAGCGCGGCGAGGTTCTCCTCCAGCGCGGTCCTGGTCGGGTTGGCGGAGCGGCTGTACTCGTAGCCGCCGCGCAGGCCGCCGACGCCGTCCTGCTTGTACGTGGACACCTGGTAGATCGGCGTCACGACGGCGCCTGTCGTGGCGTCGGCCGGCTGTCCGGCGTGGATCGCCAGCGTCTCGAAGTGCTCTTCGCTCATGGCGCGAGCGTATCCGTCTCCGGCCCCCCTTCGACGGCCCGCCACCCGCCCGCCGTCGGCGCGTTGACCCTGTCCCGCACCGCTCGCCACGGCACCGCGGGCCCTGACCTGGTCAGGGGCCCGGCGCCCGGCCCGGGGCGTCGCCTGGCGGTGCCGGGGTCAGTGCGAACGGCCGGCCGGGGCGCCCGGGCCGGCCGGACCGGCCGCGCCGGGCGGGCCCGTCGGCAGGGGGTGTGCGGCGCGGGCGGCCGGGCAGCCGGCGGCGTCGGGCGGCGCGGGGGCGGGACGCCGCAGGCAGTGCGCGGTCAGGACGAGGCAGAGGCCGGTGAGCATCACGGCGTCGCGGAAGGCGCGGCGCTGGAGGGACTCCAGGGCGGGGACGAGGAGCGCGCCGTTCTGGGGGAGCAGGACGATCCAGAACCAGGGCGACCGCGGCACCGCGCCGCGCAGCGGCAGCGAGGCCAGCAGGACCGGCAGGACCACCAGGACGTAGTGGAGGAACGCGGGCCGGGACAGTACGAAGGTGGCCAGCATGAGCATGCTCGCCGTCTCCACCAGGCGCAGCCGGCCGTCGCCGCCGCGCCGCCAGCGGATCCAGGCCGCCGCCACACCCGCCGCGGCCAGCGCGGCGGCGATCAGGACCGCGGGCAGGTGCGGCACCCCGGCCCGCGGCAGGACGGTGCCGAGCGACGCGTCGTAGGGGCGGGCGAACGCGTCCTGGCCGTGCAGCAGGAACGGCAGGGTCTTGGTGACGAGCAGGCCGGGCCGCGGGATGAGCAGCGCGGCGAGCGCGGACGCCGCCAGGGGGATGCCGGCGAGCACCGCGAGCGCCCGCCATCTGCGGGCGAACACGAACAGCAGTGCCACCGGCAGCAGCATCGGCTTGCAGGCGATCGCCGCGCCGATCACGGCGGCGGCCGCCGTCCACCGGTTGCGGGCGGCCAGGCCGAGGGCGACGGGCAGCGCCAGCACCGACGCCACCGTCCAGTTGCCGAGCCCCACTTCGCTGCGGAACGGCGCGAAGTAGGCGAGCCCGCCGGCGACCGCGACGCCGAGCCTGCTGCGCAGGCCCACGTCGAAGATCCGCAGCGCCGCCCGCCAGCCGGCCAGGATCGCCAGCGCGGTGACGACGGGGACCAGCACCTGGAGGACCCGGGCGCCGAGTTCGGCCTCGGGGACGGCCAGCGGGACGCTGCTCGGCAGGTACAGCAGGCGCTTGTCGGCGTACGGCGAACGCCCGTCGAGCAAGGCGCGGCCCGCCGTGACCAGCACGCGGTTGTCGAGGCCGTTGGCCGCCGAACTCGCGATCTCCGTCACGGTCAGCACCAGGAGCAGCAGGGCCGCGCCCTGGGCGGGCAGCGAGGCACGGGCGCGCAGCCAGGCGCCGGGCGCGTCGACGCCGGGCCCCTGCCGCTCCTCGCCCGCGTCCCGTTGACCGCCGGGTCGCCGTCCCCGCTGGGGGCCGCGCACGAGTTCGCGGCCGAGACCGGGGCCGAGGCCGAGGACACGGTCACGTCCGCGACCGGCCCCGGCACCGGAGCCGCGCCCGGCGACCCCGCGACCGTCACCACCGCCGGCGCCGTTCATGGGCGCGCCGGGCAACCGTTTGTCATGGTTGCTCCCGTTCTGCCGCTGTATGCGGCGAACGTAGCAGCAGGCGCGGCGCGGCCGCGGGCACGACATGGCACCGGCCGCCCGGGACGGTCGTCCCGGGCGGCCGGTCCCCCGTTCCCCCCTCAGATGCGGCACCAGGTGCCGCGTGTCACCACGCCGAGGGCGCGGGCGGCGGGACGACCGCGGGACGGTCGTCGCAGGTGATGGTGTTGGGCAGTTCCCAGGGCGCCAGCCAGGGGCCGGTGGTGCCGCCGCCGTCGTTGCCGCCGAGATCGGTCACCGCGAACTCCGAGCCCGCGGGCGTGAAGTGGAACGAGCCGCAGTTGTTGACCCCGACCGCGCCGACGTTGCGGGCGTCGACGTTCTCGAACGTCGCGCCGCCGGCGCTGCGGGCGCTGAGCACCGAGGTGCCGGTGCCGTCCACCCGGATGTCCTTGAAGTGCACGTTGGTGATGGAGTACAGGTCCTTCACCGGGAAGTCGGAGACCAGCATGATCGCGTTGTAGGTGTTGTCGAGGAAGTCGTCGCCGGTCACCTGGATGTCCGCGTCGATGTTCCGCTCCAGCGCGTAGAACCAGATCGCGCCGAGCCCGATCTTCCAGTTGAGCTCGTAGGTCCCGGCCCTGACCGTGGTGTTGCCGGTGATCCACAGGTGGCCGGTGAACGCCTGCGAGCCGAAACGGGAGCCGACCTGCAGGCCGCTGCCCTCGCGGATCGGGTCGGCGACCAGGTTGCCCGACACCGTGTTGTCGGTGCCGCCGTAGATCGCGATGCCGTTGGCGAGGACCGGTGTCTGCACGGTGTTGTGGTCGAAGGTGTCGCGGGCGTCCTCGGCCTTCTCCGACCACATCGCCAGCGCGTCGTCCCCGGTGTTGCGCAGGAAGTTGCCGGAGACCGTCGAATCGGTCACGCCGGTGTGGAAGTTGATGCCGTCGGCGATCTGGTCGACGATCGTGTTGCCGCTGATCCGCAGGTTCGACATGGGGCCGTCGAACCACATGCCGACCTTGGTGTGCTGGATGTACAGGCCCTCGACGGTGGAGTCCGACAGCGCGCCGCCGATGCCGTTGACCTGGTCGGTGTCGATCCGCTCGCGGACGTCGCCCTCGATGGCGAAGCCGGACAGGTGGACGTGCGAACTGCCGCCCGCCGAGGCGTCCTTGCCGTAGAAGCCGACTCCGGTGTGGACGCTGCCGTCGGGTGCCGGGGTGGCCAGGTCCACCTGGTGGCCCTTGATGATCGTGTACCAGTTGCCGGCGCCCTCGATGGTCACGTCGTCGACGACGATGTGCCGGTTCACCTGGTACGTGCCCGGCGGGATGTACACCTTCAGGTGCGTGCGGTGGGCGAAGGCGATGGCCCGGTCGATGGCGTCCGCGGAGTCGCGGCGGCCGGTCGGGTCGGCGCCGAACGCCAGCACGTTCGCGGCCACCAGGTCGACCTTGGGCGGCGCGACGAGCTGGGAGTCCAGCAGGTCGACGGTGGTGGTCGCGGCGCCGGCCGGCACGGTCAGCCGCACTTTCTGGCCGGCCCGGTAGGTACGGCCGAGCAGCAGCCGCTGCTCGTCGTAGAAGTGGTTGGGGCGGAACGGCTTGGCGAACACCGGGGTGGGCGTGGTGTCCTGCGGCACGCAGCCGCACTCGGTGACCCACCAGTCGGGGTGCGAGATGTCGGCGGTGGGGTCGTTGGAGAACGGATAGAGGTTGTAGAGCCAGGCGTACTGCGAGGTGAGCGTCATGGTGGTGCGGCGCCCGCCGTCGACCGTGACGGCCAGCGGCGAGGTGATGCCGCCGCCGGCCGGCGCGTCCGGGATGCTGTAGCGGACGTTGATCGCGTTGGCCGCGCTGGGCAGGGTGAACTCGACGTACTGGCCGGGCCGCAGGGTGACCGCGCTGCGGCCGGACGCCTCCGCGGGGAGGGTGTAGGCGTCCCGGCCGGGGCCGATGACCGTGCCGTCGGTGACCGCGTTCTCGGCCTCCTGCTCGGCGAAGCCGACGTCGGCGCCGCGCCCGGCGACCAGTGCCGGGTCGAGTCCGGCCCGCGTCACGACCGGGCCCGCCGCCGTGGCGGCGCCCGGGCCGGCCAGCGCGCTCCCGCCGCTCAGGACGCCGAGCCCGAGCGTGAAGGCCGTGACCGCGCCGGCCGCCCTGAGCCGCGCCGCGCCCGCCGCGGTTCTTCGCCGCGGCCGGCCGTCCTGGCCGGCCGGGCCGGTCTGGCCGCCCCGACCAAGCGCGGCACCGGTGATGCTCCGTGACATCGCAAGCTCGTTTCTGTCGGATCCCATCGAGGTGAGGCGACAGTAGGGCCCGCCCGGAGCCCCCGACAAGGTTCCTGCACGAAGATTTCGGACCTTTGGCGTTGAGCTGCACGTACTTGTGTGATTCTTGCGTCGACTGATCCGCCGATTGCAGGAGCGACGTCCCGCGAGCCCCGAGCGCGCGGAGGTCCCCGGCCTGCGGGTCGCCGTGCCGGCGGCGGGAAACCGACCGGACGGCCGGGGACGGCAGGGGGCAGGATGGCCGGTTGGGGACGAGTGCCGAACGCGACGCCGGACAGGCGGTCAACCGACCGGGTCGACGGCCGGGAAGGGGCAGAGGCATCGTGCGCGCGAACGGATCACCCACACCCGAGGACAGGACCGCACCCGCGGACAGCGGACGGCCGCGGCCACTGGCCCGGCTCCCCACGCTCCCTCTCCCCGCGCGCCTGCCGCGCCTGCTGCCGGAACTCGTCCTGCTGCCGGCCGTGAACGCGGTCTACAAGTACGGCCGCAAGGTGGCCAACGGGCACACGACGGCGGCCTATCACCACGCCGACGGCGTCTGGTCCTTCGAACGCGGCGTGCACCTGCCCAGCGAACGCTCGCTACAACAGCTGATGCTGCACTGGGAGTGGGTGATCGACGTCGCCAACTACCTCTACGCGACCGTGCACTTCCCGGCCATGGTGATCTTCCTGGCCTACATGTTCGCCCGGCACCGGGCGCACTACCTGTGGATCCGCCGGGCGATCGTCGTCCAGACGCTGCTGGCCCTGCTGGGCCATCTCCTGTTCCCGCTCGCGCCGCCGCGCCTGCTGCCGGGCGACGGGATGGTCGACACCGCCGCGGTGTACGGCCCGGCCGTCTACGGGCGGCCCGACGGCGACTCGACGGCCAACCAGTTCGCCGCGATGCCGTCCCTGCACGTCGGCTGGGCGCTGGCGATCGCCGTCGGCCTGATCGCCGCCACCCGCTCCCGCCACCGCTGGCTGTGGCTGCTGCACCCGCTGGCCACGCTGATGGTGGTGGTCGGCACGGCCAACCACTACTGGCTGGACGGGGTGGTGGGCTCGCTGCTGCTGGCCGTCGCACTCGCGGTCGTCCCGGGCCCCGATCCCGCGCACGCGCAGGCCCCCACCACGCACTGGGCCTGGCCGCTCAGGCGCGGCCCGCGCTCGGCATGAGCGCGCGCCGGGGTGCCGCCGCGAGCGGCGGCACCCCGCGGACGGGCCCGCGGACGGGCGGGCCCATGGCGGACGCCTCCGTCCCGGGCCGGTCGGCCGGCCCGGGACGAGGGCGCCGGCTGGGGGTCAGCGGGCGCCGAGCAGGTGGTCCATCGCCAGCTGGTCCAGGTGCTCGAAGGCCATGCCGCGGGCCGCGACCGCCTCGACGTCGAAGTCCTCGTACGCGCCGCGGTCGGCCAGCAGCTGCTCCAGCGTCTCGCCGTCGCCGAGGGTCGGCCGGGCCAGCTCGTCCAGGCGCGAGGCGCGCAGCGCCTCCTGCACCTCGGGGTCGGACCGGAACGCCGCGGAACGCTCCTTGAGCAGCAGGTAGTTGCGCATGCAGCCGGCCGCGGACGCCCACACGCCGCCGATGTCCTCGGTGCGCGGCGGCTTGAAGTCGAAGTGCCGCGGGCCCTCGTAGCCGGCCGACTCCAGCAGGTCCACCAGCCAGAACGCCGAGCGCAGGTCACCGGCGCCGAAGCGCAGGTCCTGGTCGTACTTGATGCCGGTCTGGCCGTTGAGGTCGATGTGGAACAGCTTGCCGTGCCACAGCGCCTGGGCGATGCCGTGCGTGAAGTTCAGCCCGGCCATCTGCTCGTGGCCGACCTCCGGGTTCACGCCGACCATGTCGGGGCGCTCGAGGGAGTTGATGAACGCCAGCGCGTGGCCGACGGTCGGCAGCAGGATGTCGCCGCGCGGCTCGTTCGGCTTGGGCTCGACGGCGAACCGCAGGTCGTAGCCCTGGGAGACGACGTAGTCGCCGAGGAGGTCGAACGCCTCCTTCATCCGGTCGAGCGCGGCCCGCACGTCCTTGGCGGCGCCGGACTCGGCGCCCTCGCGGCCGCCCCAGGCGACGTAGGTCTTGGCGCCCAGCTCGACGGCCAGGTCGATGTTGCGGATGGTCTTGCGCAGCGCGTAGCGGCGCACGTCGCGGTCGTTGGCGGTGAACGCGCCGTCCTTGAAGACCGGGTGCGTGAACAGGTTGGTGGTGGCCATCGGGACGGTCAGCCCGGTGGCGTCCAGCGCCTGCCGGAAGCGCTTGATGTGGCCCTCGCGCTCGGCGTCGGACGAGCCGAACGGGATCAGGTCGTCGTCGTGGAACGTGACGCCGTAGGCGCCCAGCTCGGCGAGGCGGGTGACCGACTCGACCGGGTCCAGCGCGGGGCGCGTGGCGTCGCCGAACGGGTCGCGGCCCTGCCAGCCGACCGTCCACAGACCGAAGGTGAACTTGTGCTCGGGGCCCGGGGTGAGGTGCTCGGGCGCGGAGGGCGTGGTGGAAGTCATGATGGTCGGCTCCTATTCGTCAGACTGTTGAACAAATTAGTATGCGAGGCCGAGGATGGGAAGTGGGCACGGCGCCCGCTTCCCCTGACTGGGCGTGGCGAAGGGATCGGTCACATGGCGGTACAGGCTTCCGGCGGCCCGGGCGGACGGGTCGTCCTGGGCGTGGACAGCTCCACGCAGTCCACGAAGGTGCTGGCGGTCGACGCCGGCACCGGCGAGGTCCTGGCCCGCGGCCAGGCCTCGCACACCGTGAGCACCGGCACGGCGCGCGAGACCGACCCCGAGGTGTGGTGGCAGGCGCTGCTCAGCGCCCTCGACCAGATCGGCGCGTACGCCGGGCGCGCCGAGGCGATCGCGGTCGGCGGGCAGCAGCACGGGCTCGTCGTGCTCGACGACGCGGGCCGGCCGGTGCGGCCGGCCCTGCTGTGGAACGACACCAGGTCCGCGCCGCAGGCCGCGGCGCTGGTCGAGAAGCACGGCGCCGCCTGGTGGGCCGAGCGGTTCGGCTCGGTGCCCGGCGCGAGCTTCACCGTCGCCAAGTGGGCGTGGCTGCGGGAGAACGAGCCGGCGGCCGCCGCCCGGGCCGCGGCGGTGCGGCTCCCGCACGACTTCCTCACCGAGCGCCTGTCCGGTGCGGCCGTCACCGATCGCGGCGACGTGTCGGGCACCGGCTGGTGGGCCTCGGACCGCGAGGAGTACGACGCGGCGCTGCTCGCCGAGGTGGGCCTCGACCCGGCGCTGCTGCCGGCCGTGCTCGGCCCCGGGCAGCAGGCCGGCGAGGTCCGCGGCGGGCTGCCGGTCCGGGCGGGCGCGCTGGTCGGCGCGGGCACCGGCGACAACGCGGCGGCCGCGCTCGGGCTCGGGCTGACGCCCGGGCGGGCCGCGCTGAGCCTGGGCACGTCCGGCACCGTCTACTCGGTGTCGCGGCGCCGGCCCGCGGACCCGACCGGCATCGTCGCCGGGTTCGCCGCGGCGGACGGCGGCTGGCTGCCGCTGGCGTGCACGCTCAACTGCACGCTGGCCGTGGACAAGGTGGCGTCGCTGCTCGGCCGCGACCGCGAGCAGGTCGAGCCGGGCGGCTCGGTGGCGTTCCTGCCGTTCCTCGACGGCGAGCGCACCCCGAACCTCCCCTACGCGTCCGGCCTCCTGACGGGCCTGCGCCACGAGACGACGGCCGGCCAGGTCCTGCAGGGCGCGTACGACGGCGCGGTGTACGCACTGCTGGCCGCGCTCGACCAGGTGCTCGCCGTCGACGGCGAGGAGGCCGAGGAGGCGCTGCTGCTCATCGGCGGCGGGGCGCGCGGGGCGGCCTGGCTGGAGACGGTGCGGCGCCTGTCGGGGCGGGCGGTGCAGGTGCCGCGGGCCGCGGAGCTCGTGGCGCTGGGTGCGGCCGTGCAGGCCGCGGTGCTGCTCACCGGGGAGTCCGCGGCGGCGATCGCGGCGCGCTGGGGCACGGCGGACGGCCCCGTCCACCCGCCCCTCCCCCGCGACGACGCTGCGCTCGCCCGTCTCTCGACGGCCCTCCCCCTCGCCGCCGCCACCCGCCCCGCGGGCAGCCCGCCCCACTAGCCGCACCCTTCGGCACCTCGCCTGCACCGGGCGAACCCCGGCACGAAGGGTGCGCCCCTCCAGGGGCGCGGGGTCCCCGAGCCTTCGGCCGGGAGGTGCCCCCAGCGCGACCAGCCACCGCGGGCCCGCGGGTCGCCACCGTCCCGAAGGGGCAGTCCGGTCCGCTCCGGACCACCGGCCGGTGGTCCGGAGACTCGCGTCGGGGCCACCCCCGGCCGGTGGCTGGGGAACCCCGCGCCCCTCGATGGCTGAGCACCGCCCGCACAGGGCGAACCCTCCGGCCCGGGGGGGCGGAATGATAGGGAAGCCTGAGAGAAGGAGGTGCCGTGGGGAACGGCAAGGGAAGCGGGCCGCAGGCCGGACTGCGACGCCGGAACATGGCCCTCGTCATGCAGGCCCTCGCCGCGGGCGAGCAGACCACCCGCGCCACCGTCGCCGCGGCCGTCGGCCTGACCAGGGCGACCGTCTCGACGCTCGTCGACGAACTGCTCGCGGCCGGCCTCCTGGAGGAGCGCGGCGCGCAGCGCCCGGGGACCGTCGGCCGCCCCGGCACCGCGCTGGCCCTGTCGGACACCGGCGCCGCCGGCCTCGGCGCCGAGATCGGTGTGGACCATCTCGCCGCGTGCGTGGTGGACCTGCGCGGCACCGTCCGGTGCCGCGTCGAGGCCCCCGCCGCGAACCGCGGCCGCCCCGCGCCCGAGGTCCTCGGCGAGCTCGCGGCGCTCGCCGCGGACGTCACCGGACAGGCCGCCGCACTGGGCCTGCGCCCCGCCGGCACGACCGTGGCCGTCCCCGGCCTGGTGGGCCGCGACCGCCGCACGGTGCTGCGCGCGCCGAACCTCGGCTGGGAGCAGGCGGAGGTCGCCGAGGCCCTCGGCCCCGGCACCGTCGTGGACAACGAGGCGAATCTCGGCGCGCTGGCCGAGCTGTGGCTCGGCGGCCACGACCGCCTCGCGGACTTCGTGCACGTCTCCGCCGAGATCGGCATCGGCGCCGCCGTCGTGGTGGAGGGCCGGCTGTTCCGCGGCGCCCGCGGCTTCGCCGGCGAGCTGGGCCACGTGCCGG
The DNA here is from genome assembly GCF_900110255.1 of Actinacidiphila rubida. Classification (GTDB taxonomy): domain Bacteria; phylum Actinomycetota; class Actinomycetes; order Streptomycetales; family Streptomycetaceae; genus Actinacidiphila; species Actinacidiphila rubida. The sequence continues at coordinate 22,078 of NZ_FODD01000053.1, forward strand.
TGCGCCCGGACGGGCCGCGGTGCTCGTGCGGGGCGCACGGCTGCCTGGAGACGTACGCGGGCGAGGAGGCGCTGCTGCGCGCGGCCAAGGTGTCGACGGGCCGTGTCCCGGAGCTGCGGGCCGCGGCCGCCGCGGGCGACCCCGCGGCGCTGCACGCCCTGGAGGAGGCCGGCGCCGCGCTCGGCATCGCGCTCAGCGGCGCGGTGAACCTGCTGGACCCGCAGGCCGTGGTGGTCGGCGGGCCGCTCGCGGACCTCGCGCCGTGGCTGCTGCCGGGCGTCCGCCGGGAGCTGGCGGACCGCGTCACCGACCGCCGCTGGCGCCCGCAGGACGTCGTGACGTCCAGCCTCGGCCGCGACGGTGTGCTGCGCGGCGCCGCCTACAGCGCGGTGCGGGCCGTCCTGGACGACCCGGCCGCCTGGATCATGAGCGCGGCGGACCGGGCCTGAGGCCCGGTCCGCCGCGCGGTACCCCTCACTCAGGGGCGGGAGAGGCCGCTCAGGCTCCGTACACCGCGGAACCCGCCACCCACTTCGCCCAGCTCATGTTCCAGCCGTTGAGGCCGTTGGACGGCTGGATCGTCTTGTCCGGGGAGTTCTTGACGATCACGACGTCGCCGACGAGCGAGTTGTTGTAGAACCACGCGGCGTCGGTGTTCGGGTCCTTGCCGCCCTTGGTGTCGCTCAGGCCGATGCAGCCGTGGCTGGTGTTGACCTTGCCGAAGATGGACTTGTCGCCCCAGTAGTTGCCGTGGATGAACGTGCCGGAGTTGCTCAGCCGCATGGCGTGGGGGACGTCGGGGATGTCGTACTCGCCCTTGCCGTCGCTGTCGGTGAAGCCGACGGTCGCGCCGTTCATCCGGGTCGTCTGGTCCTTCTCGGAGATGACCATCTGGCCGTCGTACGTGGTGTGGCCGTCGGCGCCCGCGGAGATGGGGAGGGTGTTGACGACCTGGCCGTCGCGGACGACCGTCATCATGTGGGTCTTGGTGTCGACCGTGGAGACCTGCGAGCGGCCGACGTCGAAGCCGACCGTCTTGTGCTGGACGCCGTAGACGCCCGGCTCGGCCTTCACGCCGGACAGGTTCAGGGTCAGCGAGACGTGCGACCCGGGCTGCCAGTAGGTCTGCGGGCGCAGGTCCAGCCGCTTGGAGTTGAACCAGTGGCCGACGACCTGCTGGCCGCTGGTGGACTGCACGGATATGCCGCGCTCCACCGAGGCCCGGTAGGCGCTGTCCACGGGCTTGTCGAAGTTGATCGAGACCGGCATGCCCACGCCGACGGTCGAGCCGTCCTCGGGCGTGAAGTAGCCGACGAAGGTGCTCGTCGCGGTGGTGGTCGCGAAGGTCGTGTCCGCGGCGGCGGCACGCCCCTGCGCGTCCGTGGCCTGCGCCGATATGTGGTACTGCGTGGCGCGCGACAGCGAGCCGGACGGCGTCCAGGTGTGGCCGTCGGCGGATATCGCGCCCGCCACGGTGGCGCCGGTGTCCTTGGCGGTCATGGTGACGTGCGTCAGCGTGCCACCGGTCACGGTCACCTTGGCGCTGTGCAGGTTGTTGCCGGTGCTGCCGTTCTTCGGCGTGATGGTGATCTTCGCGGCGGAGACGTTCTTCGCGGCGTTCGCGTCCTCGCGGATCTGGGTGTTCGCCGAGGCGGAGGCCGACGCCGAGGGGGACGCGGTCGCGGACGCGGAGCTGGGCGCGGGCGTCGCGGCAGCCTTCGCCGAGCCCCCGTGCCCGCCGCACGCGGTCAGCGCGATACCACCCCCGGCGAGCACCGCGGCAGCCACCAGAGCGCGGCGGCGGACGGCGGACTTACGGGCGGGGCGCTGATCGGGTGCGTTTCCGGAGTCGTGCGTCACTCGTGTCTCCAAGGGGGTTCGACTGGGCTTTCGGCCGGCCCATAGGGCGGCTTCGACTGCTTCGTCCTTATGCATGGAAACAGGTAACGGTCCGGATACGTACCGATCTGCCGGTTATTGTGGCCTTTAACACGTCGGTGCCGGCCGCCCTCACCGCCCCCTCCCCCACGACGTTCGCGCAGGTCAGAGAGGGTGCTGCGGCCCGCCGACGCCGACGCGTGGCGCTGCCCGCGGCCTCCTCCCCGGCGAGCCCGCCCTAGGCGCCCCCGGCACCCCCGGCACCCTCGGCACCTTCGTCGTCGGCCTCGTCGTCGTCCTCGTCGTCCCCGGCACGCTCGTCGTCCTCGTCCATCCCCCAGTCGTCGTCCTCGTCCGGGTCGTACTCGGTGTGCGCGCACGACCACGACGCCTGGACCAGCTCGATACCGGGGAGGTCGGCGACCAGCTCGGAGGGGTCGACGAGGTAGGCCAGCGCCTCGGACTCGTCGTGACCGACCGCCGACCGTGCGTGGTCGCGTTCCTGCTGCGGCATGAACGTGTCGGCCTCGATCCGGGACAGCGCGGACGCGCGCAGTTCCTCGGCGGCCGTCACCTCCAGCACGAGTTCTGCCTGCAGGCGTACGTAGCGGGGACCGCTCTCGCCGCGGGGAATCTCAGTAGCGCTCATGACACGGAGGGTAAGCGGACGGAGCGCGGCTTCCCACGAGCCACACCCAGTCACTACGATCGGCCCACGGTCAAGTCACCGCACCCTCCCCCCGGGTTGGCGCCCGGGAGGTGTCCCCAGGGAGAACCTTTGACCTCGCCTCGCCCTTATGTCGCCGCGGCCGCCGCATCCGTGCTCGCCGCGCTGTACTTCGTGCCGTCCGCGTCGGCCACGCCGCACCATGCCGCGGCGTCGACGGCCGTCGGCACCAGCGCGCACGCCGGCGCCCCCGCCTCGCACGCGACCCCCCGGCTCGATCTCGCCGACACCGGCGCGGTCGACACCAAGCCGTACCTGATCGGCGGGTCGGCCTTCCTGGTCGTCGGCGCCGGGCTGGTCCTGAACGCCGGACGCCGCTCGCGCGCCGCGCTCTGACGCCACACGCCGGCGCGACGCCCTGACGCCACGTCAGGACGTGGCGTCAGAGCGTGGCGTCAGGGCGCGCGGCGGTGGCCCTAGGCCAGTGGGCCGGTGACCGTCTCGGCGGCGCGCACGAGCCCGCCGTCACGGACGAAGGCGCAGGCCGCCTCCAGGTCGGGCGACAGGAACCGGTCGCGGCCGGGCCCGTGCACGCCCGCTTCCCGGACGGCGGCCACGACGGCCGCGGACGCGGGCGCGAGCCGCAGCTCGGTGCCGGTCGTCCTGATCTCCAGCGCGCGGGTGGCCGCGAACAGCTCGACGGCGATGACGCGCGCGAGGGCGTCCACCGCGGCCCGCAGCTTGCGGGCGGCCGACCAGCCCATCGAGACGTGGTCCTCCTGCATCGCCGACGACGGGATCGAGTCGACGGACGCCGGCACCGCGAGCCGCTTCATCTCGCTGACCAGGGCGGCCTGTGTGTACTGGGCGATCATCAGCCCGGAGTCCACGCCCGGGTCGTCGGCCAGGAACGGCGGCAGGCCGTGCGAGCGGTTCTTGTCGAGCAGGCGGTCGGTGCGGCGCTCGGCGATGGACGCCAGGTCCGCCGCGGCGATCGCCAGGAAGTCCAGCACGTAGCCGACGGGCGCGCCGTGGAAGTTGCCGTTGGACTCCACCCGGCCGCCGCCGGCGCCGTCGATCAGCACGACGGGGTTGTCGATCGCGGCGGCGAGCTCCCGCTCGGCGACGAGGCGGGCGTGTGCGAGGGTGTCGCGCCCGGCACCGGCCACCTGCGGCGCGCAGCGCACCGAGTAGGCGTCCTGCACGCGCGGCGCGTCGTCCTGGTGATGGCCCGTCAGGCCGGAGCCGGCCAGCACGCGGAGCATGTTGTCGGCGCTCGCGGCCTGGCCCGGGTGCGGGCGGATCGCGTGCAGCTCGGGCGCGAGCACCTTCTCGGTGCCGAGCAGCGCCTCCAGCGACAGGGCGGCGGTGATGTCGGCGGAGGTGAACAGCGCGGCGAGGTCCGCGCAGGCCATCACCAGCATGCCGAGCATGCCGTCGGTGCCGTTGATGAGGGCCAGGCCCTCCTTCTCCCGCAGCTCGACGGGCGCGATGCCGTGCTCGGCGAGGAGCTCGGCGACCGGGCGGACGGTGCCGTCCGGGCCCTCCGCCTCGCCCTCGCCCATCAGCACCAGGGCGCAGTGGGCGAGCGGCGCGAGGTCGCCGGAGCAGCCCAGCGAGCCGTACTCGTGGACGACGGGCGTGATGCCGGCGTTGAGCAGCGCGGCCATCGTCTCCGCGACGACGGGGCGGACACCGGTCCGCCCCGAGGCCAGGGTCTTCATCCGCAGGAACATCAGGCCGCGGACGACCTCCCGCTCCACTCGCGGGCCCATGCCGGCGGCGTGCGAGCGGACCAGGCTGCGCTGGAGCTGGGCACGCAGCTCCGGGCTGATGTGGCGCACGGCGAGCGCGCCGAAACCGGTGGAGACGCCGTACACCGGCTCGGGCTTGGCCGCGAGGGCGTCGATGACGGCGCGGGACTCGGCGATGCCGGCGAGGGCGGACTCGCCCAGCTCGACTCGGGCGTTGTGCCGGGCCACGGCGAGGACGTCCTCCGCGGTGGCGCCATCGGCGCCGACCACCACGTTCTGCATATCCATATTCACGCACCCTAAGCACTGAATCCCTCCCTGTCACCCCACCCCCGGCAGCGCCCGCCGACGAGCTGGCCTGGCCTGCCCTGCGCGGGCGAAGCGTCGCCCCGTGCGCGCGGGGGGGTGCGGGTTGTCCGACGTCCTCCTCGCCGCGCTCCTGGCCGTCGCCCCGTGCGCGCGGGGGGGGCGGCTTCCGGGGGCGCGGGTCTCCGGACGTCGTCCGGGAGGTGCACCCTGCGCGGCAAGTGCGGCGACGCCTCGGGCGCCTGCCGCCCGGAGGGGCCGTTCGGTCCGTCGGACACAACCGGTCGGTGGCGGGGTGCTCGCGCCGGGCACGCTTACGGCCGAAGCCCGGCGGGCTCGCCCCCTGCCGGCCCAGCTCCGCCCGCACAGGGCGAATCCCGGACCAGGAACGAGCCCCGCAGGTGCGGCCCCGCGGGTGCGGCCCCGCGGCCGCAGCCGGCCGGCCCCCGCCGAAAGGCGAAACCGCGGTCCGGGCAGGGCGGCCCGCCGGGAAGGCGAACCCGGGCCCACGCCGGACGAACCCCTCGCCGGGAAGGCCGAACCGCAGCCTGCGCGGGGCGGAACCCCGCCGGGAAGGCGAACCCCCCGTCGGGAAGCCGACCCCCGTCCCACGCGGGACGAACCCCTCGCCAGGAAGGCCGGACCGCAGCCTGCGCGGGGCGGAACCCCACCGGGCAGCCGAACCCCTCGCCGGGAAGGCCGAACCGCAACCTGCGCGCGGCGGAACCCCACCGGGCAGGCGAACCCCTCGCCAGGAAGGCCGAACCGCAGCCCGCGCGCGGCGGAACCCGCCGGGAAGGCGAACCCCCCGCCCACGCCGGGTGAGGCCCCTCCCCGGAGGGGACCGTCAGGGGTGGTGGCCGCGGAGGCTGCGGCGCTCGGACGCGGGGTGGGCGGGGGGCGAGTCCGCCAGCCGCACGACCGGGTCGTCGGGCCCCTCCTGACCCGCCACCACGGGATGCTCCGCGCGGAGGGCCTTCGCCCGGTACTGCGCCGCGTCCGCCAGCCGGAACAACCGCCGGGCCGACCGCACCGCCCCGATCGTCCCGCCGGTCGAGGCGACACCGCACGCGACGCCCTCCCCGACCTCCAGCTCCGCCGCCCGCAGGCACAACTCGTCCGCCGCGGCGACCACGTCCGCCGGGTCCACCCCCACCGCGACGATGCAGAACTCGTCGCCGCCGAGCCGCGCGGCCAGACTTCCCGGCAGCATCGCCCCGCACAGCGACAGCAGCGAGCCGAATCGTTCCAGCAGACGGTCCCCGACGGCGTGCCCCAGGCGGTCGTTGACGGTCTTGAGCCCGTTGAGGTCGCACACGACGAGGCTGACGACCGTGCCGTCGGCCCGGTGCCGTTCCAGCGCCTCGTCCAGCCGCGCGTCGACCGCGCGGCGGTTGCCGAGCCCGGTCAGCGGGTCCGTGAACGCCAGCCGCTGCACCTCGGCGAGCCGCTCGGTCTGTGCGATGCCGGACGCGATGAGCGCGGCCAGCACCGTCGCGAAGTCCGCGTCCTTGCGGCCGAACGCGGGCTCGCCGATGCCGCGGGCCACGTACAGCTCGCCCCACGCGCGGCCGTGCACCACGATCGGCGCCACCACGCAGCTGCCGCGGCCGCGCCGGCGCAGCGCCGCGGTGCGGCCCCAGCTGCTGCCCGGCGCGGTGCCGGTACTGGTGCCGGTGCCGGTGCCGTCCGCGGTCTCCACCCAGGCGTGCGGTTCGCCGCCCGCGGCCCACGTGCCGTGCAGGATCTCGGCGATCTCCGGGAAGTCGTGCACGGAGTAGGACTCGTCGGCCGGCTCCGGCTCCTCGCCGGGCGCCAGGTCGCCGTCGTTGACGAGCACCCGCAGCCGCCCGGTCTCCCGCTCCCACGCGGAGATCGCGGTGAACGAGGCGTCCAGTGCCAGCCGGGCGCGGCGCGCGGCGGCGCGCACCGCGGCACGGGGACTCTGCGCCGTCGCCAGGACCTGCGCGAACTCGACGACGGCCCGGAGCCGCAGATCGGCTGAATCGTCAACCATCTGTCCAGGCTAGGGACGTCCGCCCCGGTATGGGCAGGTGACGTCACGGTGGCTGGGCCGAACGGACCTGTCCGAAGACCGGCCGGAGCCGGCGCGGGCTACTCCCCGGGCCAGTCGGGCGAGCGCTTCTCGTTGAAGGCGGCCACGCCTTCCGCGCGGTCGCCGGAGAAGGCGACGCTGCGCCAGGCCGCGTCCTCGACCTCCAGGCCGGCCCGCAGGTCGAGGCCGTGCCCCAGCCGCAGCGCGCGTTTGGCGGCGCGCAGGCCGACCGGGGAGTTGGCCGCGATGCGGCCGGCCAGCGCGAGGGCCTCGGTGCGCGCCTCGCCGGCCGGCACCAGCTGGTCGACCAGGCCGAGCCGGGCCGCCTCCTCGCCGGGCAGGCGGCGCGCGGTGAAGATCAGCTCCGCGGCGCGGGCGGCGCCGACGCGGCGCGGCAGCAGCTGCGTGCCGCCGCCGCCCGGGATGACGCCGACGGAGACCTCGGGCAGGCCGACGACGGCGGTCTCGTCGGCCACGATCAGGTCGCAGGCGAGGGCGAGTTCGAAGCCGCCGCCGAGGGCGAAGCCGTGCACGGCGGCGACGGTGGGCATGGGCAGGTCGAGGACGCCGGTGTAGGCGGCCCGCGCGTGCGGGCGCTGACGCACGAGTTCGGCGTCCGTCAGCGAGTTGCGTTCCTTGAGGTCGGCACCGACGCAGAACGCACGGTCGTGCGTGGAGGTCAGGACGGTCACGCTGACCGTGGCGTCGTCCGCCAGGGCCGCGCACGCCTGGGAGAGGGCCTCGGCCATCGCGCTGGACACGGCGTTCATGGCCTTCGGCCGGTCCAGGACGAGTTCGGCCACGCGGGGGGCGTGGCGGCGCACCACCACGAACTCGCCGAACCGCTCTTCGTCAGCCATGCGGGCCTCCTCGGTTAACGCGCGTTATCGCGTGCCGCCATCCTCGCACGGCCCTCGACCACGCCGGGGCGGGCCTGTGGACAACCCGGCGAACCCCGCGCCGGAGCAAGGCGAACCGCCGCCGGCACGGGGCGAACCCCCGTGCCGGGCAGGGCGAACCAGCCCCGCGCGGGGGCGGGGCCCTCAGGTGGGGCGGCGGGAGAGGAGCCAGGGTTCGACGACACCGAGGCCGCGGACCGGCCGCCGCCACATCGGCTGCAGCGCGAAGCGGTACTTCTCCGCGGCCCCGGCGTCCACCTCCGCCTCGGAGATCGGCGCCTCGCCGGCCTCACCGAGCGCCTCCGCGAAGTCGCCGTCGACGAGGACGGCGTCGCGTGGCGCTATGGACGTGAGGCGGGACGCCAGGTTCACCGTCGTACCGAACACGTCGCCCATCCGGGTGGTGACCGTGCCGAACGCCATCCCGACGCGCAGCGCCGGCATCGTCTCGTCGCCGATCATCGTCTCGATCAGCCGCATGCCGATCTCCGCGGCCGTGCCGGGGTCGTCCGCGACGAACAGCACCTCGTCGCCGAGGGTCTTGATCAGCCGCCCGCCGTACGCGGCGACCTGGTCCGCGGCCGTGGTCTCGAACGCCTCGACGAGCTCGCCGAGTTCCTCCTCCTCCAGGCGGCGGGTGAGCCGCGTGAAGCCCACCAGATCGGCGAAGCCGACGGCGAGCCGCCGGTCCACGGCCTCTTCGTCGTCGGACTGGACGACCCTGCTGGTGGCGGCGGCGACCTGGCGGCGCCACACGTAGATGAGGAACTCCTCCAGCTCCGGCAGCAGCAGCTCGACCAGCGGGTAGGCCACCTCGGCGCGCGTCATCCCGGGCTCGGGCGGCTCGGTCAGGCCCTCCAGGAAGGAGTCCGTCTGCCAGTCGGCCAGCCGGGCGGTGGTCTGCCCGGTGGAGCGGGCCACCTGGATCGCCATGGACTCGCTCAGCAGGCCCGCCTCGACGAGTCCGGCGAGCCGCCGCAGCGCCAGCACGTCCGCCTCGGTGAGCGCCTTGGCCTGGCCGATGTCGGCGAAGCCCATGGCGCGCCAGAAGCGCGACGCGAGGTCCATCGACACGCCGGCCGTGCGGGCGGCCTGGAAGGGCGTGTAGCGGCGGGGCGCGCCGAGGATGAGCTGTTCGAGCCGCAGGGCGAGGGGGTGCTCGCCGCCCTCACCCGCCGCGTCGGAGCCGTACTCCGCACCCGCGTCGGCATCGTCGTCCGCGGGATCGTCGCCGTGCGGTTCCGGGGCGGTGCCCGGATCCGGGAGGAACGGCTCGTCCGGCTGGGCCTGGTCCACGTTTACCGTCCAGCCCCTGAAGAGTCCCTGCGCACAGCCCTTCCGATCATCGAGACGACGCAGCCCCTCAACGATACGGCAGGTGTGCCCTAGCTCACTCTCGTCCGGCCGCGGCGGCTCACCGGGACGGCCGGAGGTGGACCACGTCGCCCGCGCCGACCGGCTGCTCGCCGTCGGGTCCGGCGATCACCAGCCGCCCGTCGGCGTCGACGCCGACCGCGGTGCCGGCGAGCTCCCGGCCGCCGGGCAGTTCGGCCCGCACCTGGCGGCCGAGGGTCGCGCAGCCGGCGGCGTAGGTCTGGTCGAGCCGGGAGGCGGTCGCGTCGCCGTCGGCGGCGCGCCAGGCGGAGTACCAGTCCGACAGGGAGCGCAGCACGGCGCGCAGCAGCGGGTCGCGGTCGGTGCCCTGGGCGCCGGCCAGGGCCAGCGAGGAGGCGGTGGGGACGGGCAGTTCGTCGGCGCGCAGCGAGACGTTGACGCCGATGCCGACGACGACGGCGGTGTCCCCGGCGCGCTCGGCGAGGATGCCGCCGGTCTTGCGCTCCTCGCCGTCGACGGTGACCAGCAGGTCGTTCGGCCACTTGAGTGCCGTGTCGACGCCCGCGGTGCGCGAGAGCGCGGTCGCGGTGGCGACTCCGGCGAGCAGCGGCAGCCAGCCCCATCGGTGGACCGGCACGGGGGCCTGCCCGCCGCGGGGTTCACCCGGTCGGAGCAGCACGGAGAAGAACAGCCCGGAGCGGGCCGGGGCGGTCCAGACGCGGTCCAGCCGGCCCCGTCCCGCGGTCTGCTCCTCGGCGACCAGCACGGTGCCCTCGGGGGCCCCCTGCTGGGCTTTCGCGGTCAGGTCGGCGTTGGTGGAGCCGGTGTCCTGGACCACGTCGAGCACCGTCCACACCCCGTCCCGCTCGACCACCGCCCGGCGGAGCGCGGCGGCGTTGAGCGGCGGGCGGTCGAGGTCGGACCAGCGGCTTGACGTCATGGCCCCACCCTACGAGCGGGCGCCGGAGTGTGGTGTACGACGCAGTGCCGGCTGCCCAGCGTCGCCACTACGCTACGGAACACAGCGTTACTCGCCAGTTAACGAGTCCGATTGACGAGTCTGACGACCGAGCCGGATACAGCGCCGAGAGCAGGAGAGCCGTCCCCCATGGCCGACCCTGAGTACGACATCCACACGACCGCGGGGAAGCTCGCCGACCTGCGCCGTCGTATCGACGAGGCGACCCACGCGGGTTCGGTCCGCGCGGTGGAGAAGCAGCATGCCAAGGGCAAGCTGACCGCGCGTGAGCGCATCGAACTGCTGCTGGACGAAGGGTCGTTCACCGAGCTGGACGAACTCGCCCGGCACCGTTCCACGAACTTCGGCCTGGAGGCCAACCGCCCCTACGGGGACGGCGTGGTGACCGGGTACGGCACCGTCGACGGCCGGCCGGTCGCCGTGTTCTCGCAGGACTTCACGGTCTTCGGCGGGGCGCTGGGCGAGGTGTTCGGCGAGAAGATCGTCAAGGTGATGGACTTCGCGCTGAAGACCGGCTGCCCGGTCATCGGCATCAACGACTCCGGCGGCGCCCGTATCCAGGAGGGCGTCACCTCGCTGGGCATGTACGGCGAGATCTTCCGCCGCAACACCCATGCCTCGGGAGTGATTCCGCAGATCAGCCTGATCATGGGCCCGTGCGCGGGCGGTGCGGTGTACTCGCCGGCGATCACCGACTTCGTGGTGATGGTCGACCGCACCTCGCACATGTTCATCACCGGTCCCGACGTCATCAAGACGGTGACCGGCGAGGACGTCGGCATGGAGGAGCTGGGCGGCGCCCGGACCCACAACACCACGTCCGGCAACGCCCATCACCTGTCGGGCGACGAGAAGGACGCGTTCGAGTTCGTCAAGGCGCTGCTGTCCTACCTGCCGAGCAACAACCTGGAGGAGGCGCCGTCGTACGCCGCCGAGGCGGACCTGGCGGTGTCCCCCGAGGATCTCGAACTCGACACGCTGATCCCGGACTCGGCGAACCAGCCGTACGACATGCACCGGGTCGTCGAACACGTGCTGGACGACGGGGAGTTCCTGGAGACGCAGTCGCTGTTCGCGCCGAACATCCTGACCGGCTTCGGCCGGATCGAGGGCCGGCCGGTGGGCGTGGTCGCCAACCAGCCGCTGCAGTTCGCGGGGTGCCTGGACATCAACGCCTCGGAGAAGGCGGCGCGCTTCGTGCGCACCTGCGACAGCTTCAACATCCCGGTGGTCACGTTCGTCGACGTGCCCGGGTTCCTGCCCGGCACGAGCCAGGAGTGGGACGGCATCATCCGGCGCGGCGCGAAGCTGATCTACGCCTACGCCGAGGCGACCGTCCCGCTGATCACGATCATCACCCGCAAGGCGTACGGCGGCGCGTACGACGTGATGGGGTCCAAGCACCTGGGCGCGGACCTCAACCTGGCCTGGCCGACGGCCCAGATCGCGGTGATGGGCGCGCAGGGCGCGGTCAACATCCTGCACCGCCGCACGATCGCCGCGGCGGACGGCCCCGAGCAGGCCGACGAGCTGCGCCAGCAGCTGATCACCGACTACGAGGACGCGCTGCTCAACCCGTACGTCGCGGCCGAACGCGGGTACGTGGACGCGGTCATCGCGCCGTCGCAGACCCGCGCGCAGCTGGTGAAGGCGCTGCGGACGCTGCGCAACAAGCGGGAGAGCCTGCCGCCGAAGAAGCACGGCAACATCCCGCTGTAGGGCCGGCGGCCGTGGCCCCGCCCGGCCGGGCGGGGCCACGGCCGCCGGCAGCACACGACAGGCAGGCGACCGGGCGCGCCCGGCCGGAGAGGAGCGTTCCCGTGATGATCAAGGTGGAGCGGGGCAGGCCGACCCCGGAGGAGCTCGCGGCCGTCGTGGCCCTCGTCCAGGCCCGGGCCGCGGCGGCGCAGCCGCCCGCCGACGGCCCGGTGCGCAGGCGGGTGTGGGCCGATCCGGCGCGCAACGTGCCGCGGCCGGTGCCGGCGCCCGGAGCGGGCGCCTGGCGGACGTCGGCCTGGCCGGCCTGACCGCCGCCCCCTGCGAGACCGTCCCGCACGAGGCCGTCCCCCGCGCGGCCGTCCCCCACGGGCGCGGACCTCACGGGCGCGGACCTCACGCACACCGGCACCTGGAACACCGGCCCCACGCGCCCCGGTACCAACGACCGCGGACATGAGCCGGGTTGGGGTCCCTCCGGTGTGCCGCCGCGGGTCAGCTGTGACGGGAGGGACGGGGTTCGGCTTCTGAGTACGCGTACTCAGGCGCCGGCCTCCAGGGCGCGCGACGCTGGGTTCATGCTGTGGTCGGACGATCAACGCGACGAGCCCCCCGAGGAGATGCGCCGGGCACAGGCGATGCTGCGCCGCGCGATGCTGCTGGTGGCGCTGGCGGCGGCCGTGGTGATGGCGGTGAGCGCCTGGCGGTCGTGAGGCGTGAGCGCGCCGCCGCGAGGCGATGCACGCGCGCTCGCGCGGCGGTGCACGGGCCGTCCTGGGGCGATGCACGCGAGGTCGTGGACCCTTGGGCGCGCCGTCGCGGGACGGCGCGCCCGCGGTCGCGCCACGGTGCGGGCCCGGTGGTGGTCGCGAGGGCCCGCCGCGGACCGTGCCGTGCGATCCCTACGATGGCCGCATGACCGACACCCCGCGCCGCACGCTCGTCCTCGCCTCCGCCTCCCCCGCCCGCCTCGGGCTGCTCAAGCAGGCCGGGTTCGACCCCCGGGTGATCGTCTCCGGGGTCGACGAGCACGCGATCAGCGCGCCGGCACCGGCCGAACTCGCCCGCGTGCTCGCCGAGGCGAAAGCCCAGGCGGTGGCCGGCGGCGGGCTGCTGGACGGCGGCGAACTGGTGGTCGGCTGCGACTCGGTGCTCGAACTCGACGGCCGGGCGCTGGGCAAGCCGGTGGACGCGACCGACGCGACGGCCCGCTGGCGGCAGATGCGCGGCCGCAGCGGCGTGCTGCAGACCGGCCACTGCGTGATCGACACGGCCTCAGGGCGCCGGGTGTCCGCGACCGCGTCCACCACCGTGCGCTTCGGGTCGCCCGACGACGAGGAGATCGCCGCCTACGTGGCGACCGGTGAACCGCTGCACGTGGCGGGCGCGTTCACCCTCGACGGCCGCTCCGCGCCGTTCGTGGACGGCATCGACGGCGACGCGGGCAACGTCATCGGCCTGTCCCTGCCGCTGCTGCGCTCGCTGCTGGCGGAGCTGGGCGTGCGGATCACGGAACTGTGGGGATGACCGCCCCGCTCGGGACGGCGGCCGGAACGGCGTCCTCGGGCGCGTAGATCAGCAGGGTGCCGACCAGCAGTCCGAGGATGACCATCATGCCGACGAAGGCGGCCCAGCCGACGAGGCCGATGACGACCGCGCCGACGACGCCGTGCACCACCGCGCAGACGATGAGCACGATGCGGCCCAGGCGCCCGGCCATCCGGTCGCGCAGCGCGATCCGCAGGGCGAGGGCGGCGCACACCACGAGGAACAGGCCGAACAGCCCGCCGGCCACCCAGGAGCCGACCGCCATGGAGGTGTGCGAGATGCCGCCCATGGACATCTCCTGCTTCTGGACGATCAGCCCGAGAAGCCAGTTGAGGAAGGCGATCGCGAGCCCCTCGACGACGAGCACGACCGCGGTGGCGGCGGCCATCCCCCTGCGGACGGATATCCCACTGCTCACGCCTGCCCCCTTCGGCCGATCCCGGTGCGGCCGTCTGGGCCGTTACCCTCGGTACTCCTGTCTCGGCAGGCTACTCACCGGTACTCAGGGCGGCAAGAGGTCCTGCGGAACCACTCGTTCGGGAACTCCCAGGCGCAAAGTTTCCGCCGTGTCTTCGTGGGGTTCCCACAAATGGGCGTCAGGTCAGACCCCGGATGAGAGGCGAGATCCCGGCCACACCGCGGAGTCGCAGACAACCGTCCAAGCCTGGCCGTACCGTGGATTGAGCAGGGATTCGCCGGTTCTTTAGGCCCATGGATCACCCTCCGTGTGGGCAACCTCACGTGCCGGGGTGCCTCGGCATGAAGTGTGGCCAGTACCTAAACTCGGCTTGTTTCAAGGAGGGAGCCATCGTGCGCAAGGTGCTCATCGCCAACCGCGGTGAAATCGCAGTACGCGTCGCCCGTGCCTGCCGGGATGCCGGGATCGCCAGCGTAGCCGTCTACGCGGATCCCGATCGGGACGCGCTGCACGTGCGCGCGGCCGACGAGGCATACGCGCTGGGCGGTGACACACCGGCCACCAGTTATCTGGACATCGCCAAAGTCCTGGCAGCGGCCGCCGAGTCAGGGGCCGACGCGGTCCACCCCGGCTACGGCTTCCTGTCGGAGAACGCCGAGTTCGCCCAGGCCGTGCTGGACGCCGGCCTGACGTGGATCGGCCCGCCGCCGCAGGCGATCCGCGACCTGGGCGACAAGGTGGCGGCGCGTCACATCGCGCAGCGCGCGGGCGCCCCGCTCGTCGCCGGCACCCCCGACCCGGTCTCCGGGGCCGAGGAGGTCGTGGCCTTCGCCGAGGAGCACGGCCTGCCGATCGCCATCAAGGCCGCCTTCGGTGGTGGCGGGCGCGGCCTGAAGGTCGCCCGCACCCTGGAGGAGGTCCCCGAGCTGTACGAGTCGGCGGTCCGCGAGGCGGTCGCCGCCTTCGGCCGCGGCGAGTGCTTCGTCGAGCGCTACCTCGACCGCCCGCGGCACGTGGAGACCCAGTGCCTGGCCGACAAGCACGGCAACGTGGTGGTCGTCTCCACCCGTGACTGCTCGCTGCAGCGCCGCCACCAGAAGCTGGTGGAGGAGGCTCCCGCGCCGTACCTGAGCGAGGAGCAGAACAAGCAGCTGTACACGGCGTCCAAGGCCATCCTCAAGGAAGCCCGTTACGAGGGCGCCGGCACCTGCGAGTTCCTCGTCGGCCAGGACGGCACGATCTCGTTCCTCGAGGTCAACACCCGCCTGCAGGTCGAGCACCCGGTCACCGAGGAGGTCTCCGGCATCGACCTGGTCCGCGAGATGTTCCGGATCGCCGACGGCGAGGAGCTCGGCTACGACGACCCGCCGCTGCGCGGCCACTCGTTCGAGTTCCGGATCAACGGCGAGGACCCGGGCCGCAACTTCCTGCCCGCCCCCGGCACCGTGACGCGGTTCGACGCGCCGTCCGGCCCGGGCGTGCGGCTGGACGCGGGCGTCGAGTCGGGCAGCGTCATCGGCCCCGCCTGGGACTCGCTGCTGGCCAAGCTGGTCGTCACCGGCGCCACCCGCGAGCAGGCGCTGCAGCGCGCGGCCCGCGCGCTGGCGGAGTTCGAGGTGGAGGGCATGGCGACCGCCATCCCGTTCCACCGCGCGGTCGTGGTGGACCCGGCGTTCGCCCCGCCGAAGGGCTCCGGTCCGTTCACCATCCACACCCGGTGGATCGAGACCGAGTTCGTCAACACCGTCCCGCCGTTCACGGGCGGTGCGGTGGACGAGGAGGAGTCGCTGGGCCGTGAGACCGTCGTGGTCGAGGTCGGCGGCAAGCGCCTGGAGGTGTCGCTGCCGGCGTCGCTGGGCATGACGCTGGCCCGCACCGGCCTGGCCGCGGGCGCCAAGCCCAAGCGGCGCAAGGCCACCAAGGCGGCGGCCGCGGCGTCCGGGGACGCGCTGGCGTCGCCGATGCAGGGCACCATCGTCAAGGTCGCGGTCGACGAGAACCAGCAGGTCACCGAGGGCGACCTGATCGTGGTCCTGGAGGCGATGAAGATGGAGCAGCCGATCAACGCGCACCGCTCCGGCACCGTCATCGGGCTGAAGGCGGAGGTCGGCTCGTCGGTCTCCTCCGGCGCGGTCATCTGCGAGATCAAGGACTGAACCGGGCCGGGACACCCCGGCCCGGCCACAACGCCGGTGGCGCTGGTGCGGGCACCAGCGCCACCGGCGTTCGCGCGTCCGGGCGAAGCCGCCCGGCGCGGGGTCCTGCTCGGCTCAGCGCAGCGCCGCCCTGGCCGGCTGCCTGAGGGCGAGGACGAGCAGTGTCGCCGCCGCGGTGAAGCAGGCGGCCATGCCGAACGCGGCGGTCGCGCCGTGGATGAACGGCTGGCCGTGGGCGTGCCGCGAGGCGGTGCCGAACACCGTGACCAGCACGGACAGTCCGAGGCTGCCGCCGACCTGCTGCATGGTCTGCAGCAGTCCCGAGGCGGAGCCGGCGTCCTTGGGCTGCACACCGGCCAGGATGAAGGTGTTGAGCGGCATCATCGTGAAGCCGACGCCGACGCCGATGAGGATCAGTGAGGCGAGGATGCCCTGGGCGTAGCCGTCGGACGCGCTGAGCCGGCTGATCCACAACGTCCCGGCGACGTTCAGCAGGCCGCCGACCGCGGCCACCCGCTTGGCGCCGAACCGGGCCAGCGCGCGGGGGGCGAGGCGGGCCGCGACGAACAGCGGCCCGGCCAGCGGCAGGAACGCGAACCCGGTCCTGAGCGGGCTGAAGTGCAGGTAGGTCTGCATGTACTGGGTGCTGAAGAAGAACACGCCGAACATGCCGGCCGGCACGAGCAGCATCACGCCGTAGGCCAGGGCCCGGTTGCGGTCGCGGAACAGCCGCAGCACGACCAGCGGGCGCTCGACCCGGACCTCGTTGAGGAAGAACGACACCAGCAGCGCGGCGGCGATCGCGAAGAAGGACAGGGCCCGCCGGTCGCTCCAGCTGCTCTCGCCGACCCGGATGAACGCGTAGACGAGACCGGCCATGCCGAGGGTGCCGGTGACGGCGCCGGCGATGTCGAACCGGCCGCCGCGGTGGCGTTCGGTCTCCTTGATGAAGCGGGGGGCCAGCAGCACGATGGCGATGCCGACGGGGATGTTGACGAAGAACACCCAGCGCCAGGAGCCCCAGTCGGTGAGCATGCCGCCGACGGTGAGGCCGATGGCCGAACCGGCGCCGGAGATCGCGGAGAAGACACTGAGCGCGCGGTTGCGCTCGGTGCCCTCGCCGAAGGAGGTGGCGATCAGCGCGAGCGTGCTGGGCGCGGCCAGGGCCGCGGCGGCGCCCTGGGCGCCGCGGGCGATGAGCAGGGTGGTGGCGTCGTTGGCGACACCGCCGGCGACGGACGCCAGGGTGAACGCGGCCACGCCCCACACCAGGGCCGTCCGACGGCCGATCAGGTCGCCGATCCGGCTGCCGAGCAGCAGCAGGCCGCCGAAGGCCAGGGTGTAGACGTTGAGCACCCAGGACATGCTCGTCGGCGAGAAGCCGAGGTGGGTGCCGATGCCGGGCAGTGCGACGTTCACGACGGTCGCGTCGAGCAGCAGCATCAGCTGGGTGCCGACGATCGCGCCGAGGGCGAGGTACGGGTGCCGGCGGGCCGGGGACGGCCGGCCGGTGCCGGTGGGAGAAGCGGTGGTCAGATCGCGCACGGTGGGCGAGGACATGCTGAGTGAACCCTCCAGCGGAGAGGGGAAGCGGAGGTTGCCTCCGTTAACTATACGGAGACAACCTCCGGTTCTACAATCGCTTTCGGGAAGACCACTTGGGAGGCATGACGACATGCGGGCAGACGCGCAGCGCAACTACGACCGCCTGCTGGAGGAGGCCAAGCAGGCCTTCATCGTCCACGGCACGGAGGTGCCGCTGGAGGACATCGCCCGCCATGCCGGAGTCGGCGTCGGCACCCTCTACCGGCACTTCCCCGACCGCTACGCGCTGATGAACGCGGTCTTCGAGCAGGAGGTCGAGCAGATCACCGAGGAGGCCCTGCGGCTGCTGAACGCCGAGGACCCGACCCAGGCGCTCGCGTCGTGGCTGCGCGCGGTGGCCCTGCACTCGGCGATGTACCGCGGGCTGTCCGCGGCGATCATGGAGGCGTCCGACCAGCGGATGCCGGCGTGCAAGACGCGGCTGCGGGACGCGGGCGGCAGCCTGCTGTGGCGCGCCCAGCAGGCGGGCGAGGTCAAGCCCGACCTGGCGATCGCCGACCTGCTCAAGCTGACGTCCGCGCTGGTCGTGGCCGCGGAGAAGAACCAGGAGGACCGCGGGCTGTTCGGCCGCCTCATGGCGCTGGTGATCGACGGCATCCGCACCCGCCCGGACGCCGACGGCACGCCGCACGGCCCCGGTCCGGCGACCTCGGCCGAGCACGGCACGGCGCAGGCCGCCGCGAAGAGCGCCGGCGCGCGCTGACCCCGCACCGCGGGACCGCCGCGGCGCGCTGCGGCGTAAGGGCCACCGGCACGGGCGCGGCGGACGCGGCCGCTCCGGCGCAGGGCACGGCGGAGCGCGTGAGGCCACCGGTGCGAGCGGGGCAGCCTGCGCCCACGCCATCAGCCGCCCCGCACCGGTCGCCCCGCCGGCACCCGAGCCCTCGGGCGGCCGGCCCCGGCCGCCGTCGGCGCGGGCGCCATCGGGCTCGCGCCGACGGCGGCCAACCCCGGGGGGCCGGGGTGACGGCTGCCGGACGTGTCCGCCGGGTCAGCGGCGGCGGACGTCCGCGAGGCGCGGCGGGGGCGCCGACGGGTCGGAGGCCTGGGCCAGCCGCTGCGGGCGGCGCGGGCCGGGCAGCGCCGACTCGCGCGCGTCCCTGCCGTCCCGCCCGTCGCGGGCATCGCGGGCGTCGCGGCTCTCGCGGCCGTCCCGCCCCTCGCGGACGTCGCGGCGCTGCCGGCCCGCGGCCAGCACCTCCGCGCCGACCGGCGTCTGCGCGACGGCGACCTGCACGCCGTGGTCGGCCAGGGCCTGGAGTTCGGTGGCGGCCCGCTCGTCCCCCACGGGGGGCTCGTCGGTCACCAGATGGGTGATCAGATCGGTCGGCACCGTCTGGAACATCGTGTCGGAGCCGAGCTTGGTGTGGTCGGCGAGCACCACGACCTCGGCGGCCGCCTGCACCAGCGCCCGGTCCACGCTCGCGGAGAGCATGTTCGAGGTGGACAGGCCGCGCTCCGCGGTCAGGCCCGCACCGGACAGGAACGCCCGCGACACCCGCAGCCCCTGCAGGGACTGCTCCGCGCCGCTGCCCACCAGGCCGTAGTTGGAGCCGCGCAGCGTGCCACCGGTCATGACGACCTCGACCCGGTTGGCGTGGGCGAGCGCCTGCGCGACGAGTAGGGAGTTGGTGACGACCGTCAGTCCCGGCACCCGGGCCAGCCGCCTGGCCAGCTCCTGCGTGGTGGTGCCCGCGCCGACGACGACGGCCTCACCCTCGTCGACCAGACCGGCCGCGAGATCGGCGATGGCCGTCTTCTCCGCGGTCGCCAGGTGCGACTTCTGCGGGAAGCCGGATTCCCGGGTGAAACCGCCGGGCAGCACGGCGCCGCCGTGCCGGCGGTCCAGCAGTCCTTCGGCCTCCAGCGCGCGCACGTCCCGGCGGACGGTCACTTCGGAGGTCTGGACGACACGGGCGAGCTCACGGAGCGACACCGCCCCGTTCGCGCGCACCATTTCGAGGATCAATTGACGACGTTCTGCAGCGAACACGAAACCGACAGTAACCCCAACAGCCGTGGAAGTTCTGCCTTATGCACCGGATATGGCAACCTTCGCTCAAAACACCCCGCCAAGTGCTATAGGCCGAAGGTACGTTCGCACCTCTGGCCCACGGCGGGGCGCCGCGTCACCAACTCCCGTCGCGGGAACGTCAGCTGCCGTCGCCGGACTTGCGCGCGTGCAGCTGGCGGGCGGCCTCGGCGACCGAACCGGACAGCGACGGGTACACGGTGAACGCGTTGGCGATCTGCTCCACCGTCAGGCTGTTGTCGACCGCGATCGAGATCGGGTGGATCAGCTCGCTCGCCTTGGGCGCGACGACGACGCCGCCGACCACGATGCCGGTGCCGGGTCGGCAGAACAACTTGACGAAGCCGTCCCTGATGCCCTGCATCTTCGCCCGCGGGTTCCGCAGCAGCGGCAGCTTCACCACGTTCGCCGCCATCCGGTTCGCGTCGACGTCGGCCTGCGTGTAGCCGACCGTGGCGATCTCGGGGTCGGTGAAGACGTTCGAGGAGACCGTCTTGAGGTTCAGCGGCGCCACCGCGTCGCCCAGGAAGTGGTACATCGCGATGCGGCCCTGCATGGCCGCGACCGACGCCAGCGCGAAGACGCCGGTGACGTCGCCCGCCGCGTAGACGCCGGGGGCGCTGGTGCGCGACACCTTGTCGGTCTTGATGTGGCCGGACTCGGTGAGCCGGACGCCCGCCCCCTCCAGACCCATCCCCGCGGTGTTGGGGATCGCGCCGACCGCCATCAGGCAGTGCGAGCCGGTGATCACCCGGCCGTCGGCGAGGGTGACCTCGACCCGGTCGCCGACGCGCTTGACGGACTGGGCGCGGGAGCGGGCCATGACGTTCATGCCGCGGCGCCGGAAGACGTCCTCCAGCACGGCCGCCGCGTCGGGGTCCTCGCCGGGCAGCACCCGGTCGCGCGAGGAGACCAGCGTGACGGTGGAGCCCAGCGCCTGGTAGGCGCCGGCGAACTCGGCGCCGGTGACGCCGGAGCCGACGACGATGAGCTCCTCGGGCAGCTCCTCCAGGTCGTACACCTGCGTCCAGTTCAGGATGCGCTCGCCGTCGGGCAGCGCGTCCTCCAGCTCGCGCGGGCGGCCGCCGGTGGCGATCAGCACCGCGTCCGCGGCGATCCGCTCCTCGGTGCCGTCCGGGCACTCGACGACCACGGTGCGGGTGCCCTCCGCGGTCTGGCAGCCCTCCAGCCGGCCGCGGCCGCGCACCACGCGGCCGCCGGCGCGGGTCACCGACGCGGTGATGTCGTGCGACTGCGCGAGGGCCAGGCGCTTCACCCGCCGGTTCACCTTGCCCAGGTCCACCCCGACGACCCGGGCGGACTTCTCCAGGGCCGGGGTGTCGTCGGCGACGATGATGCCGAGTTCCTCGTACGACGAGTCGAAGGTCGTCATCACCTCCGCGGTGGCGATGAGGGTCTTGGACGGCACGCAGTCGGTCAGCACCGACGCCCCGCCCAGGCCGTCGCGGTCCACGACGGTCACCTCCGCGCCGAGCTGCGCCGCAACGAGCGCCGCTTCGTAGCCGCCGGGTCCGCCACCGATGATCACGATCCGAGTCACGCCCCCCATTGTCCCGCACGCGCCAAGTGATCCGCGACGGGGGCAACGCGCCGGTCAAAGGGTGACCGACCACGACGTTCGGGGTGCCCCCGGGCGGGCCGCACTCCCCGCTGCCCACCGGGCCCTACCTCCGGCCTCCGGCCCTGCCCGGCGCTCCCCCCGCGCCCCTCGCGGTGCGTCGCCGTCCCACGGTTCGCCGTGGTCCCTCGCGCTGGGGGCACCTCCCGGCCGAAGGCTGGGGGACCTCGCGCCCCTGGCGGTGCAGGTTCGTGGGTGGGGTCAGGGGCCACTCCGGGAGTGTCTCCTCGAGCTTTGCATGGCGGCTTTTTCCGTCAGGGTGCCCGGGGCCTTGCAAAGCTCTGCGGGGACACACCCGGATCGTCCCCTTCCGGCCGGCCCCCGTCTGCGGGAGGACGTTGGCTGTGTCCATGTCCCCCGCCGCACGGTGGATCAGCGGGAGGGGGTGGGGAGGAAGTGCTCCCCGCAGAGAAATGTGCGCGGCCCCCGGGTGCCGATACGTA
>NZ_FODD01000003.1:0-234462 GCF_900110255.1 Actinacidiphila rubida
TACGTGGACCCGACGGGGCGGGGGGGATGCTGCCCAGGTAGGGACGTGGTTGTGCCCCCGGCAGGACTCGAACCTGCGGCCAAGCGCTTAGAAGGCGCCTGCTCTATCCACTGAGCTACGGGGGCCGGACAGTGGCCGCGGCTGTCTCCGCCCCTGGGTGGTTCCGTGACCTCGTATCGCGGGGTCAAGGATAGGGCGTCGCAGGCATGCTGCCGGGCGCTTCACTCGCGTGAACGCTTGTGGAGGTTCGGTGAAGCGGTCCGATAATCGCAGGCAAGGCCAAAAGGTGCACCGCTTTTGACGGGTCGAAATCCTGCTGTTGTGCAGTCGTTATGCCGGTGGCTCATTCTGTCCCCTGCCTCCCGTACGTCACACGGGGAGCCCTAGCGGGCCGAATAGGGCAAATTGCCACGAATACGCTTCAAATGTTCCGCGTAGTGCGGCATTCTGCCATTGTGGTGATCTTGGACGTACGGCCCGAACTGATCGACGCGCTGTCCGCTCTGCGTGACCGTGTCGACGCCGCGCGTTTCCCCTTCCCACTGCCCGGAGCGGCCCGGGCCCGCCGCACCCGGCAGGAGCTTCTCACCCAGCTCGACGACTATCTGGTCCCCCGGCTCAAGTCCCCGGAGGCGCCGCTGCTGGCCGTCGTCGGCGGCTCCACCGGCGCCGGCAAGTCCACGCTCGTCAACTCCATCATCGGACGCCGCGTCAGCGCCTCCGGGGTGCTGCGGCCCACCACCCGCATCCCCGTCCTCGTCTGCCACCCCGAGGACCGCGCCTGGTTCGCCGACCCCCGGGTGCTGCCGCGGCTCACGCGCACCTGGTCCGTCAGGCAGCGCACCCGCGCCGACGAGGACGGCCCCGACCGGGCCGAGACCGAGCGCTCCGCGGCCGCGGAGGGACGGCCGGCCGAACTGCGGCTGGAGACCGACGACTCCCTGCCCCGGGGCCTCGCGCTCCTCGACGCCCCCGACATCGACTCCCTCGTCACCCGCAACCGGGAGATGGCCGCCGAGCTCATCTGCGCCGCCGACATCTGGATCCTGGTCACCACCTCGGCCCGCTACGCCGACGCCGTGCCCTGGCACCTGCTGCGCACCGCCCGGGACCACGACGTCACACTCGCCACCGTGCTCGACCGCGTCCCGCACCAGATCGCCGACGACGTCGGCGGCCACTACGCCGCGCTCCTGGCCAAGGCCGGACTCGGCGACGTCCCCCGCTTCACCGTCCCGGAACTCCCCGAGTCGGCCGGCGGCGGCGGACTCCTGCCGCAGACCACCGTCGCCCCGCTGCGCGCCTGGCTGGCCCACTGCGCGGAAGACCCGGCCGCCCGGCAGCAGGCGGCCCGCCGCACCGCGGTCGGCACCCTGGACTCGCTGCGCCGCCGGCTGGCCTCGCTCGCCGGCGCCTCGGCGGCCCAGCACGCCGCCGCCGTACGACTGGCCCGTGCGGCTGAAGACGCCTACCAGTCGGCCGCCGACACCATCGACACGGCGATCCGCACCGGCCACCTGCTGGCAGGCGAAGCCCTCGCTCACTGGCAGGGCTATCCGGCCTGCGGGCCCGAGGCGCTGCAGCGCACCCTCACCGACGAACTCGCCGCGCTGCTGCGGACCGAGACCGACGCTGCCGATGAGCGGATCGCCGAGGCCTGGCGGCGCGATCCCACCGGGACGGCGCTCCTCGAAGCGCCCGACACCCGCCCCGACCGCGACCGCGTGGCCGTCGCCGCCCGCATCGACAAGGGGGTGCGGCGCTGGCGCCAGACCCTCGCGGACCTCGCCTACGCCGAGGTTCGCGCCCTGCGCGCGGCCGAACGGCCGCCCGCCGACCCCGAGGACGTCACCGCCCTGCTCGTCACCGTGGTGCTCGGCGGCCGGGCGGGACGCGCCGCCGGCGAGCAGCTCGCCGAGACGGTGGGCGCGCAGTCCGCGCTGTCGCTGTGCGACACCGCGCGGGACCGGCTCGACGACGCCGTCGCCGCCCTGATGGGTGGCGAGCGCGAGCGGCGGCTGGCACCCGTCGACCGCAACGACGTCACTCCGGCCCAGCAGTCCGCACTGATCGCCACCTTGTCCGTACTGCAGAAGGAGAGGTGATCGGGTTGGCCACCACCCGACCGTCCCAGGCGGCCCACGCCGCATCGGCCGCCGTCGTCCGCTCCGGCGTTGCCACCCGCGGCGACGCCGACCCGCTGGGCGAGCGGATCGGCGCGCTCGGCGAACTCCTCGGCCTGTCGCGGACCCGCGTCAGCCCGGACGCGCTGGCCGAGCCGACCGAACTGCTGGCCCGCGTCGGGGAACGCCGGCGGCTGTCCCCCCACCACACCGTGGTGGCCCTGGCCGGTGCGACCGGGGGCGGCAAGTCGACCCTCTTCAACGCGCTCGTCGGACGGGAACTCTCCCGCACCGGCGTACGCCGCCCGACCACCGCCCGCCCGATCGCCTGCACCTGGGGACCGGAGCGGGCCACCGGACTGCTGGACCGCCTGGGCATCGCGCCCGAGGACCGCCACACGGGATGGGACTTCCCCGTGCAGGCGGCCCCCGGCGGGGCGGTCGGGGCTTCTCGGGGCCCTGCACACTGTTCAGTTGGCGACGAGGCGGGGACCGGTGAGGATCCCGGCGACGCCAAGGAGCGAAGCCTCGAAGGGCTGGTGCTCGTCGACCTCCCCGACCACGACTCCGCCGCGACGGGGCACCGCGAGCAGGTGGACCGCCTGCTGCGGCTGGTGGACGTCGTCGTGTGGGTGCTGGACCCGGAGAAGTACGCCGATGCCGCTCTGCACGAGCGCTATCTGCGGCCCCTGGCGGGGCACGCCGACGTGACCGTGCTGCTGCTCAACCAGGTCGACCGGCTGCCCGGCGACGCGGCCGATCTGGTCCTCGACGACCTGAGGCGGCTGCTCGACGAGGACGGGCTCGCGGTCGGCGAGCACGGAGAGGCCGGGGCCGTCGTGCTCGCCGCCTCCGCTCTCACCGGGCAGGGCCTGCCGGACCTGCGCGCCACGCTGGCCCAGATGACCGCCGAGCGCGCCGCGTCGGGGCGGCGGCTGGCGGCGGACATGGACCACGCGGCGAGCACGCTCCATCCGCTCTACGTCGGCGAAGGCGGCGCCGGGCTCACCGATCCGGCGCGGGAGGAGTTCATCGACCGGCTCGGCGACGCGGTGGGCGCCTCGGGAGCCGGTCAGTCGGCGGAAAGGGAATGGGGACGTGCCGCCCGGGACGCGTGCGGCACACCGTGGACTCGGATGATCGGGGAACGGGCGGGCAGCCAGGGCTGTTCCCGATTCGGCCGGAAAACGCCTGGTTCACGCGTTCGAGTGATGAGGGCGCCGGCGGCCCGGCCGCCGGCCGCCCGAACGGCCGCCGGCCCCCCGGCCCGCCGCCCGCGGCCCGCCGGGTCCCGCGCCTCCAGGTCCGCCGTGGACGAGGCCGTGCGCTGCCTCGCCGCCGACGCCGCCCGCGGGCTCCCGGCGCCGTGGGCCCAGGCCGTCCGGGAGGCCGCGCGGCGCGGCGGCGAGGAACTGCCGGACGCGCTCGACACCGCGCTCGAACGGGCCCGGCCGGGCGGTCCCGAGCGGCCGGGCTGGTGGTCGGCCGCCGCGGGAGTGCAGTGGCTGCTGATGACTCTGGTTCTCACCGGCACGGTCTGCCTGGTCGCGGTGCTCACCGGCTCGCTCGGCTGGGCGTGGTGGCTGCCCCTGGCCATGATCGCCGCCGGAGCGGCCGGCGGCCCGCTGGTCTCGGCGGCCTGCCTGCTGGCTGCCCGCGGGCCGGCCCGGCGGTACGGCCAGGCCGTCGAGCGGCGGCTGCGGGACGCCGCCGCGGACTGCGGGCGGGCACGCGTCCTCGAACCGGTCGCGGCCGAGTTGATGCGGTACCGCGAGGTCCGCGAGCAGTACGCGGTCGTCGCCGGAGCCGCTCCAGGACCGCGTCGCCACTCACACGAGTGACGAAGATATCCACAATCTCGCGGTTATCCACAGATTCCAGCCGATTTCTCCATGAAGGCCGGAATTCGAGCACGATGTCCTCAACGCGGTCCGCACGGGACCGCGGGTGATGGAGGAGGACAGTGCGATGAACGAGACCTTGCTGACCGTCGTGGGGAATGTCGCCACCGAGCCCGAGACGCAGGTGACGGCCACGGGTGTGAGCGTCACGCGGTTCCGGCTGGCGACCACCACGCGCCGCTTCGACGCCGAGCGCGGCGCCTGGACGGACGGCCCCACCAGCTTCTACACCGTGCGCGCGTGGCGCGCGCTCGCGGGGAACATCAAGGATTCGGTCTGCCTGGGCGAACCCCTCGTGGTCCAGGGCAGATTGAGGATCCGGGAGGAGGAGGTGGAGGGGCGCCGCTTCGTGTCCGCGGAGATCGACGCGCAGTCCCTCGGCCACGACCTGTCGCGCGGCGTGGCCCGGTTCACCCGCACCCACTCCAACCCTGCGGCGCCACGCCGGCAGTCAGGAGCCCCCGCGCCGCCGCAGCCCACAGCGGTGCCGTGACCCGGGGGGACGCGGGCAGGCGCTCACCGGGCGGGCCGAATTCCGCCGGGCAGCGTCGTACCTGGCGGACATCGTCGCCGAGCTGCGAGCGATCCGACGTTCCGGCCCGCCATGCTCGCGGTTCCCGAGAGCTTCGGCTTGGACGACGAGGAGGGCGCGTAGGCACCTGCTGGGCCGTCTCGGGGCCGTCTCCGGGCCGTGCGGGGATGATCGAGGAGCCTGACGGCGACCAATGGCGACGAACGGCGACCAATGACGACCAATGACGACCGGCGACGAGGGCCGGTCACCGGCGGCGCGGCGAGGGAGCGCGGGTCAGTGCAGGCCAGGAGCCTGGGGCGGGCCGCTGGAGTACCCATTCGCCCCCATGGGTGGACGTACGGCAAGATGGGGTGTATCTGCCCTCACACGGCGGAGCCGCACATTGGCCCCTCTCGAATGCCGGACGGTTTCTCTTGGCTGAGTACATCTACACGATGCGCAAGACGCGCAAGGCGCACGGCGACAAGGTCATCCTCGATGATGTGACGCTGAGCTTCCTGCCCGGTGCGAAGATCGGTGTGGTGGGCCCCAACGGCGCCGGTAAGTCCACCGTGCTCAAGATCATGGCCGGCCTGGAGCAGCCGTCGAACGGCGACGCGTTCCTGTCGCCCGGGTACAGCGTCGGGATGCTGCTGCAGGAGCCGCCGCTCGACGAGTCCAAGACCGTGCTGGAGAACGTGCAGGACGGTGTCGCGGAGACCAAGGCGAAGCTGGACCGCTTCAACGAGATCGCCGAGCTGATGGCGACCGACTACTCCGACGAGCTCCTCGACGAGATGGGCAAGCTCCAGGAGCAGCTGGACCACTCCAACGCCTGGGACCTGGACGCCCAGCTGGAGCAGGCCATGGACGCCCTGGGCTGCCCGCCCGGGGACTGGCAGGTCACCAACCTCTCCGGTGGCGAGCGGCGCCGCGTGGCGCTGTGCAAGCTGCTGCTGGAGGCGCCGGACCTGCTGCTGCTGGACGAGCCCACCAACCACCTGGACGCCGAGTCCGTGCAGTGGCTGGAGCAGCACCTGGCGAAGTACCCGGGCACCGTCGTCGCCGTCACCCACGACCGGTACTTCCTGGACAACGTGGCGGAGTGGATCCTCGAGCTCGACCGCGGCCGTGCGATCCCCTACGAGGGCAACTACTCCACCTACCTGGAGAACAAGGCGTCCCGTCTGAAGGTCGAGGGGCAGAAGGACGCCAAGCGGCAGAAGCGCCTCAAGGAGGAGCTGGAGTGGGTCCGCTCCAACGCCAAGGGGCGGCAGGCCAAGTCGAAGGCGCGACTGGCCCGCTACGAGGAGATGGCCGCAGAGGCCGACAAGATGCGGAAGCTGGACTTCGAGGAGATCCAGATCCCGCCGGGCCCGCGCCTGGGCTCGGTCGTCGTCGAGGTCGAGCACCTGTCGAAGGCGTTCGGCGAGAAGGTCCTGATCGACGACCTGTCGTTCACGCTGCCGCGCAACGGCATCGTGGGCGTCATCGGCCCCAACGGAGCCGGCAAGACCACCCTGTTCAAGATGCTGCAGGGCCTGGAGCAGCCGGACTCCGGCACCATCAGGGTCGGCGAGACGGTCAAGATCTCCTACGTCGACCAGGGGCGCGCCAACATCGACCCGAAGAAGACGCTGTGGGCCGTCGTCTCCGACGAGCTGGACTACATCAACGTCGGTCAGGTCGAGATGCCGTCCCGGGCGTACGTGTCGGCGTTCGGCTTCAAGGGCCCGGACCAGCAGAAGCCGGCCGGAGTGCTCTCCGGCGGTGAGCGCAACCGGCTCAACCTGGCGCTGACGCTCAAGCAGGGCGGCAATCTGCTGCTCCTCGACGAGCCGACCAACGACCTCGACGTCGAGACGCTGTCGTCGCTGGAGAACGCGCTGCTGGAGTTCCCGGGTGCGGCCGTGGTCGTCTCCCACGACCGCTGGTTCCTGGACCGGGTCGCCACGCACATCCTCGCGTACGAGGGCGACTCCAAGTGGTTCTGGTTCGAGGGCAACTTCGAGTCCTACGAGAAGAACAAGGTGGAGCGGCTCGGAGCGGACGCCGCCCGGCCGCACCGCGCCACCTACAAGAAGCTGACCCGCGGCTGATGGCACGCCACGTCTTCCGCTGCCCCCTGCGCTGGGCGGACATGGATGCCTACGGGCACGTCAACAACGTGGCCTTCCTCCGGTACCTGGAGGAGGCGCGGATCGACTTCATGTTCCGCCTGGCGCCGGGGGAGGGGGACGCGTCCTTCACCGGTGGTTCGGTGGTGGCCCGGCACGAGATCGACTACCTGCGCCCGCTGGTCCACCGGCACGAGCCGGTGGTCATCGAGACGTGGGTGACGGACATCAGTGTCGCGTCCATGACCGTCCGCTACGAGGTCAAGGACGAGGACGTCCTCTACGCGAAGGCGTCGACGGTCGTGGTGCCGTACAACCTCGCACAGCAGCGGCCGCGGCGGATCAGCGCGGAGGAGCGGGAGTTCCTGGAGAAGTACCGGGACGACGAAGGGGTCGTGGCCGCATGACGGTGCGGCTGGGGCTCGCCGGGGATCCCGGCGCCGTCCAGGCCGTGGAAGGCCGGCTGGCGGCGTTCCTCGGGCGATTGGTCCGGTGGGACAAGACCGCGGTGGTGCGGTTGCGTTCGGCCGAGGGCGAGCCGGCGCTGGGAGTGTTCGGGCACCCGCCGTTCGGCGGGGTGCTCGCGGTGCAGAGTCTCGCGCTGGGCGGCCCGGCGGTGGCGGCCCCGGTCGACGCGACGGTGTCGGCGGGGGAGCTGCTGGAGGGGCTGGGCACGACCGGGCGGAGCGCGGAGTTCGCCGTCCCCGCGTCGGTCACCGGACCGGCCTGGGCGGGGCTGCTGCCACCGCGCGGCGGCTGGCACCGCGAGGCCGTACTGGAACCCGGGGCGGTCCGGGAGGCGGCGGCGCGCACGGTCGCCGAGTTCCGCTCGCGTTCCGAGGAGCTCGTCCCGCACCAGCGGACCCGGGCCGAGATGGACGCGCTCGCCGAGGAGTTGTGGACGAGGCCGCTGCCCGGTCCCGTCCGCGGGGTCACGCTGCGGATGGTGCACGCCGCGCACGCGCTCGGCTTCCTCCAGCCGGGAGCCGTGGCGGAGGCGGCCGGCGAGCGGATCGCCGTGCTGTCCGCCGGGCCGTGGCTGCGGCTGCGCACCGGCTACGGGTCGGTCGCGATGCGCAGCGCGTCGGCCGCGTCGGGGCTGACGGTCTCCCCGCGGTCGTAGTCGGGCTGACCGGGGCCCTGACGCCGGCGCCGGCCCGGGCGGCCGTGCGGCGCCCGGACCGGTCCCTTGGCGGGTCAGTCCCGCTGTTCGGGCTTGGCCTCGCCGGGGCGGTCGGGCCACACGCCGATGTGGTCGGACTCCAGCTCCAGCAGTACGCGGGTGCGGATGTCGAGGGCGTCGGTGTAGTCGCGGGGGAGCTGCAGGCGCCCGGCACGGTCGACGGTGGCGTACTCGCGGGCGACCACCGACTCCTGGCCGTGCTCGTCGACCTCGGTGTGGCGGACGACCTCGGAGGCGGTGCGGCCGTCACGGATGGCGACCGTGCGGCGCACCGCGTTGGCGACGGCGTGGTCGTGCGTGACGACCACGACGGTGGTGCCCAGCTCCTCGTTGGCGGTGCGGAACGAGGCGAAGACCTGCTCGCCGGTCGCGGAGTCCAGCTCGCCGGTCGGCTCGTCGGCGAGGATCACCGAGGGGTTGTTGGCGAGGGCGACCGCGATCGCCGCGCGCTGCTGCTCGCCGCCGGACATCTGCCCGGGGCTCCGGTCGTGGCAGTAGCCGACGCCGAGCATGTCCAGCAGCTCGGTGGCGCGGGCGGCACGCTGCCGCTTGGCACGGAAGCCGCCCCGGCGCCCGGCGAGCTGCATGGGCAGGATCACGTTCTGGGCCGCGGTCAGATAGGGCAGCAGGTTGCGGGCGGTCTGCTGCCACACGAAGCCGACGACGTCGCGCCGGTAGCGCAGCCGGGAGCCGGCGTCCATGGTGAGCAGGTCGTAGCCGCCGACGGAGGCCGCGCCGGCGGTGGGGACGTCCAGCCCGGCGAGGATGTTGAGCAGCGTGGACTTCCCGCTGCCCGACGCCCCGACCAGCGCCATCAGCTCGCCCTTGCCGACCAGCAGGTCGAGGCCCTGCAGGGCCTGCACCTCGACGCCGTCCGCGGTGAAGATGCGTACCAGCCGGTCGCAGGTGATCAGCGCGTCCTCGCCGTACGCGGGCCCCCGGCGGCGCGCGGTGACCTCCCGCTCCAGCTCCGCCAGGCTCCGCACTCCGCCGCCGTCGCGCACGCTCGTCGCGCCGTCGGCACCGGTGGTGCCGCTCGCACCGCCGCTCGCGGCGGCCGCCTCGTCCGTACCCTGCCGCACCGTGTCCTCGCCAACCTCGCCGCTCATGTCCGGTCCCCCGCTCTCAGTTCCTGGCTCTCTCGCCGTCGCCCGCTCACCCACGCCTGCGCCAGCAGCACCACGCAGGCCAGTACCACCAGTCCGGCCGACGGCAGGGCCAGCGACCACACGTCGGCGTGCAGGCCGAGTCCGAAGTCGACCGGGGCCAGGGACTGCGGCCCGGTCCCGAAGGTCAGCGACCGCAGGTCCACGCCCGGCCCCAGCAGCGGTATCACCGCCAGGCCGACGAGGACGCCGCCGATCGCGGCCAGCAGTGCCTGCGGCAGCATCTCCAGCAGCACCAGCCGCCGCGACTGCCGCTTCGTCATGCCCATCGTGCGCAGCCTGGCCAGCAGCGTGGCCCGCTGCGGCGCCGCCTGCAGCAGCGACAGCAGCAGGGCCAGCGCGCTGTACAGGGCCCCGGCCGCGACCGCCCACAGGTAGATGGTGCGGGCGCCGTGCTGGAGGGCGCTGTCGGTCATCGCGGCCCGCTGCTCGCCGCGGGTCAGCACCGTCACGTACGCGGTGCTGTGGCTGGCCGTCCGGTGCAGCGCCGCGGCGTCGATGTGCCGGCCCGGCGCGTCCATCGCGAGCAGTGTCGTCGCGCCCAGGTACTGGTGGAACGCGGCCATGTCCGGGTGGACGGCGGCCAGTTGGGCGGACGACACGATGACGAAGTTGTCACCCGGCGCGGCCGGGGTGGTCGGCAGCGTGCCCGCGCGGCGCACCTGGATCTCCCCGACGCCGGCGGAGATGGGCGCGGTGTCGTGGCCCAGGGCCTGCGCCATCTTCGTCGACAGCACCGCGGGCAGCGGTCCCGTGCCGTGCCAGCCGCTGTACACCGAGGCCGGGAACGCGGGCAGCCCGATCTCCCGGGTGAGCGCCGCGTAGTCGGCCGGGGCGACGATCACCAGTGAGTACGGCATGGGGAACTGCGTGTTGGGCCCGTTGGGTTCGACCCGCGCGGTCACCACGTGCCCGACGCCCGGCACCTTCTTCACCTGGCCCGGAAGCTGCTGGGGCAGCGCGGTCGCGGCGTCGATCCGCGCGTCGGCGCCGACCGTGGCGGTCGCCGCACGGTCCCGCCCGTGGTCGATGCCGGCGAGCACCGAACCGCCGAACGAGGCGACGGTCAGGGCTACCAGCAGGGCCAGCAGGGGCAGTTGGTTGGTCGACGGCGTGCGGCCCGCCCGGGCCAGGCCCAGATGGGTCACCGCTCCGGTCAGCCGCGAGGCCGGGCGGGCCAGCAGCCGCAGCGGCAGCGGATAGACCCGCAGCAGCACCAGGGCCGCGGCCACCGCGACCAGGACCGGCGCGGCGGCCAGGAACGGGTCCGTGCCGTGACCGGTGCCGCGCTGCCGCAGGGCCACCACCGCGCCCACCACCAGCACGGTGACGGTCAGTTCGGCGACCAGCCGGCGGCGGGAGGGACGGGCCGCGGCGATGTCCTCGCGCTCGGCCGGCCGGGGCCGCCGGGCCGCCCAGGCGCCCCGCAGCGGCAGCGCCACCACGGCGATCACCGTGACCAGCGCGCCCAGGAACACCGACATCGTCCAGCGCTGGGTGGGCAGGACCAGCAGGGCGAGCGCGATCCCGAGGACCCCGCCGGGCAGTGCGGCCGCCGTGGTCTCCCCGGCGAGCCGCCGCGCTATCCCGCGCAGCGAGCCGCCGCGCGAACGCATCAGCGCGATCTCGGGCCGCCGCCGCTCGGCGGCCAGGCCGCCGGCCATCAGCAGCACCGCGAACGCCGTGGTGCCGACGCCGATGGTGGCGATCAGCACCAGCGGCCACGCGGCCGTGCGTGCGGCGCTGAAGTCGTCCAGCAGTGAGCCGATGTTGCCCTCGATGTGCGCCATCGACTGGGTCCTGTTCTGCAGGGTGACCGCGACCGGCCCGCTGTCGAACGAGGCCAGCTCGCGCTGCAGCGCGGGGACCTGGTGCGCGGCCAGCGCGCCCGTGTCCAGGGGGTGGTGCCAGTACATGGTGACGCTCTGGTCGAGCACCGGGACGCTCAGCATCGCCGAGATGTCCACCAGCACGGTGAAGTGCCAGTAGGGCTTCGCATCGTCGCCGGGCGGGACCGGCGGCACCGAGACCAGCGGGCGCTGCAGGTCGTTGTCCTCGTTCCAGTACGCGGCGGCCGGGTCGCGCGGCGCGACGATGCCGACGACGGTCACCGCGACGTTGGTCGGCGGGACGCCGTTCAGGTGCACGACCTGGCCGACCCTGATGTGCAAGACCTGCGCGATCTTCTGGGTCACGACGCCCTCGACGGCCTGCCCGTTGCGCGAGTGCACCTGGCGCGGCAGCCGCCCGGAGACGATCCGCACGTGGTCGTCCAGGTGCTGCTGCCAGACCAGGGACGCGGCCGGGAGGTGCTCCGACATGCGCGGGATCTGCGGGTCGGGGACGTCGACCTCCCTGGCCTGGCGCATGCCGACCACGGCCTGGCCCTTCAGCAGCCGCAGCGGGGGTGCGACGAGCTTCTGGAACTCGTCCTCGACCATCTGCATCCGGTCGATCGACGGGGGCTGCGATCCGTCCATGGCCGTGGCGGACCAGTCGTCCATCACCGAGATGCCGCGCGTGTGCACGGGCGCGCTCTGCACGGCCCGGCGCAGCGCGGTGTCCTCGTAGCGGTCGACCGCGCGCGGGAGTGCCGCCGCCAGGAACGCGGTCACCAGCACCAGCAGGCCGGTCGCGACCGCCGCGGCCGGCGCCGACCGGAGCCTGACCCGCACCCAGTCCAGCCCGTCCCGCGCCTCCGGCCCCGACGCGCCGTCCGCCCGGCCACCGCCCGTCCGGCCGGCCGTCTCCGGCCCCTCGGGCTCCGGGCCGCCGGTCTGCCCGGCTCCTGCCTCCACGCCGCCCCGCTCCGCGTTCTGCTCGTCCGCCATCTCAGTCCTCCCCCTGGCGCCGCAGCGCCGACGCCGGATCGCCGCGCCGCAGCGCGGTGGCCACCACCACCAGCAGCGGCACCACCAGCACCACCCCGAGCAGCTCGGCCAGCGGCCCGACCGGCATCGACACCCGCAGTTCGGGCACCGGCCGGGTGGCCTGCGTGGTCAGCACGATCAGCGGCGTCACCAACTGCGTCAGCAAAGCACCCAGCACCACCCCGACGATCAGCGAGACGAGCACCAGGAGCCCCTGTTCCGCGGCGATCATCCGGGCCAGTCTGCGGCGCGGCGCGCCCAGGGCCCGCAGCACCGCGAACTCCCCGTTGCGCTCGCGGATCGCGCCCACCGACGCGACGGCGAAGCCGACCGCGGCGAGCACGGCCGCCGCGATCACCGCCGCGGGCAGCGCCGACTGCGGGCCGGCGCCCAGCGGGTCGCCGCGCAGCTCGTCCGCGGACTCCTCGCGCACCAGCACGGTGTCGACGTCGGTGCGGCTCCGGAGCGCCGCCGCCACCTTCGCGCTGTCGCCGGGCGCGGTCGCCAGCCACCACTCGGAGGGCGTCAGGGGGCGGGCGTCGTTCGCCTGCAGCACCTGGTCGAGGGCCCGCAGGTCGAGCAGCAGCGCCCCGGCGTCCTTGGCCTGCGTGACCGTGTCGACGGAGGCGCCGGTCGCCGGGGCGTCGGAGAACGTGGGGTCGTTGCCCGTGGCGGGCATCTCCTTGACCGCAGCCGTGATCCGCACCGGTATGACGATCTGGTTGATCTGCACGTTCACCTGGTTCCCGACCTTCGCGCCGACCGCATTGAGGTAGGAGTCGGTGGCGATGCCGGCCAGCGCCGGCAGCGGGCCGGAGTGGTCCGTCCGCAGCCGCAGGGTGATGCCCGGCGTCTCGCCGTAGGGCTGCGGGATGTTGATCTCGGAACCGGTGGTGTAGTCCACGGTCATCACCGGGCCGCCGCTGAAATCGGGGTCGGTCGCCGCGGGGTTCACGACCCCCGGCAGCGTGTTGGTGGCCTCGTTGTCGTAGGCGGCGAACGACGACCAGGACGAACGGGCGGGCATCCGCAGCATTTTCGTGCTGCCGTTCCGGTCGGTGGTCTGCACGGCGGAGATGGTCAGCCGGCCCTTGTCGGCCTGCTGGGGCACGGCATAGGCCATGTCGATGCCGGTCAGCTGGAGCGATCCGGAGGGGGAGCCCTGGCTGCCGGACTGGGCGGCCAGCGACAGGACGAGCCGGTGCGGCCTGCCGTCCGCCGGAAGCTGGCCGGCGCTGAAGGGGTAGTCGACGCCCCAGGCGTCGGTCAGGTTGGCCACGATGGCGGCGGGCGTCGCCGTGGCGTCCGGCCGGCCGTCGGCCTTCCCCAGCGCTGTCAGCGTCGCGGTGAACGTGATGTCGCGGGTGGTGCCCGGCACCATCGGGCCGCTGGCGGTCCCGCTGGTGGCGGTCTGCAGCGGCTTCATCAGGTCGGCCGCCTTGCGTCCGCCCGTCAGGTCGGAGCGGAACAGCATCGTGCTGCCCGCCGACTTGGTGTCGACGGCGAGGGCGGTGGCGTGCCTCTGCTCGGTGAGGAGCAGGTCCTGGCGGGTCGCGGGGGTGGCGGCCTTGATCCCGGGCGTCGAGGCGAAGATGCCGGCCTGCCCGAAGGGCGGGGTGGTCATGCCGGTGACCCGGATGTCGGAGCCCACCGCGAAGTCGGCCTGGTCGCGCTGCGAGCGGTCCCAGCTCGCGCCCTGCCCGATCGCGAACATGCCCATCGCGACGGCCAGGACCAGCAGCAGCGCGGCGCCCGCGCCGCGGCGGGGCCGGCGGGCCAGCTGCCAGCCGGCCAGCGGCCACGCGAGGCCGCGGCCGCGGGCCGCCCGCCGCTCGCCGAGCTTGGCGACCACCGGCAGCAGCCGCAGCACGAGCACGGTGCCGGCCAGCAGGCACAGGGCCGGCGCGGCGACCAGCACCGGGTCGATGCCGAGGCCGCCGCCGGTGGTCGTGCTGAGGGCGCCGCCGCCGGAGGCCCTGCGGTGCAGCTGCCAGAACGCGATGCCGGCGACCAGCAGCAGGGCGACGTCGCCGCCGGCCTGCACCGCCCCGGGGACGGCGCCGCGCCGGAAGCGTGCCGCGCGCTGCACCGCGAAGGCGCCCCCGGACCGCAGCGCGGGCACCACGACGGCGAAGGCGCAGGCCAGAGCGGCGACCACGGCGACCAGCCAGGCCCCGGGGCCGCCGGCGCCGTTCAGGCTGACGCCGGTGCGGGCCATCGCGCCCGTCCCGGCCAGCAGGCGGGTCACCGGACCGGCCAGCAGCGGGGCGACGAGGGCCGCGGGCACGGCCAGCAGCAGCGCCTCGATCGTGGCGAGCCGTCCCACCCGGGCCCGGGAGCCGC
Source organism: Actinacidiphila rubida (assembly GCF_900110255.1). Lineage (GTDB taxonomy): Bacteria > Actinomycetota > Actinomycetes > Streptomycetales > Streptomycetaceae > Actinacidiphila > Actinacidiphila rubida. The sequence goes on from NZ_FODD01000003.1 coordinate 14,218, forward strand.
CGCGGGCCCGCAGCAGCGACGTTTCACCGGCGCGCTCCTCGGCCAGCAGCTGGGCGACCAGCAGCAGGGCGAACGCGGCCAGGATCACCAGCTGCAGCGCGCCGATCAGCAGCGTGGAGCGGGTGACCAGCATGCTGCGGCGCAGCGAGTCGATCAGGTCCGGCAGCGAGCTCTGGGACTGCGCCTGACCGGTGGCCCGCGCGTTCTGCAGGTTCTCCAGCGTCTGCTTCACGGAGTTCTCGAGCGTGCCCATCCGCGCGGCGGACGCCTGGCGGAAGTCGCCCACGGCCTGCCAGACCATGGCGGCCGACGCCACGCGGCCCGAGGTGAACGTGCCGCCGTCCACCACCATCGGCCCGTAGGTGGTGAAGGCGACGGTGTGCACCCCGCGCCCGTTCAGCGGGTCGAGCTGCCAGTACGGGGAGGTGCTGTCGGTCGGCTTGTAGACGCCGGTGACGTGGATCCGCAGCGGCGGGCCGCCCAGCCGGTTGGTCAGGGTGACGGACGTGCCGGGCGTGGTCCGCAGCGCCTCGGCGGCGACCTGCGGCACGGCCACGTCGACCTCGGTGGCGCCCTTGGCCGCGGGCGCCGGCCAGGAGCCGGAGACCAGGGTCAGGCGCGACCGGTCGAAGGTCGCCAGCAGGGTCAGGTCGGGGTCGCTGCTCTTGACGCTGCCCGGGGCCCGCAGCGAGAACGGCAGCCCGTACGGTCCCGACTGCGTGCTGCGGTGCACCGTCGCGGGCGGGCTGCCGAACGATCCGGCCAGTTGCCGCTGGACGGCGGCGTCCAGCGGGCCGGGCGCGGTGCCGGAGACGTCCGCCCGCACGTCGACGGTCGCCCGGTCGGCCGCCTGGTGCTGGAGCGTCCTGCGCAGCGCCGCGTCGCCGATGGCGCCGGTGAACGCCGTGAAGGTGGCCAGCACGCAGGTGGTGAGGACCACGGTCAGTGCGGCGGCGGCGAGCAGGAGTCGGTGCGCGCGCACGCGCAGCAGGACAAAGCCGGTCACCAGCATTCCCCCCGTTCTGTTACTGAGCGGATGCTCTCAAAGGGGGGCGCACTGTTGAACCATGGCGGAGATTGTCGCAATGCGATCGTGACCGACCGCACGGCGAAAAGGAATCCCGCAGTCCGGCAGAAAACCGTCTGCGGGGAGGAAATCCCAGGTCAGCCCGCTGTGTTGACCATCGAAGCGGCCGCATACACCAGGTAGTCCCAGAGTTGCTGCTCGTGAGCGGGCTGCAATTGCAACTCGTCGACAGCGGTACGCATATGGCGCAGCCACGCATCGTGAGCGGCCCGGTCCACGGCGAAAGGCGCGTGGCGCATGCGCAGCCGCGGGTGCCCGCGTTCGTCGCTGTACGTGCGCGGGCCGCCCCAGTACTGCACGAGGAACAGCCGCAGCCGCTCCTCGGCCGGGCCCAGGTCCTCCTCCGGGTACATCGCCCGCAGCTCCGGGTCCTCCGCCACGCCCTGGTAGAAGCGGTGCACCAGCCGGCGGAAGGTCTCCTCGCCGCCCACCAGCTCGTAGAACGTCTGCTGCTGGAGCGCGCCGCGCGGGATCTCAGTCACCCCCCTATGGTCGCAGACGCCCCGGCCGAGGACCCCGGTCGTAGGACCCCGGCCCGGGGAGCACGATGGAACCATGGCCGGGGCTGCCTACGAGGCCGGTTACGACGAGCGCTACCGGGTGGCGGCGCGGGCCCTGCGCGCCCGGATGGTGCGCAGGATCGTCGCGGGCGGCGGGCTCACCGACCCGGCCTGGCGGGCGGCGTTCGCCGAGGTGCCGCGGCACCTGTTCGTGCTCGGCTACGGCCTGGACGAGCCGCCGGCCGACGACGGCGATCCGCGCCGCGGGCTGCGGCTCCTGGCCTCCGCCTACGCGGACCGGCCGATCGCCACGCACGTGGTCGGCGGCGAGCTGGTCTCCTCCAGCAGCCAGCCGTCGCTGATGGCCCTGATGTGCGAGGCCCTCGAGGTGGACGACGGCCAGCGGGTGCTGGAGATCGGCGCGGGCACCGGGTACAACGCGGCGCTGCTCGCGTACCGCCTCGGACCGGACACCGGCACCGTCACCACCATCGACATCGACGAGGTGATCACCGGTGCCGCCCGTGCGCACCTGGACGCCTACGGGACGCCCGAGGCCCGCTCGGTCGCCGTCGTCACCGGCGACGGGGCGCTCGGCCACGCCGCCCGCGCGCCCTACGACCGGATCGTGGCGACCTGCGGGCTGCCGTCGATCCCCGAGGCGTGGACGGAGCAGTGCCGGCCCGGCGGGCTCGTCCTCGCGCCGCTGGCGACCGGACTCGTCCTGCTCACGGTGCTCGGACCGGGGCGGGCGGAGGGCCGCTTCCTGCACACCCCCGCGTTCTTCGTGTCGCTGCGCGGCGCGGCCGCCGGCAGCGCGCACCGCCGCCTGGGCGACGAGCTGTTCGGCGGCCGGCACCCGGACCGCAGCCGGTTCGGCATGACCGTGGACCGGGAACGGCAGTGGCTGTGGCTGGACGACCCCGGCGGCCCCGACACCTGGGAGATCACCGGCTGAGCGGCCGGTGCGGCGGTGTGCGTACCGCTCAGCGGGTCGGCTCCCACACCGACGCGTCGTGCGCGAACAGCACCCGCCTCGGGTCGAACTCCAGCAGCCGCCGTGGCCAGTCGTCGGGTTCCGGCAGCGGGGGGCGGGCGCCTTCGGCGACCGCGGTGGCCGCCAGCCGGGACGCGGCGAAGTCGGAGGCCGTGGCGTGGGTCTGCCCGGCGAGGACCACCGTGCCGTCGGGCCGCCTGACGACCAGCGACTGGTGCCCCGCGGTGTGCCCGGGCGTCGGCACCACCCACAGGCCGGGCCGCACCTCCGCCTCGCCGGACAGTTCCTCGTACGCGGCGCCGGGGAAGTCCACCAGGTGCTCGGGGGTGTGCTCGCCGCCGCGCACCAGCGCCATCTCCGCGGCCTGGACGAGGATCGGGGTGCCCGCGAACAGCGGGTTGCCGCCGATGTGGTCGAAGTGCAGGTGGCAGTTGACGACCACGGACACGTCCCCGGGCGCGAGACCGGCCGCGGCCAGCGCCTCGGACAGCGGGCGCCGGAAGGGCCGGTAGTGCGCGTCGGTCCCGGCGTCGGCGGTGCCGATGCCGGTGTCGAACAGCAGCACCTCGCCGCCGTGGCGCACCAGGTAGGCCAGTGCCGGTTCCACGCGTGGCGCCCCGCCGGCGGTCTCCGTGCCCGGCCGGACGAACCAGCCCAGGTCCAGGCGGCGCACCGCGGGCTGCTCTGCCATCGGATCGGCTCCTTCCGGCCGGAACGCGGGCCCGGTCAGGCCCGCATGAGGGTGATCGTCGTCCAGGCGCCCACGTGCACCCGGTCGCCTTCGGCCAGCGGCACCGGCGTGTACGGCCGGATCGACTCCTCCGCGAGGTTGACCGTCGTGCCGTTGGTGGAGTCCTGGTCCACCACCGACCAGGTGCCGTCGGCCTGCCGCACCAGCACCGCGTGCTGGTGGGACACCCCCGGGTCCTCGGGTGCCCGGGACAGGTCGATGTCCGGCGCCTCGCCGGTGCTGTGCCGGCGACGGCCGATGGTGACCTGGTGGCCGTCCAGCGGCAGTCGCACCTCGGGCGAGAACGCGGGGAAGTACAGGGCCTGCGCGTCCGGACCGCTGCGGGCCATCATCGCGGTGAAGTACTCGCGGTCCGCCGCGACCACCACCGTCCACGACGTGCCGCGGTCCGGCTGCTGCGGCACGACCGTCGGCACCGAGGAGGGCGCCGGGGAGACGGCGGTGGCGGACGACGCCGGGGCGGGTGCGGACGGGACGGCGGTCGCGGCGGGGCCGGCGGCCTGACCCGGGTGCGGCACGGGCACCGAGGGTGGTTCGAGCAGGAAGTCGCCCGACCCGGCCAGCGTCACCGACTCCGAAGGCACCGGCTCCGCCGGGCGGTTGATCTGCGAGGGCCGGGACCGCTGCGACTCGTGGCGCTGGTACGGCGGATAGCCCGGGGCGGTGGGCGGCACCCCCGTGGGCGCACCGGTCGGCACGCCCGTCACCGGGCCGGGCGGCATCCCGCGGCCCGGCGCCGGGACCGGCCCGAGCGGCGACGCGGCCGCCGGGGCCCGGAAGTTGTACCGGCACTCCTCGCAGAACAGCGCCGCGCCCTCCCGGGGCGTGCCGCACCGCGGGCACGCCTCGACCGCGGCCGTCAGGTCCGGGGCGAACCCGGGCGGCTGCGGCGACGACGGCGGCGCCGACGCGGGCGACACCGACGACGAGGAGTAGGACGACGGCTGGTGTGAACCGTGACTCGACGCGGTCGAGGCCGGGGGCGGAGTCATCCGCATCCCGCAGACCTCGCACCAGTCGTCGGTTCCCGACTGGTGTCCGTTCGGACAGATCGGCATGGCACCGGCTCCCCCTCCGCCCACCGGGGGCGGATCCACAGGTCGTGCGCGAGCACTATGTACCCGTCGGCTACTTCTTCACGCGTACGGTCTTCGTCGACCGCGTCTCCAAGGTCATCTCGTCGGCGTCGGCCACCCTGGCCTTCAGCCGCACAGTACCGCTCGCCGCGTCGACGACGTCGACGACCTTGGCGAGCAGCTTGGCCGTGTCCTCGTTGCCCGACGCGCTCGCCAACTGCACGGCGCGGCCCAGCTTCGCGGTCGCGCTGTCCAGGTCGCCGGCCTTGCGCGCCTCCAGTCCCTGCTGGATCACCTGGGCGAGTTCGGCCTGCCCCGTGTAGTGCGCGACCTGCGGGCTGATCCGGGTGGAGGCGGCCATGTCGTCGGTCCACACCGCCCGGACCAGGCCCTGCGCCAGCACCTCGGAGGCACCGCCGGACTGCGGCAGCACCAGCGACACCCGGGCGGCCAGCATCTCCTGGCCGATGCCGGCGGCCGGCACGCGCACGCACACGTGGTAGTCGCGGGACTCGTCGCCCCACGACCCGGTCGGGTAGTCGCCGGCCCGCGGACCGGCCTCGGTGCGGCGGCCCGTGAGGTCCTCGACGGTCGGCGCCACCTGCTTGACGTAGGCGATCTCCGAGCCCTGCGGGGTCCACAGGCGCAGCGCGACGTCCGCGACCTCCTTGCCCATGGCGTTCTCCATCATCGCCTGGAAGTCCGCGGCCAGGCCCTCGGGATCGGCGACGATGTCGACCGAGCCGAGCATCGCCGACGCGATCCCGGTGAGTTCCTTGACCTCCCAGTCGGTGCCGACCCCGCGCGCGTCGCACGTGAAGCGGCCCGCGCAGGCGGCCAGGGCGGCCTGCAACTCCTCCGGCTTCTCGTGCTCGTTGCGGCCGTCGGTGAGCAGGATGCCGTGCCGTATCGCCACGTCGCCGGTCGCCAGCAGCCGGTCGGCGAGCTTGAGCCAGGTGCCGATGGCGGTGCCGCCGCCCGATGTCAGCTTGCGCAGCGCCTGCTTGGCCTGCGCGCGCGTCGCCGGATCGGCCGTCGCCAGCCCGCCGTCGGCCGGGTAGACCTCCCGTGCCTGGTGGGTACCGGCGACCACCGCGAAGGCCACGCCGTCGCGCAGGGTGTCGATCGCCGCGGCGGTGGCGTCGCGGGCGTTGCGCATCTTCGTCGGCGGGTACTCCATCGAGCCCGAGCAGTCGACCATGATGACCACCGCGGCGCTCGTCCCCGGCGCGCCGTCCAGCGGCCGTCCGCCGGACGTGCCGCCGCCGGTCGCGGTGACCGTCACGATGGCGTTGACCTCGCGGGCCCCCTCGGGCAGGAACTCGTTCTGGTAGACGTCGACGCTGAACTGCGGAACGTTCGACTTGGAAAGACTCGGCATTGCCCACCCCTGTGCTCGTGAAGCCCTCTTGCCTGACCTGCTGCCCCGACCCCGCTCCGGTCCGCGGCGCCGCCGCGGGCCCGGCCGCTCCCGGACCGCCCCGGTCTTCCGGGTGTCCAGGTGTCCGCGCGTCCGGGCGTCCGGGTGTCCGGAGTGCCCGGGCCTCCGGACACCCGGGTCCTCCCCGGGCTTCCCCCGCCGGTTCAGGCGGAGGGGGATCCTGCCCGCGACACGGCCGCCGGGAACGGCAGCACGGCGACTGTTACGTTGTCGTGGCCGCCGCCGTCCAGCGCCAGGCCCAGCAGGGCGCGGGCGCTGTGCAGCGGCCGGGCGCGGGCGTCGGCGGGAACGGCCTCGGCCATCTCCGCCGCCGACTCCGCGTAGTTCCACAGCCCGTCGGTGCACACCAGGATCACCCCGGGCTCGTCCGGCTGGAACGCGGCGACGTGCGGATCGACCTCCACCGCGTCCGCGCCGAGCCACCCGGTGATGGCGTGGGCCCGCGCGTCCGCGTAGGCCTCCGCCTCCGACATCAGCCCGGCGGAGACCATCCGGGCCGCCCACGAGTCGTCCTCGGTGAGCCGCGACGGCGGCCGCGTGCGGTCGTCGGGGATCCAGTAGGCGCGGCTGTCGCCGATCCAGCCGACGGTGAACACGTCCCCGGTCACCACGGCGCTGACGCAGGTGCAGGCCGGGGCGTTGTGGTGCGGCCGGCCGCCGGGCTCGGGCTCCTCGTCGGCGAGTGCGGTCACCGCGTCGAACGCCGCCATCAGCGCGCCACGCATCGCGTCGTTCGCGCTCGCCCCCCGCTCCAGCGCCTCCAGCAGCGCGTCGCTGCCGGCCGCCGAGGCGGCCGCGGAGGCGTCGTCCGGCCGGTACGCGGTGGACACGCCGTCGCACACCACCGCGGAGACCGCGGGGGTGCCGTCGGGCAGCGAGGCCGCCGCGAGGGCGAACGCGTCCTCGTTGCGGTGGTGCCGCAGGCCGCGGTCGCTGACCGCGGCCACGCCCTCCAGCTCCTTCTCCTGGTGGTCGCGCTGGCGCGGCTGGGCGTGCCCGCAGTGCTCGCAGTAGCCGTCCTCGTCCACGCCGCCGAGGCCGCACGCGACACACACCGGGCCGCTGTCCGCGGCCGCCGCCGGTTCCTCCTCGCGCGGGTCGGACAGGCGGCTGGGCACGCTGAGCACGAGGGTGTCCTCGGCGCCGTCGCCGGCCCCCTCATCGGCCGCGGCCCCCTCACCGGCTCCGTCGCCGCCGGGCGCGCCGTCACCGGCGTCCGCGCCGGCCGTGCGTCCGGCCGGCACCGCGGGGGCGGCGGCCGGTCCGGCGGACGGCGGGGCGATGCGGAACCCGCCGGAGGCGTGCCCGTCGCCCTCTCCCGCGCCGCTCCCGCCGGGGGCCGCGCCGGGCGGGGTGCCTGCCGCGCCCCGCGGGCCGGGCGGCGCCTCGGCGGTGCGGGCGGCGGCCGGCGGGGCCGTCACGTCCTGGCCGCAGTGGCCGCAGAAGCGGTCCTCGGCGTCGAGTGGTTCGGCGCACGCCGGGCAGGCCGCGGGGATCGCGGGGGCCGCGGAGGGCGCTGACTCGGGCAGTGGTGGCATGTGGTTACACCCAGGTCCTGGGGCGGAAGCGGTTGGCGCGCTCCACCAGTTCGATCCTCGCACCGTCCTGGCGGGCGAGCCGGGCCAGCACCCGGTACGAGCGCTCCAGGCCGAACCGCAGCCCGCGCTCGCTGAGTTCGGCGCCGAGCACGCCCTGTCCCGCCCCCGACGGTACGCCCGCAGGGGCGCCGTGGGGCGCGCCGACACGTCCGGCCAGCACCCAGTCGAGCGCGCTGCCGAGCACCTCGGTCGCCAACTGCTCCCGCCGGTCGCTGTCCAGGCCCTGCCGCTGCAGCGCCTCCACCTGCAGCGCCGCGGCCTGCAGGTCGGACAGCAGGGGATCCTGGGGCGAGCGGTCCCGCAACCGGGATCTGATCGCCGCGACACGTGCCGCGGTGAAGTGGATCGACGACTCCGGCACCGACTCCAGGGTGCGCACGGCCCGTTCCCGGTCGCCGGACTTCAGCAGCACGCGGGCCAGGCCGAACGCCGCGCTGACGTAGGCCCGGTCGGTCGTCCACACCAGCCGGTAGTACTCGGCGGCATTGTCCAGCTGGCCCAGCACCTCGGCGCAGGCGCCCAGCGCCAGCTTCGGCGCGGGCTCGCCGGGGAAGGCGTCGTAGACCGCGTCGAAGCTCAGTGCGGCGGTCGTGTTGTCGCCCTGGCACAGCGCGCTCAGCCCGCGGTGCCACACCACGCGCCAGTCGTCGCCCTCCTCCGCGGCCTCGTCGGTGAGGTTCCGCATCACCTGCCGGGCGCCCTCCGCGTCGCCGAGTTCGAGGCGGGCGCGCAGCTCGCGCAGCCGCAGCTCCGGCGACTCGGCGGGTGCCGACGCGAGGGCCGCGACGAGTTCGGCGGGTGCGGTGGCCGAAAGCCCGGCGAGGAAGCCCGCGTTGGGGTCGGAGGGGTCGACGTGCGGGACGGGCAGGGCGAGTGCGGCCGCGACCGGGTCCATCCGTGCCATCGCCGGGGCGCCGCCGCGCAGCCCCGGGACGCCGGGCAGTGCGCCGCCGCGGCCGGTCAGCGCCGGCGGGGGAGGGCCGAACCCGGCCGGGACCGCGCCGCCCGCCGGTCCGGCGGCCCTCGCGGGCGGGTTCGCCCGGTCGCGCCTGCGGGCCGCCTTCTCCAGCGCCCGGTCCGCACCCAGCACGGACGTGTCGCCGAGCAGGGGCATCACCAACTCGGTGTCCACCACGCGCAGTTCGGGGCCGAACAGGGTGGACAGGGCCGGCCGCGGCACGCCGGTCTCCAGCGCCACGACCTCCCGCAGCACACCGAGGAGCTGGTCGGACATCTCCTCCGCGGAGGCGAACCGCTTGCCCGGGTCGGGGTCGGTCGCCCGCACCAGCAGGCGGTAGAACGACTCGTACCGGGAGAACACCTCGATGTTCGCCGGGTCCGGCAGGCTGTCCACGAACACGTTCGTGTAGCCCTGGAAGTCGAAGGTCAGCACCGCCAGCGTGCGCGCCACGGTGTAGAGGTCGGACGCCACCGACGGACCCACCTCGGCGACCTCGGGCGCCTGGTAGCCGACCGTGCCGTAGATCGCCGACTCGGTGTCGTCCATCCGCCGGACGGCGCCCATGTCGATGAGCTCCAGCCGGTCCTCGGTCTGGATCGCGTTGTCGACCTTGAAGTCGCAGTACAGCAGGTTGCGGCTGTGCAGGTGGCCGAGGGCGTCCAGTGCCTCGATGGCGAACGCGATGGCCTGCGCGACCGGCAGCGGTTCGCGCCGGCCGTCGGGCGTGCGGCGCTCGTTGGCGATCTCCTTCAGCGACTTGCCGCCGACGTAGGCCATCACGATGTAGCCGTCGAGGGTGCCGCTGCGCTGGTCGAGGTGCTCGACGAAGTTGTAGATGCGCACGATGTTGGGGTGCTCGATCTCGGCGAGGAACCGCCGCTCCGAGACCGCCGCGGCCAGCGCGTCCTCGTCGCCGGTGTCCAGCAGGCCCTTGAGCACCACCCAGCGGTCGGAGACCGCGCGGTCGATGGCCAGGTAGATCCAGCCGAGGCCGCCGTGCGCGAGGCAGCCCACCACCTCGTACTGCCCGTGGACGACGTCGCCGGGGCGCAGCTTGGGCGAGAACGAGTACGGGTGGCCGCACTTGGTGCAGTAGCCCTCGGTACGGCCCGGGCGGTCGCCGCGGCTGCGCCCCACGGGGGACCCGCAGTCGCCCTTGCTGCAGTACCGCTTGCGCTCGGGCACCTCGGGGTTGCTCATGACGGCCGCGACCGGGTCGGGGCGCGGGATCGGTGGCACGCTCACCAGGCCGGCGCCGAGCTTGCCGCGCGACGGGCCGCTGCCGGTGCCCTTGCTGCTGCGCACCGACACCGAACGGCCGCTGCCGGAGCCCGACATCGCCTGTGAGAGCCGGCCGGAGACCGAGCGCCTGGACGCCTGCGAGGTGGACCGCGACGAGCGCGAGGAGCGGCTGGACGAGGAGCGGCCGGAGTCCGCCCCGGCGCGGGCCGCGGGGATCGCGGGGGAGGCCTGCGCGGGCGGCAGGGACGTGCCCTGCGCCGGCGGCACGGCGGCGGGCACCGGTGCCAGGCCGCAGGTGTCGCAGTACAGCACCCCGCCGCCCATGTCCTCCAAGGTTCCGTCGCACCCTGGCCGTTGGCACTTGCTCACGGTCTCCCCCTCATCCTTCCCCTGACACACGACGTGACGCCCGACGGCACTCGCGGCACCGGCGCCGCCGCTCGCACCGCCACTCGCAACGGACCTGCACGGCACGGCACTTCACTGGTGAGGACGTCTGCGACGGCCCCTGCGGATCCGCGGATCGGCGCGATTCGCGCAATCGCGCCGGACGCGCGGCGGGCGGGCGGTCACGCCGGTCCCCGGCGGTCGCTGGGCGCGGTGGGCGGGGTGCCGAGGTCGGCCAGCGCCTGCTGGTACCGCTGCACCGAGCGCTCGGCCGCGGCCAGGTCGCACGGCGCGCTCCACAGCAGGCGCCGGGCCTGGTCGTACCGCTCGATCAGCAGCGGGTCCTCGGCCATGCCCAGGCGTGCCACCTTCGCCCGGTAGGCGTCGAGGCGGCCGCGCAGCTCCGCCCGCACGGCCAGCGGCGCGGTCACCGCGGTCAGCGAGTCCCGGGCCCGCAGCAGCTCGTCGTCGGCGTGGTCCTCCAGGGCGTCCAGCAGCGGCGACAGCCGGTGCCACTGTGCGGTCCTGGCGAACTCCTCGGCGCCGGCCAGCTGTTCGTGCAGCGCCGCGGCCGGGCCGCTGACCGCGGGCACGTCCGAGGCGAGGATCTTGGACAGCACCTCGACGCGGGCGGCCCGCGCCTCGGTGAGCGTGCGGTCGGCGCGCGAGAGGACGTCCCGCAGCCGCTTGAGCCGGTGCTCGGCGTCGTCGCGGACGTGCAGCACCGCCTCCACCTCGCGGCGGATGTCCTCCAGCCGGTGGCCGCACGCGTCGTAGCGGGCCATGTCGGGCCGGCCGGGCGCCGGCCGTGCCCGCCAGAACGACAGCGGGTCCGAGACGCTCCGCGCCCGCAGCGCCGCCAGGTCCGCGACCAGGCCCTCCAGGTCGTCGCCCGCCGGGTGCGTCCCGGGGCGCACCCCGACGGAGTGGGCGAGCGAGCGGACCCGCTGCGTCTCGGCGGCCAGCAGGTCGATCCTGGCGGGCAGGGCGGACCACACCGAGTCGGCGGCGGCGACCGTCTCCATCGCCTGGTCGTACCAGCCGTTCATCCGCCGCAGCAGCTCGTCCAGGCTCAGCTGCTCGGTGAGGCGGGCCGGACCGGTCAGCGAGCGGGCCGCGTCGGGCACCGCGGCGCCGGTGACCGTCACGCCCTCGCCGCGCAACAGCTCGGTGAGGCGGCCCAGTTCGGTCTGCGTGGGCCAGCGGCGGCGGGCCCGCAGCGTGCGGGCGTCCTCCAGCGCGGCGGTGTACGCCTCGAAGTGGGTCCACAGCACGGTGATCGCGGCGTCGGTCTCCGCCCACCGCTCCTTGGTCGGACCGGTGAGCTCCGCGCCCTCCAGCAGCCTGCGGCCCGAGTGGTCCTGCAGGGCCAGCAGGGACGACTCGATCGCCTCGTGCTCGGCGGCGAGCCGCGCCAGGGCACGGTCCACGTCCTCCCGGCTCATCACCGGCCCGGATGGTCCAGCGACCGCCATCGCACCCTCTTCCGTCACGTCCGTCACCCCCCGGCCGCCGCCGATTCCGCCCGGTCCGCCGTCACTGCCGGTACTTCGGTGCCGGCGGCCCGGTGAGCCCCGGCAGGTCCTGGGCGAGCCAGCGGCGGTACGACGTCATCCACTCGCTGTCCGCGCCACCAGAACGGTACGCGGCCAGAACGGCGTTGACCTTGCGTACCAGATCGGGCTCGCCGGTGTTCATGGCCACACCGTACGGCTCGTCGGTGACCGGGTGGCCGACCAGGTGCACCGACGGGTCCTGCGCCGCCTGTCCGGCGGCCAGCGCGTTGTCGGTGAACACCGCGTCGGCCAGGCCGAGTTGCAGCCTGACCAGGCAGTCCAGCTGGTTGTCCACCAGCAGGATCGAGGCGCCGTGCCGGTTGCCCTCCAGGGTCTGCTCGCCGGTCGAACCCCGCGCGGTGCACACCGTCTTGCCCTGGAGCGAGTCGTCGAACCCCGTGACGGACGAGCCCTCCGGGGCGAGGATCTGCTGCCCGGCCTCGAAGTACGGGGTGGAGAACGCCACCGGGTTCTTCGGGTCGTCGACCCGCTGGCAGTTGATGGTCATGGTGCGCACCACCATGTCGACCGTGCCGTTCTTGATCAGCGGGATCCGCTGGCTGGTGGGCACGGTCAGGAACTGCACCGCGTCGGGGTCGCCGAGGATCGACCGGGCCAGGGCGTGCACCAGGTCGATGTCGAACCCGGCGAGCTGGCCGGTCGCCGGGTCGCGGAAGCCCCACAGGTAGCTGTTCTGGTCCACGCCGACCTTCAGCCGGCCGCGCTGCCTGATCCGCTCGACCGCCGGGCCGTCCGTGGGGCCCGTCGAGGGGTCGAGGCTGGCGTCGCAGTTGTCGTGCGCCTGCTGCGGCGCGGACGCGTAGCGGGCCGTCGTCAGGGGCGTGGCCGCGCCTCGGCTGATCGGCCCCCGGTCGCCCAGCGGCGTGAGGGTCCCGCCGATCGCCAGCGTGCACACCGCCGCCATCGCGGCGACCCCGCCCCAGCCGCGCCGCCGCCACAGTCTGCGGCCCCGCAGGTATCCCCAACCGCTCACCGCACGCCTCCCGCCCGGTCCACCGGGCACCCCTCTCACCGGTACTCCGCCAGCCGGCGCCCGATGCCGAGCGCCGCCCCCGCCGCCGCCAGCACCGCGAGCACCGCGGCGCCGTAGGGCAGCATCGCCATGGCGTTCCTCCCGGTCTCGGCGGCCGTCCTGAACTCGTCCTGCTCCTGGGCCACGGCCGTGCCCAGGCTGGCGTCCACCGTGTGGAAGCACTGCGCGGTCGTGGCGGTGACGGTCCTGCCGCTGCCGTCCTTGCCGCCGATGACCTGGGCCACCGCCGAGGCGTAGTCGCCGTTGTCGTCGCTGGCCCGTTCCGTGGCGTGCCGGTCGCGCCAGGCCTGGACGCCCTTGATCGCCGCGTTCACCGGGTCGCGGCCCTTCGGCGCGTCCGCCAGCGCCAGCGCCTGGGCCAGTTCGCCGCCCACGCCGTGCGGGTCGCTGCCTGCCAGGTCCGTCATGCCCGTGCTGAAGTCGTCGTCGTAGCCGGGGTCGGAACCGCGCGCCACCAGCGTCAGGTTCTCGTTGCTGCGGGCCTGGAGCACGTGGATCCGGGCGTCGTTGAGGACCTGCATGGACCGGGCGCCGTGCGTGTAGGAGTCCGCCAGCTCGCTGCGGGCGACGGTGTGCCCGACGACCAGCCACAGCAGGGCCAGCGCGCAGGCCGTGCTGGCCGCGAGCATGCCCCGGTTGAACACCCGGTTGGTGCGCCGGTAATGGCGGCGCTGCGCCCACAGCAGCGTGCCGAGCGCGGCAGCGCCCAGCACCCAGGCCACCCACGGCAGCGACTTGGCGTCGGCGTAGTCGGCGTCGAGCCGGCCCGTCTGGGCCCGGTACAGCTGGTCGGCGAGGTCCAGCAGGCCGCCCTTGCCCTGCATCTTCTGGTCGGCGTACCGCAGATAGGCGCCGCCCAGCGGCAGGCCCTGCCGGTTGTCGGCCTGCGCCGTGGCCACCAGGTTGGTGTAGACCGGCAGCCAGGTGTTGAGCTTGCCGATTAGGGCGATGGCCTCCGCGGAGCCGTCGCTGTTCGCGGCGGCCTCGGTGATCAGGCGCGCGGCGTTGTCGATGTCGTCCTGGTACTGGCGGGAGACGTCCCTCGGCTCCTGGCCGCCGGCCAGGAAGCCGCCCGCGACGGTCGCGTCGGCGTCCGCCAGGGAGCGGTATATCTCGGCGGCCTCCGCGCTCAACGGGCCGCTGTGGTGCAGCACATGGCCGGTCGCGGTGGACCGCTCGCTGATCTGCCAGGCGGTCGCGGTGCCGAACGCGAGGACCAGCAGGGCCAGTACCGCGCCGATGACGCGCAGCCGGCCCGGCTCGGTGGCCGCCGACGCGCGCATCCGCGCGGCCGACTCGGCCCACGCGGTCCTGCGCCGCGGCACCTGCGGGCCCCCCGGTCCGCCGGCAGCCGGAACCCCGCTCCGTGTCGGCGACTGCGTCTGCGTCACACACCCTCCCCCGGCCACTCTCGCACGTCCGCCAGCAGTATGGCCGTGATCGGCCCCACTCCTCCAGCGTCCTTCGGGGATCATGCCCGGCCCCGCCCGTCCTCACCTGCCCACACGCCGCCGCGCCGCGACCGGTTCCGCCGCGCGTCCCCGCGCACGACGCACCCGGCCCCGGCCGGCGAACTCCCGGCCGGGGCCCCGGAAACGTTCCCGGCGGTCCCGGCGGTCCCGGCGGTCCCGATGGGAGCCGGCCGGGTGCGCGGCGCGGGCGGGCGGCGGCGGTACCGGCGGGCTGCCCCGGCCCGTGCGTCAGGCGTAGTGCGCGCGCAGCGCGGCCTGTGCGGCGGCGGGGGCGCCCACATGGTCCAGGCCGAGCAGCGCGGCACCCAGCACCGGCGGCGCCGTCACCACGTGCGCCCGGGCCTTCGGCGCGCGGGCGGTCAGCCGCTCGTCCAACGCGTCCATCAGGTACGGGTTCCGGGCGGCCATCACCCCGCCGCCCAGCACCACGTCGGCCTCCTCGTCGAGCAGCCCGAGCCGGCCGAGCGCCACCGTCGCCAGCGCCACGATCTCGTCCGCCTGGCGGTCCAGGATCGACCGCGCGACCGGGTCGCCGGCGTCGGACGTGGCGAACAGGACCGGTGTCAGCTCGTACTTGGCGGCCGCGGGTATCCGCTCCAGGTGCAGCGCCTCGATCAGCGCGTACATGGAGCCGAGACCGAAGTGCGCGGGCAGTGTCGCCGCCAGCGCGGTCGGGCCGCCGCGCCCGTCCTCGGCGCGCGCCGCGAACCACAGCGCCTCCTCGGCCAGGCCCGAACCGCCGCCCCAGTCACCGGAGATCTTCCCGATCGCGGGGAAGCGGGCGGTGCGCCCGTCCGGCAGCATCCCGACGCAGTTGATGCCGGCCCCGCAGACCACGGCGACGCCGCGCGGCTCGTCCACGCCCGCCCGCAGGATCGCGAACGTGTCGTTGGCCACCCGGGTGCTGCGCGCCCAGCCGCGGGCGTGCACGGCGGCCTCCAACTGCTGCTCCTCGACGGGCAGATCGGCGTTGGCCAGGCAGGCCGAGGTGTGCTCCACGAGCGGTGTCCCGCCGCTCGCGCCGCCGGGCAGGCCGGCGTCGGCCGCCGCGCGCTCCACGATGCGCGCGACGACCTCCACCGCCGCCTCGACTCCGACGATCGGCGGCTGGAAGCCGCCGCCGCGGGCGGCGCCGAGCACCGTCCCGTCGGCGGCGACCAGCGCCACGTCGGTCTTGCTGTTGCCCGCGTCGACGGCCAGGACGCCGCCGGGGACGAGCGGTTCCCCCGTCATGCCCACGCGAGGTGCTCCCGGTTGTGCGCGAGGAGCCGGTCGGTGAGGCCCTCCGCGTACGTGTACTGGCCCACCAGCGGGTGCGCCAGCAGCGCGGTGAACACCGCGTTCCGCCCCTGCGCGGAGGTCGCCCGGCCGTCCAGCACGGCGGCCCGCAGCGCCAGGTCCTCGTACGCGGTGACGCCCGCGATCAGGCCCGCGTACAGCGGCTCCAGCGTGGGGACCGGCAGCGGCGTGGCGCCGTTGGCGTCGACCACGGCCGGCACCTCGATGACCGCGTCGTCCGCGAGGAACGGCAGCGTGCCGTTGTTGTAGGTGTTGACCACCTGCACGTCGCCGGTGTCGCGCAGCAGCGAGGAGGCGAGTGCCACGGCCGCCTCGGAGTAGTAGGCGCCGCCGCGCTTGGCGAGCAGCGCGGGCTTCTCGTCCAGCGCCGGGTCGCCGTACATCTCGAGCAACTGCTTCTCCATCGCCGCGACTTCGGCGGCACGCGACGGCTTGGTGCCCAGCTCGCGCACCACCTCGTCGTGCGCGTAGTAGTAGCGCAGGTAGTACGAGGGGACGACGCCGAGCCGGTCGACGATCTCCTTGGGCATGTGCAGGTCCGAGGCGATGGCGTCACCGTGCTCGGCCAGCAGCTTCGGCAGCAGGTCGGCGCCGTCGGGGCCGCCGAGGCGCACCCCGCGCTCCCACGTCAGGTGGTTGAGGCCCACGTGGTCCAGGTGCACCTGGTCGGGCGCGACGTCCAGCAGCGCGGCGAACTTGCGCTGGAAGCCGATGGCCACGTTGCACAGCCCGACGGCCTTGTGCCCGGCCTGCAGCAGCGCGCGGGTCACGATGCCCACCGGGTTGGTGAAGTCGATGATCCACGCCTGCGGCGCCACCCGGCGGACCCGCTCGGCGATGTCCAGCACCACCGGCACCGTCCGCAGCGCCTTGGCCAGGCCGCCCGCGCCGGTGGTCTCCTGCCCGATGCAGCCGCACTCCAGCGGCCACGTCTCGTCCTGGTTGCGGGCGGCCTGCCCGCCGACGCGCAGCTGGAGCAGCACCGCGTCCGCGCCCTCGACCCCCGACTCCAGGTCGGCGGTCGTCACGATCCGGCCGGGGTGGCCCTGCTTGGCGAAGATCCGCCGCGCCAGGCCTCCCACCAGCTCCAGACGGTCGGCCGCCGGGTCGACGAGCACCAGCTCCTCGATCGGCAGGGTGTCGCGCAACCGCGCGAACCCGTCGATGAGTTCGGGTGTGTACGTGGAACCGCCGCCCACGACTGCCAGTTTCATCCCTTGACTCCCGTCAGGGTCACGCCTTCGATGAAGGCCTTTTGTGCGAAGAAGAACACCATGATCACCGGTGCCATCACGAGAACGGTGGCGGCCATGGTCAGATTCCAGTTGGTGTGGTGGGCCCCCTTGAACGACTCCAGCCCGTAACTCAGTGTCCATGCGGCCGGGTTGGAGCTGGCATAGATCTGCGGCCCGAAGTAGTCGTTCCAGCAGTAGAAGAACTGGAACAGGGCCACGGCCGCGATGGCGGGCCTGATCATCGGCAGGATGACGGTCAGCAGGGTGCGCACCTCGCCGCAGCCGTCGACCTTCGCGGCCTCGGTGTACTCCCTGGGGATCGTCAGCAGGAACTGGCGCAGCAGGAAGATGGTGAACGCGTCACCGAAGGCCATCGGGATGATCAGCGGCCACAGCGACCCGTCCAGGTGCAGCTGCTTCGCCCAGAACAGGTACATCGGGATGATGATCACCTGCGGTGGCAGCATCATCGTCGAGATGACCAGCATCATGATCACGTTGCGGCCGCGGAAGCGGAACTTCGCCAGCGCGTAGGCGACCGGCAGCGACGAGACGACCGTCAGGACCGTGCCCCCCACCGCGTACAGCAGCGTGTTGCGCCACCAGGTCAGGAAGCCCGGGGTGTCCCACACCGTGCGGAAGTTGGACCACTGCCAGGTGTGCGGCCACAGGTCGCGGGTCAGTGCCTGGTTGTCGCTCATCACCGCGGTGAGGAAGACGAACACGAACGGCAGGACGAAGAACGCGGCGGCGGCGATGCCGAGCGCATGGACGGCGATCCAGTGCAGGGCGCGCCTGCGCTGCGCCGTCCGCCGGGCGCGTGCGTCCACGTCGGCGCCGGACCCGCGTACCGGGATGTCGCGGTCGAGTGTTGCCTGGGTCATGGCGTCAGTCCTCCCCTCTCATCTGTCGGCCTTCCTGTTCACGCTCTCCGCGGACGGCTTCGTTCCTCAGCCGTCCACTCCGATCGCTCATGCGTCAGTCCTCCGCCGAAAGGAAGCCGCTGCGGCGGCGCATCAACAACGCGGTGAACGCCATCGAGAGGGCGAACAGGACCAGGGCGATGACGCAGGCGGAGCCGTAGTCGAAGCGCTGGAAGCCGAGGTTGTAGACCAGTTGGGGCAGGGTGAGGGTCGACTTGTCCGGGTAGCCGGGCTCGAACTGCTGGCCCGAGTTGCCGATGATCCCGGAGGCGACCTTCCCCGCCACGAGGGGCTGCGTGTAGTACTGCATGGTCTGGATCACCCCGGTGACCACCGCGAACATCACGATCGGCGAGATGTTCGGCAGCGTGACGTACCGGAACCGCGACCACGCGCCGGCGCCGTCCAGCTCCGCGGCCTCGTACTGCTCCTTCGGCACGTCGAGCAGCGCGGCCATGAAGATCACCATCAGGTCGCCGACGCCCCAGACCGCGAGGATCGTCAGCGCCGGCTTGGACCAGTGCGGGTCGGTGAACCAGCCCGGGGTGGGGACACCGATCCCGCCCAGGATGTGGTTGACCGGCCCGGTACCGGGGTTGAGCAGGAAGACGAACGCCATGGTGGCGGCGACCGGCGGGGCCAGGTACGGCAGGTAGAACGCGGTGCGGAACAGCCCCGCGCCGGTCTTGATCTTCGTGATGAGCATGCCGACGCCCAGTCCGAAGACCACCCGCAGCGTCACCATCACCACGACCAGCCACAGCGTGTTGCGCAGCGCCGGCCAGAACAGCGGGTACTCGGTGAAGACGTACGACCAGTTCTTGCCGCCCGTCCACGTCGGGTTGTTGAACCCGGTGTAGTGCATGAACGAGAAGTAGACGGTCGAGATCAGCGGGTAGGCGAAGAAGACGCAGAACCCGATGATCCACGGCGACAGGAACGCCAGGTTGCGCAGTGCTTCCTTGCGGCGCTTGGCCCGCAGCAGGGGGTGGACGGAGGCGCTCATCACTTGGCCTGCGCGATGTCCTTGTCGACCTGCGAGTCGACGCCCTTGAGGCCCGCCTGCAGGTCCTTGGCCTTGCCGGACTCGTACGCGTAGCCGAAGTCCTGCAGCGTCACCTGGTAGGCGCCGCCGTTGATGCTCGCCGGGGTGGTGGTGCTGTCCGGGTTCTGCGCGATGTCGATGAAGGTGCGGAAGCCCGGGTCGGGGTCCAGCTTCGGCGACTTGAGAGCGGCCAGCGTCGAGGGCACGTTGTGGATGGCGTTGGCGAAGGACACGACCGCATCGGTGTCGGTCGCCATGAACTTCACCAGTTCCCAGGCGGCGTTCTTCTTCGTCGAGGTGTTGGCGACGCCGACGATCGTGCCCGACAGGTAGCCCTTGCCGTAGGTGCTCGCCTGGTCGTCGGGGACCGGGAACGGCGCCACGCCGAGGTCGTTCATGCCCGCGTCCTTGGCCATGCCGAGCCGCCACTCGCCGTCGATGCCCATCGCGACCTGGCCGGTCTGCAGCGGGTTCTTCGCGCCGAACTCGTCGCCGAACGTGGACCGGTACTTCTCCAGCTTGGCGAACCCGCCGAGCGCCTGCACCATCTGCTGCTGCCAGGTGAACATGGCCGCGAAACCGGGGTCCTTGGCGACCTGCGACTTGCCGTCGGCGTCGAAGTACTTCACGCCCCACTGCGCGGCGACGTGCATCGGCGTGCTCTCGTAGCCGTGGAAGTCGGGCATGAAGCCGAGCTGGGCGTACGAGTCGCCGCTGGACTTCGTCAGCTTGACCGCGTCCGCCTTGAACTCCGAGAGGGTCTTCGGCGGCGCGGTGATCCCGGCGGCCGCGAACTCCTTCTTGTTGTAGTAGAGCCCGTACGCGTCACCGAGCAGCGGCAGCGCGCAGCGCTTGCCCTGGAACTGGGTGTACTCCTGCATCGGCTTGGGGAACGTCGTCGCGGGGTCGATCTTGTCCCGGGACAGGAACGGCGCGAGGTCGGCGAACGCGCCCGAGGAGCAGAACTGCCCGACGTTGTCCGTGGTGAACGAGGAGACGACGTCGGGGGCCTTGTCGCCACCGGCCCGCAGCGCCTGGTTGATCTTGTCGTCGGTGATGTTGCCCTGGACCTTGACGTGGATGTTGGGGTGCGCCTTCTCGAAGAGGGCGATGTCGTCGTTGATCGCCTTGAGCTCGTTCGGGGCGCTCCAGCCGTGCCAGAACGTGATGGTCACGTCCTTGCTGGCGTCGTCGTTCGCCGACGAGGTGCTCTGGCCCGTACACGCTCCGGCGAGCAGGGATATCGCGGCGGTTGCCGCGACGGCGGCGGCAGCCTTGGTCAGACGGGACACTGCTCTCTACCTCCGGGTACGAGGGGGTGCGCGGGTAGGGGGTGCCGACGGAACGGCGGGGAGGGTGCCGTTCCGCTCGCGGGGGGACAGGGGCGCGGGGTCGGGGGTGCGGGTCTCGGGTCAGCGGGAGGTGTCGAACACCTCGTCGCGGGTGGTGGCGAGCGCGCTTTCCAGCGCGCCGGTCAGTACGGGGTGCATCTCCACCGCGCCCAGCACCAACCGGGGCCGGGGGACGGCGAGTTCGGCGAGTTCGGACTGAATGAGGGCACGCAGCGGCTCGCCGCCGGAGACGGTCACGTCGCCGGCCAGCACGATCAGCTCCGGGTCCAGCAGCGAGACGATCGAGGCCAGGCCGACGGCGTGGCCGGTGGCGCAGCGGGCCAGCAGCTCGGCGTACGGGCCGCCGTCGGGCTCCGCGCCGTCCTGCTGGGCGGCGGCCGCCGCGCGCAGCAGCGTCGCCGCGGCGTCCGGCAGGCTGCCCTGCGGGACCTCGATGCCCAGCTCGCGGGCGGTGCGCAGCACCGCGTTGCAGCCGGCCAGCTCCTGGAAGCCGCCGTTGTTCGCCTTGGTGACGTTGCGGACCAGCGGCGTGCCCGGCACCGGCAGGAAGCCGACCTCGCCGGCGCCGCCGGTCCAGCCGCGGTGCAGCCGGCCGCCGATGACGAGGGCGGCGCCCAGGCCCTCCTCGTTCCACAGCATCACGAAGTCGTCGTGGCCGCGGGCGGCGCCGATCCGCTGCTCGGCGACCGCGGCCAGATTCACGTCGTTGTCGTACTCCAGCGGCATCGGCAGCGCGGCGGCCAGCTCGTCCAGCAGCGCGGGGGAGTGCCAGCCCGGCAGGTGGCTGGCGTAGCGCAGCCGGCCGGTGCTCGGGTCGAAGGCGCCGGGGGTGCCGATGACGATCCGGTGCAGGTCGGTGCGGCCGAGCCCGGCGGCCTTGGCCGCGCCGTCGACGGCCTGGACGACCTGCTCGACCGCACTGCCCGCCCGGCGGTGCGGGGTGGGCAGCCGGAACGAGCCGACGGTGCGGCCGGTGATGTCCGCGACCGCGGCCCTGATCCGCTCCGTGTTGACGTCGAGGCCGGCGACGTGGGCGGCGGCGGGGTTCACCGAGTACAGCTGGGCGTTCGGCCCCGGGCGGCCCGCGGTGGTCCCGGTCGCCAGCACCAGGCCTGCGGCCTCCAGCCGGGCCAGCAGCTGGGACGCGGTGGGCTTGGACAGGCCGGTGAGCTTGCCGATCCGCGTCCTGGAGAGCGTGCCGTGCTCCAGCAGCAGGTCGAGCGCGGCGCGGTCGTTCATGGCGCGCAGTACGCGCGGTGTTCCAGGGGTGCCAGCCATGCGCGCCATCCTCCCTCAGTTCACTGTTAGGAAACTTTCCTATTGGCGAAAGTCAAGGTAGGCCCGCTGTCGGCGGAGCGTCAAGGGGGACCGGCGGTCCCTCGCCCAAGTCGTTACCAACCTCGGCGTGGACGCCGCCGCGGAGGGCGCCGCTCGCGGCGGTCGGCGCGGGCCGTGAAGGCCGGCCGTGGACGCGGGCGGTGGACGCGGGCGGGCGGCATGCGGACGGCCCCTGGCAGGACAAGCGTGCCAGGGGCCGTGCGGGAGGAACAGAGGGCGTACGGGTGTCTGTGGGCCGGTGTGCCGGGCCGTGCCGTCCGGTGGGGCGGTCGGGGGTCCGGGGGCCCCTCAGGAGCGCCCGGGGCCGGTCAGGAGCGCCCGGGGCCGGTCAGGAGCGCCCGGGGCCGTCCGAGCGGGGGCGGACCGGTGCCGGGGGCGCGCTCTGCGACGGGGCCTGGGGCGGGACGGCGGTCGGGCCGGCGGACGGGCCCGCGGGGGTCGCGGGCGCCTGTGCCTGTGCCTCGGCGGGCGCGGGTGCGGGCGGGACCTGGGTGCCGGGCTCCGAGCCGGAGGACGCGCCGGCCGCCGGGGTCGGCGCCGCGGGTGCGGCCGGCCCCGCGGTCACGTCGACCACCCCCGCCGCACCGCCGACGGTCTCGACACCCTCACGGTCGAAGGTCTGCTTGATCCGCCAGCGCAGCTCGCGGCCGACCCCGGCAGCCTGCCCCGGCATGGTCTTCGCCTGCACCCGGACCACCACCGAGTCCGCGGCGACCGACTCCAGGCCGAGCAACTGCACGGGCTCCCAGAGGCGCTCGTCCCAGGGGTCCTCCTTGGCCATGGTGTCGGCGGTCTCCGCGATCAGGGCCTTCACCCGGTCCAGGCTCTCCTGCGGCGCCACCTGGACGTCGACCACGGCCGTCGCCCAGCCCTGGCTGAGGTTGCCGATGCGCTTGACCTCGCCGTTGCGCACGTACCAGATCTCACCGTTGTCGCCACGCAGCTTCGTCACCCGCAGTCCCACCTCGACCACGGTGCCGGAGGCCACGCCCGCGTCGATGACGTCGCCGACGCCGTACTGGTCCTCGAGGATCATGAACACGCCGGACAGGAAGTCGGTGACCAGGTTGCGCGCGCCGAAGCCGATGGCGACACCGGCGACACCCGCGCTGGCCAGCAGCGGCGCCAGGTCGATCTTCAGCACGGACAGCACCGAGAGCGCGGCGGTGCCCAGGATCACGAACGACGCCACGCTGCGCAGCACCGAGCCGATCGCCTCGCTGCGCTGTCTGCGCCGCTCCGCGTTGACCAGCAGCCCGCCCAGGGCGGTGCCGGCCGCGGCCTCGGCGCCGCGGTTCATCCGGTCGATGAGCCGGCTGAGCGTCCGGCGCACCGCGGTGCGCAGGACGATCGCGATCACCAGGATCAGCAGGATGCGCAGGCCGGCGTTCAGCCAGCCGGCCCAGTTGTCGTCGATCCAGCTGCTGGCCTGGGCGGCGGTGCGGGGCATTGCGTCGAGCGTTACGGCCGCACGAGGAGTCGCGGTGGACACGTTCGGGAACCTCCGTCGGGGAACGAAGCTTCCAATCTAGCCGCCGACCGATGCCGTCTCGTTGCCTCGTTCGAGGAGCGGAACCGCTTCGAGCAGGGGAGTAAAGGAGTGTGAGCCGGCATTGAAGGAGGGGAGTGTGGTTCAAAACACCCTCGGTCCGTTACCCGGGCATGGTGGCGCGGTGCCCTGCCTTCCGGAGAGACTGAGACAGATCGTCCCGACGCGAGCCACGCGTCGCCGGCGTTAAAGGAGGCATCCGTGCCGCATGTCCTGGTCCTGAACGCCTCGTACGAGCCGCTCGGCGTCGTACCGCTGAGGCGCGCGCTCGTCCTCGTGCTCAACAACAAGGCTGTGTGCCTGGAGGAATCCGGCGCGTACCTGCACAGCGAGACCCAGGCGCTGCCTGCGCCGAGTGTCGTGAAACTCACCAAATTCGTGCGAGTCCCCTTTCGGGGCACCGTGCCGCTCACCCGGCGAGCCCTCTTCGCCCGGGACGGCGGCAAATGCGCGTACTGCGGAGCCGCCGCAACCAGCGTCGACCACGTCATCCCCCGCAGCCGCGGCGGCCAGCACGCCTGGGAAAACGTGGTGGCCGCCTGCAGACGCTGCAACCACGTCAAGGCAGACCGCCACGTCGCCGAACTCGGCTGGCGCCTGCGCCACCAACCCGCCCCGCCCTCCGGTCTCGCCTGGCGGATCATCGGGACCGGACATAGGGACCCGCGCTGGCTGCCATACCTGCAGCCTTTCGGCGCGGACGACGCCCTGGCCCGGATCGACGGCATATCAGCCTGAGATCCGGGCTTCAGCTTTTCCAGGACCGCTTCTGCCCCGCGCCCCGCAGGCCGGAAGCGGTCCCTTCGCTGCCCTCGGGGAGGGTGACGGGGCCGGGGCGGCCGGTGCCGGTCCAGGTGATCGTGCAGGTGGCGACGGCCCGGAGGACGGAGGGGCCCGGTTCCGGGTGGCGCTGAGGTTGGTCACCCCGCACGGCGTGTCGTCGCCGGCGGCGCCCTTCCGCAGCGGGTGCCGACGGTGCCATGGACGGCGACGGGGGAGTCACCCGACGCGGGGGCGAGCGAGGCGTCCTGTGCGCCGGGAGCGATGCGCGGCCCGACCGGAGTGGCCGTCGCCGCGGCCTCGATGGCGGGCACCGGCACTCACGCCCGCGCGTCAAACGGCCGCTCTGGCAAGGAGATCGGCGATCACGGCCTCCAACGCCGGCTTGTCGTAGGCGGGGAGGGCAGCGTCGTCGCGAGGGGAGCCTCGCAGGAGGTGGGCCGAGACGCCGTCGCTGGTGACGCGGACGCGTGCGGTGGCCGAAGGGCGCTTCCCGTCCGGGTGGTGGAAGACGGAGAGGACTCGTGCCGGGAGCGGAGCCGCGGACCCGCCCGAGGACGGATCCGGAGGCGGCGGAGGGCGCATCGACAGGTCGGCGAGGAGGGTCGCGGCGACCTGCGGGGTGACGAGGAGATAGCGGTACAGCCAGCCCAGCGGGCCGAGCTTCCTCGCGTGCGGGAAGTCGTCCGCGTGCTCGGCCGGAAGGGGCTCGGGTATCTCGACGACCAGGGGGCGCGCCGCGTCACCGGGCGTCGCCGGGGCGAAGAGGCGAGGCGTCCGGAGCGCGCGCCCTTCGACCTCGGTCACCACGGCGTAGTGGGGGCGGCCGCGTGCCCACAGGGGCAGGGCGAGTCGGGGGTCGAGAGCGTACGTGCGGCCCGAGAGTTCCACGGTGCCGGGGAGAGCGGGCGGCTGCTCGGTGAGGAGGCCGCGGCTCACCAGGCCCTCGGTGGCGAACTCGGCGGCCCTGGAACGGCTGCGGCGGGGGAAACGGGACCACGCCGTGCCGATCGACTCGTCGCCCAGCGCGTGCCGGTGCCCGCCGAGGGTGCACAACTCCAGCCCGTACAGGGGCTTGAGCTCCACCCGGCCCTCCTCCCGCGCCCGGTCCAGGAGGCGTCGCGCCCCCTCGGCCGAGGCCGCGGCCTCGACCGCCCGATCGACATCCATGACGCGCCCCCGTTCTGCACGAACTCCGCGCGTCCACACCCTCGCACAGCGCGACGGCAGACCCTAGGGTCGTGGGGGCGCCGAAACGCGGAAAGCAGGGCGGGGCATGGGGGATCTGGTCGTCACCGAGGCGGACATGCACGCGCTCGGCGGCGCGTTGACGGCGGTACTCGACGATCTGCAGGCACTGCAGGGCGCGTTGCTGCGGATGGACGCGGCATGCGTCGGCGCGGCGCCCCTGCTGGAGTCCCAGCGGACGTTCACCGACACGCGGCGCGGCGACCTCACCGCGCTCGGCAAAGGGATCGCGGACCGGCACGGCGAAGTGGAGCAGGTCGCGCCCACGCTGCGGACGACCGACCACCGGCTGGCCGGCGACGCCCAGCGGCGCACGGACTGAAGGGCGGCAGCACCGTGGGCACGTCGTCGTACCCGACGCTCGGCTTCGACCCCTGCCCGGGGGACCCGGACGACGTCCGGGCCCTGGCCTCCCGGTGGCGGGACGCCGCGTTCGTGACCACCGAGGCGGCGCTGCGCCTCGACGGGACGGACGAGGTGCAGGCGCGATGGCACGGCCAGGCCGCCGACGCGTTCGGGTCGCGGCTCGGCGCCCACCGTGTCGTGCTCGGCAAACTCCGCGCCGCCTACGAGCAGAACGCCGCCCTGCTCGACGAATGGTCAGGCCGCTTACGGGAGTTCCAGCAGGAGGCCGCCGCGCTGGAGGCGCGGGCCGCGCATCTGGACACGCAGCGGCGGCAGCAGGCCACCGGCGACGTCACGGCGCGGATCGGCGAAGTCAGCTCCCAGGCAGAGCAGTTGCGGGAACGCTATCTGGCGGCGGCGCGCGCACTGGCCCGCCGCGTCGACGCCCTGCTGCACCTGCCGTCCGGTGACACCGGCTGGTACGGCCGCACCGCCGACACCGCGCAGGCATCCGCACTGCTGACCGCGGCGACCGGCCGCGACGGCGGCCCGATGCCCGTCGACCCCGCGCTGCGGGCCCTGTGGTGGAAGGGCCTGACCCCGGACGAACAGGGCGCCGTCGCGGCCGACTACGCCGACGCCGGGATGGACGTCACGCAGGGCCTGCCCGCCGACGTGGCCGACCAGCTGAACCGGCTCCGGCTGCGGGCGGCCGTGGCGCGGCCCGGCTGCCCGCAGCGGCTCCGCGACCTGTGGCAGCACCTGACCGACCCCTCGGACCGGCTGCACCGCTCCGACATGTTCCTGCTCGGCTTCGACGACGTCGCGCGCGGCCACGTGGCGCTCGCGTACGGCGACCCGGACCTCGCCGCCGACACCGCGGTGTACGTGCCCGGCACCGGTTCGAGCCTGGACGGGGCGTCCGGCGACCTCAACCGGGCGCTGACGCTGTACACCTCGGCGAACGGCCGGCGACGCGGCTCGACCGCTTCCGTCTACTGGCTCGGCTACGACGCGCCCACCTGGAGCGTCCCGGGGCCCGCCGCTCAGGGCTTCGCCGACGCCGGCGCCCCGAAGCTCGCCGCGTTCGTCAACTCCCTCGGTACGAACCACCGCGGCTCCGGCCACCTCACGGTGATCGGGCACAGCTACGGCTCCACGGTCGTCGGCGACGCCTTCGCCCACGCCGGGATGAAGGCCGACGAGGCGATCTTCGTCGGCTCGCCCGGCGTGACCGCGGGGACCGCGTCCCAACTGGGCCTCGATCCGGCCCATGTGTGGGCGAGCAAGGCCAAGTTCGACCCCATACCCGAGATTTCGGCGCCGCTGGACCCGCTCGACTGGTACGACGACCACAGCGTCCGGTTCGGCGACGATCCGACGTCCTCGGCGTTCGGCGGCCGCACCTTCGACGCGGGCGACGGCAGTTCGGTCGCGCACGCGCACAGCGAGTACTGGGACCAGGGCCCGTCGCTGGACAACATGACGCACATCGTGCTCGGCGAGCCCGGCGAGGTCACCGCGATGCCCACCGAGGACAAGGGCGGCGTCATCCCGAACCTCGCCGACCTGCCGCTGCCGACCGTCGCGGTCCCGGACATCGGCGGTGCCGCGCTGCAGAACCTCGGCCATAAGGTGGGAGGGAGTTGGGGCGCCTCGATGGAGGACGCGGGCGACTCCCTGCACGAGTTCGGACAGGCCCAGAACGACGTGCTGGGCGCCGTCGGCAATGCCGTCACCGGTGACGTCGACGGCGCGATGCACGACCTGCAGGACGTCGGCGGGGACGTGGAGGACAGCGGCAGGAACGCGGCCCGGTCGGTGCGGGATCTCTTCGACTGACGACGGGCAGGGACGGACCGACCGCCTGACTGCGTGACTGCGTGACTGCGTGGCTGCGTGACCGAGAGCTCGACCGACTGACCGAAGTGACCGACTGACCGAAGTGACCGAGCGACGTTCGGGTGAAGGACGCATGGGCCACAGTGAGCGAACGGCGAAAGGCGCCGCGGCCGCCCTTCTGGCGGTGGCGGCGGCCGGGTGCGGAGGGGCGATGGACAAGGGCAGTGTGTCGCCGGACTCGGTCGAGCAGAAGGCGCGCACGCTCGCGCAGCGGACGCTCGACTCGATCCGTCCGGTGATCGGGTCCGCGGGCACGTCCGTGGGCCGGACGCAGTGGCAGAAGTGCACCACGGACACGCCCGGCCAGCACCGGTTCGACTACAGCTACCAGGTGACGCTGGACGTCCCCGAGGAGGGCTCGAAGGCCGTGATGGACGCCGCGGAGGCGCACTTCGCGAAGGAGGGCTACGTGCCCGACCTGCCGGACCCGAAGACGCCGCGCGTCGGCGCGAAGGACCCGCACTCCTCGTGGTGGGTCGGGGTGGGCGTGGCCAACGGCGATGCGTCCATGTTCATCAGCGTCGACTCCGCCTGCGTCTTCACCACCCACGACCCGCCAGGGTGACGGGCGCCAGGTCAGGGCCCTCGGAGTGATCCGGAGTGATCCGGAGTGATCCACGGCGATTCGAACGATTCGAAACGATTCGGAGCGATTGGGAGCGATTCCGGGCGCGCGGCTCGCGAACCGCGGAAACCCCGTGCCCACCAGGGACGCGCGAGTTGTCCACAGGGGATCCGCGGGGGTGGCCCGTGGCGTGCAAGGATGGCCGTCTCACCTAGCGAGAAGGAGTGGGCCACCGTGGCTGGAACGAACCTCACGCGCGAGGAGGCGCAGGAGCGTGCGCGCCTGCTCAGCGTCGACACGTACGCGATCGAGCTGGACCTCAGCGGTGCCCAGGACGGCGGCACGTTCCGCTCGGTGACGACCGTGACCTTCGAGGTGCGCGAGGCGGGCTCCACCTTCATCGACCTCGTCGCCCCGACCGTCCACGAGGTCGTGCTCAACGGCGCACCGCTGGACGCGGCGGCGGTGTTCACCGACTCCCGGATCGCCCTGGCGGACCTGCCGGCCGGCCGCAGCGAGCTGCGGGTCGTCGCCGACTGCGCCTACACCAACACCGGCGAGGGCCTGCACCGCTTCGTCGACCCGGTCGACAAGCAGGCCTACCTGTACACGCAGTTCGAGGTGCCGGACGCGCGCCGCGTCTTCGCCAGCTTCGAGCAGCCCGACCTGAAGGCGTCCTTCGCCTTCACCGTCACGGCTCCGCAGGGCTGGACGGTGATCTCCAACTCGCCGACGCCCGAGCCGTCCGCGGACGGCGTGTGGACCTTCGAGCCCACCCCGCGCATCTCGAGCTACATCACCGCGCTGATCGCCGGGCCCTACGCGTCCGTGCACAGCAGCTGGGAGGGCGACGGGCGCAGCGTGCCGCTCGCCATCTACTGCCGCCCCTCGCTCGCCGAGCACCTGGACGCCGACGCGATCTTCGCCGTCACCCGGCAGGGCTTCGACTGGTTCGAGGAGAAGTTCGACTACGCGTACCCGTTCGCGAAGTACGACCAGCTGTTCGTGCCGGAGTTCAACGCCGGCGCGATGGAGAACGCGGGCGCGGTGACGATCCGCGACCAGTACGTGTTCCGCTCGAAGGTGACGGACGCGGCCTACGAGGTGCGGGCCGAGACGATCCTCCACGAGCTGGCCCACATGTGGTTCGGCGACCTGGTCACCATGGAGTGGTGGAACGACCTGTGGCTGAACGAGTCGTTCGCCACCTACACCTCCATCGCCTGCCAGGCGCACGCCCCGGGCTCGAAGTGGCCGCACGCCTGGACCACCTTCGCCAACTCCATGAAGACCTGGGCCTACCGGCAGGACCAGCTGCCCTCCACCCACCCGATCATGGCGGAGATCAACGACCTGGACGACGTCCTGGTCAACTTCGACGGCATCACCTATGCCAAGGGCGCCTCGGTGCTCAAGCAGCTGGTGGCCTACGTCGGGATGGACGAGTTCTTCGCCGGCGTGCAGGCGTATTTCAAGAGCCACGCCTGGGGGAACACCCGGCTCAGCGACCTGCTGGGCGCCCTGGAGGAGACGTCCGGCCGCGACCTGAAGACGTGGTCGAAGGCGTGGCTGGAGACCGCGGGCATCAACGTGCTGCGGCCGGAGATCACCGTCGACGCCGACGGCGTGCTGACGTCCTTCGCGGTCCGCCAGGAGGCCCCCGCGCTGCCGGCCGGCGCCAAGGGCGAGGCGGTGTTGCGCCCGCACCGCATCGCGATCGGCGCGTACGACCTCAAGGACGGCCGCCTGGAGCGCACCACGCGCGTGGAGCTGGACGTGGACGGCGAGCTGACGGCCGTGCCCGAGCTGACCGGCGTCCGCCGTCCCGACGTGATCCTGCTCAACGACGACGACCTGTCGTACGCCAAGGTGCGGATGGACGAGCAGTCGCTGGCCACGGTCCGCGACCACCTGGGCGACTTCACCGAGTCGCTGCCGCGCGCCCTGGTGTGGGCGTCGGCGTGGGACATGACGCGTGACGGTGAACTGGCCGCCCGCGACTACGTGGAGCTGGTGCTGCACGGCATCGGCAAGGAGTCCGACATCGGCGTGGTGCAGTCGCTGCACCGGCAGGTCAAGCTCGCCCTCGACCTGTACGCCGACCCGGCCTGGCGCGAGACGGGCCTGGCCCGCTGGACCGAGGCCACCCAGGAGCACCTGGCCGCCGCCGCGCCCGGCAGCGACCACCAGCTCGCCTGGGCCCGCGCGTTCGCGGCCACCGCGCGCACCCCCGAGCAGCTCGACCTGCTGGCGGGGCTGCTCGACGGGTCCGAGGAGTTCGCGGGCCTGGACATCGACACCGACCTGCGCTGGGCGCTGCTGTCCCGGCTCGCCGCGACCGGCCGGGCCTCGGACGAGGCGATCGACGCCGAGCTGGTCCGCGACCCCACGTCGGCCGGCGAGGAGCACGCGGCGGCGGCCCGTGCGGGCCGGCCCACGGCCGAGGCCAAGGGCGAGGTGTGGGCCTCGGTCGTGGAGAGCGACAAGCTGCCGAACGCCGTGCAGGAAGCGGTGATCGGCGGATTCGTGCAGGCCGACCAGCGCGACCTGCTCGCCCCCTACACCGAGCGGTACTTCGCCGCGGTCAAGGACGTGTGGGAGTCCCGCAGCCACGAGATGGCGCAGCAGATCGTGGTCGGGCTGTACCCGGCGCTCCAGGTCTCGCAGGCCACCCTCGACGCCACCGACGCGTGGCTGGCCGGGCAGGACGCGGTCCCGGCGCTGCGCCGCCTGGTCACCGAGGCCCGCGCGGGCGTGGAGCGGGCGCTGCGCGCCCAGGCCGTGGACGCCGCCCGCTCCTGACCACGCGGCGTTCCGGGGAGTGGCCCCGCCGCTCCCCGGAACGCGGTCGGCGCGCCAGCCGGTGCCAATCCGCGCCTGAGGGTGCGTGAGGCTGTCTGGGGCGCCGCGCCACGGGTGACGGGCTCCCGAGGGCGCCAACCCGCGCCTGAAGGCGCCACCTGCGGCCTGACGGCCACTGACGGCGCCATGGGCACCGTCACCAGCCCGGGGTCGTGACCCTCGCTTGCGGCCCGCGTGGGCCCGCCCCCGGGGGCGGATTGCGGCGGGGCGCGCGGCGGCGGGTGGCAGGATGCCCGGATGGACGACGTCGAGGTGCGGTTGCGCACCGCTCACACCGCTGAGCTGGACCGCGTGGAACTGGCCGCGATCCGCACCCTGCTCGACGACGCCTTCGCCGGGCACGCGGACGGCGAGTTCACCGACGCCGACTGGGACCACACCCTCGGCGGCACGCACGTCATGGCGTGGGAGGGCGACGCGCTGATCGGGCACGCCGCCGTGGTGCAGCGGCGGCTGCTGCACGGCGGGCGGGCGCTGCGCACCGGCTATGTCGAGGCCGTCGCGGTCCGCGCCGACCGCCGCCGCCGCGGGCACGGCGGCGCGCTGATGACGGTCGCCGAGCGGTACGTCCGCGGCGGCTACCAACTGGGCGCGCTGGGCGCGGCGGAGGAGGCCGTGGACCTCTACGCCGGCCGCGGCTGGCTGCTGTGGCAGGGCCCGACGTCCGCGCTCACGCCGGACGGCGGGGTCGTCCCGACCCCCGACGTCGACGGCTGGATCTACGTCTTCCCGCTGGACCACACCCCGCTGGACCCCTCGGCGCCGCTGACGTGCGACTGGCGCGACGGCGACGTGTGGTGAGCGGCGCGGCGCCGCCACTCCACCACCCCGCCGCGCCACCCCGCGCCAATCGGGTGATCCGACTTGTCGGGTGATCCGGTTCGGTGATGGCCCCGGCGTGCCTGCGGCGCCGTCCGGACGCGCCGGGTCATGGTGAGGCCAACCGCTTCCTCCTCGTTGGTCACTTGTTCACCCACAGCCCCCATCGCACCACACCGGACCTCCCGAACCATTCTCCGCAGGGATCCCGCCACGGACGGATCGGATCCCGGCTCCGGCAGCTCCAGGCTCAACGCTCACGTTTCGCGCGCGAAGGCTCCAAGCTCTAGGGAGGAACGTCCATGGCCGAGTTGACACGACGCCGGCTCCTCGGATCGGCGGCGGGTGCGATCGGCGGCGCGGCGGCGCTCTCGCTGCTGCCGCCCAGCGTCAGGAAGGCGGTCGCCGCGGGTGCCCCCGCGGGCGGCTCGATCAGCGACATCAAGCACGTGGTCCTGCTGATGCAGGAGAACCGCTCCTTCGACCACTACTTCGGCACGCTCTCCGGGGTCCGCGGCTTCGCCGACCCGGACGCGCTCACGCTGTCCACCGGGCGCTCGGTGTTCTACCAGCCCGACTCCGTGAACCCCGACGGCTACCTGCTCCCCTTCCACCTGGACACCAAGTCCACCAGCGCCCAGGCGATCCCCTCCACCAGCCACGCCTGGTCGGTGCAGCACCAGGCGTGGAACAACGGCAGGATGGACAAGTGGCTGCCCGCGCACCGTTCCGCGGACGGCGCCAACGGCCCCTACGTGATGGGCTACTACACGCGGGACGACATCCCGTTCCAGTTCGCGCTGGCCGAGGCGTTCACGGTGTGCGACAACTACTTCTGCTCGGTGATGGGCCCGACCTGGCCCAACCGCCTCTACTGGATGACCGGCACGATCGACCCCGGCGGCACCAAGGGCGGCCCGGTCATCTCCAACAGCGCGCCCAAGCCGTACCGCTGGACCACCTACGCCGAGCGCCTGGAGGCGGCCGGCGTCAGCTGGAAGGTGTACCAGCAGAGCGACGACTACGGCTGCAACGTGCTGGAGTACTTCGGCAACTTCCAGAGCGCGCAGCCGGGTTCCGCGCTCTACGAGAAGGGCGTGCGGCCGCAGGCGGAGGGCACGTTCGAGGACGACGCGCGCAACGACCGCCTGCCGGCGGTCTCGTGGATCATCCCGACCAGCACCGACTCCGAGCACCCCGACTACCTTCCGGCGGCCGGCGCGGACTTCGTGGCGCGCAAGCTGGAGGCCATCGCGTCCAACCCGGACGTGTGGGCCAAGACCGCGTTCATCCTCAACTACGACGAGAACGACGGCCTGTTCGACCACGTCCCGCCGCCCACCGCGCCCGCCGGCACGGCCGGCGAGTTCGTGTCGAACCTGCCGATCGGCGCCGGGTTCCGGGTGCCGGCGATCGTCGTGTCGCCGTGGACGGTCGGCGGCTGGGTGGCGAGCGAGGCGTTCGACCACACGTCGCCGCTGCGGTTCCTGGAGGCCGTCACGGGCGTCCGGGAGACGAACGTCTCGGCCTGGCGGCGGCAGACGTTCGGCGACATGACCTCGGTGTTCCGGTTCGCCGACACCCAGACCGACCCGCCGGCGCTGCCCACGGACACCGCGGCCCAGCTGGCGCAGGCCGAGCAGGAGGTCGCCACCCTGCCCAAGCCGAAGCTGCCCGGCGCCGCGCAGAACATCCCGCAACAGGAGCCGGGCAGCCGCCCGCACGTGTAAGGCCGATCGCCGGCGCCAGCGCAGGCTGCCCCCGCCCGGTCGCGCTTGCGGCGGGTACGGCACCGGCCCGGGTCCGGGACGGCCGGAGTAATTCGGTTGGCCCGGACCCCGGCCCCCGCTACGGTCCTGTCTTTCGGCCCGTGCCGCGGACTCGCCGCATGCGCCAGGAGCGGCGGGCGGAGGGCACGGACGATGGCGCCG
Organism: Actinacidiphila rubida; assembly: GCF_900110255.1. Classification (GTDB taxonomy): domain Bacteria; phylum Actinomycetota; class Actinomycetes; order Streptomycetales; family Streptomycetaceae; genus Actinacidiphila; species Actinacidiphila rubida. The sequence continues at coordinate 47,533 of NZ_FODD01000003.1, forward strand.
GGCAGGACCAGACGACTCGGACGGCGCGGACTTCCCGGCTCCCCACGGCGGTTCGCCGGTCTGGTGCGTCCCCGGCCCTCCGCGGACCCGGCACCGGGCGAAGGCCGCACGGGCGGGCCCGGCGGCCTGGGCCGCCGCTTCCACACGCTGTGGGCGGCCAACTCGGTGTCCACCCTCGGCGACGGGGTGGTGGAGACCGCGGCACCGCTGCTCGTGGCCTCGGTGTCCGACGACCCCGTACTGATCGGCTTCGCCGCGCTCGTCGGCCAACTTCCCTGGCTGATCTTCTCCTTGGTGAGCGGCGTCGTCGTGGACCGGCTCGACCGGCGGCGGCTGATCGTGGCGGTCGACGTGCTGCGCGGCCTCGTGACGGCCGTGCTGACGCTGGCGGTGGCCACCGGGCACGCGACGATCCCGGTGATCTACGCGTGCGCGTTCCTCCTCGGCACGGGGGAGACCCTGGCGCAGACCGCCGCGTCGAGCCTGGTGCCCGCGGTGGTGCCGTCCGACCTGCTGCCGCAGGCCAACGCCCGCCTGCACGGCTCGTTCTTCGTGCTCAACAGGTTCGCCGGACGGCCGCTGGGCGCCTGGCTGTTCGTGCTGGCGACCGCGCTGCCGTTCGGCCTGAACGCCGCCTCGTTCCTCGTCTCCGCGGCCCTGATCGCCACGCTGCGCGGGCTGCGCCCGGAACCGGCCGCGGGCTCCGGCGCTCGTTCCGGCGCTCCTGCCGGCGGGAACTCCGGTCAGAGATCCGGTCAGGAATCGGGTGGGAACTCAGGCCGGACCTCGGACGCCGCCGCGGGCGGGAAGGGGACCGGGGCTCGGGAGCCCGAAGGCCGGTCCGTGCGGCGCGACATCGCCGAGGGCGTGCGCTGGGTGTGGCACGAGCCGGTGATCCGGATGATGTCGCTGACGTTGTGCCTGATGAACGCCACCCTGCTCGCCGGCTTCTCGATCATGGTCCTGTATGCCCGGGACCGGCTGGGTCTGGGCGCCGTCGGCTACGGCGTGCTCATGGGCGCCAGCGCGGTCGGCGGGATCCTGGGCGCGCTCGTGGCGCCCGCGCTGCAGGCCCGCTGCTCCGCCTCGCTGTTGCTTCGCGCGGGCCTGATCATGGAGACCCTCACCCATTTCGGGCTGGCGCTGGCCGGCGCGCCCTGGGCCGCGGGCGCGGTCCTGGCGTTCTTCGGCATGCACAGTTCGGTGCTGGGCGCGGTCGAGACGACGTTCCGGCAGCGGCGGGTGCCGGAGGAACTGCGCGGGCGGGTGCAGAGCGTGTTCTTCATGTTCGCGATCGGCGGGAACGTGGTGGGCGCGCTGATCGGCGGGCCGCTGGTGCGCTGGCAGGGTGTCACCGCGCCGTTCTGGTGCTCGGCGGTGGCGATGACCCTCGTCACGGTCGTGGCGTGGCGGCCGTTCGGCCGGAACCTGGACCGCTCTCCGTCCCGCTCCCTCCCGGTGGCCGCCCAGCCGTGACCTCCGCGGGCGCCGGACGGGACGCGCCCCCGGGGGCCGCCGCACGGCCGGCACCCGCCGACCGCTGCCCGGCCAGGCTGCCGCCCAACGCCAGTGCCATGCCCAGCAGTTGCCAGCCGCCGAGTGCCTGGCCCAGGGCCACCCAGCCGATCACCGCGGCCGACACCGTGCTCAGGAACGTCAGCAGGCTCACCGAGGCGGCCGGCAGCCGCCCGATCCCGCGGAACCACAGGACGTACGCCAGCGCGCTGTTGACCAGGGCGAGGTAGGCGTAGCCGAGGACGTTGCGGCCGTCCAGCGCGGGCGGCGGTCCCTCGGCCAGCAGCGCCACCGGGGCGATCAGCAGGCCGCCGGCGGTCAACTGCCAGCCGGTGAAGGCCAGCGGGCCGACGCCCTCCGGCCGCCCCCACCGCTTGGTGAGCACGGTGCCCGCGGCCATCGACGCGGCGCCCACCAGACCGGCGAGCACGCCCACCGGGTCGAGCGCGGCGCCCGGCCGCAGCACCACCAGGCTCACCCCGAGGGCGCCGACCACGGCCCCGGCGACCGTGCGGGCCCCCGGCCGCTCGCGCAGCAGCACCGTCGACAGCCCGGCGACGCACAGCGGCCCCACCGCGCCGACGACCGCCGCGACCCCGCCGGGCAGCCGGTAGGCGGCGAGGAACAGCAGCGGGAAGAACACCCCGATGTTCAGGGCGCCCAACACCGCCGCCTTCCCCCACCAGGCGCCGCGCGGCAGGGTCCGGGTGGCCCCCACCAGCAGCAGCCCCGCGGGCAGCGCCCGCATCAGGCCCGCGAACAGCGGCCGGTCGGGCGGCAGGAACTGCGTGGTGACGGCGTAGGTGGAACCCCAGGCGAGCGGTGCCAGGGCGGTCACGGCGACGGTGGCCGCCGTGCCCGCCCTGGAGCCGCCGGGGGCCGTGCGGGGGCCCGTGCCCTCGAGGGCCGGGGCCGTGCCCGGGGATGCGGTGGTGCCGGTGGATGGGGTGGTGCCGGTCGTGGACACGGGGTCCTCCGGGGGATCGGGCTGCGGGTGGCCGGGCTGCGGGAGAGCGAGGACTTCGCGGGCTTCGGTGACTCCGTGGATCCCGGTGCGCCGGAGCCGGGGCGCGGGGAAGAGGGCCGGGCGAGGTCAGACGCGGGCCGGGCGCGGCGCGGCCGGCGTGGAGGTGAACACCGGTGCGGGCGCGGTGAGATGGACCGCGTCGGCGGGCAGGTGCCGCTCCAGCGCGACGAGGAGCGCCGCCGCGGACAGGGCCGTGCCGGTCAGCACCAGCCACGGCAGCCGTGCGTCGGCCGCCTCCAGCAGCGTGAACAGCGAGGGGGCCAGGGTGCTCGCGAGCGACCAGCTCAGCTGGTAGGCGGCCATGTAGCGGCCGCGCAGCTCCTGCGGCGCGGCCGCGACGGCCAGCGTGCTGGAGGACGGGCTGTGCACCAGCTCGGCCCCCGTGTAGAGGCCGACCAGCGCGAAGAGCACCACCGGCACCACCCAGCCGGACTGCGGCCGTGCCGCGGCCAGCGCGGCCAGTCCCGCGAAGGCGGTCGCGAACAGCACCGCGCCGAGCGCCGCGGCCCGCGTACGCCGGGCCCCCCGCCGCCGCACGCCCGCGGCGACCGTCACGCCCCCCACCGCGCACAGCACGGTGTTGACGGTGAACGCCGCGCCGGTGAGGGCCTGCGGCTCGCCGAGGGTGCCCCCGATGAACAGCGGGAACAGCACGGCCAGCGCCGAATAGCCCAGCGCGGTGAGGAAGTTGGCGCCGGTCAGGCCGAGGAACGGCTTGTCCCGGAACACCGTCCGGTAGCCGCCGGTCCGCGCGCCCGCGACCGTCGCCGCCCTCGCCGTCGCGGACGCCCCCGCCGTCCCCACGCCCCCGAGGTCGGCCGCGGGCCGCCGTTCCACCCGGACCCGGCGCATCAGCAGGGCCGCCGTCGCGAAGCTCGCGGCGTTCAGCCAGGCCGTCAGCACGAAGCCGCGGTCCCCGCACAGCGCGACGACCAGCGAGGCCAGCAGGGCGCCCGAGCCGAGGCCCGCGTTGCGCAGGGCGCGGGCCGAGGCCTGCAGCCGGTCCCGGTCGGCGCCCTGCGCGACCTCGCCGATCCACGCCTGCTGGACGGCCGGGAAGGCCCGGTCCCCGGCGGCCGTGACGAGCGCGACCGCGGCGAACGCGGGCAGGGCGGTGGCGAGGGGGTAGAGGGCGAACCCGGTGCCGCGCACCCCGTAGAGCAGCAGTTGCACCCGCCGGGCGCCGTACCGGTCCACCGCCGCGCCGGCCAGCGGCAGCGCGGTCATCCCGATCAGGCCGACCGCCGTGAGCACCGCGCCGACGACCGTGAACGACAGGCCGGTGATGTGGTGGAAGAAGACCAGGCTGAACGGGACGTACATGCCGGAGCCGAGGCTGTCGACCGCCATGGCGGCGAGCATCGAGCGCTCGCGGGGCATCCGGGCGGACGAGTCGCGGGTACGGAGGCGGCTACGGGTCACGGCGTCACGGCTCCCTGGGAGTAGGTCGTTGGTAAGTAGCTTAGCGCTAAGCTACTTACCGTCAAGCTACTTTCTTGCGACCAAGCGAACGGGGAGCGATACTGGGGCCATGCCGCAGCAGAAGCAGCCCCTGACCGCGATGGATGCGACGGACGCGATGGACACGACCGATCAGGCGGACGCGATGGACACGGCGGACCGGGCGAACGGGACCGACGCCCCCGCCGACGCCGTCGACGCGATCACCGGGCAGTGGAACCGGGAGCGCCCGGACCTCGACACCCTGCCGATGGCCGTCTTCGGCCGGATCTACCGGCTGTCGCGGATCATGGGCGACCGGATGGAGAAGGAGTACCAGCGGTACGGGATCGGGCGCGGCGAGTTCGACGTGCTGGCCACGCTGCGCCGTTCGGGGGCGCCCTACACGCTGTCGCCGCGCCAGCTGTCGGCGACGCTGATGCTGACCACCGGCGGGATGACGGGCCGGCTGGACAAGCTGGAGAAGGCCGGGCTGCTGGAACGCACGCCCGATCCGGGGGACCGCCGCGGTCTGCGGGTCACCCTCACGGACAAGGGGCTGGGCGTCATCGACCAGGCGGTCGGCTCAGGTCTCGCGCTGCAGCGCGAACCCGTCGACGGCCTCGGGCCGCAGGACGCGGAGCAGCTCGCCGTCCTCCTGCGGCGCCTGATGGCGGCCACGGACGCGAGCGGCCGCGGCGCCTGAGCGGCCGCGGCACGGGTGTCCCCTGCCCCGCGCCCCTGGGAGCGCGGGGTTCACCTTCGAGGGATCAGCCCTGCTGCTTGCGGGACTTGTCGGTGACGATGACGAGTCCGGCGATGATCCCGAAGAGGACCAGCGGGAGGGCGACGAACAGGCCCAGGGTCTGGGCGACGTTCAGCCCGGAACCGGGGTCGTCCCCGTCGTCGTGGGCCAGCGCGAACGCCGGCGTCGACATGAGCAGCAGCAGCGCCGTACCGGCGGTCACCACACCGGCGCGCAGGGCCTTCTTGTTGAGCTTCTTGTCCACACGGCCAATGTAGTGACCACCTCCGCACGCCGCGCGCCCGGGGGTGCCTTACGGGTGCCGGGCGCCCGGCGCGGCACTCCCGGCGGCACTTCCCGCGGGGCCCGGCGGGGAACCCGCCTCGGCCCGTGCCACCGCCCGGCGCACCTCCTCGGCCAGCGCGTGCAGCCGGGACGAGGCGGCGAGCTGCTCCAGCGTCAGCGGGTTCCCGCCCGGATCGGCGATCGGCAGCCGCCAGTTCGGGTACTCGTCGGACGTCCCCGGCAGGTTCTGCGGGCGCCGGTCGCCGACGCCGTCCGGCAGCCACACGCCCACCATCCGGGCCGGTGTGCGGGCCAGGAACCGGTGCACCGCCTTGACCACCGCCTCCTCCTCCGCGGCGCCCTCCGGCAGCAGTCCCAGCCGGCCGAGCAGCGCGATCCACTCGGCGACCTCGGCCGCGTCGTCCGCCTCCTCCTCGGCGAGCGGGCGGGTCAGCAGGCCGAGCCGGTGCCGCAGCTCCACGTGCTCGCCCGTCAGCCGGGCCGCGGTGCTCGGCAGGTCGTGCGTGGTGGCGGTCGCCAGGCACGCCTCCCGCCACGCCGAGGGCGGCAGCGGCCTGCGGTCGGCGTCCTCGCCCGTGTAGTTGCGCTCGAACCACAGCACCGAGGTGCCGAGGATCCCGCGGTCGGCCAGTTCCTCGCGCACGCCCGGCTCGACCGTGCCCAGGTCCTCGCCGATGACCACCGCGCCCGTCTCGTACGCCTCCAGGGCCAGCAGGCCCAGCATCGCCTCCGCGTCGTACCGCACGTACGTGCCGTCGGTCGGCGGCCGGCCCTCCGGCACCCACCACAGCCGGAACAGGCCCATCACGTGGTCCATCCGCAGGCCGCCCGCGTGCCGCAGCATCCGCGCCACCAGGTCGCGGTAGGGGGCGTAGCCGGTCGCGGCGAGCGCGTCGGGGCGCCACGGCGGCAGCCCCCAGTCCTGGCCGCGGGAGTTGAAGGCGTCCGGCGGCGCGCCGATCGAGATGCCGCCGGCCAGTACGTCCTGCATCGACCAGGCGTCCGAGCCGCCCGGGTGCACGCCCACCGCCAGGTCGTGCACGATCCCGATCGGCATCCCCGCGTCCCGGGCCGCGCGGTGCGCCGCGGCGAGCTGGCTGTCGGTCAGCCAGGTCAGCCAGCAGTGGAAGTCCACCCGGTCCAGGTGCGTGGTGCGGGCCCTGGCCACCTGCGGCGAGCGCGGGTCGCGCAGGCCCGCGGGCCAGGAGTGCCAGTCGGGGCCGTGCAGTTCGGCCAGCGCCGACCACGTCGCGTGGTCGTCCAGGGCCTGCCCCTGCTCGGCGAGGTAGTCGGCGTAGGCGGCGCGCCGGCCCGGGCTCAGCGGCACCGACCGCAGCAGCTCCAGTGCCCGCGCCTTCAGCTCCCACACCGCGTCACGGTCGATCAGCGCGTCCTTGAGCAGCACGCCGTCCCGCAGGGCCGCGGCCTTGCGCAGCAGGGCGTCGAGCTCGCCGCGGGCCTCCCGCGGCAGATGGGCGAACTCCGGCACGTCCTCGATCCGCAGGTACACCGGATCGGGGAAGCGGCGGGAGGAGGGGCGGTACGGCGAGGGGTCGGTCGGCCGGCCCGGCACGCCCGCGTGCAGCGGGTTGATCTGGACGAAGCCCGCACCCAGGGCCCGCCCCGACCACGCCGCCAGGTCCGCGAGGTCGCCCAGGTCGCCGCGGCCCCACGAGCGCGAGGACAGCGTGGAGTACAGCTGGGCCATGAACCCGAAGGTGCGGCCCGGCGGCCCGGACAGCCGCGTCGGGGCGACGACCAGGTCGCCGTGCGCCGTACGGCCGTCGGCCCCGGTGGCCCGCAGCACGTAGCGGCCGGGGGTGCGCGGCGGGTCGGCCAGCTCCTCGCCGGCCTGCGTCTCGGTCCGCAGCCGGGTGCCCTCGGGCAGGTCGGGAAGGGCCTGCTTGAGGGTCCGCCGGCCCGGGCGCACGACCGTGCACGGCGGCAGCAGGCGGTGCGTCCTGCGCTGCTCGGCCGCGGCCAGCGCGTCCCTGACGGCGCGCGGGGTGCCGGCGTCGACGCCGAGTGCGGCGAGGACGGCGACGACGGTGTCCTCCGGAACCGGAACGTGGACGTCCGGCGCGGGGCTGTACGTCACGTCCACGCCGTACATGGCGGCAAGCCGGTCCCGGTCCATCGGGCCTCCGTCCTCACAGTCTGTCCGGGAACCCTTCCCGGGGGTGCCTGCCTTCTACCCTTCCTTCCCCTCCTACCCGGGTTGCCTTCCGGCGACCGCCCCGACGCCTCGCCGGTCCGCCCGCCGTGGTGGCCGTCCTTTCCGGCCGCCACAGCGGGGGAGGGCATGGGGGGTTGTCCCCACCTTCGGGACGCCAGGGGACGCCATGGTCCGGCCGCGGCGCGCTCCGTAGCGTCGGAAGCGTCGTCAGGAGAGGAGCCCCCAGGCCATGGCATCGCGCCGAAAGACCACGCCGACCCCACCCACCGACGCGGAGCACCGCCCGTCGCCGCACGCCGTGGAACTGCGCGCCGTCCGCCGCACCTACGGCAGGGGCGACGCCGCCGTGCACGCGCTGCGCGGCGTCGACCTGGCCCTGCCGCGGCGCACCTTCACCGCCGTGATGGGCCCGTCGGGCTCCGGCAAGAGCACGTTCCTGCAGTGCGCGGCCGGACTGGACCGGCCGAGCGCGGGCCAGGTGCTGCTGGGCGGCCAGGACATCACCGGGCTGAGCGAGAACCACCTCACCAAGCTCCGGCGCCGGCGCATCGGCTTCGTCTTCCAGTCCTTCAACCTGCTGCCGTCGCTGACGGTGCAGCAGAACGTGCTGCTCCCGCTGCGGCTGGCCGGGGCCCGGCCGGACCGGCGCAGGGCCGCGGAGCTGCTGGCCCGGGTCGGCCTCGAAGGGCACGGCAGGCGCCGGCCCGGCCAGCTCTCGGGCGGGCAGCAGCAGCGGGTGGCGCTGGCCCGCGCCCTCATCACCGAGCCCGAGGTGATCTTCGCGGACGAGCCGACGGGCGCGCTCGACACCGGGACCGCCCGGGAGGTGCTCGGGTTGCTGCGGCAGGCCGTCGACGGCCTCGGCGCCACGGTCGTGATGGTCACCCACGATCCCGTCGCCGCCTCCTACGCCGACCGCGTGCTGTTCCTCGCCGACGGCTCGCTCGCCGGTGAGCTGGCCGACCCCGAGCCGGCGGCCGTCGCCGACCGCATGGTCGCGCTGACAGCCTCAGCCGGGTCCGCCGGATCCGCCGGGCGGCCCGCCGCCGGCGGGCCCTCCGGCTCCGGGCGGCTGGGGGCGGCGGCGTGAACGGCCTCGCCCGCGCCTCGGTGCGGTTCCGGCCCGCGGCCTTCGTGGGCACGTTCGTGGCGCTGCTGTTCGCCGCCGCGGTCGTCACCGCCTGCGGCACCATGCTGCAGACCGGCGTCACCGCCCACGTGGCGCCCGTCCGGTACGCGCACGTGCCCGTCGTGGCGGCCGCCGACGCGCAGGCGCGGATCGTCACCGGCCACGGCGACAGCCGTGACACCGAGGCCGAGCCCCTCACCGACCAGCCGCGGCTGGACACCTCGCTGGCCGCCCGGATCGCCGCGCGGCCCGGCGTCGCCGCGGCCGTCCCCGACATCGCGTTCCCCGTCCAGGCCGCCCACCTGCCCGCGCTCACCGGACGCGACTGGGCCGCGCACGCCCTCGACGGCGGGACCGCCGTCGAGGGGCACGCGCCGCTCGCCGGCGAGGTCGTGCTCGACGCCGCGACCGCGAGGTCCGCCGGGCTCGGCGCCGGTGACGCCGTCGCGCTGACGGCGCCCGGCGGCACGCGCACGTACCGGATCGCCGGTGTGGCCCAGGAGGCCGCCCCCACCGCGTACTTCGCGGACAGCGCGGCCGGCACCCTGTCCGGGCACCCCGGAAAGGCGGACGCCATCGCGGTGTTCGCCCGCGCCGGGGTGCCCGTGGACCGGCTCGCCGAGCAGACGCGCCAGGCCGTGGGCGGGCACGCCGTGGTGCGCACCGGCGACGGACGCGGCGAGGCCGAGCAGCCCGGACTCGCCTCCGCCCGGGAGATGCTCACCGCGATCGGCGGGTCCTTCGGCGGCATCGCCACCGCGACCGCGGTGTTCGTCGTCATGGGGACCGTCGCCCTCGCGGTCGGCCAGCGCGGCCGGGAGATCGCGCTGCTGCGCGCGGTCGGCGCCACCCCGCGGCAGATCCGGCGGATGGTCGCCACCGAGGCGCTGCTCGTCGCGCCGCTGGCCGGCGCGGCCGGCATCCTGCCCGGAATCGCCCTGGCCCGCTGGTGGTTCGGCCAGCTCGTCGACAAGGGCGCCGTCCCGCACGGCGCTCACCTGTCGGTCGGCTGGATCCCGATGGTCGCCGCGGTCGGGGCGGGGATGCTGAGCGCGCTGGCCGCGGGCCGTCTCGCGGCGCGGCGGCCGTCGAAGGCCCGCCCGAGCCAGGCGCTGGGCGAGGCCGCGGTCGAGCGCCGGCGGCCCGGCGTGGTCCGCACCGTGCTGGGCGCGGTCGCGACGGCTGGCGGCGTGGTGCTGGCCACCGTCGCCTCCCACCTGACGGGGGACGACGCGGCGTCGGTCGCGCTGTCCGTGGTGTTCTGCTTCATGCTGGCCGTGGCCCTGCTCGGCCCGGTGCTGGCGTGGCTCGCGGCGGCCGTGTTCGGGCTGCCGCTGCGCGCGGGCGGCGCGCCCGCCGCGCTCGCCGCCGCCAACACCCGTGCGAACGCCCGCCGGCTGGCCTCCGCGATCACCCCGATCGTGCTGGTCACCGCGTTCTGCGGCACCCTGCTGTGCATGCAGGGCACGATCACCCACGCCGCGAGCCGGCAGATCAGGGACGGGGTGGTCGCCGACCAGGTGGTCGGCTCCGGCGGTGCCGGGCTGCCGGCCGGCACCGCGGACCGGGCGGCCCGCCTGCCCGGTGTCGAGACGGCGGTCGGCGTGCTGCGCACCGGCGCCCTGTACCGCGCCGGCGGCGCGCTCGACTCCACGACCGTCCTCGGCGTCGGCGGTGACCCGCGCCACCTGGAGCCGGTCCTCCGGCTCGGTGTGCGGGACGGCTCCCTGGCGAACCTGACCGGGGACGGGCGCACCGTCGCCGTCGACGCGCTGCTCGCCGGCACCGCGCACGTGAAGGTCGGGGACCGGCTGTCGCTGTGGCTGGGCGACGGGACGCAGACCCGGCCGCGGGTCGTCGCGGTCTACGAACGCGGCCTGGGGCTGGGCCAGTTGGTCATGCCCCGGGCCGCGGTGGCCGCGCACGCGGCGACCGCCTACGACAGCCAGGTGCTGGTGCACGACCGGCCGGGGGCGCCGGCCGCGGACGTCCGGCAGGCGCTGGCGGGCCTGGACGTGCCCGGCCTGACCGTGACCGACCGGGCCGGCTACCGGGCGCAGGCCGACAAGGACCTGGAGCTCAACGCGTGGGCGAACCGCGTGATGGCGACGGTGCTCGGCGGGTTCGCGGCGGTGGCCGCCGTCAACACGCTGGTGATGACCGTGCTGGACCGGCGCCGCGAGGTCGCCCTGCTGCGGCTGACGGGCACGACCAGGCGCCAGGTGCTGGGCATGCTCCGCTGGGAGGCGCTGATGGTCGCGGCGGCCGGCCTGACCCTCGGCGCGGCCATCGCGTGGATCACGCTGGTCCCCATCGCCCGTGGCACCACCGGCGGTTCCCCCTACGTCCCCGCCGGCACGGCGCTGCCGCTGGCCGCCCTCACGCTGCTGCTGGCCCTCGCCGCCACCGCCCTCCCCGGCCGCGCCCTCCTGCGCCGGCCGGCCCGTTAGGCCCGGCCGGGGGGCGCCGCACGCCGCGCGTCCCCGGCCCGTCCGCCCGCGGCGGGTCCGGACACGGGTGCGGGGCGGGCGCCCCCTGAGCGCCCGCCCCGCGTCCTCCCCCGGGGGGGGTTAGGGGAGGGTCTTGGCGATCAGGACGCTGCCGGTGCCCGCGGTGGTCCCGCGTGCGTCGAGCAGCCGCACCTCGCCGAACAGCTCCCGGCCCTCGGGCGCCGCGGCCGCGGCCACGACGGACGCCGAGACCTGGGCGGTGGCGCCGTGCGGCAGGTCGAGGACCCCTTCGTCGTCCCCCACCGTCACCGAGCCGAGGCCCGGCGAGTAGTACACGTCCTTGTACGCGTACGTGGTGGAGCCGGACGGCACCGAGTAGCCGTCGACCTCGAAGGTGTACGTGCCGGCGGCCGGGTTCGCCAGGCTCACCGACTCCTCCGCGTCACCGTCCGCGGACTGCCCGACGAGCACCCCGTCGCGGTACACGTACAGGTCCAGGTCGGCCGCCGTGTCCGACGGCGAGCCGATGGACACGTCGAGCCGCGAGACGCCCGAGCCGAGGGTCAGCCGGGTGGTCTGGGTGTCGCCCTGGGCGATCGTCGGCGTCGCGGTGTGCGCGGAGCCCAGCGGCCCGCCCGCGAGCCGGCCCTGGAAGCCCGCGTAGGCGTTGGAGACGTTCCACGTCACCGGGGTCGGCGTGCCGACCGTCGCCTCGTCGACGGTCCGCACCGCCGGGTCGAACGCGGCGCCGAGCACCGTCACCGTCAGCCGGTACGGGTTGTCCAGCTGCGGGGAGGTGCGCCGCGCCTCCACCTCGATCTCCCAGACCCCGGCCATCGGCGCGGCGTAGGACCGCACGTCGGGCCGGCAGGTGTTGGCCGGGTTGGGGTAGTCGGGGTAGCAGTCGATGGTCTGCGTGGAGTCCATGGGCACGCCGTACGGGTGCATGGTGACGAACCGCGTCTGGCTGCCCGCCGCGAGCCCGTCCATGGCCACCTCCAGCGAGGTCGCGCCGGCCGGGACGGTCACGAAGTACGAGCGGGTGACGTCCCGCTGGACGGAGCCGGAGCGGGTCAGCGTGAAGCCGGGGGCCGCCACCGGGGTGGAGACCACCACGGCCGCGGGGATCTGCGTGTCGGTGCCGCGGGTCAGCGGGTCGTCGACGTTCAGCAGGGCGCTGTGCACGCCCGCCGAGCGCGGCTTGGCGGTGATCCGCACGGTGACCGGCACGTTCAGCGGCAGCCGGACCAGCGGCCCGCCCTCGACCCGGAACGTGCCGTCGTTGTGCGCCCACGTCAGCGTCTGCCACTGCGCCGCCGCCGGGCCCGAGGTGCGGGTCACCGTGACGCCGTAGGTGCGCTGCCCGCCGGCCGTCAGGCCGCCCTCGCGGTCGTACACGCCGGTGCCGTAGCCCGGCGTCTGCAGGAAGCCGGACAGGACCGTGTCCACGGGCGCCTTGACGGTGTACGCGTCGGTGGTGCCGCCGCGGCGGAGCAGGTCCCAGGCCGGGCCGACGGACACCAGGCCGGCGCCCTGGTCGACGGTCTGGAAGCCGGGGATCTCGCGCGCGGTGCTGATCAGCGCGGTGCGCAGCTGGGCCGGGGTCACGGTCAGGTGCTGCGATCTGGCGGCCGACAGCAGCAGCGCCGCGGCTCCGGTCGCCTGCGGGGAGGCCATCGACGTGCCCTGCAGCATGGCGTAGCCGGGCGGCAGGGCGTAACCGGCCTCCTTCACCGGGGCGCCCGCCTCCCAGGTGGGCACGGCGTTGATGGCCGCGCCGGGCGCGGTGAGGACCGGGGCGAGACCGCCGTCCTCGCGCGGGCCGCGCGCGGAGAAGGGCAGCAGCGAGTACGGGACGGTCATCTGCGAGCCGTAGTTCGCCGCCCAGGTTTCCCGGGAGATCGACGCGCCGATGCTGAGCACGTGGTCGGCGAGCCCGGGGTCGCTGATGGTGTTGACGCCCGGGCCGTCGTTGCCGGCGGAGATCACCAGCTGGACGCCGTAGGTGTCGATGAGCCGCTTGTAGAGCTGGTCGCGGGCGCTGGCACCGTCGTTGAGGGCGCCGAGGCCGCCGATGGACATGTTGACCACGTCGACGTGGTGGTTGACCACCAGATCGGTCATGCCCTCGGTGAGCGCGATGTTGGTGCAGCCGCCGGACCAGCTGCAGGCCCGCGAGGAGACGATCTTCGCGCCGGGCGCGGCGCCGTTCATCCTCCCGCCGAACAGCCCGTTGGCGCTGGTGATGCCGGCGACGTGGGTGCCGTGCTCGGACTGCACCACGCCGATGTTGACGAAGTCCGCCTTCTTGCCGACCCACGTCCCGCCGTAGGGGTCCATGGGGACGTCCTTGCGGATCTCGACCGTGAACGGGATCGACTCCGAGATCGCGGTCGCCGGGTCGTCGGTGCCGAAGTGCCCGATCTGGAAGCCGTCCTTGTACGGCTTCATCGCGGTCTCGTCGGTGAAGTCGCCGTCGTTGTCGAGGTCGACGCGCACGGTGCCGGCGGCCGGGTCGTACAGCACGCCCCACACGTCGGTGGTGTCGCCGTCGCGGTTCAGGTCGCCCTGCATGTCGCCGCCCTTGGTGGCGGCCTCGGCGAAGGTGCTGAACCGGTAGTCGCCGGCCGGCGCGGTCCACGTGCGGCCGGCCGCGGTGAACGACGGCCCGGACACCGCGGTGACCATCGCCCGCCAGGTGGCGTCGCCGTCCAGGATCGGGTCGGTGGAGGTGACCCAGTCGACGATCTTCCGCTCGCCGGTGGTGGTCCGCTGCAGCGCCGGGTGGCCGACGTCGACGCCGGAGTCCAGGATGCCGATGGTCACGCCGCGGCCGTCGCTCGCGGGGTGGTCCTTGACGAAGTCGACGGCGCCGGTCTCGAAGGCCGGCTGGTAGGGGTTCTTCGCCGGGGTGTGCGCGTCGGGCCCGGGGTAGGTCGTCGTGCCGTGACCGGACGGCCGGCCCGCCGCGGCGCCCGCCCTGTCCGCGGTGTCCGCGGAAGGCGTCGGGTCGTCGAGCGCGATCTCCTGCTTGAGGTCGATGGCCAGCACCTGCGGCAGCTTCTGCGCGGCGGCGAGGGCGGCGTCGGCCTTGCCGGTGGGCACGGTCGCGCGGACGTAGCCGAGGGCGTCGTACGTCATGCCGACGCTGGCACCCTCCGCGTGCAGCTTCGAGGTCACCGGCCCGGTCTGGCCGGGCGCGGTGGCGACCATGAACGTGACGTTCCTGTCGCCGTCGGCCTTGGCCTTCTCCAGCAGCGAGGCGTCGTTGGAGCCGAGTTTGTCGGCCGCGTCCTTGCCGGGGGCGTCCGCCCCGGGCGCGCCGGCGGCCGGCGTGGCGGTCGCGGGGGCCTTCGGCGCGGAGTCGGCGGCCGCGAACGAGGGCCCGGCAGCCGACAGTGCGGCGACCAGGCCCGCGGCGAGCGCGATACGGGCCGCGCGTCTCTTCCCGCGTATGTGATCCAGTGACATGGGCATCCCTGTTCGGACGGTCTCTCAGGTCGGTTCCTGCTCCCCCCGGCCTCGGCCGGGGGTGCCCCCATCCGCGCGGACGGTCCGTTCCCCGGCCGGCCGCTCCGGGAGCCCGTGCGTCAGCCCTGGGCGAGGACTGTTCGAAGTGCGGAGTCGTACGACCGCTCACCTTGATGGAATGGGGCGCCCTTTGGGGAGTGTTGACCTGCACATGGGGTGACGATGACGGGTTTCCGCCACCGCCATCGGGGACCAACGGGGATGTTGTGCCGCAAATCGACGGGCTGCGGCAGGGCGGTGATCGGGGCAAAGGCGTCAGCGGGGGATGACGACCACATAGGCCGCCGGCGTCCGGTCCATGGACGCGATCAGCGCGGTCCTCACCACCGCCGCCTGCTGCTCCAGGGCGCTGCCGAGCTTGGCCGGGGTCAGGTGCACCAGCGTGATGCCCAGCGCCTCCAGGCGCTCGCGCTGCCGGGCGTGGCGCTCCCACACGCCCTCGTCCGCCGCCGCCGACGCGGCCCGCGCGTCCACGACCGCGGCCACCGCCTGGTCGGGCCAGTAGGCGTCGACGCCGCCCAGCGGCGGCCCGCCGGGCAGCACCAGCTCCACGTTCCAGAGCGGATCGGGCAGTTGGTGGCAGTGCACCATGGCGTACAGCCGCTCCTCGCCGATCGTGCGGTCGGCCGCCTCCACCGCGGGCAGTGCTCCCACGACGTACGGCAGGTCGAGCAGCCCGGACAGCGCCAGCTCCCGGACCACGTCGTCTCCGCCGCAGTGCCCGGCGAGCACCGCCTCGGTGAGCACGCGGCGCACCGCGTCGCGCGCCTCGCCCGCGCCGGCCGCCGCGACCCGGCCCTCGGTGCCGCACAGCGCGGCGACGGCGTCCGCCAGGGCGCGCGGCACCGGCGCGCACGGCAGCCCGGACACGTCCTGGGCGCGGGGGAGTTCCCGGGCGCGGTGCAGCGTCACGTCGCCGCTGTCGCGCAGCCGGAGCCGCTGGGGGACGAGCACGTCGATGCGGCGCAGCCCGGGCAGCGCCGGCACCGAGGAGAAGCCGTGCAGCGCGAGGGCCGCCAGGCCCGTCACCATGACCTCCCGGCCGCCGCCGACCGGGCCGTGCCCGCCCGGGTCGCGTCCGGCGTACAGCAGCGCGGCCTGCACGCGCTCGCGGCTGGTCGGCGGTCCGGTGTGCAGCAGGTAGACCTGCGGCAGCAGTTGCTGCCAGGGGCCGCCGGATCCGCAGCGCTCCGCGATCGCCGCGGGGGACAGGCCGTGCTCGCGCAACTGGCGTGCGGTGAGCACGCCGTGCTCGCCGGCGAGTGACGACCCGGCACCGGAACGGTCCGGACCGTCCGCCGTGCCCGCCGCCTCGGGGGAGTTCACGGTGCCCGCGGGGCCCGTGGTGCGGCCGGTGGCGTGGGGGGTGTGGTGGTTCGCGTTCATGCGCTGAGGCTTGCCCATGCCGGAACCCGCGGATAACCGCTGTTACAGGGCCGTCGACAAAACGGGACAACGCCGGGCTAAAGCCCGCGTGTTCGGATGCCGATGGGCATTCTTCACCCATCAGGGTGAAGGGGCGGTCCCGACCAGCCGGGACCGCCCCTTCTCCGTCGTGCGCCGCCCGCCCTCAACGGGCCCTGGGCGGACGCCGGTCAGCGCCGCGCGTCACATTCCTGTGCCCGCAGGGCGCGCGCCAGGTCGTCGCGCGCCTCCAGCACCAGCCGGCGCAGCGCCGGCGCGGCCTGCGCCCGGTCCGACAGCCACGCGTCGGTGGCGTCCAGCGTCTCCTGCCGGTCCTGCAGCGACGGGAACAGCCCGCGCACCACGGCCATCCCGATCTCGATCGAACGCTCCGCCCACAGGGCCTCGATCACCCCGAAGTACGGCTGCGCGTAGGGCGCGGTCAGCTCGCGCTGCCCGGCCTGCGCGAAGCCCGCGATGGTCGCCTCCACCAGCGCGTTGGACAGCTTGTCCGACTCCACGACGTCCGTCCACGCCGCCGCCTTCACCGCCGCCGACGGGCGGGCCGCCAGGCACCGCACCTCGTGCCGGTGGCCCGAGGCGGTGTCGTCGCGGGCCCGTTCGGCCGCGATCACGCCCTCGTCGGCAAGGCCCTCCGCGGTCAGCGTCTCCAGCAGCGTCCAGCGCAGCTCCTGGTCGACGTCCAGCCCGTCGACCGACGCCGAACCGGCCAGCAGGTCCTGGAGGAGCTGGAGGTCCGCCGGGCTCGTCGCGACCGCGGCGAAGAACCGCGCCCACGCCAGCTGGTGGCCGCTGCCCGGCTCGGCCTGCCGCAGCTCCCGCAGCGCACCCTCCGCCAGCGACCGGGCCGCCTCCTCGCGTGCCCGCGGCACCACGTAGTGGGTCAGCGCGCTGCGCGCCTGCACGTGCAGCGACTGCAGCACCCCGATGTCGCTCTCCCGCCCGGCGAACCGCAGCACCAGGTCGAGGTAGTCGCGGGCCGGCATCAGCGCGTCCCGGGTCAGGTTCCACACCGCGGCCCAGGCCAGTGCCCGCGCGAGCGGGTCGGACAGGTCGCCCAGGTGCTCCCGCAGCGTCTCCAGCGACGCCTCGTCGAACCGGATCTTGCAGTACGTCAGGTCGTCGTCGTTGACCAGCACCAGGTCGGGGCGCGGCTCCCCGGCCAGCTCGGTGACCGTGGTCGAGGCGCCCGCCACGTCCAGCTCGGCCCGCGCGTAGCGCTCCAGCGCGCCGTCCGGCTTCCGGTGGTACAGGCCCACCGCCACGCGGTGCGGCCGCAGTTCGGGGTGCGCGGCGTCGTCCGCGGTCTGCAGCACCGCGAGTTCGGCGATCCGGCCCTCCTCGTCGTACCGCACCTGCGGCGTCAGGGAGTTGACGCCGGCGGTCTGCAGCCAGGAGCGCGACCACGCGGCCATGTCCCGGCCGGAGGTCTCGACCAGCACCGACAGCAGGTCGTCCAGGGTGGTGTTGCCGTACGCGTGCCGCTTGAAGTAGCGCCGGGCCGCCTCGAGGAAGGCGTCCTGGCCCACGTAGGCGACGAGCTGCTTGAGGACCGCGGCGCCCTTGGAGTAGGTGATGCCGTCGAAGTTGAGCTTGGCGTCCTCCAGGTCCCGGATGTCGGCCACCACCGGGTGGGTGGACGGCAGCTGGTCGGCCCGGTACGCCCACGCCTTGCGGCGGTTGGCGAAGGTGATCCAGCCCTCGGTGTAGCGGGTCGCGCCCACCTGCGAGAACGCGCCCATGAAGTCCGCGAACGACTCCTTGAGCCACAGGTCGTCCCACCAGCGCATGGTCACCAGGTCGCCGAACCACATGTGCGACATCTCGTGCAGCACCACGTTCGCCCGGTGCTCGTAGGACGCCCGGGTCACCTTCCCGCGGAAGATGAACTCCTCGCGGAACGTCACGCACCCCGGGTTCTCCATCGCCCCCAGGTTGTACTCCGGCACGAACGCCTGGTCGTACTTCCCGAACGGGTACGGGTAGTCGAAGTGGTCGTGGAAGAAGTCCAGCCCCTGCTTGGTCACTTCGAAGATCTCGTCGGCGTCGAAGTGCCGGGCCAGCGACCTGCGGCACAGCGCGCCGAGCGGGATGTCGAGCACGCCGCGGTCGGCGAAGGTGCGCGAGTAGTGGTCGCGTTCCACGTGGTACGGGCCGGCCACGACCGCGGTGATGTACGTGGAGATCGGCTGCGTCGGCAGGAACCGCGAGGTGCTGCCGCCGCCGTCCGCCGGGACCGGCTCGCCGTCGCGCTCCCCGTTGCTGATCACCGTCCAGTCCTCGGGCGCGGTCACCTGGAAGGTGAAGGGGGCCTTCAGGTCGGGCTGCTCGAAGTTCGCGAACACCCGCCGCGCGTCGGCCGGCTCGTACTGCGTGTAGAGGTAGACCTCGCCGTCCTCCGGGTCCTCGAACCGGTGCAGGCCCTCGCCGGTCCTGCTGTACGCGCACGCGGCGTCCACCACGAGGGTGTTGCGCTCCGCCAGGCCGTCCAGCGCGATGCGGGTGCCGTCGAAGACGGCGGCGGGGTCGAGCTCGCGGCCGTTGAGGCGCACGGAGGTGACCGAGGGGGCCACCAGGTCCGCGAAGGACGAGGCGCCCGGGGACGAGCAGCGGAAGTCGATCACCGTCGTCGACCGGAACGTACGCGGTCCCACGGGATCGGCGGGTCCCACCGCGGACCGGACGTCCAGTGCCACGTCGTAGCGTTCGACGGACAGGATCGAAGCCCGGTCGCGGGCCTCCTCGCGGCTCAGGTTCTCGCCGGGCACAGGCGGACTCCTTTGTCTCCCTGGGGTGGACGTGCTGGAACGCAGTTCTGGCATCCTCCCATGGGGCCTCGGCGGTGGCAGCGGGGAATGCCCCCGCAGCCGTCACGCGTTGTGCGCTGTGGGGGAGAGTTCAACCGGAACCGCTGCGGGAGCCCCACCCGGAACCCGCCGCACCGCACCCGCGCAGCACCGGTACCGCACCTGTACCGCACCCGCAGCACGCCCGCACAGCACACCCGCGCACGAGGAGAGAACACCGTGACCACCACCGACACCGAGAAGACGCCCGTCGACTTCTGGTTCGACCCGCTGTGCCCCTGGGCCTGGATGACCTCGCGCTGGGTGCTCGAGGTCGAGAAGGTCCGCCCGGTCGAGGTCAGCTGGCACGTGATGAGCCTGGCGGTGCTCAACGAGGACAAGCTCGACACCCTGCCCGAGCAGTACGCCGAGTTCCTGAAGGACGCCTGGGGCCCGGTCCGCGTCGTCATCGCGGCCCAGCAGCTGCACGGCGACGAGGTGCTCGGCCGCCTCTACACGGCGCTCGGCACCCGGTACCACAACCAGGCCAAGCCCAAGACCCGCGAGACCCTGGTCGAGGCCCTGGAGGAGGCCGGGCTGCCCGCCGACCTCGCTGACTACGCGGACCGGGACACCTACGACCAGGAGTTGCGCGCCTCCCACAAGGAGGGCATCGACAAGGTCGGCCAGGACGTCGGCACCCCCGTCATCGCGGTGCCCGGCGCCGACGGCGAGCAGATCGCCTTCTTCGGCCCCGTCGTCACCCCCACGCCGCGCGGCGAGGAGGCGGCCAGGCTGTGGGACGGCACGCTGATGGTCGCCTCCGTCCCCGGCTTCTACGAGATCAAGCGGACCCGTACCCAGGGCCCGATCTTCGACTGACCCCGCCGGGGCCGCCACGCCCCCGGCGACCCGACCCGACCCCCCTGGAGTGCCAGCGGCCATGCCACACCTCGGCCTGACGGCCCTCGTCGTCCGCGACTACGACGAGGCGATCGCCTACTACACCCGCGCCCTCGGCTTCGAGCTGCGCGAGGACACCCCGCGGGGGGACGGCAGCCGCTGGGTGGTCGTCGCCCCGCCCGGCTCGCGGGAGACGGCCCTGCTGCTGGCCCGCGCCAGCACCCCCGCGCAGGCGGACCGGGTCGGCGACCAGACCGGCGGCCGGGTCGGCCTGTTCCTCACCACCGACGACTTCGACCGCGACTACAAGCGGATGGTCGCCGAGGGCGTGGTGTTCGAGGAGGAGCCGCGCTACGAGGACTACGGCGCGGTGGTGGTCTTCCAGGACCTGTACGGCAACCGCTGGGACCTCATCCAGCCGGCCTGACCGGTTGGCGGGATCCCACAGCGCACCGTGCGTGCCGGGCGGCGGCCGTCACGCCGCCCGGCCGCCCGGCACGTCCCGCCGCGGACGTGACGCGGCTCACTCCACCTGCTGAAATCCTGCCAACGGCGGAGCGCCGCCGATGGCTTGAGGGTGCACGGAAGTCTCCAAGCGTCACCGTGCGGGTTTGTCGGAGCCTCACGATGATCGGCTCGCGGGCGCTGGGCTAGCGTCACGGTGTCGGCGCACGCCCGAACCCAACGTGCCCGCCGGCGCCCCGAACCCCCGACCCCGCGGAGACCCGATGAGCACCGCAGCACCCGCCGCCCGTTTCGTCCTGGCCGACCTGGTCCCCGCCTCCTCGGCCGCCCGCGCCCGGGCGCGCGACGCGGCGCTGGTGGTGGGCGGCGCGGTCCTGACCGGACTGGCCGCGCAGCTGTCCGTGCCGGTGCCGGGCTCGCCGGTGCCGGTCACCGGGCAGACCTTCGCGGCGCTGCTCGTCGGCACCGCGCTGGGCGCCCGGCGCGGCTTCGCCTCGCTGGGCCTGTACGCGCTGGCCGGCGTGGCCGGCCTGCCGTGGTTCGCCGGCGGCTCCTCGGGCTGGTCGATGCCCAGCTTCGGCTACATCCTCGGCATGATGCTGGCGTCCGCCGTCGTCGGCGCCCTCGCCCGGCGCGGCGGCGACCGCACGGTGCTGCGCACGGCCGGCGTGATGGTCCTCGGCTCCGCGGTCGTCTACGCGGTCGGCGTCCCCTACCTGGCGTTCTCCGCGCACCTGTCGGCGACGCAGGCGGTCGACCTCGGCCTGCGCCCCTACCTGCTCGGCGACGCCCTGAAGGCCGCGCTGGCCATGGGCCTGCTGCCCACCGCGTGGCGCCTGCTGCGGCGCTGATCCGCCCCGGAGGGGCGGGGGTGCGGGGCCAATGGGAGACTGACCGCATGCGCGTGTACCTGGGCTCCGACCATGCCGGCTTCGAACTGAAGAACCACCTCGTGGAGTGGCTGACGGCCAACGGGCACGAGCCCGTCGACTGCGGCCCGCAGATCTACGACGCCGTCGACGACTACCCCCCGTTCTGCCTGCGCGCGGCCGAGCGCACGGCCGCCGACCCCGGTGCCCTGGGCATCGTGATCGGCGGCTCGGGCAACGGCGAGCAGATCGCCGCGAACAAGGTCAAGGGCGTGCGCGCCGCGCTGGCCTGGAGCGAGCAGACCGCGTCGCTGGCCCGCGAGCACAACGACGCCAACGTGCTGAGCGTCGGCGCCCGCATGCACAGCCGGGACGAGGCCACCAAGTTCGTCGAGATCTTCCTCGGCACGGCCTACTCCCACGAGGAGCGCCACCAGCGCCGGATCGACATGCTCACCGCGTACGAGGCCACCGGTGAGCTGCCCCCGATCCCGGCGCACCACCCGCGGCAGGACTGAGCCGGGCGTGCCGGAAGGCCACACGATCCACCGGCTCGCCGAGGACTGCCGGCGGCTGCTGGCCGGGTGGGAGGTGCGGGCGAGCAGCCCGCAGGGCAAGTTCTCCGACAGTGCGGCGCTGCTGGACCGCACCGTCCTCGACGGTGCGGACGCCCACGGCAAGCACCTGTTCCTTGGCTTCCTGGGCTTCGCGGGCTTCCTCGGCTTCGAGCCCGTCGGCTGGGTGCACATCCACCTCGGCCTGATCGGCAAGGTCACCTTCGACGGCGCGGTCAGCGACACGGTGCGGCTGCGCCTGCGCGGCGGTTCCGACGGCACGCGCACCCTGGACCTGCGCGGGCCTGCCGCGTGCGAGCTGATCACCGACGCGGAGAAGCGGGCGATCCACGACCGCCTCGGCCCCGACCCCCTGCGGCCCGGCGACGACCCGGAGCGCGCCTACGCCCGGATCTCCCGGTCGCGGGTGCCGGTGGCGGCCCTGCTCATGGACCAGAAGGTGCTGGCCGGCGTCGGCAACGTCTACCGCGCCGAGGTGCTCTTCCGCCACGGCGTCGACCCGTTCCTGCCCGGCCGGGCGCTCACCCGCGAGGTCTGGGACGCCCTGTGGGCCGACCTCGTGGACCTGATGACCGCCGGGGTGCGTGCCAACCGGATCGACACCGTGCGGCCCGAGCACGAGCCGGAGGCGATGGGCCGGCCGCCGCGCCAGGACGACCACGGGGGCGAGGTCTACGTCTACCGGCGGGCCGGCCTGCCGTGCCTGGTGTGCGGCACGGAGGTGCGGACGCAGTCGCTGGCCGCGCGGAACCTGTTCTGGTGCCCGTCCTGCCAGCCCCCCGCCACCTAGGGCCGGTCGTCGGGACCTCCCCGGGGTCGGCCGCGCCCCACCCGCGGGAGGGCGCGTCACGCCCGCTCCCGCTCCGGCACGGCTCGTGCGGCCGGCGCGGTCCGTTCCGCCGGCCCGGAAGGACCCCGCTTCGGGATGCCGAGGGCGAGCAGCGCGCCGAGGAACGCGTACCCCGCGACCGCGGCCATGGCCGCCCGGAACCCGTCGCCGAACGCGCCGGGTGAGGCGTAGCCGCCGCGGCTGGTGAAGACGGCGACCGTCACCGCGACGCCGAACACCCCGCCGAGGATCCGCAGCATCATGAACGCGCCCGACGCCTGGCCGATCTCCTGCGGCCGCACCGCCCCGACGACCGCCTTCTGCGCGGCGGGCATCGCCATCGTCATCCCCGCGCCGCCCAGTACGAGGGCGGGCACCAGCTCGCCGTACGCGGTGCCCGGGCCCGCCGCGAAGGCGATCCAGGCCATGCCGGCGCTCTGCGCGAGCATCCCGGCGGCCACGAACGTCCGCTCGCCGAACACGTCGGTGAGCCGGCCGGCGATCGGCGCGCACACCATCAGCGTCGCCGTCCACGGCACGAGCCGCAGCCCCGCACCGATCGGCCCGCAGCCGTCCACGGTCTGGAAGTACTGGGCGAGGAAGAAGAGCGTGCCGTACAACGAGGCGAAGAGCAGGAAGTTCGCCGGGTTGGCGGTGGCGAACGCCCGGTGCCGGAAGAAGCGCAGCGGCAGCATCGGCGCCGGCGCCCGGCGCTCCCACAGCACGAAGGCCGCCGTCAGCACCACCCCGGCCACCTCGCTCCCCAGCACTTCCGCGCTGCCCCAGCCGGCCGTGTCGCCCCGTACCAGGCCCCAGACGAGGCCGAGCGCGCCCAGCGTCACCAGCACCACGCCCACCAGGTCGAAGCGGCCGCCGGGGCCGGTGCTCTCGGCGACCCGCCGCGTGGTCAGCGCGACGGCGGCCACGCCCACGGGCAGGTTCAGCCAGAAGATCCACTGCCAGGCGAGCCCCTGGGCGATCACCCCGCCGATGAACGGGCCGCTGAACGTCGCCAGACCCGTCAGGCCCATGTAGAGCCCCATGGCCCGGCCGCGCCGCCGGGGCGGGAACTCCGCACTGATCAGGGTCAGGGACAGCGGCAGCACCAGGGCGGCCCCGGCGCCCTGCAGCGCGCGGAACGCGATGAGCGCGCCGACGTCCGTCGACAGGGCGCAGGCCGCCGAGGCCGCCGTGAACAGCGCGAGCCCTGAGGTGAACACGCGTCTGCGGCCGAACCGGTCGCCGAGCGCGGCACCGGTGAGCAGCAGCACCGCGAAGGTCAGGTTGTAGGCGTTGACGGTCCACTCGAGCGTCGCGGTCGACGCTCTCAGGTCCCGCCGGATCGTCGTCAGTGCCGTCGTCACGACGAGGCTGTCCAGGGCCATCATGAACGACGCGAGCGAGGCGAGCCCCAGGACCCACTTCTGCCGGGAGGTCATCCGTCCGCCGTCGGTGTCCACCGTTCTCCTTCGTGCCGGGAGTGTCTGTCCGGATAGACACCCCCGGCACCGGAAATCGGTCGGCGCCCCGGGAACGGCGGTCCCGAGCGGCTCAGAAGCGGTGCGGCAGCCAGGGCTCGGCGTCGCTGCGGAACGCCGCGGACGCCTCCGCCAGCGCGCCCGCGCGCAGCTCGGTCACCAGGCCCGCGGACGCCATCGAGCGCAGGCTCGGGCCACCGAGGTAGGCCGCGCCCAGCTCCCGCACGTCCACCGCCAGTTCGGCGGGATCGGTGGTGCGCACGCAGCTCGCCCCCTTGGAATCGCCGGTCAGCCGCCAACGCCCGCTGTTCCAGGGGCAGAACGCGTCGTCGACGTCCAGCACGACGTCCACCGGCGCCGCGTACGTGCGGGCGGACAGCGCCGCGGGCAGGTCGACCAGGCGCAGGTACAGGCCGTCGCGGAACGCGAGTTCACAGCGGCGGATGTCGGACGCCAGCTGCACCAGCGCGTCGTCCATCGGCCGGCTCCAGAAGACGATCCGGGACATCAGGTCGATCCCGGAGAGATAGCCCCACAGCGCCGCGTACGTCACCGCATCGAGTGCTTCGACGTCCCGCAGCCTGACCGTGCCGTCCGGGCCCGTCGGGGCCCAGCCCGACTGCGTCGCGTACCGGGCGTAGCCGCGCACCTCGCCGTCGACCTCGGCCAGCACGCACAGCAGCGGTCCGGCGCCGTCGCGCCCGGCCGGCGGGTCGAGCACCGGCTCCTGCTCCCATCCGGGCATGCGGGCCAGCATCCCCGGGCGCAGCGGCACCAGTTGCGCGTAGATCCGCTCGCAGACCTCCAGGGCCTCGGACGGGGCGACGAGGCGGAACCGCACCCGGTCCGCACCCTCGGGGAGGTGGAACGCGGTCCGCGTGGTGTCCACCCGGCCGCGCAGCTGACGGCTGGCGACGCCGTACCCGAACCGCCCGTAGATCGCCGGCTCCGACGCGGTGAGCACCGCGAACGGCTCGCCGCGCCCGCGGAAGTCGTCCAGCTGGCGGCGCATCATCGCGGTCAGCACGCCGCGGCGCCGGTGCGTGGGCTGGACGCTGACCATGGTGACGCCCGGCACATCCGCGGACGCGCCGCCCGGCACGGTCATCCGGAACGAGAACGCGCCCGCGGTACCGACGAGTTCGGGGCCGTCCCAGGCGGCGATCAGCCGTTCGGGTTCGGTGACCAGCCGCGAGAGCCGCCGCTCCTCCTCGGGCTCCGGCGGGCCGCCGAACGCCCGCTCCAGACGGTCGTAGAACAGATCCCACTGGTCCGCTGCCGGCACCCGCACGTCGGTCGTCGTCATGACCCCCTGCCTACCAGGCGGACCCCGAGCGGGCGAACATATTTTCCCCCGTCCCCCGCGTACGGCACGGCGCGGGCACCCGCCGCCGCCGTTTCCGGCTCAGGTCACAGCCGCCGCGGCCTGCACGGCGGGCCGATCGATGGATAGGGTCGCCGGGACATGGCAAAAGACGTGGCAAGGGATGGTCTGGGCCTCAGGTGGAGCAGGCGGCTGCACCGGGCCAAGCTCGGCGTGCGCCGGTCCGCCGTCGACTACTTCCGCGGCGACGCCTCCGACTGGGCGGGCCTCGCGGTCGTCGCCCTGACCATCCCGGCCCTCGCCTACACCACCGTGTGGACGCCCGAGTGGTGCCCGCCCAGCGCCCTGGCGCTGCCGATCCTGGCCGGCGGGCTGCTGCTGCGCCCGGCGAGCCTGCTGCTGCTCTACGCGGCCTCCGCGGTCGCGCTGGTCGCCGAGTCCGCGGCACTGGGCCCCTACCGCGAGGGACCGGCCCGGGTGACGCCCGGCACCGTGCTGGTGGTCACCGCCGTCGCGCTCACCGGTCTGATCATCGCCCAGTTCCGTGCCCGCGTGGGCGTGCCCTGGCGTCGCGGCCACACCATGCTGTTCGACCTGCGCGAGCGGATCAGGGTGCAGAGCCGGCTGCCCCGGCTGCCCGGCGGCTGGCACGCGGAGATGGCCCTGCGGCCGGCCGGCGGCCAGTCGTTCTCCGGGGACTTCGTGGTGGCCACCCGCACCTCCGGCGGCCGCGTTCTGGAGGCGGTGCTCACCGACGTGTCCGGCAAGGGCATGGACGCCGCGTCCCGCTCGCTGCTGCTGTCCGGTGCGTTCGGCGGACTGCTGGGCTCGCTGCCGCCGCACGCCTTCCTGACCGCCGCCAACGGCTATCTGCTGCGCCAGAACTGGGACGAGGGCTTCGCCACCTCGGTGCACCTCGTGCTGGACCTGGAGAGCGGCGACTACGAGCTGCTGTCCGCCGGGCACCTGCCCGGGGTCCAACTCCACGCCGGCACCGGCAGATGGGAGCAGAAGTCCGCCGAGGGCCCGCTGCTCGGCGTCTACGACGGCGCCGAGTTCCACGGCGTGAAGGGGACGTTGAGGTCCGGCGACGTGCTGATGCTGTTCACCGACGGCCTGGTGGAGACCGCCGACCGCGA
This sequence comes from Actinacidiphila rubida, assembly GCF_900110255.1. Lineage (GTDB taxonomy): Bacteria > Actinomycetota > Actinomycetes > Streptomycetales > Streptomycetaceae > Actinacidiphila > Actinacidiphila rubida. Next base: position 73,645 of record NZ_FODD01000003.1, read on the forward strand.
CATCACCGAGGGCATGGACCGGCTGATGGGGGAGGCGGACCGGTTCGTGGCCACCGGATTCCGGGGCTCCGCCTGGCGGTTGATCGAGGCGGTCGCCAAGGACGTGAACGACGACCGGGCGTTGCTGGTGGTGTGCCGGGACTGACCCTCGGGAATGGGACTATGGGCGCACGGTCGCAATGTGGTCTCCCGTGTCCGTGGCCGATGGCACCATTGGTACGGGCGTGGCGGGGCGGGCAGCGGCACGTTCCCCGACCGGCATGGAATTACCGATTGAGGAAGTGATCCGCTGTGGTTATCTCCCTGTCCGCGGTGCTGTTGCTGGCGATCGTCCTGGTGGTGATGATCAGGAGCAAGTCCATCAAGGTGGGGCCGGCCGTCATCGCGGCGCTCTTCGGGTTCTTCCTCGCCTCGACGAACATGGCTCCGTCGGTCAACCGGTTCCTGACGTCACTTGCCGACACGATCAACCAGATAAAGATCTGACCGCGTCAGCGCCTGGGGCGTCGCGGCCAGCACCTGCCGCAGCGTCTCCGGCGCCTCCTCCGCAGAGGGCGCGCCCAGCAGGGCGGCGAGCACCGCGATCCGGGCCTGGCCCGGGCGCAGCGTTCCCGTCAACTGCGCGCCGGCGGCGGCGAGATCCACGGCGCCTCCACCGGTGTAGAGGGGGGTCACGGCACCCGCGGCGACGCGGGTGCTGATCGCGACCAGCACGCCGTCCCGCACGGCCCTGCCGACGGCGGCGGCGACCTCGGGGTTGGTGTTCCCGGCACCCGTGCCGACCACCACGACGCCCCGCGCGCCCGCACCGAGGGCGGCCTCGAACAACACCGCGTCCCCGTCGCTGTGGTGCATCACGACGTCGACCCGCGGCGCGACGGCGTCGCGGGCGGGCAGCGGCAGCGGGACCGGCCGGGCCCGGTGCCGTCCCCACGTCACGCGGCCGAACTCGACGCGTCCCAGGGGCAGTCCGTCCGGGTCGCCGAAGGCGCGGACGTCGACCGTGTGCTTCTTGACCGTGCCGCGGGCGGCGAAGACCTGCCCGGCGAAGACGATCACCGCGCCGATGTCGCGGCCGGTGGCCGCGGTCAGCAGCGCGTCGTAGAGGTTGCCGGCGGCGTCGCCGTCCTCGGCGTCCAGCGGCTTCTGCGCGCCGGTGAAGACCACCGGGCGGCGGTCGGAGTGGAACAGGTCGAGGAAGAGCGCGGACTCCTCCAGGGTGTCCGTGCCGTGGGTGACCACGATGCCGTCCACCGAGGGGTCGGCCAGCACCTCGTGCACGGCGTGCAGCAGCCGCAGCTGGTGGCCGGTGGTCAGCTGGGAGCTGTTGACCGTGAACAGGTCCACCACCCGGACGTCGACGCCCTCGGGGACCGCGCCGGCCGCCAGGACCTCCTGGCCGGCGGCCTCGGCCGCGTAGCCGTCACCCTGCCAGCGGCTGGCGATGGTGCCTCCGGTGCTGATGACCACGACGTGTCGCACGATGCCTTCGCCTCCATCTGTGACGGCCGGTGTGAGGGGCGGCTGCCACCAGGGTGCGCCTCCTACACAATGATATGCGCGTAGACCTGTCATATGATTGCGAAAGATGACCGGCGCTTCTCCAATCATGGTAGGAGATGCCAGCATGGACGCCATCGACAGAAGCATCTTGCGCGAGCTGCAGGCCGACGGCCGCCTCACCAACCAGGAGCTGGCCGCGCGCGTCGGTCTCACGCCTTCCCCGTGCCTGCGCCGGGTACGCCAGCTGGAGGACGACGGCATCATCCAGACCTACCGGGCCGTCGTCGACCCCGTCGCGGTCGGCCGCGGCTTCGAGGTCTTCGCCTCCGTCGAGGTCCGCCGCGACCGCGCCTCGGTCGCCGCGTTCGAGGCCGAGGTCCAGTCCACCCCCGACGTCGTCGAGGCCTACCGCCTCTACGGCGCGCCCGGCAGCCTCCTGCGCATCGCCGTCGCCGACTCCGACGCCTACGAGCGCTTCTGGACCGAGAAGCTGATCTCCCTGCCGGGCGTCACCGACGTCAACTCCCAGATGATCATGAAGCGCATCAAGTCCCCCCAGGGCGTCCCCGTCGACTGACCCCCGCCCGGCCCAGCGGCCCCGTCCCCCGTGAACGACAGCGGCCCGGGCCGCGGAGGGGTTCCGCGACCTGGGCCGGTGGTGTCTGCGACGACTGGAGCGGGCGACGGGAATCGAACCCGCGTAGCTAGTTTGGAAGACTAGGGCTCTACCATTGAGCTACGCCCGCAGCGCCAGTGATTCTGGCACATCGCATAGTAGCCGGTCGAACCGGTGCAGTGGCGGGTGAATACAGGCTGCCCACGCGTACGGGGGCATGTACTCTACGTGTCGCACCAGCGGGGTGTGGCGCAGCTTGGTAGCGCGTCCGCTTTGGGAGCGGAAGGCCGTCGGTTCGAATCCGGCCACCCCGACCAGCAGTTCCGGGCAGGATCGGGGCAGCGGGGTCGAACCGCGGAGGCGGCTCGACGACCCCGTCCGGCGCGTTTGTGGTACCCGGTAGGATGGGCCGCTGGCGACCGGACGCGCGGCCAGCCCGCGCAGATCGCATCGCCCCCATCAACGTAAAGCCCCCAAGGAGACCCAACCGTGAAGAGCGCCGTCGAGACTCTGAACCCGACCCGGGTTCGACTCACTGTCGAGGTGCCCTTCGAGGAGCTCAAGCCCAGCCTCGACGCGGCGTACAAGAAGATCAACCAGCAGGTCACGGTGCCGGGCTTCCGCAAGGGCAAGATCCCTGCGCGCGTCATCGACCAGCGGTTCGGCCGTGGCGCGGTCCTCGAAGAGGCGATCAACGACGCGCTGCCGAAGTTCTACACGGAGGCGGTCAACGAGGGCGAGCTGAACCCGCTCGGCCAGCCGGACGTCGACATCACCGAGCTGAAGGACGGCGAGGAGCTGAAGTTCACCGCCGAGGTCGACATCCGCCCCGCCATCGAGATCCCGGACTACTCCGGCATCGAGGTGACCGTCGACGCGATCGAGGTCGACGACGAGGAGGTCGAGAAGTCGCTGGAGCAGCTGCGCGAGCGCTTCGCCTCCACCACCCCGGTCGAGCGTGCCGCCGCTGACGGCGACGTCGTCGTGGTCGACCTGGAGGCCTCGGTCGACGGCACCGTCCTGGAGGACGGCGTCGCCCAGGGCGTCAGCTACACCATCGGCTCCGGCCAGCTGCTCGACGGCATCGACGAGGCCGTGACCGGCCTGGAGAAGGGCGGCTCCGCCACCTTCACCTCCGAGCTCAAGGGCGGCTCCGCGGCCGGCCAGGAAGCCTCCGTCAAGGTCGAGGTGTCCGACGTCCAGGAGCGCGAACTGCCCGCCCTCGACGACGAGTTCGCCCAGCTGGCGTCGGAGTTCGACACCCTGGACGAGCTGCGTGCCGACAGCCGCAAGCGGCTGGAGCGCATGAAGTCCTACGACCAGGCCACCCAGGCCCAGGAGAAGGTGCTCGACGCCCTCATCGAGCTGATCGAGGTCCCGATCCCCGAGAAGCTCCTGAAGGACGAGATCGAGACCCGCACGCACAACCTGGAGCACCACCAGTTCCCGCAGCTGGGGCTGACCTGGGACTCCTACCTGGAGCGCGAGGGCAAGACCCGCGAGGAGCACGACGCCGAGGTCGAGGCCCAGTCGGTCAAGGGCATCAAGACCCAGTTCATCCTCGACGAGCTGGTCACCAAGGAGAAGCTGTCGGTCAGCCAGGAGGAGCTCACCGAGCACCTCATGCGCCGCGCCGCCACCTCCGGCATGACCCCCGACCAGTTCGCCCAGGCGGTCGTCGAGGGCGGCCAGGTGCCGATGCTCGTCGGCGAGGTCGCCCGCGGCAAGGCTCTCGCCGTCGTCGTGGAGACCGCCAAGGTCACCGACACCAACGGTGAGGTCGTCGACCTGGAGGACGAAGAGGACGACGAGGACGACGAGGACGGCGAGACGGTCGAGGCCGCCTCCGACGCCGCTGAGGCCGCCTCCGAGGACGCCGCGGCCGGCGACAAGCCCGCCGAGTCCTGACCCGCACCACTCGCGTCACGGGCCCGAACGCCGACCGGCGTTCGGGCCCGTGACCGTGGGCCGTCCGGGGGACCCGCCGGACGTCCGCCGGTCGCGCCCTGCCCCGTGAGGCCGCCGCCGACCCCACCCTGCGCTATCAGCGAACAGTTCCGCGTAGGGGATTGCTGGGCCCCACCTGCGCGTTAGGGTCCACAAGTAGGAGGGCAGAGGTGCACCAGCGCGGGACGCGTGAGCACACCCCGCGCAGGCCGCGCCCCGGCCCTGACGAAGACCCTGTGACGGTCTGTCTACCGTCCGACAACGAGCAGGTGGATACGTGACGACTCCGATGCCCTCCGCCGCCGGCGAGCCGACTTTCGGTGGTCTCGGCGACCAGGTCTACAACCGACTGCTCGGCGAGCGGATCATCTTCCTCGGCCAGGCGGTCGATGACGAGATCGCGAACAAGATCACCGCGCAGCTGCTCCTCCTTGCCGCGGACCCCGACAAGGACATCTACCTCTACATCAACAGCCCGGGCGGCTCCGTGACCGCCGGCATGGCCATCTACGACACCATGCAGTTCATCAAGAACGACGTGGTGACCATCGCCATGGGCATGGCCGCGTCGATGGGCCAGTTCCTGCTCACCGCGGGCACCCCCGGCAAGCGCTTCGCGCTGCCGAACACCCGCATCCTGATGCACCAGCCCTCGGCGGGCCTGGGCGGCTCCGCGACGGACATCAAGATCCAGGCGGAGCAGCTGCTGCACACCAAGCGCCGGATGGCCGAGCTGATCGCGCAGCACTCCGGCCAGACCTTCGAGCAGATCACCAAGGACTCCGACCGCGACCGCTGGTTCTCCGCCGAGGAGGCGAAGGAGTACGGCCTGCTGGACGGCGTGATGCTCTCCGCCGCGCACGTCCCGGGCGGCGGCGGCACCGGAGCGGGCGGCCCGGCCGCCTGATGCCGGCCACCGTGACTCCGGCACCTCCGCAGCAGATCCTCTCCAAGCTCCTCATCACCAGGACGGTGGTCTGAACCCCATGAACTCCCTGAACTTCCCCGGCAGCGGTCTGTACGAGCGGCCCGACATGTCCAGGGCCGAGCGGCCCGGCGTGTTCGGCGCCGAGGCCCGCTACGTCATCCCGCGCTTCGTGGAGCGCACCTCGCAGGGCGTGCGCGAGTACGACCCGTACGCGAAGCTCTTCGAGGAGCGCGTGATCTTCCTCGGCGTGCAGATCGACGACGCCTCGGCCAACGACGTCATGGCGCAGCTGCTGTGCCTGGAGTCGATGGACCCCGACCGGGACATCTCCGTCTACATCAACAGCCCCGGCGGCTCCTTCACGGCGCTCACCGCGATCTACGACACGATGCAGTTCGTGAAGCCCGACATCCAGACCGTCTGCATGGGCCAGGCCGCCTCGGCCGCCGCCGTGCTGCTCGCGGCCGGCAGCCCCGGCAAGCGGATGGCGCTGCCGAACGCCCGGGTGCTGATCCACCAGCCCTACAGCGAGACCGGCCGCGGCCAGGTGTCCGACCTGGAGATCGCCGCGAACGAGATCATCCGGATGCGCCAGCAGCTGGAGGAGATGCTGGCCAAGCACTCCACCACGCCGATCGAGCAGATCCGCGACGACATCGAGCGTGACAAGATCCTCACCGCTGAGGAGTCGCTGGCCTACGGCCTGGTCGACCAGATCGTGTCCACGCGCAAGACGTCCGTCGGCGTCTGACGGACAGGCCGTGCCGACACCTCGGCACGACGGGCCCGCGGACGGGCTCGCGGACGGTTCGCCGCACCCGGTGTGAGCGGCCTCCCATGGACTCGCTGAGGCAGTACGTCCAAGGGGGGCCCACACCGGGGGCGCGGCAAGGTACCGTCGATGAGAGAAGCACCAGGCTCCGTTGAAGGTCGGCGGATCCCAGGCGAAGGGGAAAGACCTCGTGGCACGCATCGGTGACGGCGGAGACCTGCTGAAGTGCTCGTTCTGCGGAAAGAGCCAGAAGCAGGTGAAGAAGCTCATCGCAGGCCCCGGTGTGTACATCTGCGACGAGTGCATCGACCTCTGCAACGAGATCATCGAGGAGGAGCTCGCCGAGTCCTCCGAGGTGCGCTGGGAGGACCTGCCCAAGCCCCGGGAGATCTACGAGTTCCTCGAGGGCTACGTGGTGGGTCAGGAACCCGCGAAGAAGGCACTGTCCGTCGCGGTCTACAACCACTACAAGCGCGTCCAGGCCGGCGAGGCCGGCCGTCCCGGGCACGACGACGCGATCGAGCTCGCCAAGTCGAACATCCTGCTGCTCGGTCCGACCGGTTCCGGCAAGACCCTGCTCGCGCAGACGCTGGCGCGGATGCTCAACGTCCCGTTCGCCATCGCCGACGCCACCGCCCTCACCGAGGCCGGCTACGTCGGTGAGGACGTCGAGAACATCCTGCTGAAGCTGATCCAGGCGGCCGACTACGACGTCAAGAAGGCCGAGACCGGGATCATCTACATCGACGAGATCGACAAGGTCGCCCGCAAGAGCGAGAACCCGTCGATCACGCGCGACGTCTCCGGCGAGGGCGTGCAGCAGGCGCTGCTGAAGATCCTGGAGGGCACCACCGCCTCGGTGCCGCCGCAGGGCGGGCGCAAGCACCCGCACCAGGAGTTCATCCAGATCGACACGACGAACGTGCTGTTCATCGTGGGCGGCGCGTTCGCCGGGCTGGAGAAGATCATCGAGTCGAGGGCCGGCGCCAAGGGCATCGGCTTCGGTGCGACCATCCGCTCCAAGCGCGAGCTGGACATGGCCGACCAGTTCTCCGACATCATGCCCGAGGACCTGGTGAAGTTCGGCATGATCCCGGAGTTCATCGGCCGCCTCCCGGTGATCACCAGCGTGCACAACCTCGACCGCGAGGCGCTGCTGCAGATCCTCGTCGAGCCGCGCAACGCGCTGGTCAAGCAGTACCAGAAGCTCTTCGAACTCGACGGTGTGGAGCTGGAGTTCGAGCGCGGCGCGCTGGAGGCCATCGCCGACCAGGCGATCCTGCGGCAGACCGGCGCCCGCGGCCTGCGCGCCATCATGGAGGAGGTGCTGCAGTCGGTGATGTACGAGGTGCCGTCCCGCAAGGACGTCGCGCGCGTGGTCATCTCCGCGGACGTGGTGCACTCCAACGTCAACCCGACGCTGGTGCCGCGCGAGCCGCGCATCGTCGGCAAGGGCGAGCAGAAGAGCGCGTAGCGGCGGGACGCGCGCCCCGCGCCGCGTCCCACCCCGGCAACGAAGGGGCGCCCGGTCCGATCGGACCGGGCGCCCCTTCGCCGGTGCGTCCCCCGCGTCAGGACAGCGGCACCCGCACGTCCGCGCGGACCTTGGCGGTGAGGGCGGCCACGTCGGACACCGAGCTGGTGCCGCCGCTGCCGGTCACCATGGCGGCCATGTCGATCGGCACGACGTAGCCGACGGTGCTGTAGTCCGCCCACATGCAGATGCTGGTGGTGACGGACTTGCTGGAGGTGCCGTCGCTGAACTTGACCTGCTGGCACTCCATGACCGCGTCGTCGGCCCCGGCCGGGTGGACGGTCTGGGTGTCGCCGATGAGCTCCTGCTTGCTGCCGTCACTCGACGGCTTGTCCGTCTTGGACTTCGCCCGCGCGTCGGCGAACATGCCGTCGACGACCTTCTTCGGGTCCTTCACGGTGCCGTACACGCCGCTGAACTCCAGCAGCTTGCCGGTCAGTTGCGAGCCGCTGCTGTAGGCGGCGGTGACGTTCTGCGCGTTGGTGACGCCCAGCGCCTTCATCTTGTCGATGTCGCTGTTGTCGAAGCCGTCCGAGCCGGTGGAGTCGGGGCTCTTCTTGTACGAGGTGGCCACCGTGTCCGGCGTGATCAGCTTGTACTTCTTGCCGTCGTCCTTGAGCGCGGACCCGCCGCCGCTGCTCTTGAGCGCGAAGGCGGCGCCGGCGCCGACCACCACGAGCGCCACGACCACGCCGATGATCAGCCCGGTCTTCCTGCCACCGCCCTGCGGGGGAGCGGGCTGCTGCGGGTAGCCGTACCCGGGCGGCTGCTGGCCGTAGGGCGCCTGCGGGGGCACCTGGCCGTATCCCTGCTGCGGCGGCTGCTGCGGCTGTCCGTAGCCACCCTGCTGAGGCGGCTGCTGGGGGTAGCCGTACCCCGGCTGGGGCTGGCCGTACCCGCCCTGCTGCGGCGGCTGCTGGGGCTGGCCGTAGCCGCCCTGCTGAGGCTGAGGCTGCCCGTATCCACCCTGCTGCGGCTGACCGTAACCGCCGCCCTGGGGCTGCTGCCCGTACGGGTTCGGCGGCGGCTGGTTGTAGCTCATGGGATCGTCCCCTCCGTTAACGAGTCCGCTCATCCTCCCGGATGTCTGAGCCCTTCCTCACGTCGGGGGCGCAACTGGTTCGTAACAGCCGCGCCGGCCGCCGTAGAATCGCTGGCGTGACCGACAACACTCAGCGCCCCGACAGCGGGCACGACAGCACCCCCGAACTGCCGACCCAGTACACGCCGGCCGAGGTGGAGGGGGAGCTGTACGAGCGCTGGGTAGAACGGGGCTACTTCGAGGCCGACGCCAAGAGCGACAAGCCGCCGTACACCGTCGTGATCCCGCCGCCGAACGTCACGGGTTCACTCCATCTGGGGCATGCCTTCGAGCACACGCTGATCGACGCGCTCACCCGCCGCAAGCGGATGCAGGGCTTCGAGACGCTGTGGCAGCCCGGCATGGACCACGCGGGCATCGCCACCCAGAACGTCGTCGAGCGGGAGCTGGCCAAGGAGGGCAAGTCCCGTCACGACCTCGGCCGGGAGGCGTTCGTCGAGCGCGTCTGGCAGTGGAAGGGCGAGTCCGGCGGGCAGATCAGCGGCCAGATGCGCCGGCTGGGCGACGGCGTCGCCTGGTCCCGGGAGCGCTTCACGATGGACGAGGGCCTGTCCCAGGCCGTCCAGACCATCTTCAAGCGGCTCTACGACGACGAGTTGATCTACCGCGCCGAGCGGATCATCAACTGGTGCCCGCGCTGCCTGACCGCCATCTCCGACATCGAGGTCAATTACCAGGACGACGACGGCGAGCTGGTCTCCATCCGCTACGGCGAGGGCGACTCCTCGATCGTCGTGGCGACGACGCGCGCCGAGACGATGCTCGGTGACACCGCGGTCGCCGTCCACCCGGACGACGAGCGGTACCGGCACCTGGTGGGCACGGAGATCGAGCTGCCGCTGACCGGCCGCCGCATCCCGGTCGTCGCGGACGCGCACGTCGACCCGGAGTTCGGCACCGGCGCGGTCAAGGTGACGCCCGCGCACGACCCGAACGACTTCGAGATCGGCCAGCGCCACGACCTGCCGGCCATCGCGGTGATGGACGAGCACGCGGTGATCACCGTCCACGGCCCGTTCCTGGGACTCGACCGGATGGAGGCCCGGTCCGCGATCGTCGCCGCGCTGCGCGCCGAGGGCCGGATCGTCGCGGAGAAGCGGCCCTACGTCCACTCGGTCGGCCACTGCTCGCGGTGCAACACCACCATCGAGCCGCGGCTGTCGATGCAGTGGTGGGTCAAGGTCGCGCCGCTGGCGAAGGCCGCGGGCGACGCGGTCCGCGACGGCCGGGTCGCGATCCACCCGCAGGAGATGGAGAAGCGCTACTTCGACTGGGTCGACAACCTCCACGACTGGTGCATCTCGCGGCAGTTGTGGTGGGGCCACCGCATCCCGGTCTGGTACGGGCCGGCGGGCGAGGTCGTGTGCGTCGGTCCGGACGAGCAGCCGCCCTCCGGCGAGGGCTGGCACCAGGACACCGACGTCCTCGACACCTGGTTCTCCTCGGGCCTGTGGCCGTTCTCCACGCTCGGCTGGCCCGAACAGACCGAGAGCCTGGCGAAGTTCTACCCGAACTCCGTGCTGGTCACCGGCTACGACATCCTGTTCTTCTGGGTCGCCCGGATGATGATGTTCGGCCTGTACGCGATGGACGGCACCCCGCCGTTCCACACCATCGCCCTGCACGGCATGGTCCGCGACCAGTTCGGCAAGAAGATGTCGAAGTCCTTCGGCAACGCGGTCAACCCGCTGGACTGGATGGACAAGTACGGCTCCGACGCGCTGCGCTTCACCCTCGCGCGCGGCGCCAACCCGGGCGTCGACGTGCCGATCGGCGAGGACTGGGTCCAGGGCTCCCGCAACTTCGCCAACAAGCTGTGGAACGCCACCCGGTTCGCCCTGATGAACGGCGCGACGGTGCAGGGCCCGCTGCCGGCGCCCGAACGGATGTCGGCCACCGACCGGTGGATCCTGTCCCGCCTCAACACCGTCGTGGCCGAGGTCGACGCGTACTACGACGACTACCAGTTCGCCAAACTGTCCGACGCCCTCTTCCACTTCGCGTGGGACGAGGTCTTCGACTGGTACGTCGAGCTGTCCAAGACGACGTTCCAGGCGGGCGGCGAGGCGGCCGAGGTCAGCAAGCGGGTCCTCGGCGAGGTCGTTGACGTCACGCTGCGGCTGCTGCACCCGGTCATCCCGTTCGTCACCGAGACGCTGTGGACCGCGCTCACCGGCCGCGAGTCCGTCGTCATCGCCGAGTGGCCGCAGGACAGCGCCTTCCGGGACGCCGCGGCCGAGGCGGAGATCGCCGAGGTGCAGCGGGTCGTCACCGAGGTGCGGCGGTTCCGCTCCGACCAGGGCCTGCAGCCCGGCCAGCGGGTGCCGGCCCGGCTCACCCTGGCCGGCACGCTGCTCGCGCCGCACGAGGACGCGATCCGGCAGCTGCTGCGCCTGCAGCCGGAGGGCGAGGGCTTCCACGCCACCGCCACCCTGCCGGTCGCCGGCGCGATCGTGGCCCTCGACCTGTCCGGGACCATCGACGTGGCCGCCGAGCGCAAGCGGCTGACGAAGGACCTGGGCCTGGCCGAGAAGGAGAAGGCGGACACGACCGGGAAGCTCGGCAACGAGGCCTTCCTGGCGAAGGCGCCCGAGCCGGTCGTGGCCAAGATCCGCGCGCGGCTGTCGACCGCCGAGGCCGACATCGCCCGGATCACCGCGCAGCTCGGCGCGCTCCCCGAGGCGTGAGCGCGCCGCGCCCGGCCCGCGGGTCCACCACCCGCGGGCCGGGCGCGGGAGCACCCCACCCCGCTCCGTAGACTGGGCGGTGTGAGCACCCCTCCCGGCCACCAGCCGCACGACCCCGACGAGCCCGCGCGTTTCGACGTCACCGATGCCGGCGGCGTCACCGATGCCGACGACGTGAACGACGCCGACGACGAGACCGGCGAGCAGGGCCCGCGCGAGGCCGACATGGCCGTCATCGAGGCCGGCAGCCGCACGCTGCGCACCCAGGTGACCCCGCCCGCGCCGGAGGACGACGTCCCCGCCCGCCCGGCCGACCCCGAGGTCGACCGCGAGCTGCGCGCGGTGGAGGAGGAGCTGCTCGGCCGCTGGCCCGAGACCAAGCTCGACCCGTCGCTCGACCGGATGAACGCGCTGATGGACATCCTCGGCGAACCGCAGCGCTCCTACCCGTCGATCCACATCACCGGCACCAACGGCAAGACCAGCACGGCCCGGATGGTCGAGCGGCTGCTGCTGGCCTTCGAGCTGCGCACCGGCCGCTACACCAGCCCGCACGTGCAGTCCGTCACCGAGCGGATCAGCCTGGACGGCCGGCCGATCGCGCCGGAGAAGTTCATCGAGCAGTACCGCGACCTGACGCCGTACATCGGGATGGTCGACCAGTCGCAGCCGCACCGGATGTCGTTCTTCGAGGTGCTCACCGGCATGGCGTACGCGGCGTTCGCCGACGCGCCGGTGGACGTCGCCGTCGTCGAGGTCGGCATGGGCGGCTCCTGGGACGCCACCAACGTGGTGGACGGGCAGGTCGCCGTCGTCACCCCGATCGCGCTGGACCACACGGACCGGCTGGGGGAGACGCCCGGTGAGATCGCCGGGGAGAAGTCCGGCATCATCAAGCAGGGCGCCACCGCCATCCTCGCCCAGCAGCCCGCGGACGCCGCGCAGGTGCTGCTGAAGAAGGCCGTGGAGGTCGACGCCACGGTGGCCCGCGAGGGCATGGAGTTCGGGGTGCTGCACCGCGAGGTCGCCGTCGGCGGGCAGATGCTGACGCTGCGCGGGCTCGGCGGCGAGTACGAGCAGGTCTTCCTGCCGCTGCACGGCGAGCACCAGGCGCGCAACGCGGCGGTGGCGCTGGCCGCCGTCGAGGCGTTCTTCGGCATCGGCAGCATGCACCAGCGCACCCTCGACCTGGACACCGTCCGCGGCGCGTTCGCGACCGTGACCTCGCCGGGCCGGCTGGAGGTGGTGCGGCGCAGCCCGACCGTGGTGCTCGACGCCGCGCACAACCCGGCCGGCGCGCAGGTCACCGCGGCCGCGATCAGCGAGGTGTTCGGCTTCACCCACCTGGTGGGCGTGGTCGGCCCGAGCGGCGACAAGGACGTGCGCGGGCTGCTGGAGGCGTTCGAGCCGGTGTTCGCCGAGGTCGTGGTGACCCGCAACTCCACCTCCCGCGCCATGGACGTGGACGAACTGGCGGCGCTGGCCGTCGAGGTGTTCGGCGAGGACCGAGTGCAGGTCGAGACGCGGCTGGACGACGCGCTGGAGGCCGCCATCACCCTCGCCGAGGAGGAGGGCGAGTACGCCGGTGCCGGCGTCCTCGTCACCGGCTCGGTGATCACCGTGGGAGAGGCCCGGCTGCTGCTGGGCCGCGGGTGAACCTCTGATGAACCCGTGAACGGGATGCATGGCGCGAATGACGTGAATAGCGCGAATGACATGAATGGCGTGAATGAAGTGAAGGGGCCCTGGGCATGCGGACTCTGTGTTCGAGCACGCTGATCGGCGAGTTCTTCGTCATCGGCTTCGCCGGGCTGGTGGCGATGAAGCACCCCGACCTGTCGATGGGGCAGGTGTGGACGGTGTGCGGTGTCGCCATGGCCCTGTGCGTGCTGCTGTGCGGCGTGCTCACCCGGCCCGGCGCCCTCGCGGTGGGCTGGGCGCTGCAGATCGGGCTGATCGTCAGCGGCTTCGTGGTCGGTACGATGTTCGTCCTCGGAGCCGTCTTCGCGGGTCTGTGGTGGGCGTCGATCCACTACGGCCGCAAGGTCGACGAGATCCGGGCCCGCAACGCGGCGCACACCGCCTGAGCCGCGCCTTGTAGGCTCGTCGCACATTCTTTTGAGCATCAGGAGCCGCATCGTGACCCAGCGCACCCTCGTCCTTCTCAAGCCGGACGCCGTCCGCCGCGGCCTGATCGGCGAGATCCTCGGCCGCATCGAGCGGAAGGCGGGCTGGACGGTCAGCGCGCTCGAACTGCGCACGCTGGACCGCGGCACGCTGGAGCAGCACTACGCCGAGCACGTCGGACGCCCGTTCTACGAGCCGCTGATGGACTTCATGGCGTCAGGTCCCTCCGTCGCGCTGGTCGTCGAGGGCGAGCGGGTCATCGAGGGCGTGCGCGCGCTGGCCGGTCCGACCGACCCGATCGCCGCGGCACCCGGCTCCATTCGGGGGGATTTCGGCACCATCGTGCGCGAGAACCTCGTGCACGCCTCGGACTCCGCGGAGTCCGCCGAGCGCGAGATCAAGATCTTCTTCCCCACGCTGGCCTAACGCCGTTGCCCGGGACATGGTCCTCCGGGCAGCGGGAACGCGACAACCAGGGCTCCCGCGGGAACCCAACACACCGACACGGCGTCACCATTACTGAGGTCCGCTGTGTGTTCTGATGACAATGGCGTCGGAACCCCGACACCGCGCCCCCACTCGGCGCGACTACGATGGAACCTCCGCCCACGCTCGGGAAGGCCAGACGTATCCACATGGCGAACAACATGTCGTTCATCGGCCGTGACATGGCTGTCGACCTCGGGACCGCCAACACGCTGGTGTACGTCAGGGGCCGCGGGATCGTCCTGAACGAGCCGTCGGTCGTCGCGGTCAACACCAACACCGGCGGCATCCTCGCGGTGGGCGCCGAGGCCAAGAAGATGATCGGCCGCACGCCCGGCAACATCGTGGCGGTGCGTCCCCTGAAGGACGGCGTCATCGCCGACTTCGAGATCACCGAGCGGATGCTGCGGTACTTCATCCTGAAGATCCACCGCCGCCGTTACATGGTCCGCCCGCGCGTGGTGATCTGCGTGCCCTCGGGCATCACCGGCGTGGAGCGCCGTGCGGTGATCGAGGCCGCCACGCAGGCCGGCGCGCGTACCGTGCACATCATCGAGGAGCCGATGGCGGCCGCGATCGGTGCCGGGCTCCCGGTCCACGAGGCCACCGGCAACATGGTGGTGGACATCGGCGGCGGCACCACCGAGGTGGCGGTCATCAGCCTCGGCGGCATCGTCACCGCGCAGTCCATCCGGGTGGCCGGCGACGAACTGGACAACGCGATCATCCAGCACATCAAGAAGGAGTACAGCCTTCTGCTGGGCGAGCGCACCTCCGAGCAGATCAAGCTGACGATCGGGTCGGCCTTCGCCGCCAAGGGCGAGGAGGAGCACACCGAGATCCGCGGACGCGACCTCGTCAGCGGGCTCCCCAAGACCGTGGTGATCTCCGCAGCGGAGGTCCGCAAGGCCATCGAGGAACCCGTCAACGCGATCGTCGACGCGGTCAAGACCACGCTGGACAAGTGCCCGCCGGAGCTGTCCGGCGACATCATGGACCGCGGCATCGTCCTCGCCGGCGGCGGCGCGCTGCTGAGCGGTCTCGACGAGCGGCTGCGCCACGAGACGGGCATGCCGATCCACATCGCGGACACCCCGCTGGACTGCGTGGCGCTCGGCGCCGGCAAGTGCGTCGAGGAGTTCGAGGCGCTCCAGCAGGTCCTGGACGCGGCGCCCCGCAGGTGACCCTGCGAAACGCCGCGCCGAGGACCTGAAGTACCCCGCACAGTAGTTCCGACCGGCCGCGGCCCCGCAGCGGCGGCGGGTCCGATACGGAAGGCACGGACTGGCGCCCGTGAGGGACACAAAGGAGAGCCGGCTTCTGCTGGTGCTGCTGGTGGTGGTGGCGTTCGCGCTCATCACCATGGACATCCGCGGTGGTGAGAACTCACCGCTCGACGGGCCGCGGCAGGCCGCGCAGTCCGTCTTCGGCCCGGTCGAGAACACCGTCGCCAGCGCCGTCGACCCGGTGGGCAACGCCATAGACGCCGTGCGCGACTCCGGGAGCCGCAGCTCCACCATCGACCGGCTGGAGAAGGAGAACACGGCGCTCAAGCAGCAGCTCGGCTCCAAGGCCATCACCCGCAACCGGGCGGCGGAACTGGACCAGTTGCTGAAGACGGCGGGCGCCGGCCAGTACACCATCAAGGGTGCCCAGGTCATCGCCATAGGAGCGGCCCAGGGCTTCTCCTGGACCGTCACCATCGACGCCGGCAGCGACGACGGCATCACCCGCGACATGACCGTCATCAACGGTGACGGCCTGGTCGGCCGGGTGACGACCGCCGGTCCCTCCACGTCCACCGTGCTGCTCGCCAACGACCCGGACTTCACCGTCGGCACGCGGCTCGAGGGGTCGATGGAGCTGGGCTTCGCCTCCGGCCAGGGCGACCAGCCGATGCGCGTGCAGCTGCTCAACGGCAAGGCCGCCGTGCACAAGGGCGACCGCCTGGTGACCTTCGGGTCCGAGGCCGGCAAGCCGTTCGTGGCCGGCGTCCCGGTCGGGAGGATCAGCGGGATCGAGCCGTCCGGCGGCAACCTGACGAAGACCGTGCTGGTGCAGCCGTTCGTCGGCTTCACCCGGCTGGACATCGTCGGCGTGGTCGTCGTGGGCCCGCGCAGCGACCCGCGCGACAGCGTGCTGCCGCCCCGCCCCACCACGCCCGCCAAGCCCACCCCGGCCAAGCCGTCCGGCACCCCCAGCCCCGGCGGCACCCCGAGTCCGGGCGGCACGCCGAACCCCGGTGGCACGCCCACCGTCCCGGGCACGCCGACGTCCCCGGTGAACGGCGCCGGCGGCACCGCCCGCAACCCCACCCCGACGACCACCAGCGGGGGCTGACCACCCATGCGCCTCAACCGGATTCTGCTGCCCACCGTGCTGGTGGTGATCGCCATGGTGGTCCAGGTCAGCGTGCTGGCCCGGCTCCACCTCCCCGGCGCCGTCCCCGACCTGCTGCTGCTGACCGTGCTCGGCCTGGCCCTGGCCTACGGGCACGTCGGCGGCTGCCTCGTCGGCTTCTTCGCCGGACTGCTCGCCGACATCGCGCCGCCGGCCGACCACGCCGTGGGCCGCTACGCCCTGGTGCTGTCGGTGATCGGCTACGCGGCCGGCCTGGCCAAGCCCGAGTCGGGGCAGCTGCGCACCGCCGCCGGGCCGATGATGGTGGTGATCTGCGCCGCGATCGGCACGACGCTGCTGTACGCGGGCGTCGGCAGCCTCGTCGGCGACACCGCCGGCGCCCATGTGGGCCTGGGCAAGCTGGTGTTCACCGCCGCCGTCTACGACCTGCTGCTGGCACCGTTCATCGTGCCGCTGGTCATGGCGCTGGCCAGACACTTCGACCACGATCCACTGACCGAGGACTCCGCGGGCGGGTTCGGCGGCAGCCGCCCCCGGATGCGCTCGGGACGCTCCGGATACACCGGCGCGCGCGGCATGTTCAGCCGCTCCAGCCGGTCCGTGAAGGTCATCTCGCTCGCCAGGGGAGCCCGGAGGTGACCGGGCGGGTGAGCACGCGGGCGCAGGAGGCCGGCGGCAACGGCACCAGCAGCAGTAGGAGCAGGGAGCAGTAGTGAGCAACATCCCGGAGACCGGACGGACCACCCGCGTCACCATCCGGCTGGTGATCCTGCAGATCCTCGTCGTGTCCCTGCTGCTCACCCTGGGCGGCCGGCTGTGGTACCTCCAGATCCGCAACGGGCAGAGCTACGACCAGAAGGCCGCGAGCAACCACATCCAGCAGGTCGTCACCCCCGCCGTGCGCGGCGCGATCCTCGACGACCACGGTGTGCCGCTCGCCGACAACCAGACCCGCCTGGTGGTCTCGGCCAACCGCACCGACCTGCTCAAGCAGAGCGACGGCGGCACCTCGGTGCTCGGCCGGCTGGCCGGAGTGCTCGGCATGAAGGCGGCCGACGTCGCCGACAAGGTACGGCTGTGCGACTCGCAGACGCCCAAGCCCTGCTGGAACGGTTCGCCCTACCAGCCGATCCCGATCACCGACTCGGCCACCACCCAGCAGGCGCTGCAGATCATGGAGCGCCGCGAGGACTTCCCGGGCATCACCGCGGAGCCCACCGCGGTCCGCCGCTACCCGAGCCCGTCCAAGGCCAGCAGCGCGCAGGTGCTGGGCTACCTCGGCCCGGTCACCGACGCCGAGGTCGCGAAGTCGGAGAAGTCCGCGAACCCGCTGCTGCGCTCGGACCAGATCGGCCGCTCCGGCCTGGAGAGCGTCTACGACTCCGACCTGCGCGGCAAGGCGGGCGTGACCCGCTACGAGGTGGACAACCTCGGCCGCGTCATCGGCAAGGCCGGCGACACCCCCGCCCAGCCCGGCAGCGACCTGCTCACCAGCATCGACTCCCGCGTCCAGGCCGTCACCGAGCAGCAGCTCAACGACGCCATGGTCGCCGCCCGCAAGACCTTCGACACGGTCAGCGGCAAGAACTACAAGGCCGACTCCGGTGCCGCGGTCGTCATGGACAACCACACCGGCCGGATCATCGCCATGGCCAGCCTGCCGGACTACGACCCCAACGAGTGGGTCGGCGGCATCTCGGCCAAGGACTACGCCGCGCTGACGAACGTCAAGTCGGACTACCCGCTGCTCAACCGGGCCATCCAGGGCCAGTCCGCGCCCGGTTCGACGTTCAAGGTGGTCTCGACGTCCGCGGCGATCGCGGCCGGCTACGCCGAGGACGGCAACTACCCCTGCACCTCGTCGATGATGATCGGCAACCGCGAGTTCAAGAACTTCGAGAACGAGAGCTTCGGCGACATCTCGCTCGGCCGCGCCCTCGAGGTCTCCTGCGACACCGTCTTCTACGGCATCGCCTACCAGGAGTGGCAGAAGGACGGCGGCACCGCCCCGAAGCACCCCAAGGACTGGTTCTTCAAGACCGCCCACCAGTTCGGCCTCGGCGCCAAGACCGGCGTGGACCTGCCGGGCGAGGTCACCGGCCGGGTTCCGGACCGGCAGTGGAAGCAGGACTTCTGGGAGGCCAACAGGGCCGACTGGTGCGCCACCGCCAAGAAGCACAAGAACGACCACAACCCGCCGCTGGGCATCGCGATCGCCATCGAGAACTGCCCCGACGGCTACGTGGTGCGTGCCGGTGACTCCGTCAACTACGCGATCGGCCAGGGCGACACGCTCGTCACGCCGGTCCAGATGGCCCGGGTCTACGCGGCGCTCGCCAACGGCGGCACGCTCTACCAGCCGTCCATCGGCAAGGCCGTGATAAGTGCTGACGGCAAGACCGTCACCCCCATCAAGCCCGTCGTGGCCGGCAAGCTGCCGGACTCCAAGACCACGCTGAAGTACATCGACACGGCGCTGGCCGGCGTGGTCACCGAGGGCACCGCCGACTGGAAGTTCGGCGGCTGGCCGCAGAACAAGATCCCGCTGCACGCCAAGACCGGTACCGCCGAGGTCGAGGGCAAGCAGACCACGTCCTGGTTCGACACGTACACCAAGGACTACACGATCGTCATGACGATCTCCCAGGGCGGCACCGGCTCCGGCGGTTCGGGTGAGGCCGTGCGCCGCATCTACGAGGCGATGTACGGCATCAAGAAGGACAGCGCCCAGATCGACCCGAGCAAGGGCCTCATGCCCAAGCCGGTCGACGCGCTGCCGAAGATCTCCCCGGACGGCGGCGTCATCCAGAGCGCGCTGACGGCCCCGGCGCCCGACGTGTTCCTCAACCCCACCGGTCCGATGGCCGGCGGCGCCGCGGTGCCCGTCCTGGCCGCGCTGCCACCGACCCGCACCGACAAGCTGCTCTTCGGCAGGAAGTACCTGGCATGAGCGCCAACACCTTCGCCGTACGCCGGTTCAGCCCGGAGAAGTCCACCCTCGGCAAGATGTTCGCCCGCGACTCGGTCGTGCGGCGGATGGACTGGGTGCTGCTGCTGGCCACGGTGATGCTGTGCGGCATCGGCACGCTGCTGGTGTACTCCGCCACCCGCAACCGCACCAACCTCACCCACGGCGACCACTACTACTTCCTGATCCGGCACCTGATGAACGCCGGCATCGGGCTCGCGCTGGCCGCGGGCCTGATGGTCATAGGGCACCACCGGATGCGCAGCATCGTGCCGTTCTTCTACGTGCTGTCGATCCTCGGCATCCTGGCGGTGCTCAGCCCGCTCGGCTCGACCGTCAACGGCGCGCACTCGTGGATCGTGATCGGCGGCGGCTTCTCGCTGCAGCCCTCGGAGTTCGTCAAGGTCGCGATCATCATCGGCATGGCGATGGTGCTGTCCGCCCGGGTCGACGCGGGCGACCGCATCCATCCGGACAACCGCACGGTCCTGCAGGCGATCTCGCTGGCCGTGGTACCGATCCTGATCATCATGCTGATGCCGGACCTGGGCTCCATCATGGTGCTCGCCGCGATCATCCTCGGCGTGCTGCTCGCCTCCGGCTCCGACAACCGCTGGGTGTTCGGGCTGATCCTCGCCGGGGTCGCCGGCTCGCTGACGGTGTGGAAGCTCGGCATCCTCAGCAAGTACCAGGTCGACCGGTTCGCCGCGTTCGCGAACCCCGCGCTGGACCCCTCCGGCGTCGGCTACAACACCAGCCAGGCCCGGATCGCCATCGGCTCCGGCGGGCTGCTCGGCAAGGGCCTGTTCCACGGCAGCCAGACCACCGGGCAGTTCGTGCCCGAGCAGCAGACCGACTTCGTGTACTCCGTCGCCGGCGAGGAACTCGGCTTCGTCGGCGCGGCCTTCATCATCATCCTGATCGGCGTCATCCTGTGGCGGGCCTGCGCCATCGCCCGCAACGCCAGCGACCTGTACGGCACGATCGTGGCCGCCGGCGTGGTCGCCTGGTTCGCCTTCCAGTCCTTCGAGAACATCGGGATGACCCTGGGCATCATGCCGGTCGCCGGCATCCCCCTACCGTTCGTCTCGTACGGCGGGTCATCCATGTTCGCGAACTGCATGGCCATAGGGATGCTGCAGTCCGTACGCATGCAGCGCCCCATGTCGGCCTAGCCGCTCACCCGGCGCCGCGGGGCGGGGCCGGGGTGGGGCCGGGGTGGGGCATTGCCTCCGGCACGGGGACGCGGTTACCGTCCCAGGATGGGGAACCGTGCAGCGGAGACCGAACGGAAATACGAGTCGGCAGGCGGGGTGACGACCCCGCGGCCGGTCCTGGTGGGGCTGCCGGACGTCTCCGGGACCCGAGCGCTGGACCCCGTACGGCTCGACGCCGTGTACTACGACACCGCGGGCCTCGCCCTGGCCGCGCACCGCGTCACCCTGCGCCGCCGCACCGGCGGCGACGACGCCGGCTGGCACCTGAAGCTCCCCACCTCCCAGGCCGACACCCGCACCGAGGTGCGCCTCCCGCTCGGCGCCGGCGGCACGGCCGGAACGGGGAGCGGCGCCGGGAACGCCAGCGGGAGCGCGGACGACGGGCGGCCGCCGTCCGCCGCGGCCGCCGAGGACCCGCCGGGGGAGCTCCTCGCCGAGATCGCCGCCCTGACCCGGGGCCGCGCCCTGCACCCCGTGGTGCGGCTGCGCACCACCCGCCGCCGGGTGCTGCTGCTGGACCACGCCGACCGCACCCTCGCCGAGATCGCCTACGACAAGGTCACCGCGCGGACCCCGGACGCGGAGCCGACCACCTGGTCCGAGACCGAGGTCGAGCTGTACGAGGGGGACCCCGCCCTCCTCGACGCCGTCGAGGAGCGGCTGACCGACGCCGGACTGCACCGCTCCGCCAGCGGGTCCAAGCTCGCCCGCGCGCTCGGCGGCGGCGTCGCCGCCGCGGCGCCCGCCGCCCCCGACCTGCCGCCCACCGCAGGCGGTACCGCCACCGCGTACCTGCACGACCAGCTCACCGCGATCCTGGCGCTCGACCCGGCCGTGCGCCGCGCCGAGGAGGACGCCGTCCACCGGATGCGGGTCGCCACCCGCCGGGCCCGCAGCGCCCTCAAGAGCTTCCGCAAGGAGCTCGACCGGGCCGCCACGGACCCGGTCGGGGACGAGCTGAAGTGGCTGGCCGCGGTCCTGGGGACGGCACGCGACCGCGAGGTGCTCATCGCGCGCCTCACCCGCAGGCTCGACGAACTGGACCCGTCGCTCGTCACGGGGAAGCTGCGCAGCCGCCTGCTGGACGGCGACGGCGCGACCGGCGGCACTGACACCGGCACCGGCACGGGCACCAGCACCGGCACCGGCACCGCAGGCGGCAGCGGGCAGGCCGGGGATGCGCACGCCGCCGCCCCCGCCGAACTGGACGGCGCCCGCTACTTCGCGCTGCTCGACACCTTCGAGGCGCTGCTCGCCGCGCCCCCCTACACCGACGCCGCCGCGGCCCCCGCGGCCGCCGCCGCGCAGGCGACCGTCCGCCGCGACCACGCCCGGCTGCGGCGCGGCATCCACGCGGCGATGGCCCTGCCACCGGGCACGGACCGCGACACGGCGCTGCACGAGGCCCGCAAGGACGCCAAGCGCGCCCGCTACTCCTCCGAGGCGGCCCAGCCGGTCCTCGGCCGCCCGGCGGCCGTCCACACCTCGCGGATGAAGTCCGTCCAGCAGCTGCTCGGCGAGCACCAGGACAGCGTGATGTGCCGCACGGCCGTCGCCGGAGTGCGGTCCACGGCCGCGCGGGCCGGTGAGGACACCGCGCCGTACGACGCCGTCGACCGCAGGGAGCGCGAGATCGCCGCCGCCGTGGAGGCCGAGCTGCCCGCCGCCTGGCGGGACGCCGACCAGCCGGTGTGACGCGAGATCCGGGCCGTCCGCGCTCGGGTAACCTTGAGGGTCGTCCACCCCGTGGCCGCACCGCACGGGGTTTCCCCGCCCGCTGATGAAAGTCGCCGAGATGCCTGTCGAGTCGGTCTTCCCGCGCCTGGAAGCGCTTCTCCCGCACGTCCAGAAGCCCATCCAGTACGTCGGCGGAGAACTGAACTCCACCGTCAAGGACTGGGACTCCTCCGACGTGCGGTGGGCCCTGATGTACCCCGACGCCTACGAGGTCGGCCTGCCCAACCAGGGCGTCATGATCCTCTACGAGGTGCTCAACGAGCGCGAGGGCGTGCTGGCCGAGCGCACGTACAGCGTGTGGCCCGACCTGGAGGCCCTGATGCGCGAGCACGGGGTGCCCCAGTTCACCGTCGACGCCCACCGCCCGGTGCGCGCCTTCGACGTGTTCGGCCTGAGCTTCTCCACCGAGCTGGGCTACACCAACATGCTGACCGCGCTCGACCTCGCCGGCATCCCGCTGAACTCCGCGGACCGCACGGTGGACGACCCGGTCGTGCTGGCCGGCGGCCACGCGGCGTTCAACCCCGAGCCGATCGCCGACTTCATCGACGCCGCCGTCATCGGCGACGGCGAGCAGGCCGTGCTGGAGATCACCGACGTCGTCCGCGCCTGGAAGGCCGAGGGGCGGCCCGGCGGCCGGGACGAGCTGCTGCTGCGGCTGGCCCGCACCGGCGGCGTCTACGTGCCGCGCTTCTACGACGTGGAGTACCTGGCCGACGGCCGGATCTCCCGCGTGGTGCCCAACCGGTCGGGCGTGCCGTGGCGGGTGTCCAAGCACACCGTCATGGACCTCGACGAGTGGCCGTACCCCAAGCAGCCGCTGGTCCCGCTGGCCGAGACGGTGCACGAGCGCATGTCCGTGGAGATCTTCCGCGGCTGCACCCGCGGCTGCCGCTTCTGCCAGGCCGGCATGATCACCCGCCCCGTGCGCGAGCGCTCCATCACCGGCATCGGCGAGATGGTCGAGGCCGGGCTGAAAGCGACCGGTTTCGAGGAGGTCGGCCTGCTGTCGCTCTCCTCGGCGGACCACAGTGAGATCGCCGACGTCGCCAAGGGCCTCGCCGACCGCTACGAGGACGACAAGATCGGCCTGTCGCTGCCGTCGACCCGCGTCGACGCGTTCAACATCGACCTGGCCAACGAGCTGACCCGCAACGGCCGCCGGTCCGGCCTGACCTTCGCGCCCGAGGGCGGCTCCGAGCGGATCCGCAAGGTCATCAACAAGATGGTCTCCGAAGAGGACCTGATCCGGACCGTCGCGACCGCCTACGGCAACGGCTGGCGCCAGGTGAAGCTGTACTTCATGTGCGGCCTGCCGACGGAGACCGACGAGGACGTGCTGCAGATCGCGGAGATGGCCAAGAAGGTCATCCAGAAGGGCCGCGAGGTCACCGGGCAGAACGACATCCGCTGCACGGTGTCCATCGGCGGGTTCGTGCCCAAGCCGCACACCCCGTTCCAGTGGGCGCCGCAGCTCGGCGTCGAGGAGACTGACGCGCGCCTGGAGAAGCTGCGCGACGCCATCCGCGGCGACCGGAAGTACGGCCGCAACATCGGCTTCCGCTACCACGACGGCAAGCCCGGCATCATCGAGGGCCTGCTGTCCCGCGGCGACCGCCGGGTCGGCGCCGTCATCCGCGCCGTCTACGAGGACGGCGGCCGCTTCGACGGCTGGCGCGAGCACTTCTCCTACGACCGCTGGATGCGGGCCTGCGAGTCCGCGCTGCCCGCCTTCGGCCTGGACCTGTCCTGGTACACCACCCGCGAGCGCACCGTCGAGGAGGTCCTGCCCTGGGACCACCTGGACTCGGGCCTCGACAAGGACTGGCTGTGGGACGACTGGCAGGACGCCCTCGACGAGACCGAGGTCGAGGACTGCCGCTGGACCCCGTGCTTCGACTGCGGCGTCTGCCCGCAGCTCGACACGCACATCCAGATCGGCCCCACCGGCAAGAAGCTGCTGCCGCTGACGGTCGTCAACGCGGGCGCGGCCGACGCGGGCTGACGGGTCCGGTCCGGGGGAGCGGGCCCTGGCGCCGTCGCGGGACGGTCACGCGCGCTGCGCGAACACCACGTCCCGGGCCCGGCCCATCGCGGTCGCGACCGCGCCCAGCAGCACCGCGTCCTCGCCGAGCGCGCTGGCCGCGACCTTGGGGCGCAGCGGCGTGAGGCGGCGCAGGGTGTCGCGGACGGTCTGCAGCAGCAGGTCGGCGCTGTGGCCCACGCCGCCGCCCAGCACGACCAGTTCGGGATCGAGGACGGCGGCGACCGCGGAGACGGTGTGGGCGAGCCGCTCGCCCTCCTGGCGGACCGCGCCGACGGCGGCCGCCTCCCCGGCGCGGGCCGCCTCGAAGACGGACTTGGCGGTCAGGGTGCCGGTCATGCCCAGGGCGCGGGCCGTGCGCACGACCGCCTCGGCGGAGACCGCGTCCTCCAGGGTGTCGGGCGCGCGGTCGTTCCACGGCAGGAAGCCGATCTCGCCGGCGGCCCCGCTCGCGCCGGTGAACGGCCGTCCGTCGGCGACGATGCCCATGCCCAGGCCGGTGCCGATCATCACGTAGACGAACAGCCGGCTGCCCGCGCCGACCCCGAAGGCGTGCTCGCCGACCGCGGCGAGGTTGGCGTCGTTGTGCACCGCCAGCGGGACCCCCAACTCCTCCCGCATCCGGTCGAAGAGGCCGGCGCGCCCCCAGCCGGGCAGGTGCAGGGCGTAGCGCACGCGGCGGACCGCGGGGTCGTAGACGCCGGGCGTCCCGACGACGGCGTGGACGACGTCGGCCGGCACGACGTCGGAGCCGGCGACCACCTGGTGCGCGGTGGCCACCACGAGGTCGGCCATGGCGCCCGAGGTGCGGGCCCGGTTGCGGACGTCCTTGCGGGCCACGACCGTGCCGTCGAGGTCGGCGAGCGCGACCCGCAGCCAGGCGCGGCCGATGTCGATGCCGAGCGCGTACCCGGCCGACGGGTCGGGCGCGTAGAGCACGGCGGCGCGGCCGCGCTCCGGGGTGTGGTGGCCGGCCTCGCGGACCAGGCCGGCGGCCTCGAGCGAGGCGAGCGCGCTGGAGACGGTCGGCTTGGACAGGCCGGTCTCGCGGGCCAGTTGGGCGCGGGAGGCGGGGGTGGCGCGCAGCCGCTCCAGCAGCATCCGTTCGTTGGAACTGCGCAGTCGCTGCTGGTTCCAGGGCTGGTCGACCCCGCTCTCACTGCTGGTCATATCGGCATTCTCACGCACTCGTCCCCTGAAGTTGCCCGGACCCCTTGACGCTCTTAGTAAGGGAACTTAACTTAAGCACGCCCGCCGCCCAGGGAGTAGGGCCGTCTCCGCCACGTTTCCCGCGTCCGCCGTGTCCATCGCTGCCACCAGTCCCGCCCGTCCACACCCCGCCAGGGAGCCCCCATGTCCGGAAGCCCCCCGCCAGCAGGCGGATTCGTCCGCAGAATCGGCCTGTTCCAGGCCGCCGCCATCAACATGAGCCAGATGTGCGGCATCGGGCCGTTCGTCACCATCCCGCTCATGGTCGCCGCGTTCGGCGGCCCGCAGGCCATCCTCGGGTTCGTCGCGGGCGCCGTGCTCGCTCTCGCCGACGGCCTGATATGGGCCGAGCTCGGCGCCTCCATGCCCGGTTCCGGCGGCTCCTACGTCTACCTGCGCCAGGCGTTCCAGTACCGCAGCGGGAAGCTGATGCCGTTCCTGTTCGTCTGGACGGCGATGCTCTTCATCCCGCTGATCATGTCCACCGGCGTGGTCGGCTTCGTGCAGTACCTGGGCTATCTGGCGCCGCACATGGGCAGGACCACCGGCGACCTGGTGGGCCTGGCGATGATCGCCGTGGTCATCGGCCTGCTGTGGCGGGGCATCGAGCACATCGCGCGGATCACCGCCGTGATGTGGGTGGTGATGATCGTCTCCGTGCTGCTGGTGATCATCGCCTCGGCCACGCACTTCTCCGGGCACATGGCGTTCACCTACCCCGCGCACGCCTTCGCCCTGAACACCAGCCACTTCTGGACCGGGTTCGCCGCCGGTCTGACCATCGGCATCTACGACTACCTGGGGTACAACACCACCGCGTACATGGGCGCGGAGATCAAGACCCCCGGCCGCGTGCTGCCGCGTTCCATCATCTTCTCCATCCTCGGCATCATGGCGATCTACCTGCTGCTGCAGATCGGCACGCTGGGCGTCATCGACTGGCACCGGATGACCGACCCGCAGGACATCGCCTCCACCTCCGTGGCGTCCGCGGTGCTGGAGAAGACCTGGGGCAAGGGCGCGGCCGACACCGTCACCGTGCTCATCCTCATCACCGCGTTCGCGTCGGTCTTCACCGGTCTGCTCGGCGGCTCCCGGGTGCCCTACGACGCCGCGCGCGAGCGGGTGTTCTTCCGGCCCTACGCCAAGCTGCACCAGCGGCACCGCTTCCCGATGTGGGGCCTGGCCACCATGGGCGTCATCACCGCGGGCGGCTTCCTGATCGGCCGCCACACCGACCTGGCGACCCTCATCCAGCTGCTCACCACCGTGATGGTCATCGTCCAGGCGCTCGCCCAGATCGTCGCCCTCACCGTGCTGCGGTCCCGGCAGCCGGGCCTGCGCCGCCCCTACCGGATGTGGCTGTACCCGGTGCCGAGCATCGTCGCGCTCGTCGGATGGCTCGTCATCTACGGCTACGCGGACAAGAACTCGCCCGGACGCCACCCCATCGAGTGGTCGCTGGCGTGGGTGGCGCTGGGGCTCGTCGCCTTCGCGCTGTGGTCCCGCTACGAGAAGGTGTGGCCGTTCGGCCCCAAGGAGATCAGCGAGGAGTACCTGGAGGGCGCCGACCCCGACGCCGACCCGAACGCCGACGCGGAGCCGGCGCCGGTCCCCGCGTGACGCCCGCCTGACGGCGCTCCCGCGCCCCGCGCCTCCCCCCTGTCCGCCCGCGCGGAACCTCGCAGGCGGACGCGCGCACCCGCCGCCCGGCGGCCCCGGTGACAAACCGGTGGCCGCCGGGGGGTCGGCACGACCACACTGGGGCGATGCCGCAGCTGACCGCTCCCGACGTCCGGCTCCACTCCTCGTTCCTCGCCGCCATGGACGAGTTCGGCGCGGAGGGGCGCGGCGGCCCGGACGACACCTCCACGCTCGGCCGCGACATGCGCGACTGGTCCGCGGCCTGGCACACCCCCGACGGCTTCGCGCGCTTCACCGCCGCGCTCCACACGGAGGGCGACCCCGGCGCGCCGCTCCTGCCCGGCCGGGTGCACTCCACCACCCTGTGGTGGGCGGACGGCGACACCTTCCTCGCACGGATCGTCATCCGGCACGACCTCACCGACTTCCTCCTCAACTACGGCGGCCACATCGGCTACGACGTGCGCGCCTCGGTCCGCCGCCGCGGGCACGCCACCGCGATGCTGCGCGCCGCGCTGCCCCGCGCCGCCGACCTCGGCATCGAGCACGCGCTGATCACCTGCCTCACCACGAACACCGCCTCGCGCAAGGTGATCGAGGCCTGCGGCGGCGTCTTCGAGGACGAACGCGGCGGCCAGCTCCGCTTCTGGGTCCCCACCTCCGCGTAGGCGCCACGCGCGCCGTCCGCACGCCCGCGTCGCCGCCGGAGGCGGGGCCCCGGCCGGCCCGCACGTGGCGCGGTGCCCGGTGCGCGGCCCGGCACCGTCCGGGAAACCCGTCGCATGCGGCGCGACCCGCCCCGCGCACGCACCACGCGTCGGGGGTTGTCCACAGGGGGTGACGGGGCGGCGCGGGGAGCGGTCGGCGCGGCGTAACCTTGGAGGTGCGGTACGGAAGTCGTGCCGCACGCGTACGCAGCGCGCACCCGCGCGCATCCGGACACACACGAGGGACTGAACGACTCTGGGCAAGCGACAGCCCGAAGGCCCGCCGCCCGCACCCGCGGTGCAGCGCATCCGACTGCGCTACACCAAGCGCGGCCGCCTCCGGTTCACCAGCCACCGCGACTTCCA
The DNA here is from genome assembly GCF_900110255.1 of Actinacidiphila rubida. Taxonomy (GTDB): domain Bacteria; phylum Actinomycetota; class Actinomycetes; order Streptomycetales; family Streptomycetaceae; genus Actinacidiphila; species Actinacidiphila rubida. The sequence goes on from NZ_FODD01000003.1 coordinate 101,600, forward strand.
GCGCGCCTTCGAGCGGGCCCTGCGCCGCGCCGACGTCCCCATGGCGTACTCGGCCGGGTTCACCCCGCACCCGAAGGTGTCGTACGCGGGCGCCGCACCCACCGGCGTCGGCAGCGAAGCCGAGTACCTGGAGATCGCCCTCGCCCAGACCCGCGACCCCGAGCAACTGCGGCTGCTCCTCGACGAGTCGCTGCCCGACGGCCTCGACGTCATCGAGGCCGTCGAGGTCAGCACTCCGGGCCTCGCAGAACGCCTGGAGGCGTCGGTCTGGCAGCTGCGACTGGAGGGCGTCGAGCCCGAGGCGGCCGCGAAGGCCGTCGAGGCGTTCCTCGCCGCGGACAGCGTGGAAGTACAGCGCAGCACCAAGAACGGCATCCGCACCTTCGACTGCCGGGCCGCGGTCACGCGACTCGACGTCGTGGACACGGACGCGACCCGCACGGGTGCCGATGGGCCGGACGACCGTGCTTGTGCGATACTGCGGCTGGTTGTGCGGCACCTGACACCTGCCGTACGGCCCGACGACGTACTGTCCGGCCTCCACACGACGGCCGACCTCGCGCCGCCGGTCCCCGCAGCGGTGACCAGGCTGGCGCAGGGGCCGCTCGACGAGGAGTCCGGCACGGTCACCGACCCGCTCGCGCCTGATCGCGACGCCGTGGCGGTACCGGCCGGTTCCGCCTAAGTACGGCGTCACGCGTCGCCGACGCACCAGGGAGCCACCCGGGTCCGGCGCCGCTGACCACATGAGACTTTCGTCGGTACGCCGAACCGGCTGGCCGATGAGCGACACAGCAGCTCCCGTGCGGCGCCCGCGCCCCGGAGGCCGGTCCCGCGACCCAGGCGGCCACCGGCCCCGAACAGGGCGCGGCGCCCGGGAGCACGACGGGAGCACTGCCCGAATGCCCGACCAGACCGACCCGACCACGCCCTCGACCTCCGAGGAACCCACGACGGACGCGGCGCCCAAGCGCCGCCGCCGCGCGGCGTCCCGCCCCGCGGGATCGCCCGCCGCAGGTTCCGACACCACCGCGGCCCCCGCCGGCGACAGCGCCGCGGGCACCGCCGACAGCACCGACACCGAGCCGCCCGCCCGCACCCGCCGCCGCGCCACCCGCAAGACGGCCGCCGCGGAGCCGGAGACGGCCGCCCCCGCCGAGACCGGCGAGACCGCCGAGTCCGAGGCCGCGCCCGCGGCCCCCGCGCGCAAGCGCCGTGCCGCGTCCCGCGCCGCGGGTTCGCCCGCCGCGGCGGAGGCCGCAGAAACCACCGAAGCCGCTGACACCACCGAGGCCGCGCCCGCGGCCCCCGCCCGCAAGCGGCGTGCGGCGTCCCGTGCGGCCGGTTCGCCGACGGCTGCGGAGTCCGCCGAGGCGGCCGCTCCCGCCGCGGAGTCCGCCGAGTCCGCTGAGCCCGAGGCTGCGCCGGCCACGACGCGCCGTCGTCGTGCGGCGTCCCGTCCGGCGGGTGCGCCGGAGGCCGAGACCGCCGAGACCCCCGCCGCCCCGGCGGCTGACACCGAGACCGAGGCCGCGCCCGCGGCCCCCGCCCGCAAGCGTCGTGCGGCCTCCCGTGCGGCCGGTTCGCCGACGGCTGCGGAGTCCGCCGAGGCGGCGGTTCCCGCCGCGGAGTCCGCCGAGTCCGCTGAGCCCGAGGCTGCGCCGGCCACGACGCGCCGTCGTCGTGCGGCGTCCCGTCCGGCGGGTGTGCCGGAGGCCGAGACCGCCGAGACCCCCGCCGGCCCCGCAGCTGAGTCCGAGGCCGCGCCCGCGGCCCCCGCGCGCAGGCGCCGTGCCGCGTCCCGCCCGGCCGGTTCGCCCGCCGCCGCGGAAAGCGTCGCGGCCGCCGAGGACACGTCCGCCGGTGCCGAAGCGGTGGCCGAGGCGGCCGCCGACGGCACCGACACCGAGCCGCCCGCCCGCACCCGCCGCCGCGCCACCCGCAAGGCGGCCGCCGGCGAGTCCGCCCCCGCGGCGAAGACCGCGGCGCCGGCCGCGGCCCCCGCCGCCGAGCCGCAGGAGGAGGGCCGCCGCCGCTCCCGCAACCGCAGGGGCGCCGTCGCGGCGACGTTCTCCGCGGGCGACGGCTCGCGCCGCCTGAAGCCCGGCTCGCTCGCGCCCAGGGCCGAGACCCGGGGCGAGGGCGCGGCCGCCGCGCCCGCGACCGCGTACACCGGCAGGGCCGTGCGCGACGGTGACGGCTGGGCCGTCGAGATCGACGACGCCTACGAGATCCGCGGCTACGGCGACACCCTGGAGGAGGCGGCCGCCGAGGCCACCGCCGCCGTCGCCGAGGCATTCGGGATCGCCGTCGAGAGCGTGACCGTCGACGTGCGCGCCGAGGAGACCGAAGAGACCGGGGAGCCGGAGGAGACCGGGGCGGAGGCCGCGCCGTCGCGTGGCGGCCGCCGCCGCGCCGTGCGCCCCGCCATGGCCGTCTTCCAGCAGCCGGTGTTCCAGGCCCCGCAGGCGGCCGCCGCCGCGCAGCCGGCCGCCGCCGAGACGGAGGCCGAGCCCGAGGCGGAAGCCGAGGACGAGGACGAGCAGGGCGGTCGCACGCCGCGCCGCCGCCGTCGCCGCCGGGGCGGCGCCGCCGAGCCGGTCGCGGTGACCGCGGCCGACGAGCCCGAGGTCGAGTCCGCCGAGGATGCCGAGGCCGAGGGCGAGGACCTCGACGAGACCGGCGCCGAGGGCGAGGAGCGCCCGTCGCGCCGCCGCCGCCGGGGAGGCCGCCGCCGTCGCCGGGGCGAGTCCGCGGACCACGAGGACGGCGGGTCCGACGAGGACGAGGACGGGCACGCCGAGGACGACGAGTCCGAGGGCGAGGACCACGAGGACGAGCACGACGAGGGCGGTGCGGGCTCCAGCGCCAGCAGCCGCCGTCGCCGCCGCCGTCGCCGCCGCGGTTCCGACGGGGGCGGTGACGAGGGGGCGTCCGACGACCCGGAGCGCACCGTCGTCAAGGTGCGCGAGCCGCGTGCCGCGAGGACCGAGGGCGGCACGGGCGCCGACGAGGTGCAGTCCATCAAGGGCTCGACGCGCCTGGAGGCGAAGAAGCAGCGCCGCCGTGAGGGCCGCGAGCAGGGCCGCCGCCGGGTGCCGATCATCACCGAGGCGGAGTTCCTCGCGCGCCGCGAGGCCGTCGAGCGCGTGATGGTCGTCCGGCAGAACGGCGACCGCACCCAGATCGGCGTGCTGGAGGACAACGTCCTCGTCGAGCACTACGTCAACAAGGAGCAGGCCACCAGCTACGTCGGCAACGTCTACCTGGGCAAGGTCCAGAACGTGCTGCCGTCGATGGAGGCCGCGTTCGTCGACATCGGCAAGGGGCGCAACGCCGTCCTGTACGCCGGTGAGGTCAACTTCGAGGCGCTCGGCCTGTCCGGCGGCCCGCGCCGCATCGAGTCGGCGCTGAAGTCCGGCCAGTCCGTGCTGGTGCAGGTCACCAAGGACCCGATCGGCCACAAGGGCGCCCGCCTGACCAGCCAGGTCTCGCTGCCCGGCCGCTACCTGGTGTACGTGCCCGAGGGCTCGATGACCGGCATCAGCCGCAAGCTGCCCGACACCGAGCGGGCCCGGCTGAAGACCATCCTCAAGAAGATCGTCCCCGAGGACGCGGGCGTCATCGTGCGCACCGCCGCCGAGGGCGCGAGCGAGGACGAGCTGCGCCGCGACGTCGACCGGCTGCAGTCGCAGTGGGAGGACATCCAGAAGAAGTCCAAGGGCGGTGCCGGCGGCAACGCGCCGACCCTGCTCTACGGCGAGCCCGACATGACCGTCCGGGTCGTCCGCGACATCTTCAACGAGGACTTCTCCAAGGTCATCGTCAGCGGCGACGAGGCGTGGTCGACGATCCACGAGTACGTCACGAACGTCGCGCCCGACCTGGCCGACCGGCTGTCGCGCTGGACCTCCGACGTGGACGTCTTCGCGACCTACCGGATCGACGAGCAGCTGCTGAAGGCGCTGGACCGCAAAGTGTGGCTGCCGTCCGGCGGTTCGCTGGTGATCGACAAGACCGAGGCCATGGTCGTCATCGACGTCAACACCGGGAAGTTCACCGGGCAGGGCGGCAACCTCGAGGAGACCGTCACCCGCAACAACCTGGAGGCGGCCGAGGAGATCGTCCGGCAGCTGCGGCTGCGGGACCTCGGCGGCATCGTGGTGATCGACTTCATCGACATGGTGCTGGAGTCCAACCGCGACCTGGTCATGCGGCGGCTGCTGGAGTGCCTGGGCCGGGACCGGACCAAGCACCAGGTGGCCGAGGTGACCTCGCTGGGCCTGGTGCAGATGACCCGCAAGCGGGTCGGCCAGGGCCTGCTGGAGTCGTTCTCCGAGACCTGCGTGCACTGCAACGGCCGCGGCGTCATCGTCCACATGGACCAGGCGACGACCACGGGCGGCGGCGGCAAGCGCAAGCGCCGCGGCGGCCGGGGCGGCGCGGGCGAGCAGGACCACGAGCACGTCCACGAGGCGGCCGAGGCCCTGCACGAGACCGAGGCCGAGGCGGAGACCGAGGAGCTGCCCGAGCTGGAGCCGATCGAGGTCGGCGAGTCGGAGCTGGTGCCGTCGGTCGGTGACCCGGGCGAGGAGTGGTTCGGCAGCGCCGCGGAGGCGGAGGCCGCCGCGAACGGCGCCGGGCCGCGTGGCCGCGGCCGCCGGCGGGGCTCCCGCAAGGCCACCGCGCCCGAGGGCGCGCCGGCCGCGGCGAGCGCCGAGCCGGAGCCGGCCGTGGTCGTGGTGCCGGTCAGCGAGCCGGTCATCGAGACCGGCCCGGAGCCGGTGCCGGTGCCCGAGGTCGCCGTGTCCACCGAGCCGCCGGCCCGCACGCGGCGCCGCGCCACCCGCAAGGTGGCCGCGCCCGCCGGTTCGCCGGACGCGACGGCCGCCGCGGAGGAGGCCGCGGTCGTGGTCGTGGCCGCCGAGCAGCCGCACGCGGCCGAGCCGGTGCCGGTGCCCGAGGTGGCCGTGTCCACCGAGCCGCCGGCCCGCACGCGGCGCCGCGTCACCCGCAAGGTGGCCGCGCCCGCCGGTTCGCCGGACGCGACGGCCGCCGCGGAGGAGGCCGCGGTCGTGGTCGTCCCCGCGGAGTCCGAGGCGGCGCCCGCGGGCGAGGAGCCGGCGGTGAAGCGCGCGGCTCGCAAGACCGCGAAGAAGGCCACCGCCAAGAAGACGGCGAAGAAGGCCACGGCCAAGAAGGCCACGACCAAGAAGGCCGCCGCCAAGAAGTCGGCTGCGGCCACGGACTGAGCGCCTTCCAGCGGCGCGGGGTCCTCGGGCGAGTCCTGAGGACCCCGCGCTCCGGGTGGATTTGACCCGGGTGGGGGCACTCCGTAATCTTGACTTTCGGCGTTTCTGCGCCTTCTTCTCCTGAGCACATCCCTCCTGGGGCCCGGTTCCGGACCCGTGGGAGAGGCCCCCCATCGCACCACAGGGACGGCTGGCGTCAGGGGTCCGAATCGAGCGAGAGTGAGTTCCGCGTGTACGCGATCGTGCGTAGCGGTGGCCGCCAGCACAAGGTGGCCGTCGGCGACATCGTCGAGGTTGACAAGATTTCCACTGGCAAGGTGGGCGACGCGGTCGAGCTCTCGACCCTGCTCGTCGTGGACGGCGACGCCGTCACGAGCGACCCGTGGGTGCTGGCCGGTATCAAGGTCGAGGCCGAGATCGTGGACCACCACAAGGGCCAGAAGATCGACATCCTGCGCTACAAGAACAAGACCGGCTACCGCCGGCGCCAGGGCCACCGTCAGCAGTACACGGCCCTGAAGATCACCGGCATCCCCACGGCTGCGAAGTAAGGGACTGAGACATGGCACACAAGAAGGGCGCATCGTCCACCCGGAACGGTCGCGACTCCAACGCTCAGCGGCTCGGCGTGAAGCGCTTCGGCGGTCAGGTCGTCAACGCCGGTGAGATCATCGTCCGCCAGCGCGGTACCCACTTCCACCCGGGCGCCGGCGTCGGCATCGGCAAGGACGACACGCTGTTCGCCCTCGCCGCCGGTGCGGTCGAGTTCGGCACGAAGCGCGGCCGTCGCGTCGTGAACATCGTTCCGGCCGCCTGACCCGCAAGGGTTCCAGCGCAGCCGAAAACCTCGAGGGCGGACTTCGCTCCCGGTAACGGGAAGCGGGGCCGCCCTCGGCGTGTTACACCCGGAGTAAGTTCCGGGGACATCCCGTACGCAATCTGGAGGAAGCATCCATGACCACCTTCGTGGACCGCGTCGAGCTGCACGTCGCCGCGGGTAACGGGGGCCACGGCTGCGCCTCCGTGCACCGGGAGAAGTTCAAGCCGCTGGGCGGCCCGGACGGCGGCAACGGCGGCCGCGGCGGCGACGTGACCCTGGTCGTCGACCAGGACGTCACGACGCTGCTGGAGTACCACCACAGCCCGCACCGCAAGGCCACCAACGGCAAGCCCGGCGAGGGCGGCAACCGCTCCGGCAAGGACGGCACCGACCTGGTGCTGCCGGTGCCGGACGGCACGGTCGTGCTCGACCGCCACGGCAACGTGCTGGCCGACCTGGTCGGCCAGGGCACCACGTTCGTGGCCGGGCAGGGCGGCCGCGGCGGCCTGGGCAACGCCGCGCTGGCGTCGGCCCGCCGCAAGGCACCCGGGTTCGCGCTGCTCGGTGTGCCGGGCCAGGAGCGGGACGTCGTGCTGGAGCTGAAGACCGTCGCGGACGTCGCGCTGGTCGGGTATCCGAGCGCCGGCAAGTCCTCGCTGATCTCGGTGCTCTCGGCCGCGAAGCCGAAGATCGCCGACTACCCGTTCACCACGCTGGTGCCCAACCTCGGTGTGGTGACCGCCGGTTCGACCGTGTACACGATCGCGGACGTGCCCGGGCTGATCCCCGGCGCGAGCGAGGGGCGCGGGCTGGGCCTGGAGTTCCTGCGGCACGTCGAGCGCTGCTCGGTGCTGGTGCACGTGCTGGACACCGCGACGCTGGAGTCGGACCGCGACCCGGTGAGCGACCTCGACGTCATCGAGGCGGAACTGCGCGCGTACGGCGCGGGCCTGGAGAACCGGCCGCGCGTCGTGGCGCTCAACAAGGTCGACGTGCCCGACGGCCGCGATCTGGCGGACATGATCCGCCCGGAGCTGGAGTCCCGCGGCTACCAGGTCTTCGAGGTGTCCGCGGTCTCCCACGCGGGGCTGCGCGAGCTGTCGTTCGCGCTGGCGAAGATCGTCGCGGAGACGCGCGCGGCGCAGCCGGCGCAGGAGTCGACCCGGATCGTGATCCGCCCGCAGGCGGTCGACGACGCGGGCTTCACGGTCGTCCGCGAGGACGAGGGCCTGTTCCGCGTCCGCGGCGAGAAGCCCGAGCGCTGGGTGCGGCAGACCGACTTCACCAACGACGAGGCCGTCGGCTACCTGGCCGACCGGCTGAACCGCCTCGGTGTGGAGGACGCGCTGGTGAAGGCCGGCGCCAGGGCCGGTGACGGCGTGGCGATCGGCTCCGACGACGACGCGGTCGTCTTCGACTGGGAGCCGTCGATGGCGGCGGGCGCCGAGATGCTGGGGCGCCGTGGCGAGGACCACCGGTTCGACGCGCCGCGGCCCGCCGCCTCGCGCCGCCGTGACAAGCAGGCGGAGCGGGACGAGGCCGAGCAGGAGTACCGCGGGTTCGACCCGTTCGAGTGACCGGCGTGCACCGGCCCGCCTGAGCTCCGGGGGAGCGGCGGGCCGGGTGCGTCGCGGGGTGCGGGCGCGGAGCGCGCCGGGGCCGTCAGGGACGGGTGACCGGCGCCAGGTCCTGCGGGTGCTGCTGCGGGGCGGCCGGTCCGGCCGCCGTGCCGTCCGCCGGGCCCGCTTCCGTGTCCTCCGCGACCTGTGCACCCTCCGCGCCCTCTGAGGCGTCCGCATCCTGCCGCGCCCCGCGGGTCAGGATGCGGCGGGAGAGCACGTAGGTGAACGGGATGGCCGCGGCGGCGGCCACCAGCGGGGCGATCTTGTCGTTCATGTGCGCCCACTCGACGAAGACGTAGACGCCGACGCTGGTCACCACGTAGTTCGTGAGGTTGGTCAGCGGGAACAGCAGGAACTTCCGCCAGGTGGGCCGCGTGCGGTACGTGAAGTACGTGTTGAGGAAGAACGAGCCGATCATGCTCAGCACGAACGCGGCCGTGTACGCCAGGAAGTACGGCATCAGCGGGTGCAGCGCCAGGTAGAACCCGTAGAACGTGGCGGTGTTGACCACACCGACCATGGCGAAGCGCGCTATCTGCAGGACCTGGGGCGAGCGGAGCAGGGTCAACGCATCTCCAGCCGGGACGGCACGACGTGCTCGGGCGCGGTGGCCTGCACGCCGACCCCGAAGGAACGCGGGGCGTTGGTCTCCTTGACCAGGAAGTGCGGCCGCCGCTTGGTCTCATAGTAGATGCGGCCGATGTACTCGCCGATCAGCCCCAGCATCAGCATCTGCAGGCCGCCCAGGCCGACGATCGCCACGAGCAGGGTCACGTAACCGGGGGCGTCCGGGCCCTTGATCATCGCCATCACGGTGACCACGACGGCGTAGGCCGCGGCGATCCCGGCCATGGCCATGCCGAGGTAGATCGCCAGGCGCAGCGGGCGGTTGTTGAACGAGATCAGCCCGTCCATGCCGTAGTTGACCAGCGCGCCGAAGCGCCACTTGGTCTCGCCGGCCTCGCGCGCCGCGTTGCGGTAGTCGAAGGTGACGGTGTCGAAGCCGATCCAGGAGAACAGGCCCTTGGAGAAGCGGTTGTACTCCGGCATCGAGAGCAGCGCGTCCACCGCGCGGCGCGACAGCAGGCGGAAGTCGCCGACGCCGTCGGTGAGTTCGACGTCCACCCACTTGTTGATCACGCGGTAGTAGAGCCGGCTGACCGCGGTCCGCATGGGCTTGTCGCCCTCGCGGGTGCGGCGGGCGATGATCTGGTCGTGGCCGTTGCGGTGCAGCTCCAGCATCGTGCTGATGAGCTCCGGCGGGTGCTGCAGGTCCGCGTCCATGATCACCACGGCGTCGCCGGTGGTCTCCCGCAGGCCGGCCAGTATCCCGGCCTCCTTGCCGAAGTTGCGGCTGAACGACACGTAGCGGGTGCTCGCCTCGCGGTTCACCGCCAGGGCGCGGAGCTTGGCCAGGGTGCCGTCCTTGCTGCCGTCGTCGACGTAGCACAGTTCGTAGTCGACACCCAGGTCGTCCAGGGTCTCGCGAATGCGCGCGTCGAAGAGGTCGACGACCGCTTCTTCGTTGTAGCAGGGAACCACGATGGACAGTCGCATGAAGGTCACTTTCCGCGCAGGTGGCCACGATGGCCGAGAGCTCCGGCGGCGAGGCTAGGTGGCGCCGGTGAACGCTCCTGGAACCTCGTTTCGTCTAGGTGGATAACGTTCGATGGCCGCAAGTTGTCCACTGTGACGTACCTCACACCCGCCGATTTCGGGCACGACGGGGGCATCATGCTGTGGAATGTGCTGTTCCGAGGCCATGACCTGCCGGGATGCCATGGCGCGGACGCCGGATATGATCCGAAAGGCGGATTCTGGAGCTTCCCGGGAATGAGGTCCGTATGGCTCGCGTCACCGTCGTGGTGATCGTCTACAACGACGCGGACCGGCTGCCGGTCGCGGTGCGCTCGGTGCTCGGCCAGTCACTGCCGGACGTCGACGTGGTGATCGTGGACGACCACAGCCCGGACCGGAGTCACGAGGTGGCGCAGGAGCTGGCGGCCGCGCACCCGGGCCGGGTCCGCGCGTTCCGGCTCGACGAGAACAGCGGCAGCGGCGGCGAGCCGCGCAACCGCGGGATCGCCGAGGCCACCGGCGAGTTCGTGATGTTCCTCGACAGCGACGACGTGCTGGAGCCGGACGCCGCCGAGCTGTTGCTGGCCGCCGCCCGCCGGCACGACGCGGACGTGGCGACCGGCACCTGCCTGCGGGTGGAGCTGCCCGGGGGCCGCACCAGCGTCTGGGCGCCGCAGTTGTACGACGTCGCGGCCGGCGCGAAACTGCCCGGCACCGTGCTGGACGGCATCGGCGGGCACCCGGAGATGCTCTGGGACACCCTGGTGGTCAACAAGCTGTACCGGCGCGACTTCCTGACCCGCACCGGGCTGCGCTTCCCCAGCGGGCTGCTCTACGAGGACTTCGTGTTCACCGGCCGCCTCTACGCCGCCCGGCCGCGGATGGCGGTGATCGGCGCCCCCGTCTACCGGTGGCACGTGCGCCGGGACGCGGCCAGCCTGTCGGTGTCGCTGCACCGCGCGGTGGTGCAGAACTGGCAGGACCGCGTCACCGCCCACGGCATGGTGGTGGACGACCTGGCCGCCGCCGGACTGGGCCGGCTCGCCGAGGACGCGCAGGCCAAGTTCCTCGACTACGACCTGCCGATGTACCTGCGGGAGCTGCCGCAGCGCAGCGCCTCCTACCGCGCCGCGTGGTGGCGGATCACCCACGAGCACCTGGCGGGCTTCCCCGCGTCCGCCGTGGCGCGCGCCCGTCCCGTCTCGCGCTGGCTGGCCGCCGCGGTGGGGCAGCTGCCCGAGGTGCCCGCCGGAACGGACCTGGTGCGCCTGGTCGAGCTGTCCGTGGTGCCGCCGCGCCTGGTGCCGCCCTACCAGGGCGACGCGCAGGCGCCGGTGTTCGAGGCGGCCGGTGCCTCCGTCCCGCTGGAGGGCCTGCGTGAGCTGCCCGCCGACGGGCTGCCGATCGCCGTCGAGGGGACCGTCACCGTCGGTTCGACCGTGCGGGTCACCCTGCTGGTCCGCGAGCTGTACGGCCTGCTGGAGGCGCTGGGCCCGCGGCGGGTCCGGCTGGAGGTCACCGAGCGGTCCGGCCTGCGTCCGCCGGTGACCGCCGAGGGTGAGCTGCGGCAGGTCGCCGGCGGCTGGGCCGCGCACGTGTCCTTCGCCGCACGCGACCTGTCGGCTGCCGGCCGGCTCACCTCGTGGTCGGTGCGGGCCCGCGTCGAGTACGGCGATGGTCCCGCCACCGAGACCGAGGTACGCGCGGGCGCCGGGCAGCGCACCCGGCGGGACGCCGTGCTGCTGCGGCCGGGCCGGGTGCTGCTGGTCCAGACGCACGTCACACCCCGCCGGGCGCTGCTGTTCCGCGGCGCCAGCGGCATGGACGGGGTGCGGCGGGCGGTGGGCTCGGCGCGGCGCCGGCTGCGCACCCGCTGACCGCGCGGGGCTGGACGGATCCCGCTGTCGAACATGGGTCCGACGGGTTGACAGTGGGCAAACAGATGGCAACAGGCCTCTTGTAGGATGGCGCGCGATGAGCGAGAACACTGAGCCTGTCGTCAGCGTGGTGGTCATCGTCTACAACGATGCCGAGCGCCTTCCGACCGCTGTGCAGTCCGTGCTGGACCAGACCCTGCGCAGCGTCGAAGTGGTGATCGTCGACGACCACAGCCCCGACCGCAGCTTCGAGGTCGCCCAGGAGCTGGCGGCCGCGCACCCCGGGCGGGTGCGCGCCTACCAGCTCCCCGAGAACAGCGGCGCGGGCGGCGAGCCCCGCAACCTGGGCATCACCAAGTGCGCCGGTCAGTACGTGATGTTCCTGGACAGTGACGACGTCCTGGAGCTCAACGCCTGCCGCAACATGCTGGAGGCCGCGCAGCGCACCGGCGCCGACATGGTGTCCGGCCTGTGCGTGCGCACGTTCCTCGACAGCCGCAACGGCAAGATCGACAAGTGGTACGAGTGGCTGTACCGCAGCACCCGCACCCTGGAGTCGGTCCACGAGCTGCCCGACCTGTTCGTGTTCGACACCCTGTCCACGAACAAGTGCTACCGGCTGGACTTCCTGCGCGAGAACGACCTGCGCTTCCCCAAGGGCCTGCTCTACGAGGACCTGCTGTTCGCGGCCCGCGCCTACCTGGCCGCGCGGCGCATCACGCTCATCCCCAACGAGGTCTACTACTGGCACGTCCGGGAGAAGGCCAAGGAGAAGTCGGTCACCAACCGGCGCCACGAGCTCACCAACTTCACCGACCGGATCGAGATCCACCGGCGGATCGACGGGCTGCTGCGCGAGGGCGGCCACGACGAGCTGCGGCTCGCCAAGGACATCAAGTTCCTCAAGCACGACCTGGTGCTGCACCTGCGCGACCTGCCGTTCCGCGACCAGGAGTTCCGGCACAACTTCGCCGAGCTCGCCCGCGGCTACATGTCCGGCATGGACGACGCCGCCTACGACGCGCTACTGCCGATCCACCGCATCTGCGCCTACCTGCTGATGCAGGAGGACTGGCCGAACCTGATCACCGCGGTCGACACGCTCATCAACCGCAGCAAGGTCTCGTCCACCCTCACCGAGCGCGACGGCCGCGTGTACTGGTGCGCCGAGCACCTGGACGACCCCCGGGCCCGCGAGATCCTGGACGTCACCGAGCTCGGCTACCACACGCACACCGTCGACGCGATGCTGCTGCGCAACGCGCTCACGTCGTACGGCCAGGACGCCAAGGGCGTCCGGCTGTCCGGGCGGATCACCAACCCGCTGGGCGTCATCCCGCCCGGCGCGAAGCTCTCCGCGGAACTGCGGTTCAAGGCCCGCCGCAAGTCGCTGCAGGAGTTCGCCTTCCCGGTGCGCGAGGTCGAGCACCACGGCGACTTCGTCGACTGGTCCGCGGACGCCGAACTGGCCAGCAGGCTGCGGCCGCTGGGCTTCATCGACGCCGTCTGGGACGTCCGCCTGGTGCTCACGGTGGACGGCAAGAAGACCACCACCCGCCTCACCGTCGGCGACACCCCGCTGGAGGGGCACGAGCGGCTGCGGTCGCGTCCGCGGCTCACCCGGCTGATCTCCGACACCCTGGTGCCCGAGATCAGCGCCAAGGGCCACCTGGCGTTCCAGCTGGTCGCGGCCGGCGCGGTCAGCCGGCGCAGCCGCAAGGCCATCGACCAGGCGCTGCAGGGCCCGCCCGGCGCGGTCGCCCGGGCGGGTGTGCGCAAGGCCAAGCAGGTCCGCAAGGACCTCAAGTCCGGCGTGACCAAGATCCGCGCCTACCACGAGGTGCTGCTCAAGCTGCCGGTCCGCAAGGGCACCGTGGTCTTCGAGAGCCACCTCGGCAAGCAGTACAGCGACAGCCCGCGCGCGATCTACGAGGAGATGCGCCGCCAGGGACTGAACTTCACCCCGATCTGGTCCTACGCCGGCAACCCCGAGGGCTTCCCGAAGGACGCCGAGCTGGTCAAGCGCTGGTCCTGGCCGTACCTGCGGGCGCTGGCGCAGGCCGAGTTCTGGGTGGACAACCAGAGCTACCCGATCAAGCTCGCCAAGCGCCCCGAGACCACCTACATCCAGACCTGGCACGGCTCGGCCCTGAAGAAGATGGGCTTCGACAGCCCGGAGTTCAGGACCAAGACCAAGGACCAGCAGGCCGCGCAGCAGCAGATCCTCGACCGCTTCGACCACTTCCTGGTCCGCACCGAGCACGACGTGCGGACCCTGGTCCCGGCGTTCCGGCTGCCCGAGTCCAAGGTCGTGCGCAGCGGTTACCCGCGCAACGACTCGCTGGTCGCGGCGTGGAAGAAGGAGACCGAGGGCGCCGTCCGCGACCGCGGGCCGCTCGCCGAGGAGCTCGGCATCCCCGCGGACCGCAGGGTGCTGCTCTACGCGCCGACCTTCCGCAGCACCGCCGACGGCAAGGTGCAGAAGTTCGAACCGCCCTTCGACGTCGAGGAGTTCGCCGACCGGTTCGGCGACCGCTACGTACTGCTGATGCGCTCGCACTACCTCAACAGCGTGGTGCTGCCGCCGTCCGTGCGCGGCCGGGTCATCGACGTCAGCGGCATGCACGACGTGACGCCGCTGTACCTGATGGCCGACGCGCTGATCACCGACTACTCGTCGGTGATGTTCGACTACGCGCTGCTCGACCGCCCGATACTGTTCTTCGCCTACGACCTGGACGAGTACGTCAACAGCCTTCGCGGCACGTACTTCGACCTGACCAAGCACGCGCCGGGCCCGGTGCTGCAGGAGAAGGACGAGCTGTACGCCGCGCTCGACGACCTCGCCGGCACCGACATCGCCTGGGCCGACGCCCGCAAGCGGTTCGTGGCCGAGTACGGGGAGTACGACCGCGGCGACGCCGCCGCCCAGATCGTCGACACGTTCTTCCGCCGCGGGAGCAAGAAGTGAACCGGGACATCTTCATCGTCGGCAACAGCGTGGACGAACTCGGCGGCATCACCACCTGGTCGCACCAGATGGCCAGGCTGTTCGCCGCCCGCGGCCACCGCGTGCACCTCGTCGGGATCACCCCGTCCACGGTCCGGCACGACATGGCCGACGACCTGCCGTACACCACCACCACGCTGTACGACGTGCACCCGCCGCAGGCGTGGAAGCCGCAGACCGTCAAGGACCGGGCCAACCTCAAGGCCCGCCGGGAGCAGCAGCGCCGCCGGCAGGGCATGCAGGAGCAGGCCGACAAGCTCTCGGCGATGTTCCGTGCCGCGCAGCCCGGCGGCATCGTCATCGTCACCCAGGTCTGGGCGATGGAGTGGGTCAACCTCTCCGACACCGCCGGCCTGAAGGTGATCGGCATGAGCCACGAGTCCTTCGAGGCGTGCCGCCAGTCCTCCCGCTTCGCGCGCGTCCAGCGGCACTACAAGGACGTCGACCGGCTGCTGCCGCTGACGGCCGAGGACGCGGACCTGTGGATCCGGCAGGGCATGAACAACGTCGACTTCATGCCCAACCCGCTGCCGTGGGTGCCCGAGCGCACCTCGCCGCGCAGCGAGAAGGTCGTCACCACCGTCGCCCGGCTCTCCCAGGAGAAGGGCATCGACATGCTGCTCGACGCCTGGGCCATGGTCGCGCCCCACCACCCGGGCTGGACGCTGCGGGTCTACGGCGCCGGCGAGGACGAGCAGCTGCTCAAGCAGCAGGCGCACCGGCTCGACATCGACGACACGGTCGAGTGGATGGGCCGCACCAGCGACGTGCCCGGCGCGCTGTACGGCGCTTCGGTGTTCGCCCAGCCGTCACGCGCCGAGGGCTTCCCGCTGACGCTCCTGGAGGCGATGGTCACCGGGCTGCCGTGCGTGGCCTTCGACGTCGCCCCCGGCGTCCGGGAGATCATCCAGGACGGGGAGGACGGGCTGCTCGCCCAGCCGGGCAACATCCAGGCGTTCGCGCGCCAGCTGGGCGTCCTGATGGGCGACCAGCAGCTGCGCGACACGATGGGCGAGCGTGCCGTCGTCAACATTCAGCGGTTCTCCGCGGACGCCGTCGTCAAGCGCTGGGAAGACCTCTTCACCTTCCTGGAGCTCTGAGCCCGCGCCCACACCGGGCGGGCGGCGGCTCCCAGCAGCACCAGCAGGCCCACCCCGCTGAGCGCCAGGCCCTTGGCCAGGCCCGGCGGGGTGAAGCCGCAGGAGATCCGCGAGGCGCCGGCGCCCAGGGGCACGCCCATCAGGCCGTCGTAGGACGCCGGCGGGTGCGCGGGCCCGCCGTCCGCCGAGCAGCTCCAGCCGTCCACCGCCGGCGTGGTGATCACCGCGAACCCGCGGCTGCCGGCCGGCAGGCGAGCGCTCACCTGGTGGCCCCCGACCTGGACCGAGGTGGCCGCGGCGGCCTTCAGCCGGTCGACCGCGGCGGCCAGCCGCGTGGTGCTCAGGCAGCCCACCGCCTGCCGCGGGATCTCCTGCGGGCCGTGCCGGCCCGCCACCGCGATGTCGAGCCGCCCGCCGGCCGGAGCGGTGCCCAGCAGCATCAGCGGGCTGCTGGTCATCGGCCGGATGGCGTGCGAGGTCAGCTGCTGTCCCAGGCCCAGCACCCAGCCGCGCAGCCACGGCGTGTACACGTACACCTGGCTGCCGGGAGTGCACGTGGCCGTGAAGTGCGTCCACGCCTCGCCCGCGCGGGCCTGCGGCACCAGCCACTGCGCCCCGTCCGCGACCGGCGCCGCACCGGGCCCGGGCCGCAGCTCCGGGACCTGGTAGACCCGGGCGCCCAGCAGCCGCTCCTGGCGGGCGAAGACCGAGTCGCCGCCGGCGGCGGCCGGCAGCGCCGGGCGGACCGTCACCAGCGGAGCGCCGCCCCCGGTGAGCCGCAGCGCGTCCGTGCGGTCCGGCACGTAGGCGGCGACGCTCATGATCGCCCGGCCCACCGGGTCGGCCGGGCTCAGCAGGTGGCGGCCCTGGATGTACCAGCCCATGCCCAGCGACTGCAGCAGCCGGGCGGTGCCGGCCGGCACGTAACTGCTGTAGTAGGCGCCGCCCTCCGCGTCGACGAGCAGCGGGTCGTTGTTGGCGAACCGCTGCCCGCCGGGGTCGATGCGCGCCGCCGGCCAGGCCGACGCGTCCTGGATCCGCCGGTACTCCGTCCGCGCCTGCGCGTTCATGGTGGCCTTCGGCGTGAACCAGGGGCTCTTGTCACGGATCACCGTGGACGACCACACCGCCTGCGCCGAACCGAGCAGCACCCCTGCGGCCAGCGCCGCCCCCAGCGCCCGGCGCACCCACGGCGCGTGCCGGCGGCCCCGGACCCGGGTGAGCAGCAGCAGGCAGGCGAGGAAGAACGAGCCGCCGACGAGGGTCGCGGGCCACGTCTGGCCCTGCACCGCGGCCCGCCCGTGGACCAGCAGCACCAGCACCGCCAGCAGCCCGGCGCCGGACAGCAGCGCCTGCGGCCCCGGCCGGGCCGCCAGACACACCCAGGCGGCCATCACCAGCACCCCGCTGAGCACGTACGCGGCCCGGTACGGGCTGCCGTTGGGGATCGCCAGGCCGTGCCACAGCAGCACGGTCGGCTGCCACACGAACGACAGGGCCACCAGCACCGCCAGCAGGTACCAGCCGGCGCGTTCCCGCCGCGCCACGGCACGCTGGAACGGCAGCGTGGCGACCAGCAGCAGCACCAGCATGCCCGCGGCGATGTTCGGCGCGCTGAACGGCGCCCGTCCGGCGGGCAGCAGCTGGGCCAGGTAGTCCAGCGGGCCGAACGCCCGGTGGTAGGGCTGGGCCGGCGCGGGCTGCGCCGCCCGGCTGGCGGCCAGGCTCACCGTCAGCACGGGCGCGGCCAGCAGGACACCGGTGGCCGTCATCGCGGCCGCCCGCAGCAGCACCCGGGCCGCGGCGCGCGGCGGGGCCGCCGCGACCGCCAGCCGCAGCAGCAGGACCAGGGCGGCCGCGAGGGTGGCCATCGCGCCGGTGTAGAAGTTGCCCGCCCACACCACGGCCACCAGCAGCGTGCCGAGCACGAAGTGCCGCCCGCGCAGGCACCAGTCCGCGGCGATCACCAGCAGCGGCAGCCCGGCCAGGCCCCACATCCACATCGGGTCGGGCGACGCGTCGTTGACCACCCAGGCGCACAGCGCGTACCCGACCGACAGCAGCGCCCGCAGCCACGGCGAGCCCGGGCGCAGGCAGCGCAGTGCCGCGGTCATGGCGGCGGCGGCCAGCCCCGCGCTCAGCAGCGTCACCAGGAACACCGGGAAGTCCACCATGGACCGCGGGAACAGGCCGGTCAGCCAGGAGAACGGGTTGCACAGGTAGGCGAAGAAGTCCGGCAGGAAGGGCGTGCCGAACCCGCTGTTCCAGTTGAAGAACAGGTCGCCGGAACCGGTGCCGTGCTGCAGGTCCCACAGGTGCGCGTGGAACGGCACGAACTGGTTGCCCAGGTCGTTGACCGCCCGCGACCGCGGCCCGAACGGGTACATCCCGTGCAGCGCCATGGCCAGGCAGTACGCCGCCATCGTGAGGACGGCCGAGCCGAGCGCCGCCGAGGACTCCGAGGTGCGCACCGGCCGCAGCCTTATCCCCGGCGTCCGCAGTGCCGGAGCCGGGACGAGGCGGGTGAGAGGTGCGGCGGTCATGCTAGGCGGTCCTTCCGGTGGTGGTCGGGCGAGGGGTGACGGCGGCCCCGGCGATCGCGGTGGCGGCACGGGCGGTGGGCACGGCCTGCGTCCAGCGGACCTCGGCCGCGTCCACCGTGCCGTCGTAGCGGGTCGACCACAGCGCGCCGTCCGCGCCGACGGCCAGCGCCACCAGCCGGCCCTGGGCGTCCTGGACGAGCGCGGGGGAGTGCACGTGCAGTGCTGAGCCGCGCGACCACTGCTCGGGCGCGGGGTGGGAGGCGGCGACCGAGACGCACCCGGCGGCGTTGCGGACCGCCACGGCCACGTCGGGCAACGCCGCCTGGACCGGGCCGGAGTGGGCCATCGCCACCCGCCCGAAGCCGCCGCCCGGCTCGCCGCGGCCCAGTGGCACCACGGTCCTGCCGGACGCGGTCAGCTCGGCGAGCACGACCTGTGCCGTGCGCGGCTCCCGGTAGGCCAGCCGCACCGACCCGTCGGGCATCGCCAGCGCGCTGACCGGGCCCGAGGAGCCGGGCAGGCCCGTCGGCCGGGCCAGGGCGAACGGGCGCCCGCGCCCGGGCGACGTCCAGTGCAGGACCGCGCGCTGCGCGGGGGCGAACACGTGCACCCGGCCGGCCCGGTCCACCGCGACGCCCAGCCCGTCGAGCACCCGCACGCCGGACTCGGCGGCGTTCGGCAGCCGCGTCCAGGGCGACCACGCGCCGCGGGCCGACTGCACGCGCACGCTGACGCCGCCGCCCTGGTTGCGCACCGCCAGGTAGACCGTGCCGTCGGGGCCGGCGGCCGCCTCGGGGAAGCCCATCTCCATGGACGCCACCGGGTTCGCCTCGCTGGTCCCCAGGCTGCTCCAGGGCGAGAACAGCGGCCTGCCGTCCGCGGCGGTGCCGCGCTGCACGGCGGTCACCACCTCGCGGCGGTGCACGCCGGTGCCGCGGGTGTCGGGCAGCCGGGTCCTGACCGAGAACAGCTGCAGCGCGCCGTCCCTGCGGGAGAGCACCGAGACCTGGCCCTCCAGGCCGCCGCCGGGCAGCGCCACCGGCCCGGCCCACTGCCCGGTGCCGCCCTTCGTCTCGTACCAGACCACCGCGCGGCCGCTGAGCAGCGCGAACCCGGCGAGCCTGCCGTCGGCGGCGCGGGCCGCCCAGGACGCGGCGCCCGGAGCGCGGTAGCGGGTGCTCTGCACCCAGCCGCCGTGCAACGCCCCGCCGCCCACCTTCAGGTCCCCGCAGCCGGACGGGTCGCCGCAGGAGAGGTGATCGCTCCAGCCGTAGACGTCCAGCAGGCGCGCCTTGTGCCGGATGGCGGGGGTGTCGAGGTTCCACGGCAGGCGCGCGTTGACGTACCCCAGGTAGTGCTCGACCGAGGTGCCCGGCACCGGCTGCGTCGCCCAGTGGGCGGCCAGCGCCTGCTGGACGAAGTACGTGGCGTGCGTGTGGTCCTGGTGGTCGTAGTAGGCGAGGCCGTGGCCGGGCGCGTAGCCCCGGCGGCCGGTGTGCACCGGGTCGTGCTCGGGGTTGGGGTCCAGGGTGCGGACCACGTCGGGACGGTACTGGTGCAGTATCGCCTGCAGGCACGCCACCAGCCGGCCGCGTGTGACGTTCGTCGGGTTGCGTATCGGCGAGTGCGCGGGCGGCAGTTGGGGCAGCGACAGGACCGCGTTCTGCCACAGGCCCTTGAGGCTCTGCGCCCGCCACGCGGCCACCCCGCGCGCCTCCACCAGTGCCAGGAACAGCAGTTGGACCCGCGGCACCGCGCGCAGCGTGTGCAGCTCGGCCTCCCAGCCGCCGACCGGGGTGACGAGGGTCACGTCCCACGGGCTCGACTCCTCGCCGGTGGCCATGACCGCGTGCGCCCGCCGCAGCCCGTTCATCCGGGCGCGGGCGAAGCCGGGGCGGTCGGGCCGCACCAGCCGGCCCCGCGGATCGTGCGGGGGGACGTTGCGCCCGTCCGCCTCGCCGCCGGTCAGACACACCGTCAGCACCGCGTGCCCGGCGGCGATCTCCTGCTCCGCGTCCGGGTTCATGAAGTACAGGCCGTCGTCCGGGTGGGCGACGAACTGCACCACGGTGAGCGCGCGGTGGGCGGTGCCCACCGGCAACTGGATGCCCTGGCCGGGCGCCGTCGCCGTCGGCCCGTCCGCGTCCCGCGGTCCCCCGCCCCCGCTCCACCGGTAGAGGGCCGCCATGGCGGCCCCCGATATCCCGGCGGCTCCTGCGGCGAGAACCCCCCGCCTGGCGATCCTTGCGGACCGCCTCCCGTGCCGCGACGCCATGCTGCCGACCTCCGGTAAGGCACATCCATCCCCTTCACGACATGTGCCGCCATCGGCGCCCGCTGATCGACTTAGGGGATGTCTCCCGTTCACTGACGACTTCCGACCTGTTTGACGGACATTCACTCGGACGCGTTGTCCGCCGCAGGGTCATGGTTCGGTAACGACCGTCGACGGGGTCACGGCATCACCGGGAGGGGGCCTCCCGGGCGGCGGATAGACTGACCGAATGACCTGGATGATCACCGGCGGTGCCGGCTACATCGGCTCCCACGTCGTGAAGGCCCTCGTCGAGGGCGGACACCGGGTCGTCGTGTTCGACGACCTGAGCACCGGCGACCCCGGGCGGCTGCCCGACGGGGTGCCGCTGGAGCGGGGCACCGTGCTCGACCGCGACGCCCTGGACCGGGTGCTGCGCGAGTACGCCGTCGAGGGCGTCGTGCACATCGCGGCGAAGAAGCAGGTCGGCGAGTCCGTCGAACGTCCCCTCTGGTACTACCGCGAGAACGTCGAGGGCCTGCGCACGGTCCTGGAGGCCGCCGCGGACGCCGGGGTGCGCCGCTTCCTGTTCTCGTCCTCGGCCGCCGTGTACGGCATGCCGGACGTGGACCTGGTCACCGAGCAGACTCCGTGCGAGCCGATGAGCCCGTACGGCGAGACCAAGCTCGCCGGCGAGTGGCTGGTCGGCGCCACCGGCCGGGCCCACGGCATGGCCACCGCGTGCCTGCGCTACTTCAACGTGGCGGGCGCGGCGAGCCCGGAACTGGGCGACCCGGGTGTGTTCAACCTCATCCCGATGGTCTTCGACCGCATCACCCAGGGGAAGGCGCCGCTCGTCTTCGGCACCGACTACGCCACGCCCGACGGCACCTGCATCCGCGACTACATCCACGTCGAGGACGTCGCCGCCGCCCACGTCGCGGCCGCGCGCCGCCTCACCGACGACCCGGCGGCCGGTCTGGTGCTCAACATCGGCAGCGGCGAGGGCGTCTCGGTGGCCGAGATGGTGGCGCTGATCGCCGAGGTTTCCGGCCACACTGATCTCGAACCCGAGGTGGCGCCGCGCCGCCCCGGCGACCCGGCCCGGGTCGTCGCCTCGGCCGAGGCGATCACCAAGGAACTGGACTGGACCGCGCAGCACGACGTGCGGTCCATGGTGACCTCGGCCTGGGCAGGCTGGCAGCTGCGGCACCCGGAGTAGCGGGCCGGCCCCGGCGTCCGCCGGGGCGGTGGACGGCGACACGAGGACGGCGCAGGTGACACGGGCGGCACGGCAGGACGTGGCGGAGGCCCGCAGGATCGTGGTGAAGGTCGGCTCGTCGTCGCTGACGACGGCGGCCGGCGGGCTCGACGCGGACCGGGTGGACGCCCTGGTCGACGTGCTGGCCAAGGCGCGCGAGGGCCGCGAGATCGTGCTGGTGTCCTCCGGCGCGATCGCGGCCGGCCTCGCACCGCTGGGCCTGGAGCGCAGACCGCGCGACCTGGCCCGGCAGCAGGCCGCCGCAAGCGTCGGCCAGGGCCTGCTGGTCGCGCGCTACACCGCCTCCTTCGCCCGCTACGGCCTGCGCGTCGGGCAGGTGCTGCTCACCTCCGACGACGTCAGCCGCCGCACCCACTACCGCAACGCGTTCCGCACCCTGGAGCAGTTGCTGACCATGGGCGCCGTGCCCGTGGTCAACGAGAACGACACGGTCGCCACCGACGAGATCCGCTTCGGCGACAACGACCGGCTCGCCGCGCTCGTCGCCCACCTGGTGCGCGCCGACCTGCTGGTGCTCCTCTCCGACGTCGACGGCCTCTACGACGGCGACCCCCGCACCCCGGGCACGAGCCGGATCGAAGAGGTCACCGGGCCCAAGGACCTGGAGGGCGTCTCGATCGGCAGCGCCGGGCGGGCCGGCGTCGGCACCGGCGGCATGGTCACCAAGGTCGACGCCGCCGGCATCGCCACCGGCGCCGGGGTGCCCGTCGTCCTCACCTCCACGGTGCACGCCGCCGACGCCCTGGCCGGCCGGCCCACCGGAACGTACTTCCACCGCACCGGCAAGCGGTCCGCGGGACGCCTGCTGTGGCTCGCGCACGCGTCCGCGCCGCGGGGCGCCCTGCGGCTGGACGAGGGCGCGGTCCGCGCGGTCACCGAGCGCGGCAGCTCGCTGCTGCCGGCCGGACTGACCGCCGTGGAGGGCGAGTTCACCGCCGGCGACCCCGTTGACCTGCTCGACGAGGCCGGTCGTGCCGTCGCCCGCGGCCTGGTCAACTTCGATGCGCGGGAACTGCCGCGGCTGCTCGGGCGCTCCACCCGGGACCTGGCCAGGGACCTCGGTCCCGCCTACGAGCGGGAGGTCGTCCACCGCGACGACCTGGTGCTGCTGCGACCAGCGGGGCGCTGACCCGGGCGGCCGGCTCCCCGGCGGGGGCTTCTTGGAGAAAACCGCCCCGCCGCGCGCGTGAGCCTGGTCAACTTGAGGGTGGATTCGATGCGCAAGGGGCCGCCCGCACCGCCAGGCGGACGGACCCGGAAACGTCACCCGCAAGGAGGCCGCCGGTGAAACGAGGGCGTCCAGGGCCGATCTCCAGGGGGGTCGCGGAGCGCGCGCTGGTCAGCGTCGACAGTGGCGACAGCGGCGCACGGACGGCAGGGGAGCAGGGAGCCGCGCAGCGGGACGAGCCGCCGGCCACCCGGTTGTGGCATGTCACCCTCAGCGTCTCCGGACCGCACACCCCGCTGCCGGAGCTCCGGCGCGGCCTCGAACAGCTCGCCCACGACCACCCGTTCCTGCTCACCAGCCGCTACGCCGGCGACCACGCCGAGATCCGCTACTGGGAAGAGGCCCGTGACCTGCACGACGCCGCCGCCATAGCCCTGCGGCTGTGGGGCGAGCACCGCGCGACGGCGGGCCTGCCGCCGTGGGAGACGGTGGGCCTGGAGGTCATCGACCGCGAGACCTACCACCAGCGGCTGGCCGAGGGGTACGGTCCGGCGCCCGCCGTCCCGGTCGGCGTCCACCCGTTCTGACCCCGGACCGGGGTCGGTGCCGGGGGCCCGGGCAGGGCTCCCGCCGGGACCGTTCGGCGCCCGCCCCGGGCCCGCGGCGAGCACGCCGGGACGCGGCGCGCCCGCCGCGGCCCGGGGTGTCCGCTGCCCGGTCACCGGCCGCACGGCGACCCGGCCACGCACTACCCTGCAGGCATGGACCTGCCCTCGCCGCTGCCGAAGTCGCCCGTGATGCTCGCCGCCTACCGGGCCCGCGCCGCCGCGGCCGAGCTCGCGCCGCTGCCGCGGTCGGCCAAGGACGACGCGCTCCAGGCCATCGCGGACGCGCTGATCGTCCGCACCCAGGAGATCGTCGCGGCCAACGCCGAGGACGTCGCCCGCGCCGAGGAGGCCGGCACCAGCCCGGCGATCGTCGACCGGCTGACCCTGACCCGCGAGCGGATCGCCGCCATCGCCGCCGACGTGCGGCACGTGGCCGGCCTGCCCGACCCGGTCGGCGAGGTGCTGCGCGGCTCGACCCTGCCCAACGGCCTGGACCTGCGGCAGGTACGGGTCCCGCTCGGCGTCGTCGGCATCATCTACGAGGCGCGGCCCAACGTGACCGTGGACGCCGCCGCGTTGTGCCTGAAGTCGGGCAACGCGGTGCTGCTGCGCGGCTCGTCCTCCGCGTACGCCTCCAACACCGCGCTGGTGGGGGTGCTGCGCGACGCCGTCGGCGGCGCGGGCCTGCCGGGCGACTCCGTGCAGCTGGTCCCGGGCGAGGGCCGCGAGTCGGTCACCGAGCTGATGCGGGCCCGCGGCATGGTCGACGTGCTGATCCCGCGCGGCGGCGCCTCCCTGATCCGCACGGTCGTCGAGGGCTCCACCGTGCCGGTCATCGAGACGGGCACCGGCAACTGCCACGTGTACGTGGACGCCGCGGCCGACATCGACATGGCCGTGGAGGTCCTGGTCAACTCCAAGGCGCAGCGGCCCAGCGTGTGCAACGCGGCCGAGACGGTGCTGGTGCACCGGGACATCGCCGAGCGCTTCCTGCCGCGGGCCCTGGACGCGCTGGCCGAGGCCGGGGTGACCGTGCACGGCGACGCCCGGGTCGGGGCGATCGCCGAGGCCTGCGGCACCAAGGCCACCGTCGTGCCGGTGACCGCCGAGGACTGGGAGACCGAGTACCTGTCGTACGACATCGCGGCCGGCGTGGTCGACTCCCTGGACGCGGCGGTGGCCCACATCCGGCTGTGGTCCTCCGGCCACACCGAGGCCATCGTCACCGGCTCGCAGCCCGCGGCCCGCCGCTTCACCCAGCTCGTCGACGCGGCCGCGGTGATGGTCAACGCCTCCACCCGGTTCACCGACGGCGGCCAGTTCGGCTTCGGGGCCGAGATCGGGATCTCCACCCAGAAGCTGCACGCGCGCGGCCCGATGGGCCTGCCGGAGCTGACCTCGACCAAGTACGTGGTCACGGGCGACGGCCACACCCGCTGACCGGGTTCCGCCACCCTCCGACTAACCCTGCCCAAAAGGCCAACTTCCGCATTACTCTGGACAGATGCCGGACGATGACGAGTTCGCCTCCCTAGTCCTCGACGAAGAATTCGTACGGTCTGCCCTGTTCCACGAGCCCACGGCCGGGGAACGGATGCTCGCCGTCGCCGAAGGTCCCGCGCTGCCGCCCGCACGCACCGGTCGGAGCAGAAGCGAGTCCCGCGTCGTCCCCGAACCGGACGGCGACCCCCTGTCGGAGTCCGACGAGCTGTACGCCGCCGGCCATCCCTACCGCGCCGGATCCACCCGCTGGCACCGGCCGGTCGCGTGGGCCATGGCCGTCGTGATGGGCATCGGCGTGGTCGCGCTGACCTTCGCCGCGGTCTACCGCGGCGCGGGCGGCGGGCGCCAGCCCGCCGGGCCCGTCGCACCTGCCACCACCAACCCGGTCGGCACCCAGCGCATGGAGCCGGTCGCGACCAGCCCTCTGCCCTGATCTGGCGTCAAGTTGACCGGTACCAGGGCGGTTGATCCCGTGCTCACGGACTTAACCTGGTGATATGAGCGGGCCTGGAGACCCTCCCGAGGGCGCCCCCGAGGGTGCTCCGGGAGGCGACGACGAGTACCGATCCGTCGTGTTCGACGAGTCGTTCGTGCGGGCTGCCCGGATCCAGGAGTACTCCGCGCGCGAGCGGCTGGACGGTGCGGCGCGGGCCGTGCGCGTGCGGCACGGGCTCCCGCGGATCCTGGCCCGGCAGGCCGTCGCGCTGGCACTGCTCCTCGTGCTGGCCTTCGGCTTCGCCATCTACATGGGGGTGCGGCACCCGTACCACGCCGACACGGCGGGGCCGACGCCCACGCTCCAGGTGTCGGTGATCCCCCTGGTGCCGTCCGGCACGGTGCCCGCGGTGGCGGCCGCCGACCCGTTCGCGGGGAGCCCGGCCGACCGCTACCGGGTCGGCGAGGCCGGCATCAACTTCGACGCCGCGGAGCGGGTCGGCGACTTCGCCGAGAGCGAGGTCATGCAGGCCTACGCGACCATCAAGGACTACATCAGCGAGTCGGCGCTCGACCCCAAGGCGGTCACCGGCGGCGACGTGGGCGCGGTGCGCAACCTGCTCGACCCCGGGCAGCTCGACCAGTTCGAGGCCAGCGTCACCCGGCCGACCAGTGACGGCAGCCATGAGGCCACCGGCTGGCTGGTCCGCTTCGACCCGGCCGAGCACCTGCGGCTGGTCGGCGGCGGCAACGGGGTCCGGGTGGACGGCGGCCTGAAGTCCATCGGGACCAGCGGCAGCGCCCTGGTGATCACCGCCGACCACACCTTCGTCTACGCCCTGCGCGGCCCGGGCACGACCGACACGCCGATCTCCCTGTTCACCGTCCGGCGGCACCTGCAGTTCCGGTTCAGCCACCTGGACCTGGAGCAGCGGCACATCCAGGTGGTGGACGCCGAGGTGGCCGCGGGGCCGCTGTCGTGCGGGAGCGCCGCGGGCTACTTCCGGCCGATACTGGCCGGCGGGCGGGCGACGGGCACCGTCACCGGGGTGAACCCCTACGAGCAGGACGGGCCGGTCGGCCCCGACTGCGCGCCGCTCGGCAGCAAGGACGGCCCGGCCCCGTGGCCCAGCGTGGCCGCCGGACCGTCGGCCGGGGCGAGCACCGCGCCCGGCACGGCGGGGACGAGCACCGCGCCCGGTACGGCCGGCACCGGCCGGCCGTCCGCCGGCACGAGCACCGCGCCCGGCACCGGAGCCCCCGCGGGCACCGGTGCGACCGCGACCCCTACGCCGGGTCGGGCTCAGGCGACGGGCCTGACCCCTCCCCAGCAGCGGGCCCCGGCTTCCCACCCGGCCCTGTGAACTTGTCGCGCAGCTTGCCGCCGAAGTCGCCCGCGCCGTTCGACAGGTCCCGGATCAGGCCCATCAGCGGGTCCTTGCTCTGCTTCACCGTGTCGGCGTAGTGCGCTGCGGACTCCTTGAAGGCGTCCGACACCCGGGTGTCCTTGTCCTCGGTGCGCCGCGGGTAGTGGCCGTCCATCAGTCGCTGGTGGTCCCGCGAGGACGCCCACTTCCGCAGCTCGGCGGCGCGCACCGTGGTGAACGGGTGGCTGCGCGGCAGCACGTTGAGGATCTTCAGTACGGAGTCGCGCAGGTCGCCCGCCGACTCGTACTCGTCGGCCTGCTTCAGGAACGCGTCCACGTTCATCTCGTGCAGGTGGTTGCCGCCGGCGATCTTCATCAGGCCGCGCATGGACGCCTGGAGGTCCTGGCCGACCAGCAGGCCGGCCCGGTCCGCGGACAGCTCGGACTTGCGGAACCACTCGCGCAGCGATGTCACCAGGGCCAGCACCGCCAGGTTGCCCAGCGGGATCCAGGCCACGCGCAGCGCCAGGTTCGTCAGGAACAGCAGGATGGTGCGGTAGACGGCGTGGCCCGACAGGGCGTGCCCCACCTCGTGGCCGACGACCGCCCGCATCTCCTCCTCGTCGAGCAGCTCGACGAGGCCGGTGGTCACCACGATGATCGGTTCGTCCATGCCGATGCACATCGCGTTCGGCTTCGGGTCCTGCGTCACGTACATCAGCGGGACCTTCTCCAGGTCCAGGATGTAACAGGCGTCCCGCAGCATCGCGTTGAGATGGGCGAACTGCTCGTCGCCGACCCGCACGGAGTCCGACAGGAACAGCAGCCGCAGGCTGCGCTCGGGCAGCAGCGCGCTCAACGCCTTGAAGACCGTGTCGAATCCGGTCAGTTTGCGCAGCGCCACCAGGGCGGACCGGTCCGCCGGGTGCTCGTACGCCCGTGACGAGATGTCGGGGAACCGCCTGCGGGTGCGGCCGGGCAGCTTCTCCGTGCTGACGCGCTGCTCGTTCGGATCGTTCGGCTCGGACATACTGGCCCAACCCCCTGATAGCCAACCGGTACATAGTCAGGACGCGCGGAGCCAGCGCGAAGTTCCCCCGGCACCGCCCGTACGATGTGCCGGAGAGTGTCTCCCGTCCGTCTCCGAGCCCGCAAAGGTCCGCCGATCATGTCGAACGTCGCAGCCACCGCCCTGACCCCCCTGACCACGCTCGCGGAGGGTGGCAACCACAACAGCCTGAGCCCCTACCTGACCGGTTTCGGCGCGCTGGGTGCCCTGCTGCTCCTGCTGTGGATCACCACGCGCTTCAACCGCGACTAACCATGCACCAGGCAAAGCAGCGCATCGGTGTGATGGGTGGCACGTTCGACCCCATCCACCACGGGCACCTGGTGGCCGCGAGCGAGGTGGCGAGCCTCTTCCACCTCGACGAGGTGGTCTTCGTGCCCACCGGGCAGCCCTGGCAGAAGGAAGACCGCACGGTGTCCGCGGCCGAGGACCGCTATCTGATGACGGTGATCGCCACCGCGTCGAACCCGCAGTTCTCGGTCAGCCGCAGCGACATCGACCGCGGCGGCAGGACCTACACCATCGACACCCTCCGGGACCTGCGCGCGGAGCACCCGAAGGCGGATCTCTTCTTCATCACCGGCGCCGACGCGCTGGCCCAGATCTTCTCGTGGCGGAACGCCGGGGAACTGTTCTCCCTCGCACACTTCATCGGCGTGACACGTCCAGGGCATACGCTGTCGGACCCGGGCTTCCCCGAAGGCGGCGTGTCCCTCGTGGAGGTCCCGGCGCTGGCGATCTCCTCGACGGACTGCCGCCAGCGGGTGGCCAAGGGGGATCCGGTCTGGTACTTGGTTCCGGACGGTGTGGTGCGTTACATCGACAAACGCGCGCTCTACCGGGACACGTCCGGGTAGCGGCGAACGAAACACACGAAGGGGTTCCTCGTGAACGACGCAAACCCCCACTGGCAGCACGGCCAGGGTGGTCCAGACGACGAGAGAGACCCTTACGCGCGAGATCGGTACTACCAGCAGCAGCACTACGGTTACGACGCGTACGGCAGGCCGCTCCAGGGCCCGCCCGAGCAGCAGCCGCGCCAGGCGGCCCCCACCCAGCAGCAGACGTACGCGGACCCGTACCCGAACGACCCGTCGCAGGCCGCGTACGGCGGCCGGCAGGGCTGGATCCCGCAGCAGCCGCAGCAGCCGTACTACGAGCAGAACCCTCAGCCGCAGGGCTACGACACCGGGCAGCAGCCCGTGTACGACACCGGGCAGCACGCCGTGTACGAGACCGGGCAGCAGCCCGTGTACGACACCGGCCAGCACGCCGTCTACGAGACCGGCCAGCACCCCGTGTACGACACCGGGCAGCACGCGGTCTACGAGACCGGGCAGCTGCCCGTGTACGACACCGGGCAGCACGCCGTGTACGAGACCGGGCAGCAGCCCGTGTACGAGACCGGGCAGCACGAGGTCCTCTCCCGCGAGGCCGCCGCACCGCCGCAGCAGCGCGGCCCCGACGACTTCCACACCGGCCAGTTCGCCTTCGTCGACGAGGAGGAGGACGACTCCGAGGAGGTCATCGACTGGCTGAAGTTCTCCGAGTCGCGGACCGAGCGCCGCGAGGAGGCCCGCCGGCGCGGCCGCAACCGCAAGGTGGCCCTGGTGCTCGTGCTGGTGGTCGCCCTGGTCGGCGGGGCCGGGTACCTCTGGAAGGCCGGGAAGATCCCGGGCCTGAAGCACGACAAGGCGGCCGTCGCGGCCACCGGCGGCGGGCAGAAACGTGACGTCATCGTCGTCCACCTGATGCCGGTGAACGGCGGCCCCAGCGACACGGCCCTGCTGGTCGACAACAGCACCAAGGGGCGCGGCACCACGGTGCTGATCCCCAACGCGCTGCAGCTGACCGGGGACGACGGCTCCGCCACGACGCTGGACAAGTCCGTGGCCGACGGCGTCGGCCCGACCCGGGACGCGCTCAACTCGCTCCTCGGCACCGACATCAAGGGCAGCTGGCGGCTGGACTCGCCCTACCTGGAGCTGCTGGTCGACTCCCTCGGCGACGTCTACGTCGACACCAACGCCACCGTGAAGGGCACCGGCAAGGACAGCGGCCGGACGCTGGTGCGCCAGGGCAAGCAGACCGAGCTGACCGGGCAGGCCGCGGTCGCCTACGCCACGTACAAGGGCCCCGGCGAGTCGCAGACCGACCAGCTCAGCCGCTTCGGCCAGGTCATGCAGGCGGTGCTGAAGAAGATGCCCAGCGACGCCGCGGACGCCACCAAGACCATCCAGGGCCTGGCCCAGATCCTCGACCCTTCGCTGAACGACAAGGCGCTCGGCGCCTCGATGGCCGGGCTGGCGGAGCTGGCCAAGACCGGCGCCTACGACACCGCGGTGCTGCCCGTGCAGAAGGACGGCATGCTCAGCACGCAGGCCACCGACAGCGTCGTCAAGGACGTCCTCGGCGGCACCGTCAAGCAGTCCACGGGCGCCTCGGCGCAGACGCGGGTCCTGATCAAGGACGCCACCGGCAGCTCCAAGAGCGCGTCGATGGCCCAGGCCGCGATCGTCAACGGCGGCACGTACGCCTACGTGCCCGGCGGCAAGGCGAGCGGCACCCAGGCGGCCTCGCAGATCCTCTACTCCGACCCGGCCAGGCTGGCCGCGGCCAAGGACGTGGCCTCCACGCTGGGGCTCCCGGCGACCGCAGTGAAGAAGGGCACGGTGCCGTCGAACGCGGACCTGCTGGTGGTGCTCGGCAAGGACTACAAGCCGACCACCAACTGACCGGCCGGCCGCCCGGCGCGTGACGGACCGGGCGGCAGGCCGCTCGCGGGCCGATCCCCGCCCGCCGCGGCCATGATCCGCCGGGAAACCGGTCGGGGACTGTCCGAGGGTCGTGAGACCCTTGAGTTGACGAGTCCCCGACCGGAAAGCCTCACCTGTGACCGCAACCGACCGTGCCATCGAGCTGACCCGCGCCGCCGCCCAGGCGGCCGCAGACAAGCTGGCGCACGACATCATCGCCTACGACGTCAGCGACGTGCTGTCCATCACGGACACCTTCCTGGTCGCCTCCGCACCCAACGACCGGCAGGTCAAGGCCATCGTCGACGCCATCGAGGAGACCCTGCTCGCAGAGCTGGGGGTCAAGCCGGTACGGCGTGAGGGCGAGCGGGACGGCCGCTGGGTGCTGCTGGACTACATCGACATCGTGGTGCACGTGCAGCACTCCGAGGAGCGGGTGTTCTACGCCCTGGAGCGCCTGTGGAAGGACTGCCCCGAGATCGAGCTGCCCGCCGACGCGGTGGCCACCCGGGGCAAGGCCGCGGAACACGCTCAGGCGATGGCGGCCGAAGCCGAGGGAGACCTGCGCTGAGCGCGGGCAAGCCCGGCAGGGGCCGCAGGATCGTCCTGTGGCGCCACGGCCAGACCCGGTGGAACCTGGAGCAGCGCTTCCAGGGCACCACCGACATCGGCCTGACCGAGACCGGTGTCGCGCAGGCGCAGCGTGCGGCCAGGCTGCTGGCCGCCCTCCACCCCGACGCGATCATCTCCTCCGACCTGAGCCGGGCCGCGCACACGGCGGCCGAGCTGTCCGTGCTCACCGGGCTGGATGTCACCCACTACGAGGGCCTGCGGGAGACCTACGCGGGCGTGTGGCAGGGCCTGACGCACACCGAGATCAACGAGCGGTACGGCGACCAGTACGCGGCGTGGAAGCGCGGCGAGCCGGTCCGCCGCGGCGGCGGGGAGCTGGAGACCGAGGTCGCCGACCGGGCGGCCCCGGTGGTGCTGGCCGCCGCCGACAAACTCGGCGACGACGGCGTGCTCGTCGTCGTCAGCCACGGCGGCACCCTCCGCACGACCATCGGCCGGCTCATCGGTCTGGACCCGGTCAGCTGGGAGTCCCTCGGCGGGCTGTCCAACTGCTGCTGGTCGGTGCTCGGCGAGGGCGTCCGCGGCTGGCGGCTGACCGAGCACAACGCCGGCACGCTCCCCGAGCCGGTGCTCGGCGACGACACCTGACCGGCGGCGGCCCCCACGGGCCGGGCGCCGGCCCCCGGGGGACCGGCCGGAAGCAGCCGATTTC
Organism: Actinacidiphila rubida; assembly: GCF_900110255.1. Lineage (GTDB taxonomy): Bacteria > Actinomycetota > Actinomycetes > Streptomycetales > Streptomycetaceae > Actinacidiphila > Actinacidiphila rubida. Next base: position 133,129 of record NZ_FODD01000003.1, read on the forward strand.
GTTTCCGGTCAGTCCACCGGCTATGCTTCTTCCCGTCGCCCGGCAACGGGACCGACGCGGGGCTGTAGCTCAGTTGGTAGAGCGCTTGCATGGCATGCAAGAGGTCCGGGGTTCAATTCCCCGTAGCTCCACAGTCGCGGTTCTCCGAACCGCACACCTCACGGCGTCACCCGGACAGGGTGGCGCCGTCGTCGTTGTCGGGCAGACCCTGCGGCAGGGTGCCCCGCGACCTCCCACGACCTCCCCGTGTCCTGTGGTGCGGGTCACATCGCACGCCTGAAATATCCGGGGACTCCCTCCCCGTTACATGCACGTGAATGAAAATCCGGGGGCTCGGTCCCCGGTTAGCACTCGACGAGAGGAGGGCCCGCGATGACCATCACCGCCGACACGACGGAGGCGACACCGCGCCGGGCCCCTCGTATGCGCACGGACGCGGCGCGCAACCGTGAGCGGATCCTGGCCGCGGCCCGCGAGATGCTCGTGGAGCAGGGACTCGACGTCCCGTTCGACGACATCGCGCGGCGGGCCGGCGTCGGCAACGCGACGCTCTACCGGCACTTCCCCGACCGGCACGCGCTGCTGCGTGCCGTGCTGCTCTTCGTCATGACCCGCACGGCGGACTTCGCCGAGACGGTCGCCGCCGAGGAGCCCGACCCCTTCACCGCGCTGTGCGGCTTCGCCCACGCGGCGCTCGACGAGCGCGCCGCCGCGATCTGCGCGCTGTTCCCCGACAAGGAGCGGCCGGAGGCCACCCCCGAGATGTACGCCGCGTACGCACGGTTCCAGACCGCCCTGGACGGGCTGATGGAACGGGCCCGCGAGGCGGGGCAACTGCGCGAGGACATCACCCCGATCGACTTCATGATCGCGGTGTCCCAGCTCAGCCGCCCGCTGCCGGGCCTGGACTGCGACGGCGCCGGTGGCCACCGGCGTGTGGGCCTGTTCCTGGACGGACTGCACCCACGCTCCTCCGCCGGGACCCCCACCACGCACCACCCCGAGCAACCCCGCTCCGAGTCGATGACGACCTCGTAGTTCACCCCGCGGCCGCCCCTGTCGTGCGGCGCCACCCTCACCGATCGAACCTCACCCGTGCCCGCGGGCACACCTAGGTGGATACCTCCATGTCTCAGACCGTCGCATCCCGGCTCCAGGACGCCGGCGCCAACCGCTGGAAAGCCCTGGTCTTCATCTCTCTCGCCCAGTTGATGGTCGTCCTCGACTCGACGATCGTGAACATCGCGCTGCCGAGCGCCCAGCACGCCCTCGGCATCTCCGACGCCAACAAGCAGTGGGTCATCACCGCCTACGCGCTGGCCTTCGGCGGACTGCTCCTCTTCGGCGGCCGGATCGCCGACCTGTGGGGCCGCAAGCGCACCTTCGTGGTCGGGCTGACCGGCTTCGCCCTCGCGTCCGCGATCGGCGGCGCCGCCGCCAACGAGGCCATGCTGCTCAGCTCCCGGGCCGCGCAGGGCCTGTTCGGCGCGCTGCTCGCGCCGTCCGCGCTCTCGCTGCTCGCGGTGACCTTCACCGACGCCAAGGAACGCGCCAAGGCGTTCGGCATCTTCGGCGCGATCGCGGGCGGCGGCGGCGCCGTCGGCCTGCTGCTCGGCGGCGTGCTCACCGAGTACCTGAACTGGCGCTGGACCTTCTTCGTCAACATCCCCTTCGCGGTGATCGCCGCCCTGGGCGCGTACTTCGTGATCCGTGAGCCCGAGGGCAGCCGCAACCGGTCCTCGCTCGACGTCCCCGGTGTCGTGCTGGCCACCCTGGGCCTGGTCTCGCTGGTCTACGGCTTCACCCGCGCCGAGACGGCCGGCTGGTCCGCGACCTCGACCATCGGGCTGTTCGTCGCGGCCGCCGTGCTGCTGCTGTCCTTCGGCCTGGTCGAGTCCAAGGTCAAGGCGCCGCTGCTGCCGCTCCGTGTGGTCGGCGACCGCAACCGCGGCGGCACGTACCTCTCCCTGGGCCTGGCCATCATCGGCCTGTTCGGCGTGTTCCTCTTCCTGACCTACTACCTGCAGGTCGTCCAGGGGTACTCGGCGATCAAGACCGGCCTGGCCTTCCTGCCGATGGTCACCGCCTTCGTGGTCGGCTCCACCCAGATCGGCGCCCGGCTGGTCACCCGCCTCCCGGCGCGCGTCCTGATGGCGCCCGGCTTCGCGGTCGCCGCGGTGGGCATGCTGCTGCTGACCCGCCTCCAGGTCGGCTCGTCCTACCCGGGCGTGATCCTGCCGGGCCTGGTGCTGCTGGGCCTGGGCATGGGCACGGCCTTCATGCCGGCCATGTCGCTGGCCACGCAGGGCGTCCAGCCGCGTGACGCGGGTGTCGCCTCCGCGATGGTGAACACCTCCCAGCAGGTGGGCGGGGCCATCGGCACGGCGCTGCTCAACACGATCGCCGCCTCGGCGACGACCACCTACCTGGCCGCCCACGCGGCCGGTGCCGCGGGTTCGGCGAGCGCCCAGCGGCTGCTGCAGTCGCAGTCGCTGGTGCACGGCTACACCCACGCGATCTGGTGGGCGGTCGCCATCGAGGCCGTGGCCGCGCTCATCGCGCTGACCTTCGTCAACGCCCCCCGTCCGGGCTCCACGCTGGTGGCGTCCAGCGCCGGGACGGGCAAGGACGCGAAGGACGGCCAGGACGGTCAGGACACGGACGACGCGGTGCAGCTTCCGGCGGCGATGCACTGAGCCGCCGGGCCGTCCCGGTGCGGACGGCCGGAGCAACGACGCGGGTGGGGCGGGAGCCGTACGGCTCCCGCCCCACCCGCGTCCTCATGTCCGCGGAGGGCGCCCCTGCCTCTGACGGCCGGACGGGCGGGCGGGCGGGCGACGGTCCGCCGGGCTCAGCGCGGCTCGGCCGCCGCCCGGACCGTCCCGGCCCCGCCGGCCGGGCCGTCCTTCTCCGCGAGGGCCACCGACACCGGCCGGCCGTGCACGGCGCAGCCGACGACCGGGTCGTCGATGCCGCGCAGCCGCTCGATCTGCTGCCGGTCCTCCTCGGCGACCGGCGTGTAGACCACGATCCGGTGCTCTGCCATGCCGTCGATGGCCAGCGAGTTCGACGCCATGTTGACCAGGCCCACCGCGAGGTGCCGGTACACCTTCACCCGGCTGCCCGGCGCCGCCACGTCACCGCTCGCCCACAGCTGGGCGAACTGCGGGCTCACGTCGATCAGGGACCGCACGAACCGCTCCCAGTCCGGCTCGCCGACGTGGCGGCCGTAGGAACGCCGGAGCTGCGCCACCATCCAGGGCAGCTCGTCCCGGCTGTTGACGAAGGTCGAGCAGCACTCGGGGACGGTGAACAGCTTGTACAGCAGGTTGCGTTCGCGCCGCGGCACCCGGCTGGTCAGCGGCCACAGCAGCCGGTACGTCGGGTTGGTCGCCTGCACGTCGTAGCGCGCGTTGTAGACGGCGGCCGGCAGTGGGTCCAGGGCGTCCAGGATCGCCTGCACGTCCCGGCCGACGGCCTCCTCGTCGGACACCGGCTCCGGCACGAAGGGCACGCCGGCCAGCCGGTACAGGTGGTCGCGCTCGATGGCGTCGAGTTGGAGCACCCGCGCCACCGCGTCCAGCACCTGCACGCTGGCGTTGATCGGGCGGCCCTGCTCCAGCCACGTGTACCAGGTCACGCCCACCCCCGCGAGCTGCGCCACCTCCTCGCGGCGCAGGCCGGGCGTGCGGCGCCGCAGGCCCGGCGGCATGCCGACGGCCTCCGGGGTGATGCGTGCCCGGCGGCTGCGCAGGTATCCGGCGAGCTCGGTCCTTCGCTGGGTCGGTGTGGCTGGCATGACCCCATCGTCGCCGGGCGGCGGACCCGCTGCCAGGTGCTGTCAGTACCAGGATCGGTGGGCTCTCGTTACCGGTACTCGCCCGCGCGCACGCTGGCGGCATGACCGACACCGCACTGACCGGAGCAGCACCCGCCCGCGGCGCGACCGCCCCCGCGGGCCCCGGCGCGGGCCCCGGCACCACCCGCCGGCCCGCGGCCCGGCCGGGCCTGCTCCTGGGCATCATCCTCGCGGGCCAGTTCATGGCCCTGCTGGACGTCTTCATCGTCAACGTCGCCGCCCCGACCGTCCGCACCGACCTGCACGCGTCCGGAGCCGGGCTGCAACTGGTCATCGCCGGCTACACCATCGCCTACGCCGTACTGCTGATCACCGGTGCGCGGCTCGGTGACCTGCTCGGCCACCGCCGCCTGTTCCTCGCCGGGCTCGCCCTGTTCACCGTGTCCTCGCTGGCCTGCGGGCTGGCCCAGAACACCGGGGAGCTGGTCGCCTTCCGCTTCGCCCAGGGCACCGGCTCCGCCCTGATGATCCCGCAGGTGCTGAGCCTGCTGCAGCTCACCTTCGTCGGCGAGGCCAGGACCCGCGCGATGAGCGTGTACTCGGCGGTGCTGGCCTCCGGGGCCGCGCTCGGCCAGTCGGTGGGCGGAGTCCTGGTCAGCGCCGACCTGTTCGGCACCGGCTGGCGCCCGGTCTTCCTGGTCAACGTGCCGATCGGCCTGGCGATGCTGGTGGTGGCGCCGCGCGTACTGCCCGCCGACACCCGCAGCGCACCGGAGCGCCGCCGCGGCCTCGACCTGCCGGGCCTGGTGGTGCTCGCGGCCGCGGTCACGCTGTTCACGGTGCCGCTCGTGCTCGGCCAGCAGGAGGGCTGGCCGGTGTGGGGCTGGGTGAGCCTGGGCCTGAGCGCCCTGCTCTTCGCGCTCTTCACGGTGCTGGAGACCCGGCTGGCCCGGCGCGGCGGCGCGCCGCTGGTGTCCACCCGGGTGCTGCGGGCCCCCGGCATGGGCCGGTTCATCACCGTGATCGTGCTGGCCATGGCGGTCAACGCGGGCTTCCTGTTCGCGGTCGCCCTGCACCTGCAGTCCGGCATCGGCTTCAGTGCCCTGCGCACCGGCCTCACGTTCGCCGTCTGCGCCGTCACCTTCGGCGGGATCGGCCTCACCTGGCGCCGCCTGCCCGCGTCGTGGCGGCCGTGGCTGGGCGTGGCCGGGCTGGCGGTGGCCGGCGCCTCGCTGGCGGGCCTGGGCCTGGCCCTGCGCGGGGGCGGCGACGGCGGCCCCTGGCTGTACGTCACGCTGCTCGCCCTGGGCCTCGGCCTCGGCCTGGCGTTCAGCCCGAGCTTCACCCTGGCGCTGGGCACGGTCGCCCCGCAGGACGCGGCGGACGCCAGCGGGCTGCTGGCCACCGTGACGCAGCTCGGCCAGCTCGTCGGCGTCGCCACCCTCGGCACGCTGTTCCTGAACCGCCTCGACGGACCGGGAGCGCACGCGTCCGCGCACGCCTTCGCCGTCACCTCCGTCGCCCTGGTCGCGGTCTGCGCGGCCGGCGCAGTGGTCGCCGCGGTACGGCGGCGGGCGGCATGACGCGTTCGGCGCGGGCGGCGGGTGGCGCGGGCCCGCGGGCGGCGTGACGCTGGCGGCGGTGCTCAGGGCGCACTGCCAGTGCCAGCGCCAGCGCCAGCGCCAGCGCTCAGCGCGGCTCGGCGGCGAGCGCGGGGTAGTCGGTGTACCCGCGCTCGCCGCCGCCGTAGTAGGTGGCCCGGTCGGGCGTGTTGAAGGGGCCGCCGGTCCGCAGCCGCCGCGGCAGGTCCGGGTTGGCCAGGAACAGCGCCCCGTACGCCACCATGTCCGCGGTGCCGTCCGCCACCAGCGCCAGTTCCTGCGGGCCCGAAGGGCGGTCCGCCGCACGGGCGTTGAGGATCAGCACCCCGGGGAACCGCTTGCGCAGCTCCAGGGTCAGGGCCCGTCCGCCGGTCTCCACCACGTGCAGGTACGCGGGGCCCACGGGCTCCAGCGCGCGCAGCAGCGCCAGATAGCCCTCCTCGGGCTCCGGTTCGTCGATGTCGCCCAGGGGGTTGCCGGGGGAGACCCGCAGTCCCGTGCGGTGCGCGCCGATCGCGTCGGCGACCGCGGCGACCACCTCGGCGGCGAAGCGGGCGCGGGCCTGCGGCGTGCCGCCCCAGGCGTCGGTGCGCGTGTTGGAGTTCGGGGCGAGGAACTGGTGCAGCAGGTAGCCGTTGGCCCCGTGCACCTCCACCCCGTCGAAACCGGCGTCGATCGCGTTGCGGGCCGCGCGGGCGTGGTCGCCGACGGTCCGCCGGATGCCGTCCTCGTCCAGGGGCTCGGGCACCACCAGGTCCCGCGGCCCGTCGGCGGTGTGGATGCGGCCACGGGCCGCCACGGCCGACGGCCCGACCGGGTGCAGGCCGCCGGGCAGCAGCGAGGGGTGGCCGATCCGGCCGGTGTGCATCAGCTGCGCGAAGATCCGGCCGCCCCCGGCGTGCACCGCGTCCGTCACCGCCCGCCAGGCGTCGACCTGCCCCGCGCTGTGCAGCCCCGGGGTGTCGGGATAGCCCTGGCCGACCGGTGAGGGCTGGACGCCCTCGGTGACGATCAGCCCCGCCGAGGCGCGCTGCGCGTAGTACGCGGCGGTCGCGGCGGTCGGGCTCAGCCCCGGCCCGTACGCGCGGCTGCGGGTCATGGGGGCCATGGCGATCCGGTTGGGCAGGTGGAGTCCCGCCAGGTCGAGCGGGTCGAAGGCGGTGGTCACGGCGGTCTCCAGGCTCGTCCGGCGGCCGGCCCGCGGGTCCGGAACCCGTCCCGCGGCCATGGGCCCGGCCACCGTAACCCGGCAACCCCGCCTGGATTGTTGAGAGTTCATGAACTCCGCAGGGCCCGCGCCGACCGGCCGCGGGCGTCGTCCGGGAGCCCGTCCGGCGGGAGCCGCAGGGCCTGCGCGGCCAGCACCCCGGCCAGCGCCAGATAGGCGGCCCCGACCAGCGGGTACGCCGCGGACAGCAGCATCTCCCCGGCGTTCTGGTGCAGCTCGGGCCGGTGCGAGGGGTCGTGCGGCACGTACCAGACCAGGTAGCTGCCGAACACCGCCAGCGCCGCCAGCGCCGCGGCCCACCAGCGCGGGTCGCGGCGGCGCAGCGCCTCCGAGAACAGCAGCACCACCATCGGCACCGCCCACACCCAGTGGTGCGTCCAGGACACGGGGCTGATCATCAGCCCGGTCACCCCGCAGGCCACCGCCGCCCAGGCCGCCGCCGACGGCAGCCGGTTCCCGGCCCGTGCCGCGGCCACCGCCACGGCCAGTCCCAGCGCGGCCACCGCCAGCGCCGCGCACACCCACGCCGCTCCGGGGGTGTCGGTGTGCTGCAGCCGCGCGACGATCCCGCGCACGGACTGGTTCGCGGTGTTCTCCGGGACGCCCGGCCGGTCGGGTGAGAACAGCACGCCGGTCCAGTAGGTCCGCGAGTCGTGCGGCAGCGCGAGCGCCCCGACCAGCGCGGTCCCGGCGAACGTGCCGGTCGCCACCGCCGCGCGCCGCAGGTTGACCCCGCGGGCGCCGGGCACCAGCAGCGCGGCCAGCGCGAGGTAGACCGCGAACAGCGCGGGGGTGATCTTGATGCCGGCGGCGATCCCGATGCCGACGCCCGCCCAGCGGTTGCCGGGGCGCCGGGTGAGGTCCCACAGCACCAGCACCGTCGCCAGCAGGTTCACCTGGCCGTAGCGGAGGGTCGCCCACACCGGTTCGGTCCACACCGACAGGCCGGCGATCAGTATCACCGCCGCCGTCCGTACCGGCCGGGCCACCAGGCGCAGCGACAGGGCGGCCAGGGCCACGGCCAGCGCCAGGTTCGCCGCCGTGACCACGGTACGCATCGTGCCGATGGTCACCCACGTCAACGGGACGAACAGGAGTCCGGCGAACGGCGGATAGGTCATCGGCAGCTGGGCGGTCCCGTAGCGCATCGCGTACAGGTCGCCGCCCGAGCGCACGGTCCACCCGGCGGCCCGGTACACCATCACGTCGACCATCGAGACGTCGGCGGCCCGCTGGGCGATCCAGACGGCGGCGAAGGACACCGCGCACCCCAGCACCGCCCACGCGGCCAGCCGCCGATCGCCCACGCGTGCGACTCCTCACAACAACGGAACCCCGAGGTGGGAGCCCCTGGCGCCCGGGGAAATCGATTTGGCGAACCAGGCCCGGGGCCGTGTAATGTATCCCGAGTCGCCGGGCCTCCCGCCCGGTACACGCGGGGCTATAGCTCAGTTGGTAGAGCGCTTGCATGGCATGCAAGAGGTCCGGGGTTCGAATCCCCGTAGCTCCACCCCGCAGACCCCACCCCCGCCGACCGGACTCCCGGTCGCACCCCGGCGCCGCGCATCCCCGATGCGCGGCGTTCTCACGTTGTTCCCGCCGCGTCGTCCCGGCGTTCCCCCAGTTCGCCGTATGCCGACGGCCCGTCATGGGCCGTCCGCGCGAAGCCGATCACGCCCCGGCGCGGCCCTCTGTTCCGGCTCCGGGCGCGCTGCTAGCCTGCGGCCCGCCGTGCAGAGGGATCTGACGGTTCCTTGACCTGCTCTTGGTACAACCATGTCCCTGGCATGAACCGATCAGCGAAAGAGTATCGCTCTGCGGTACCGGCCGTACGCATAGCGGCCATCGCTGCGACACATGAGCGACCTACCGCACGAAGCGACAACTCGCTTAGCAATGGGGGTTCCATGAGATTTGAGCGCAGAAGAACGCGGGCCGGCCTGGCGGCTGCGGCGGCGCTGCCCCTGGTCGCCGGAGCGCTCGCGCTCGGCGCCCAGTCCGCGACGGCCGACCAGCCCGGCGGACGGCAGCTGCTGAGTGGTACCAAGCCGGCGTGGGCCACCGCCAGCGCCGACAAGGGCGCCACGGCCGACGCCAGCAAGCTGACGCTGCGGGTCTACCTGGCCGGCCGCGACTCCAAGGGCCTGGCCGCGTACGCCCAGGCCGTGTCCGACCCCAAGTCGGCGCTGTACGGGCACTACCTGACGGCCGCTCAGGCCCAGGCCCGCTTCGGCGCGACCACGGCGCAGGTGAAGGCCGTCACGGCCTGGCTGAAGTCCTCCGGGCTGACGGTCACCGGCGCCAACCAGCACTACCTCACCGTCACCGGTGACGTGGCCGCGGCCGAGAAGGCGTTCAGCACCCAGCTGCACAACTTCACCAACGGCGGCCGCACGTACCACGCCCCGGCGGCCACGGCGTCCGCCCCGGCGTCGCTGAACGGCGCGGTGCTCACCGTCAGCGGCCTGGACAACGCGCCGAAGAAGTCCCGGCACGACGACACGCTGCCGCCTCCCGGCGCGGCGTTCGTCAACGCGGGCCCGTTCTCGTCGTACTACGGCTCGAACACCAACAAGAGCCTGCCGTCGGCGTTCGGCGTCCAGGCGCCGTACGCGATCAAGGGCTACACCGGCGAGCAGCTGCGCGCGGCCTACGGCGCGGGCTCGTACACCGGCAAGGGCGTGACGGTGGCCATCACCGACGCCTACGCCTCGCCGACCATCGCCGGTGACGCGGCCACCTACGCGTCCCGCAACGGCGGCAAGGCGTACAAGAACGGCCAGCTCAGCCAGGTGCTGCCGGGCGACTACAACTCGACCGAGGACTGCGACGCCTCGGGCTGGTACGGCGAGGAGACGCTGGACGTCGAGGCCGTGCACGCGGTCGCGCCGGACGCGAACATCGTCTACGTCGCGGGTGCGTCCTGCAACGACAACGACCTGCTCGACGCGCTGACCAAGATCGTCGACCACCACCTCGCCTCGATCGTCTCCAACTCCTGGGGCGACATCGAGGAGCACGAGACCCCCGACGTCGCGGCCGCCTACGACCAGGTCTTCCTGAACGGCGCCGTGCAGGGCATCGGCTTCTACTTCTCCTCCGGCGACGCCGGCGACAACGTCGCCTCGTCCGGGACGAAGCAGGTCGACACCCCCGGGAACTCGCCGTGGGCGACCTCCGTCGGCGGCACCTCGCTGGCGGTGGGCAAGAACGACACGTACGCGTTCGAGACCGGCTGGGGCACCGAGAAGGGCCTGCTGTCCGCGGACGGCAAGAGCTGGGCCACCCCGGCCTACACCTCGGGCGCGGGCGGCGGCACCAGCAGCCTGTACGCGCAGCCGTTCTACCAGCGCGGCGTCGTTCCCAACGCGCTGTCGAAGGCCAACGGCGGCAAGGACAAGATGCGGGTCGAGCCCGACATCGCGGCGGTCGCCGACCCCAACACCGGCTTCCTGGTCGGTCAGACCCAGACGTTCCTCGACGGCTCGGTGAAGTACGGCGAGTACCGCATCGGCGGCACCTCGCTGGCCGCGCCGGTCATCGCGGGCGTCCAGGCGCTGACCCAGCAGGCCCGGTTCGGGATCCCGATCGGCTTCGCGAACCCGCTGATCTACTCGCAGTACGGCACGTCCGCCTACCACGACGTGACCGACTACCCCTTCGGCCCGCAGACGGTGTCCGAGGTCCGGGTGGACTTCGCCAACGGCGAGAACGCGTCCGACGGCACGATCACGTCGCTGCGCGTGCTCGGCCGTGACGCGTCGCTGTCCGCGACCCGCGGCTACGACGACGTCACCGGCGTGGGCACGCCGACGCGCAACTACGTCGACGGGTTCCGCCGCCACTGAGGCGACGGCGGGCGACAGCGGGGCCCGTGCCGGGGGTGACCTCGGTGCGGGCCCTGCGCCCGCTGCGGTAACCTGAGCCCATGCGAGCTGTGAGCCTCCTGCTTAGCGAGCCGCGCTGACCACGAACCACGTCAGTGCGGCACCCCTCCTGCGCGAGGGGCTTTTTTGTTTCCGCAGCAGGCACAGACGGGCAGCAGGCTCCCCGGCCGCAGCCGTCACGACGTCGATGGAGTACCGAGGACGATGAGCGAGACCACCCCGGCCGCCGAGACGGCTGCGCCCCACCGCTACACGGCCGAGCTGGCCGCCGAGATCGAGCGCCGCTGGCAGGACCACTGGGACGCGCACGGCACCTTCGCCGCCCCCAACCCCAGCGGCGAGCTGGACGGTCAGCCCGAGCTGGCCGGCCGCCCGAAGAAGTACGTCATGGACATGTTCCCGTACCCCTCGGGCGCGGGACTGCACGTCGGCCACCCGCTGGGCTACATCGCCACCGACGTGTACGCCCGCCACCAGCGGATGACCGGCCACAACGTGCTGCACACCCTGGGCTTCGACGCCTTCGGCCTGCCCGCCGAGCAGTACGCCGTGCAGACCGGCACGCACCCGCGGGTGTCCACCGAGGCCAACATCGTCACCATGCGGCAGCAGCTGCGCCGGCTGGGCCTGGGCCACGACCGCCGCCGCTCCTTCGCGACGATCGACCCGGCCTACTACCGCTGGACCCAGTGGATCTTCCTGCAGATCTACAACTCCTGGTACGACGAGGCCGCCGATCGCGCCCGCCCCATCGCCGAGCTGGAGGCGCAGTTCGCCGACGGCACCCGCCCGACCCCCGACGGCCGCCCCTGGGCGGAGCTGACCGGACCGGAGCGGGCCGAGGTGCTGGGCGGCCACCGGCTGGCCTACGCCGCCGAGTCCCGGGTCAACTGGTGCCCGGGCCTGGGCACCGTGCTGGCCAACGAGGAGGTCACCGCCGAGGGCCGCTCCGAGCGCGGCAACTTCCCCGTCTTCAAGAGCAGCCTGCGGCAGTGGATGATGCGCATCACCGCCTACGCCGACCGCCTGCTGACGGACCTGGACGACCTGGACTGGCCCGAGGCCATCAAGCTGCAGCAGCGCAACTGGATCGGCCGCAGCGAGGGCGCCCGCATCGACTTCCCCGTGCACGAGGCGTCCGGCGCCCACGCCGAGCACGCCGTCACGGTCTTCACCACCCGGCAGGACACCCTGTTCGGCGCCACGTACATGGTGCTGGCGCCCGAGCACGAGCTGGTCGGGTCCATCGTCCCGGCCGCCTGGCCCGAGGGCACCCACCCGGTGTGGACGGGCGGCCACGCCACGCCCACCGAGGCCGTCGCCGCGTACCGCAAGCAGGCCGCGGTCAAGTCCGACGTCGAGCGCCAGGCCGAGGCCAAGGACAAGACCGGCGTGTTCACCGGCGCCTTCGCCGTCAACCCGGTCAGCGGCGAGCCCGTCCCGGTCTTCATCGCCGACTACGTACTGATGGGCTACGGCACCGGCGCGATCATGGCCGTCCCCGCGCACGACTCCCGCGACTTCGCGTTCGCCCGCGCCTTCGAGCTGCCGATGCGCTGCGTCGTCGAGCCGAGCGACGGCCGCGGCACCGACCCCGCGGAGTGGGACGACGCGTTCTCGTCCTACGAGGCGAAGATCGTCAACTCCGCGGGCGAGGGCATCTCGCTGGACGGCCTGACGGTGACCGAGGCCAAGGCCGCGATCACCAGCTGGCTGGCCGAGCGCGGCGTCGGCGAGGGCACCGTCAACTTCCGCCTGCGCGACTGGCTGTTCAGCCGCCAGCGGTACTGGGGCGAGCCGTTCCCGATCGTCTACGACGAGCAGGGCACCGCGCACGCGCTGCCCGAGTCGATGCTGCCGGTCGAGCTGCCCGAGGTCGACGACTACAGCCCGCGCACCTTCGACCCGGACGACGCGGACACCTCCCCGGAGACCCCGCTGTCGCGCAACGAGGACTGGGTCACCGTCGACCTGGACCTGGGCGACGGCGTGCGCAGCTACCGGCGCGAGACCAACACCATGCCCAACTGGGCCGGCTCCTGCTGGTACGAGCTGCGCTACCTGGACCCGCACAACGCCGGGCAGCTGGTCTCGCCCGAGGCCGAGGCCTACTGGATGGGCCCGCGCGACGGCCAGCCGGCCGGCGGCGTCGACCTGTACGTCGGCGGCGCCGAGCACGCGGTGCTGCACCTGCTGTACGCCCGCTTCTGGCACAAGGTGCTGTTCGACCTGGGCCACATCTCGTCGTTCGAGCCGTTCCACCGGCTGTTCAACCAGGGCATGATCCAGGCGTTCGTCTACCGCGACGCGCGCGGCATCGCGGTGCCGGCCGCCGAGGTCGAGGAGCGCGACGGCCGGTACTACTACCAGGGCGAAGAGGTCTCGCGGCTGCTGGGCAAGATGGGCAAGTCGCTGAAGAACGCCGTGACGCCCGACGAGATCTGCGCCGAGTTCGGCGCCGACACGCTGCGGCTGTACGAGATGGCCATGGGCCCGCTGGACGTCTCCCGCCCGTGGGACACCCGCGCGGTCGTCGGCCAGTACCGGCTGCTGCAGCGGCTGTGGCGCAACGTCGTCGACGAGACGACCGGCCAGGTCACCGTCGACGACACCGAGCCCGACGAGGAGACGCTGCGTGCCCTGCACAAGGCGATCGACGGCGTCTCGGGCGACATGGCGGGCCTGCGCTTCAACACCGCCATCGCCAAGATCACCGAGCTGAACAACCACCTGACCAAGTCGGGGCGGCCGGTGCCGCGCTCCGTCGCCGAGTCGCTGGTGCTGATGATCGCGCCGCTGGCGCCGCACGTCGCCGAGGAGCTGTGGGCGCGGCTGGGCCACACCTCGTCGCTGGCCCACGCGGACTTCCCGGTCGCCGACCCGGCGCTGGTCCAGGACGAGGCCGTGGTGTGCGTCGTCCAGGTCAAGGGCAAGGTCAAGGCCCGGCTGGAGGTCCCGCCGGCCATCTCCGACGCGGAGCTGGAGGCGGCCGCGCTGGCCGACCCGTCGGTGGTCGCCGCGCTGGGCGGGGCGACCGTCCGCAAGGTGATCGTGCGGGCGCCGAAGCTGGTGAACATCGTCATCTGACGTGCGGGGCCCGAATCCGGCGACCGTCGTCAGGCGACGTACCGGGCGGACCTGGCGGCTGGTGCGGACACGCCCTAGGGGCCGGCCGGCACCGGCGGCCCGTGCGCCGGCCGGGTCGCCGGGCCGGCCGCGTCGCCGGAGGTGGCGGTCCCCCTAGGGGGACCGCGGGGCAGGTTCGGGGATCCGCCGGATCCCGGGGTCTGCCCTTTCCCATTACCGTGGAATGGGGCCCGACCGGGCCCTCGCGGGCGCGTCCCGCGCACCGGATGGGAGGAGTGACCGGTGGAGACCGCAGGCATCATCGCCCTCCTGTTCTTCCTGATCTTCGCCACGCTCGCGACGGTGGCGACGGTACGGACCGTCCGCGCGGTCAAACGCCACGTCTCGCGGGGGACCGCCCAGGCCCGGCGTGTGGTCGAGGACAGCCGGATCAAGGCCCGCCGGTTCACTCCAGGCACCCCCGGCGAGCTGGCCAGGCTCCGGCTCGGGCTCCGCACCTCGCTCGACAGCACCTACCGCGCCCTGGAAGCCGGCCGGGCCGGCGACGCCTCCCTGTCCGAGGCCGCGCAACTGCTGGGCCGCCTGGACGCGCACGCCCGCGAACTCGACTCCGAGATGCGCCTGCTGGACGGCGAACCGGACCGCGCCCGCGTCGCCGCACGCCTCCCCGAACTCACCGAGCGCACCCGGCGGATCACGCACTCCGCGGACAGCCTCCGCTGGGCCGCCCAGGACCGCGCCCGGCACCTCGCCGACGACGACCTCGCCGCGCTGCGCCGCGACATCGCCGTGGAGGCGGGCGCCCTGCGCCACTGGGAGCCGCCGCAGGACGCCCCGGCGTCCGACGACCCCCCGCGGCCCGACGCCCTCGGCGGCCCCGACGCCAAGGGCACCCGGTGGGGACGTCGGCCGGGGCTTGCGTCGCCGGGCGACTGAGTCCGCAAGTACGGGGCATACGTGGGGACATGAGCACGAGTGCGAGCGGGCGGACGGGTGCGGGTGCGAGCTTGGGCGCGGCTGTGAACACGGGTGCGGGTGCGCATGTGGGTGCAGGCGCGGGCACGGGTGTGCGTGCGGGCTCGGGCGTGCGTGGCGGCATGCGCCCGGGTGCTGGCATCGGTCCGGACATCGGCATGGGCATGCCGTGTGCTGAGCGGAACCCGGCCGCGGAGACCGGTGGGGCGGGTGTCGCCTGGAGAGGGCGGCGGCCGCACCTTGCCGCGCGGCGTAGCGGAGCCCAACTGTCGTCCCGACCTGCGCCCCGGTAACCTCCGGTCATGCCCCCGCACGTCGCCATCGTCACGGACTCCACCGCCTACCTGGGCCAGGAGGCCCTCACGAGGTACGGCATCGCGGTGGTCCCGCTCACCGTGGTGATCGGTGACGAGGCCTTCGAAGAGGGCACCGAGATCTCCGCGCCGGCCGTGGCCCGCGCCCTTCAGCGGCGCGAGCCGGTGACCACGTCGCGGCCCGCGCCCGCCGAGTTCGCCGCCGCCTACGCCGCGGCCGCCGCGTCCGGTGCCGGGGCCATCGTCTCGCTGCACCTGTCCGCCGACTTCTCCGGCACCTACGACGCGGCGCGCATGGCGGCCAAGGAAGCGCAGGTGCCGGTCCGGGTCGTCGACACCGGCATGGTCGCGATGGCGCTCGGCTTCACCGTGCTGGCAGCGGCCGAGGCCGCGGCGGCGGGTGCGACGCCGGACGAGGTGGTGGCCGCGGCCGAGAAGCGCGCCGCCGACACCTCCGCCTACTTCTACGTCGACACCCTCGACTACCTGCGGCGCGGCGGCCGGATCGGCGCGGCCCAGGCACTGCTGGGTTCCGCGCTCGCGGTCAAGCCGCTGCTGCGGCTGGCCGACGGGCGGATCGGCCTGCTGGAGAAGGTGCGGACGGCGTCCAAGGCGATCAGCCGCCTGGAGGAGATCGTGGTGGAGCGGGCCGGCAGCCGGCCGGTGGCGCTGGCCGTGCACCACCTCGCGGCGGCGGAGCGGGCCGCCGTGCTCGCCGACCGGCTCCGTGAGCGGGTGCCGGGGCTGGACGGACTCGTGGTCAGCGAGGTCGGCGCGGTGATCGGCGCGCACGCCGGGCCGGGGCTGCTCGGGGTCGTGGTCTCGCCGCACTGAGGCGCGGCGGTCACCCTCACGGGTGACGGAGTTGTCCACAGGGCGCTGGTTGTCCACAGAAAAACAGCAAGATCATCTTTGGTCGGCCAGCCGGTCCAGCATCGGCTGCATGAACCTGCAGAGCGTCATCGACTCCCGGGACAAGACGACTTCGGGGCCACCGGGTCCCGATCGGGCCGCGCTGACCCGCGAACGGGCCACCGCCCTCTTCGGCCGGACGGCACCGCCCGCGCCCTTGCCGCCTCCTCCGCCTCCGCGCGGTGAGCGCCGACTGGCCGAACCCCTGCCGGGCGTGCCGGTGTTCGGCGAGGGGCCGGTCGGGCGGGTGCGCGCCTGGCTGTTCGTGCGCTGCGGGCTGGAGTTCAGGACCGTGCTGGCCCTGGCCGTGATCCTGCTGGCCGCGCTCGGACTCGCCTTCCAGCACTACTGGTCGGGCCGTCCGCGCACCCTCCACGTCCCACCACCGGTCCCGGCGGCCGCGGTGATCACGCCCGCGCCCGTGACCGTGCCCCTGCCGTCGGCCGCGCCTACCGGGGTCACCGTCGACGTGGCGGGCAAGGTCGCCAGGCCCGGCCTGCGCAGGCTCCCCAAGGGGTCCCGCGTCGCCGACGCGCTCACGGCGGCGGGCGGCCCCCTTCCCGGCGCCGACACCACCGCGCTCAACCTCGCCCGCCCCCTCGCCGACGGCGAGCAGATCCTCGTCGGCCTCCCCGCCCCCGCCCCGGCCGCCACCACGGGCACCGCCACCGCCCCCCTCAGCCTCAACTCCGCGACCCCCGCCCAACTCGACGCCCTGCCCGGTGTCGGCCCCGTCCTCGCCCAGCACATCATCGACTTCCGCACCCAGCACGGCGCCTTCACCTCCCTCCAGCAACTCCGCCAGATCCCCGGCATCGGCCCCCGTAAATTCACCACCCTCCAGCCCTTGGTCCACCCATGAACCCCCGTGACGGGACGGGGCGTTGGACACACCCCCCACACCCCCGGGCCGCCCCCGCTCCGCCCCCGGAGACGGCTGCCCCAGCCCCGGCAGGGCCCGCACCATCCGCGGCAGCGGGAAAGCCAGCCCCGCCAGGGCCCGCACCACTCGGGGACGCAGCGAACCGCGCGAGCCGCCGCAGCGGCGAGTCGCCCCCCGGCGGCGGCGGAGCCGGGGCGGGCGTCGGAGGGCCGGGCTCGGGAAGGGGCGGGCCTTCCAGGGGGGCGGGGTCGCCCAGGCCTGGTCCGGGAGGTGCCTCCGACGCGAGCGGCCATGCCAGTGGGACGGACTCCGGCGGTGGAGCCGGGGCAGGTGGTGGGTTGCCCGGGGGAGGGACTGCTCTGGCAGACGTCGGGCTCGTCAGGAGCTCGGGGGCCTCCGGTCGTCGTCCGGGGGACAGGACCGGCCATGGCGGTGGCCCAGGTCCCGGCGGCGGACGGGCCGAGGAGGACACGCGGGAGGCCGCGCCCAGCGACCGCGCAGCGGTCCACGCGGCCGCCGCCTCGCCGCTCGGAGCCGCGGACCCGCGGCAGGAGGGGCCGCCGGATCTCCGGCTGGTGCCGCCCGCGATCGCGGCCTGGGGCGCCGCCGCGCTGGCCCCGGACACGGGGCCCGGGTGGGCCCTGGGAGCGATCGGCGCCGCGCTCGCCGCCTGCCTGGCGCTGGGCGCCACCCGCCGCAAGCCCGGCCTGGCGATGGCGGCCCTCGCCTCCGCACTGTGCGCGGCCGCCGCCGTCACCAGTGCCGCGCTGGCCGCCGCCGACCTGCACCGGGGCCCAATCCCGGCCGTCGCGCGGGCGAGGGCCACCGCCGAGGTGGTCCTGAAGGTGAGCGGCGACCCGTTCACGGCCCGCGGCCGTGGCGGCGGGACCGTCGTCGTCCCGGCCGTCGTCGAGGAGGTGACCACTCGCGGTGGTGCGGCCACCCGCGTCCGCACGCCGGTCGTCGTCATGGCGGGAGGTGCGGGAGGTGCGGGAGGTGCGGGGAGCGCCAGGGGCGCGCCGCAGGCGTGGCTGCGCATGGTGCCGTCGACGCGGGTGACGGTGACCGCACGGCTCGCGCCGCCCGACGTGCTGCGCCCGCTCGGCCCGCCCCGCGTCGTCACGGGCCCGAGCACCGCGCAGCGGACGGCCGCCGGTCTGCGCGGCGGGCTGCGGGAGGCGGCGGCACCGCTGCCCGCGGACGCCCGCGCGCTGCTGCCCGGCCTGGTGGTGGGCGACACCTCCGCGCTGCCCCCGGAACTGGTCGCCGCGTTCAAGGCCACCGACCTGTCCCACCTGACGGCCGTCTCCGGCGCGAACCTGACGATCGTGCTCTGCCTGCTCATCGGGCCGCCCGGTCTCGCGATCAGGGCCGAACGCCGGGGCGCGGCAGCCAGGTTGGGGTTGCCGTTGCGCTGGACGGCGGCCGCGGGCGCCGCGCTGACGCTGGGCTTCGTGCTGGTGTGCCGGCCGAGCCCCAGCGTGCTGCGCGCGGCGGTGTGCGGCCTGATCACGCTGCTCGCCATCGGCACCGGACGGCGCCGCACCCTGCTGCCCGCGTTGGCGGCGGCCGTCCTGCTGCTGGTGCTCTACGAGCCGGGACTTGCGCGCTCCTACGGCTTCACGCTGTCCGTGCTGGCGGCGGGCTCGCTGCTGACACTGGCTCCCCGGTGGACCGAGCGACTGCGCGCGCACGGGGTGCCGCCGCGCCTGGCCGCCGGGCTCGCGGCGGCGGGTGCGGCGCAGGCGGCGTGCGGGCCGGTGCTGGTGCTGCTGACGTCGCACGTGAGCCTGGTGGCGGTGCCGTGCAACCTGCTGGCCGAACCGGCGGTCGGCGCGGCCACCGTGCTGGGGTTCGCGGCGCTGGCCGTGCACCCTGTCGCGCCGCCCGCGGCCGGCGTCCTGGCGTGGCTGGCGGGGTGGCCGGCCCGGTGGATCGTGGCGGTGGCCCGGCACGCGGCGGACCTGCCGGGAGCGGAGGTGGACTGGCCGGCGGGCCTCGCGGGCGCGGCGCTGCTCGTCGTGGTGACGGCCGCGGCCCTCTGCTGTGGCCGCCCGCTGCTGCGGCGCCCCTGGCTGTGCGCGGCGGGAGCGGTCCTCCTCCTGTGCACACTGCTGCGCCCGGTCCCGTTCCCGCTGCCGGGGCCGTCCACCGCCTGGCCGCCGCCGGGCTGGCGGTTCGCGATGTGCGACGTGGGACAGGGCGACGCGCTGGCGCTGTCGACGGGGCCGGGGAGTGCCGTCGTCGTCGACGCGGGTCCCGATCCGGGGGCCGCCAACCGGTGCCTGCGGGCGCTGCGCGTGACGGCGGTCCCGCTGATGGTCCTCACGCACTTCCACGCCGACCACGTCGACGGGCTGCCGGGGGTGCTGCGGGGAAGGCGGGTCGGCGCGATCGAGACCAGCGTGCTGGACGCCCCGGCCGGGCAGGCCGCACAGGTGCGCAGGGAGGCGGCGGCCGCCCACGTCCCTGAACTCCGCGCGCAGGCGGGGGAGGAACGCCGGGTCGGCCCGCTGTGGTGGCGGGTGTTGTGGCCGCCGCCCGCGGCCGCCGCGCTGCCGGACGACAACCCCAACGACGCCAGCGTCGCCCTGCTGGTCCGCACCGCCGGGCTCACGCTGCTGCTCATGGGCGACCTGGAGCCGTCCGCGCAGGAGGAACTGCTCACCGAGGTGCCCGACCTGCCGCGGGTCGACGTGCTGAAGGTCGCGCACCACGGGTCGGCCTACCAGGACGCGGCCCTGTTCGCGCGGGTCCACCCGCGACTGGCGCTGATCTCGGTGGGCGCCGGCAACAGCTACGGCCATCCGAGCGCGCGGACGGTCACCACGCTGCGGGCGCTCGGCGCGGTGGTGCTGCGCACGGACACCGACGGACCGATCGCGGTGAGCGGTGACACCCCCGCCGAGCTGCGGGTCGTCACGGGGAGGGAAAGCTAAAGGTTTCTTTCTATAGAAACCCTTGTAAGCACTTCTTTCTAAAGATAGCTTTAGATGCATGCCGGAGAAGAAGCCGATGCGACCGCACGTCGAACTCACCGACCCGCGCGCTCTGCGCGCCTACGCCCACCCGACGCGCATGGCCCTGGCCGGGCTGCTGCGGAGGGAGGGCCCGCTCACCGCCACCCGCGCCGCGGAGCTGACCGGCGAGTCCGTGGCCAGCTGCTCGTACCACCTGCGGGTGCTGGCCAAGTACGGGCTGGTGGAGGAGGCCGATCCGGACGGCCCGGGACGGGAGAAGCCGTGGCGGGCGACGGCCCAGTACACCAACTGGCCCGGCTACTCCGAGGACCCCGCCGTCGCCGAGGCGGCCGACGCGCTGACCCTGGCCATCGCCGAGAACCACTTCGCCCGCCTGACCCGGGCCCTGGAGTCGCGCCGGGAGCTGTCCAGGGAGTGGCAGGAGGCCGAGCGCTTCACCGACGTCACGCTCTACCTCACCCCGCAGGAGCTGACCGACCTCGGGGAGCGGATGGACGCCCTGGTGGCGGAGTACGCCGACCGCGGCACCGATCCGTCGCTGCGGCCGGAGGGCAGCCGCCGCGTGCCGTACCTCCAGATCGCCTACGTCGCCTCGGAGTCGGAGGGGAAGGCACCGGAGGGGGAGCGGCCGTGACCGCCGCCACCGCCGTGCGGGCGCTGGCCTCGCGGGCCCCGGCACTGCTGCACGACCGGCAGTTCCGGCGCTACTGGGCCGGCCAGAGCGTCTCGTTCCTCGGCGACGAGATCACCTTCCTCGCGCTCCCGCTGGCCGCCGTGCTGGTGCTGCACGCCGACGCCGCGCAGATGGGCTGGCTGTCCATGGCCGGGCTGCTGCCCGCGCTGCTGTTCTCGCTGCCGGCCGGCGCCTGGGCGGACCGGCGGGGCCACCGCCGCGCCGTGATGATCACCGCGGACCTCGCACG
Source organism: Actinacidiphila rubida (assembly GCF_900110255.1). GTDB lineage: Bacteria > Actinomycetota > Actinomycetes > Streptomycetales > Streptomycetaceae > Actinacidiphila > Actinacidiphila rubida. The sequence continues at coordinate 153,719 of NZ_FODD01000003.1, forward strand.
GGCGGCGCTGATGGCGTCCGTGCCGCTCGGGTACGCGTTCGGCGTGCTCGGCCTGCCGCAGCTCTACGTGGTCGCGTTCGCGGTCGGTGCCCTCGCGGTCCTCTTCGACGTCTGCAACGCCACGCTCTTCGTCTCGCTGGTCGAGCCCGAGCGGTACGTGGAGGGCAACGCGCTGGGCAACGGCAGCCGCGCCTTCTCGTTCGTGGCCGGGCCGAGCGCGGGCGGGCTGCTGGTGCAGCTGCTCGCCGCGCCGCTGGCGCTCCTCGCGGACGCCTTCTCCTACCTCGTCTCGGCCGCCACCCTGAGCCGGATATCCCCCGAGGAGCCGCCGCCCGCCGCCGCGGACAAGGGCCACTTCTCGGCCGGGCTGCGCTTCATCGGCCGCAACCCGACGCTGCGGGCCCTGGTGTCCGCCGCGGCCACGGTGAACTTCTTCAACTTCATCTTCCACACGCTCGTCGTGCTCTACGCCGTCGACCGGCTCGGGCTGAGCGCGGGCACGCTCGGCGTGGTGGTCGGCGCCGGCGCGATCGGCGGGCTCGTGGGCGCGGTGCTGACCGGGCGGATCGTGGGCCGCATCGGCATCGGGCCGACGATCGTGCTCGGCTACGTCGGCTTCCCCGCCCCGCTGGTGCTGGTGCCGCTGGCGGGCGGGCCCGAGCCGGTGGTGCTCGCGCTGCTGTTCACGGCGGAGTTCCTGTCCGGGTTCGGGCTGATGCTGCTCGACATCGGCAGCGGCTCGCTCCAGGCCGCGCTCATACCCGACGCGCTGCGGTCACGGGTCTCCGGCGCGTTCCGCACCGTCAACTACGGCATGCGCCCGCTCGGCGCGGTCGTCGGCGGCCTGCTCGGCAGCACCCTCGGGGTGCGGCCCACGCTGTGGATCGCCACCGCCGGCGGCATGCTCTGCGTGCTGTGGGTGCTCCCCTCGCCGGTGCCGGGGCTGCGCGAGCTGCCGGACAAGGCCGTCGTCGGCCCGGACGGCGCGCCCGTCCGCACGCCGGCCGCGGCTCCCGGCACGGACTCCGTCCCCGCACGGGAGTCCGAGACCGCGGACGCCGTGCCGCGGGGCGGGGCGCCGTCCCGGGAGTGACCCGGCGGCTACTCCAGCCACCCCTCGGCATCCTCGGCGAGCGACTCCAGCTCCGCGGTGTCCAGCGTGCCGTCCGGGTCCTCGACGACCACGAGCCACTGCGCGTCCTCCGCGTCGTCCTCGCCGGCCAGCGCGTCCCGGACCACGCGCGGCTCCTCGGGCAGCGGGAAACGCGCGGTGAGCCGGTCGGCGACCTGCTCCGCGGCGTCGCGGTCGGGCAGGACCAGCACGTGGGGGTCGTGGGGACCGGCGGGGCCGGGGGTCTCAGTGCTCACTCCGCCATTGTCCCCGGGCGGCGTTGTCGGCGGCGCATGGGATGCTGGTGCGCGATGGCCAGGAAGACCGCATCCGACGACGTCCTCGCTCCGCTGACCCTCGCCGTGGGGCAGGAGGAGCTGCTGCTCGACCGTGCCGTGCACGAGGTGGTGGCGGCCGCCCGCGCGGCCGACCCCGACACCGACGTGCGCGACCTCCCCTCCGACGCGCTCCAGCCGGGCACGCTGGCCGAGCTGACCAGCCCGTCGCTGTTCTCCGAGCGCAAGGTCATCGTGGTCAGGAACGCCCAGGACCTGTCCGCGGACTCCGTCAAGGAGGTCAGGGCGTACATCGCGGAGCCCGCCGAGGAGGTCCTCCTGATGCTGCTGCACGCGGGCGGCGCCAAGGGCAAGGCGCTGCTGGACGCCGCGCGCAAGGCCGGCGCCCGCGAGGTGGCGTGCCCGAAGATGACCAAGCCCGCGGACCGGCTGGCGTTCGTCCGCTCCGAGTTCCGTGCCCTCGGCCGCTCCGCGACCCCGGAGGCCGCCCAGGCGCTGGTGGACGCGCTGGGCAGCGACCTGCGGGAGCTGGCCAGCGCCTGTGCCCAGCTCGTCGCCGACACCGACGGCACCGTGGACGTCGCGGTGGTCGCCCGCTACTACACCGGCCGGGCCGAGGCCACCGGCTTCGAGGTCGCCGACCTGGCGGTCACCGGCCGTGCCGCCGAGGCGCTGGAACGGCTGCGCTGGGCGCTGTCCGTCGGCCAGCCGCTGCCCGGCATCACCTTCGCGCTGGCCTCGGGCGTGCGCGCCATCGGCAAGCTCGCCTCCGCCCCGCGCGGCGCCAACCCCGGGCAGCTCGCCCGCGATCTCGGCATGCCGCCGTGGAAGATCGACCGCGTCCGGCAGCAGATGCGCGGCTGGAGCGCCGACGGCGTGTCCGTCGCGCTGCGCGCGGTCGCCGAGGCGGACGCCGCGGTCAAGGGCGGTGCCGCCGATCCCGCCTACGCGCTGGAGAAGGCGGTCGTCACCATCGCGCGGGCCGCCCGTTCCCGCGGCTGACGCCCCCGCCTCCGCCTCTCAGGACCACGCCGCGCCCCTCCGGCCGCCCGCAATCAAGGGCGGGAGGGCGCAAGGGCGCGCAGGAGCGCGAGGCCGGTCGTGACCGGAAGCAGACGCGGAACCGCCCGCCCGGGAGACCCGGGCGGGCGGTTCCGATGTGTGCGGCGGCGGCGCCTGCGCGCCGCCTCGCTCTGGCGTCCGAGTCCCTCACACCGCAGCCACGTGGCGAACGTCCGCGTGCGGTGCGGTGGCCTGGGCGGTGCCGGTCCGGGCGGTAGAGGGGCCGCTGATTCCGGTTGCCGGCGGTGCCGAAGACCGCTGGGTCAGGTGCCGGGGCTGGTTCAGCCCGCGAGCGAGGAGACCGACTGAGCCAGCGCCGACTTCTTGTTGGCGGCCTGGTTCTTGTGGATGACGCCCTTGCTGACGGCCTTGTCGAGCTTGCGCGACGCGGCACGCGCGGCGGCGGTGGCCTTCTCGGCGTCGCCCTCGGCCACGGCCTCACGGGTGCGGCGGATGGCGGTCTTCAGCTCGGACTTGACGGCCTTGTTGCGCTGGCGCGCCTTCTCGTTGGTCTTGTTGCGCTTGATCTGGGACTTGATGTTCGCCACGAAAGAGCCTTCTCAGGTTCGTCTGCTGCCTGCGGCAGCGGTTTCGACTGGGGTGTTCCACCGCGCCTCGGGTAGAGGGCACGAGACGCAGCGCCCCAGGCTACCAGCAGGCCGAGGTGGCTCCCAAACCGATGAGCCGGGCCCGGCTCATGGGACTATGGACAGCAACGTACAGGTAGCAACGTGACGCGTCTCAAGAAAATGGACCCTGCGTGCCCGCCAACCCTTCCCATGTCCCGCACAACGTGCCGGAGCCGAGCCGTACCGATCCGGCGCTGATCCGCAACTTCTGCATCATCGCGCACATCGACCACGGCAAGTCGACGCTGGCCGACCGGATGCTGCAGCTCACCGGTGTCGTCGACCAGCGGCAGATGCGCGCCCAGTACCTCGACCGCATGGACATCGAGCGTGAACGGGGCATCACGATCAAGTCCCAGGCGGTCCGGCTGCCGTGGGCGCCGACCGCCGGGGAACAGGCGGGGCGCACCCACATCCTGAACATGATCGACACCCCCGGCCACGTCGACTTCACCTACGAGGTGTCCCGCTCGCTCGCGGCCTGCGAGGGCACGGTCCTGCTGGTCGACGCGGCGCAGGGGATCGAGGCGCAGACGCTGGCGAACCTCTATCTGGCGATGGAGAACGACCTGACCATCGTCCCGGTGCTGAACAAGATCGACCTGCCGGCCGCCCAGCCGGAGAAGTTCGCCGAGGAGCTGGCGAACCTGGTCGGCTGCGACCCCGACGACGTGCTGCGGGTCTCCGCCAAGACCGGTCTGGGCGTCGACGCGCTGCTGGACCGGGTGGTGCGCGAGGTGCCGGCCCCGGTCGGCGTGGCCGACGCGCCCGCCCGCGCGATGATCTTCGACTCGGTCTACGACTCCTACCGCGGCGTCGTCACCTACGTCCGGGTCATCGACGGCCAGCTGAACAAGCGCGAGCGGATCCGGATGATGTCCACCGGCGCCACTCACGAACTGCTGGAGATCGGCACCAACTCGCCCGAGATGCTGCCGGCCGACGGCCTGGGCGTCGGCGAGGTCGGCTACCTGATCACCGGTGTGAAGGACGTCCGGCAGTCCAAGGTCGGTGACACCATCACCAGCCAGCACGGCGGCGCGACCGAGGCGCTGGGCGGCTACAAGGACCCCAAGCCGATGGTGTTCTCGGGCCTGTACCCGCTGGACGGCTCGGACTACCCGGAGCTGCGCGAGGCCCTGGACAAGCTGCAACTCAACGACGCGGCGCTGGTCTACGAGCCGGAGACGTCCGCCGCGCTGGGCTTCGGCTTCCGCGTCGGCTTCCTGGGCCTGCTGCACCTGGACGTGGTCCGCGAGCGCCTCGAGCGCGAGTTCGGCCTCGACCTGATCGCGACCGCGCCCAACGTGGTCTACCGGGTGATCATGGAGGACGGCTCGGAGTACGTCGTCACCAACCCGAGCGAGTTCCCCGAGGGCAAGCTCGCGGAGGTCTACGAGCCGGTGGTGCGGGCGACGGTGCTGGCGCCCACCGAGTTCATCGGCGCGATCATGGAGCTGTGCCAGAACCGGCGCGGTGCGCTGCTCGGCATGGACTACCTGTCCGAGGACCGGGTCGAGATCCGCTACACCCTGCCGCTGGCCGAGATCGTCTTCGACTTCTTCGACCAGCTGAAGTCCAAGACCCGCGGCTACGCGTCCCTGGACTACGAGCCCACCGGCGAGCAGAGCGCCGACCTGGTCAAGGTCGACATCCTGCTGCACGGCGACAAGGTCGACGCGTTCTCCGCGATCACCCACAAGGACAAGGCGTACGCCTACGGTGTCCGGCTGGTCGCCAAGCTGCGCGAGCTCATCCCGCGGCAGAACTTCGAGGTGCCGATCCAGGCCGCCATCGGGTCGCGGGTCATCGCCCGCGAGACGGTCCGCGCCATTCGCAAGGACGTGCTCGCCAAGTGCTACGGCGGTGACATCTCCCGTAAGCGCAAACTGCTGGAGAAGCAGAAGGAGGGCAAGAAGCGGATGAAGATGGTGGGCAGCGTCGAGGTGCCGCAGGAGGCCTTCATCGCGGTGCTGTCGACCGACAGCGACGGCGGGCCGGGTGACGGCAAAGCGAAGAAGTGAAGACTGCTTCACGATTACAAACCACCGGCCTCGCCCTCTTACGCGCTGGCCGTCGGCGCTCTACCCTGATCCGACCGACTAGGTTACTGGTGAGTTAAGAAGGCCCTGAGCGGCCCGGAGGTAGTAGTCGTGACCGACACACAGACGTTGCTGGAGACTCGGCCGCCCTCCGTGGCCACGCTCTTCCTGGAGCGGGTCGCCGCCACGCCGGACGCCGAGGCGTACCGGTACCCGGTTCCCCCGGAGAGCGGCCAGGGCCCCGACGGCTGGAAGTCGCTCACCTGGGCGCATGCCGCGGAACGCGTCAACGCCATCGCGGCCGGCCTGATGGACCTCGGGGTGCGCGCCGAGGAGCGGGTGGCGATCGCGGCCAACACCAGCGTCGACTGGATCCTCGCCGACCTCGGCGTGCTGTGTGCGGGCGCGGCCACCACCACGGTCTACCCGAGCACCAACGCCGACGAGACCGCGTTCATCCTGGCCGACTCCGGCAGCCGGGTGCTGATCGCCGAGGACGCCGGCCAGCTCGCCAAGGCCCGGGCGCGCCGCGCCGAGCTGCCGGAGCTGGCCCACGTGGTGGTGATGGACCCGGCCGGCGCCGCCGACACCGACGGCGACGGCTGGGTCCTGTCGCTGGAGCAGCTGGAGAAGCGCGGGGCCGCCTACCTGGAGGCGCACCCGGCGGCCGTCACCGACGCCGTCGCGCGCATCACCAAGGACCAGCTCGCCACGCTGATCTACACCTCCGGCACCACCGGCCGCCCCAAGGGCGTCCGGCTGCCGCACGACGCCTGGGCGTACATGGCCCGCGCGATCGAGTCGATCGGCCTGCTCGACGAGAACGACGTGCAGTACCTGTGGCTGCCGCTGGCGCACGTCTTCGGCAAGGTGCTCACCGCCGGCCACATCACCGTCGGCCACGTCACCGCCGTCGACGGCCGGGTCGACAAGATCATCGAGAACCTGCCGGTCGTCCGGCCGACCTACATGGCGGCCGTGCCGCGCATCTTCGAGAAGGTCTACAACGGCGTCGCGGCCAAGGCCCGGGCCGGCGGCAACGCCAAGTACAAGATCTTCCAGTGGGCCGCGCAGGTCTCCCGCGACTACGCCAAGGCCACCCAGAACAGCCTGCGGCTGACCGGTGTCGCGACCGCCCCGGCGGGCCTGCGCGCCAAGCACGCGGTGGCCGACAAGCTCGTGTACGCCAAGCTGCGCGAGGCGTTCGGCGGGCAGCTGCGAGCCTGCGTGTCGGGCTCCGCCGCCCTCGCCCCGGAGATCGGCTACTTCTTCTCCGGCGCCGGCATCCACATCCTGGAGGGCTACGGCCTCACCGAGTCCAGCGCGGCCAGCTTCGTCAACCCCGGCGACTCCTACCGCACCGGCACCGTCGGCAAGGCGCTGCCCGGCCTGGAGGTCCGGATCGCCGAGGACGGCGAGATCCTCATGCGCGGGCCCGGCATCATGCAGGGCTACCACGGCCTGCCGGAGAAGACCGCGGAGGTCCTGGAGCCCGACGGCTGGTTCCACACCGGCGACATCGGCGAGCTGTCGCCCGACGGCTTCCTGAAGATCACCGACCGCAAGAAGGACCTCATCAAGACGTCCGGCGGCAAGTACATCGCGCCCGCCGAGGTCGAGGGCCAGTTCAAGGCGGTCTGCCCGTTCGTCAGCAACGTGCTGGTCGTCGGCGGCGGCCGCAACTTCTGTACGGCGCTGCTCGCGCTCGACGAGCCCACGATCATGGCCTGGGCGCAGGAGAACGAGCTGCGGGCCGGCAGCTATGCCGAGGTCGTCGCCACCGACGAGGTCCGCGCGCTGATCCAGGGCCACGTCGACGAGCTCAACGAGGGCCTGCAGCGCTGGCAGCAGATCCGCCAGTTCCGGCTGCTGCCCCGCGACCTGGACGTCGAGCACGGCGACCTGACGCCCAGCCTGAAGCTCAAGCGTCCCGTCGTGGAGCGGGAGTTCGCCTCGCTCATCGAGGACATGTACGCCGGGTCCCGCGAGGCCTGAGCCCCCGCCCCTCCACCCCCGTGCCCGCGCGGCGCGGGGGCGGAGGGTAGTCGATGGACGGCACCCGCACGGGCGAACCGGCCAGAAGGGGGCACGAAGGAGGGAGTCGGCACCGGCAGCGCCGCCCGGACCCTCCGCCGGTGCCAGTCTGGGCACGTGAGCCCCACCGCAGCGGTGGCCCGAGCGCACGGCCGGGCCACCGGCACCAGCCTCCCGGGCGACGAGCTCGCCGCCTGCGCGGCCCGCAGATTCCTGCGCGCCGCGCTCGCGGAATGGGCCGACCCGTTCTTCGCCGACCGCGTCGTGGACGACGGCACCCTCCTGGTCAGCGAACTGGTCACCAACGCCGTCGTGCACGCCGGGACCGCCGTGGAACTCGTGTGCCGGCTGGACCCGGCCGAGTCCGCGCTCGTCCTGGAGGTCACCGACCGGCACCCCGCGCGGGCGCTGCGCGGCGACGTCGACCCCGCCCCGGGCGAGGGCGGCGGCGAACGCGGCCGCGGCCTGCACATCGTCGCCGCGCTCGCCGACACCTGGGGCGTCACCTACCGGCGCGACCGCAAGACCGTCTGGTGCCGGATCCCGCTCAGCGGCGAGCCCGAGCCCGAGGTGCGCATCCCCGCGCAGATGCTGGCGCCGAGCCTGCCCGGCCTGCCGCGGCGGGTCGACCCCGACTGGACGGCCCGCGGCGCGCTGACCTTCCTGGCCGAGGCGTCCGACCTGCTCGCCGGGCAGCTCGAGGAGGACAACGTCGCGTCGCTGGCCACCCAGTTGCTCGTGCCGCGGCTCGCCGACTGGTGCGCGGTGTGGCTGCACCCCGGCGGCGCCGCGCCGCGCCTGACGCACGTGTGGCACAGCGCCGAGCACCGCATCGACGGGCTGCGCGCCCTGCTGGAGAAGGCGCCGCCCGCGCCCAGCGAGCGGCCGGGCGCCCAGCGGTACGCGCTGCCCGGCGGCGACGGCGCGCTCGCCGTGCCGCTGATCGCCACCGGGCGCTGCCACGGCACCCTGCTGCTCGGTGCCGCGCCCGGGCACGGCCTGCCCGACGGCGCGCTCGGCCTCATCGAGGACTTCTCCCGCCGGGTCGCCCTCGCGCTCGGCACCGCGCGGCAGTACGCCCGCCAGGCCATGATCAGCACCGTGCTGCAGCGGGGCCTGCTGCCGCCCGCCACGGGGCGCATCCCCGGCGTCGAGCACGCCGTCGTCTACGAGCCCACCGCGGGCGACTGGGTGGGCGGCGACTTCTACGACCTGTTCCCGGCCGGCGACGGACGCTGGTGCTTCGCGCTCGGCGACGTGTGCGGCAGCGGCCCCGAGGCCGCGTCGCTGGCCGGGATCGCCCGGCCCGTGCTGCGGCTGCTGGCACGCGAGGGATGCGGGGTCTCCGACGTGCTGGACCGCCTCAACCGGGCGCTCGCCGACGAGGCGGCGACGGCGCTGCTCGCGGAGACCGCGGCCTGGGACGGGCACGCGCGCTTCCTCTCGCTGCTGTACGGCGAGATCACGCCCGGCGAGCCCGGGCGCGGCGCGCAGGTGACGCTCGCGTCCGCCGGCCACCCCCTGCCGCTGGTCCTCGCCCCCGACGGCACGGTCCGGCCCGCGGCCACCCCGCAGATGCTGCTGGGCATCTCCGACGACGCGTGCTACGCCAGCGAGTCGTTCGGGCTCGCGCCCGGCGACACGCTGCTGTGCGTCACCGACGGCGTGACCGAACGCCGCCACGCGGGGCGGCAGTTCGACGACGACGACGGCCTGGCGGCGGCGCTCTCCGCGTGCACCGGCCTCGGCGCGGCCGGGGTCGCGGAGCGGCTCCGCAAGGCCGTCCACGACTTCGACGAGACGCCTCCGGCGGACGACCTCGCGCTCCTGGTCCTCCAGGCCCTCTAGGGCCCCCACGGGGTTCCGCGATCCGCCGGGCGCGGCCCACGGGTGGCCCCGCTCCTCCGGGCTGACCCTCCGGGACGGCAACGGGGTGCGCGCCCCGGGGCGGAGGCCGGGGGACGCCGCGGGCCCCGGAAGGGCGGCCCGGGAGGGGAAAAGCGCGGGTGGCGGATACTGGTCGCATGCCTTCTGTACTTCCTGAGGGGGAACCCGTGCCCGGCGACGGGGCGCTGCCCCGGCACGCCCTGGACGGGGCGGCGAGCCGTCCGCTCGGGTTCTACCTGCACGTGCCGTACTGCGCGACCCGCTGCGGGTACTGCGACTTCAACACGTACACGGCCACCGAGCTGCGCGGCTCCGGCGGGGCCCTGGCCTCGCGGGAGAACTACGCGGAGGTGCTGGTCGACGAGGTGCGGCTGGCGCGGAAGGTGCTGGGGGACGACCCGCGGCCGGTCGAGACCGTGTTCGTGGGGGGCGGCACCCCCACCCTGCTGCCCGCGGCCGACCTCGGCCGCATGCTCGCCGCGATCCGCGAGGAGTTCGGGCTGGCGCCGGGCGCCGAGGTGACCACGGAGGCCAATCCGGAGTCCGTCGACCCGGAGTACCTCGCGGGGCTGCGCGACGCAGGCTTCACCCGCGTCTCGTTCGGCATGCAGAGCGCCCGGCGGCACGTGCTCCAGGTCCTGGACCGCACCCACACCCCGGGCCGCCCGGAGGCCTGCGTCGCCGAGGCCCGCGCGGCCGGCTTCGACCACGTCAACCTCGACCTGATCTACGGCACCCCGGGGGAATCCGACGAGGACTGGCTCGCCTCGCTGGACGCGGCGATCGGCGCCGGCCCCGACCACGTCTCCGCGTACGCCCTGATCGTCGAGGAAGGCACGCAGCTGGCGCGGCGGATCCGCCGCGGCGAGGTGCCGATGACCGACGACGACGTGCACGCCGACCGCTACCTGATGGCCGAGGAACGCCTGTCGGCCGCCGGCTTCTCCTGGTACGAGGTGTCGAACTGGGCGACCGCCGAGTCCGGCCGCTGCCGCCACAACGAGCTGTACTGGACCGGCGCCGACTGGTGGGGCGCGGGCCCCGGCGCGCACAGCCACGTCGGCGGCGTGCGCTGGTGGAACGTGAAGCACCCCGGCGCCTACGCCCAGGCCCTGGCCGAGGGCCGCACGCCCGGCGCGGGCCGCGAACTGCTCGGCGCCGAGGACCGGCGGGTGGAGCGCATCCTGCTGGAGCTGCGGCTGTCCCAGGGCTGCCCGCTCGACCTGCTCGCGGAGCAGGGCGCGGCCGCCGCGGCCCGCGCGGTGGACGACGGCCTGCTGGAGCCCGGCCCCTACGCCGGGGGCCGCGCCGTCCTCACCCTGCGCGGCCGCCTGCTGGCCGACGCGGTCGTCCGGGACCTCGTGGACTGACCCCGCACCGGGACCCGGCCCCGACCCCGGACCCGGCCGCGGCTTCGGCCCCGGCCCGGAGCCGGCGGCCCGCTCACGGCTCCGCCGGCTCCGTCACGAAGTCGATCAGGTGCTCCACCGCGCCCAGCAGCTCCGGTCGCAGGTCCTTGTACGACGAGACCGACGCGAGGATCCGCTGCCACGCCTCGCCCGTCGTCATCCGCCAGCCCAGGGTCCGGCACACGCCGGTCTTCCAGTCCTCGCCGCGCGGCACCCGCGGCCACGCGGGGATGCCGACCGACGCGGGCTTGACCGCCTCCCACACGTCGATGAACGGATGCCCGACCACCAGCACGTCGGCGCCGCTCACCGACGCCGCGATCCGCGACTCCTTGGACCCGGGGACCAGGTGGTCGACGAGCACGCCGAGCCGTGCGTCAGGGGCCGGCGCGAACGCCGACACGATCGCCGGCAGGTCGTCGACGCCCTCCAGGAACTCGACGGCGACGCCCTCGACCCGCAGGTCGTGGCCCCACACCCGCTCCACCAGCTCCGCGTCGTGCCGGCCCTCGACGTAGATGCGGCCGGCCCTGGCCACCCGCGCCGTCGCGTCCGTCACGGCGATCGAGCCGGACGCGGACAGCAGCGGGCCGCGCGGCCCGGGCGCCGACCGGGGACGCACCAGGGTGACGGGCCGGCCGTCGAGCAGGAAGCCGCCAGGCGTCATCGGGAAGACCCGGTGCCTGCCGAACCGGTCCTCCAGGGTGACCGTCAGGCCCTCCGCGGTCTTCTCCACCCGCACCACCGCGCCGCAGAAGCCCGTGCCGGCGTCCTCGACGACCAGGTCCGCCTCGGCCGGCACCTCCGGCACGGGCGCGGACCGCTTCCACGGCGGCGTCAGATCGGGGTCGTAACTCTGGCTGCGCATAGGGGAGATCGTAGCCAGGACCCTACTCCCCGGCGGTGAACCGCTCGGCGAGTGCGTCCCGCTGGGCGCGCACGAACCGCGCGTCGACGACCGCGCCGTGGCCCGGCACGTAGCGGGCCGTCTCGCCGCCGAGCGCCAGCAGCGCGTCCAGTGTCTCCGCCCACCGCGCGGTGACCGCGTCGCCGCCGGCCTGCGGCTCGCCGGACTCCTCCACCAGATCGCCGCAGAACACCACCGCGGGGTCGCTCCCGGTGGCGCCCGGCACGTGCACCACCAGGTCGTGGCCGGTGTGTCCGGGACCCAGGTGGACCAGGTGCACCGGACGCTCTCCGAGGTCGAGCGCCAGCTCGCCGCTGACGGGCCGGTCGGGCGGCACCAGCGCACGCACCGCCTCGGCCGTCTCCATGGGATCCGCGCCGTACTCGGCGGCGGTCACCGGCATCCGCAGCTGCTCGCGACGGAGATATCCGGCCAGCGACTGCTCGCCGTACACCTCGGCCTCCGGGAACTCCGCGGTGCCCAGCACGTGGTCGAAGTGGCCGTGGGTGAGGACGACGTGGGTCACCGCGCGCCCGGTCAGCGCCTCGACCTGGCCGCGCAGCTCCTCGCCTTCGCGCAGGCTGGAGCCGGTGTCGACCAGCATGACCGCCTCGGCCCCCACGACCAGGCCGATGGTCACGTCGAGGAAGGGCAGCCGGCGGCGTGCCACGCCGGGCGCGAGCTGCTCCCACGCCGAGTTCCCACCGCCGGGCTGCTCCGCCGCGTTCTGCTCAGAATCCACGGGGCCGACGCTATCGAAACGGGCCGGTTTCGCGTGCATCCGCCGCCTTCGCGGCCGGTCCCGTGCCGGTTCTGCCCCGATCCGGGACCGGTCGGTGGCCGGTACGTGAGGGGTCCGCGGCCAGTCGGGTCGCTGCCGCTCTTGCAGAGCCCTTGTCGCCTCGCCGTACACTGGCTGCGGGATTGCTGGCACTCGAAACGAGGGAGTGCCAGGCAGGACGGGGTGCCGGGCCGCACGGGCAGGCCCCACGGCTGGAGGTGAGCGATGTTGAGCGAACGCAGGCTGGAGGTGCTGCGTGCCATCGTTCAGGACTACGTCGGCACCGAGGAGCCGGTCGGGTCCAAGGCGCTCACCGAACGGCACCGGCTGGGTGTGTCCCCCGCCACGGTCCGCAACGACATGGCGGTGCTGGAGGACGAGGGCTACATCGCCCAGCCCCACACCAGCGCGGGCCGCATCCCCACGGACAAGGGGTACCGGCTCTTCGTCGACAAACTCGCCGGCGTCAAGCCGCTGTCGACCGCCGAGCGCCGGGCCATCCAGAACTTCCTCGACGGAGCCGTCGACCTCGACGACGTGGTCGGCCGCACGGTGCGGCTGCTCGCGCAGCTCACCCGGCAGGTCGCCGTCGTGCAGTACCCGTCGCTGACGCGTTCCTCGGTGCGGCACGTCGAGCTGCTGTCGCTGGCACCCGCCCGGATCATGCTGGTGCTCATCACCGACACCGGCCGGGTCGAGCAGCGGCTGATCGACTGCGCGGCGCCGGTCGGCGAGACCGTGCTGGCGGACCTGCGGGCCCGGCTGAACAGCCGGGTCGTGGGACGCCGCTTCACCGACGTCCCGCCGCTGGTCCAGGACCTGCCGGACAGCTTCGAGCTCGACGACCGGCCGGCCGTCGCCGGCGTGCTCGCCACCCTCCTCGAAACCCTCGTCGAGGAGAAGGAGGAGCGCATCATGCTCGGCGGGGCGGCCAACCTCACCCGCTTCAACCACGACTTCCCGCTGACGATCCGCCCGGTCCTGGAGGCCCTGGAGGAGCAGATGGTGCTCCTGAAACTCCTCGGCGAGGCCACGGACTCCACCATGACCGTGCGGATCGGGCATGAGAATTTTCACGAGGGCCTCAATTCCACCTCCGTGGTGGCGGTCGGCTACGGTTCGGGCGACGAGGCAGTCGCCAAACTCGGCGTGGTCGGACCGACCCGCATGGACTACCCCGGAACGATGGGAGCGGTACGCGCAGTGGCACGTTACGTCGGACAGATCCTGGCGGAGTCGTAAGTGGCCACGGACTACTACGCCGTACTCGGCGTTCGCCGCGACGCAGGACCGGACGAGATCAAGAAGGCGTTCCGGCGCCTTGCCCGCGAACTGCACCCGGACGTGAATCCGGACCCCAAGACGCAGGAGCGGTTCAAGGAGATCAACGCCGCCTACGAGGTGCTCTCGGACCCGCAGAAGAAGCAGGTCTACGACCTCGGTGGCGACCCGCTGTCCGCGGCGGGCGGCGCGGGCGGGGCGGGTGGCTTCGGCGCCGGCTTCGGCAACTTCAGCGACATCATGGACGCCTTCTTCGGGCAGTCCCAGCAGCGCGGGCCGCGTTCGCGCACCCGGCGCGGCCAGGACGCGATGATCCGGCTGGAGATCGAGCTGGACGAGGCCGCGTTCGGCACCACGAAGGACATCCAGGTCGACACCGCGGTCACCTGCGGCACCTGCAACGGCGAGGGGGCGGCGCCGGGCACCTCGGCGCAGACCTGCGACATGTGCCGCGGGCGCGGCGAGGTCTCGCAGGTCACCCGGTCCTTCCTCGGGCAGGTCATGACGTCGCGGCCGTGCCCGCAGTGCCAGGGCTTCGGCACGGTCGTGCCGACGCCGTGCCCGGAGTGCGCCGGCGACGGGCGGGTGCGGTCGCGCCGGACGCTGACCGTGAAGATCCCCGCGGGCGTCGACAACGGCACCCGGATCCAGCTCGCCGGCGAGGGCGAGGTCGGGCCCGGCGGCGGGCCCGCCGGTGACCTGTACGTGGAGATCCGCGAGGTCCCGCACGCGGTGTTCCAGCGGCGCGGCGACGACCTGCACTGCACGGTCACCATCCCGATGACCGCGGCGGCGCTCGGCACGAAGTGCCCGCTGGAGACGCTCGACGGGCTGGAGGAGATCGACGTCCGGCCCGGCACGCAGTCCGGGCAGTCGATCCCGCTGCACCAGCGCGGCATCACGCACCTGCGCGGCGGCGGCCGCGGCGACCTCGTCGTCCACGTCGAGGTCGTCACGCCCAACAAGCTCGACCCCGACCAGGAGGAGCTGCTGCGCCGCCTGGCCAAGCTGCGCGGCGAGGAGCGCCCGACGGGGCAGTTCGCGCCGGGGCAGCAGGGGTTGTTCTCGCGGCTCAAGGACGCGTTCAACGGCCGCTAGCGCGGCTCCCTCCGTCACCTGCACCACCCGGGGCCCGGCCCCGTGCCCCTGAGGGTCGCCTCTCGCCCGTGCGCGGGCGTTGCGCCCCGTCGGGGATGCGGGGTGCCCCAGCCGTCGGGCCGGGGTGCCGTGCCTGTGCGGGGGTGCCCTGCGCGGGCTCGCGGGCCGTCACCGGCCGGGTGGGGTGGCTCGGTCCGCTCCGGACCGTCTGGCCGTGGTTGGTTGGTCGCGCGGGGGACCTCGCGCCCCTGAGGGTCGCCCCTCGCCCGTGCGCGGGCGTCGGGTGGCCCAGCTGTCGGCCGGGGGGCCACCCGCGGGTGGGGTGGGTGGGGGGCGTGGGAATATGACCGCATGGCGGTGACCCTCTCCTCGTTTGCGGCGTATCCGATCGTGCAGGCCCCGATGGCCGGTGGCGGCTCGAACCCGCGGCTGGCCGCGGCGGTCGCCGCGTCCGGCGGGCTCGGCTTCCTGGCCGCGGGGTACAAGACGTCCGGGGCGATGTACGAGGAGATCCGCCAGCTGCGGGACCTGACCTCGCAGCCCTTCGGCGTCAACCTGTTCATGCCGCAGCCCGCGACCGCGGACCCCTCCGCGATCGGGGTGTACGCCGAGCAACTGTCGGGCGAGGCCGCCTGGTACGGCACCGAGCTGGGCGACGCGGACGCCGGCGGCGACGACGCCTACGACGCGAAGGTCGCGGTCCTGCTCGAGGACCCGGTGCCGATGGTGAGCTTCACCTTCGGGTGCCCGGACCGCGCGGTGCTGGACGCCTTCGCGAAGGCCGGCACGTACACCGTCGTCACCGTCACGTCCGCCGCGGAGGCGCAGGCCGCGCAGTGGGCCGGCGCCGACGCGCTGTGCGTGCAGGGCGTGGAGGCCGGCGGCCACCAGGGCACGCACCGCGACGACCCGGAGCTGGACCACGCCGGCCTCGGCCTGCTCTCCCTGATCGCGCAGGTGCGCGAGGCCGTGCGGCTGCCGATGATCGCCGCGGGCGGCCTGATGCGCGGCAGCCAGATCGCCGCGGTCCTGGCCGCCGGCGCGGACGCGGCGGCGCTCGGCACGGCGTTCCTGGTCACCCCGGAGTCCGGCGCCAGCCCCGTGCACAAGCGGGCCGTCACGGACCCGGTGTTCGCCCGGACGGAGCTGACCCGCGCGTTCTCGGGGCGTCCGGCCCGCGGCCTGGTCAACCGCTTCATGAGCGACCACGGCCCCTACGCGCCGCCCGGCTACCCGCAGATCCACTTCCTGACCTCGCCGCTGCGCAAGGCCGCCGCGGAGGCCGGCGACCCGCAGGGGATGTCGCTGTGGGCCGGGCAGGGGCACCGGCTGGCCCGCGAGCTGTCCGCGGGGGCCCTCGTCGAGACGCTCGCCGCCGAGCTGCAGGAAGCCCGGGAGGCGCGGGTATGACGGCGCCGGTGTTCCTCGTCGAACCGGGCGCCCTGGAGGGCGCCCCGTCGCGGCTGATCCTGGACGGCCCGGAGGGCCGCCACGCCGTCTCCGTGCGGCGGCTGACACCAGGGGAGCGGGTCGTGCTCACCGACGGCGCGGGACGCGGCGCCCACGGCACGGTCGCCGCGGTCGAGGGCAAGGACCTGCTGCACGTCGACGTCGACGAGCTGCGCACCGAGCCGGCGCCGGCCGCCCGCATCACCGTCGTGCAGGCCCTGCCGAAGGGCGACCGCGGCGAGCTGGCCGTGGAGACGATGACGGAGGCGGGGGTCGACGCGGTGGTGCCCTGGGCCGCGTCCCGCTGCGTCACCCAGTGGCGCGGGGAGCGCGGCGCCAAGTCGCTGGCCAAGTGGCGTTCCACCGCGCGGGAGGCCGCCAAGCAGTCGCGGCGGCTGCGGTTCCCCGACGTGTCCGACCTGATGACGACCCGTCAGGTCGCGGACCTGCTCGGCGCCGCCGACTTCGCGGGCGTGCTGCACGAGGAGGGCGCGGCGCCGCTGGCCGCAGCCGCGCTGCCCGAGCGGGGCTCGCTGGTGCTCGTCGTCGGCCCCGAGGGCGGCGTCTCGCCGGAGGAGATCGCCCTGTTCGAGGAGGCGGGCGCGCCCCCGTTCCGGCTCGGCCCGACGGTGCTGCGCACCTCCACCGCGGGCGTCGCGGCGACGGCGCTGCTGCTGACCCGCACCGGCCGCTGGTCGTGACGGGGCGGACGGCCGGGGACCCGGGGAGTGCCGCGTCGACGCTGCTCGTCGCCGCGGTGATCGTCCACGACGCGGCGCGCGACCGGATCGTGGTGCTGCGCCGCGGCCGGGGCAGCAGCTTCGGCCACGGGTTGTGGGACCTGCCGCTCGGCAAGGTCGAGCCGGGCGAGCCCGTGACGGCCGCCGCGGTACGCGAACTGCGCGAGGAGACGGGGCTGGTGGTGGCCCCCGAGGCGCTCACCCTGGCGCACGTGCTGCACGCCGGGGCCGGCACCGGGACGCCGCACGGCTACCTCACCGTGGTGTTCGCGGCCACCGCGTGGTCGGGCGAGCCGGAGAACCGCGAGCCGGACCGCCACGACGACGTGCGGTGGGCGGAACTCGACTCCCTGCCGCGGGAGTTCGTGCCGAGCACGGAGAAGATCGTGCGGGCCTGGCGGGCCGGCCTGGTCGGACCCACGCTGCACCGCTGGGAGTGACCCGCGGCGTCCGCCGCCGCAGCCGTCCGCCGCCGCAACCGTCGCCACCGCAACCGGCTGCCGTCGCAACCGTCCGGTGTCGCCAACGCCCGGCGGACTAGTCGGGCTTGGCCGCGAACAGCTCCAAGTGCCCGCACGCCGGGCAGCGGAACGCCTCGATCTGCCAGCGCGGACGGCCCATGCGCTTGGCGTTGCCCAGGGGGCCGCGCTGCAACCACCCGGCTATCCAGCGGGCGTAGCCGCGCGTGCCCTGGCCCGAGTCCTCGACGAAACCCGGCTCCAGACCGATGGCGCCGCACTGGGTGCACGTGATCGCTTCCACGGCGCGAAGTGTAGGCGGACCGTCACGCGACCCGTAGGGGCCGCGTGGGCCCTTCGGGGGATGGACCCGCCCCGACTGCGGGGGGAACGTGGGGGGATGGGACGAAAAGGGAAGGTCTGGCTGGCCGGGGCCGTCTGCGCGGTCGCCGCCGCGGCCGTCGCGGGGTGCGACCCCGCGGACGGCCTGGGGGCGAGTGCCGTGTCCGTCACCACGGACCAACTGGCCACGCACGAGCTGAAACACGACGGCGTCAAGGTGCAGTGGCTCTCGTGCAGCGCCACCACCGGCACCAGGTCGGCGAAGGTCGACTGCCTGGGCCGCACCGACGACCAGCGGAAGATCACCGTCAAGGGAACCGTCACCGAGCAGAGGGACGACACGTGCGTCCGCGGCCGGCTGGTCGCGGTCGCCGGCGGCAGGACGGTGTTCGACGTCGGGGGACTCGGCGACTGCGTGCGGCACAGCAGCCCGGGGAGGAGCTGAGCGAAGTTAGGGTGGCCCGGTGACCAACGAGCCGGCGCAGCCCGCGCAGCCTTCGCAGACGCCACTGACATCCGCACGGCCGTCGCCGCCGTCGTACCTCAGGAACCCGCATCCGCACGGGGAGTTGATCGCCTTCACCGCGGAGGACGACGTGTGGCTGGCGCCCCTGGACGGCGGCCGGGCGTGGCGGGTCAGCGCGGACGACATGCCCGTCGGGCGGCCCAGGATCAGCCCGGACGGCGAGCAGGTCGCCTGGACCTCCACGCGGGACGGCGCCCCCGAGGTGCACCTGGCGCCGCTCGCCGGCGGCCCGTCGACGCGGTTGACGTACTGGGGCAACTCCCGTACGGCGGTGCGGACCTGGACGCCCGGCGGCGACCTGGTGGTGATCAGTACCGAGGGCCAGGCGTCGTTGCGCCGCACCTGGGCGCGCCGGCTGCCGCTGGACGGCGGGCCGGCCCGGACGCTGCCGTACGGGCCGGTCGGCGACCTGGCGTACGGGCCGGGCGGCGCGGTGCTGCTGCAGACGGTGGCGATGGGCCGGGAGGCCGCGTACTGGAAGGGCTACCGGGGCGGCACCGCCGGGAAGCTGTGGCTGGACCCGGACGGCGGCGGGGAGTTCCACCGCGTGCACGCCGACCTCGACGGCAACATCGAGTGCCCGATGTGGGTCGGTGAGCGGATCGCCTTCCTGTCCGACCACGAGGGCGACGGCGCGCTGTACTCCAGCCTGCCCGACGGTACGGGCCTGCGCCGCCACACCCCGGTCGGCACCGGCTTCTACGCCCGCCAGGCCGCCACCGACGGCACGCGCGTCGCGTACGCCCGCGCCGGACGCATCCACCTGCTCGACGACCTCGACGAGGCGCGGCCGCGCCCGCTGGAGGTGCGGCTCGGCGGCCAGCGCACCGATCTGCAGCCCCACCCGGTGCGCGCCGCCCACCACTTGGGCGACGCGCGCCCCGACCACACCGGGCGCGGCAGCGCCGTGGAGATCCGCGGCGGCGTCCACTGGGTCACCCACCGCGGCGGCCCGGCCCGGGCGCTGACCGCGGTCCCCGGGGTGCGCACCCGCCACCCGCGGGTCTTCCAGCAGGGCAGCGAGCAGCACGTGGTGTGGGTCACCGACGCCGAGGGCGACGACGCGC
Organism: Actinacidiphila rubida; assembly: GCF_900110255.1. Classification (GTDB taxonomy): domain Bacteria; phylum Actinomycetota; class Actinomycetes; order Streptomycetales; family Streptomycetaceae; genus Actinacidiphila; species Actinacidiphila rubida. Next base: position 172,838 of record NZ_FODD01000003.1, read on the forward strand.
TGGAGATCGCGCCCGCCACCGGGCTGCCGGCCGGCACCGCGCCGCGGCGCCTGGCGGCCGGGCGCCTGGGCCGGGTGCACGAGATCGAGGTGTCGCCCGACGGTCACCGCATCGCGGTCGCGAGCCACGACGGGCGGGTGCTGCTGGTCGAGGCGCAGACCGGCGAGGTGCGCGAAGTCGTCGCGGGCGACGCGGGCGACGCGTCGGGGCTGGCGTTCTCGCCGGACTCCGGCTGGCTGGCCTGGTCGCATCCCGGCCCCGGCTCGCTGCGGCAGATCAGGCTCGCCGCGACCTCCGACCTCACCGTGGTCGACGCGACGCCCCTGCGCTTCCAGGACTTCGCGCCCGCCTTCACCGCCGACGGCAGGCACCTGGCGTTCCTGTCCGAGCGGGCCTTCGACCCCGTGTACGACGCGCAGGTCTTCGACCTGTCCTTCCCCAACGCCTGCCGTCCCTACCTGCTGACGCTCGCCGCCGCGACGCCGTCGCCGTTCGGCCCGCAGCGCCACGGCCGCCCGTACGACGACGACGGCGACGACGCCCACGGCGAGGCCGACGGCGGCGGGCAGCAGGGCGACGACAAGGAGCACGGCGACGGCGACGGCGCCGCGGACCGGCCCCGCCCCACCACCGTCGACGCCGACGGGCTCGCCGACCGCATCGTGCCCTTCCCCGTGGAGGCCGGCCGCTACTCGGGGCTGCGCGCGGCCAAGGGCGGCGTGCTGTGGCTGCGGCACCCGCTGACCGGCGTCCTCGGCTCCGCGCTGGCCACCCCCGAGGCGCAGCCGCCCGGCACCGTGCTGGAGCGCTACGACCTCACGCGGCTGCGGCTGGAGGAGATCACCGACGACGCCGACGACTTCGCGGTCACCGGCGACGGCACGAAGGTGCTGGTCGCCGGTGACGGGCGGCTGCGGATCACGGCCGCCGACAGCAAGGCCGACTCCTCCGACGACTCGGACTCCACCACGAGCGTCGACCTCGGCCGGATCCGGGTCACCGTCCGTCCGGCCGCCGAGTGGCGGCAGATGTTCGACGAGGCGCACCGGCTGATGCGCGACAACTTCTGGCGGGCCGACATGGGCGGCCTGGACTGGGACGCCAGCGCCGCCCGCTACCGCCCGCTGCTGGACGCCGTGGCCACCCACGACGACCTGGTGGACCTGCTGTGGGAACTCCACGGCGACCTGCGCACCTCCCACGCCTACGTCACCCCGCGCGGCGGCTACCGCGACCCGCTGCACCGCCAGGGCCTGCTCGGCGCGGACATCTCCCGCGCGGAGGACGGCACGTGGCGGATCGACCGGGTGCTGCCCGGCGAGTCCTCCGACCCGCACGCCCGCTCACCGCTGGCGGCGCCCGGGGTCGCGGTCCGCGCGGGCGACACCCTGCTGGCCGTCGGCGGCCACCCCGTCGACCCGGTCACCGGGCCCGCGCCGCTGCTCGTGGGCACCGCGGGCAAGCCCGTCGAGCTGTCCGTCGGCCCGGCCGGCGGCGGCGCCGTCCGCCATGTGGTGGTCGTACCGCTCGCCGACGAGGAGCCGCTGCGCTACCACGACTGGGTGGCCGGCCGCCGTGCCCACGTCCACGCCGTGTCCGAGGGCCGGCTCGGCTACCTGCACGTCCCCGACATGGTCGGCAGCGGCTGGGCGCAGCTCCACCGCGACCTGCGGGTGGAGGTCGCGCGCGAGGGCCTGGTGGTGGACGTCCGGGAGAACCGCGGCGGCCACACCTCGCAGCTGGTCGTGGAGAAGCTGGCCCGCCGCATCATCGGCTGGGACGTGCCGCGCAACGGCCTGCCGTTCAGCTACCCGCAGGACGCGCCCCGCGGTCCGGTCGTCGCGGTCGCGAACGAGTTCTCCGGCTCGGACGGGGACATCGTCACCGCGGCGGTGCGCGCCCTGGGCATCGGCCAGGTGGTCGGCACCCGGACGTGGGGCGGTGTCATCGGCATCGACAGCCGCTACGAGCTGGTCGACGGCACCGGGGTCACCCAGCCCAAGTACGCGATGTGGCTGGACGGTTACGGCTGGGACCTGGAGAACCGCGGTGTCACGCCCGACGTCGAGATCGTCACCACCCCGCAGGACTGGGCGCACGACCGCGACCCGCAGCTCGACCACGCCGTCACCCTCGCGCTGGACGCGCTGACCGCCAGCCCCGCGAAGCAGCCGCCGTCGCTGCCCTGACGCCGGTCCGCCCCCCCGGGCCCGCGGCGGCACCTCCCCGCACGCGGCGCCCGGCGGGGCCGCGCCCTGCCGATCAAGGCCCGTGCCGAGCGAGTAGCATCGGCGCTGCCCGGACCCGTGCCCACGACCCGAGGGGGAGCCGCCATGGCGGGAGAGCCGCAGCCCGACTGCCTGTTCTGCAGGATCGTCACGGGGGAGATCCCGGCGACGGTCGTGCGGGAGACGGAGACGACCGTCGCGTTCCGCGACATCAGCCCGAAGGCTCCGACGCACGTCCTCGTGATCCCGCGGGTGCACTACCCCGACGCCGCGTCGCTCGCCGCGGGCGACCCCGCCGCCGCGGCCGACGTGCTGCGGGAGGCGGGCGAGGTCGCCGCGCAGGAGAAGGTCGACGGCAGCGGCTACCGCGTGGTGTTCAACACCGGTCCGGGGGCGGGCCAGACCGTGTTCCACGCGCACGCGCACGTCCTGGGCGGCGGCGACATGCCGCACATGGTCTGACCCGGCACGACCGGCCGCACACCGTGTCCGCCCGCGAGCTCGTCGTCCTCGGCACCGCCAGCCAGGTGCCCACCCGCCAGCGCAACCACAACGGGTACGTGCTGCGGTGGGACGGCGAGGGCATCCTGTTCGACCCCGGCGAGGGCAGCCAGCGGCAGATGCTGCACGCCGGGGTGTCGGCGACCGACCTGACCCGGATCTGCGTCACCCACTTCCACGGCGACCACTCGCTGGGGCTGGCCGGCGTGATCCAGCGGATCAACCTCGACCGGGTGCCGCACCCGGTCACCGCGTACTACCCGGCGAGCGGGCAGCGGTACTTCGACCGGCTGCGCCACTCCACGGCCTATCACGAGACCGCCGACCTGCGGGAGCGGCCCGTCACCGGTGACGGCGCCGTCGCGGAGACGCCCGCGTTCACGCTGTCCGCGGCCAGGCTGTCGCACCCCGTCGAGTCGTTCGGGTACCGGCTCGTCGAACCCGACGGGCGCCGCCTGGTGCCGGAACGCCTCGCCGAGCACGGCATCGCGGGCCCCGACGTCGGACGGCTGCAACGGGAGGGCTCGCTGCGCGGCGTGGACCTGGCGGAGGTCAGCGAGCCGCGTCCCGGCCAGCGGTTCGCCTTCGTGATGGACACCCGGCTGTGCGGCGCGGTCCACGAACTGGCCGCGGACTGCGACCTGCTGGTCATCGAGTCCACGTTCCTCGACGCCGACGCGGAACTGGCCGCGGACCACGGGCACCTGACGGCCGGACAGGCCGGCGCGGTGGCCCGCCGGGCGGGTGTCCGCCACCTGGTGCTGACCCACTTCTCGCAGCGCTACAGCGACCCGGACCTGTTCGCCGCCGACGCGCGCGCCGCCGGCTTCACCGGTGAACTCACCGTCGCCGAGGACCTGATGCACGTCCCCGTCCCCAGGCGCCGCTGACCGCCGCGGTGGTGCCGCGTGCCGTCCGCGGGCCCGGGGACCGGGTGTGCGCGCGACGCGCTACGGCAGGTAGTACATCGGGTTCGGGAGCTTGTAGGACTTCTGCGCGTGCCCGCCGGACAGGTCGCTGTACTGGTCGCCGAAGTTGGCGACGATCGTGTAGCCGAGCGACTCGATGTGCGCGCGGGTCCCCGACTTGTAGTCGATCGTCGTGCAGGACGCGCCGCACGGCAGGTACGCGGGCGGGTTGGCGGGGTTCTTCAGGTACAGGTGGGCGGTGTCGGCCGGGGCGCGGTAGCCCACCGCGGTCAGGTTGCGGACGGTGTCGGCCCGCTGCGCCTCGGGCCGGCCGGTGATCCAGAAGACCGTGTAGCCGTGGTCCGCCGCCCAGTTGGCGAGGGTGTCCATGCCGAACACCGGCGCCATGTTCTTGCTGTCCAGGTACGCCTGGTTGCTGGCGGGGGAGTAGTTGAAGCCCACCTCCAGCTCGTAGTTGTAGGTCAGCAGCGAGGTGTCGTCGACGTCCAGGACGATGGCCGGGCGGTCGGCGTGCCGTCCGGCCCGCGCCAGGTAGGACGTGGCCTTGGACTCGATGCCGGCGAGCTGCGCGGCGTAGTTGCCGGTGGCCGAGGCGTAGTGCTCGCCCGAGGCGTCCACCGTGTCGCCGTAGTACGCCTTGATCTGGGAGATCTCGGTGGTGAGGTTGGTGATCTCCTTGTCGCTGCGCGGCACGGAGTTGTCCGCGGAGGCCGCGCCGACGCCGTAGAGGGTGGCGCCGAGCGTGGCCGCGGCGGCGGCCAGTGCCAGGGAGCGGCGGACGGACAGACGTGCACGGGGCATGGCGGTGCTCCTTCGATGCTCGTTGGTGCGGCGCAACTTAGACCCCCTGATCTGAGCAGGTCAAGGGTTGTCTACGCGCGTCAGGCATCGTTGACGTACCGTCGGTTTTACTTTCGCGTTAATCCCCAGTTCAGGGCGGGTTCACCAGCCGGACGCCCGCAGGATGCGGTCGGCGGCGGCCGCGGAGTCCACCAGCGGGTGCAGGGCCAGCGCCCGCAGCGCGGCCGTCCGCGCCCCCGTCGACGCCGCCTCGATCGCCGCGCGCTCCACCGACTTCACCGCCAGCATCAGGCCCGCCTGGTGCTCGTCGGGCGGCGCCACCGGCAGCGGTCGCGCCCCGAACGCCCCCACCTCGCACGGCACTTCGACCACCGCGTCGGCGTCCAGGAACGGCACCGCGCCGCCCCCCGGCACGTTCAGCACCAGCGTCGTCCGTTCGTCGCGCGCGATCGCCCGCATCAGCGCGAGCGCCACCCGGTCGTAGCCGCCGCCGTCCAGGTCGTGCGGGTCGCGCTCCCAACCGCCGGTCGCCGCGCGGTTCTCCGCCATGTACGTCTCCTCACGCTCCCGCCGCGCCGCCTCCCACAGCGCGAACGCCGAGGCCGGCGCCTCGTCGGCGGCCGCCAGGAACGCCTCCTGCCGGGCGTCCAGGAACTCCCCGCGGGTCCGCCCGGAGGAGCGCACCGCGGCCAGCGCCTCGCGCGCGAAGTAGTAGTAGTGCAGGTACTCGTTGGGCAGCGACCCCAGCGCGGAAAGCCACCCGGCCCCGAACAGCCGCCCCTCCTCGAACCCTTCGAGGGCGGCAGGGTCCGCGAGCAGCCCCGGCAGCAGGTCGGGACCGTCCGGCTCGGCCCACATCCGCCGCAGCCAGCCCAGGTGGTTCAGCCCGACGTAGTCGAAGCCGAAGCCGGGCGCGTCCGGGTCCGCGCCGGCCGCCCGCGCGGCCCGCCGCACCAGACCCACCGGCGAGTCGCAGATCCCGATCACCCGCGGGCCCAGGACCCGCGCCATCGCCTCGGTCACCATGCCCGCCGGGTTGGTGAAGTTCACCACCCAGGCCTCCGGTGCCAGCGCCCGCACCCGCTCCGCGATCGCCACGGCGACCGGCAGCGTCCGCAGCCCGTACAGCACCCCGCCGGCGCCGACCGTCTCCTGCCCGAGCACGCCTTCGCCCAGCGGCACCCGCTCGTCCCGCACCCGGCCCGCGGTGCCGCCCACCCGGATCGCGGAGAACACGAAGTCCGTGTCCCGTACCGCGTCGTCCAGGTCCGCGGCGATCCGCACCGCGGGACCCGGCACCGGCAGCGGCATCGACGCCAGCACCGACGCCACCACCCGCAGCCGCCGCTCGTCGGTGTCGTGCAGCACCACCTCGGTCACCGTCGGATCGCCCGCCAGCGCCCGGTACACCAGCGGCACGCGGAAACCGCCGCCGCCCAGGACCGTCAGCCTCATGACCCCTCCTCCGGTTCACCCGCGGCACCCGCGGGTCCGCCACGCGCCCGCCGCCACCCGCCGGCCTGCTGGGCACTGTCGGTGCCGTCAGGCACAGTGTGAACCATGGACGACCAGCCCGTTCTCGACCCGCTGGGCGCGCTGCGCGCCCCCGGCGACCCGGAGGCCGACGTCTACCTGACCGGCACCGTGTTCCTCGACATCATCTTCACCGGCCTGGACAGCGCGCCCGTGCGCGGCACCGAGTCCTGGGCCCGCGGCATGGGCTCCAGCCCCGGCGGCATCGCCAACATGGCCACCGCCCTGGCCCGCCTCGGCCTGCGCACCACCCTCGCCGCGGCCTTCGGCGACGACGTCTACGGGGACTACTGCTGGGACAGCCTGGAGAGCGGCGAGGGCATCGACCTCGGCCCCTCCCGCAAGGTGCCCGGCTGGCACTCGCCCGTCACCGTGTCGATGGCCTACGAGGGCGAGCGCACCATGGTCAGCCACGGCCACCAGGCGCCGCCGCCCGAGGACACCGTCCCCGCCTGCCCGGTGCCCGCCCGCGCCGCCGTGGCGTCCCTGGGCCGGCGCGGGGAGCCCGGCGAGCACGACGAGGCGTGGATCGCCCGTGCCGCCGCCTCCGGCACCAAGGTCTTCGCCGACGTCGGCTGGGACGACAGCGGCCGCTGGGACCGCGCCGACCTCGACGGCCTGCGGCACTGCGCCGCCTTCCTGCCGAACGCGGAGGAGGCCATGCGCTACACGCGCACCTCCAGCCCCCGCGAGGCCGCCCGCCGGCTCGCCGACCTCGTCCCGCTCGCCGTCGTCACCCTCGGCGCGGAGGGCGCCTGCGCCGTGGACTCCGCGACCGGCCAGACCGCCGAGGTGCCGGCGCTGCTCGTCGAGGCGCTGGACCCCACCGGCGCGGGCGACGTGTTCGTCGCCGGCTTCGTCACCGGCACCCTCGCCGGCTGGCCGCTCGCCGACCGGCTGGCGTTCGCCTCGCTGTCGGCGGCGCTGTCCGTCCAGGAGTTCGGCGGTTCGCTGTCCGCCCCCGGCTGGACCGAGATCGCCGCCTGGTGGGAACAGGTCAAGTCGCTGTCCGGGCAGGCCCACGCCGACCCCGAGGCGCTGCGCCGCTACGCCTTCCTCGACGCGCTGCTGCCGGCCGCGCTGCGCTGCGGCCCGCGCCGCCGCGCCGTCCCCACCATCGGCTTCCGCCATGCCTGAGGGGCCGGGCGGCAGCTCTAAACCCCTCGGCGGCGGGCGCCTCACGTCGTACGCTTGGAACCTCCAGGACACCCTGGGAAACCTCGAACAGCAGAAGGCGGGATGAGCAGGCCCTAGCGCCGGCCCATGACTCAGACACCGACAAAGCACCAGCCGCAGCCGCCGGAGCAGGCGCGCGCGCACTTCGTCGTACCGGCCAAGCACCCCATGGTGACCGTCCTGGGATCCGGGGACGCCCTGCTCCGCGTGATCGAGAAGGCGTTCCCCGCCGTCGACATCCATGTACGGGGCAACGAGATCAGCGCCGTCGGCGACGCCGCCGAGGTGGCCCTGGTCCAGCGGCTCTTCGACGAGATGATGCTGGTCCTGCGCACCGGCCAGCCGATGACCGAGGACGCGGTGGAGCGCTCCATCGCGATGCTGCGGGCCAACGGCAGGGCCGCGGCCGAGGGCGCCGAGACCCCCGCCCAGGTGCTGACGCAGAACATCCTCTCCAGCCGGGGCCGCACCATCCGCCCCAAGACGCTGAACCAGAAGCGCTACGTCGACGCCATCGACAAGCACACCATCGTCTTCGGCATCGGCCCGGCCGGCACCGGCAAGACCTACCTGGCGATGGCCAAGGCGGTCCAGGCCCTGCAGTCCAAGCAGGTCAACCGGATCATCCTGACCCGCCCGGCGGTCGAGGCCGGCGAGCGCCTCGGCTTCCTGCCCGGCACCCTCTACGAGAAGATCGACCCCTACCTGCGGCCGCTGTACGACGCGCTGCACGACATGGTCGACCCCGACTCCATCCCGCGCCTGATGGCGGCCGGCACCATCGAGGTCGCCCCGCTCGCCTACATGCGCGGCAGGACCTTGAACGACGCGTTCATCATCCTCGACGAGGCGCAGAACACCAGCGCCGAGCAGATGAAGATGTTCCTGACCCGGCTCGGCTTCGACTCCAAGATGGTCGTCACCGGCGACGTCACCCAGGTCGACCTGCCGGGCGGCACGAAGAGCGGGCTGCGTCAGGTGCAGGACATCCTGGAGGGCGTCGACGACGTCCACTTCTCCCGGCTCACCAGCACCGACGTCGTACGCCATAAGCTGGTCGGACGCATCGTGGACGCCTATGAGCGGTACGACAACGCCGACGGCGCCGCACCCCGACCGCACGGAAAGTAGCCGAACGACCATCATGGCGATCGACGTCAACAACGAGTCCGGCCGGGACATCGACGAGCAGGCGCTGCTCGACGTGGCCCGTCACGCCCTGCACCGCATGCGCATCCACCCGCTCTCGGAGCTGTCGGTGATCGTCGTGGACGAGGCGGCGATGGAGCAGCTGCACCTGCAGTGGATGGACCTGCCCGGCCCGACCGACGTGATGTCGTTCCCGATGGACGAGCTGCGGCCCGGCAAGGAGGACGAGGAGTCCCCGCAGGGGCTGCTCGGCGACATCGTGCTGTGCCCCGAGGTCGCGGAGAGGCAGGGCGAGGAGGCGCCGACCAAGCACTCCATGGACGAGGAGCTGCAGCTGCTCACCGTCCACGGCGTCCTCCACCTGCTCGGGTACGACCACGAGGAGACCGACGAGAAGGCCGAGATGTTCGGGCTGCAGAAGGCGATCCTGGACGACTGGCGGGCCGGGCGCGGGCTGGAAGGCCCGTCGCCCGCGCCCACCACCCACTGAGCGGCACTCATGATCGTCTCAGCTGTCCTGCTGGTGCTCGTCGCCTGGCTCGCCGCCTGCGCCGAGGCCGGTATCGCCAGGGTGTCCCGGTTCCGGGCCGAGGACGCGGTGCGCTCCGGCCGCAGGGGCGCGGCGAACCTGCTGGCGGTCGCCTCCGACCCGACCCGCTACCTGAACGTGGCGCTGCTGGTCAGGGTCGCCTGCGAGACCGCCGCCGCGGTGCTCATCACCGTCGTCTGCGACCGGCACTTCGCCTCGACGTGGCAGGTGCTGACCGTCGCCATCGGCGTGATGGTGCTGGTGTCGTACGTCGCGGTCGGGGTGTCCCCGCGCACCATCGGCCGCCAGCACCCGCTGAACACGGCGACGGCCGCCTCGTACGTGCTGCTCCCGCTGGCCCGCGTGATGGGTCCGGTGCCGGGGCTGCTCATCCTGCTCGGCAACGCGCTGACGCCGGGCAAGGGCTTCAAGCGCGGCCCGTTCGCGAGCGAGGCGGAGCTGCGCGCACTGGTGGACCTCGCCGAGTCCGAGTCGCTGATCGAGGACGAGGAGCGCCGGATGGTGCACTCCGTCTTCGAGTTGGGCGACACCATCGTGCGCGAGGTGATGGTGCCGCGCACCGAACTCATCATGATCGAGCGGTTCAAGACGGTGCGTCAGGCGATGACGCTCGCGCTGCGCAGCGGCTTCTCCCGGATCCCGGTGACCGGCGAGAGCGAGGACGACGTGGTGGGCTTCGTCTACCTCAAGGACCTCGCCCGGCGGGTGCACATCAACCGCGACGCGGAGTCGGACCCGGTGACGTCGGTGGTGCGGCCGGCCTCGTTCGTGCCGGACACCAAGAACGCCGGCGACCTGCTGCGCGAGATGCAGCAGGAGCGCAACCACGTGGCGGTCGTCATCGACGAGTACGGCGGCACCGCGGGCATCGTCACGATCGAGGACATCCTCGAGGAGATCGTCGGCGAGATCACCGACGAGTACGACCGGGAGACGCCGCCGGTCGAGGAACTGGGCGACGCCCGCTTCCGTGTCACCGCCCGGCTGGACATCGGCGACCTCGGCGAGCTGTACGGCGTCCTGCTGGACGACGACGACGTGGAGACCGTCGGCGGCCTGCTCGCCAAGTCCCTCGGGCGGGTGCCCATTCCGGGTGCGACGGCGGTCGTGCCGCTGCCGGAGGACGCGTCGGGAGCGCGCGAGGTCTCCGCGCTGCGGCTGACCGCGGAGACGCAGGCAGGGCGGCGCAACCGCATCGGCACCGTGCTCGTCGAGCCGGTGCGGGAGCCGGTGCCGTCCTGACCGGTCCGGCCGGCACCCGATGACGGTGCCCGGCCGGTGCGGCCGGTCGCGCTAGTTGCTGCGGATCGCGAAGATCACGCCGATCACGAAGATCGCCGCGATGATCGAGAACCAGATGATGTCCTGCTGGGCGTCACTGGTCAGAGCCAGCTGCACGACGTCGCTGTGCATGGGGCAACCCCTCTCGCGAACGAGCCGTTTCCCCGGACGCTACCCGCGCACGGGCCCTTCACTCGCCCCCGGCCGGGTGACGCCGCCCGCGGTGTGCGGGCGGGCGCACCCGCCGGGGGACCGGAGGGGCGACGTCGCGGGGGACGTCAGATGGTGAACTGGTCGAGCATGCCGAGGAGATTGGCGCTCGCGGCGTGGATGGACCCGGACAGGCTGGTGTCCGAGAGGTAGAAGCCGAAGGCTCCGCAGGCGAGCGCGTGGCTGATCTTCAGCGCGCCCTTGCGGCTCAGGAAGAAGGTGATCAGCGCGAGCGCGATCACCAGGGGCATGTGCAGCAGCATGTCTCATCACCTCAAACCGGGACACTGCTCCCCTCAGGCTAGGGCGAGTTGGCTGTACGCGCATCTTTGACCGCGGAGCGTGACATCGACCGGGAGGGCCTGGTGGCAGGACGTGTGCGGGCCGGCGGCGCGCCCCGCACCGGGCCGTATGATCGCGCCCATGAGCGACGAGAACCCCGAAGACCGCAAGCTCATCACGCTCGCCCGGTCGGCCCGTGCCCGCAACGGCGTGCCGGAGGGCGCGGCCGTCCGTGACGAGACCGGCCGCACCTACGTCGCCGGCACCGTGGCACTGGAGTCGCTGCGGCTGACCGCGCTGCAGACCGCCGTCGCCATGGCGGTGGCCAGCGGCGCGCGGTCCCTGGAGGCCGCCGCGATCGTCACCGCGGCCCAGGCGCCGGCCGAGGCCGACCGCGCGGCCGTCCGCGACCTCGGCGGCGCCGGGACCCCCGTGATCCTCGCGGGGCCGGACGGCACGGTCGTCACCACCGTCACCGCGGGCTGACCCCCGGCCCGCCGGCCGCACCGGCGGACCGTTCGGCCGGGGGGCGGGGTCAGACCGCGTCGGGCCCGCGCTCGCCGGTGCGCACGCGCACCGCCGTGTCCACCGGCACCGCCCAGACCTTGCCGTCGCCGATCTTGCCGGTCCGCGCGGCGGCCACCACCGCCTCGATCACCGCGTCCGCCTCGGCGTCCTCGACCAGCACCTCGATCCGCGCCTTGGGCACCAGGTCGACGCGGTACTCCGCGCCCCGGTACACCTCGGTGTGCCCGCGCTGGCGGCCGTAGCCGCTGGCCTCGGTGACGGTCAGGCCCTGCACGCCCATCTCCTGCAGGGCCGTCTTCACGTCGTCCAGCTTGAAGGGCTTGATGACGGCGGTGACCAGCTTCATCCCTGGGGGCTCCTGTCCTGGGCGGGCGCGACGAGGTGGTGCGCGGCGGCCGTCGCGGCGCCCGTGCGGAGCAGGCCGTGCGTCGTGCCGTGCGTGAGTACGCCGTGATCGTAGGCGGTCTCCGCGTGCACGGTGAGGTCCAGGCCGGTCCTTTCCTCGTCCTCGCCGGCCCGGAAGCCCATCAGCCGCTCCACGGCCCAGCCGATGCCGTAGGTGACGGCGAACGCGTAGCTGCCGACGGCCGCCACCGCCACGGCCTGGCGGCCCAGCTGGCCCAGCCCGCCGCCGTACAGCAGGCCCTCGGGGCCGCCCGTCATGGTGGCCGTGGCCAGCAGGCCGATCAGCAGGGTGCCGACGATCCCGCCCATCAGGTGCACGCCGACGACGTCCAGCGAGTCGTCGACGCCCCAGCGGAACTTCCAGCTGACCGCGTACGAGCACAGCACGCCGGCCGCCAGGCCCACCACGACGGCGCCGAGCGGGTCGACGCTGCCGCACGACGGGGTGATCGCCACCAGGCCGGCGACCGAACCCGAGGCCGCGCCCAGCGTCGTCGCGTGCCCGTCCCTGCGCTTCTCCACCGCCAGCCAGCCGAGCAGGCCCGCGCAGCCGGCGGCCTGGGTGTTGAGGAACACGGCGGCCGCCGGCCCGTTGGCGCCGAGCGCCGAGCCGGCGTTGAACCCGAACCAGCCGAACCAGAGCAGGCCCGCGCCGAGGACGACCAGCGGCAGGTTGTGCGGCCGCATCGCGTCCTTGCGGAAGCCCAGCCGCGGCCCGAGGACCATGGCCAGGGCGAGCCCCGAGGCGCCCGAGCAGACCTCGACGACGGTGCCGCCCGCGAAGTCCAGGGCGTGCAGCTTCGCGGTGATCCAGCCGCCCGCGCCGAACACCCAGTGCGCCACCGGCACGTATACGGCGAGGGTCCACACCAGCACGAACACCACCCACGCGCCGAACCGGGCCCGGTCCGCGACCGCGCCGCTGATCAGCGCGGCGGTGATGATCGCGAAGGAGAGCTGGAACGTGGCGAACAGCAGCGTCGGCACGTGCCCGGTGACGTCGGCCGGCCCGATGCCGTGCATCCCCAGGTGCGCGACGTCGCCGATCAGGCCCAGGCCGCCCGCGTCGTGCCCGAACGCGAGCGTGTAGCCGGCCACCAGCCACACCATGGTGACCAGGGCGATCGACACGAAGCTCATCATGAGCATGTTGAGGACGCTCTTGCTGCGCACCATGCCGCCGTAGAACAGCGCCAGGCCGGGAGTCATCAGGAGCACGAGGGCGGTGGCGGCGAGCAGCCACGCGGTGTCGCCCGCGTCGACGGCGGACGGGCCGGCGGACAGCAGCACGGGGGGGGGTCCCTTCGGTCGGCGGCGCGGGCGGGCCTGCGTGACGAGCGTCGGGCGTACGCGTTACCGGACGTGGGCGGCCGTGTTTCCGCCGTGTTTCGTGTCGCCTGGGTGTCTCCGGGTCCGCGACGCGTCCGCGGAGGGCTCCCGCGTCAGGGAGAATGAGCACATGAGCGCTCGTACCCCCGCCCCCACCGGATCCCAGGCCGACCACCGCTCCGGCTTCGCCTGCTTCGTCGGACGGCCCAACGCCGGCAAGTCCACCCTCACGAACGCTCTGGTCGGCCAGAAGGTGGCGATCACCTCCAACCGCCCGCAGACCACCCGGCACAGCGTGCGCGGCATCGTGCACCGGCCCGAGGCGCAGCTGGTCCTCGTCGACACCCCGGGGCTGCACAAGCCCCGCACCCTGCTCGGCGAGCGCCTCAACGACGTGGTCCGCACCACCTGGGCCGAGGTCGACGTGATCGGCTTCTGCCTGCCCGCCGACCAGAAGACCGGCCCTGGCGACACCTTCATCGCCCGCGAGCTGGCCGGCATCAAGAAGACCCCCAAGGTGGCCATCGTCACCAAGACCGACCTGGTGGACGCCAAGCAGCTGGCCGCCCAGCTCATCGCCGTCGACAAGCTCGGCCGCGACCTGGGCATCGAGTGGGCCGAGATCGTCCCGGTCTCCGCGGTCGACGGCACGCAGGTGCAGCTGCTGGCCGACCTGCTGGTCCCGATGCTCCCCGAGGGCCCGGCGCTGTACCCCGAGGGCGACCTCACCGACGAGCCCGAGCTGGTCATGGTCGCGGAGCTGATCCGCGAGGCCGCGCTGGAGGGCGTGCGCGACGAGCTGCCGCACTCCATCGCCGTCGTCGTGGAGGAGATGATCCCGCGCGAGGGCCGGCCCGCGGACAAGCCCCTGCTCGACATCCACGCCAACCTCTTCATCGAGCGCCCCAGCCAGAAGGGCATCATCATCGGCCCCAAGGGCGCCCGCCTGAAGGAGGTCGGCACCAAGTCCCGCCACCAGATCGAGGCGCTGCTGGGCACGCCGGTCTTCCTGGACCTGCACGTGAAGGTGGCCAAGGACTGGCAGCGCGACCCCAAGCAGCTGCGCAGGCTGGGGTTCTGACCGCCGGTCAGCAGGGCGAGCGGGTGCGCTGGGTGTCGTAGAGCGGCCCCGGGCCCTTGAGCATGCGGTGGACGGGCGCGGTCTCCGTGCGGCGGATGCCGGGGAGTTGGGCGACCGGGCCGGTGAGGTAGCGGTAAAGGGCCGCCGGGCTCGCGCAGTTGATGGCGGCGTAGACGTTCGACGACCCGGTGGTCGCCGAGGCGAACGCGACCTCCTCGTGCCGGGCCAGCGCCTCGCCGACCTCGGCCAGGTGGGCCGGCTCGACCTCCAGCCACAGGGCGCTGCGCAGCGCCCTGGCGTGGGTGTCGCCGTCGAAGGCCAGGTCGAAGTAGAGGGCGCCGGACGAGCGCAGCTCCGCCATCCGGCGGCGGACCGTCGACTGCGACCAGCCGGTGGCGGCGGCGAGGCCGGGGACGGGCGTGCGGCCGTCCTCCGCCAGCGACTCCAGGAGCTTGCGGTCCCCCGCGTCGAGCGGGAACGGCTCGGCCGCCTCCGTCGCCCGCCCCCTCGGTGCCTCGGCCGGGGCGAGCGCCTCCGCCCGCGCCGCGTCGAGGGGGCCGTTGCGGCTCACCGGGCTCAGGGCCTGGCCGAAGAACACGTGCACCAGGGCGTGCGCGGTCACCTGCACCACGCGCGGGGTGCGCGGCAGCTTCTGCAGCAACAGCTCGTCCTGGCCGGGCCGTTCGGGCTGGACCAGGCAGAAGATCTCGGTGCCGCCGGAGATCAGCGACACCCAGCGGGTGTCCAGCCGCCTGGCCAGCGCCTCGCCGACCGAGGCCGCCGCGTCCGGGGTGCAGCGCACCCGCACGAACCACGGCGTCACGCCGATCCGCAGCGGATCGACCAGGCCGAGCACCCGCAGCACCCCCGAGCCGCGCAGCCGCCCGTACCGCCGCGCGACGGTCTGGTCCGAGACGTCCAGCACCTCCGCGATCCGGCTGAACGCGGCCCGTCCGTCGATCTGGAGGGCGTGCACGATCTGCCGGTCGAGGAGGTCGAGACCGGACAGCGGCTCCCAGCCCAGCGGAGTGGCCATGTCGGATTCCATCTCCCCACGCTAACGGATGTCGGATTCCGTCACGCGTCCTCGATCGGCTGGGGATCTCGCGCAGCGACCCGGAAGGTGGAGCCACCGGCACCCGCCGGGCACACCGACGAACCGGGAAACCCGGGAAACGGAGCCCCCTCCCATGCGCAAGTGGCTGCCCCTCGTGGCGATCTGCCTGGGCGCCTTCATCCTGCTGGTCGACGTCACCATCGTGAACGTCGCCCTGCCGCGGATGGCCGACGACCTGCACGCCTCCTTCTCCTCCCTGCAGTGGGTCATCGACGTCTACGCCCTGGCGCTGGCGGCCCTGCTGATGGTCACCGGATCGCTCGCCGACCTGTTCGGCCACCGCCGGCTCTACACGGCCGGCCTGACCGTCTTCGCCCTCGCCTCGCTGGCCTGCGCCCTCGCACCGAACGCCGCGGTGCTCATCGCCGCGCGCGGCGTCCAAGGCGCCGGCGGCGCCGCGATGTTCGCGACCTCGGCCGCGCTGGTGTCCGTGACGTACAAGGGGCGGGACCGCGGCGTCGCGTTCGGCGTCTGGGGCGCCGTCAACGGCGCCGCCGCCGCGGCCGGCCCGATCATGGGCGGGCTGCTGACCGAGGGCTTCGGCTGGCAGTCGATCTTCCTCGTCAACCTGCCGGTCGCGGCCCTCGCCGTGGCCCTGACGCTGCGGGTGCTGCCCGCCGGTGCGCGCCGCAAGGGCTCGCTCGACGTGCCCGGCGCGCTCGTCTTCACCGTCGCCGCGGCCGCGGTGACCTACGCCCTGATCCGCGGCGGTGAGCACGGCTGGGGCGACGGGCTGACGGTGACCGCCTTCGTGGTCGCCGGGGTCGCCGCGGTGGCGTTCGTGCCGGTGGAACTGCGCGCGCCGCAGCCCATGCTCGACATGGCGCTGCTGCGCCGTCCGGCCTTCGCGGGCCTGCTCACCGGCGCGCTGCTCTACCAGATGGCGGCGTTCGGCGGCATGGTCTTCATCTCGCTGTGGCTGCAGAACGTGCTCGGGCTCAGCCCGGTGCGCAGCGGTCTGGCCCTGATGCCGCTGGCGGGCACGGCCTTCGTGGTCGCCGCGGTCGCCGGCCGCTTCATGCACCGGCTCCAGCCGCGCGTCCCGATCGGCGTCGGCCTGATCGTCATCGCGGCCGGCTCGCTGATGCTGTGGGCGACCGTGCACCCCGGGTCCGGCCAGTCCGCGCTGTTCGCCGGGCTCGCCGTGGCCGGCGCGGGCGTGGGCCTGACCACCCCGGTCCTGGTCTCGGCGGCCGTCGACGCGGTCCCGCCGGCCCGCGCCGGCATGGCCGGCGCCGCCGTCAACACCTTCCGCCAGCTGGGCCTGACGCTCGGCATCGCCCTGTTCGGCGCGGTGTTCACCGACCGCCTGCGCGCCACCCACTCGCTCCGCGCCGGCTACGCCTCCGGCATCGACCGCGTGTCGCTGCTGTGTGCCGCGGCGGCGCTCGTCGGCGGCCTCACCGTCCTCCTGACGCTCCGCCCCTCCCGATCCGAGGCGCCCGCGCACGACGCCGCGACTCCGCTGCCGAGGACGACGGCCTCGCGCTGACGGGCGGCCCGCCCGTCACCACGCCTGACGGGTTCCGACGGCCGGCCCCGACGGCCGGTTCCGCCCGCCACGAACACCGGGTCCGGGCCCCGGACGCGGGCGCCGGACGCGGGCGCCGGATCCGGACGTCTCACGCGGAGTCGGCGAGCAGCCGCTCGACGCGGCCGCGCAGCGAGGCGGCACGGGGATCGTCGTACGGGCCGAGGTGCGTGAGCGCCTCGGCCCGCAGACGCTGTGCCCCGGCGAAGTCCTGGACCTTCAACGCGTCGGCCAGGTCGCACAGTTCGACGGCGAGTTCCCAGGTGTCGTTGAGCTCGCGGTGCACGGCGGCGGCCCTCCGGTGGAACGCGGCGGCCTCCTCCGGGCGGTCCGTCTCCCGGTAGGTGCGGCCCGCTCCCCGCCACGCCAGGGCCTCCCGGCTGCGGTCGCCCAGCCGGCGGTGGAGCATCGCCGACCGCTGGTAGGCGGCGAGCGCGTCGCCGTGTTCCCCGTACGCGCGGTGGACGTCACCGCGGGTGAGCAGCCAGAAGCCCTCCAGCCGGTGGTCGCGCAGGGCCAGGGCGATGTCGAGGGCGTCGCGGATCGCGGCGCGGGCGGCCGCCGGGTCGCCCTGTTCGAGGCGGACCGCCGCGTCGATGGTCAGCGCGTTGCCCTCGCCCTTCCGGTCGTGGAGGCCGCGGTGGGCCGCGAGGGCCTCGCGGACGGCCGTCGCCGCCTCGGCCAGGCGGCCCGCGTCGAGATGGGTGTTCGCGAGGTTGGACAGCGCGGTCGCCGCCAGCCGGTGCTCCTCCTGGGCGCGGAACAGGGCCCCGGCCTGGCCGAAGTGGTCGGCGGCCAGGTCGAGCCGGCGGGTGAGCAGGTGGATCAGGCCGACGAGATTGAGTACGCGGCCCTCCGCCGCACGGCGGCCCGACGACCGGGCGAGTGCCCGCGCGCTCCCGAGGACGTCCAGCCCCTCGTCGAAGAGACCGGCCATGCGGCAGGCCGTGCCCAGGGCGATGAGGAGGCGGAGGCGGGTCGCGTCGTCACCCGAGCGCACGGCGGCGTCGAGGCCCTGCCGCCCGCTGCCGAGCCAGTCGGCCAGGGCGGCGGACGGCGCCAGCGCGATCCAGGACGCGACCGCGAGACGGGCGGCGAGGCCGTCGAGCCCGGCGGCCACGGCCGCGGGGACGAGCCGGGGATACGTCATGAGTTCGTGCTCGGACCAGTCGGCCGCCGCGTCGTAGTCGGCGAAGGACAACGGCGCCACGGCACCGGGCGGTGGGCCCGCGGCGGCGGCACCCTCCGCCGGCCTGAGCCAGGCGCCGGCGGCATCGGCGGTGCGCAGGTACCAGTCGAGGAGGCGGCGCAGCGCCGCCCGCTGCTCCTCCGGTGACTCCTCGGCGCGGGCCTGGGCGGTCGCGTAGGCCCGCAGCAGGTCGTGGAACTGGTAGCGGTCGGGGGCGGTCTGCTCCAGCAGGTGCGCCCCGACGAGGTCGTCCAGGAGCTGGCGGGTGCGCGTCCGGGGCAGGTCCGCGATGGCCGCCGCCGAGTGGAGGCTGAACTCGGGGGCCGGATGAAGGCCCAGGAACCTGAAGAGGCGGGCGGCCGGCCCGGCCAGGGCCCGATAGGACCAGGCGAAGACGGTGCGGACGGCGTCGGTGTCGGCCTCGTCCTCGCCGCCGGTGCTGAGCGCGTCCCAGAGCGCGGACTCGTCGCGCAGGTCGGCGATCAGGTCGTCCAGGCGCATGTGGGGGCGGCTCGCGGCGCGCTCGGCGGCGATCCGCAGGGCGAGCGGCAGTCCCGCGCACAGGCGGGCCAGCTCGGCGAGCCGGGCGTCGTCGTCGTGCGTCCGGTACCCGCTGGTGACGGTGCGCAGCAGCGCGACGGCCTCCGCCTCCGGCAGGGTGCCGAGGGTGAAGTGCCGGGCCCCGTCCCTTATGGCGAGTCCGGCCAGGCGGTTCCTGCTGGTGACGATGACGAGACTGCCACCGCTGCCCGGCAGCAGCGGCCGGACCTGGCTCGGCGTCGCGGCGTTGTCGAGGAGGATGAGGACCCGGCGGTCGGCCAGTAGCGACCGGTACAGCGCCGCGGCGTCGTCGGCGTCGGCCGGGACGTCGGCGGCGGGCACGCCGAGGGCGCGCAGGAACCCGCGCACCGCCTGCTGGGCGGTGACCGGCTCGCCGGGATCGTAGCCGCGGAGGTTGACGAACAACTGCCCGTCGGGGAAGCGGTCCTTCACCTGGTGCGCCCAGTGCAGGACGAGGGACGTCTTCCCGGCGCCCGCCGTGCCGGCGACCACGTGCACCGTCACCGACACCTGGCCCCCGTCCTCGCCGGTCAGGACGGCGTCGAGACGGCCGAGTTCGTCCGTGCGGTTGACGAACGCCCTGATGTCCGCGGGCAGTTGCCGGGGAGTCGGGCCGGAACGCGGCTCGGGGCCGTGGCCGGGGTGGAAGTGGATGCCCCCGTGCACGCTGCCGGCCTGCACGACGTCGCCGGACGTCCCCGAGAGGTCGTTCCGCGCTCCGCGCGCGTCTCCGGGGCCGTTGCCGTTGCCGTCGTCGTCGGTGGGGGAGGACGGGGCGGACGGGGGGGACGGGGGGGACATCGTCTGCTCCGCCTACTCCACGGGCATCGTCAGCAGGGGCGCGGGCAGCGGGGCGACCACGCGGGGGAAGTACGTCCGGATGTCCTCGGCGGCCGCGTACGCCTTCGCGACGAACGCGGCCCAGGGACGGACGATCTCCGGGTCGGTGTAGCGCAGCGCGCCCTCGGGGGCGCCGGTGGCCGTGTACAGGACGCGGTAGAGGGTGCGGTCGTCGAGCACGACGAGCTCCGGCAGCAGCCCGTCCGCCTCCGCCCAGGCCACGGCCTCGGCGGGCAGGACACGGATGCGGTGCCCGCACCGCGCCCGCTGGTGCAGCGTGTGCAACTCCCACTGCACGTAGGGAGTCAGCGGCTCCTCGACGACGCGCACGCGGTGGAAGCGGGAGCCGCGGCGGTCGGCGTCGGCGGCCGACGCACGCAGGGCCTCGCCCCGGCCGCCCGCGACGCGCAGCGCCTCGTCCCAGTCACCCCGGTTCATGGCCTCCCAGCTCGGGTCGCCGTACTCCTCGAAGTGCTGGAGGCGTTCGAGCTTCCACGAGTCCCCGTTGCGGATGGCGGTGTGCCGCGGCCGGAAGTCCTCGGTGTACTCGTCGTCACCGAGCCGGTGCCCCCGGTGCGCGGGCAGCGGCGGAGGGAGTTCACGCATCGGGGATGTCCGCCTTCGCCGCGCTGAGCATGTTTCCGGGGATCACGACGAGGCGCTCGTCCGCGCCGAGCCGGACCTCGCCCGGCAGGCGCCCGGCGTAGGCCGCGGTGAGGTCCCGGCCTATCACGGCGACGTCGCCGTTGCTCAACTGCCAGATGTCCGGGCACTTGTCGTCGGCCGACGAGTTCCCGAGTTCGGCCGCGGACCTGCCCAGCCGGCGCACGAACACGGCGGAGGGATCGGGATCCCAAACGCGAGCCACGGCGGCCTCCCAGACTTCCGGATGTCACGGAACGTATCGCACCAGATTACCGAACGTGGCTCCCTTCGGCGTGGGCGGAATCGGCCATTACCGGGCGATGACGGCGGAACGGTGTCGCGGTGCGCGCGCCGGGGCATCAGCCGGGCGGAAGGGAGCGCGGCGACACGGGTGGCAGGGGGGCGGGATGGAACCGGTGCCGGCGGCGCTGCTGGCCGCGCTGGCGGGCGGAGCGGGGACCGCGGCGGGACAGCAGGCGTGGGAGGCCCTGCGCGCCCTGGTGCTGCGGCCCTTCCGGCGCGGTGCGTCGGGGGCGGACGCCGTGACCGCGCTCGCCGAGGCGCCGGGCGACGGCGCGCGGGCCGAACGGCTCGCCGCGGCACTCGCGGCGCGGGCCGCGCAGGACCCCGAGTTCGCCCAGGCCATGCGGGCGTGGCTGCGGGTGGCCGAAGGCGCGGCGGACGGTCCGTCCGAGGCCCGCAACACCGTCAGCGGCGGGACCCAGAGCGCGGTGGTGCAGGCGCGCGACATCCACGGCGGCGTGTCCTTCCGCCTGCCGCCTGAGCCGCCCCGGAGCGCCTGAGCACCCCGTGCGGGCCGGGCTGACCTCGGGGTGCCGGCAGGAGTGGTGTCGGGGCGGTGTCCGGGGCGCTGTCCGGGGCGGTGTCAGAGGGCGCGGGTAGCGTCGGCGGGGTGAGTGCGCGTACGGGGACGGGCGGATGGCGGGCCGCCGGGATGGGCTGGCCCGGGGGCGAGGCCGTCATGGAGTGGGCGCCCGCGGGGGCGGCCCGGCGGAAGGGCAGGGCCAGCGGCCTGGAGCTGGGGGCGGCGCTGGGATTCCGTGTGGGCGAGGACCGGCGGTGCCTGGGCGTGTGGCGGGCCGGGCGGCGGGTGAGGTGCGCGCAGGACGCGGAGCTGGCGCCCGAGGCGCGCTCCGGGCAGTGCGCGTCCTGCGCCGCCCTCGACCGTTCCAGCTCCATCGCGGCCGACACCCGGCCGGAGGACCCGCGCACCTTCGCCGTCTATCTGGCGCACCACGGCACGGCCGTGAAGGTCGGCATCACCGGCGCGGAGCGCGGCATCGCGCGGCTGCTCGAACAGGGCGCCCTGGCCTCGCTGTTCCTGTCCGCCGGCACCCTGATGTCCGCCCGCCGCACCGAGCACCTGCTCGGCGCCGCGCTCGGGCTGCCCGACCGGGTGGCCGCCGAGCGCAAGCGGGACGCCCGGCGGCGTCCCGGCACCGCCGGCGCGCGCGCCGCGGAACTCCTCGACCTCGCCGCCCGCGTCCGCGCGCTGCCCGACTGGCCGCCGGCCGGCCAGCAGCCGCGCGACCCGCACGTCACCGACCACACCGCGGCGTACGGCCTGCCGGACGAGGGCGTCCAGCCGCGGGCCGCCGTCGCGCCGCTGCGGCCCGGTGCCACGCTCACCGCGCGGATCGCCTGCCGCGTGGCCACCGACCTCTACCTCGACGCTCCCGGCGGCCCCGTCCTCCTCGACACGCGCCTGCTCGCCGGCTGGTCCCTGCACCCCGCCCCGCCGGAGGCCGTGTTCACGGCCGCGACGCAGCCGTTGACGATCCGCCCGCGGCACGACGCCGACCCGCTGTTCTGACGCGGCCGGTCCCGCGGCCGCCCGGGCCGGTGGCACACCGGGTCAGTCCGCCAGCAGGTGCCGGCGGACGGACGCCATCGCCCGCCGGGCCGCGGCACGGGTCTCGCCGGTGTGGTCGAGAACCTCGAAGCCGTGCTGGGCGAGGCGCAGTTCGAGGACCTCCAGGGGGATGGACGCGCGGCGCGCGGCGGCGAGGAACGCGTCGACGGTCGCGGCGATCTCGGGGAGTTCGAGGCCCGGGCGCGTGAGGACCAGGGGGAGGGCCCCGGCCGTGCCGAGGGCGTCGGCCGGGCGGAAACGCCCCGCGGGCAGGCCCCAGTTGGGCAGCGGCGCGAGGACGGGATAGGAGAACGCGGCGCAGCGCAGCCACGGCGGCGGCGCGGCCAGCCAGTCCGCGGACAGCAGGCCGCCGGCCGACAGGAACCACAGCGCCACGCGGTCCGCGTCGACGCGGGGATCGGCGCGGACGGTGTCGACGGCCGCGGCGACGTCCGCGGCGGCGGTGGGGAACGAGGACAGGTCGTGCAGCCGGTGGTCCAGGGTGACGCCGACCAGGCCCAGGGAGGCGGCGTGACGGGCGTGGCCGAGGAACAGGGGCGTGTCGCGCGGGGTCGGCCGGCGGTCGGCCGGGACCGGGCCGCCGTGGACGAACACGACGGCGGGGCGCGGCTCCTGGGCGTCCGGCAGATGGAGGTCCACCCGCCCGACCCGCTCGCGCGGGCACTCGGGCACGTCCAGCAGAAACGTCCCCGGCGGCGCGGACGCGGCGTCCCTGCGTTCCGGGACCGCGAGTTCGCGGCCCTCGCCCGCGGCCGCCGCGAGCAGGACACCCGCCAGCTCCGCGGGGTGGGACAGCATCGGCCAGTGACCGGACGCGAGGTCGAACAGGCGGGCACGGCGCTCGATCAGCGTCGCGATGCGCGGATCGCCCATGCCGGCGAGGAGTTCGACGAGCGCGATGCTCGTGCCGTTCGCCGTGCACAGCACGCCGGTCGACGGCACCGCGTCCACCGCGCCGGTCAGCCGCAGCGGTTGCGTGAGGGTCCGCACGGGCTGCGGTACCGCCCGCGCCAGGAGGCGTTCCGCCGCGGCGGCCGGGACGCCGTCCTGACTGCCCCACCGCTGCAGGTCGCCCGCGGCGGGCGGCGCGAGGACGTCGCCGGTCAGACGGTCGCGCAGCGACTGGTCGGGGACGAGGGCGAGCGGCGGGTCGCCGTCGCGGGGGAGACCGGCGTCCAGGTGGACGACGCGGGCGACGCGGTCCGGGCGGCGGTCGGCCGCGCCGAGTGCGGGGTGGATGCCGTAGCCGTGGCCGACGAGCACGACGGGGTGCGCGGGGGCGGCGGGGGGCCCGTCGTGTGCGTCGAGCGCTTCGAGCGCGGCCAGGACGTCGGCGATGTGCGTCTCCAGGTCCGCGTCGGGGTCGGGCGACAGCTGCACGGGGTGGGCGTGGCCGCCCGACTCCCGCAGTGTCACGGCCAGTTCGTCCCACACCCAGGCGGTGGTGTGGAGCTCGGGCACCAGCACGAAGACGGGCGCGGCGGCTGGTGCGGGTGCGGGAACGGACGGGGGTGCAGGGCTCATGGGACGTCTCCTCGCCGCGCGGCGGCTCCGCGCTCGCGGGTACCGTAGGAACTCCCCCTGAGGGAGGTTCAAGCCGTGGCCGCTGACGGCACCTGGAGCATCGGCGAACTCGCCGCGCGGGCGGGGACGACCGTCAAGACGGTGCGCTTCTACTCGGAGCAGGGCTTGTTGCCCGAGGCGGCGCGCAGCATCGGCGGCCATCGGCGGTACTGGCCCGAGGCGCTGGGGCGGCTGGCGACGATCCGCTCGCTGCGGGCGCTGGACCTGCCGGTCGCCGAGGTGCGACGCGTGCTGGAGCGCGACGAGCTCGACGGCCCCCTGGAGGACGCCGTCGCACGGCAGTTGGGGCAGGTGGGAGAGCAACTGGCCGCTCTGCGCTGGCGGGAGGCGGCGCTGCGGCTGCTGCACGAGTGCGGGCCGGCCGAACGCGCCGAGCGGCTGCGGCTGGTGGGCGCGGTGACGGCACCGCCCAGCACGGACGTGATCGCCCGCTTCTGGCGGCGCTGGCTGCCGGCGCGGATGCCGCGGGCGGCGGTGGCGCTCGTCCTGGAGCGGACGGTGCCGCAGATTCCGGCGGACCCCACGCCGGAGCAGGTGCTCGCGTTCGCGCGGCTGCACGCGATGACGCGGGGCGAGTGCGAGGGCGGCGACCGCGGGCAGCCGGCGGCGCACCGCTCCGGCCGCGGGTTCCGCCCCGCGGTGCTGTACGCCGGGCTCGACGAGGCGTACGCGCTGGCCGCGCCGGCGGTGCGGGCCGGGCGGGCGCCGGGGGGTGGTGACGCGCTCGACTGCTTCGTGGCCGCGTACGCCGCGGCGGGCGGCGGTGCCCGCGACACGGCGGCGTTCCGCCGCGGGCTGGGGCCCGTGCTGGCCGCGGATCCGCGGATCGACCGCTACTGGGACCTGGTCGCGGAGATCGCCGGGCCCGGCGAGGTGACGCCAGGCGCGGCGCACGCCTGGCTCGTCGCCGCGCTTGCCGTTCCCCTCGGGTAAGGGGTGCGGCCGGTGCGCAGGGGGCGCGGGGCGCCCGTCGGGCCGGGCGCTGCCGGTCGTCGCCTCTGGGTCAGGCGCCCTCGTCGAGGAGGAGGCGGATGAGTTCGCGCTGCGGGTGGGTGAGTTGGGGGTCGGCGCAGTGGACGGTGCGGGCGTCGACGGTGATGTCGTAGCTGTAGCCGTCGGGGGTGGGGGCCTGCGGGGGGCCGGGGGCCAGCGCGGCTTCCGCGAGGGCGTGGAGGTGGCCCGCGTCCGGGCGGCCGGCGGTGTCGAGCGCGGCGTGGGCCGGAATGCCGCTGAAGCCGCCGGAGCGGACCACCTCGATACGCATACGCGTCACGCCTCCTGGGTCTGCTCGCCCGGCTGCTGGCGGGGCACCGCGGAACCGGGCGCGGGGGTCACACCGACCTGCTGCCAGGCCGAGGCGACCGCGCGGGACTGGTCCCCTTCACCGTAACGCGCGGTGGCCGCCGCCACCGTGGCCGCCGCGAAGTCCGCGAACTGCGCGCGCGTGGAGAGCGAGCCGCCGGTCAGCGTGTCGTACCAGATCTGGCCGGCCTGCTCCCAGGCGTGGCCGCCGATCGCCGCCGCGGCCAGGTAGAACGCCCGGTTGGGGATGCCGGAGTTGAGGTGCACACCGCCGTTGTCCTCCGAGGTGGAGACGTAGCCGCTCATCGAGCCGGGCTGCGGGTCCTTGCCGAGGTTCGGGTCGTCGTACGCCGTGCCGGGGGCCTTCATCGAGCGCAGCGCCTCGCCGTGCACGCCGGGCGCGAGGAGCCCGGCGCCGATGAGCCAGTCCGCCTGCTCGGCGGTCTGCCCGAGGCTGTACTGCTTGATCAGGCTGCCGAAGACGTCCGAGACGGACTCGTTGAGCGCGCCGGACTGCCCGAAGTAGTCCAGGTTGGCGCTGTACTGCGTGACGCCGTGGGTCAGCTCGTGGCCGATGACGTCGACGGGGAGCGTGAAGTCGAGGAAGATCCGGCCGTCGCCGTCCCCGAACACCATCTGCTCGCCGTTCCAGAACGCGTTGTTGTAGTCCTTGAGGTAGTGGACGCTGGCGACCAGCGGCAGCCCCTTCCCGTCGACGGAATGGCGGCCGTACGCCTTCAGGTACGTCTCGAACGTCGCGCCGAGGCCGTCGTAGGCCCGGTTGACGCTGCCGTCCTTCGAGGGCTTCGCACCCTCCTCGCGGACGGTGGTGCCGGGCAGCGTGTCGAGGTGCGCGGCGTCGTGGATGGTGCGCCGTGGCCCGTCCGACGGGCCGGCGGCCGGAACGCCCGTCGGACGGGCCGCGGCCAGGGTGGGGCCGATCACCGTGGTCAGCCGCCGGCGGGTGCGCTCCCGCGCGTCGTGCTCCAGGGTGCGGCGAGCGTACGCGGAGAGCGTGGCGTCGCCGGAGCGGGCGAGGGCGTCGAGGACGTGAGGCGGCACGATCGTGCAGAAAACTCCCATGCGCGCAATGTGGCACTTGCCCTACGCATTGTCACGAGTTGCGGCCATGATCCACGAAAAGGAGCGAATGGTCACTCTTTGTGTGGACGGTCCGCCCGGACCCGTCCGTCTTGCATACTGAGAGGACGCCCCCATCGGCTGTGTGATCCCGCGGCGAGCGGCTAGGGTCGACCCATCATGCGTTTCGGGCTGCTTCTCCTTAGCTGCCGCGGCGAGGGCCTGTAGTCGTAGGCCGACCCCCTCCCCGCGGAGTTCGGCGTTTCCAGCCGTCGGCCGTCCCCCTGCGGACCTCCGAGGAGCCAGAGCCCCCATGACCACACCGAACCGTGTCGGCCGCGCCACGCCCATCACCGCCGCGACCGTGCGCCAGCGCCCCACCGCGATGCCGATCCACAAGTACGGCCGGTACGAGCAGGTCGACATCCCCGACCGCACGTGGCCGGACGCGCGGATCACCCAGGCACCCCGGTGGCTGTCCACCGACCTGCGGGACGGCAACCAGGCGCTGATCGACCCGATGTCGCCCGCCCGCAAGCGCGAGATGTTCGACCTGCTGGTGCGCATGGGCTACAAGGAGATCGAGGTCGGCTTCCCGTCCTCCGGCCAGACCGACTTCGACTTCGTGCGCTCCATCATCGAGGACGGTGCGATCCCCGAGGACGTGACGATCTCCGTCCTGACGCAGGCCCGCGAGGAGCTGATCGAGCGGACCGTCGAGTCGCTGCGCGGCGTGCCCCGCGCCACCGTGCACCTGTACAACGCGACCGCGCCGGTCTTCCGCCGCGTGGTCTTCCGCGGCACCCGCGACCAGGTACGGCAGATCGCGGTGGACGGCACCCGCCTGGTGATGGAGTACGCCGACAAGATCCTCGGCGACGAGACGGTCTTCGGCTACCAGTACAGCCCGGAGATCTTCACCGACACCGAGCTGGACTTCGCGCTGGAGGTCTGCGAGGGCGTGATGGACGTCTGGCAGCCCGAGGAGGGCCGCGAGATCATCCTCAACCTGCCGGCCACGGTGGAGCGCTCCACCCCGTCCACGCACGCCGACCGGTTCGAGTGGATGTCCCGGAACCTGTCGCGGCGCGCGCACGTGTGCCTGTCGGTGCACCCGCACAACGACCGCGGCACCGCGGTGGCCGCCGCCGAGCTGGCGATCATGGCCGGCGCCGACCGCATCGAGGGCTGCCTGTTCGGCCAGGGCGAGCGGACCGGCAACGTCGACCTGGTCACTCTGGGCATGAACCTGTTCAGCCAGGGCGTGGACCCGCAGATCGACTTCTCCCAGATCGACGAGATCCGCCGCACCGCCGAGTACTGCAACCAGATGGAGGTCCACCCGCGCCACCCCTACGCGGGCGACCTGGTCTACACCTCCTTCTCCGGCTCCCACCAGGACGCCATCAAGAAGGGCTTCGAGGCGATGGAGGCCGAAGCGGCCGCCGCCGGGAAGACCGTGGACGACATCGAGTGGGCGGTGCCGTACCTGCCGATCGACCCCAAGGACGTCGGCCGCTCGTACGAGGCGGTCATCCGCGTCAACTCGCAGTCCGGCAAGGGCGGTGTGGCGTACGTGCTGAAGAACGGGCACAAGCTGGACCTGCCGCGCCGGATGCAGATCGAGTTCTCGAGGATCATCCAGGCCAAGACCGACACCGAGGGCGGCGAGGTCACGCCCGGGCAGATCTGGTCGGTGTTCCAGGACGAGTACCTGCCCACCCCGGACAACCCGTGGGGCCGCATCGAGCTGCGCTCCGCGCAGGCGTCGACGTCCAGCGACGGCACCGACGCGCTGACCGTCGAGGCCGTGGTGGACGGCGCGGAGACCGGCCTGACCGGCACCGGCAACGGCCCGATCTCGGCGTTCTTCGACGCGCTGGCCGGCGTCGGCGTCGACGCCCGGCTGCTGGACTACTCCGAGCACACGCTGAGCGAGGGCGCGTCCGCGCAGGCCGCCTCGTACATCGAGTGCGCCATCGACGGCCGCGTGCTGTGGGGCATCGGCATCGACCCCAACACCACCCGCGCCTCGCTGAAGGCGGTCGTCTCGGCCGTCAACCGCGCGTACCGCTGATCACCCCGGCGGGTCCCGCGGAGTCGCGGATCCGCCGATCGCCGAACCTCCGCCGCGACCGGGGCGGGCCGTACGGTCCGCCCCGGTCGCGGCCCCGGTCACCGGCCCGCCCACGCTCGGCTGAATTGCCCCCGTACGCGGTACTGACCGCGCGCCGGATGTGTGGCTAACATCACGGCAGTACGGCACCGTTGCCGGAGGCGTTTCGCGCGCGTGCGGCCACAGGCAGGGTGCGTACCGGGACGTAGCCGGCCGGAGGGTGCAGCGTGATGAAGCTGGGGCTGTGTATCTGGGGAGTGCGCACCGCATGGCGCACCGAGGACGACGGCGAGTTCTACTGCTCCGACTGCGGCGGCGACCGCGCCTACCACCGCAGAACCGGCACCCGCAGGCTGACCGTGCTCAACGTCCCGCTGCTCACCCGCGGCCCGGCCGGCACCGTCATCGAGTGCACCGCCTGCCACCGGCAGTTCGGCGCCGAGGTGCTGCTGCGGCCCACCACCACCCGCTTCTCGGCGATGCTCAGGGACGCCGTGCACACCATCGCGCTGGCCGTCCTCACCGCCGGCGGCGCGACCGGGCGGGCCGCCCGCGAGGCCGCGGTCGGCGCGGTCCGCTCGGCGGGCTTCAGCGACTGCACCGAGGACCAGCTGCTCGGCCTGCTCGCGGCGATCGTCGCCGACGAGGGCCGGTTCCGCCGCTCCGAGGAACTCGGCCCCGACTCCTTCGCCGAGGCCGTCGACGGCTGCGGCAGCTGGCTGTCCATCGAGCTCCACGAGGCCCTCGAACCGCTCGCCGACCACCTGCTCACCCAGGGCCGTGAGCGGGTCCTGCTGCAGGGCGCGCACATCGCCCTCGCCGACGGCCCCTACCTGCCGGCCGAGCGCGAGGTGCTGGAGGCCATCGGCCGCTGCCTGTCGCTGCACACCGACGAGATCGACCGGCTGCTGACGGCCGCCGCGGCCACGGCGTCCTGACCGCGGCCACGGCGGCGTCACGGCGTCCGCACCGCGGACCCGCCCGGCACGACCGGTCCCGCTACTCCCGGGGGAGTACCGCGCCCTCGGTGAACCCCGCGGAGTAGCGCGCGTCTCGGCCGTCCGCGCGACGCGGGCGGCCCCCTTCCGACGGGACGCTGGTGAACGTCTCACCAGCCGATCCCCAGGAGCCACGCGATGCGGGCCGAGCCGACGCCACCGATGTCCCCGAACCCACCGGACTCCCTGATCCCCCCCGGCTCACCGGGCTCCGCGCTCCGGGTGTCCCCTGCGGGCGCGGCGGCGGACCAGGGCACCGCGCGGCCCGTGCCGCCGGCTCCGCCGCCCGCCGCCGGCGCCCGCCGGCGGGCCCTGCCCTGGGCGGTGATCGCCCTGTGGATCGTCGTGCTCGCCGTCTCCGGGGTGTTCGCCGGCAAGCTCGGCGGGGTCAAGCACGACGAGGCCGTCGACTACCTGCCGGCCAGCGCGCAGTCGACGCAGGTCGCCAGGATCCAGCAGGCGATGCCCGGGGGCGGCGCCACCGACCTCGTCCTGGTCTACCGCCGCGCGAGCGGGCTGACCGCGGCGGACCAGGACGCCGTCCGGCGGCAGACCGCGGCGCTCGGCACCGCCTACGCCCTGGTCGGGGCCGCGCCGCACACCGTCACCGCCGCCGACGGCCGCACCGCGATGGTGCCGGTCGCGATCGCGGAGAGCGCCGGCAAGCCCGAGGACGTCGTGAAGGCGGTCCGCGCGCGACTCGCGGACGGACGGCCCTCGGGCCTTCAGGTGCTGGTCGGCGGGCCCGGCGCGGCCCAGGCCGACGCCAAGGGGGTGTTCGCGAGCATCGACGGCACGCTGCTGATGTCGACCGCGGCGGTCGTGGCGCTGCTGCTGATCCTCACCTACCGCAGCCCGTTCCTGTGGCTGGTGCCGCTGGGCGTCGTCGGCGTCGCCGCGGGCACGGCGACGGCCGTCGTCTACGGGCTCGTCGAGGCGTTCGGCCTGACCGTCTCCAACATGAGCTCGTCGGTGATGACCGTGCTCATCTTCGGCGCGGGCACCGACTACGCGCTGCTGCTGATCTCCCGCTACCGGGACGAACTGCGGCACCGGGCCGAGCCGTACGAGGCGATGACCGCGGCCCTGCGCGGCGTCGGCCCCGCGGTGCTCACGTCCGCCGCGACGGTCGTCGCCGGCCTGCTGTGCCTGCTGGCCGCCGACCTCAACAGCAGCCGCGGCCTCGGCCCGGTGGGCGCGGTCGGCATCGTGTGCGCGCTCGCCGCGATGACGACGCTGCTGCCGGCCGTCCTCGTGCTGCTCGGGCGCCGGGTGTTCTGGCCGCTCGTCCCCTCGTACGGGAGCGAGTCGCGGGCCGGGCGCGGGGTGTACCGCAGGATCGGCGGGCTGGTCACCCGGCGGCCGCTGGTCGCGCTGGCCGCATCGGTGATCGCGGTCGGCGCGCTGGCACTCGGCATCGGCAACCTGCCCGGAGCGCTGCGGCAGGACGACACGTTCACCACCACGCCCGACTCGGTGGCCGCGGACACGATCCTGCACCGGGCGTTCCCCTCACGGAGCACCCAGGCGGTCACCGTGGTCGTGCCCACCGCGCGGGCCGCGGCGGCCGCGGCGGCGGTGCGCGGCACCGCGGGCGTGGCGAGCAGCACGTCCGGCCGCAGCGGCGGCGGCTGGAGCGAGATCTCCGTCTTCCCGGCGGCCGCGCCGGACAGCCCGGCGGAACACGACACGATCCGCCGGCTGCGGGCCGCCACCGCGCCGGAACACGCGCTCGTCGGCGGCGTCAGCGCGCAGCGGCTGGACACGGCGTCGACGTCGTCGCGGGACCGCACGCTGGTCGTGCCGCTGGTCCTCGGGGCGGTGTTCCTGCTGCTGGCCGGGCTGCTGCGCAGCCTTGTCGCGCCGCTGCTGCTGACCGCGGCGATGGTCGCGGTGTGGGCCGCCGCGCTCGGCATCGGCGGGCTGCTGTTCGGCCCGGTGCTGGGCCTGCACGGCATGGACCCCGGACTGCCGCTGCTCAGCTTCGTCTTCCTGGTCGCGCTCGGCGTGGACTACGGGATCTTCCTGATGCACCGGATGCGGGAGGAGACGGTGCGGGGCGCGGAGCCGCGGCGCGCGACGGTCACCGCGCTGGAGGCGACGGGCGGGGTGATCGCGTCCGCGGGGATCGTGCTGGCGGCGACGTTCACGGTCCTGGCGTCGCTGCCGCTGGTGATGATGGAGGAGATGGGGGTGGTGATCGCCCTCGGGGTGCTGCTCGACACGTTCGTGGTGCGGACGTTCCTGGTGCCGGCGGCGGCGGTGCTGCTCGGGGAGCGGGTGTGGTGGGGCGGCGGGTCGGCTGCGCCGAGTCGCCTCCGGCGTGGGGTGGCGATGTCGTCGTCGGCTTCCCGCCGGTAGGTGGTCCAGGCGGGCTGCGCCCGCCTGGTGTTCCCACCCGCACCACCCGTGCGACTCTCGTCGTCGGGTGCGGGTGGCCCCCGCGGGGGCGGGGTGTCGTCGGCGGCTGCCGGCCGGTGGGTGGGTGGCGGGCTGTGCCCGTGAGGGCGGCGGTCGGGCAGCGGGTGCGGGAGCGGGAGGATGGGGGAGTGGCGGTGAGGTGGGCGGTGGAGGGGCGCGGAGCGCGGGTCGGCGGCAGCGACCTGGCGGTCGCCGGGGGAGTGCTGGCGGTGGAGGCGGCGGTGGCACTGCTGCTGCCGGAGTCGGACGTGAGTCACCGGCCGGACCTGCTGGGATGGGCGCTGCTGGCGGGCAGCTCGGCCGTGCTGGTGTGGCGGCGGCGCGCCCCGATGTGGTGCCTGCTCGGCATGGTCGTGACCGTCGCGCCTTACCACTACCTGCAGTACGTGCAGCAGGCCCCGATCGTCTCCAGCATGGTCGCGCTGTTCGCGCTCGCGGTCGCCGGGCCACCGGTGCGCACCTACGTGGTCGTGCCGAGCGTCGTCCTCACCATGACCGCGGTGATGTCGACGATCGGCAAGCCGCACGCCGGCTCCGAGATGCTGCAGAGCGCAGGCTGGATCGTGGCGGTGGCGGTGGCCGGCGACGTCGTCCGCATCCACCGCAACTACGTGGCGGCGATCATGGAGCGCGCCGAGCGGGCGGAGCGCACCCGCGAGCAGGAGGCGGCCCGCCGGGTCGCCGAGGAACGGCTGCGGATCGCCCGGGACCTGCACGACCTGCTCGCCCACAGCATCACGCTGATCGGGGTGCAGACCTCGGTGGCCGCGCACGTCCTGGTCGCCGACCCCGAGCGGCTGGACCGGACCGCGGTCGCGTCCGCGCTCGACGCCATCGCGGACACCTGCCGCGAGGCCCGCGCGGAACTGCGCACCACGCTGCGGGTGCTGCGGACCGACGGCGACGGGCCGCTGCCCGACCTGGCGGGGCTGGCGTCGCTGGCCGGGGCCGCGGAGGCGGCCGGCGCCCGCGTCGAGCTGGCCGTCGACGTCGGCGGGGAGCCGGTGCCGCCCGCCGTCGGCGCGGCCGCGTACCGGATCGTGCAGGAGTCGCTGACGAACGCGGTGCGGCACACCGGTGCCGCGCAGCCGCTCGTCACCGTCCGCGTCGGGCGGCACGGCGGCGGGCTGCGGCTGGAGGTCCGCGACGACGGCGGCCGCGAGGACCTGCTGCCCGCACCACGTGCCGACGCCCACCGCGCCGACCCGCACGGCACGGACCCCGACCGCCGCCCGGAGGGCTTCGGCATCGCCGGGATGCGCGAGCGGGCCCGCAGCGTGGGCGGCACCCTCGCCGCCGGGCCGTGCCAGGACGGTCCCGGTTTCGCCGTGACCGCGGACCTGCCGTTCGCCGCCGACCTCCAGGGAGACCCGCGATGACCCCCTCCCAGCCGCCGTCCCAGCCGCCGCAGCCGTCGTTTTGTCCGCCGTCCCAGCCGCCGCCGATCCGGGTGCTGCTCGCCGACGACCAGACGCTGGTGCGCGCCGCGTTCGCGATGCTCGTGGAATCCGCCGGGGACATGGAGGTCGTCGGGCAGGCGGGCAACGGCGCCGAGGCCGTCGCGCTGGCCCGCGCCGCCCGCGCGGACGTGATCGTGATGGATGTGCGGATGCCCGAGCTGGACGGCATCGAGGCCACCCGCAGGATCGCCGCGGACGACGGCCTCACCGGGGTCCGCGTCCTGGTGCTGACCACGTACGACGACGACGAGAACGTGCTGGCGGCGCTGCGGGCCGGTGCCTCCGGTTTCCTGGTCAAGGACACCCGGCCCGCGGACCTGCTGGACGCGATCCGCACGGTGGCGGCCGGCGACGCCCTGCTGTCGCCGGGGCCGACCGCCCGGCTGATCGCCCGGGTGCTGCGGCTGCCCGACCGGCCGCCGGCCGGGGCGCCCGCACCGGCCGGCCTGGCCTGCCTGTCGGAGCGCGAACGCGAGGTGCTGACGATGGTCGCCCGCGGGCTGAACAACGCCGAGACCGGCGAGGCGCTCGGGCTGAGCCCGCTCACCGCGAAGACCCACGTCAGCCGGATCATGGGCAAGCTGGGCGCCCGTGACCGGGCCCAACTCGTCATCGCCGCCTACGAGTCGGGGCTCGTGGCGCCGGGCGCGGGCGGCTGATCCGGCGGATCGGGCACCCCGGCCCCCGGCGGACCCGCGGTACGCGAGAATGGACCCATGAGCCTGTTCCGCGACGACGGCATCGTGCTGCGCACCCAGAAGCTGGGTGAGGCGGACCGGATCATCACGCTGCTGACCCGGCGCAACGGCCGGGTGCGCGCGGTGGCGCGGGGCGTGCGCCGCACCAAGTCGAAGTTCGGCGCGCGGCTGGAGCCGTTCAGCCACGTCGACGTGCAGTTCTTCGCGCGCGGCGGGGACCTGGTGGGCCGCGGGCTGCCGCTGTGCACGCAGGGCGAGACGATCGCGCCGTACGGCAGCGGCATCGTCACGGACTACGAGCGGTACACCGCGGGCACCGCGATGCTGGAGACCGCCGAGCGGTTCACCGACCACGAGGGCGAGCCGGCGGTGCAGCAGTACCTGCTGCTGGTCGGCGGCCTGCGCACGCTGGCCGCCGGCGACCACGACCCGCGGCTGGTGCTCGACGCGTTCCTGCTGCGTTCGCTCGCCGTCAACGGCTACGCGCCCAGCTTCGACGACTGTGCGAAATGCGGGATGTCCGGGCCGAACCGGTTCTTTTCGGTCGGCGCGGGAGGAGTCGTCTGCGGCGACTGCCGGGTGCCCGGAAGCGTCGTACCCTCCAGGGAGTCACTGCAACTGCTCGGCGCGCTGCTGGGCGGCGACTGGGAGACCGCGGACGCCTGCGAGCCCCGCCACTGCCGTGAGGGCAGCGGGCTGGTCGCGGCCTATCTGCAGTGGCACCTGGAACGCGGCCTGCGGTCGCTGCGTTTCGTCGAGAAGTAACCCGAGGACCCGGGAGCTCGGGAAGCCGAGAACCCGGGGGCTCGGGAACCGGTCCACACCGTCAGGAGAAGCACGACCATGGCACGTCGCGGGATTCTGGCCCGTAGCCGACCCTCGTACCGGGCGCCCGACCCGCACCCCTCCGGCGCGCAGCCGCCGAAGATCCCCGGCGAGCTGGTGCCCAAGCACGTCGCCGTCGTCATGGACGGCAACGGGCGCTGGGCGCAGGAGCGCGGGCTGCCCCGCACCGAGGGCCACAAGGTCGGCGAGGGCGTCGTGCTCGACGTGCTCAAGGGCTGCCTGGAGATCGGTGTGAAGAACCTGTCGCTGTACGCGTTCTCCACCGAGAACTGGAAGCGCTCGCCGGAGGAGGTGCGCTTCCTGATGAACTTCAACCGGGACGTCATCCGCCGCCGCCGCGACGAGATGGACGAGCTGGGCATCCGCATCCGCTGGGTGGGCCGGATGCCGAGGATGTGGAAGTCCGTCGTCCAGGAGCTGCAGGTCGCGCAGGAGCAGACCCAGGGCAACGACGCGATGACGCTGTACTTCTGCGTCAACTACGGCGGCCGGGCGGAGATCGCCGACGCCGCGCAGGCCATCGCCCGGGACGTCGCGGAGGGCCGGCTCGACCCGGCCAAGGTCAACGAGAAGACGTTCGCGAAGTACCTGTACTACCCCGACATGCCGGACGTCGACCTGTTCCTGCGCCCCAGCGGGGAGCAGCGCACCTCCAACTACCTGATCTGGCAGAGCAGCTACGCGGAGATGGTGTTCCAGGACGTGCTGTGGCCGGACTTCGACCGGCGCGACCTGTGGCGGGCCTGCCTGGAGTACGCGCGGCGCGACCGGCGGTTCGGCGGCGCGCTGGCGGCGGAGGACGCGGACCCGGCGGCCGGCTGAGCCGGCCGCTCGCCCGGGGGTGCCGGCGTCCGGCGGGTTACCGGACGGCGGCGGCCGCGGCGCAGTCCGCGCAGGTCCCGAAGATCTCGACGGTGTGGGCCACGTCCACGAAGCCGTGCTCGGCGGCCACCGCGTCCGCCCAGCTCTCCACGGCAGGCCCCGCCACCTCGACGGCCTTGCCGCACGCGCGGCAGACCAGGTGGTGGTGGTGGCCGCCTTCGGAGCAGCGGCGGTAGACCGATTCGCCGTCGCCGGTGCGCAGCACGTCGATCTCGCCGGCGTCGGCGAGGGACTGAAGGGTGCGGTAGACGGTCGTCAGTCCGACGGAGTCACCGCGGTGCTTGAGAATGTCGTGCAGGTCCTGGGCGCTGCGGAACTCGTCGACCTCGTCGAGTGCGGCCGCCACCGCCGCCCGCTGCCGCGTCGACCGGCCGGCCACGGAATGCTTGGCGGTGCTCACCGTGATCTCCTCATGCTTGTCATTGTGCCAGGGGCACGGCCGGGCTCCGACGATCCGCCGCCGCGTTCCGGGCCCAGGTGTACCCTAAATGTATATGATAGTCGTTTTCACCTCTGATCGTCCTTGCCGGTGGCGGAACGGATTTGATATGAGCCCCGCACCCGCCGGTAATCTGGGACAACTGACCGCTTCGTCGTACTGAAGAGAGCACCGTGGCCGCCGACAAGATCGACACCATCGTCAGCCTGAGCAAGCGCCGTGGCTTCGTTTTCCCGAGCAGCGAGATCTACGGCGGATCCAAGGCCGCCTGGGACTACGGCCCGCTCGGCGTGGAGCTCAAGGAGAACGTCAAGCGCCAGTGGTGGCGTGCCATGGTCACCTCGCGCGACGACGTGGTGGGTCTCGACTCGTCGGTGATCCTCGCCCCCGAGGTCTGGGTCGCGTCGGGCCACGTGGCCACGTTCTCCGACCCGCTGACCGAGTGCACCTCCTGCCACAAGCGCTATCGCGCCGACCACCTGGAAGAGGCGTACGAGGCCAAGCACGGCAAGCCGCCGGCCAACGGGCTGGCCGACATCAACTGCCCGAACTGCGGCACCAAGGGCGCGTTCACCGAGCCCAAGCAGTTCTCCGGCATGCTGCAGACCCACCTCGGCCCGACCCAGGACGCCGGCTCCGCCGCCTACCTGCGGCCCGAGACCGCGCAGGGCATCTTCGTCAACTTCGCGCAGGTGCAGACCACGTCGCGCAAGAAGCCGCCGTTCGGCATCGCCCAGATGGGCAAGTCGTTCCGCAACGAGATCACGCCCGGCAACTTCATCTTCCGGACCCGCGAGTTCGAGCAGATGGAGATGGAGTTCTTCGTCAAGCCGGGCGAGGACGAGAAGTGGCACGAGTACTGGATGCAGGAGCGCTGGAACTGGTACACCGACCTCGGCCTGCGCGAGGAGAACATCCGCTGGTACGAGCACCCGGCCGAGAAGCGCTCGCACTACTCCAAGCGCACCGTGGACATCGAGTACCGCTTCAACTTCGGCGGCCAGGAGTTCAGTGAGCTGGAGGGCCTCGCCAACCGCACCGACTTCGACCTGTCCGCGCACGCCAAGGCGTCCGGCCAGGACCTGTCGTACTTCGACCAGGAGGCCGGCGAGCGCTGGTTCCCGTACGTGATCGAGCCGGCGGCCGGCGTGAACCGCGCCATGCTCGCCTTCATGCTCGACGCGTACAACGAGGACGAGGCGCCCAACGCCAAGGGCGTCATGGAGAAGCGCACGGTCATGCGGCTCGACCCGCGCCTGTCGCCGGTCAAGGTCGCGGTGCTGCCGCTGTCCCGCAACCCCGAGCTGTCCCCGAAGGCCAAGGGCCTGGCCACGGCGCTGCGCAAGCACTGGAACATCGAGTTCGACGACGCCGGCGCGATCGGCCGCCGCTACCGCCGCCAGGACGAGATCGGCACGCCGTTCTGCGTCACCGTCGACTTCGACACCCTCGAGGACAACGCGGTGACCGTCCGCGAGCGCGACTCCATGAAGCAGGAGCGCGTCTCGCTGGACCAGGTCGAGAGCTACCTCGGCTCCCGGCTGCTGGGCTGCTAGCCGTTCCGTCTTCGGCGCGGCGTCCCGGTACCTGACGCAGCGGAGCCCGGCGGGGGATCATCCATCCCCCGCCGGGCTCCGTCGTCTCGCGGCCCGCGTCTGCCGGCCCATGTCTCGCGGTGCCGGCCCACGTCTTGCGGTACGTCTCGTCCGGGACGCGTCCTGCGGGACGGGGCGGCGACTCACACCGTGCGGTCGGAGGCGGGCGCGGCGGTGCCGCGCTCGGAGAAGGTCCCTACGGGGGCGGGCAGCCGGGACACGGTGGCGGTGCGCGCCGCCGGCACCGTCTCCGGGGTGCCCGCCGTCGCGGGCGCCCCGGGGACGGCACCCGCCGCGCGGTTGCCGGCGGCCGCCGCGCGGACGGCGAGCAGCGCGCAGACGGCGGCCAGCGGCAGTTCCGCCGTCGCCGCCATCACCAGGGCCACGACCAGGTCGCCGCCGGTGGAGGTGGACACGTCGAACCAGGCGTCGACCACCAGCAGCATCGAGGTGGCGGCGGCCGCCACCACCCGCAGCGGGTGACGGCGCAGCGTCAGCACGCCGGTGCCGATCAGCCCGGCCGCCTCCATCGTGTCCAGCCCCACCCAGGCCGCCATCCAGTGCGGCGTGTTCTCGGCGGCCGGCAGCGCCACGGCCAGCACCACCAGCCAGGGGATGAGGGCCACGCCGCAGACGATCAGCGCGTACGCCGGCCAGCGGCGGCCGGCTCGGGCTCGGGCCCGCGACACCTCGCGCTCCTCCCGGGGAACCGGCAGTTCGATGACCTCCGCCAGATGCGGCACGGACACGTCGCCGACAGACATCGCCCATCTCCTTCCAGTTCCCTCGAAAGGGACAACGTCGCTTCGCCGTCGACTCTTCCGCGTTCCCGGTGTGAGGGCAGTAACGCGTGGTGCCGGATCGAGGTGCAGACAAGTGCACCTCGAGCGCGGGGGCTGGGCCCATGTCGCCCGCAGGGCGGGCCGCATACGGTGTGCGTCATGCGATCAGCACTGGGCCGCGCGGCCGGGTACGCGCCGTGGTCGGCGCGCGCCTGGCGTGAGACGGCGTTCACCGCGGCCGGTGTCGGGCCGGCCGCCGCGCTGCCGTTCGTGATGCTGTGCGCGGTGCCCTATCCGCAGTTCGCGATCGTGCTGGTGCCGCTGCTGCCGGCGCTGGCCTCCGTGCTGACCGCGGTTCAGCGCAGCCGCTTCCACGCGCTGCTGGACCTGCACATACCGCCGACCCGGCACGGGGAGTCGTGGTACACCCCGGCCGGGATCGGCCGCCGGCTCCGGTCCGAGGCCACCTGGCGCCAGGTCTGCTACCACGCCGTGGTGGCACCGACGGCCGCGGTGGGGGCGGTCGCGGTGGTGTGCTGCTGGACGTTCGGCGCGCTGTGCGCGGGCGTCCTCTCCTGGGCGTGGGCGGTGCCCGGCACGCTGCGGCTGCCGGGCTGGGTGAGCGGCGACCACGTGCCGCTGACCGTCCTCGGCGTCCTCCTGGTGCTGGCCGCGCCGCCGCTGGCGCACCTGCTCACGCGGGCCGAGACGGCGTTCGCCGCGGCGCTCCTCGGACCCAGCAGGACCCGCGAACTGGCCCGCCGCGTCGAGGACCTGGCGGTCAGCAGGGCCGAGGTGGTGGACGCCGCGGACGCCGAGCGCCGCCGCATCGAACGCGACCTCCACGACGGCGCCCAGCAGCGCCTGGTGTCGCTGGCCATGAACCTGGGCCTGGCCCGCGCCACCCTCAAGGACCTGCCGCCCGAGGCCCGGTCGGTGATCGACGAGGCGCACCGCGAGGCCAAGGAGGCGATCGAGGAGCTCAACGGCCTGGTCCGCGGGCTGCATCCGGCGGTCCTGGAGGACCGCGGCCTGGACGCCGCGCTGTCCGGCGTCGCGGCCCGCGCGCCGCTGCCGGTGCGGCTGTCGGTGGACCTCCCCCGGCGCCCGGCGGCCAC
Organism: Actinacidiphila rubida; assembly: GCF_900110255.1. Taxonomy (GTDB): domain Bacteria; phylum Actinomycetota; class Actinomycetes; order Streptomycetales; family Streptomycetaceae; genus Actinacidiphila; species Actinacidiphila rubida. Next base: position 211,919 of record NZ_FODD01000003.1, read on the forward strand.
CGTCGAGGCGGTCGCGTACTTCGTGGTGTCCGAGGCCCTCGCCAACGTGGCCAAGCACGCCCGCGCCTCCCGTGTGGAGGTGGCCGTGCGGGTCCGCGCCGGCCGGCTGCTGGTGACCGTCGAGGACGACGGCGCCGGCGGCGCCGACCCGTCCCGGGGCACCGGGCTGAGCGGACTGGCCGGCCGGGTACGGTCGGTCGACGGGACGCTGCACCTCGACAGCCCCGTCGGGGGACCGACCGTCATCACCGTGGAGTTGCCGTGCGCGCTGTGATCGCCGAGGACTCGCTGCTGCTCCGCATAGGCCTGGTCAAGGTCCTGGAGGCGGCCGGCTTCGAGGTGGCCGCGGAGGCCGGCGACGCCGACGAGGTGCTGGCCGCCGTGGGCGAGCACCGGCCCGACCTCGTCCTGCTCGACGTGCGCATGCCGCCGTCGTTCACCGACGAGGGGGTTCGGGCCGCGCTGGTGATCCGCGCCCAATGGCCGGGCACCGCGGTGCTGCTGCTGTCCCAGTACGTCGAGGAGCGGTACGCGGCCGACCTCCTGGCCACCCAGACCGGCGGGATCGGCTACCTGCTCAAGCAACGTGTGGCCGACGTCGAGGAGTTCGTGGACGCGGTCCGCCGGGTCGCGGCGGGCGGCACCGCGCTCGACCCCCAGGTGGTGGCCCAGCTGCTGCTGCGCCGCCAGGCCGATCCGCTGGAGCGGCTCACGCCGCGCGAGAAGGACGTGCTGCGGCTGATGGCCGAGGGCCGGTCCAACACCGCGATCGCCGAGCAGCTGGTGGTCAGCGACAGCGCGGTCTCCAAACACATCAACAGCATCTTCACCAAGCTGGGCCTGCCCCAGGCCGAGGCCGACCACCGCCGGGTGCTGGCCGTCCTGCGGTTCCTGGAGGGCGCGTGAGCGGGCCCATGAGCGGGGGCGTGCGCAAAGGCGCGAGCCCGAGCATGAGCGTGGGCGCGATCGGCGGCGGCGGCCGGCCGGGCACCGAGGACCGGCGCCGGGTGGTGTGGGTGACGGTCGCCGTGCTGACCGCAGTGGTCACCGCGCTGTTCTGCGGCAGCCAGGCGTGGGCGATGGCCAACCGGCACACCGCGACCCGGACGTACGCGATGACGCACCACGGCGTCCGGACCGTGGAGATCTACGGCGGCGTGGGCTCGGTGCGCGTGGTGCCCGGCGGCCGGGACCGGGTCGAGGTCGCCGAGAAGCTGGTCTGGTCGAAAGGCACGCCGCGCGTGGACCGCACCTGGGTCGGCGACACCCTCCAGGTCCGCACCGGTTGCCCGGGCACCGGGTTCGTCCTCGTCCAGGCCCTCCAGTGCCAGGTCGCGCTGGTCGTCACCGTCCCGGAGGCCGCCTCGGTGTACGCGGCGACGTCCGCCGGGACGGTGGACGTGCGGGGCGTCGTCGGCGACGTCACCACCCGCACCGGGTCGGGGTCGACGCGTCTGGAGGGGCTGCGGGGCGCCGTCGACGCGCGGACCGGGTCCGGGGAGATCACCGGCGACTCGCTGGAGTCCGCCCGCACCACCGCGCGGGCCGGCTCGGGGAGCGTGCTGCTGGGCTACGCGGCCGCGCCGGCGGCCGTCACCGTCGTCACCGGCTCGGGGTCCGCCGAGGTGGTGGTGCCCCCCGGCGGCCGGTACCGGACGGAGGGCGCCACCGGATCCGGCAGCCGCACCATCGCCCCGGGACTCCAGGACCCCGGGGCGACCGGGGTCCTGGACCTGTCGGCCGGGTCGGGCAGCGTCAGCGTCCACTACCGGTAGCCGCGGCCACCTCGGCCGGGCGGTCGTGTCCCGGCCCGTTCAGCGTTCGCTGTCCAGGTGGGCCATCTGCCCGGCGTCGTAGCGGGAGCCGGAGACCGCGTCGGCCGGCACGGCCTCCTCGACGGCGGCCAGGTCCGCGTCGTCCAGCGTCACGTCCAGCGCGCCCAGCGACTCGGCGAGCCGGTCGCGGCGGCGGGCGCCGACCAGCGGCACGATGTCGTCGCCGCGGGACAGCACCCACGCGATCGCGGCCTGGGCGACGGTCACGCCCTTGCCGTCCGCGACCTTGCGCAGCGCCTCGACCAGCGCCAGGTTGCGGTCCAGGTTGTCGCCGGAGAACCGCGGGCTGCGGCTGCGGAAGTCGCCCGCGCCGGGGCTGCGTTCGCGGGTCCAGTGACCGCTGAGCAGCCCGCGGGACAGCACGCCGTACGCGGTGACGCCGATGCCCAGCTCGCGGGCGGTGGGCAGGATCTCCGCCTCGATGCCGCGCGAGAACAGGCTGTACTCGATCTGCAGGTCGCTGATGGGGGCGGCCGACGCGGCCCGGCGCAGGGTCTCCGCGCCCACCTCGGACAGCCCGATGTGCCGGACCCGCCCGGCCTGGACCTCCTCGGCGATGGCGCCGACGGTCTCCTCGATCGGCACCGCCGGGTCGACGCGGGCGATCCGGTAGACGTCGACGTGGTCGGTGCCGAGCCGGTTGAGGGAGTAGGCGAGGAAGTTCTTCACCGCGCCGGGCCGGCCGTCGTAGCCGTACCAGCCGCCGGCGGCGTCGCGCAGGGCGCCGAACTTCACGCTGATGGCGACCTGGTCGCGGCTGCCCGGGCGGGCCCGCAGGGCGTCGCGGATGAGCAGCTCGTTCAGGCCCATGGCGTAGAAGTCACCGGTGTCCAGCAGGCTGACGCCGGCGTCCACGGCCGCGTGGATCGTGGCGATCGACTCGGCGTCGTCGGCCTCGCCGTACAGCGCGGACATGCCCATGCAGCCCAGGCCGATCGCCGAGACGGCCGGGCCGGTCCTGCCGAGGGTGCGGGTGCGCATCGGGGTTCTCCTTCGCGCCGCGGTGCGGCGGATTCCGGGGGATGACGGGAAGGGGGGTGACGGGGGCGGGCCCGCGGGGGGCGGGGGATCGGGGCGGACGGCGGGCGCGGTGCGGAGGCGGATCACCGGCCACCGCCGCCACGGTCGCACACGGGCCCGGTGGATGTCCTCACGTCCCATCCGCCGGGCCCGGCGCGTCACTTCGCCACGTCGCCACGTCGTCACGTCGCCACGTCGTCACTTCACGGTGCGTGGCAGCCGCAGCGTCAGCGCGGTGGTCAGCACGACCGCCGCGAGCTGGGCGAGCAGCGTCCACACCAGCGCGTCCCGCACGCCCACCGACGACGACAGCGTCAGGAACAGGGTGCCGAGCGTCGCCACGCCCAGCGCCAGGCTGGACTGCTGCGTGGTGGCCATCGCGCCGCCGCCCACACCTGCCTGCGCCGGCGGCACCTCGCTGAGCACGATCCGGAAGATCAGCGGCAGCACGAAGCCCTGGCCGAAGCCGGCGATCGCCATGCCCGGCGCGAGTGCCCACACCCCCAGGTGCGGCCAGCCCCACAGGAACGTGCCGGCCAGCACCAGCAGGCCGGCGCCCTGGATCAGCGAACCGGCGGTCACCGTACGGCGGCCGAAGCGCGCCACCGCCCGCGGGCCGAGCAGCGAGGCGGCGAAGAACGCCGCGCACAGCGGCACCAGGGCGGCGCCCGCCTTCAGCGCGCCGAAGTGCAGGCCGTCCTGCATGGCCACCGCGAGGACGAACATGAAGCCGCCGAAGCCCAGGCAGAACGGGACCACCAGCATCAGGCCGCTGCGCACGCTGTGCAGCCGCAGCAGCGACGGCGGCAGCAGCGGGTTGCCGCCGGTCCGCTCGCCGCGCCTCTCCACCGCCACGAACGCCGCGGCGAACAGCGGCGAGAGCGCCAGCAGCACCCACGCCCACACCGGCCAGCCGGCCGCGCGGCCCTCGGTGAGCGGCAGCAGCAGCGTGATCAGCGTGGCGCCGAGCAGCACCGTGCCCGGCCGGTCGACGCGGGCCGGGTGCGGGGAGCGGGTCTCGGGCACCGCCTTGAGCGCGAGCACCAGGGCGACGGCCGCCACCGGCACGTTCACCAGGAAGATCGCGCGCCAGCCGCTGCCCGCGATGTCCGCGGAGACCAGCACGCCGCCGAGCACCTGCCCGACGACGCTGGCCACGCCCGCGGTCGCCCCGTAGTAGCTGAGCGCCGTGGCGCGCCGGCTGCCGGAGGTGGCCGCCTGGATGGTGGCGAGGGCCTGGGGCAGCAGCAGGGCCGAGGCCGCGCCCTGGGCGACCCGCGCGCCGACCAGCGTCCAGGCGCTGGGTGCGATGCCACAGGCCAGCGAGGTCAGGGCGAAGGTCGCCAGGCCCCACAGGAAGAGCGTCCTGCGGCCGAACATGTCGCCCAGCCGGCCACCGAGCACCAGCAGCACGGCGTACGCGACGCCGTAGCCCGCGACCACCATCTCCAGGACGGCGGGCCCGGCGTGCAGGTCGCGGTCGATGGTGGGCAGGGCGACGTTGACGATGAAGAAGTCGACCATCGGCAGTGCCGCGCCGAGCAGCACGGTCAGCAGGCCGAGGGCACCGAGCGCGGAGGCGCCGGCGGGGGGCGGGGTGGTCCGGGCAGGGCTGCCGATGCGGGTCACGCGGGGCAGCACCTGGGCCCGTGAGGTCATGCTCTGTTCCATTCGGTCGGTCACCCGGCCTACTCTGGCTCCGATCCCAGAGGGGTACCAGAGAGCGTTTATCCAGGTATACAGACCACCTGGCAACCGGCTGGCGCATGCCGCACTCTGGGAACATGACGCCGAAGACGAGTGTTGCGCCCGCCGCGGAGCGGTCCGGCGCCGGCCGGCCGGACACCGCCACCCCGGCGGCCGCACGGGCCGCGACCGGACACGTGCCGCTGTCCGCGGCGTCCGCGGTCCGGCGCCGCGAGCTGGCGTCGTTCCTGCGCAGCCGCCGCGAGCGGATCTCGCCGGACCAGGTGGGGCTGCCGCCCGGGCGGCGCCGCCGCACCCCCGGCCTGCGCCGCGAGGAGGTCGCGCAGCTCGCCGCGGTCGGCGTCACCTGGTACACGTGGCTGGAGCAGGCCCGCGAGATCCAGGTGTCCGGGCAGGTCGCCGACGCGATCGCCCGCGCCCTGATGCTCGACACCACCGAGCGGCAGCACCTGTTCACGCTCGCCGGCACCGCCGACCCGCACCCGCACCTGGACTGCCCCGGCATGTCCCCGGCGGTGCGCGCGATGCTCGACCAGCTGGAGCCGCTGCCCGCCGCGGTGGTCAACTCGCGGTACGACATCGTCGCGTACAACCGCACCTACGGGCGGCTGGTCAGTGACCTGGACGCGCTGCCGCGCGAGGACCGGAACCTGATGTGGCTGGCCTTCACCGACCCGCAGTGGCGGGAGCGGATGGTCGACCGCGAGGAGAACATCCGGCTGATGGCCGCGAAGTTCCGTGCGTCGATGGCCGAACACCTGGCGGAGCCGGCCTGGAAGACGCTGCTGAAGCGGCTGCAGCAGACCTCGCCCGACTTCTGCGAGATGTGGGAGCGGCACGAGGTGCTCAAGCCCGACGGCCACATCAAGCGCTACCTCAACCCCGAAGTCGGCCTGCTGGCCTTCGACTTCACCCACCTGTGGCTCGGCCCCGGGCCCGGCCCGCGGCTCGTCACGTACACGCCCGCGGACGACACCACGCGCGAGCGCCTGGCGCGGCTGCACGCGGTGCTGACCGCCGAGACCGCGGGGGCCGCCGAGAACGGCGGGACCGCCGGGCCGTCCGCGAGGCCGTCCGGCGCGGACGCCGGGTAGCGGGCTGCGACGCCGGTGGCAGGCCGCGTGGAGCGGACGGCATGCCGCGGGCCGCGCCCGCCCGCGCGGCGGGTCAGTCCCCGGCCGTGATCACCGCGGTGATGCGGTCCAGCGCGGCCAGGTCCTCCGGCGGCAGCGCGCTGACCGCGTCCGGGGGAGTGCTGAGGATCGCGTCGGCGCGGGCCGCCGCCGCCTTGCCGTCCGGGGTGACGGTGACGATCTTGCTGCGGCGGTCGGTCGGGTGCGGGTTGCGCTCCACCAGGCCGCGCTTGACCAGGTCGTCGACCACGAGCGTCACGTAGGGGCGGTCGCTGCCCAGCTCCACGGCCAGCTCGCTCATCCGCATGGGCTCGGCCGCGATCCTGCGCAGCGCCTTGACGCGGAAGAAGCTCATGCCGAGCGCGTCCGCGGTCTCCTTGCGGCGCTCGTTCTGCTCCAGCACCAGCGCCCGCAGGCGCCGCCACACGCGCTCGGCCGTGGCCGTCGCGTCATCCGTGCCGGCCGTCCCGGGTGTGCCTGGCGTGCCCGGCGTGCCCCCCGTGGTCTTCGTCATGATGTGCCCACGGTAGCGCGGGAGTCCGCGGCGCGTTCGGCCTCCGGCACCATCAGGGCGGCCGCGGTCCGCTCCGCGGTGCCGCGGGCCCAGCGGCCGGTGGTGAGCAGGCCGAGCACCAGCACGGCCAGGCCGCAGCCGGCGATGATCCACCACGCGCCCTCGTGCAGGCCGGCCGCGAGGGCCGCGCCGAGCACGGCGACGCCGAGGGACTGGCCGACCTGCCGGCTGGTCGAGGCGACGGCGGCCGCCACCCCGGCCTGCGCGCGCGGCATGCCGGACACCGCGGTGTTGGTGATCGGCGCGTTGACCAGGCCGAAGCCGATGCCGAACAGCACGTACGAGGTGAACAGCAGCGCGTTGGAGGACTGCGCGTCCAGCGCGGCGAACAGCACGCCGCTGGCGGTCATCGCGGCGCCGGCCAGCACCAGCGACAGCCGCGGCCCGCGGGTGCCCACCAGGCGTCCGGACAGCGGCGCGAAGACCAGGCACATCAGCGCCATCGGCACCATGTAGAGGCCCGCGTCGAGCGCGGACAGCCCGCGTTCGTCCTGCAGGTAGAGGGTGTTGAGGAAGAGGAAGCCGCCGAGCGCGGCGAACGCGCTGACCGCGATGACGGTCGCGCCGGCGAACGGCGCGCTGGCGAAGAACCGGGTGTCGATCAGCGGGTCCCTGCGGCGCGGCTCGTAGACGACCAGTGCCGCGACGGCCAGCACCGCCACCACGAAGCAGCCGACGATCGGCGCCGAGCCCCAGCCCGCGTCCGAGCCCTCGATGATGCCGTAGGTCAGGGTGCCGAGCAGCGCGATGACCAGGAGCTGCCCGACCGGGTCCACCCGGCGGGCGCGCGGCGCCCGGGACTCCGGCACGAACCGCGCGGTGAGCACGAGCGCCACCAGGCCCACGGGCAGGTTGATCCAGAAGATGGACCGCCAGCCGACCGACTGCACGAGCGCGCCGCCGACGATCGGCCCGGCCGCCATGCTGATGCCGACGACGCCGCCCCACACGCCGATCGCCCGGGCCCGCTCGCGGGCGTCGGTGAAGGTGTTGGTGATGATCGACATCGCGACCGGGTTGAGCATCGAGCCGCCGACCGCCTGCACCATGCGGAAGACGATGAGCCAGCCGAGGCTCGGTGCGAGGCTGCACAGCACCGAGCCGGCGGTGAAGAGCACCAGGCCGGTCTGGAAGACCTTCTTGCGCCCGATCCGGTCGGCGGTCGACCCGGAGAGCAGCAGGAGGGAGGCGATCACCAGCAGGTAGGCGTCGATCGTCCACTGGAGTCCGGAGACGCTGGAGTGGAAGTCCTTCTGCAGTGACGGCAGTGCCACGTTGAGGATCGTGTTGTCCAGGCTGACGATCAGCAGGCTCATGCAGCAGATGGCCAGGATGAGCATGCGGCGCCGGTAGGTGAGGTCAGGCATGGCGTGCGGTTCCCAAGGTCGTGCCGTTCCGTGCGGGTGTTCCGGAGCGCGGGCCGCGAAAGTACGTGGCCCCCACACTGCTTGTAGCTGTGTAATCATTTCAATCGTACAACCAAGCGCCGGGCCGGTGCCGCCGTACGGGACAATGGGCGGCATGACCGTTGACGCCACGCTGACCCGCCCCGCCGCGGGCACCCTCCGGATCGGTCCGCACACGGTGTGGCCGCCGGTCGTCCTCGCGCCCATGGCGGGCATCACCAACGCGCCGTTCCGCACCCTGTGCCGGGGGTTCTCCGGCGGCAAGGGCCTGTTCGTGAGCGAGATGATCACCACGCGGGCGCTGGTCGAGCGCAACGAGAAGACCATGCACCTGATCCACTTCGACGCGTCCGAGACGCCGCGCTCGATCCAGCTGTACGGCGTCGACCCGGTGACCGTCGGCAAGGCCGTCCGGATGATCGTGGACGAGGACCTCGCCGACCACATCGACCTCAACTTCGGCTGCCCGGTGCCCAAGGTGACCCGCAAGGGCGGCGGCTCCGCGCTGCCGTTCAAGCGCAACCTGCTGCGCGCGATCCTGCGCGAGGCGGTCGGCAACGCCGGCCGGCTGCCGGTCACCATCAAGATGCGCAAGGGCATCGACGACGACCACATGACGTACCTGGACGCGGGCCGGATCGCCGTGGACGAGGGCGTCACCGCGGTCGCGCTGCACGGCCGCACCGCCGCCCAGCACTACGGCGGCACCGCCGACTGGGACGCGATCGCCCGGCTCAAGGAGCACGTCCCGGAGATCCCCGTGCTCGGCAACGGCGACATCTGGTGCGCCGAGGACGCCGTGCGGATGATGCGCGAGACCGGCTGTGACGGCGTGGTCGTCGGTCGGGGCTGCCTGGGCCGGCCGTGGCTGTTCGGCGACCTGGTGGCCGCGTTCGAGCGGGGCGCCGACGGCACTGACGGCGCCGCGGCCGCGGGCCCGGCGGAACCGCGCTTCGGCGAGGTCGCCGCGGTGATGCGGCGGCACGCGGACCTGCTCGGGCAGTGGCTGGGCGACGAGTCGCGCGGCGTCATCGACTTCCGCAAGCACGTGCCCTGGTACACCAAGGGCTTCGCGGTCGGCTCCGAGGCCCGCCGGGCGCTGGCCACCGCCTCCTCGCTGGCCGAACTGGACGAGCACCTGGGCGGGCTGGACCACGACCAGCCGTGGCCGGCGCACGCCGACGGCCCGCGCGGCCGCACCGCCCCCGGCAAGCGCGTCGTGCTGCCCGACGGCTGGCTTGACGACCCGAACGCGTGCGAGGTGCTGAGCGAGGACGCCGAGGCCGACACCTCCGGCGGCTGACCGCTCCCGGCCCCCGGGCCGGTACCTCCCCCTGCGGACTCCACCTCCTGCGGACCCTTCTTTCTGCGGACCGCCCGAGTCCCCCCGCCCGTGTCCTCGCCGGCGGTGGGCGACTCGGGCGGTCCGTGTGGTTTCCGTAGTTTCGCTACGTCCGTGGCGGGAGGCGCACCCTCCCGGCGGCACGTGATTCCCGCCACGCCTGATGCCTCTTGCGCTCAGATGAGCGCCCAAGTGAGCCGTCCACAACTCGAATGCGTACCGCCGGGCACGGGTGCCGCCGCGTCCATCCGGCGGCCTCATCGTCACTGAAAGTGACGGAATCCGCTCTCTCGGCCGAACGTACCGGCGTCATCCGTTCGAGTAGTGAACGCGGACTCACTCCTCCGCCGCGACCTGCTGACTTTCGATCTGTCGGCAGACGGGCGGTTACACCCGTGTGTCGTGATGATGGACGTACTGCAGAGCCTTCGAGATGGGTACGCTCCCCGCCGTCAGGGCATCCAGCACGCGAGGAGTCGAGGCCCGTGCCGTCGCGACCGCAGCAGCAGAAATTCGTCTACGACTTCACTGAGGGCAACAAGGACCTGAAGGACCTGCTCGGCGGGAAGGGTGCGAACCTCGCCGAGATGACCAACCTCGGTCTGCCGGTCCCTCCCGGGTTCACCATCACCACCGAGGCCTGCAAGGAGTACCTGGAGACGGGCAGCGAGCCGGCCGCGCTGCGCGACGAGGTGAGTGCGCACCTCGACGCGCTGGAGCAGCGGATGGGCAAGAAGCTCGGCCAGGCCGACGACCCCCTGCTGGTCTCCGTGCGGTCGGGCGCGAAGTTCTCCATGCCGGGCATGATGGACACCGTCCTCAACATCGGCCTGTCCGACGCCTCCGTGCAGGGCCTGGCCGCGCAGGCGGACAACGAGCGCTTCGCCTGGGACTCCTACCGCCGCCTGGTGCAGATGTTCGGCAAGACGGTGCTGGGTGTGGACGGCGACCGGTTCGAGGACGCGCTGGAGGACGCCAAGCGGGCCAAGGGCGCCGACAGCGACCTGGGCCTGGACGCCGCCGATCTGCGGCAGCTCGTCGAGGACTTCAAGGCGATCGTCGCCAAGGAGGCCGGCCGGGAGTTCCCGCAGGAGCCGCGCGAGCAGATGGACCTCGCCGTCCGCGCGGTCTTCGACTCCTGGAACACCGAGCGCGCCAAGCTCTACCGCCGCCAGGAGCGCATCCCCGGCGACCTGGGCACCGCGGTCAACATCTGCTCGATGGTCTTCGGCAACCTCGGCCCGGACTCCGGCACCGGCGTCGCCTTCACCCGCGACCCGGCCAGCGGCCAGCAGGGCGTCTACGGCGACTACCTGCAGAACGCGCAGGGCGAGGACGTCGTCGCCGGCATCCGCAACACCGTGGCGCTCGCCGAGCTGGAGCGCATCGACAAGACGTCGTACGACCGGCTGCTGAGCATCATGGAGACGCTCGAGACGCACTACCGCGACCTGTGCGACATCGAGTTCACCATCGAGCGCGGCCAGTTGTGGATGCTGCAGACCCGGGTGGGCAAGCGCACCGCGGCCGCCGCGTTCCGGATCGCCACCCAGCTCGTCGACCAGGGCCTGATCGACGAGGCCGAGGCGCTGCGCCGGGTCACCGGCGGGCAGCTGGCCCAGCTGATGTTCCCGCGGTTCGACCACGAGGCCGCCGACAGCGGCCGGGCCAAGCGGATCGGCTGGGGCATCGCGGCCTCGCCGGGCGCCGCGGTCGGCAGGGCGGTCTTCGACTCGTACACCGCCGTGAAGTGGTCGCGCTCGGGCGAGAAGGTCATCCTGATCCGCCGCGAGACCAACCCGGACGACCTCAACGGCATGATCGCCGCCGAGGGCATCCTCACCTCGCGCGGCGGCAAGACCTCGCACGCCGCGGTCGTCGCCCGCGGCATGGGCAAGACCTGCGTGTGCGGCGCGGAGGAGCTGGAGGTCGACACCAAGGCCCGCCGGCTGACCGCGACCGGTCCCGACGGCAAGCCCGTGGTGATAGAGGAGGGCGACCTCGTCTCCATCGACGGCTCGTCCGGCAAGGTCTACCTCGGCGAGGTCCCGGTCGTGCCGTCCCCGGTCGTGGAGTACTTCGAGGGCCGGATGCACGCCGGTGCCGACGAGGCCGACGAACTGGTCCGGGCCGTGCACCGGATCATGGCGTACGCCGACCGGGTCCGCCGGCTGCGGGTGCGGGCCAACGCCGACAACGCCGAGGACGCCATGCGGGCCCGGCGGTTCGGCGCCCAGGGCATCGGGCTGTGCCGCACCGAGCACATGTTCCTCGGCGAGCGCCGGGAGCTGGTCGAGCGGCTCATCCTGGCCGACACGGACGCCGAGCGCGAGGAGGCCCTGGGCGCGCTGCTGCCGCTGCAGAAGGCCGACTTCATCGAGCTGTTCGAGGCGATGGACGGGCTGCCCGTCACCGTCCGGCTGCTCGACCCGCCGCTGCACGAGTTCCTGCCCGACATCACCGAGCTGTCGGTCCGGGTCGCGCTCGCCGAGGCCCGCAAGGACGCCAACGAGAACGACCTGCGACTGCTGCAGGCGGTGCACAAGCTGCACGAGGCGAACCCGATGCTGGGCCTGCGCGGGGTGCGGCTCGGCCTGGTCATCCCCGGCCTGTTCGCCATGCAGGTACGGGCCATCGCCGAGGCCGCCGCGCACCGCATGGCCGCCAAGGGCGACCCGCGGCCGGAGATCATGATCCCGCTGGTCGGCACCGTGCAGGAGCTGGAGATCGTCCGGGACGAGGCCGTCCGGGTCATCGCCGAGGTCGAGGCCGCGACCGGCACGTCGCTGCGGCTCGCCATCGGCACGATGATCGAGCTGCCCCGGGCGGCGCTGACCGCCGGGCAGATCGCGGAGGCCGCGCAGTTCTTCTCCTTCGGCACCAACGACCTGACCCAGACGGTGTGGGGCTTCTCCCGGGACGACGTCGAGGCGTCGTTCTTCACCGCCTACCTGGAGAAGGGGATCTTCGGGGTCTCGCCCTTCGAGACCATCGACAGAGACGGCGTGGGCTCACTGGTCCGCGCGGCTGCCGCAGACGGCCGGGCAACCCGACCCGACCTGAAGCTCGGCGTCTGCGGCGAGCACGGCGGTGATCCGGAGTCCGTCCACTTCTTCCACGAGGTGGGCCTGGACTACGTCTCCTGCTCCCCCTTCCGCATCCCGGTCGCGCGCCTCGAAGCAGGCCGCGCGTCCGCCACCGCCCCCTTCGGGGGCGCCCGTTGACCACCTGACCGGGCCGGGTCCGCAACCCGCCGGCGGAGGCCCTTGCCCTGGGGCCGACCCTCACCGGCCGGCGGCTGCGCCCCGGCCCCCCACCGCCGGGGGCGGCGTTTCGTGCGGAGACGCCGCCCCCGGCCTTTGCGTTCCCGGGTGCGTTCCCCGGTGCGGGTGCGGGTGCGGGTGCGGGTGCCGGCGCGGGTCGGTGCCGGGCCGGGAGGGCTCGTGCGGGCGGTGGTTCCGGGAGGTCAGGCGGGGGTGACGCGGCCGCCGACGTCGACGGTGCCGTCGGGATGGGGGCGGGTGACGATGCGGGAGGCGGTGCCCTGGTGGATGGTGAGGGGGCGCCCCAGGCGGGCGGTGAGGACCGTGGCGGAGGCACCGGTCGCCTCGTCCTCGACGATGGCGTCGCCGCGCCGCGGGAAGCCGCGGGCGCGGACGTGGCCCGCGGCTTCGTCGATCCAGGCCCACGCGTAGAGCCAGCCCTCGCCCGGCGGCGGGGCGGGCAGGGCGTCGACGGCGGCGGGGGAGTCGTACCGGTCGGTCAGCCGGCCCGGCGCCCACTCGGCGCGGCCGCGGATCCACACCAGGCCGTCGTCGTCCGTCCACGTGGGGACCTCGCCGGCGGGCGGCCGCAGCACGCCGGTCCCGAGCAGCCAGGCGACACCGACCAGCGGGTGGCCGGCGAAGGGCAGTTCGGCGCTCGGCGTGAAGATCCGCACCCGGCCGCTCGCCGCGTCGTCCACGAACACCGTCTCGCTGTAGCCGAGTTCAGCGGCCAGGTCCTGGCGCCGTGCGGGCGGCACCGAGCCGCCGTCGCGGACGACGCCCAGCAGATTGCCCCCGGCGCCGCCGGGGCCGGTGAAGACGCGCAGAACCTCGACGGTGGTCATCCGCCGATTGAACCATCCGGCCCGTGGACCCCGGTACGAGGGCAGGTCGGTGGCGAATGTTTCGAGGAGGTTGCCGAAAGATGGAAAGTGCCTGATGGACACCCTCCGGGCCTTCTCGGCATCGGACAGAACCCGCCGCTACGGCTACGATCGCTGGCATGAGTGCCCCCAGCGTTCAGCAGCCCCGCGATGACCAGCCGGGAAACCCGTCGGACGGCACGGCGACGCTCGCCGAGATCGCCCGGGCCGCCGGTGTGTCCGCGCCGACTGTTTCGAAGGTCCTCAACGGTCGCGGCGACGTCGCCCCCTCGACCCGCAGCCGGGTCGAGGAACTGCTGCGCGCGCACGGCTACCAGCGGCGGCGCGGCAGCGTGCAGCCCGCGCCCCTGCTCGACCTGGTCTTCCACGAGCTGGAGAGCTCCTGGGCGATGGAGGTCATCCGGGGCGTGGAGAACGTGGCCCGCCAGGAGGGCCTGAGCGTGGTGCTCTCGGAGTCCGCGGGGCGGCTGAGTCCGGGGCAGACGTGGGTCGACGGGGTGCTCGCCCGCCGGCCGACCGGCGTGATCCTCGTGCTGTCCGGGCTCGACCCGGCCCAGCGCGCCCAACTCACCAGCCGCGACATCCCGTTCGTGGTGCTCGACGCGGCCGGCGACCCCGGCGAGGACGTGCCGGCGATCGGCGCGACCAACTGGCAGGGCGGTCTCGCCGCCACCCGGCACCTGCTCGAACTCGGCCACCGCAGGATCGGCGTGATCGGCGGCCCGGCCGGCATCATGTGCAGCCGCGCCCGCATCGACGGCTACCGCGCCGCCCTGGAGACCGCCGGCGTTCAGTACGACTCCGCGCTCGTCGTCAACGGCGACTTCCACCACGAGTCCGGCTACACCAAGGGCCTGGAGCTGCTCCGGCTCAAGGACCGTCCCACCGCCGTGTTCACCGGGAACGACCTCCAGGCGCTCGGCCTGTACGAGGCGGCCCGTGAGACGGGGCTGAGCATCCCCGGCGACCTCAGCGTGGTCGGCTTCGACGACCTGCCGCTGGCCCGCTGGATCAGCCCGCCGCTGACGACGGTCCGGCAGCCGCTGACGGAGATGGCCGAGGCGGCCGCCCACCTGGTGCTCGACATCAGCCGCGGCAACCAGCCGAGCACCCTGCGGGTGGACCTGGCGACCCGGCTCGTGGAGCGGGCCAGCAGCGCCCCGCCGCCGCAAGGCGCCTGACGACGACGAGCCGGCGGCGGCGGAGACGGCGGCGGTCCCGGCCCCCGCTCCGGCCTCCGGCCCCGCCCCCGCCCTGGCGTCCGGAACGTACGGCGCCCGTTCCGCCGCTTTTCTCCCCTCAGTCGTGGGAGCGCTCCCGCGCGCTGACCTGCGCTTCCTGTCGCATCTGTTGACGCTCCCTGGGGGTGGACGTAGGGTCACGCCGCTGATCGGAATGCGCTCCGAAACGTTCGGTGCCCGGTCCGCCCGGTCCGCCCGGCGCGCTTCCCGATCGCACGTGCTGATCCACCTGCCTGATCCAATCCCCCACTTGGAGAGAGGTACCCCCGATGTTCTCGAAGCGCACCCTGAGATCCGCCCTCGGCGAATCCGGCGCCGCCCTGCTGGCCACCGCGGCCGCGGTGCTCGCGTTCACCGTCCCGGCCGCGAACGCCGCCGGCACCCCGCTGCGCGACCTCGCCGCGGCCAAGGGCGTCTACATGGGCACGGCCCTGATGCAGAACGAGCTGACCGGCACCTCCGGGTCCATCGCCGGCGCCCAGTTCGACTCCGTGACGCCCGGCAACGAGATGAAGTGGGCCTCCGTCGAGCCCACCCGCGGCACCTACAACTGGGGCCCGGCGGACCAGATCGTCAGCTTCGCGCAGGCGAACCACATGCAGGTGCGGGGCCACAACCTGGTGTGGCACAGCCAGTTGCCCAACTGGCTGACCTCCGGCAGCTTCAGCAACAGCGAGCTGCACGACATCATGATCAAGCACGTCACGGACGAGGTCACCCACTTCAAGGGCGAGGTCGTGCACTGGGACGTGGTCAACGAGCCGTTCAACGAGGACGGCACCTACCGGTCCGACCTCTGGTACAACCAGCTCGGCTCCTCCTACATCGCCGACGCCCTCACCGCGGCGCACGCCGCCGACCCGGCGGCCAAGCTGTACATCAACGACTACAACGTCGAGGGCCAGAACGCGAAGAGCAACGCGATGTACGCCCTGGTCAAGTCGCTGAAGGCGCAGGGCGTGCCGATCGACGGCGTCGGCTTCCAGGCGCACTTCATCCTCGGCCAGGTGCCGTCGGACTTCAAGGCGAACCTGCAGCGGTTCGCCGACCTCGGCGTGGACGTCGCCGTCACCGAGCTGGACGTGCGCATGCAACTGCCGTCCGACGCCACCAAGCTGCAGCAGCAGGCGAACGACTACACGACGGTGATGAACGACTGCCTGGGCGTGTCCCGCTGCGTCGGTGTCACGGTCTGGGGCTTCAACGACGCCACCTCGTGGGTGCCCAGCACCTTCCCGGGCCAGGGCGCGGCCACCCCGTACGACGAGAACTACCAGCCCAAGCCGGCCTACACCGCCATCCAGACGGCGCTCGGCGGGACGACGACACCGCCGACCACGCCGCCCACGACGCCGCCGACCACACCTCCGACGACGCCGCCCGGCGGGTCCGGCTGCGCGGTCAGCTACGGCGTCAACCAGTGGAACACCGGCTTCACCGCCAACATCACGGTGACGAACGGCGGTTCGTCGGCCGTCAACGGCTGGACGCTCACCTGGACGCAGTCGTCCGGCACCCAGACGGTCACCCAGGCGTGGAACGCCACGGTGACCAGGAGCGGCACCGGCTACACGGCGACGAACCTGTCCTACAACGCCGCCATCCCCGCCGGTGGTTCGACGAGCTTCGGGTTCAACGCCAACTGGTCGGGCGCCAATCCCGCGCCGACCGGCTTCGCACTCAACGGCGCGGCTTGTAGCGTCAGTTGACCGAGACGGGCCCTCATGCGCCTGCCGGGACACCGGAGGGGATGTTCCGGCAGGCGCCGCCGCCCGCGCCGAACGGTGCCGTGTCCGTGCGCCGTTCCGGCAGCGTGGCGCGCCGCTGTCAGGAGACCCGCAGCGGGTAGCTGGCCACGGCGGCCGCGTCGTCGTCCAGGCACCGGCCGTCCGCGAGCGCGAACCGCTGCTTGAGCAGCGGCGAGGCCACGTAGGGCCGGCCGCCCGCCGAGCCCAGCAGGCCGTGGCAGAGCACTCCCGCGCCGGTGAACGGGTCCACGTTGCCGATCGCGTAGAGGCGTCCCGTGCTGTCCTTGAACACCGCGGCCTGCGCGCCGTCGGGGAGCAGCACGGCCACACCGCGCCCGGGTTCCAGGTCGGCGGTCGCGCACACGGCGAGCCAGCCGGAGGAAGTGCGGAGTTCGACCGTGCCGGTGAGGACCGGGGCGAGGCCGGTGAGGGTGGTCATACGGGCACCGTTTCCGTGAGGGCGACCGGCAGGGGCTCCGGCCGGATCTGGTCGCGTTCGGGGACGAAGCGGACGGTGGGGTCGGGCGTGCCCGGCGCGTTGACGAACGATACGAACCGGCGCAGCCGCTCCGGGTCGTCGAGGGTGTCCGCCCACTCGTCCCGGTAGCCGGCCACGTGCGCGGCCATCAGCGCCTCCAGCTCGTCGCAGATGCCGAGGCTGTCGTGGACGACCACGTCGCGGACGTGGTCCAGGCCGCCGGGAATCCGCTCCAGCCACACGCTGGTGCGCTCCAGCCGGTCCGCGGTGCGGATGTAGAACATCAGGAACCGGTCGATCAGCCGCACCAGTTCGGCGTCCGAGAGGTCCTTGGCGAGCAGGTCGGCGTGGCGCGGGGTGGCGCCGCCGTTGCCGCCGACGTACAGGTTCCAGCCGGACGCGGTCGCGATCACCCCGAAGTCCTTGCTCTGCGCCTCGGCGCACTCCCGGGCGCAGCCCGACACGGCCGACTTCAGCTTGTGCGGTGCCCGCAGGCCCCGGTAGCGCAGCTCCAGGTCGATGGCCATCCGCACGCTGTCCTGGACACCGAACCGGCACCACGTCGATCCCACGCAGGACTTCACGGTCCGCAGCGCCTTGCCGTAGGCGTGCCCCGACTCGAAGCCGGCGGCCACCAGCCGCGCCCAGATCAGCGGCAGTTGCTCCACCCGGGCGCCGAAGAGGTCGATCCGCTGACCGCCGGTGATCTTGGTGTAGAGGCCGAAGTCGCGGGCCACCTCGCCGATCACGATCAGCTTCTCGGGCGTGATCTCGCCGCCGGGGATGCGCGGCACCACCGAATACGAGCCGTTCTTCTGCATGTTGGCGAGGAAGTGGTCGTTGGTGTCCTGCAGCGCCGCCTGCTCGCCGTCCAGCACGTGCACGCTCGCGCCGATCACCGGGGCCAGCGACGCCAGGACCGAGGCCACCGCGGGCTTGCACACCTCGCAGCCCTCGCCACCGCGCGCGTCCTCGCGGCCGTGCCGGTCCAGCAGGTCGCGGTAGGAGGTGAGACGCAGCGTCCGCACGATCTCGTACAGCTCGGCGCGGGTCTGCCCGAAGCACGGGCACAGGCCCCTGTCGACCTCGACGCCGCCGGCCTCCAGCTCGGCGTCCACCAGCTGTCCCAGCACCTTCAGGCAGCTGCCGCAGCCCGTACCGGCCTTGGTGCACTTCTTGACCTCCGGCACCCCCGCGCACCCCTGGTCGGCGACCGCACTCCGGATGGCGCCCTTGCTGACGTTGTGGCAGCTGCAGATCACCGCCTCGTCCGGCAGCGCCGTCGGCCCCAGCGCGACGGGCGCGCCCGCGCCGGCCGGCAGCACCAGGTGCTCGGGGGCGACCGGCGGCACCGACCCGGTCAGCGGCCGCAGGACCCCGTAGGACTCGACGTCGCCGACCAGGACCCCGCCCAGCAGCGTGCCGTCGGAGCCGATCACCAGCTTGCGGTACACCCCCGAGCGCGAGTCGGAGTAGAGCACGTCCAGGGCGCCGTCCGCGGTGCCGTGCGCGTCGCCGAAGCTCGCCACGTCCACGCCGAGCAGCTTGAGCTTGGTGGACGTGTCGGCGCCGGTGAACCCGGCGCCCGGCGCGTCCGGGCCGGCGATCGCCCGGGCGGCGGTCTCGGCCATCTCGTTGCCCGGCGCGACCAGGCCGTACACACGGCCGTCCGCGGCCAGCGCGCACTCGCCGATCGCGAACACCGCCGGATCGGACGTGCGGCAGGACGCGTCGACGACGATCCCGCCGCGCTCGCCGACGTCCAGCCCGCAGGCGCGGGCCAGGTCGTCCCGGGGTCGCACACCGGCCGAGAACACCACCATGCCGGCGGGCAGTTCGGAGCCGTCCGACAGCGCCATGCCGGTCACCCGGCCGGCGTCGTCCGTCGTGATCTCCTGCGTGCCGACGCCGGTGTGGACGGTCACGCCCAGGCCCTCCACGGACCTCCGCAGCGCCGCCCCGCCGCCGTCGTCGACCTGCACCGGCATCAGCCGCGGCGCGAACTCCACGACGTGCGTGTCCAGTCCGAGGCCCCGCAGGGCGCCCGCGGCCTCCAGGCCCAGCAGCCCGCCGCCGACCACCGCGCCCGACGTGACGCCCTGGGCGTACGCCTCGATCGCCAGCACGTCCTCGATCGTGCGGTAGACGAAGCAGCCCTCCGCGTCCTTGCCGGGCACCGGCGGCACGAACGGGTACGAGCCGGTGGCCAGCACGAGGGTGTCGTAGCTGATGCTCAGCCCCGAACGGGATGTCACCGTGCGGGAGTCGCGGTCCACCGCCACCGCCGGGTCCCCGACGTGCAGTTCGACGCCGTGCCTCGCCATGAAGCCGTCCTCGACCAGCGACAGCTCCTGCGGACTCGTGCCCTCGGAGAAGTACGAGGTCAGATGGACCCGGTCGTACGCGGGGCGCGGCTCCTCGCAGAGCACGACGACCCGCGCCCGTGCGGTCACCCCGTGCTCGGCCAGGGCCTCCAGGAAGCGCTGTCCGACCATGCCGTGGCCGACCAGCACGACCGTGGGGCGTCCGGTCCGGTCGACTGCGCCGAAGGCGGCGGGGGTTGGCGTCGTCATGCTCGGGGACCTCCGTCGTTGGTGAGCAGATGGATCAGGGGAGCGGCGGGCAGCGGCTCGTCGTCCTCCCAGGTGCGGGCGACCGCGCCGACCGCGGCGAGATCGCCGAGCAGGATGCCGCCGACCAGCCGGTCGCCGCGGACCACGACCTTGCGGTACGCGCCGCGTGTGGCGTCGGCCAGTTGGAGCACGTCGTCGCCCTCGGCCGGGACGGGGTCCCCGAACGCGGCCAGGTCGAACGGCCCGCGCGGGCCCGTCCCCGCCGCGGCGCCGGGCGGTTGCGGCTCCTGTGCGCTCCGCGGCCGGGTCAGGGTCAGCCGGGTCAGGGCGCGGGTGCCGCGGTAGCCGGCCGGCTCGCCCGCCTCGGCGGGTGAGCCGGCTTCGGCGGCCAGCACCCGGGCCAGCACGTCGGCCTGCTCGCGGGCGGCACCCGCCAGGCCGTGCACGACGCCGTCGTGCTGCGCGCAGTCGCCGATCGCGAAGACGGCGGGGTCGCTGGTGCGCAGCCGGTCGTCGACGACGACGCCCCGGCCGACGGCGATCCCGGCGGCCAGCGCCAGGCCGGTCCGCGGCCGCACCCCGCACGCCAGGACCAGCAGGTCGGTCCCCAGGCAGTAGCCGTCGGCGAGTTCGACCGTCGTCACCCGGCGGCCGGCAGGCCCGTCGCACGGCTGGACGCGGATGCCGCGGACCCGGCACTGCGTGTGCACCTCCACGCCCTGGTCCTCCAGGTGCCGGCGCAGCAGGTCCGCGGCCGCCGGGTCGAGATGGCGTTCCATGAGGTGCTCGGCCTGCTGCGCCAGCACGACCTGCGCGCCGCGCGCGGCCAGCGCCTGCGCGGCGGACACGCCGAGCAGGCCGCCGCCGACCACCACCACCCGCGTTCCCGGGCCGGCCGCCCGGGCCAGCGCCAGGCAGTCGTCCATCGTGCGGAACGCGTGGACTCCCGCGGGCAGTTCGTGGGAGGTCACGGTGAACAGGCCGCGCAGCGGCGGCAGTACGGGGTTCGAGCCGGTCGCCAGGACCAGCCGGTCGTAGCGCACCTCGTGCCCGTCGTCGCACACCACACGGCGCGCGGCCCGGTCCAGCAGGACCGCCCGCCGAGGCGGCCCGGCCGCGGTGCCGCCGTCGGGCAGGGCGATCACGCCGGGCGCGTACCGCCCGGCGAGCACCTCCGCCAGCAGCACGCGGTTGTACGGGGGGTGCGGCTCCTCGCCGACGACGGTGACCCGCACCGCCCCGCAGGGCGCGAGCTGCTGGGCGAGCCTCGTGCCCGCCATGCCGCCGCCGATCACCACGATGTCCATGCCCACGAGAGTGCGGCGGCGCTGTTACCCGGCCGGATCACGGCCGTTTCCCGGGAGCAACGCTGCGCTCATCGCCGCACAGCGGGCAGTGTGAGCGTGTGCGGCCGGCCGCATCCCGGGTGACCGGATCGTTCCGCACCCGGGCACGATCATGCCTACCCTGGGAGCGTGCCACCGCGCCAGGATCGAGCCATGACCACGACACCCCCGCAGTCCACCGCGCCCATCGCGTCCGCGCCGGCGTCCCCGGGCGCGCCCGCCGCCACGGACACCGCGCTCCTCGTCATCGACGTCCAGGAGTCCTTCCGGCAGCGGGAGAGCTGGCAGGCCGCGTCCGACCCCGACGTGGCCCTCCAGGTCGCCCGGCTCGTCGACCACGCCCGCGCGCAGGGCCACCTGGTGGTGTGGGTGCTGCACACCGAGCCGGGCACCGGCGGCGTCTTCGACCCGGCCAACGGCCACGTCCGCTACATCGCCCCGCTCACCCCGGCCGACGGGGAGCCGCAGCTCACCAAGACGTCCCACAACGCCTTCACCACCACCAACCTGCAGCAGATCCTCACCGAGCGCGGCATCCGCTCCCTGATCACCTGCGGCATCCGCGCCGAGCAGTGCGTCGAGACCACCACCCGGCTCGCCTCCGACCTCGGCTACCGGGTGACCTTCGTCGCCGACGCGAGCGCGAGCGAGCCCATCTCGCACCCCGACGCGCCCGCCGGCCGCCCCCTCGCGGAGGTCCTGGCCGATCCCGCCACGCTCCGGCCGGCCGACGTGATCGCCCGCACCGTGTACGCCCTGTCCGGCCGTTTCGCCACCGTCACCACCGTCAAGGAGCTGACCGGATCGTGACCCGCGTCGTCTTCCTGCTCGTCCCGCGCCTGCACCTGCTGGACCTCGGCGGCCCCGCCCAGGTGTTCTCCACCGCCGCGGACCAGGACCTCGGGTACACGCTGTCGTACGTGGCCGAGCAGGAGGACGTGCCCACCGCGCAGGGCCTGCAGCTGCGGGCGTCCACGCGGTGGCCGCCGCTGACCCCCGACGACCTCGTCGTGGTGCCCGGCTGGCGCTCGCCCACCCTGCGCGACACCGGGCCGGTGTCCCCGGCCACCCTGGACCGCCTGCGCGCGCACCACGCGGCCGGCGGCACCGTCGCGAGCGTCTGCGCGGGTGCGGACGCGCTCGGCCGGGCCGGCCTGCTCGACGGCCGCCGCTGCACCACCCACCACGACGTGCAGGACGAACTCGCCCTGCGCTACCCGAAGGCCACGGTGGTGCGCGACGTGCTGTACGTCGTCGACGGCCGGGTCGTCACCTCCGCGGGCATCGCCAGCGGGATCGACCTCGCGCTCCACCTGCTGGCCGTGCGGCACGGGCCGGGCGCGGCCGCGCGGGTGGCCCGGCAGATGGTGGTGTACGCGCGCCGCAACGGCGACGACCGGCAGGCGAGCGCGATGCTGCGGCACCGCGGGCACGTCAGCGACGCCGTGCACCGCGCCCAGGACGTCATCGACGCGCGGTTCACCGACCGCCTCGGCCTGGCCGAACTGGCCGCCGGCAGCGGCCTGAGCGAGCGCACCCTCACCCGCCGCTTCGCCGCGGCCACCGGGCTGACGCCGCTGCGCTACCAGCAGGAACTCCGCGTCGAACGCGCCGAGCACCTCATCGCCCGCGGCGCCACCACCGAGGCGGCGGCCCGCGCGGTCGGCTTCCAGGACGCCCGCATGCTCCGTCGCCTGCGCGCTCGCGCGTCCGGCTGATCCCGGTGCGCGGTATGGCCGAGGCTTGCCCTGCCCGGGCCTGGTCCCGCCCCTTGGGCGCCGTCGCCGTCTGACGGTTCGTCGTGGCTTGTCGCGCTGGGGGCACCTCCCGGCCGAAGGCTGGGGGACCCCGCGCCCCTGCGGCATCCGGGCTGCCCCCGGGGCGCCGTGCCCGTCTGCTGCGCCGTCGTGGCTGGTCGCGCAGTTCCCCGCGCCCCTGGCGGTGCACGTTCGTGGGTGGGGTCAGGGGCCACTCCGGGAGTGTCTCCTCGA
>NZ_FODD01000003.1:234642-360713 GCF_900110255.1 Actinacidiphila rubida
CGCCCCCGACCCCACGGACAAAGGGCACGCATATCAGGGGCGCGGGGAACTGCGCGAGCAACCCACCACCGGCCGGTGGACGGCAACGCACCGCACGGGGCAGGACGAGCCCCGAAGGGGCGCGGGGAACGGCGCGAACAGCCACGACGGCGCGGCACACGGCCAGACAAGCCCCGGGGGCACCCCGTCGGCCGAGAACACCCACCGGCCGGTGGACGGCCGACGGACCCCCGGCACAACCCGTCAGCTACGGCGTGGGCCTCACCGTGACGGAGGGCTCGTGGGTGACGGGGAAGTTGACGGACGCGGCGATGAAACAGAGGCGTTGCGCCTCATGATGGAGGGCGCGCGCCTCGTCCGTCATGGACGCCGACGCCACCTCGACCCGCGGCCGCAGCACCGCGCTGGTGAAGTGGCCCGCGCCGCCGCCCGTCTCGTCCATCGTGCCGATCGCGTGGTCGGTGTAGGCCGTCACCACGACGCCGGCCATCGCGCACACGTGGAGGTAGGACAGCATGTGGCACTGGGAGAGCGCCGCGAGGAGCAGCTGCTCGGGGTTCCAGCGGTCCGCGTCGCCGCGGAAGTGCGGGTCCGCGGAGCCGGCGATCGGCGGCGGGCCCGCGGCCGTCACGTCGTGGGTCCTGCGGTAGGAGCGGTAGGAGTCGGTGCCGGTACCGAGGTTGCCGGTCCAGACGACCTCGGTCTCGTACGTGTGCTGCCTCGCCGACGGCATGTCAGTCGCTTCCTTCCCCGAGGGTGTCCAGGACGTGTGCGCGGGCCACGGCCGCGGCGTCCGCCGCCCGGCCCTCGCGGATCGCGGCCAGCAGCTCGCGGTGCTGGCCGTTGACGTGTGCCGGGCGGCCCGGCGGGTCCAGGGACGCGCGGGTGGAGACCACGATCTGGTCCCACAGCCGGTCCAGGGCGGCCGACGCCACCGGGTTGGCGGCGAGTGCGGCCAACCGCGTGTGGAACCGCCGGCTGTGCCCGGCGGCCGCCGCGAACTCCCCGGCCAGCGTGGCCGTCCCGGCCTGCTCCGCGTCGTCGACGAGCGCGGCCAGGTCGGCGGGCGCGATCCGGCCCTGGGCCTGGCGGCGGGCGGCCAGCTCCGCGGTGAGCGCCTCCAGCGCGGCCCGCACCTGGTAGGCGTGGCGCAGCGCCTCGACGTCGAGCGCGACGACCTGGACCCCGCGGCCCGCGGACCGCACCAGCCCGTCGGAGACCAGCGCGCGGAACGCCTCCCGGACCGGGGTACGGCTCATCGCCAGCGACTGGGCGACCTCGGTCTCGGTCAGCCGCTCGCCGGGGGCGTAGGCGCCCGCGACGATCAGGTCCCGCAGCTGTGCGCGGGCGGACTCGGTCTGCTGCACCCGGCCAGCGTACGGCAGCGTATGCATTGCATGCAATGCATACGCTGCCGTGGTCAGGCTCTCAGGGCGTGGCCGCCCGCTCCAGCCGCACCGCGCACACCTTGAACTCCGGCATCCGCGAGACCGGGTCCAGCGCCGGGTTGGTCAGCGTGTTCGCCCGGCCCTCGCCCGGCCAGTGGAACGGCATGAACACCGTGTCCTGCCGGATCGCGGCCGACAGCCGGGCCGGCGCCACCACCCGCCCGCGCCGGCTGGTCACCGCCAGCGGCTCGCCCTCCGCCACGCCCAGCCGGGCCGCCAGCCGCGGGTGGAGCTGCACGAAGGGGCCGGGCTCGGCCGCGTTCAGCTCGCGCACCCGCCGGGTCTGGGCGCCCGACTGGTACTGGGCCAGCACCCGGCCCGTCGTCAGGTAGTAGGGGTACTCCGCCGACGGCTCCTCCGCGGACGGCCGGTGCTGGACGGGCGTGAACCTGGCCCGCCCGTCGGGTGTCGCGTACCGATCGAGGAACAGCCGGGGCGTGCCGGGCGAACCCGGCTCGGGGCACGGCCAGAACACCCCGTCCTCCGCGGCGATCCGCGCGTAGCTGATGCCCGCGTAGTCCGCGGGCCCGCCCGCCGACGCCCGCCGCAGCTCGGCGAAGACCTCCTCGGGGTCGGCGGGGAAGCCCTCGGGCCGCCCGAGCCGCCGGGCGAGACCGGCCAGCACCTCCAGGTCCGAGCGGACGCCGGGCGGCGGGTCGACGGCCCTGCGGCGCAGGATCACCCGGCCCTCCAGGTTGGTGGTCGTGCCCGTCTCCTCCGCCCACTGGGTGACCGGCAGCACGACGTCGGCCAGCGCCGCGGTCTCCGACAGCACCACGTCGCACACCGCCAGGAAGTCCAACGCCTCGATGCGCTCGGCCACATGGGCTGCCCGCGGCGCCGACACCACCGGGTTGGAGCCCATCAGCAGCAGGGCCCGCACGTCCCGGCCGAGGGCGTCCAGCAGCTCGTAGGCGCTGCGGCCGGGGCCCGGCAGGTCGTCGGGGTCGACGCCCCACACCGCGGCGACGTGGGCCCGCGCCGCCGGATCGTCCAGCTTGCGGTAGCCGGGCAACTGGTCGGCCTTCTGGCCGTGTTCGCGGCCGCCCTGGCCGTTGCCCTGCCCGGTCAGGCAGCCGTACCCGGACAGCAGCCGCCCGGAACGCCCCGTCGCCAGGCACAGGTTGATCCACGCGCTGACCGTGTCGGTGCCCTTCGCCTGCTGCTCGGGGCCGCGGGCCGTCAGCACCATCGACTCCGGCGCGTCGCAGAACATCGCGACCGCCTCACGCAGTTGGGGCACGGGGACACCGGTGATCCGCTCCACCAGCTCCGGCCAGTGCGCCATCACGCCGGGCAGCGTCCGCTCCCAGCCGGTGGTGCGCGCGGCGACGAACCCCTCGTCCACCCGGCCCTCGGCCACCACCAGGTGCAGCAGGCCCAGCGCCAGTGCCAGATCCGTGCCGGGGCGCGGCTGGAGGTGCAGGTCCGCCTGCTCCGCGGTCCGTGTCCTGCGCGGGTCCACGACGATCAACCGGCCGCCGTTCTCCCGGAGTTCGGTCAGGTACCGCAAGGCCGGGGGCATGGTGTCCGCGAGGTTGGATCCGACCAGCACCACGCAGCCGGTGCGGGCCACGTCCGCGAGCGGGAACGGCAGACCGCGGTCCAGCCCGAACGCCCGCTGGTGCGCGGCCGCGGCGGACGACATGCAGAACCTGCCGTTGTAGTCGATCTGCGAGGTCCGCAGCACCACGCGGGCGAACTTGCCCAGCGCGTACGCCTTCTCGTTCGTCAGCCCGCCGCCGCCGAACACGCCCACCGCGTCCGCGCCGTGGGCCGCGGCGGTCCGCCGCAGGCCGTCCGCGACGCGGTCCAGCGCCTCCGGCCAGTCCGCCGGACGCAGCGCGCCGTCCGCGCCCCGCACCAGGGGTGTGGTCAACCGGGCGGCGGGCGCGAGCAGTTCGGCCGCCGTGCGGCCCTTGCCGCACAGTGCGCCCTTGTTCACCGGGAACGCCGGCCGCTCCAGCACCTCCGCCGGCACGCCGCCGCCACCGCTCGCCCGCACTCGCATCCCGCACTGCAGGGCGCAGTACGGGCAGTGCGTGTCGACGGGCTCGGCGGTGCGGCCGGTCCCGCCGTCGGCGGCGGGCCGGGAGGTCTCCTCGGCCGGGGCGGGCCCGGCGGGCGGGCCGGCGGCAGCGGGTGCGGTCATGCGCCCAGCCTGCGGGCGGGGTGTTTCGCGCCGCCCACCCACCGGTTACGCGGCAGGCACGCGCCCCTCAGGGACCGCGGCCCGGCACTGTGAGGGCTCAGCGCGGTGCGGCGGGTGCCGCCGCCAGGGCCCGTGCCACTCCGGGCTCGTGGGGCCCGAGGAAGCGCGGGTCGGGCTTCACCGTGAGGTCCAGCGCCGCCTTGCCCGCGGCGAGCACCTCCCGCGCGCCGCCGGCCAGCCACGTCAGGTCGTGCTTCTCGTCCACGCCCACGCCGTACGCGTCGATGCCCGCGGCCCCGCACAGCGCGAGCGCCCTGCGGATGTGGAACCCCTGGCTGACCAGCACCGCGCGGTCCACGCCGAAGATCCGGTGGGCCCGGCTGCACGAGTCCCAGGTGTCGAACCCGGCGTCGTCCACCACGATCCGCTCCCGGGGGACGCCGTGCGCCGTCAGGTAGGTGCGCATGGCGCCGGGCTCGTCGTACGACGTCCGGCTGTTGTCGCCGGTGACCAGCAGGACGCGGACCTTGCCCGCCGCGTACAGCCGGGCCGCCGCGTCCAGGCGGTGCGCCAGGTAGGGCGACGGCACGCCCTGCCACAGTCCCGCGCCGAACACCACGGCCACGGGTTCCGCCGGGACGTCCGCCTCCGTGCGCACCCGGGCGTCACCGGCCAGGCGCACCCAGGTGGCCGGCAGCAGCGCCAGCACCGCGACGGCCACGGCCAGTCGCAGGGCGCGGCGCCGCCCCCGCCGCGTCTTCGGCAGGCGAAGCCAGGCGCGCAGGCGTGCGCGCAACCGGGCCACCGCGGCACGTGGGGGCCACCCGGGACGTCGCACGGCGGTCTGCCTCTCCTGTCGCGTTTCCTGCTGCGGTGGTGCTCCTGCTCCCGTTCCCGCTCCTGCTCCGCGGAACGCGGGGTCACGGTGACCGACGCACACGGACCGGCCGCGGTTGCGCGCGGCGGCACGGGTCCCGCGCCGCCCCCTCCGCGGCGCGGGACCCGCGCGGTGGATCACAGTAGGGGGGACGTCCGACAGACCCGACTTCCTGACGCGGAGGCCCAAGTGACCGAGCGCCGCCTGCCGTTCTTCGTCTACGGCACGCTGCGTGCCGGGCAGCGCAACCACGGCCTGCTACGGGGCAGGACCGGGGCGTGGACGCCCGCCACGCTGCCGGGGGCGCTGCTGTTCCAGGGGCCCGGCTACCCGATCGCGGTCCTGGACCCCGCGGGGACCGGCGCCGTCCACGGCGACCTGGTGGACGTCGCCGCCGGGCCGTACGCCGAGGTCCTGGCGGACCTGGACATGCTGGAGTCCTACCGGCCGGGCGACCCCGCCGGCCTGTACCTGCGGGTGGCCCGCGCGGTGCGCACCGCCCGCGGCACCCGCGAGGCCTGGGTGTACGTCGCGCCGCCGGAACGCGCCGCCGGCCTGCTGGCCCGCGCCCGGCCCCTCCCCACGGGCACGTGGCCCGCCGGCCCGGCCTCCTGACACCTCACGGCCCGCGCGTCGCCGGACACCGGCCGCCGGGGAGCGGTCAGCGGGAGGCGGTGAGGCGGGCGTGCAGGGCCGTCGCCGCCGCGTCCGTCAGCGACGCGATCTGGTCGACGACCGCCCTGCGCCGCTCCGCGTCGTTGCGCGCGGCCTCGAACACGGCCCGGAACTGCGGGTCCAGGCCGTCGGGGGCCCGCTCCACCAGCACCTCCGCCAGCTCGGCGATGACGATCCGCTGCTCGGCCCGCCGCCGCGCCTGCGCGGCCCGCTGCATCACGTACCGGTCGGCGACGGCCTTGAGGACCGCGCACTCCAGCCGCTGCTCGCGCGGCACGACCAGCTCCGCCGCGTACCGGGTGAGCCGCGCGCCGCCGTACCGCTCGCGGGTGGCGCCCTCCGCGGCCAGGCAGAACCGGCCGATGAGCTGCGAGGCGGCGTCCTTGAGCCGCGCCTGGTCCAGCGCCGAGCCGTCGTAGCGGCCCGGCCACCACGGCTGGGCGACCAGCCGGTCCAGCGCCTCGGCCAGCTCGGCGGGGTCGGCGCCGGGCGTGTAGCGCTCCGCGGCGCAGGCGAACACCTCGGCGCGCTCCGGCGCGGAGGTGAGCGCCCGCGGGTCGATGTGCCCGGCCTGCAGGCCGTCCTCGACGTCGTGCACGGAGTACGCGACGTCGTCGGACCAGTCCATGACCTGCGCCTCGAAGCAGCGGCGCCCGGGCGGGGCGCCGCTGCGCATCCAGCGGAAGACCGGCAGGTCGTCCTGGTACACCCCGAACTTCGGGCTCCCCGGGTCGTCCGGGTTCGCGCCGCGCGGCCAGGGGTACTTGGTGGCCGCGTCCAGCGCGGCCCGGGTCAGGTTGAGCCCCACGCTCACCTGCGGGGAGGCGAAGCGCTTGGGCTCGATCCGGGTGAGCAGCCGCAGGCTCTGCGCGTTGCCCTCGAAACCGCCGCAGTCGGCCGCGAACTCCGCGAGCACCATCTCGCCGTTGTGGCCGAACGGCGGGTGCCCGAGGTCGTGCGCGAGGCACGCGGTCTCCACCAGGTCGGCATCGCAGCCGAGGGCGGCGCCCAGCTCCCGCCCCACCTGCGCGCACTCCAGGGAGTGGGTCAGCCGGGTGCGGGGGCTGGTGTCGGTCACGGAGGTGCCCGCCACACCCGGGTCGACGACCTGCGTCTTGCCGGCGAGCCTGCGCAGCGCGGCGGAGTGCAGCACCCGGGCACGGTCCCGCTGGTAGGCGGTGCGGCCGGGGCGCTTGTCCGGCTCGGGGACGTACCGCTCCAGGTCGGCGCCGGTGTAGTCGCCGTATCCGCCGTACGGCGCCGGGTACGGTTCCACCGCCGGATGGGGGTCCACCGGTTCCACGGCCTGGTTCGGGTCCATGACCACGACGGTAACCGGCGGTGCCGACGGCCGGGTGACGCGAACGGGTACGTGTCAGTTCCGCGCGGCGGCCGCGGGCCGGCGCGGCGGGGTCGTGCCGAGGGCGGCGGCCGCCCGGTCGTAGCGGTGCAGCACCAGCCGGGCCACCGCGTCCTGCACGCCCAGCGGCGCCGCGGCGATCCAGGGCGCGGCGGCCGCGGTCTGCGTCGCGAAGCGGCCGGGAGCGGCGAAGCACGCGGCGACGGCGACGCGCCGCAGGCCCCGGGCGGCGAGCGCGGCCAGCGCCTCGGGCACGGTCGGCGCCGCGGCGGACGCGAAGGCCGGGACGACGGGGACGCCGCCGAGGCGGCGGGAGAGCAGGGCGGCCGTGCGGGCGGTGTCGGCGGCGGAGTCGGGGTCGCGGGACCCGGCCGCCGCCAGCACCACGGCGTCGCC
Organism: Actinacidiphila rubida; assembly: GCF_900110255.1. Taxonomy (GTDB): domain Bacteria; phylum Actinomycetota; class Actinomycetes; order Streptomycetales; family Streptomycetaceae; genus Actinacidiphila; species Actinacidiphila rubida. Next base: position 241,551 of record NZ_FODD01000003.1, read on the forward strand.
CGGCCGCCGCGCGTCCCACCCGGCCTCCTCCAGACGCCGGTGCAGGGCCTCGGCGAGCAGCGGGTGCGGGCCGAGCGGGTCGGCGACGAGGCCGCGCACGTGCGGGGCCGCGGCCAGCGCGGCGGGCAGGTCGTGCTTGACGTGGTGCCCGCGGCTGAGCAGCAGCGGCACGAGGACCGCGGGTCCCGTCAGGCCGGCGAGGGTGCCGGCGAGGAGCGGCTCGTTCAGTTCGACGTGCCCGAGCCGCACGTCCAGCCCGGGCCGGTGGGCCCTGACCCGCTCCAGCAGGGCCTGCGCGGTGCGGAGGGCACGGGGGTCGCGGCTGCCGTGCGCGACGGCGACGAGCGCCGGCGCCGGCCCGGGGGGTTCGCCGGGTGCCGCGGGGCCCGCGGGTGCCGCGAGTCCCCGGGGCGCCGCGGGGCCTCCGGGTCCCGCCGGGGGCGGGGCGGACGCGGCGAGCCGCGTGAGGCCCCGGGTCAGGTGCAGCGAGACGTGGACCATCAGGTCGGTGGGGCTCGCGTATCCCCCCGCGAACGGGAGGGCCGCCGTGGGTTCGGCCATACGGCCATCCTCCGGGGGCGGTGTTGCCGCTCCGTTGCCCTGCGGTAAGCGCGTATTTCCTGCCCTTCACCCCGTGCGGCGCCCCCGGGTGAACCCGCGCCTGCCCGGTGCGGGCCGCCCGGTGCGGCCGTGCGGTGCGGGCCGCCCGGAGCGGCGCGGCGGTGTGGCGGGGCGCGCGGTTGCCGGTGCCGCCGCGGGAGGTGGCGTAGCCTCGCGCCGCAGGGGAGGGCGGCGCGGACAGGCGAAAACGGCGCGGCGCTCTTCCGGTGGCGAGCCCCTTGCGGGACGCTCAAGTACCGAACGACCCGCTGGGGAGGCACACTGTGGTGGACGCGCACCAGACCTTCGTGATCGTCGGAGCAGGGCTGGCCGGGGCGAAAGCCGCGGAAACGCTCCGCTCCGAGGGTTTCACCGGCCGGGTGATACTGATCGGCGACGAGCGCGACCACCCGTACGAACGGCCACCGCTGTCGAAGGGCTTCCTGATCGGGAGCGCCGAGCGCGACTCCGTGTTCGTGCAGCAGAACGGGTGGTACGCCGAGCACGACGTCGAGCTGCACCTGGGCCAGCCGGTCGTGCACCTCGACCGCGTCGCCCGTACGGTCCGCCTGGGCGACGGCACCACGTTGCAGTACGACAAGCTGCTGCTGGCCACCGGCTCCGAGCCGCGCCGGCTGGACATCCCCGGCACCGACCTGGTCGGCGTCCACCACCTGCGCCGGCTGGCGCACTCCGAGCGGCTGAAGAACGTGCTGACCAGCCTCGGCCGGGAGAACGGCCACCTGGTGATCGCCGGGGCCGGCTGGATCGGCCTGGAGGTGGCGGCCGCGGCCCGCGGCTACGGCGCCGAGGTCACCGTGGTCGAGCACGGGCCGACGCCGCTGCACGGTGTCCTCGGCCCGGAGCTGGGCGCGGTCTTCACGGACCTGCACACCGAGCACGGCGTGCGGTTCCGCTTCGGCACGCGGCTGACCGAGATCACCGGCCAGGACGGCATGGTGCTGTCGGTGCTGACCGACGACGGCGAGGAGCACCCCGCGCACGACGTGCTCGCCGCGATCGGCGCGGCCCCGCGCACCGCGCTCGCCGAGACCGCGGGCCTGACGATGGCGGGGCGGGAGCAGGGCGGCGGCATCGCCGTGGACGCCTCGCTGCGCACCTCGGATCCGGACATCTTCGCGGCCGGCGACGTCGCGAACGCCGAGCACCCGCTGCTGGGCACCCGGCTGCGGGTGGAGCACTGGGCGAACGCGCTGAACGGCGGTCCCGCCGCGGCGCGCGCGATGCTGGGCCGCCCGGTGTCGTACGACCGGCTCCCGTACTTCTTCTCCGACCAGTACGACCTGGGCATGGAGTACACCGGCTACGCGGCGCCCGGCATGTACGACCAGGTGGTGGCCCGCGGTGACGTCGGCAAGCGGCAGTTCATCGCGTTCTGGCTGAGCGAGGGCCGGGTGCTGGCCGGGATGAACGTCAACGTGTGGGACGTCACCGACCCGATCCAGCAGCTGATCCGCTCCGGCCGCCAGGTCGACCCCGAGGCGCTGTCCGACCCGAGCGTGCCGCTAGCCTCTTTCCTGGACTGACCAGGAAGGATCCGCCATGCGTACCGCCGTCGTGCCGCTCGAGGACATCTTCGCCCTGCGCTGGGCGGTGCTGCGGACGGGGATGCCGCGGGCGTCCGCCGAGTACCCGGAGGACGCGCGCGACGACGTCTTCCACGTCGCGGCGTACGACGAGGCGGGCGAGGTGCGCGGCTGCGTGACGTTCTTCCCGGACCCGGTGCCGGGCCGGGACGGGCTCGCGTACCGCTTCCGCGGCATGGGCAGCGCGCCGGAGGTCCGCGGCCGCGGCTTCGGGGCCGCGGCGCTGCTGGCCGGGCTGCGCGAGTGCGCGGCCCGCGGCGCGGACCTGGCCTGGTGCAACGGCCGCGTCTCGGCCGCGGGCTTCTACGAGCACTTCGGGTTCGCCCGGGTCGGCGAGGAGTTCCAGCTGTCGCCGAGCGGCCCGCACCACGTGTTCGTCACCGCGGACCTGGACCGCCGGGTCCCCGGTGAGGACCCGGCGGCCGGCCGCGAGGTGGTCGTCGACCGGCCCTAGTGCCGGCCGGCCCGCGCGTCAGCTGGAGAGGAAGAGGGCCAGCAGGCCGGACGCGTCCATGTCCAGCGCGGGTTCCGAGCTCTGCCAGGACCGCACGTCGTCGGCGTAGCGGCTGCCGTGGCCGGTGAACGCGCTGTACGGGTCGCCGCTCGGGGGGCAGGTGCGCATCCCGTCGAGGTAGTCGCCGAGGCCGCCGCTGAACTGGCCTGACCCGTTGGGCCCGTTGACGATCGCGCCGACCTCCAGGGGGGCGGAGCCGTCGAGGCTGCCCGCGAGGTTGCCGAGCTGGCCGGCGGTGCAGCGGGGGAAGCTCGCGCCCTCGCCGACCATGAAGGACGTGCCCCAGGCGTTGGCGCCGAGCAGCCAGTCGAGCTGCTGCACGCCGAAGCGGTTGTCGCCGGTGTCGCCGGTGACGTTGCGGTACAGCCGGACGGTGGCGGCCAGGCCCAGGGTGTGCGAGTCGGCGTCGAAGTCGTCGTAGACGGCGCCGGCGTGGAACGGGTCGGCCTTGGCGCGGGTCTGGCCGGTGGCGATCTGGCCCTTCACGTAGCCGATCAGGTCGTCGTAGGTCACGGCGAGCCCGGCCGGGTCGCCGGCCGCCTGGATCGCGCGGGCCAGGTCGAGGTCGGCGAGCGCGCTGGTGTCGTACATGTTCAGGGTGTCCGCGTCGGACTCGCTCTGGTGGCCCTTGGCCCAGGTGGCGGCCTGGGTGAGCCAGGCCGAGGCACGGGAGTCGCCCAGCTTCTGCGCGGCGAGGGCCAGTTCGGCGCCGCCGAAGGCCAGGTCGTCCTTCCAGGTGGTCTCCGGGTAGTACGCGTACGGCACGGTGGTCACCAGCGTGCCGGGGCTGGTGTTCGCGAGGCCGTAGACCTGGGCGGCGGTGTTCAGGTAGGCGGTCGCCCTGGCGGCGTCGGTGTCCGCGTACCGCTGGGCGGCCAGCGCGAAGTCGGCGGCGAGCCGGCCGGCCTGGTTGGGGCTGATCTTCGCGCCGGGGGCGCCGGCGCGGAACACCGGGCGGTTCTTCAGGAACGGGTCGGCGCTGTCGCCGTCGTCCTTCTCGGGCAGCCGCCACACGTCGTGGTCGCCGACGACGCTGCCGCTGGCGGTGCCCGAGCCGAGACCGACCTGGATGTACAGCGTCCTGGTGTCGCCGTCCCACATCTTGTCCAGCCAGTCCAGGCCGTGCTGGGCCTCGGCGCTGAGGGTCGCGGGGGCGGCCGCGCCCTTCTCGCGGGCGGCGATCTCCAGCGCGGCGACGGCGTAGGACGTGGTCTCGGTGAACTTCAGGTAGTCGCCGGCGTCGAACCAGCCGCCGGAGACGTCGACGGTGCCGCCGATCCTGGTCGGCGCGGCCGTGATGGTGTCGCCGTCACCGGAGGTGAAGGTCGGCCAGTTGTAGACAGTGGCCTTGGCGTCGTTGAGGTGCGCGGGCTTGCGGTTGAGCTGACCGGGGACGGTCTCCGCGCCGTCGCGCTGGGCCTGGAAGAACGCGGTGGCGTCGGCGGCGGGCCCGGCGAACACCCCGGCCGCGGTGCCGATGGTGAAGGTAGCGGAGGTGCCGGTGGCGGCGCCGCTGACCTGGAGGTGGTAGCGGCCGTCGGTCTTCACCGAGGTGAAGTCGATCAGGTAGACCGCGGGGTAGGCGGAGTTCCAGCTGCCCAGGCTGGCGCCGGTGGTGCCGGACGCGGCGGTGGCGCCGGAACTGTCCAGGAGCTTCCAGGAGGCGCCGGTGACGGCCGCCTTGCTGAGCAGGAAGGCCTCCTTGGCGCCGGAGTCGGTGTAGCCGATCTGGTTGACCCGGACGAGGCCGGTGGTGGCGGCCTGCGCGGTGCCCGCACCGCCGGCCAGGGCCACGGCCGCCAGGACCGCGGTCACGGTGATGCCGGTCGCGGCGGCCGCCGCTCGGCGGCGGAGTCCCGAGGGGTGCAGGGTGCTGGAGGGCATGCGGCTGCGTCTCCTCACATCGGGTTAGGAAACGTTCCTAACGAATGGCCGCACGCTAGCCCTGTGATCATGCTCCGGTCAATGTCCCGGACGCGGCCGGACCGCGCCGTAGAATTCCTCCGTGGCCGGCAGGATCAGGGACGAGGACGTGAAGGCGGTACGGGACGCCGTGCCGATCGATGCCGTCGTCTCCGAGTACCTGCAGCTGCGCAACGCCGGCGGCGGCAACCTCAAGGGGCTGTGCCCCTTCCACGACGAGAAGTCGCCGTCCTTCCAGGTCAGCCCGTCCAAGGGCCTGTTCCACTGCTTCGGCTGCGGTGAGGGCGGCGACACGCTGGCGTTCGTGATGAAGCTCGACCACCTGTCCTTCACCGAGGCCGTGGAGCGGCTGGCCGGCCAGGCCGGGATCACCCTGCGGTACGAGGAGGGCAGCCACGTCCCCGGCCGCCAGCAGGGCGAGCGGATCCGGCTGGTCGAGGCGCACAAGGCGGCTGCCCAGTTCTACGTCGAGCAACTCGGCACCGCCGAGGCGGAGATCGGCCGGGTGTTCCTGGCGCAGCGCGGCTTCGACCGGGCCGCCGCCGAGCACTTCGGCGTCGGCTACGCGCCGGCCGGCTGGGACCACCTCGTCCGCCACCTGCGCGGCAAGGGCTTCTCCGACAAGGAGCTGATCGTCTCGGGGCTGGCCTCGGAGAGCCGCCGGGGCGGCGCCATCGACCGCTTCCGCGGCCGGCTGATCTGGCCCATCCGGGACATCACCGGCGAGGTCATCGGGTTCGGCGCGCGCAAGCTGCGCGAGGACGACCAGGGCCCGAAGTACCTCAACACCGCCGAGACCCCGCTGTACCACAAGTCGCAGGTGCTGTACGGGATCGACCTGGCGAAGAAGGAGATCGCCAGGACCGGCCGGGCGGTGGTCGTCGAGGGCTACACCGACGTCATGGCCTGCCACCTGGCCGGCGTCACCACCGCCATCGCCACCTGCGGCACCTCGTTCGGCGGCGACCACATCAAGATCCTGCGCCGGCTGCTGATGGACGACTCCACCGCCGAGGTGGTGTTCACCTTCGACGGCGACGAGGCCGGGCAGAAGGCGGCGCTGCGGGCGTTCGAGGACGACCAGAAGTTCGCCGCCGAGACGTCGATCGCGATCACCCCCGGCGGCATGGACCCGTGCGAACTGCGGCTGGCCGAGGGCGACGCGGCGGTGCAGCGGCTGATCGACGGGCGCACGCCGCTGTTCGCGTTCGCGCTGCGCTCGATCGTCGGCCGCTACAACCTGGACACCGACGAGGGCCGGGTCGCCGCGGTGGACGCCGCGGTGCCGGTGGTCGCGGCCATCAAGAACCAGGCGCTGCGCGACCGTTACGCGATCCGGCTGGTCGGCATGGCCGGCATCGCCTCGCAGGCCGAGGAGCAGTCGATGATCCGCCGGGTGCGGGCGATGGCCCGGGCGCGGGCGGCCGGCTCGCCGGCGCCGTCGGCGTCCGCGGGGCGCGGCCGGGACCGCTCGGCGTACGCCCCGCAGCAGCCCGCGGCCCCGTCGCGGCAGGGCGGCCCGCGGCTGGACCTGCGCAGCCCCGCGCACCGGGTGGAGCGCGAACTGCTCAAGCTGGCCCTGCAGTTCCCGCACCTGGTCGCCCCGGCGTTCGACGCCTACGGCGAGGACGAGTTCACCGGCCCGCCGTACGTCGCGGTACGCCGCGCGATCGCCGAGGCCGGCGGCGTCGAGGCGGCCGGCTCGGACTACCTGGCGCGGGTGCGGGACATCGCGCCCGACGACTCCGTGCGGATGATGGTCACCGAACTCGCCGTCGAGCCGGTCATGCACAAGGTCCCGGAGATCTACGCGGGCGAGGTGCTGGTGCGGGTCCGGATGAACGCGGTGGAGCGCCGGATCTCCCAGGTGCTCGCCGCGCAGTCCCGCCTGGCCGCCCAGGGCGTGCCCCCGGATGCGGCCGAGGCGGCCTCCGTGCAGGGCGAGTTGTGGGCGCTGCAGCAGTACGGCCAGCGGCTGCGGGTGCAGGGCGCGGCCGGGCTCTGAGGTCCGCGGGATGCCGCCGGGTTTCCCGGGGTTGCCGGGATTTCCCGGGGCGCCGCGCGATGCCGTGGCGTGCGCCCCCGGTGCAGTTCAGCACCGGTGCCGCCGGGGTCCGGTGGTAGCGCCGCGAACGCGAAGCGTCACGGAAAGCGAAAAAGCCGCCGCATGACCCTCGTAGCGAAGCTGTGTCGTGGGCCACACTGGGTGACGGCCCCGGAGGCCGTCAGGAGCCCTCTGAGAGCCCAACGTCGCGCTCACCGCGGAGGTCGCTTCCGTGCAGACGCAAACGCAGACCGAGATCCTGCCCGAACGGCCGCTGTTCCCGGGGGTGTCCGCGGTGCCCGACCTGGACGCCGGCGACGGCTCGCCGGACGGCGAGGTGCCGCCCAGAGTGCCGGAGCAGCGCAGGGACGCCCCCGGGGACCCGCCGCCCGGCGCCCCCGGCGAGGCGGGGTCCGCGCACCCGCCGGCCGAGCCCGTGGAGGGGACGGACTCGGCGGCACCCCTGGACCCGGCGGACCTCGCCGATCCCGCCGATCCCGCCGATCCCGCCGACCCGGCGGATCCGTCCGGTCCGCCGGATCCCGCGGACTCCGTTGACGCGGTCCGCTCCATCGAGACCATCGAGACCGTCGTCGAGGAGGAGCCGCGGCCGCTGCGGGAGGAGGCGGCCGGACCGTCCGCCGACCTGTTCCGGCAGTACCTGCGGGAGATCGGCCGCATCCCGCTGCTGACCGCGGTCGAGGAGGTCGACCTGGCCCGCAAGGTCGAGGCCGGGCTGTTCGCCGAGGAGCGGCTGGCCGCGTTCCCGGCCCTGGACTCGCAGCTCGCCTCCGACCTGGACCGGCTGGTCGTCATCGGCCGGATGGCGAAACGGCGGCTGATCGAGGCCAACCTGCGGCTGGTGGTCTCCGTGGCGAAACGATACGTCGGCCGCGGGCTGACCATGCTCGACCTGGTCCAGGAAGGCAACCTCGGCCTGATCCGCGCGGTGGAGAAGTTCGACTACGCGCGCGGCTACAAGTTCTCGACGTACGCGACCTGGTGGATCCGGCAGGCGATGTCGCGGGCGCTGGCCGACCAGGCCCGCACCATCCGCGTGCCGGTGCACGTGGTGGAGCTGATCAACCGGGTCGTGCGGGTGCAGCGGCGCCTGCTCCAGGAGCGCGGCTACGAGCCGAGCACCGAAGAGGTCGCCGTCCAGCTGGACCTGACGGAGGAGCGGGTCTGCGAGGTGCTGCGGCTCGCCCAGGAACCCGTGTCGCTGCACGCCCCGGTCGGCGAGGAGGAGGACGTCGCGCTCGGCGACCTGATCGAGGACGGCGACGCCGCCTCGCCGGTGGAGTCGGCCGCGTTCCTGCTGCTGCGCGAGCACCTCGAAGCGGTGCTGTCCACCCTCGGCGAGCGCGAACGCAAGGTCGTCCAGCTGCGCTACGGGCTGGTCGACGGCCGCCCCCGCACCCTGGAGGAGATCGGCCGGATCTTCGGCGTCACCCGTGAGCGCATCCGCCAGATCGAGTCCAAGACCCTCGGCAAGCTCCGCGACCACGCGTTCGCCGACCAGTTGCGCGGCTACCTCGACTGACGTCCTGACCGCCCCGGTTCACCGCCCGCGCGCCCGGCTCACCGCCCCCGGCACCGTCCCCGGCGCCTGCTGTCGCCTGAACTCCCGCTCCCCGTCCCCGGCTACCGCGCGGTCGACCAGCGGTAGCACAGCTCGGGGCGGCCCACCTGCCCGTACTGGGGGGTGCGTACCGCGCACCCCGTGTCGACCAGGTGCTCCAGGTAGCGGCGGGCGGTGATCCGGGAGACGCCCGCGTCCCGCGCCGCGGCCGTCGCGGTCAGGCCCCGCCCGGCGGCCCCGCGCAGGGCCGCGGTCACCGCCGCGAGCGTCGGCGCGCTCAGGCCTTTGGGCAGCGCCGTGCCCTCCGGGCTGCGCAGCGCCGACAGCGCCCGGTCCACCTCGTCCTGCCCCGAGGCCTGGCCGCCGGACAGCTCGTCGCGGTACCGGGACCAGCGCTCCAGCCGGTCGCGCAGCGAGGGGAAGGTGAAGGGCTTGAGCAGGTACTGCACCACGCCCGTCGACACCGCCTGCCGGACCACCTCCAGGTCGCGCGCCGAGGTCACCGCGATGACGTCCGCGGTCAGCCCCGCCGCCCGCATCCGCCCCACCAGGCGCAGACCGTGGCCGTCCGGCAGGTTCAGGTCCAGCAGCACCAGGTCCACCGGCTGCCGCTCCATCAGCCGCAGCGCCGCCCCGCCGGTGGCGACCACCCCGGCCACCTCGAAGCCCGGCACCCGCTCCACGTACATCCGGTGGGCGTCGGCCGCCACCGGATCGTCCTCCACGACCAGCACCCGGTTCACGCGTGCGCCTCCTGCCCGGCCGGCCGCAGCGGCAGCCGTACCGTGAACTCCGCGCCGCCGCCGTCGTCGGCCCGGCGCAGCTCGACCGTGCCGCCGCCGCGCCGGGCGGCCTGCTCGACCAGGGCCAGGCCCAGACCGCGCCCCTCGGACTTGGTCGTCCAGCCGCGCCGGAACACCTCGCTGATCGTCCCCGGATCGACACCCGGGCCCGAGTCCGCGACGCGCAGCAGCAGTTCACCGTTCTCGGTGCGGGCCGTCACGCGCACCGCGGGGCGCGGCCGGCCCGGGCCGGTGCCCTCGATCGCCGCGTCGACGGCGTTGTCCAGCAGGTTGCCGAGGACGGTGACCAGGTCGCGGGCCGCGAGCCCCGGCGGCAGCACCCCGTCGTCGATCCGGCTGTCCGCGGTGACGGTCAGCTCCACGCCGCGCTCGTGCGCCTCCGCGGCCTTGCCGAGCAGCAGTGCGGCCAGTACGGGTTCGCCCACCGCCGTCACCACCTGGTCGGTCAGTGCCTGGGCCAGCCGCAGTTCGGAGGTGGCGAAGTCCACCGCGTCCTCGGTGCGGCCCAGTTCGATGAGCGAGACCACGGTGTGCAGGCGGTTGGACGCCTCGTGCGCCTGCGAGCGCAGCGCCTCCGCGAAGCCGCGCACCGAGTCCAACTCCCCGGTGAGTGCCTGCAGATCGGTGCGGTCCCGGAGCGTGACCACGGTGCCGCGGTGCTCGCCGCCGCGCACCGGTGAGGTGTTGACGACGAGCACCCGCTCGGCGGTCAGGTGCACCTCGTCGACCCGCGGCTCGGCGGACAGCAGCGCCCCGGTCAGCGACGGTGGCAGCCCCAACTCCGCGCAGGAGCTGCCCACGACGTCCCCGTACAGGCCGAGCAGGTCGCGGGCCGCGTCGTTGCACAGCACCACGCGGCGGGCGGAGTCCAGCAGCACCAGGCCCTCGCGGAGCGCGTGCAGGGTGGCCTGGTGGTAGTCGTACATGCCGCTCAGCCCGGCCGCGGTCATGCCGTGGGTGTGCCGGCGCAGCCGCCGGTTGACCACGTACGTGCACAGGCCGCCCAGCGCCAGCGCCCCCGACGCGACGGCGAGCAGCACGCCGACCTGCCCGCGGACCTGGCGGCTGATCCGGTCGACCTCGATGCCGACGCTGACCAGGCCGACGATCCGCGTGCCGTCCCGGATCGGGGTCACCACCCGCACCGAGGCGCCCAGGGTGCCGGTGTAGGTCTCGGTGAACGTCTCGCCGCGCAGCGCCGGCGCGATGTGGCCGAGGAAGGGCTTGCCGATCAGGGACGGGTCGGGGTGGCTCCAGCGGATGCCGTGCGGGTCCATGATCGTCACGAAGTCCACGCCGGCGTCCGCGACCACGCGCCGGGCGTACGGCTGGAGCGTCGCCGGCGGGTCGGCGGACTGCGCCGCCCGGATCACGGTGGGGGAGTCGGCGACGGCGACCGCCGTCGAGACCACCCGGTGGGCGGCGTCCTCCCGGGCCCGGTCGCGGGCGTCGACGTAGGCGAGCACCGCGCATCCGGTGACCACCGCCGCCACGATCACGACCTGCATCGCGAACAGCTGCCCGGCGAGGCTGCGCGGGCGGCGCGCGGGGCCGGGGGAGGGGTGGTGCGCGGGGCCGGGGGACGGGCGCCGGAAGGGTCCGCGGCGGGCTCGTATCGGGCGGAGCATGCCCACAGTGTGCCCGTCCCCCGCGAACTCAATGAACACAAGCGTGACCTGGGTCACGTCGGGCGCGCATGGTGTCCCTCGGTCGGCCTTCCCGCCCGAACCGCCGCCGTGGACGGCCTCGTTCCCCGGCCCGGCGCGGACGGCCCCGGTCCCGGCCGGCCACCGCGGCGGTTCGGGCGTCAGCCCTCCGCCGGACCCGACCCACCACGTCCGGGCGCCCGGGATGGCGCCCGCGGACCCAGGGAGCCGCATGTCCGCCCAGCCCGCCCAGCCCGCCCAGCCCGCCCCGTCCGTCCCGCCGCCACCCGGCATCGGCGCCGGAGCCGGCCGCCGCCGCGAAGCCACCCACCACCTGTACCTGGCCGTGATCGTCGCCGCCGTCGCCGGCGCCGTCCTGGGGCTCGTCGCGCCCGGCACCGCCACCAGCCTCAAGCCGCTCGGCACCGGGTTCGTCAACCTGATCAAGATGATGATCTCGCCGGTCATCTTCTGCACCCTGGTGCTGGGCATCGGCTCGGTCCGCAAGGCCGCCCGGGTCGGCAAGGTCGGCGGCCTCGCCCTCGGCTACTTCGTGGTGATGTCCTTCGTCGCGCTGGCCATCGGCCTGCTCGTCGGCAACATCCTGCACCCCGGCAGCGGGCTGCACCTGACCAAGGCGCTCGCCGGCGCCGGTCACGCGCAGGCGGCCAACGCCCCCGCGGAGGGGGTGGACTTCGTGCTCAGCATCATCCCGACCAGCTTCGTCTCGGCGTTCACCGAGGGCCAGGTGCTGCAGACGCTACTGGTCGCACTGCTCACCGGTTTCGCGCTCCAGGCCCTGGGACCGGTCGGCGAACCGGTGCTGCGCGGCATCGGGCACCTGCAGAAGCTGGTGTTCAAGGTGCTGTCCATGATCATGTGGGCGGCGCCCGTCGGGGCCTTCGGCGCGCTCGCCGCGGTCGTCGGTTCGGCCGGCGTGGACGCCCTGAAGGCGCTGGCCACGATCATGCTGGGCTTCTACGCGTCCTGCCTGATCTTCGTGGTGGTCGTGCTGGGCCTGGTGCTGCGCCTGGGCGCGGGCGTCAACCTCTTCCTTCTGCTGCGGTACCTGGCGCGGGAGTTCCTGCTGATCGTGTCGACCTCGTCGTCGGAGTCCGCGCTGCCGCTGCTGATGGCCAAGATGGAGCATGCCGGGGTGAGCCGGCCGGTCGTCGGCATCACGGTGCCGACCGGCTACTCGTTCAACCTCGACGGGACCATGATCTACCTGACGATGGCCTCGCTCTTCATCGCCGACGCGATGAACGTCCCGATGAGCTTCGGCCAGCAGGTCTCACTGCTGCTGTTCATGATGGTCGCCTCCAAGGGAGCGGCCGGGGTGTCCGGTTCGGGCCTGGCGTCGCTGGCCAGCGGCCTGGCCTCGCACAAGCCGGTGCTGGTCGACGGCATCGGCCTGATCGTCGGCATCGACCGCTTCATGAGCGAGGCCCGCGCGGTCACCAACTTCGCCGGCAACGCGGTCGCCACCGTCCTGATCGCCCACTGGACCGGGGAGTTCGACCGGGCGCGTGCCACGGAGGTGCTCGCCGGGCGGCTCCCGTTCGACGCGGCCGCCTTCGCCGAGGAACAGGCGGCCGGAACGTCCGAGGGGACGGAAGAGACGGAGGGGCCGGAGGGGACAGCGGGAACGGAGCCGGTGGCCGCCGGCGAGCCGCGGCCGGCCGCCGTCCCCGCCCAGCCCGCGGCCGGCTGACCCCGCCGCCCGCGGCCGGCTGAACCCGGCCGGCCTACGCGCGCCGCGTCACCGCCGGTACCGAACGCCGCACGTCCCTCGTCACGCCCCGCGCCGCAGCCTCGCCAGCGGCCGGGGCGCGACGATGAAGCCCTCGGCCCGCGCGCTGGCCAGGCCGATCCGCGGCAGGTGCGCGCTCTTGGCGAAGAGCAGGAACCGCGGCTCCCAGATCGGCCGGTACTTGGCGTTGGCCCGGTACAGCGACTCCAGCTGCCACCACCGGGAGAAGAACATGAGCGCCGACCGCCACATCCGCAGCACCGGGCCCGCGCCGAGCCGGGCGCCGTCCTCGAACACCGAGCGGAACATCGCGAAGTTCAGCGACAGGCGCTCGACGCCGACCTCGCGGGACCGCTCGATCAGGTCCAGGACCATGAACTCCATCAGGCCGTTGTCGCCGTCGCGGTCCCGGCGCATCAGGTCGAGCGACAGCCCGTCGGCGCCCCACGGCACGAAGCTCAGCAGGGCCCGCAGCGCGCCGTCCGCGTCGTGGCACTCGATCATCACGCACGCGCCGTCGGCCGGGTCGCCGAGGCGCCCCAGCGCCATGGAGAAGCCCCGCTCGGTCTGTCCGTCGCGCCAGCGGTCCGCCGCCTCGACCAGCGCGGCCATCTCGCCCGCGGGGATGTCCCGGTGCCGGCGGATCCGCGTGGTGTAGCCGGCCCGGCGCACCCGGTTGTACGCCTGGCGCACCCCGCGCATCGCGCGGCCCTCCAGGCTGAACTCGTCGGTCTCCACGATCGCCTCGTCGCCGAGCTCCAGCGCGTCCAGGCCGTGCCGGGCGTAGACCGTGCCGCCCTCCTCGCTGGCGCCCATCACCGCGGGGATCCACGCGTGGTCCCGGGCGGTCACCAGCCACGCGTCGATCGCGCCCGGCCACGCCTCGACGTCGCCGATGGGGTCGCCCGCGGCCAGTGCCACGCCGCCCACCACCCGGTAGGCGACCGCGGCCTTGCCGCTGGGCGAGAACACCACGGACTTGTCTCGGCGCAGCGCGAAGTAGCCCAGCGAGTCGCGGCGGCCGTGCCGGTCCAGCAGCGTCCGCAGCCGGTCCTCGTCGTCCCTGCTCTGCGCCTCCTGGCCGCGCGGCGAGCGGAACAGCGCGTACAGCACGGCGAGCAGCAGGATCAGGCCGGCCAGGTTGATGCCCGCGTTGACCAACGGATTGACGTGCAGGTTGGGCGCGATGTCGTCGTCGCGGCTGAGCGTCGCCAGCCGCAGCGCCACGTACCAGACGCGGTCGCCGACACTCGCGCCGTCCGGGCCGACCGCGGTCACCAGCGTGGTGCCGACCACCACCGACAGCAGCGCGCCGACGCCGAGCACGGCCAGCGCCAGCTGCGGGTTGGTGCGGTCGCCCTTGCCGAAGAACTCGCGCCGGCCCAGGGCCGCGAACGCCAGCACGGCCAGGGTGACCGCGGTGGAGATCCAGTTGAACGGGTGCTGCCGCAGGTCGCGGTAGCACAGCGCCCACACCGACAGCGCCGCGTACCCGCCGCACAGCACCATGAACGCCACCCACGCCATGCGCTTGTGGCGGGCCAGCACCATGGCCATGAACGCCGCCGCCGCGGCCGAGCCGAAACCCGCGAACAGCATGAACGGCGTGAAGAGTTCACCGGTGTTGTGGTGCGAGACCTCCTGGCGGAAGGTCAGCGACACCGCCGTCGCCAGGTTCAGCAGGGCGATCACCCGCAGGTACCAGATGGGCACCCTCGCGCTGCGGCGGGACAGGGCGCCCCCGCCGCGTACGCAGCGCCCGCCTGGCGACTGCGGGTGCGGAGCGGGGGTTCCGGTCGGCTGCGCCGCAGCCTGTCCGGCGGCGCGCGGGGGCGCGCTGACGGTACTGCTCATGATCTTCGCCTCCCGGGCGACAGCCCTGAACGCCCCCGGGGCCCTGAACGCCCGAACGGGAACGGAGGGCACAGGCTACCAACGCCCCGCGCCCCCGCAACCCCTCGCGGAAGGCTGTTCACCTGCCGTCCGCGATTCAGTCGACCTCGGCCACCGCCTGCGCGAACTGGGCCGCGTACAGCCGGGCGTACGCGCCCCCGGAGGCCAGCAGTTGCCCGTGCGTGCCCTGTTCGACGATCGACCCGGACTCCATCACCAGGATCACGTCGGCGTCCCTGATCGTGGAGAGCCGGTGCGCGATGACGAAACTGGTGCGGCCGTGGCTGAGCTTGGCCATCGCCCGCTGGATCAGCACCTCGGTGCGGGTGTCGACCGAGCTGGTCGCCTCGTCCAGCACCAGGATCACCGGGTCGGACAGGAACGCCCGCGCGATGGTGATCAGCTGCTTCTCACCGGCGCTGACGCCGGTGCCCTCGTCGTCGATCACCGTGTCGTAGCCGTCGGGCAGCGTGCGGATGAAGCGGTCGGCGTGCGCCGCCCGGGCCGCGGCCTCGATCTGCTCGCGGGTGGCCGTCGTGCTGCCGTAGCCGATGTTGTCGGCGATGGTGCCGCCGAACAGCCAGGTGTCCTGCAGCACCATGCCGATCGCCGAGCGCAGTTCCTCGCGGGTCATCGTCGACACGTCGGTGCCGTCCAGGGTGATCCGGCCGCCGTCCACCTCGTAGAACCGCATCAGCAGGTTCACCAGGGTCGTCTTGCCGGCGCCGGTCGGGCCGACGATCGCCACCGTGTTGCCGGGCTCGACGTCCAGCGACAGGCCGTCGATCAGCGGCTTGTCCGGGACGTAGCGGAAACTGACGTCCTCCAGCGCCACGTGGCCGCGCAGCTTCGACAGCCGGGCCGACGGCACCGCGGCGGCCGGGCGCTCCGGATCGGCCGACTGCTCCTCGGCGTCGAGCAGTTCGAAGACCCGCTCGGCCGAGGCGACGCCCGACTGGATGAGGTTGGCCATGCTCGCGACCTGCGTCAGCGGCTGGCTGAACTGGCGCGAGTACTGGATGAACGCCTGCACGTCGCCGATCGACAGCGCGCCGGACGCCACCCGCAGACCGCCGACCACCGCGACCAGCACGTAGTTGAGGTTGCCGATGAACATCATCAGCGGCTGGATCGTGCCGGAGATGAACTGGGCCCGGAAACCGGACCGGAACAGCTCCTCGTTCTCCTGCGCGAACGTGTCCGCGGACTCCTTCGCACGGCCGAAGACCTTCACCAGGGAGTGGCCGGTGTACATCTCCTCGATGTGCGCGTTGAGCGTGCCGGTGGTCTTCCACTGCTGCACGAACTGCGGCTGCGCCCGCTTGCCGACGCGGGTGGCCACCGTCAGCGTCAGCGGCACCGTCACCAGCGCGACCAGGGCCAGCAGCCAGGAGATCCAGAACATCATCGCCAGCACGCCCACGATGGTCAGCACCGAGTTGATCAGCTGGCCCATCGTCTGCTGCATCGTCTGGCCGACGTTGTCGATGTCGTTGGTGGCGCGGCTGAGCACCTCGCCGCGCGGCTGCTGGTCGAAGTACGACAGCGGCAGCCGGGACAGCTTGTCCTCGACGTCGCTGCGCAGCCGGTACACGGCCCGGTTGATGACCTTCGTCGCGGTGCGCATCTGCAGCACGCTCAGCAGCGCGGCCACCAGGTACACGGCCAGCGCCAGCAGCAGCACCCGGCCGATCGCGCCGAAGTCCATGCCCTGGCCCGGGGTGAAGTCGATGCCCGACAGCATGTCGGCGACGCCGCCCTTGCCGTGCGCCCGCAGGGAGTCCAGCGCCTGCTCCTTGGAGACGCCGCGCAGCTGGCGCCCGATCACACCGGCGAAGATCAGGTCGGTGGCGTGGCCCAGGATCCGCGGGCCGGTCACCGTCAGCGCCACGCTCAGCGTGCCGAGCGCCAGCACCGCGTACAGGAACGCGCGGTCGGGCCGCATCAGGCCGACGAGCCGCTTCAGCGAGCCCTTGAAGTCCATCGAGCGCTCGATCGGCCCGCCGCCCATGAAGCGCGCGGGACCGGCCATCGGCCCGGGACCGCGCCGCGTCGGCGCCTTCTTCGGGTCCCCGTTGCTCATGCGGCGGCCTCCTGCTCGGTCAGCTGCGACAGGACGATCTCCCGGTACGTCTCGTTGCCGGCCATCAGCTCGGCGTGGGTGCCGGTGCCGACGACGCGGCCCTCGTCGAGGACGACGATCCGGTCGGCCTCGCGGATGGTCGACACGCGCTGGGCGACGATCACCACGGTGGAGTCCGCGGTCTCCAGCGCCAGCGCGCGGCGCAGTGCCGCGTCGGTGGCGTAGTCCAGCGCGGAGAAGGAGTCGTCGAACAGATAGATCTCCGGGCGGCGCACCAGCACCCGGGCGATCGCCAGCCGCTGCCGCTGGCCGCCGGAGACGTTGCTGCCGCCCTGCGCGATCGGGGCGTCCAGACCGCCCTCCAGCTGCTCCACGAACTCCTTGGCCTGCGCCACCTCCAGCGCGTGCCACAGGTCCTCGTCGGTGGCGTCCGGCCGGCCGTAGCGGAGGTTCGAGGCGACCGTGCCGGAGAACAGGTACGGCTTCTGCGGGACCAGGCCCACCGTCTCGGCGAGCAGCGCGGGGTCGAGGTGCGCGACGTCCTCGCCGTCCACCAGCACCTGGCCGCCCGTCGCGTCGTAGAGCCGGGGGATCAGCCCGAGCAGCGTGGACTTGCCGCTGCCGGTCGAGCCGATCACCGCGGTCGTCTCGCCGGGCCGGGCCATCAGGTCGATGCCGCGCAGCACCGCCGCCTCGGCGCCCGGGTAGGCGAAGTCCACGTCGAACAGCTCCAGTTCACCGTGCCGCGCCAGCGAGGTGACGGGCGCGGACGGGGGTACGACGCTGGAGTGCGTGGACAGCACCTCGTGGATGCGCTCGGCGCACACCTCGGCGCGCGGCACCATCATGAACATGAAGGTGGCCATCATCACCGACATCAGGATCTGCATCAGGTAGCTGAGGAACGCGGTGAGCGCGCCGACCTGCATGCCACCGCTGTCGATGCGGTGCGCGCCGAACCACAGCACGGCCACGCTGGAGATGTTCACGATCGCCATGACGGTCGGGAACATCAGCGCCATCAGCCGGCCGGTGGCCAGGGAGACGGCGGTCACCTCGTCGTTGGCGACCCCGAAACGCCGCTGCTCGTAGTCGTCCTTGACGAAGGCGCGGATCACCCGGATCCCGGTGATCTGCTCGCGCAGCACCCGGTTGACGGTGTCGACGCGCTTCTGCATCGTCCGGAACAGCGGCCGCATCCTCCGCACGATCAGGCTGACCGCGATGCCGAGCAGCGGCACGACGGCCAGCAGCAGCGACGACAGCGGCACGTCCTGGCCCAGCGCCATGATGATGCCGCCGACGCACATGATCGGCGCGGCCACCATCAGCGTGAACGTCATCAGCACCAGCATCTGGACCTGCTGGACGTCGTTGGTGGTGCGGGTGATCAGCGAGGGCGCGCCGAAGTGACCCACCTCACGCGAGGAGAAGCTCTGCACCCGGTCGAAGACCGAGGCCCGCATGTCGCGGCCGACCGACATGGCGGTCCTGGCGCCGAAGTACACCGCGCCGATCGCGCACACCATCTGTGCGACCGTCACCCCGATCATGGTGGCGCCCATCCCGAGGATGTAGCCGGTGTCGCCCTTGACGACGCCGTTGTCGATGATGTCCGCGTTGAGGGTCGGCAGGAAGAGCGCTGCGATCGTCGACACGAGCTGCAGCAGCACGAGCAGCCCGATGGGTCGCTTGTACGGTCCGAGATGGGACCGCAGGAGTCGGATCAGCACACTGGTTACCTCGGTGTCGGATGGGTCGTCACGGCGTCGCGGCGTCCACGCGCGGTCGCGGGGCGGAACTCGGGCTTGGACGCCTGCATCCCTGAGGGACGCACCGGCCCGATGCGGGGTTGAGCGGAGACGCCGAAGGGTCGGTCCTCCCTCGGGCGGCGGGCAACCTTATCTTCCGGCATCCGGCGCGCGCACGGGATTTTCCGACGGGTGACTTGACGCAAAGGTGACCGAACCCGCGCCCCCCGCGCGGCGGCCGCGCGGCGCCCGCGCCGTCCCCGGGGAGCGCGCGCCTCGGGCGCCCGGGACTCAGGAGTGCAGGTGGTCGAACGCTCCGGGGTGGGTGTTCTCCCGCACCGCGCGGTACTGCTGCCGCACCGCGGAGCCGACGGCCGTCTCCTCGCCCGGGTCGAGCAGCCGGGACGCGGCGGGCTGCCACTGCGGTGGTTCGTTCTGCCCCTGCGAGCCGAGCACCGCGCCCAGCGACCACGCCGCCTGCCGGGCCGCGCCCAGCGCCGCGTACTCGGCGGCGGGCGGTACGACCACCAGTGCGTCGAACAGCGCCGGCGCGATCGCCTGCACCGCGGGCAGTTCGGCCGCGGCGCCGAGCAGGAACACCCGGTGCACCTTGACGCCCTTGCCGCGCAGCACGTCCAGCGCGTCGGCCAGCCCGCACAGCATCCCCTCGAACGCGGCCCTGGCCAGGTGCTCGGGCTTCATCGAGTCGCGCCGCAGCCCGGCCAGCGTGCCCGCGGTGTGCGGCAGGTCGGGGGTCCGCTCGCCCTCCAGGTAGGGCAGCAGCACCAGCCCGTACGCGCCGGGCGTCGACGTCAGGGCGAGTTCCGAGAGTCCGGCCAGGTCGGTGCCCAGCAGGTCGGCGGTGCCGCGCAGCGCCCGTACCGCGTTGCGGACCTGGAGCAGCGGCAGGTGACGGCCGGTCGCGTCGGCGAACCCGGCGACCGTGCCGGTCGGGTCCTTCAGCGCCTCGTGGTGCACGGCGAAGACGGTGCCCGCCGCGCCCAGGGAGACCACCGCGTCGCCGGGACCCAGACCCAGGCCCAGCGCGGCGGCCATGGTGTCACCGGTGCCGGCCGAGATCAGCAGGCCCTCGGGCGTCTGCCCGGCGGGCTCGGCCGGGGCCAGCACGTCCGGCAGCTGCACCTCGTGGCCCAGCGCCAGCTCCACCAGGTCGGTGCGGTAGCCGCCGGAGGCCGCCGACCAGTAGCCGGTGCCGGAGGCGTCGCCGCGGTCGGTGGTGCGGCGCGCGGGCTGGCCGAGCAGCTGCCAGACCAGCCAGTCGTGGGGGAGCAGCACCTGGGCGACGCGCTTGGCCGCGCCCGGCTCGTGCTGGGCCATCCAGCGCAGCTTGGCCACCGGGTGCGCGGCCTGCGGCACCGTGCCGACGGCCTCGGCCCAGCCGGCCGGCCCCCCCAGCTCCTCGGTGAGGTCGGCGGCCTGCACCTGGGCCCGCAGGTCGCCGCGCAGCAGCGCGGGGCGGACCGTGACGCCGCCGGCGTCCAGCGCCAGCAGGCCGTGCTGCTGGCCGGAGACGCCGATGGCCTGCACGCCCTCCAGCACGCCGCCGGCGGCCGCCTCGCCCAACGACAGCAGCCATGCCTGCGGGTCGATCTCGGTCGGCTTCTCGCCGTCCTCCAGCGGGTGCGGTGCGTGGCCCTGTCGGAGCACCGCCCCCGTGTCGCTGTCGCACACCACGATGGTGGTGCCAGTGGTCGAGCTGTCTATCCCGGCGACTTTGCCCATGCCGCCGATGATGCCGTATCTCAGGTGTTGGAAGTGCCCCAGTCGTCCTCGGGGGCGCTTCCGTTGCGCAGGGAGCGCACCTTCTGCGCGAACGCGTCCGGCAGATGGTCGCCGACCCGCGAGGTCACCTTGTCCGCGGTCTTCGACGCGGCCTGCCGGCCCTGGAGCACCGCGGCCTCCGCGGTGTTCCGCACGGCGGGGTTCTGGGCGAGCTTCTGCGCCTGCGCGCGCAGCTGCTCGTACCGCTCGCGACCGGCGCGCGCGCCGAGTACGTAGCCGATCGCGGCTCCGGTGATGAACGTCAGCCGGTACAGCATGGCTCCACCCTTCTTCGTCCCTCGGGGCTGTTCGGCGCCTACCCTGCGCACCCGGGCGACAACCCGGGCGCAAGTGGTTGGCGGAGCACCCCCCCACTTGCGCTAATGTATGTGTCGCACCGAGAGCGCGCCCTCCGGGACCATCCTGGCGGGTGCATTCGGTGCACGCAGAGCGATCCTCCGTAGCTCAATTGGCAGAGCAGCCGGCTGTTAACCGGCAGGTTACTGGTTCGAGTCCAGTCGGGGGAGCGCTGGGAACAAGGACCCTTCGGGGTCCTTTTTCATGCGCCCGCGCGGGCGCGCCCCGGGTGTTCCGGTCTCTCCGGCGGTTCCGGTTTCACCGGATTCCGTGGTTTCGCCGTCCCCCGGGAACCGGCCGCCCGCTCAGGCGAGTCCACCTGGTGACGTGTCTGTGACCCGTGCGGGCGACACATCGTATGAGCAGCTATGCTGCGGCAGACGATGCGCGCGGCGCGCCGTACGGGGCGGTAGCTCAGCCGGTTAGAGCAGCGGACTCATAATCCGCCGGTCGTGGGTTCGAGTCCCACCCGCCCCACTCTGCACTCCTGTCCCGCCGTGACACCGTCACCGGGCCGCGACGACACCGGCCCGTCGACCGGGTGGCGCAGCCGCCGGTCGGGAATCCCGGACGATCCGCTTTCCGCCTCGGCGCGGTCGGTCAGCCGTTCAGCCGTGCACGGTGCTCGCGCCCCGTGCGCACACGACGTACAGCGTCAGGTCGGCCGCGGCGGTCCGGCCCGCCTGCTGCGTCGTGAGGTCCTTGCGGACGGCGATGGTCCATCCCGTGGCGTCCGCGGTGGGACGGTTCTCCAGCACGTCGGCGGGGGTCGTGGACAACCGGCTGCCCGGCGCGGCGGACAGCGTGAAGCCGCCGCCCGTCGCGTTCTCCTGCGGCGGGCACGTCAGGGTCCTCGGCGTGCCGTCGGCGCCGCCGGCGATCACGCTGCCGGGCACGGCCTCCGGCCGGACGGTGTCCTGCGGAGCGGCCGTCGCGCTGCCGGCGGTGACGGCGGTGACGGTGAAGAGCGCGAACGCGCCGACCGCGGCGGTGCGCATGCTGAGACCCACGGGCGGGCTCCTTCCTGATCCGGTGACGGGAAGCGCGGTCATTGGAGCACGACGACCGCGCGTCACCGCGGACAGACACGCTGGGTGACCTCCCTTGGCGGCCTCCGGGGCCCACCTCCGGCGCGTGCCCGGGCCTCCGCGTGCCCGGTCCTGCGCGTGCTTGGTCCTCCCGGCCCCCGCCCGCGATCCGCCCGCTCCCCGCCGGCCGCCCCGGCCGCCGTCGCCGGTGCGCCGTGCCGCCCCCGGACCCGCCGGGGCGCGGGGCGGCACGGCACCGCCGTCAGCCCACCAGGGGCCCGGTGACCGGCAGCACCACCTGGCACGGGATCGGCCGCTGGTGCGCCGGGTCCAGCGCGTTGAGCACGTCGGTCAGCGCGATGGGGTCGTACGCGATCTCCAGATGGTCGCTGGCGTCCAGCGGGCACTGGTCCTGCACCGTGATGTTCGTGACGTTCGGCGCCGCGGGCAGGAACGCGTTGCCGTACGGGGTGACGACCTCGTCGCCGGTGGTCGTGATGACGGTGTAGCCGACCCCGGGCTGCGTCTCGCCGCCGGAGTTGAGGTCGGTGAGGAAACCCGAGCCGATCTCCTGCTCGACGCAGGCCGCGCAGGCCGGGCCGACCAGGAACTGGTTCGCCGGTTCCAGCAGGCCCAGTTGGCGGGCGAACTCGGTGATGCCGTCGAGCGTGGTGCCGTTGTTGCTCGGCGACAGTGCCACCAGGCGGTCCGTCTTCGCCGCGCCACCCAGGTACTTGAGGTAGTAGCGCGGCATCATGCCGCCCTGCGAGTGGCCGACCAGGTCCACCTTCGCGGTCCCGGTGGCGGCGAGTACCTGGTCCACGAACGACGACAGCCGTGCGGCGCCCGACTCGATCGATCCGGTGCCCTGGATCGGCGAACCGGCGGACGGGCCGCCGTAGTCGAAGGCGAAGACGCAGTAGCCGTTGTCGGCCAGCAGCGGCGAGGCGCCGCCCCAGTCGTCGTTCATGTTCTCGAAGGTGCCGTGCACCAGCACGACCGGGTACGGGTGGGCCGCGCTCGGCCGGCACGACCAGTCGTTCGCGCCGGGCGGGGCGACCGTCGGAAACAGGAAGCCGCCGACGAAACCGCTGCTGAAGTGGTAGTTCACCGGCAGCGGCCAGGACGCCGCGGACGCGCCCGCGGTGACCCCGAGGGCGAGCCCGAGCGCGGCAGCGGCCGCCGCGGCCATGCGGAGAAAGGTCCGTTTCATGCTCCGGTACCGTCCCTTGCTCTGGAAAGTGGGGAAGAATTCCGGTCAGTGAGCGGCGCGATGCTAGGAAGCGTGCCGAGGGCGGTCAACGGAGGTTTCCGCCGCGCGGAAAAGCCCGTCGGAAGATGCCTGGAACCGCGGCGCGGGCAATCGGGGAACTGTCACCCGCGGCACAGGAATCCGGCCGCCAGGCCCGCGGCGCACGACCGCCGGGCCGCCCGTCCGGCCCGCGCCCCGGCCCGCGTCCCGCGCCCGCGTACCGTCCGGGACCGGCGGGCAGTGCGGCCGTCACGCTGCCGGAACGGCCGGCAGCCGTCCCTGTCACGTCTATTGACTCACCAGTAACATCGCCGCATACTCGCGGCGTGGAAGGTCCCTGGTCGCGAATGCCGGCGCGTTTCGCCGCGGAAGTGAGAAAGGAGCGCTCCTCTCTCGCGGCCGAGATCATCACCGAGATACGGCGCCACGTCCCGGATTTCTCGCGGCCGCTCGCGGGGCAATTCGGCGCGGGAATCCAGCAGGGCGTGGAGACCGCGCTGGAGCAATTCGCCGACCTGCTGGACGGCAGCGGTGAGGGCGCGCTCGGCGAGGAGCGGCTGCGGGTCCACCGGGCCCTGGGGCGGGGCGAGTTCGCGGAGGGACGCAGCCTCGACGCGCTCCAGGCCGCGTACCGGGTCGGCGCCCGCGTCGCCTGGCGCCGCTACGCCCGGGTCGCCGGCCGCACCGGACTCGGCTCCGACCGCATGGTGCTGCTCGCCGAGGCGATCTTCGCGCACATCGACGAGCTGGCCGCCGCGGCCGTCGCCGGCTACGCCGCCGCGCGGGCCGACGAGGCCGGCACGTTCGGCCGCCGCCGGCACCACCTGCTGGACCTGCTGGCGTCCGGCGCCCCACCGGGCGCGGTCCGCGACGCCGCCCGGCTGGCCGACTGGCCGCTGCCGGTGGGCGTCGCCGGCGTGGCACTGGGCCCCGCGGCCGCGCCGCCGGGCGCGGCCGCAGCCGTGCCGGGCCTGCGCCTGCCCGACCTGGTGCTGGCCGACCTCGACGGGGCGGAGCCGTGCCTGGTGGTGCCCGAGCCGGCGCTGTACCTGCGGGACGGGCAGGTCCAGCGGGCGATGCAGGGCAGGGGAGCGGTGATCGGCCCGACGGTGCCGCCGGACGCCGCCGCCGACTCGCTGCGCTGGGCCCGGGCGATCCGCGCCTGCCTGCCCGGGCCGCACGCCGCCCGCGGTCCGGTGGACGGCGAGCGGTGCCTGCCCGAACTGCTGCTGCTCGGCGACCCGTCGCTGGTGAAGCTGATCGCCGACCGGCGGCTGAGCCCGCTGGCCGCTCTCACCCCGAAGCGCGGCGAGCGGCTGGCCGCGACGCTGCTGGCGTGGCTGCAGACCAACCGCGGCAGCGCGCCCGACGTCGCCGCCCGGCTCGGCATCCACCCGCAGACCGCGCGGCAGCGGCTGCACCAGGTGCAGCGGCTGTTCGGCCCCGCGCTGGCCGACCCCGACGCCCGCTTCGAGCTGGAAGTGGCCCTGCGCAGCCGCCTGATGGCCAGCGCGTTCGGCGCCGCGCCCCGTCTCGGCCTGTGACGCGCGCCGGCCGCCTGCGCCCGTGACCTGCGGTGGTCCGAGACGTGGCCCTCCCTTCACCCGGCGTTCCGGTCACGCAGGGTGGCCGGGCGGCCGCAGGGACGTGACCCGGGAGGGAGTTTCCCGGCAAAGCCGTGAGAAGCGGAAGGCCAGGGTTACGCCTGGGGCGAGCGTTCCTTTAATGTCCATCCCGCCATGGATTACTGCTACGCGTGCCGGCGTCACCTCAACGGCGCGTACTCATGCCCGGGGTGCGGGACGCCCGCGGACAAGCTCGCGCTGCCCGCGGTCACCGACACCGCCACGCTGCCACCCGTTCCGGACGACGACCCCGGCGGGCGGGACGGACGCGCGTCACGACGCGCCGACGGGCGCCGCTCGGCCGCCCGCAGGGCGCGGCGCGGACGGCAGCGGGCCGCGGTCTACGGTGTCGGCGCGATCGCGGTGGTGGGCGCGCTGACGATGTTCTCCATGGCCGCGCTGTCCGGTGGTGGTGGCGGCGGCTCCGACCCCGGCGTCGGCGTCAACCCCGTGGTGACCGGCACCCCTTCGGGCGCCGCGTCCCCCGACGACGCGGGCCTCTTCCCGTCCGGCCGCCCCTCCTCGGGCCACCACGGCGCGTCGCCGTCGGGCTCGGCCTCGCCGTCCGCTTCGGCGACCACCCCCACCGCGACCGCCACCCACACCACGGCCGCGGCCACCACGCCGCCGGCGAGCCCGACCAGGACCCACCACACCCCCAAGCCGACGGCCACCACCACCCAGCCGCCGTCGTCCCCGACGCCGACCAGGACGCCGTGCAAGAAGGTGCTCTGGTGGTGCCAGTGACTCCCCGCGCCTAGGGTCCGCGGACCCTAGGCGGAGGCGGGCGATCCGCCCGCGGGGGCGTCGCCGAGCATGCGCTGGAGCAGGTCGCGCAGGGTGCGGCGGTCCTGCTCCGAGAGGGCGCCGAGCGGTTCGCGGGCGAAGTCGAGGGAGGCGCGGAGGTGGGCGGCGGTGTCGCGGCCCTGCTCGGTGGCGGCGGCGAGCTTGACGCGGCGGTCCGCCGGGTCCGCGCGGCGCTCGGCGAGCCCCTGGGCCTCCAGCCGGTCCACGATGCCCGTGACGTTGGACGGCTCGCACTTCAGGCGCTGGGCGATCTGCCGCATGGGCATCGGGCCGGGGGCGAGCAGGGCCAGGACGCGGGCCTGCGCACCCGTCAGGCGGTGCACGGCGGCCGCCGCGTCGTACTCCTGGTAGTAGCGCGCCACGATCGTGCCGATCAGGTCGACGACCTCGGCGGTCAGCGGGTCCATGCGGCGTGTCATGGGAACCAGGGTAGTGGTTTGCTTGACAAAGTGAAACATCCAGGACCATGGTTAATTAAGAACATGAATCTTTGCCATGATGAAGTTCCATGGCGGAAGGAGCCGGTCCCATGCCCACAAGCCGCGAATGGCACCTGACGGCCCGCCCCCAGGGCTGGCCCGTCCCCGGCGACTTCGCCCTCGCCGAGGCGGAGACCCCGGAGCCCGGCCCGGGCCAGGTCCTCGTCCGCAACCTCTACCTCTCGGTGGACCCGTACATGCGGGGGCGGATGAACGACGCCAAGTCCTACGCGGCCCCGTACGCGCTGGGGGAGCCGATGCTCGGTGCCGCGGTGGGCCGCGTGGTGGCCTCCGCCGCCGACGGGATCGCCGTCGGGGACCACCTGCTGCACGGCCTCGGCTGGCGCGAGTACGCGCTGGTGGACGCCGCGCACACGGTCCCGGTGGACCCGGAGGCCGCGCCGCTGCCCGCCTACCTCGGCGTGCTCGGCATGACCGGCCTGACCGCGTACGCCGGCGTGCTGCGCGTCGCCCGCCTCGCCGAGGGCGAGACGGTGTTCGTCTCCGGCGCCGCGGGCGCGGTCGGCAGCCAGGCCGGCCAGATCGCCCGGCTCAAGGGCGCCTCGCGCGTCATCGGCAGCGCCGGCTCCGACGAGAAGGTCGCCCTGCTGCTGGACGAGTACGGCTTCGACGCCGCCTTCAACTACAAGAAGGCGCCGGTGGCCGAGCAGCTGCGGGCGGCCGCGCCCGACGGCATCGACGTCTACTTCGACAACGTCGGCGGCGACCACCTGGAGGCGGCGATCGGCGCGCTGCGCGTGCACGGCCGCGCCGCGCTGTGCGGGGCCATCGCCCAGTACAACGCGACCGAGCCGCAGCCGGGGCCGCGCAACCTCGCGCTGCTCATCGGCAAGCGGGCCTCGCTCAACGGCTTCCTGGTCGGCGACCACCAGGACCTGCGCCCGGAGTTCGTCCGCGAGGTGGGCGGCTGGCTGCGGGACGGCAGCCTGCGGTACCAGGACACCGTGGTCACGGGAATCGAGCACACGCTGGACGCGTTCCTTGGACTGCTGCGCGGTGACAACACCGGAAAGATGATCGTCGCCCTCCCCGAGTGAGGTGCGGGCGACGGCCGGCGGGGTCGACACCGGCACCGCGATTCACCACCGCGATTCAACAACCGTTGCAGGCGCGACCGCACGCCCTACCAGGAGGACCTGCTCATGACCATCCAGTCCGTGGACGTCCTGTACACCGCCGTCGCCACCGCGGAGAACGGCCGTGACGGCCGCGTCGCCAGTGACGACGGCAAGCTGGACGTCGTCGTCAACCCGCCTAAGGAGCTGGGCGGGAGCGGCGCGGGCACCAACCCCGAGCAGCTCTTCGCCGCCGGGTACAGCGCCTGTTTCCAGAGCGCGCTGGGCGTCGTCGCCCGCCGTGAGGGCGCCGACATCACCGGCTCCCGGGTGACCGCCCGGGTCGGCCTCGGCAAGACGGCAGGCGGCGGCTTCGGCCTGACCGTCGAACTCGCCGTGTCCATACCGGCGGTGGACGCCGCCACCGCCCACGACCTGGTGGAGAAGGCGCACCAGGTGTGCCCCTACTCCAACGCCACGCGGGGCAACATCGCGGTCGAGCTGACCGTCGTCTGACGGATCCGCTCGTCAGGGCCGCGCTCCGGACGGGGCGCGGCCCTCACGCGTTCCCGGCCGCGCCCGGCGCGCACCGCTCCTCGCCGGCCGGGGGAGCGGGCGGCGGCGCCAGCAGGGACAGGAAGTCGCGGAAGGCGGCCGGCATGTCCACCGCCCCGGGGTCGAGCAGCCACTGCACCTGCAGGCCGTCGACGACCGCGGCCAGCAGCGTCGCCGCCTGCTCGGGGGTCAGCCCGCCGGGCAGCCGGTCGCCGTACTCCGCGCGCAGCGCCTCCGCGCCGCCCTCGCGCACCGCCGCGTAACGGTCCCGGAAGTAGTCCTGCGCGGGGTGGCCCTCGGTCACGCTGTCGCCGGCCAGCACCGTGAACGCCTGGACGATGCCGGGCCGGGTCGCGTTGTACTCGACGAGGTTCGCCACCACCTCCAGCGGCCAGGCGCGGCCGTGCAGCGCCGCCGACGCCATGTCCCACTGGTCGCGCGCCTCCAGGACGGCGACCAGCAGCGCCTCCTTGGTGGCGAAGTAGTGCATCAGCCCCTGCTGCGTCAGCCCCACCCGCTCGGCCACCGCGGCCAGCGTCGCCCCGCGGTAGCCGCGTTCGGCGATCACCTCCGTCGCGGCCTGGATTATCTCCGCGCGCCGCCCGCCCCGCTCGGCCCGCCCGCCCCGCTCGGCCCTGGCTCCTGTCATGCCCGTCAGCCCCTTCCGCAGGGGGCCGAGCGTACAAGATAACGAGAAGGTAACCATCCCTACCGGCCGACAGGCGATCCGGGTGCCCGCGGTCCAGGATGGCCGCCATGACACCTGAGACGGCGCGGGGCACGGCGGCGGTGGACCCGGCGGGGGGACCTTCGGCGGCCACCGTGGGAGAAGTCGGCGTGGCGGACGCGGACGCCGACGCGCGCCGCGAGGAGGCGGTCGAGGCGGCGCTCGCGGCGCTCGACCTCGACGCGAAGACCCGGCTGCTCGCCGGGCAGGACATGTGGACGCTGCCCGCGCTCGACGCGATCGGCCTCGGCTCCCTGGTGATGTCCGACGGGCCGATCGGCGTCCGCGGCCGCCGGTGGACCAGCGTGGACCCGTCCGTCGCGCTGCCGAGCCCCACCGCGCTCGCCGCCACCTGGGACCCGGCGCTGGCCCGGCGCGCCGGCCGCCTCCTGGCCCAGGAGGCCCACCGCAAGGGCGTCCACGTGCTGCTGGCCCCCACCGTCAACCTGCACCGCAGCCCGCTGGGCGGGCGGCACTTCGAGGCGTACAGCGAGGACCCGTACCTGACCGGCGCGATCGGCACCGGCTACGTGCGCGGCGTCCAGGACGGCGGGGTCGGCGTCACCGTCAAGCACTTCGTCGGCAACGACGCGGAGACCGAGCGCTTCGGCGTCGACAACCGCATCCCGGAACGCGCCCTGCGCGAGCTGTACCTGGCGCCGTTCGAGGCGATCGTGGCGGACGCCCGGCCGTGGGGTGTGATGGCCGCGTACAACGCGGTCAACGGCACCACGATGACCGAGCACGACGCCCTGGTGAACGGCGTGCTGCGCGGCGAGTGGGGCTTCGACGGCGTCGTGGTCTCCGACTGGTTCGCCGCCCGCGGCACCGCGGGGGCGCTGCGCGGCGGCCTGGACCTGGCCATGCCGGGGCCGCTGACCGTCTACGGGCCGGCGCTCGCCGCGGCCGTGCGGGCCGGGGAGGCCGGGGAGTCAGGGGAGGAACTGGTGGAC
This sequence comes from Actinacidiphila rubida, assembly GCF_900110255.1. Taxonomy (GTDB): domain Bacteria; phylum Actinomycetota; class Actinomycetes; order Streptomycetales; family Streptomycetaceae; genus Actinacidiphila; species Actinacidiphila rubida. The sequence goes on from NZ_FODD01000003.1 coordinate 270,391, forward strand.
GCGGCCGTGCGGCGGGTGCTGCGACTGGCCGCGCGCTGCGGGCTGCTGGCCGGCGCCCCGGCCGCCGTCGCGGCCGCGGACCGGCCGGCCGCCGTCGACGGGGACGCGCTGGCCCGCGAGATCGCCGTCACCTCGTGCGTCCTGCTGCGCAACGAGGACCGCGACGGCGCTCCCGTCCTCCCGCTGGACCCCGCGGCTCTCCGGACCGGAGCCGGGGGCACCGGGGAGCCCGGGGGCGTCCTGGGCGGGGACGGGCGGCGCGGCATCGCGCTGATCGGCGCCGCGGCCCGCGAGGCGCGCATCCTGGGCGGCGGCTCGGCCCAGGTCTTCCCCGCCCACGTCGTCTCGCCGCTCGACGGGCTGCGCGCCGCGCTCCCGCGGGACGTCCCGCTGACCTGGGCGGCGGGCGCCGACCCCAGCGAGGAACTGGCCGCTGCGGGGGCCGGGTTCACGCTGCGGGGCGTCGCCCGGGACGCCGAAGGGCGGGAGCTGGGCGCGGAGCCGCTGCCCGGCGGCCAGCTGCTGTGGCTCGGCGACCTGCCCGAGGGCGCCGCCCACGACGACGTGGAGACCGTCGAGGTGTGCGGCCGGTTCGTGCCGCGGGTCTCCGGCGCGCACCGTTTCGGCACCCGCGGCCTCGGCGGCTTCCGGCTGACGGTCGACGGCACCGTGCTCTTCGACGGCACGCAGGCGGACGAGAACCCCGACCCCTTCGAGGCGTTCTTCGGCACCCCCACCGAACGCGGCGCCGTCGAGCTGGAGGCGGGCCGGGCGGTCGACGTGAGCCTCGTGCACACCCCGGTGAAGGATCTGCCGCTGCCCGTCCAGGCCATCGGCTTCTCGCTGGCGCACGGCGAGCCCGAGCGCGACCCCGGCGAGCTGCTGGACGAGGCGGTGGCCGCGGCGCGGGCCGCGCACACCGCGGTGGTGGTGGTCGCCACCACCGAACGGGTGGAGTCCGAGGGCTTCGACCGCACGAGCCTGCGGCTGCCCGGCCGGCAGGACGAGCTGGTCGCCCGCGTCGCCGCCGCCAACCCCCGCACGGTCGTGGTCGTCAACTCCGGCGCGCCGGTGGAGATGCCGTGGCGCGACGACGTGGCCGCGGTCCTGCTCGCCTGGTTCCCCGGCCAGGAGGCGGGCGCGGCCCTCGCCGACGTGCTGCTGGGCGCGCGGGAGCCCGGCGGCCGGCTGCCCACCACCTGGCCCGCCCGGCTGGCCGACGCGCCGGTCTCCCGCGTCACCCCGCGGGACGGCCGGCTCGACTACGAGGAGGGGCTGTTCATCGGCTACCGGGCCTGGGACCGGGCGCCGGCCGCCCCGGCGTACCCGTTCGGCCACGGCCTCGGCTACACCACCTGGGCCTACGAGTCGCTGACCGTCGAGCCGCGCCCGGCCGAGGACGGCACCCTCGCCGTCGCCACGGTCCGGTTGCGCAACACCGGCGCGCGGCACGGCCGCGAGGTGGTGCAGCTGTACCTGCGGCCGGCGGAGGGCGATGCGGGGGACGGCGGCGCGGCGGGCGGCGGCAGTGCCGTGGAGCGGCCGCGGCGCTGGCTGGCGGCGTTCGCGGTGGCCGAGGCGGCACCCGGCGGGTCGGTCGAGGTCCGGCTGCCGCTGCCGGAACGGGCGATCCGCACCTGGGACGGGACGGCCGCCGGCTGGCGTCTGCTGCCCGGCGGCTACGCGCTGGACGCCGGGCACAGCCTGACCGACGTCCGGCTCACCGCGGCGTTCACCGCACCGCCGAGCGCCGGTGCCTGAGCCCGCACCCGGGGCGCGCGACCGTCAGAGGACGGCGCCGGAGGCCACGCCCGCCAGGATCTTCGCCAGTTCGGCCTGGCCGTCCTGGTTGGGGTGGAAGAAGTCCCACTTGCTCAGCTGGCTGCTGCTGAACGGGAAGCGGAAGACCGCGCCGCCGTCGAACCGGCAGCGGTCGTAGTGCTGGCACACCTGCGCCAGCGCCGTGTTGTAGGCGATCACCCGGTTGCGCACCTCGGCGCGCCGGGCGTTGGCCGCCGCGGTCACCACGTCGGGGTCCTTGAGCATGGTCGGGCACAGTCCCAGCCGCCACAACTGCCGTCCCAGCACGCTGGTGCGGCCCACCGACCACAGGTGCTGCAGGTCGGGGATGCTCGCCACCAGGACCTGGGTGCCCGGCAGCACCCGGTGCAGGTAGGCCAGGGTGCCGTTGAACGCGGTACGGAAGTCGGCGACCGGCGTCATCGCGCCGGTGGTGGCCGCGCACGCGTCGTTGGCCCCGATCAGCACGGTGACCATCGCGGGGTGGTGCGCGGCGGCGGCGCGGGCCTGCGCCGGCAGGTCGGCGACCCGGGCCCCGGAACGGGCCAGGTTCCAGCTGCCCGTGCCGGGGGCCAGCCGCGAGGTGAGGCTGTGCACCGCGGTCTTGGTCCCGGTCGCCCAGGACACCGCGGGGCAGTCGGTGAAGGGGTCGCAGGCGTCGAAGCCGCGGGTGATGGAGTCACCGAGCGACGCCACGGACGCGGGGCGGACGTTCCACGGCCGCTCCTGCTGCTCCTGCTGCTCGGGCGCGTCGGGCTTGTCGGGCCGCGCCGCCTGCCCGGGCGCGGCCTCGCCGCCGGTGCCCGCGGAATGCGAGATCTGTGCGGTGGGCGTCCCCCCACCGGGCCTGGTGCGGTCGGCCCGCGCGCCGCCCGCCCCGCATCCGGCCAGCAGAAGCGCGGTGACGGCGAGGGCCAGGCCGCTGCGCGAGAGCGATCGCATCCGGTACTTCCCCTCCGACGAGTGGGTGACATCTGGTACGAGCCCGACCGTACGTCACCCCCTTCAGGACGCCGCACGGTAGCTTTTCCCTGACACCCGAAGGGAACTGACGGGAGATCGGAGTTTATCGGGTGTCAGACGCGATTCTTGTCCTGATTGTGATGAATAGTGCACAATGTCGCAGAACGTCTCATGATGCCCCGGTTCCATCTGGTTCGTGTGTGAGGCCGCTGGGGAAGGCGAACCTCGTCCCACACTGGAGGTACCGGTGACGACACGTGGTGTTCTGTACGTGCACGCCGCACCGCGCGCGCTGTGCCCGCACGTCGAGTGGGCCGTCGCGGGCGTTCTCGGCGTGCGCGTGAGCCTGGACTGGATCCGGCAGCCCGCCGCTCCAGGGACCTGGCGTGCCGAGTTCTCCTGGCAGGGCGAACCCGGCACCGCGTCCAAGCTGGCCTCGGCCCTGCGCGGCTGGCACCTGCTGCGCTTCGAGGTGACGGCGGAGCCGTGCGCCACGGCCGAGGGCGAGCGCTACAGCGCCACGCCCGAGCTGGGCATCTTCCATGCCGTCATCGGCATGCACGGCGACATCCTGATCCCCGAGGACCGGCTGCGCGCCGCCATGCTGCGGGCCGGCCGCGGCGAGGCCGACCTGGAGAGCGAGCTCTCCCGGCTGCTCGGCAAGCCGTGGGACGACGAACTGGAGCCGTTCCGCTATGCGGGTGAGGGTGCGCCGGTGCGCTGGCTCCACCAGGTGGTCTGACCGGGCACCAGGTCCGACACGGCCCGCTGACGCGCGTTCACACGGATGGCCGTGTCCGGGGGTTGTGCCCCGGGCGGCCGCCCGCGGCGGCCGGGCATAGCCTGCCGGTATGTCGACTGACTTCTCCGGCTCCTCCGGTCCCCTCTCCGTCGCGGTCCTCGGCACCGGCCTGATGGGCGCGGGCATGGCCCGCAACCTCGCCGCCGCCGGTCACGAGGTCCGCGCCTGGAACCGCACCGTCGACCGCGCCAGGCCGCTGGCCGAGCACGGCGTGCGCGTCCTCGCCGACCCCGAGGCGGCGGTCCGCGGCGCCGACGCGGTGATCACCATGCTGCTGGACGGCGCCGCCGTCCTGGACGTCATGCACCGTGCCGCGCCGGGCCTGCGCGAGGGCGCGGTGTGGATGCAGAGCAGCACCGTCGGCCCCACCGCGCAGAGCGAGCTGGCCGGGCTGGCCCGCGAGCACGGCCTGCTCTTCCTGGACGCGCCCGTGCTGGGCACGCGGTCGGTCGCCGAGTCCGGCCAGCTGACGGTGCTGGCCGCCGGGCCCGACGCGGCACGCCCGGTCGCCGAGCCGCTGTTCGACGCCGTCGGCCGCAGCACCATCTGGCTCGGCCAGGACGGCACCGAGGGGCCCGCGAGCACCCTGAAGCTGGTGCTCAACAACTGGGTGCTGGCGGTCACCCACGCCACCGCCGAGACGATGGCGCTCGCCCGCGGCCTGGGCGTCGACCCGGACCGCTTCTTCGAGGCCATCGACGGCGGGGCGCTCGACCTGCCCTACCTGCGCACGAAGGCCGCGGCCATCCGCGGGGGCGACTTCACGCCCGCCTTCACCGTCGAGGCCGCCTGGAAGGACGCGCGGCTGATCGTGGCCGCAGGCGAGCGCAACGGGGTGCGGATGGACCTCACGGCGGCCGGTGCGGAGCGGTTCCGGCGGGCCAGCGAGCAGGGGCACGGCGGCGACGACATGGCCGCCTCGTACTTCGCCTCGTTCGACGGCGCGCCGGCGGAGTAGCAGCGGGCACCGGCGGGCCGCACCGCCCGTGAGAAAACGCCTTCGGCCCGCGGAAGCGGGCCGAAGGCGTATCTCACGGGCCGGCGGCAGTGAGGCGCCGGCGGGATGTCAGACGGACGGCGTCCGCAGGGCCAGGACGACGTTGTGGCCGCCGAAGCCGAACGAGTTGTTCAGCGCGGCGATCGTCCCGGCCGGCAGCGGCCTGGGCTCGCCGCGCACGATGTCGGCGTCGACCTCGGGGTCCGGGTTGTCCAGGTTGATCGTCGGCGGGGCCAGCCGGTGGTGGAGCGCCAGCACCGTGGCCACCGTCTCGATACCGCCGGCGCCGCCGAGCAGGTGCCCCGTCATGGACTTGGTGGCGGACACCGCCATGTGGTCCACGTCGTGGCCGAAGACCTTCCGCAGCGCCTTGACCTCGGCCACGTCACCCTGCGGGGTGGACGTCGCATGCGCGTTGACGTGCACGATCTCGGCCGGCTTGAGGTCGGTGGCGTCCAGCAGGTTCTGCAGCGCCGCGGCGATGCCGCGCCCGGTGGGCTCGGGCTGCGTGATGTGGTGCGCGTCCGCCGAGATGCCCTGGCCGACGGCCTCCACGTAGACCCGCGCACCGCGGGCCGCCGCGTGCTCGGCGGACTCCAGCACGATCACGCCGGCGCCCTCGCCCAGCACGAAGCCGTTGCGGTCGCTGTCGTAGGGGCGGGACGCGCCCTGCGGGTCGTCGTTGTTCTTGGACATCGCCATCATGTTGCCGAACGCGACGATGGGCAGCGGGTGGATCGCCGCCTCGGTGCCGCCGGCCACCACCACGTCGGCGCGGCCGGTGCGGATCATCTCGATCGCGTACCCGATGGCCTCGGCGCCCGACGCGCAGGCGCTGACCGGGGTGTGCACACCGGCCCGGGCGTTGACCTCGATGCCGACGTTCGCCGCGGGGCTGTTCGGCATGAGCATCGGCACGGTGTGCGGGGACACCTTGCGGACGCCCTGGTTCTTCAGGATGTCGTACTGGTCGAGCAGCGTCGTCACGCCGCCGATGCCGGACGCGATGACGGCGCCCAGGCGGTCGGGGTCGACGGCCGCGTCCTCGCCGGCCTTGGCGGTGAAGCCGGCGTCGGCCCACGCCTCACGGGCGGCGATCAGCGCGAACTGCGCGCTGCGGTCCAGCTTGCGGGCGAGCGGCCGCGGCAGGATCTCGCCGGGCTCGACGGCGATCTGCGCGGCGATGCGAACCGGCAGGTCGGCCGCCCACTCCTGTGGAAGGGTCGACACGCCGGAACGACCGGCGAGCAGCGCCTCCCAGGTCGACGCGCTGTCGCCACCCAGCGGTGTGGTTGCTCCGATACCGGTGACGACCACGGTGCGATTGGTCGGGCTCACAGGAATTGTCTCTCCACGTCTAGAAGGGCGGGCGACAGGCGCGTCGTCCGGGGGTCGGTCCCCTGTCCCGGGACCGGTGGGTTCGGCTCGGGGCCGTGGTCAGCCCTGGGCCTTCAGGATGTAGTCGACCGCGTCGCCGACCGTCTTGAGGTTCTTGACGTCGTCGTCCGGGATCTTCACGCCGAACTGCTCCTCGGCGGCCACGACCACCTCGACCATGGACAGCGAGTCGACGTCCAGGTCGTCGGTGAAGGACTTGTCCAGCTGGACGTCCTCGGTCGGGATACCGGCGATCTCGTTCACGATGTCGGCGAGACCGGCGACGATCTCTTCCTTGGTGGCCATTGCGGCGCTCCTTGATGTGTAACCGATGGTGCGGCGTGCGGGACTGCGGCGCCGCGGTGGGTGTGCCTAGGGGAGAGTAACGACAGTGGCCGCGTAGACCAGACCCGCCCCGAACCCGATGACCAGGGCGGTGTCCCCGCTCTTGGCCTCGCCGGTGGCGAGCAGCCGCTCCATGGCCAGTGGGATGGAGGCGGCCGAGGTGTTGCCGGTGGTCTCGATGTCGCGGGCCACGGCCACGTGGTCGGGCAGCTTGAGCGCCTTGATCATCGAGTCGATGATCCGCATGTTCGCCTGGTGCGGGATGAACGCGTCGAGCTGGTCGGCGGTGATCCCGGCGGCGTCCAGCGCCTGCTGGGCCACCTTGGCCATCTCGAACACGGCCCAGCGGAAGACGGCCTGGCCCTCCTGGGTGATCGCCGGGAACTTCACGTTGCCGGACGAGTCGAGCGGAAGCCGGGACACGTCGCCGGTGCGGAACTCGTCCCACGCGACGGTCTGCTTGATCGTTTCCGCCTTGTCACCCTCGGAGCCCCACACCGTCGGGCCTATGGCGGGCACCTGCGAGGGGCCGACGATGACCGCGCCGGCGCCGTCACCGAACAGGAAGGCCGTGGCGCGGTCCTCCTTGTCGGTCAGGTCGCTCAGCCGCTCCACGCCGATCACCAGCACGTTCTGCGCGGTGCCGTCGGTGATCATGCTCTTGGCGAGCGTCAGGCCGTAGGTGAAGCCCGCGCAGCCCGCCGAGATGTCGAACGCGGCCGGCTTGCCCGCACCGATCCGGTGGGCGATGTCGGTGGCGACCGCGGGGGTCTGCTTGAAGTGCGAGACGGTCGCGACGATCACGGCGTCGATGTCCGAGGCGGCGATCCCCGCGTCGGCGATCGCCTTGCCACCCGCCGCGAGCGACATCTCCGCGACGGTCTCCTCCGGGCCCGCCCAGTGCCGGGTGGCGATGCCGGAGCGGGACCGGATCCACTCGTCGCTGGACTCGATGTGCTCCAGGATCACCTCGTTGGGCACCACCCGGCTCGGGCGGTAGCCGCCCACGCCGAGGATCCGCGCGTAGGGCGCGCCCTTGCTGGGGCTGATCTTCGCTGTCATCTCTGCGAGGACTCCTTATTCCGCCGCCGGGGCCGCAGCCGAGCCGCCGAGTTCGGCGATCAGCGCGCGAGCCGCGTCCAGGTCGTCAGGCTTCTTCAGCGCGAGGGTGCGTACCCCCGGCAGCGCGCGCTTGGCCAGGCCGACCAGCGTGCCACCCGGCGACACCTCGATGATGCCGGTGACCCCGCGCTCCTTGAACGTCTCCATGCACAGGTCCCAGCGGACCGGGTTGGACACCTGCGCCACCAGGCGGCGCACGATGTCGCGACCGCCGGCCACCTGCTGCCCGTCGGCGTTGGACACGTACGGGACCTTCGGGTCGGCGACCGCCAGCGTCGGGGCCAGTGCTTCCAGTGTGGACACCGCGGGCGCCATGTGGGAGGTGTGGAACGCGCCGGCGACCTTCAGCGGCATCACGCGGGTGCCCTCGGGACGGTTCTCGGAGAGCGCCGCGAGCTGCGGGGCCGTACCGGCGGCCACGATCTGGCCGGCGCCGTTGATGTTCGCTGGGGTCAGGCCCAGGGACGCCAGGTGCGCGACGACCGCGTCCGGGTCGCCGCCGAGCACCGCGGACATGCCGGTCTCGGTCACCGCCGCGGCCTCCGCCATGGCGCGGCCGCGGGCGGCCACGAACGTCATCGCGTCGGTGTCGGACAGCGTGCCGGCCAGGACGGCGGCGGTGATCTCACCGACGCTGTGGCCCGCGACGAGGTCGGGCGTCAGGCCCAGGGCGCCGGCGGACAGCAGGCCCGCGGCCACCAGCAGCGGCTGCGCCACCTTGGTGTCGCGGATCTCGTCCGCGTCCGCCGCGGTGCCGAAATGCGCCAGATCGAGGCCTGCGGCATCGGACCACGCGGCCAACCGGTCGGTGGCGCCGGGCAGTTCGAGCCAGGGGGCGAGGAAGCCGGGCGTCTGGGCGCCCTGGCCGGGAGCTACGAGTACGAGCACACTCACACTCTCTCTCGCGAGCAGGCCCGACCGCCCGTGAGGACAGGGACGAAGAACTGTCGGGTGATTTGTGGGTGTCAAACAAAAACTCAGAGTGAGCGGTCGGAATCGGACAGCCGTCCGAGGATGAGCGCGATGCGGAGGGTGAACGCGGAGCGTACATCGGAAGGTGACCAGCCGGTGACATCAGTCACACGTCGGAGCCGGTAGCGCACGGTGTTGGGGTGCACGAAGAGCATCCTCGCCGCACCTTCGAGGGACGACGCCTGCTCCAGGTAGACACTCAGCGTCTCCAGCAGCGCGGAGCCCGCTTCCTCCAGCGGCCTGTAGATCTCCTCCACCAGCTGGTCGCGGGCGAAGCGGTCCCCGGCCATCGCGCGCTCGGGCAGCAGATCGTCGGACAGGACCGGGCGCGGCGCGTCCGGCCAGGCCGCGCACGCCTTCAGACCGGCCGCGGCGGCCTGCGCGGAGCGCGTCGCCGACAGCAGGTCGCCGACCACCGGGCCGGCCACCACAGGGCCCGGGGCGAACGGGCCGATCAGCGCCTTCGCCACCCGGATCGGGTCGTCGTCGCCGCCGGCGATCACCACCAGGCGCTCGCCGAGCACCCCGGTCAGCACCTGCAGCTTGGCGTGCCGCGAGGCCCGGCGGATCGCCTCGACGGTCAGCTCGCTGTCGCCGTTGGGCGCGGTGCCCAGCACCACGACGATCTTGTCCGGGGAGCTCCAGCCCAGCGCGGCGGCGCGCGACAGCACGCCCTCGTCGGCCTCGCCGGAGAGCACCGCGTTGACGACCAGGGACTCCAGGCGGGCGTCCCACGCGCCGCGGGCCTCCGCGGCCTGCGCGTACACCTGCGCGGTGGCGAACGCGATCTCCCGCGCGTACACCAGCAGGGCCTCGCGCAGCACCGCCTCGTCGCCGGGCGCGGCGACCTCGTCGATGGCCGCCTCCATCACCTCGATGGTGGTGCGGACCATCTCGACGGTCTGGCGCAGCGAGATCGCCCGCGTCAGCTCGCGGGGGGCGGTGCCGAACACGTCCGTGCTGATCGCCTGCGGCGCTTCGGGGTGCCGGAACCACTCGGTGAACGCGGCGATGCCCGCCTGGGCGACGAGGCCGATCCACGAGCGGTTCTCGGGCGGCATCGCCCGGTACCACGGCAGCTGCTCGTCCATCCGGGCGATGGCGTGCGCGGCCAGCCGCCCCGCCGACTTCTCCAGCCGCCGCAACGTGGCGGTGTGGTCCCCGCGGACGGCGGCGTCGAGGGGGGCTGGGCCTGGCGGAGTCTGCGAAGCATCTGGCACGTACCCAAGCCTGCCTCATCGCCTGCGGCGCGCGCCCCCGGGTACCACTTTCGGGCTCACTCCGCATGCTGACGGGGCTCGTCCAGCCCCTTCGGCGCCGTCGCCGTCCCACGGCCGGGACACGGCAACGCACCGCAAGGGGCAGGACGCGCCCCGCAGGCGGTCCCGTCGCGCCGCGGGTGGGTAGGTTGGGGGCGTGATGGAGGTGTGGAGGGGGGACCGGAGGTTCCGTGGGGGGGACGGTGCGGGGGTGGAGACGTCGCACGCGTTCTCGTTCGGGGGGCACTACGACCCGGAGAACGTGGCCTTCGGCCACCTCGTCGCGTGCAACGAGGAGTCGCTGGCGCCCGGCGCCGGCTTCGCGGAGCACCCGCACCGGGACACCGAGATCGTCACGTGGGTGCTCGACGGCACCCTCGAACACCGTGACGACCACGGCCGGACCGCCCTGCTCGCCGCAGGCGACCTGCAGCGGCTCTCCGCCGGCACCGGCGTGCGCCACACCGAGCGCAACGCCGGCCCCCAGCCGCTGCGCTTCCTGCAGATGTGGCTGCGACCGGACCCCTTCGGCGGGCCGCCGGAGTACACCGCGGTGACCGCCCCGGTCCCACCGGGCCCCGGTCTGCGCCTGCTGGCCTCGGGCGACCCGGACGCGTGCCCGCCGGTGCGGCTGCGCCAGCCCCGCGCGGCGCTGTACGCAGGCCGGCCGGACGGGCCCGACGCGTGCGCGCTGCCGGACGCCGTCCACCGCTACGTGCACGTGGCCCGCGGCTCCGTCCGCCTGGCCGACGCGGAGGGCGAGGCACTGCTCGGCCCCGGGGACGCCGCCCGGATCACCGGCACCGCGCCGGTCACCGCGAGCACCGCGGGCCCGGCCGAGTACCTCGTGTGGGCCATGGACCCGCGGCCGTAACGCCCCGCGCGGGGTCAGCCGGCCAGCTCGGCCAGCACCGCGTCCGTCAGCGCCGGCCACAGCGGCAGCGCCCACTCGCCGAAGTCCCGGTCGGTGAGCACCGCGCACGCCGCGCCGGCCGCGGGGTCCACCCACAGGAACGTGCCGGACTGGCCGAAGTGCCCGAAGGCGCGCGGCGAGGAGCGCTCGCCGGTCCAGTGCGGGGACTTGCCGTCGCGGATCTCGAAGCCGAGACCCCAGTCGTTGGGGTTCTGGTGGCCGTAGCCGGGGAGGACGCCCTTCAGGCCGGGGAAGACCACCGACGTGGCCTCGGCCACCGTCGAGGGGTGCAGCAGGCGCGGCGCCTGCAGTTCCGCGGCGAACCGCGCGAGGTCGCCCGCGGTCGAGACGCCGTCCGCGGCCGGCGAGCCCGGCAGCGATGTGCCGGTCATGCCGAGCGGCTCCAGCACCGCCTGCCGCAGGTACTCCGCGAACGGCATGCCCGCCGCCTTGGCCAGGGTGTCGCCGAGCACCTCGAAGCCGGTGTTGGAGTACAGCCGGCGGGTGCCGGGCGCGGCCATCACCCGGTGCTCGTCGAACGCGAGGCCGGACGCGTGCGCCAGCAGGTGCCGGACGGTGGAGCCCTCGGGCCCCGCCGGGTCGTCCAGTTCGAAGACGCCCTCCTCGTACGCGACCAGCACCGCGTACGCGGCCAGCGGCTTCGTCACCGAGGCCAGCCGGAACGGGCGGTCCGCCGGTCCGTAGCCGCCGGCCACCGTGCCGTCCTGCCGCACGACGGCGGCCGCCGCGTGACCGACCGGCCAGCGCGCGATCATCTCCAGGCTCTCCATGCCCGGGAGCCTACGGCGCCGCCCGGGTGGTGCCGTGCGACGGGCCCCCGGAAAGCCCCGGGCGGCGCTTGCCTGGAGTGCACTCCAGCGTCTTAGCGTGGAGGGCATGACGGTCGTGCAGGTGGCGAAGGACACCCGGCAGCGCGGGTCCGCGGATCCGATGAGCTGCGAAGGGGACGAGCAGGGGCATCCGCGGCCCCTCGGGCAGGACAGGTACACGATCAGCGAGGTCGCGGAGTTCACCGGGCTCAGCGCGCACACCCTGCGCTGGTACGAGCGGATCGGCCTGATGCCGCACGTGGACCGCTCCCACACCGGGCAGCGCCGCTTCACCAACCGGGACCTGGACTGGCTGGCCCTGGTGGGCAAGCTGCGGCTGACCGGGATGCCGGTCGCCGACATGGTCCGGTACGCCGAGCTCGTCCGGGCGGGCGACCACACCTACCCGCAGCGGCAGGCGCTGCTGGAGGCGACCCGGACCGACGTCCTGCAGCGCATCGCCGAACTCCAGGACACGCTGTCCGTCCTGGACCACAAGATCAGCACTTACGCGGGTGCGCGCTGCGCCCCGGAGAGGACGGCGTGATGACCTCCCAGAACCGCATCGGAACCGCCCGGCTCGGCGAGAACGGCCCGCTGGTCGGCGTCCAGGGCCTGGGGTGCATGGGCATGAGCGACTTCTACGGCGCCACCGACGAGAGCGCGGCGCGGGAGACGCTGGAGGCCGCCCTGGGCGCCGGGGTGACCCTGTTCGACACCGCCGACATGTACGGCATGGGAGCCAACGAGGAGTTCCTCGCGCCGTTCCTGAAGGCGCACCGCGACGAGGTCGTGCTGGCGACGAAGTTCGCCATCCACCGGACGCCCGACGGCGGCCGGGAGATCCGCAACGACCCCGCCCACATCAAGAGCGCGGTCGAGGCGAGCCTGCGCCGTCTGGGCATCGACGTCATCGACCTGTACTACATGCACCGCCGCGACCCGCGGGTGCCGCTGAGCGAGTCCGTCGGCGCCATGGCCGAGCTGGTCGCCGAGGGCAAGGTGCGGCAGCTGGGCCTGTCCGAGGTGACCGGCGCGGAGCTGCGCGAGGCGTACGCGGTGCACCCGATCGCCGCCGTGCAGTCGGAGTGGTCGCTGTTCAGCCGGGACGTGGAGACGTCCGTGGTGGGCGCGGCGGCGCAGCTCGGCGTGACGTTCGTGCCGTACTCACCGCTCGGCCGCGGGTTCCTGACCGGCGCGTTCCAGGACGCCTCGGCCGAGCTCGCCGAGGGCGACTTCCGGCGCAGCCAGCCGCGGTTCTCCGGGGAGAACGCGAAGCACAACGCCAACCTGCTCGACCCGGTCCGCAAGGCCGCCAAGGCGCACGACGCGACGCTCGGCCAGATCGCCCTGGCGTGGGTGCAGCAGCGCGCCGAGGTGCACGGCCTGCCGGTGGTGCCGATCCCGGGCACCCGCAAGCCGTCCCGGGTGCTGGAGAACACCGCGGCCACCCACATCACGCTCGACGCGATCGAGCTGGAGTGGCTGGAGCCGATCGCGGGCGCGGTCGCCGGCGACCGCTACGCCGACATGACCGGCACGTCGGCGGCGCGCGAGTAGGCCGCGCCGCCGCCCCGGCGCACCCGTCGCCCCAGCACCTGCCTGAGCGCGGGCCCCCACCTGCGGGGGCCCGCGCTCAGGCGCGAGTGGTGCGGTGGGCGCGGATCGCGGCCAGTACGGCCGCGGCGAACGGCAGCGACTCGTGCACCGGGCCGTAGCCCAGGCCGAGCACCACCGCGGCCGGGTCCTGGTCGGCCTCGCCCTGCGGCCGCGCGGTGCCGGGCGCCGCGCCGGGCGCGCCGCCGGTGCCGTCGTCCCGGCGCAGCAGCCGCAGGTGGCCGTGGAGCATCTCGGGGGAGCGCCAGTCCACGCCGCTCAGCTCCTCGATCGGGAAGACCTGGTCGCCGGCCTTCCACTTGGCGGAGGACGCGCCGGTCCAGAACCAGCGGAAGGCCACCGACCGGCCGTCGAAGAAGGCCTTCGCGTCGTACGCCTTGAAGGAGCGCGGCGCGGTCGGCGGATCCACCAGGAAGCGGGCCGGCGGCTCCCCGTCGTCGTCGTGGCCGGCGACGGCGGCCCGCAGCTCGTCGCGGTAGTACTCGGCGAGCGTGCGGTGCTGGTCGGGGACCACCAGCCGGTAGGGGTCCGCGGAGTCCTTCAGCTGGCCGCCCGCGGCCTCGATGAGCGGGTCGGCGCCGTGCCGGGGCACCGCTCGCAGTACCGCCGTGCCGCGCCGTCCGTCGAGCACCTCGACGTCCTTGATCGCGGCGTGCGGGATGCGCCGTTCGACGAGCGACTGGAGCAGTCGCGAGCCGCGCACGCCACGGGTGTACCGGATGACGACAGCGTCGGGCTCGAATTCCCACGCGGCGTTGATCCCGGCCAGCACATCACCCATAAGGCTCAGCCTATGGCCGGGTGCGCCCGTCAGTCCCGGCCCGCGCTACGCGCGTCGCTGCCTTTTCTGCACGTCCCCCACTTGCGCCCCACCCGTCTCTCCCGGTGCCGTGTCATATGCCTTCACCAGGCGTTTGGGTGCCGTTCGCCGCCATGCCTCGGTGAGCAGCTCGCCGAGTTCCCCCGCGTCCGCCGTCGCCAGCGCGACCCGCACCCAGCCGAACCGGCCCACGTACGGCGCGACCGAGAACGTCTCCGGATCGGCGGCCAGCAGCTCGCTCTGGTCCTCCAGGGACGCCTTCAGCGAGACGGACGCGGACTCGGGCGCGCCCATCGCGAAGATCTTCTCGCCGACGCGGAAGGTGTGCTCGCTGCCCCAGGTGATCCGCTCGTGCGCCTGCGGCAGCGCCAGCGCGAGCCCCGCGAACTCCTCGAAGGTCACCATGTCCGCCAGCCTAGGCGCGGGGTCCGACAGCCGTCCTCTGCCGCGCGGCGGTGCGGTGCCGGTGCCCGCCGGTGTCGGGTCCTGTGGCGTCAAAGCCCGTCGGTGCAGGCCGTGCCGGACTTGCAGGCCACGCCCTGGTAGTCGCCGAGCGCGATCTCCGCGAAGTTGGCGAGGCTCGCCGTGCCGGGCGCGAAGTAGCCGGGGTGCCCGCTGGCGCCGGCCGCGCTGACCACGCGGGCGCCGAAGGAGCCGGAGACCGGGTCGGCACCGTGGCCGAGACCCGCGAACTCCACGTGCGGGACGTCGCTGATCCAGTCGCTGGAGTCCCTGGCCGCCCACACGTTGGCCGTGGTGTGCAGGTCGGCGGCGCGCCGCACCCGCATCCCGGGACTGCCGAAGACGGCGATGTCGCCGATCCTGCCGTGCGGCAGGTCGGGCGCGGCCACCCCGCACAGCACCGAGCCGTACGAGTGGCAGAACAGCGACACCTCGGCCTTCCGCGGCAGCGCCTGGACCAGTCCCTCCAGGCGTACCGCGCCCCGCTCGGCGAGCGTGCCGGTGGAGGCGTCCAGACCCACGCCGGACGGGGTGGTGTAGTCGGCCCACGCGATCACCGCGGTGCGCGCGCCGGGCTGGTCGTTCTGCTCCTCGTCGTACAGGGCGCGGGCCATGCCGGTGGGGGAGGAGTACGGCTTGCTGGACTTCTCGAAGGTGAGCATGTCCGTGTCGACGCCGGGCACCACGACCGCGATCCGGCGGGCGGTCGACAGGTCGCCGAAGACCTCGGCGGCCCGGCCCGGCCCGGTCGGGTCGAAGGAGAGGATCTGGCGGTGGCCGGCGAGCAGCGAGGCGTAGCGGCCGGAGAGGCGCTCGGCGACCTTGCGGCCGGCGGGCGTGAGCTTGTCACTGACCGCGCGCGCCGCCTCGCTCGCCCGGAACTGGGACAGCGACAGCCGGTTGGCGCGGTAGCGCAGGGCCAGTGGGGCGCCGTTGAGGTTGCCGACCACCAGCGGGTAGCGGCGGGCCAGGGCGAGGCGCTGGGTGGCGGTCAGCGAGGCGAAGAACCTCGCGATGGTGGCCGGTGCCGCGTTGGGGCTGGGCAGCCGGTGGTGGCCGATCGTTCCGTGCATCCACGACGTCAGGGCCGCGGCCCTGGCGCCGGAGACCGTGTGCGGCCGGACCGCCGTCCACCCCGTCGTGCCCAGCATCACGAAGACGACCGCCAGGGCCAGCAGGGCGCGGACGGAGGTGGGGCTCAGTCGTACGTAGAGCGCGTAGAAAAGGGTCACTCGCTGATGCCTCGCGGATTCGTCCCGCACGGGGCGGGGCGGCGGCTGGGGGGAGATCCCGTGAGGATCCGGGGTCGCGAGCGCCGTCGGCGACAGATGCTCGTCTGCCCACACTAGACACAGCGAGGGGGGCTCTGGTTGCTCATGGTGACCCAGATCACGTTTTACAACGGAATATTCAGGTAAAGCCCCAAGTCCGCGGTGGTACGCCGCGGGGCCCCGGACACGCCGGGGCCCCACGGGAAACGCCGTGCGTCAGGCGTCGCCGCCCGCCGCGCCGGGGTCGGCCGCCGCCACGTCCAGCAGCTGGTACCGGTCCACGGCCTGCTTGAGCGCGGACCGGTCGATCCTGCCCTCGCCGGCCAGCTCCGTCAGCACCGCCAGCACGATCGACTGCGCGTCGATGTGGAAGAAGCGGCGGGCCGCGCCACGCGTGTCGGCGAAGCCGAAGCCGTCCGCGCCGAGCGAGGTGTAGCGGCCGGGCACCCAGCGGGCGATCTGGTCCGGCACCGAGCGCATCCAGTCGGAGACCGCCACGAACGGGCCCTGCGCGCCGGAGAGCTTGCGGGTCACGTACGGGACGGCCTGCTCCTCCTCCGGGTGCAGCAGGTTGTGCTGCTCGACGGACACGGCCTCGCGGCGCAGCTCGTTCCAGGACGTCGCGGACCACACGTCGGCCCGCACGCCCCAGTCCTCGGCGAGGATCCGCTGGGCCTCGACGGCCCACGGCACCGCCACGCCGGACGCCATGATCTGCGCCGGGATGCTGCCCGCCTGGCCCGCGCTGATCCGGTGGATGCCCTTGAGGATGCCCTCGACGTCCACGTCGGCCGGCTCGGCCGGGTGCTGGATCGGCTCGTTGTAGACGGTGAGGTAGTAGAAGACGTCCTCGCCCGCCTGGCCGTCCGCGGTCTCGCCGTACATCCGGCGCAGGCCGTCCTGCACGATGTGGGCGATCTCGTAGCCGTACGCCGGGTCGTAGGCGACGCAGGCCGGGTTGGTGGACGCCAGCAGCTGCGAGTGGCCGTCGGCGTGCTGCAGGCCCTCGCCGGTCAGCGTGGTCCGGCCGGCGGTCGCGCCGAGCACGAAGCCGCGCGCGAGCTGGTCGGCCATCTGCCAGAACTGGTCGCCGGTCCGCTGGAAGCCGAACATCGAGTAGAAGACGTACACCGGGATCAGCGGCTCGCCGTGCGTGGCGTAGGCCGAGCCGGCGGCGATCAGCGAGGCGGTGCAGCCGGCCTCGGAGATGCCGTCGTGCAGCATCTGGCCGGTCGGCGACTCCTTGTACGCCAGCAGCAGCTCGCGGTCCACGGACTCGTACTGCTGACCGAGCGGGTTGTAGATCTTCGCGCTCGGGAAGAACGCGTCCATGCCGAAGGTGCGGTACTCGTCGGGGGCGATCAGCACGAAGCGCTTGCCGATCTCCTTGTCCCGCATGAGGTCCTTCAGGACGCGCACGAACGCCATGGTGGTGGCGATCGACTGGGCGCCCGAGCCCTTCTTGGCCGCCGCGTAGGTCTTGTCCTCCGGCAGCGGCAGGGGCTTGGCGCGGACCACGCGGGTGGGCACGTAACCGCCGCAGGCCTTGCGGTGGTCGTGCATGTACTGGATCTCTTCGGAGTTCCGGCCCGGGTGGTAGTAGGGCGGGTAGCCGGCGTCGAGCTGCGCGTCGGTGATCGGCAGGTGCAGCCGGTCGCGGAAGCGCTTGAGGTCGTCGACGGTCAGCTTCTTCATCTGGTGGGTCGCGTTGCGGCCCTCGAAGTTCGGCCCCAGCGTCCAGCCCTTGATGGTCTGGGCGAGGATGACCGTCGGCTGGCCCTTGTGCTCCATCGCGGCGGTGTACGCGGCGAAGATCTTGCGGTGGTCGTGCCCGCCCCGGCCCAGGTGCAGCACCTGCTCGTCGGTGAGGTTCTCGACCATCTTGCGCAGCCGCTGGTCGTCGCCGAAGAAGTGGTCGCGGATGTACGAACCGGTCTCGGTGGCGTACGTCTGGAACTGGCCGTCGGGCGTGGTGTTCAGCTTGTTCACCAGCACGCCGTCGCGGTCCTGGGCGAGCAGCGGGTCCCAGGAGCGGTCCCAGATGAGCTTGATGACGTTCCAGCCGGCGCCGCGGAACTGCGACTCCAGCTCCTGGATGATCTTGCCGTTGCCGCGCACCGGGCCGTCGAGCCGCTGCAGGTTGCAGTTGACCACGAAGGTCAGGTTGTCCAGGCCCTCGCGGGCGGCGATGGACAGCTGGCCGAGCGACTCGGGCTCGTCCATCTCGCCGTCGCCGAGGAACGCCCACACGTGTGACTTGGAGGTGTCGGCGATGCCGCGGGCCTCCATGTAGCGGTTCATCCGGGCCTGGTAGATCGCGCCCAGGGGGCCGAGGCCCATGGAGACGGTCGGGAACTCCCAGAAGTCCGGCATCGACCGCGGGTGCGGGTAGCTGGAGAGCCCGTTCGGCGCCTTGGAGTGCTCCTGGCGGAAGCCGTCGAGCTGGGCCTCGGAGAGCCGGTCGAGCAGGAAGGCGCGGGCGTAGATGCCGGGGGACGCGTGGCCCTGGAAGAAGACCTGGTCACCGCCCAGGCCGTCGTCCTTGCCGCGGAAGAAGTGGTTGAAGCCCACGTCGTACAGCGAGGCGGAGGAGGCGAACGTCGCGATGTGGCCGCCGACGCCGATCCCGGGGCGCTGCGCGCGCGACACCATGATCGCCGCGTTCCACCGGGTGGCGTTGAGGATCCGGCGCTCGATCTCCTCGTTGCCGGGGAAGAACGGCTCGTCCTTGGTGGCGATCGTGTTGACGTAGTCGCTGCTGCGCATCTCGGGGACGGCGACGCGCTTCTCGCGGGCCCGCTCGATGAGGCGGAGCATCAGGTAACGGGCCCGCTCCCGGCCGCGCTCGTCGATGGCCGCGTCGAGCGAGTCGAGCCATTCCGCCGTCTCCTCGGGATCAAAGTCCGGGACCTGGCTGGGAAGGCCGCCAATGATGATCGGGTTGCGATCGGATCCGGAAGCCACGCTGTTCCTTCACTGCTCGTTGAATATTGGTGCTCTGCAGGGTCGCGCCGCCTCCATCGTGTACCGCGTGGTTGGATACGTCATCTCTACCGAGCGGTAACAGCCGAGCCGGTGGTGGCGTGCTGCTGGAGGGCGTGCGGCACCGACCGGTCCAGCGCCAAACCCGAACTCTACGCCCAGTCGGACGTACGACCGACTCGTGCCGCCATTCCTCCACAACACCGGCAAAGCGGAGTGATGTGCGTCACCATGGAGTGTGCGGGTTGCGGGGAAGACGGTCGAATCATCACCGTTTCGGCGGTCTCGTACGCCGGGTACTTGCGCGATCCGCCGCGCCCGTGTGGACTACCGCCAATAAGCCCGCACCGGAGCGGGCACACACAGCACAGGGAAAGTCCCCATGACAGGAGGCAAAGCGTGAGCGCGACCGCGGACCACGCGGAGGAGCGGACCAACCCGGCGAGCCGGCTTGGTTTCGAGCCCGGACAGGTGGTCCAGGAGCTCGGGTACGACGAGGATTGCGACCAGGAGCTCCGGGAGGCCATCGAGGAGCTCACGGGCGAGGAGCTCGCCGACGAGGACTACGACGACGTGCCCGATGCCGTCCTGCTGTGGTTCCGCGAGGAGGACGGCGACCTCACCGACGCGCTCGTCGACGCCACCTCGACGGTCGACCCCGGCGCCCCGATCTGGCTCATGACCCCGAAGACGGGGCGCGACGGCCATGTCGAGCCCAGCGAGATCGGCGAGGCGGCGCAGACCGCGGGTCTGGCCCAGACCAGCAGCGTGAACGCCGCGAAGGACTGGACCGGCAGCCGTCTGGTCACGCCCAAGGCCGCCAAGGCCGGCAAGCGGTAGCGCTTCGCTCAGGATGTCACCGGGGTGCACGCCGCCCCGGGCCACGGTGTGCGGCCGGCCGCCGCGACGTTTCGCGGTGTGCTGCCGGCTGCCGCCTCCGTGCGCGCCGACGCACGGAGAACAGGGAGAGCCGGATCACCATGCCCCTCACCGAAGGCGACGCCGCACCTGACCTCGAGCTGAAGGACCAGCACGGCCGCACCGTGCGCCTCGGCGACTTCGCGGGCGCCAAGCACGTCGTGCTGATGTTCTTCCCGTTCGCCTTCACCGGTGTCTGCACCGGTGAACTGCGGGCTGTCCAGGCCGAGTTGGCGGCCTTCCAGAACGACGACGTACAGCTGCTCGCGGTCTCCTGCGACTCCATGCACGCGCTGCGCGCGTTCTCCGACGCCGAGGGGCTGGAGTTCCCGCTGCTGTCGGACTTCTGGCCGCACGGAACCGCCTCCCGGGCCTACGGAGTCTTCGCCGAGGACAAGGGATGCGCGGTGCGCGGCACCTTCGTCATCGACAAGCACGGCACGGTCCGCTGGACCGTGGTCAACGGCCTCCCCGACGCCCGTGACCTTCACGACTACGCAAAGGCCCTCCAAGCCCTGTAGCCGGAGGGAACCGGTCACTAGGCTCAGCACGTTGATCCCTGTGGACGGCGTGCCCGCACCCGTCCGCAAGGCCGTACACCGCTGTACTCAGCTCGATCGGACGGAGGACTCGTGGGAGTCAGCCTCAGCAAGGGTGGCAACGTCTCGCTGACCAAGGAGGCGCCGAACCTCACGGCGGTCGTCGTGGGCCTGGGCTGGGACGCCCGGACCACCACGGGATCGGACTTCGACCTGGACGCGAGCGCGCTGCTCACCAACGACCAGGGCAAGGTCCTGTCCGACCAGCACTTCGTGTTCTTCAACAACCTCCGCAGCCCCGACGGCTCGGTGGAGCACACCGGCGACAACCTCACCGGTGAGGGCGAGGGCGACGACGAGGTGATCAACGTCAACCTGGCGGGCGTGCCGGCCAACGTCTCCAAGATCGTCTTCCCGGTCTCCATCTACGACGCCGAGACCCGCCAGCAGAGCTTCGGCCAGGTCCGCAACGCCTACATCCGCGTGGTCAACGCCGCCGACAGCCGCGAACTGGCCCGCTACGACCTGACCGAGGACGCCTCGACGGAGACCGCGATGGTCTTCGGCGAGCTCTACCGCCACGGCGGCGAGTGGAAGTTCCGCGCCATCGGGCAGGGCTACGCGTCGGGTCTGCGCGGCATCGCGCAGGACTTCGGCGTGAATGTCTGACCCGGATCCCGGGCAGCACAGAGAACAGCGATACGGGGAGGAACGAACCACGATGGGCGTCACGCTCGCCAAGGGAGGCAATGTCTCCCTCTCCAAGGCCGCGCCGAACCTCACCCAGGTCCAGATCGGCCTGGGCTGGAGGGCCCGCTCGACCACCGGTGCCGACTTCGACCTGGACGCCAGCGCGCTGCTGTGCTCCGGCGGCCGGGTGCTGGGCGACGAGTACTTCGTCTTCTACAACAACCTCAAGAGCCCGGACGGCTCCGTCGAGCACACCGGTGACGAGCTGGTCGGCGGCTCCGGCGGCGACGACGAGACGATCCTGGTCGACCTGACCAAGGTTCCGGCCAACGTCGACAAGGTCGTCTTCCCGGTCTCGATCTACGACGCCGATGCCCGCGTGCAGACGTTCGGGCAGGTCAGCGACGCGTACATCCGGGTGCTCAACCAGTCCGACGGTGCCGAGCTGGCACGATACGACCTGACCGAGGACGCCTCGACGGAGACCGCGATGATCTTCGGCGAGCTGTACCGCTACGGCGGCGAGTGGAAGTTCCGGGCCGTTGGCCAGGGGTACGCGTCCGGGCTGCGCGGGATCGCCCTAGACTTCGGGGTCAACGTTTCGTAAAGCCGCGTACCGCGCGGGGGACCTCGTGGTCACAGGTCACAAGGAATTGGGTGGGAAGCACGTGCTCCTCAGAACTTTCGGCTGGTCGCTGGGCGTCACCGTCCTCGGCCTGGCCCTGGCCTTCTACGTCTGGGGGGCGAAGGGACTCGCGATCGTCGCGATCCTTTCCGTCCTTGAGATCTCGCTGTCCTTCGACAACGCCGTCATCAACGCGGGCATCCTGCGCAAGCTGAACGCCTTCTGGCAGAAGATGTTCCTGACCGTCGGCGTGCTGATCGCGGTCTTCGGCATGCGGCTGGTCTTCCCGGTGATCATCGTCGCGATCACCGCGAAACTCAGCCCGTGGGAAGCGGTCAAGGTCGCCATCAACGACCACGACCGCTACGAGACCCTGGTCACCAACGCCCACCCGGCGATCGCCGCGTTCGGCGGGATGTTCCTCCTGATGATCTTCCTCGACTTCATCTTCGAGGAGCGGGAGATCACCTGGCTGAGCTGGCTGGAGAAGCCGCTGGCCAAGCTCGGCAAGCTGGACATGCTCTCCGTGGTGATCGCCATGGTCACCCTGGTCGTCTTCGCCACCACGGTGGCCACCGGCGTCCCGCTGCACGGCGGCCACGGCACCGTGGACAAGGGCGAGACGGTGCTGCTCGCCGGCGTCGGCGGCCTGATCACCTACCTGGTGGTCGGCGGCATCTCGGGCTACTTCGAGGAGCGCCTCGAAGAGGACGAGGACGGCGACGAAGACGGGGAAAACGGGGACGGGGACGACGACCGGGACGACGTGAACGGGAACGGGGCCCGCGAGGGCGCCGGGACGTCGAAGGCGGCCGCGGGCAGTGGCGCCAGCGTCATGCGGGTCGCGGGGCTGGCCGGCAAGGCCGCGTTCTTCATGTTCCTCTACCTCGAGGTCATCGACGCGTCGTTCTCCTTCGACGGTGTCGTCGGCGCCTTCGCGATCAGCAACGACATCTTCCAGATCGCGCTCGGCCTCGGCATCGGCGCCATGTACATCCGGTCGCTGACCGTCTTCCTGGTCCGCAAGGGCACGCTGGACGACTACGTGTACCTGGAGCACGGCGCCCACTACGCGATCGGCGCGCTGGCGTTCATCCTGCTGTTCACGATCAAGTACGACGTGAGCGAGATCGTCACCGGCCTGGTCGGCGTTGTCCTGATCGCGGCCTCCTACTGGTCGTCGGTGGTACGCAACCGCCGGCTCGGGGAAGAATCCCAGCAGTCGGACGACGACAAGGCAGAGGTGACGTCCGGGGTCTGACCCCGCCCGCGCACCGGACTGCCCCCGCCACCCGGCGGGGGCAGTGCCATGTCGAGCGAACGTCCGGAGAACCCGAGAGCACGTCGAGCACGTCGAGGGAAGGCGGAGACGGCAGATGCCCTGGTGGAGCTTTCTGCGGCCCAGTGGAGCCCAGCAGTTCGACATCGGCAACGCGCACACCGTGGAACTCACCAGGCGGCGCCCCGAGCTGTCGCTGACCAAGCAGGGCGCCGCCGTCGGCAACCTGCGGGTCAACCTGTCCTGGCAGATGCGCACGTCGGACACCGGCGGCTGGACCACCGAACGCGGCAGCTTCCTGCGCCGCCAGCTGGAGATCTTCAAGCCGCGGGTGGTGCAGGCGGCCGGTCCCGCCATGGTCAACGTCGACCTGGACCTGGCCTGCATGTACGAACTCACCGACGGCAGCAAGGGTGTGGTGCAGCCGCTCGGCAACTTCCTCGGCGACCTGGACAGCCCGCCGTGGATCCAGATGAGCGGCGACGACCGGTTCGGCGGCACCTCGGGTGAGACGCTGTACATCAACTTCGACAAGCGCGACGAGTTCAAGCGGCTGCTGGTGTTCGTCTACATCTACGACGGCACGCCCGCCTTCGACCGTACCCACGCCAAGGTGGAGATCTTCCCCGGCTCCGGGCCGCGGATCGAGATCCCCCTCAACGAGCGGGAGCCGCAGGCGCGTTCGTGCGCGGTGGTGCTGATCGAGAACCGCAAGGGCGAGATGTTCGTGCGCCGCGAGGTGAAGTACGTCTACGGCTTCCAGGCGGAGATCGACCGGCTGTACGGCTGGGGTCTGCAGTGGGGCCGCGGCTACAAGTCGAAGGTCTAGGGCCGGTCGTCCGGATCTCCGGACGACCGGCCCCCGTTCCCCCCGGCGGCCCTCTCGCCGGGCGCCCTCAATTGGTCGAAATCCCTTGCGAGGCAAGGGAATTGCGGCACGCTTGGTACCCACGGGAGTCACTGAGGCGGGCGGGGGAACAGGGTGCCGGACTGGCCTGGGCGGTCCTTGCGGGACCGGGCGATACGCGCCTACGCGGAGCCGTTGCTGGTCCGCACGCCAGGGCCGGTGGGCCGGCTGCCCGCGGTGCTGCTGCTGGGCCCGCGCGGCAGCGGCAAGACCACGCTGCTGCGGCGTCTGGAGGCCTGGGGGCGGGCCGCGCCGCTGGCCCACCTGGACCTGGCGGCGATGGAGCGGGACGGCAAGACCCTTTTCGACGCGCTCGCCGACCTCGCCTTCCAGCTGCAGGCCCGCAAGGACGACGTGCCGCCGCTGGGCTTCCCGTCGTTCACGGTGCTGCTGCTGGCCGCCGCCGCGGCCGTCAGCAGCCGAGACCGGCCCGCGGCGATCGCCGAGATGCAGACCCTGCTGCAGGGCCCCGACCGCCAGGAACTCTCCCTGGAGACCGTCCAGCCGCTGCTGGACGGCGCCGCCGCGGTCAGCGGCGGGCTGCTGCCCGGCTGGGTCACGCAGATCGTGCCGGTCATCCGCAGCACCCAGCGGCTGCAGGCCAAGGTGCGGCTCAGGCGCCGGATCGCCCAGGCCAGCCACGACGTCGGCGGCCCGCGCGCGGGTGCCGACTTCCTCGTCAGCGTCAACCAGCTGTTCCACGGCTACCCCGAGCAGCAGCGCGAGGCCCAGCGGCTGCTGCTCGAAGGGTTCCTGGCCGATCTGCGCGCCGCCTACGAGACCCGCGCGGGGCACGGCAGGCGTACCACGCACTGCCTGGTGCTGCTGGACAACGCCGACGGTGAACTCGGCGAGGAACTGATGCAGTTGCTGCTCGACGCGCGCGGCGGCGTGCCGGGGCGGCCGGGCCGGACCGACCCGCTGCTGGTCCTGGCGACCGCTCGCCGCACGCCGGAGACACTGGTCCGCGAGGAGCGGCGGCTGGCGGCCCCGCCGCGGTACAGCGACGGCTGGTCGGCGGAGGGCGAGCGCTTCGCCCCGGTGCCGGCGGGCCGGCTGCACGTGGGCCGGCTGCGCGACCTGAACCGGGCAGAGGTCGAGGACCACGCCAAGGAGGTCCTGTCCGCGCTCCCCGACGGCGCCGTGCGCCCGGACGCCGAACGCTCCGCCAACGCCTCGTATTGGCTGGGCTGGGTCGTGTACACCGCGACCCGCGGCCAGCCGGCGGCCACCGGCGCCGTGCTGGACGCGCTGTCCCGCTTCCCGGCCGGCACGCCCTGGGACCAGCGCGTGCAGGGCTGGCCCGCGCTGCCGTCCGCGGCCGCGGGAGGCGGTGCCGAGGCCCGCGAGCGGCGCCACCCGACCGTCGCGGACACCGTCCTGGACTGGCTGCTCGCGGACTGCCCGGCGGGCCTGCGCGCGGTGCTGCCGCGGGCCGCGGCCGCGGTCACCCAGGGCCAGGCGGAGGCCGCCACGCAGCTGTGGCGGGGCGTACCGCCCGCCCTGGTGCGGCAGTTCGAGGACGACGGCCGCCTCGTCTACCACCCGGTGGTGCGGTTCCTGCTGCTGCGCCAGTTGGAGGCGGTCACCGGCGACGGGCCGGGCACCTGGAACGGCGCGCACACCGCGCTGGCCGACGCCGCCGGCGACGACGAGCGCACGGTGGCCTACCACGACCTGGCCGCGGACCGGCTGGACGCGGCCGTCGACCACCTGCACGCCCGCTTCCACCTGATGCCCGCCGAGCGGTGGTGCGACGACCTGGCGCTGATCCAGCGGGCCCCGGCCCGCAGGCTCGGCGGACGGCCGGAGACGGCCCGCATCCGGTACATGCGGCTGGTGGGCACGCCGTGGGGCGACGAGGAGCGGCAGGCGATCACCCGGCTGCTGGTGGCCGGATGGATCACCGCGCACCCGCGCTCCGCCCCGTACGCCGATGGCTACGAGGACCCGCTCGGCGACCCGTACGCGGAGCTGTACGCGTACATCGCCGACGAGTTCCGCACCCTGCGCCGCCTGACCCGGGCCGAGACGGACCGGGACGTCTTCAAGGCCAGGGCCGAGCAGTACGAGAGGAAGCCGTGGTGACACAGGAAACCGACGGCCTGGAACCGGCGTTCCGGGTGCCGCGGGCGCGCCGCCGCAGGTGGCCGTGGATCGGGCTGGCGCTGGTGGTCGTGGCCGCCGCGGTGACCACGGGGATCCGGCTGGCGGGCGGCGGCGACGGCTGCGGCCACGGCGTGCCGAAGGCCGGGCCCGCGCACGAGTGCATCGGCGTCACCGACGGCAGCACCGTCTTCGAGCCGTCGCTCGCGCCGGTCATGGCGAAGATCCGCGCCGAGAACGCCCGGGTCGCCGCCGCCGGCCGCCCGTGGGTGAGCGTCGCCTACGTCGAGCCGATCACCACCGACCCGCAGGACGAGGCGACCAAGTACGGCATCCGCGAGGAGCTGGAGGGCGCGTACCTGGCCCAGCGGCAGCTGAACGACGCGCAGCTCGGCGGGCGCGGCGACACCCCGCAGGTCAAGCTGCTGGTCGCCAACATCGGGACGCGCTCGGAGCAGTGGAAACCGCTGACCGACCGGCTGATCGCGATGACGACGGACGGCAGCCGGCTGGTCGCGGTCGCCGGGTTCGGGCAGAGCCGCGGCGGCACGTTGGACGCGGTACGGGCGCTGCGGGCCGCGAAGGTTCCGATGATGGGCGCCACCGTCACCGCCGACAACCTGGCGTCCGCGACCCAGGTCGGGTTCTTCCGGACGTCCGCGCCCAACTCCGCCCAGGCGAGCGCCGCGGTGAACTACCTCCGGCAGAAGCAGCGCGCCACGCCCGGCTACCAGGTCCTGGTGATCAGGGACCGCAACCAGGACGACATCTACAACACCTCGCTCTACGACGACTTCGTCCAGGCGGCCGGGAAGGCGTCGCTGAAGCTGGTGGACGGGGACCTGGAGTACGTCTCCGGTGTCGACGGGATCAGCAACGCCTTCTCGTCGGTCGCCGACCGGGTGTGCGACAAGAAGCCGGCCGCGGTGTACTTCGCGGGGCGCGGCGTCAACCTGCGGGCCTTCATCACCGCGATGTCCGCGCCCGACCGCCGCTGCCCCGTGACCGTGCTGACCGGGGACGACGCGATCGGCGTGTACCCGGACAGCGCGACGAGCCAGAGCGTGCGGGACCGGTTCACCGCGAGCTGGAAGGCCAGCGGCGTCACCGCCCTGTACACCGCGCTGGGCCACCCCGAACTGCCGGCCCGGCTCTACCCGGCGGCCCGCGACCCGTTCCCGGGCTTCGTGCAGCTCTACCACGACGAGTTCGGCGCGGGCCCCGACAACTTCCAGGACGGCCAGGCGATGCTGGCGCACGACGCGCTGTGGACGCTGGGCGTCGCGATCCGGGACGCCGCCGGGGACGGCACGGCCACCGTCAACGCGGGCAGCACCCTGAACGCGCTGGTCAGCGCGGGTTCCGTCGCGGGTCTCAGCGGACCGATCGAGCTGGGCTCGGACGGCAACCCGCGGAACAAGCCGATGGCGCTGGTGCGGCTGGAGCCGAGCGGCACCTACACGTTCATCGGGGTCGTCCGGCCCTGAGAGGGCCGTGCGGCGGGCCGGGCCCGCACCGCTGACCCCGGCGCCGGACCGGCCCCGGGGTCAGCGCCGCGGCTGGAACTGGGGGCCCTGCGGCGGCAGCGAGAACCCGCCGTCGCCGTTCGCCGGCGCGGCGGGGGGCGCCGCGGGCGGCGCGGGGTGCGGCGGGACGACCGGCGCGGCCATGGGCGGGGCCGCGACGGGCTGCGGGTAGCCGTAGGCCGGGTAGCCCTGCTGCGGCTGCTGGTGGACCTGGGGCGGCGCGGCCGGGGGCGCGGCGGGCGGTGCCGCGCTCATCGGCTGCGGGTAGCCGTACGCGGGCTGGGCGGGCACGTGCGCGGGCGAGGGGGCCTGCAGGGGGTAGCCGTAGGCACTGGTGGCCGCGGGCTCGGCGGCGGGCCCGCCGCCACCGGAGGCCGTCTGCTGGGCGCCCAGCGGGGCCGTGGGCACCGAGGCCGGGCGGACCGGGCCCTGTGCCTGCGCGGGCGCCTCCTGCCCGTCGTCCACTGCGACTCCGTGGTCGGTGGCGAGTCCGACCAGGCCCGAGGCGTAGCCCTGGGCGAGCGCGCGGAACTTCCAGCCGGCGCCCTTGCGGTACAGCTCGCCGCAGATCAGCGCGGTCTCCTGGCCGGTGTCGGGCACGACCTCGAAGCTCACCACGGGCGCGGCGTGCTGCGGTCCCGCGGTGTCGTACAGGGTCAGGCTCAGGTCGCGCACGGTGCGGAACGGCCCGCCGTCGCAGGACGCGGCGATCACCACGCGGTCCACACCGGCGTCCAGCGCCGCCAGGTCGACCTCGAGGGTGTCGGTCAGGCCCTCGGGCACGCGCTTCTTCGGGAGGTGGCGGGCCAGGCCCGACGGGTGCCGCGGCTCGTTGTAGAAGACGAAGTCGTCGTCGGTGCGGACCCGGCCGTCGGGGCCCAGCAGCAGCACGGAGGCGTCCACGTCGGGCGCGCCGGGGCCGGGGGTCCAGCGCAGCACCGCCCGCACCCCCGTGACGTCCAGCGGGGTGTTCGAGCCCTTCACCATCACGTGCGTCATACCGGTCATCCTGCCCTTCCGGCGGGGCGCCCCACAACGCCGGGTGCGGCCGGGGGTGGGCGGCGGTCGCGGAGGGCAGGCGTCCGGAGGGACGGTCACCGGGTGGACCTGCCGCGGTTACCTGCTTTTCACATACGGAGGGAACGGGTACCCCATGCTCACACGTACGATAATCGGCCAGATGTTGTCAGGTTCTTCCTCCTGAAAGGGGGCGTATGCGACACTTCGGACACCTCACGGGTGACCTCAGGAGTGAACTCTTCCACCGTGAGCCCCAGGAGTTCACAGCGGACTCTCCTGCCCGCACCCTCGCGGTCGCCCTCGGCGCCACGCTCTACAGCCCCGCGACCCGCCCGCAGCTCGCCGACGACATCGGCAAGCAGGCCGCGCGCGGCGTGGTGTCCATGGTGCTGTGCCTGGAGGACTCCATCGACGACCGGGACGTCGTCGCAGGTGAGGCCAATCTCGTCCGCCAGTTCGCGGCGATGGCCGGCCGGGCGGAGGGCGCGGGGGAGCTGCCGCTGCTGTTCATCCGGGTCCGCACGCCCGCCCAGATCACCGACCTGGTGGACCGGCTCGGCGACAGCGTCGCCCTGCTGTCCGGATTCGTGCTGCCCAAGTTCACCGAGGAGACCGGCGTCCCCTTCCTGGAGGCGCTGTCCCAGGCGGAGGCCGCCTCCGGACGCCGGCTGTTCGCGATGCCCGTCCTGGAGTCCCCGCAGCTGCTCCACCTGGAGAGCCGCGTCGAGACGCTGTACGGGATATCCCGCACCGTCGACAAGTACCGCGACCGGGTGCTCGCCCTGCGTCTGGGCGTCACCGACTTCTGCTCCTCCTACGGGCTGCGCCGCGCCCCCGCGATGACCGCGTACGACGTCCAGATCGTCGCCTCGGTGATCGCCGACGTGGTCAACGTGCTGGGCCGCGCCGACGGCAGCGGCTTCACCGTGACCGGACCGGTCTGGGAGTACTTCCGCCACCACGAGCGCATGTTCAAGCCGCAGCTGCGGCTGAGCCCGTTCCGGCCCGAGGCCGAGGACCTGCGGTCCGCGCTGATCGAGCGCGACATGGACGGCCTGCTGCGCGAGATCGAACTCGACCGCGCCAACGGCCTGCAGGGCAAGACCTGCATCCACCCCACCCACGTCCCCGTCGTGCACGCGCTGAACGTCGTCACGCACGAGGAGTACTGCGACGCCGCCGACATCCTCCACGAGGACCGCAGCGGCGGGGGTGTCCTGCGCAGCGCCTACACCAACAAGATGAACGAGGTGAAGCCGCACCGCGCCTGGGCCGAGCGCACCCTGCGCCGCGCCGAGGTGTTCGGCGTCGCCCGCGAGGACATCGGATTCGTCGAACTGCTCGCGGCCAGCCTGCCCCAGGCCTGACCACCGGCGACCGCACCGGAACCGCCCCGAAGGAACCACCCCGAAGGAACCGCCCCTGATGGCAACGAACACGCCCTGGACCGGCCAGTGGGTCGCCGACCGGCTGGGCGTCTCGCTCCGCGGCGAAGGCGTCACCGACCTGCTCGGACTGGCCCTGCGCCGCAACCCCAAGCGGGCGCACCTGCTGGTCTCCCACGTGCTGGGCAAGCACGTCCCGCAGCGGCCGCACGTCGTCTACGGGCACGCGTTCGCCCTCGGGCGGCGGGTCCGCGGGCTGCTGGGCGACAGCGGTCCCGACGGTGCGGACGGCGCCGTGGTGCTCGGCTACGCCGAGACCGCCACCGGCCTCGGCCACGCGGTGGCCGACGGCGTCGGCGGCGTGCCCTACCTGCACTCCACCCGCAGGACCGTGCCGGGCGTGGTGCCCGGCGGCGGCTTCGTGGAGGAGCACAGCCACGCCACCGGGCACCTGCTGCTGCCCGAGGACCCGGCGCTGCTCGCCGGGCCCGGCCCGCTGGTCCTCGTCGACGACGAGTTCTCCACCGGCCGCACCATCCTCAACACCATCGGCGACCTGCACACCCGCAACCCGCGCGCCCGCTACGTCGTCGTCGCCCTGACCGACATGCGCGGCCCCGCCGACCGCGAGCTGCTCGCCGCCTTCGCCGAGCGCCTGGGCACCCGGATCGACGTCGTGGCCCTCGCCGAGGGCACGGTCGCGCTGCCGCCAGGCGTCCTCGACAAGGGCGCGGCGCTGGTCGCGGAGCACGACGGCCCCGGCGCCGACCAGGATCCCGCGGGCGCCGGACCGGTGCCCGACGGCCGGCTGCGCCGCGTGGACCTGGACTGGCCGGCCGGCGTGCCCGACGGCGGCCGGCACGGCTTCCTGCCCGGGCACCGCGAGCGCCTGGAGGCCGCGCTGCCGGCCATGGCGGACACGCTCGCCGCGGCCCTGCCGCCCGGCGCGCGGCACGGCCGCGTGCTCGTCCTCGGCAACGAGGAGCTGATGTACGCCCCGCTGCGCCTGGCCCAGGCGCTGGACGACGCCCTGGCCGCTGGCGCCCCGGCCGGGGACGCGCTCCCCGGCGCCGGCCCCGAGGTGCGGTACTCCACCACCACCCGCTCCCCGGTGCTGGCCGTCGACGACCCCGGCTACGCCATCCGCAGCCGCATCGTGTTCGCCGCCCACGACGCGCCCGACGACGGCGGCTCCCCGGACCGCTACGCCTACAACGTGGCGGGCGCCGGCTTCGACGCCGTGGTGTGCGTGGTGGACTCCGCCGGCGACACCGCCGCACTCCACCAGGACGGCGGGCTGCTCGCCCGGCTCGCCGCCCACACGCCGGCCGTCCTGCTCGCCGTCGTACCGACCTACCGACCCGGACCAGAGGGGCACCACCCGAGCATGAGCCAGCCGCTGCGCGGACCCGACTTCTCCTCCTACGCGCCCGAGGAGGTGGGCTGGCTGCTCAAGGACCTCTCCGGCGTCGAGCTCGAAGCTCCCACCGAGGAGCGCGAGGAGGCCATCCAGAGCGGCGGCGCGCACTACGCCGAGTCGCTGCCGGTCGAGTACCAGCCCACCGCCGCGTACCAGGAGCTGTTCCGCTCGGCCCTCAACGCCTCCGCGGCCCGTATCGCCCGCGCGGTCGGCGCCGTCACCGAACTCGTCCTCGCCGAGCGCGGCCCGGACGCGGTGCTGGTCTCGCTGGCCCGGGCCGGCACGCCGGTCGGCGTGCTGATGCGCCGCTGGGCCCGGCACGCGCACGGCCTGGACCTGCCGCACTACGCCGTGTCGATCGTCCGCGGCCGCGGCATCGACCGCAACGCGCTGCGCTGGCTGGCCGCCCACCACGACCCGGCCGACGCGGTGTTCGTCGACGGCTGGACCGGCAAGGGCGCCATCACCCGCGAACTGGCCGACGCCGTGGCGGAGTTCGAGGGGTTCAACCCGGAGATCGCGGTCCTCGCCGACCCCGGCGGCTGCGTGTCCACCTACGGCACCCGCGACGACTTCCTCATCCCGTCGGCGTGCCTCAACTCCACCGTCTCCGGCCTGATCTCGCGGACGGTGCTGCGCGAGGGCCTGATCGGCCCCGACGACTTCCACGGCGCGAAGTTCTACCGCGACCTGAAGGACGCGGACGTCTCCGGGCTGTTCCTCGATACCGTCTCCGCCGCGTTCGACGCCGTCGGCGACGAGGTCGCCGCGGACGTCAAGTCGCTTCGCTCCCAGGACCGTTCGCCGACCTGGGCGGGCTGGGCGGCGGTCGAGCGGATCAGCGAGGAGTACGGCATCGGCGACGTCAACCTGGTCAAGCCCGGCGTCGGCGAGACCACCCGGGTGCTGCTGCGCCGCGTCCCCTGGAAGATCCTCGCCCAGCGCGGCGCGGGCGCCGACCTCGAGCACGTGCGGCTGCTCGCCGCGCAGCGCGGCGTGCCCGTCGAGGAGGTCGACGGCCTGCCGTACTCGTGCGTCGGCCTGATCCACCCGCGCTACACCCGCGGCGCCACCGGCACCGACGGCCGGGCGGTGAACGGCAAATGACCCGCGTCCCGTACCCCCCGAACACCCGCACCCTGGTGGCCAGCGACCTGGACCGCACCCTGATCTACTCCACCGCGGCCCTCGCCCTGGCGATGGACGACGAACTCGCCCCCCGGCTGCTGTGCGTGGAGGTCCACGAGAGCCGGCCGCTGTCGTACATGACGGAGTCCGCGAGCCGCCTGCTCGTCGAACTCGCCGACACCGTACGGTTCGTGCCGACCACGACGCGCACCCGCAAGCAGTACCGCCGGATCAGCCTGCCCGGCCGCCGCCCCCGGTACGCGATCTGCGCCAACGGCGGCCACCTGCTGGTCGACGGCCGCACCGACCACGACTGGAACGCCGAGATGCGCCGCCGCCTCGCCGACGGCAGCGCCCCCCTGGAGGAGGTCGTCGCGCACCTGTCGGCGACCGCCGACCCGGAGTGGCTGCGCAAGGAGCGCATCGCCGAGGACCTGTTCACCTACCTCGTGGTGGACCGCGACAGGCTGCCGGCCGGCTGGGTGAAGGACCTCGGGGAGTGGGCGGAGCCGCTGGGCTGGACGGTGTCGCTGCAGGGCCGCAAGATCTATGCCGTGCCCAAGCCGCTCAGCAAGAGCGCCGCGCTGGCCGAGGTGGTGCGCCGCACCGGGGTCGAGCAGGTGCTCGCCGCCGGCGACTCGCTGCTCGACGCCGACCTGCTGATGGCCGCCGACACCGGATGGACCCCCGGCCACGGGGAACTCTCCGACACCGGCTGGAGCGCGCCGCACGTCATCGGACTGGGCTCGGTCGGCGTCGCGGCCGGCGAGGAGATCCTGCGCCGCATGCTGGTCCGCTGCTCCGGCGAGGACGCCGCGGCGTAGGCCGGGTCCGACGGACGGCACCGGCTCGGCCCGGGCGCCTCAGAGCTGGCGCCCGGGCACCACTATCCGGTTCGCCCGGTCCCGGCCGCGCTCCACCCGGCGGGCGTTGGGCCGCTCGCTGGCCGCGATGAACGCCCGCGCCTCGGACTCCGAGCGGCCGCCGCGCACATGGCGGCGCAGCAGCCGCCGCTCCCGCACCTGCCGCGGCGTGTCCACGTACCAGAGCTCGTCGAGCAGCGCGCGGACCTGCTCCCAGCCCGGGCCGTCGTCGGCCAGGTAGTTGCCCTCGGTCACCACCAGCCGCACCTGCGGCAGCACCACCAGGCCGGCGGCCACCGGCTCCTCCAGCCGCCGGTCGAAGTCCGGTACGTACACCGGCCGTTCGGGCGGCGCGTCACGCAGCCGGCGCAACAGGTGCACATACCCGTCGACGTCGAAGGTCTCCGGCGCGCCCTTGCGCCCGCGCAGCCCCAGCCGGTCCAACTGCGCGTTGGACAGGTGGAATCCGTCCATCGGCACATACGCGGCGGTGTCCGCGCCCAGCCGCGCGTCGACCCCCGAGACCAGGCGGCGGGCCAGCGTCGACTTCCCCGCGGCCGGCGCACCGGCCAGCCCCAGCACCGCCCGGCGGCCTGGGATGCTGGGCACGAGGGCGACGGCGTCATCGACGAGCATCTCGTCAGACTAGGCCAGGGCGCCGCCACGAACCACGGGAGCGAACGGTGCACGAAACGAAGAACCCCCAGCTCACGCCCGAGCTGTACCAGTACGTCCTCGACCACAACCCGCCGCTCGACGCCGTGCAGCGCGACCTGGTGGCCAGCACGCAGGAGACGTTCGCCGACGTGGCCGGCCTGCAGACCGCACCGGAGCAGGCGCCGCTGCTGTCCTTCCTGGTCATGCTCACCGGCGCGCGGCAGATCGTGGAGGTCGGCACCTTCACCGGCTTCTCCACCCTCGCGCTGGCCCGGGCCCTGCCCGCCGACGGCCGCCTGATCGCCTGCGACGTCTCCGAGGAGTGGACCGCGCTCGGCCGCACCGCCTGGGCCGCGGCCGGCGTCGCCGACCGCATCGACCTGCGCCTCGCGCCCGCGATCGAGACGCTGCGGGCGCTGCCCGAAGGCCCGTGGATCGACCTCGCCTTCCTCGACGCCGACAAGGGCGGATACCTCGGCTACTGGGAGGAGTTGGTGCCGCGGCTGCGGCCCGGCGGGCTGCTGGTCGTCGACAACACCCTCTTCCACGGCGACGTCGTCGACCCGGCGGCCGTCGGCAGCGCCGCGGCCGTCCGGGCCTTCAACGACCGGGTCGCCGCCGACGACCGCGTCGACCACGTGCTGCTCACCGTCGCGGACGGCCTGACGCTGGCCCGGCGGCGCTGAGGCGGCTGCGGCCCGACACCGGGCGGGCGGGGGCTGAGCCGGGGGTCTGACGCCGGCCGGGTGGGGCCGAGCCCGGCGGCGTCGAGCCGGGTGGCTGACGGTCGCCCGGTGGCGCCGAGTTCCGCCGCGCCCGTCGCACCGGCGCGCACCGCCCCGCCCCTGCCCGGCGTTCCGGCGACCTGGCGGCCCGGCGGGGCGGTGCGGCGGGCGTCCGGTCGACTAATCTGAGCGCATGCCTCGCTACGAGTACCGCTGCCGGTCCTGCGGCGCGACCTTCGAACTGCGCCGCCCGATGTCGCAGGCCAACGCCCCCACACCGTGCCCCAAGGGCCACGACGACACGGTGAAGCTGCTGTCCACGGTCTCCGTCGGCGGCGCTGCCTCCGCGTCGTCCGCCTCGTCCGCGCCGTCCGCCGGAGGCGGCGGGTGCTGCGGAGGCGGCTGCTGCGGCTGACCGCCCGCGCGGGCCGCATGCGCCGCGTGGACGGGCGCCCCGGTCACCGGCTCACCGCTGCCGGGCGCGCTCCTCGCGGATGTTCGCCACCACGCGGTTCGCGGTCTCGCGGACCGCGGCCGTCTCCGTCAGGAACGCCCAGTAGTCCGGGTGCCGGCCCTCCAGTCCCGCCAGCGCCCGGTCCAGCCGCGCCACCGCCTCGTCCAGCGGGCGGGCGTGCCGCGGCTCCGGCGTCGCGCGCCCCTGCATCGCCAGGCGCTGGGCGTCCCGGATCACGAACCGGGTCTTCTCCACCTCACCCTTGGGGTCCTTGCTGACCTCGTTCAGCCGGCGCAGCCGGTCGCCGGCGGCACCGACCGCGCCGTCCACGTCGTCCATCAGCGCACGCACCGTCGCCAGCCGCGCCTGGGCGTCCGCCCACCGCTGGTCCGACCGGGCGGTCCGCGCCTCCGCGAGCGCCGCCTCGGCCTGCCGCACCGCCTGCCCGGCCTGTTCCGGCACGTGCTGCAGGTCCTGCCAGCAGGCCGCAGAGAAGCGGCGCCGCAGCTCGCTGAGCACCGGCGCCACGCCTTCCGCCCGGGTCCCGAGCGCCTGCACCCTCGTGCGCAGCGACACCAGCCGCTTGTCGATCTCCTGCGCCTGCTGCGGCAGCCGCTCGGCCTCGGCCCTGACCGCCTCCGCGGTCCGCCGGATGTCGTCCGCCCGCCGCACGGTCTCCTGCACGCCGTGCTTGCTCGCGCCCTCGTTGAGCTTGGTCAGCTCCGGGGAGAGCGCCGCCAGCCGGGCGGCCAGGTCGTCCGCCGTCAGGCCCGCCGCGCGGGCCGCGTCCAGCGCGTCACTCGCGGCCAGCAGCGACTGCTTGGCCCGCTCCCTGGCCGGGGCCAGCCGGGCCAGCTGCGTCTCGGCCTTGCCCAGCAGCGGGCCCAGGCCGGACTGGAAGCGTTCCAGCTCGCCCCGCACGTTGACCAGCTCGTCCTTGGCGCGGGTCAGCTCCGCCCGCGCGCGGGAGGCGGCCGCGTGGTCCAGCTCGTCCCGTTCCAGGTCGTGCGCGTCGACGGTGTCGATGTACGCGGCGCTGACCTGGTCGATCCGCTCGCCCAGACTGCGGAACGAGGCGAGCGCGCGCCGCGCCTCCGGGGAGTCGTCGACCGCGGAGATCGTCTCGATGGAGATCTCCAGGTCGCGCTGCGCCGTGTCCAGCTCGTAGAACGCCTGCGCGGCGGCGTCCCTGGCCGCCATCGCCTCGGCACGCAGGTTGTCGCCGCGCCGCCACCACGAGCGTGCCGTCGTCACCGTGACTCTCTCTCCCCGCGCTCCGCGCCTATCCCGCCGTTCCGTCCATCCTCCCACCCGGTGGACGGTTGCTGACCAGCCCCCGCGGCAAGGTAACCTGTGTCGTCGCACGGCCTGGGCGTGTAGCTCAGCGGTAGAGCGCCGCCCTTACAAGGCGGATGTCGGCGGTTCGAAACCGTCCACGCCCACACTGATCAGAGCCCCGGAAATCGACCCGATCCGGGGCTCTGAAAGTTCACGTTCCGCAGAGACTCCCCATCCCCCTGGTCGATGGCGGTCTACGGGGCGCACCCGCGGGCCCTGGCCGTGGCCGCGATCGAGGCTCTGCGCTGAGCCGGCAGCCGGCCGGTCAGAGGTCCCCCTGAGCAGATCGGCAGCGACGGGGCTCGTCGACAATGGCTCTGACCGCGGTTCCGTGAAGGATCTTGGAGCGGCGGCATGGCCGGCAACAGGGGCGAGCAGAAAACCCGGTCTCCAGGCGCTGAACTGGCCCAGGCCGCCCGCGAAGGCCGTCGTCCTGTCCCGACGAAGACGCTGCGCCGGATCACCTCCTGGCAGTGGATGGTGCTCGGTTGCAGAGGTGGCTCGTTCTCGACCGAGATCGCCACTGCTGAAGGCCGGGCCCGGCTCCAGGGTCGACTCGAAGCCCGGCGAATCCGCGGACTGCACCAGGCCGGCCACGACCTCGACGACGCGGACGTCCCTCCGGTCCGCCACCGTCACGGCGGGCTCTGGAATGCCTGGTAGACCCAGGCGTGCTAGGCAGGCGGGGCGGTCCGCCAGTCCGGGAGGTTCATCAAGTGCACGTCGAAGCGGTCCTGCACGGGGATCAGCGAGGCGAACTCCAGCTCGCCCCGGCTGATGGCGCCCAATTGTTCGAAGTACGCGAACCGTTCGACGCCCGGGCTGAGGAGAACGACGACGTCGGCCGTGCTGCCCTCGGCCGCTCCGAAGGCGTGGGTCAGGTTCGGCGGGATGATGACGAGACCGCCCTTGCCGACTGAGGTCACGGTGTCGCCGAGGCGGAAGACCATCGTCCCGTCCAGCATGTAGAAGACCTCGTGAGAGAGCTTGTGACGGTGCGGCGGCGCACCGTCGGCACCGGTTGCGAGAGTGAGCCGGCTGGCGCTCACGGCGCCACCATCGGTGAGCAACTCGAACGCGCCGTCCGTGAGCGACGCCGTTCCCGCCTCACCGGGCTGCACGACCAGCGCACGGCTCGTCGCTTCCATCGTGGCTCCTTCGATCGCATGCGTCGATGCAGGTGCCGGAACGGGGCCCGCGCGCAACGCGAGTCACGCCCGCGCTCTCCCTCGCGCCTACGCTACGCGCGGGCACACCCGACGGCATCTGCAGCGTGGGGCCTTGCGGTCCCGGCGGGCCGGAC
The DNA here is from genome assembly GCF_900110255.1 of Actinacidiphila rubida. GTDB lineage: Bacteria > Actinomycetota > Actinomycetes > Streptomycetales > Streptomycetaceae > Actinacidiphila > Actinacidiphila rubida. The sequence goes on from NZ_FODD01000003.1 coordinate 307,806, forward strand.
GGTCCCGACGCCCGATGGGCCCCGGCGAGCCGGGTTCTCCACGGCTGCCCCGCGGACCCGCCACGGGCCGGCGCCCAACCGCTGAACCCGCTCGCGTGGTGACCGCCCACGCGGGAATGCCCACCGCCGGCATCGCGGCCACCACGTGCGGGACGTCGCAGCGACGGCCTCCCGGGGCGCCCCGGGAGGGGCTTTCGCGTGCCGAGCCCGCGGCCGCGGTGCGGACGGTGTGAGCGACCCGGTCAGGCGGTGGGCGTCCAGTCGGGCTGGTAGTCGGGGTGGTCCGCGTAGGCCGCGGCGAGGATGCGCAGGGTGCGGCAGGGGAACGGGGAGGGGACGCCGTACTCCCATCCCGGCTCCGGCACCCGGCACTCGGCGCACTGGCGGCCGTGCACGGACACGGCGTCCGGCACATGGACGGTCAGCAGTCGCTGCTTGGCCTCGGCGTCGCGCAGCAGCCGTCCCGCGACCTGTGGCGGCACCGCCGCCGCGGCGCGGTCCTCCTCGAGCCGGGTCCGCAGGAACTCGATCAGGTCAGCCATCGCTGCTCTCCTTCTCCGCTTTCGGTAGCCCTTCGCAATGTCCTGCACCGAGACCCACCGCGCTCCCGCCCGGCGCCGACACTCCGAAGCGATGCACCCGGCCGACCGAGCAGCGCGTGTACGGCGGCCCGCCGCGGCTCGTCGGGACTCCCGTTCCGGGGGGAAGCGCGGTCGGCGCGGCTCGGACGCCCGCGCCGCCCCGGCGTAGGTGCGGCGTACGGTCGTGCCATGCCGCAGCCTCCTGGTCCCGTTCCCGCGCCCCTCGACGGCCCCGGCACCGGCGTCTCCGACCCGCGCCTGCTCCTGCTCGGCTATCTCGACTGGTACCGCGAGGCGCTGATGCGCAAGATCGACGGGCTCGGCGACGAGCGGCTCCGCGCGCCGGTCGACCCGCTGGGCTGGTCGCCGCTCGGCCTGGTCCAGCACCTGGGCTGGGTGGAACGCCGCTGGATGCGCTGGGGGTTCGCGGCCGAGGACGTGGTCGCGTACCCGCCCGGCGGGGACGCGGAGGAGTGGGAAGTCCCCGCCGGACGCGCCACGGAGGAGGTCATGGCCGCCTACCGCGCGGAGGTGGCCGCGACGGATTCCCTGGTGGCCGCGGCCGGGCTGGACGAGCGGGCCCGCGTCGGCGGCCGCTTCCCGACGGCCGACCAGGCGCCCTCCCTCGGCCGCATCCTCTTCCACCTGCTCCAGGAGTACGCCCGCCACGTCGGGCAGCTCGACGTCGCCCGGGAACTGATCGACGGCGTGACGGGCGAGTAGCCAGGGGGGCCGCCGCGGGGCAGGCCCAGGAGGGCGTGAGGGGCGTGCGGGGCGCGAAGAACGCGGTGGTGGTGCGCTCGGCGCGGGCGGCAACGACCTTGCGGCAACCGGTGTTTAGCGTACGAATCCCCCAATAGGGGTAACGGGTCGTCCGGTCCGGGCGCGTCGCTCCGGGGGCTCCGGACCATGATCCGGTGAGCACTTCGTGGGGGAAGCGCGTGCCCTTATGGGCAGCGCTGATCTTCGTCATATTCGCGACGGGAAGTTGGGGGCTCGGGGCTCCGGCCGCGGCCGACTCCGGCGGGGGGCACGGCGACCGTGCCGCCCACGCCGGGTCCGGCCACCGGCACGCCCCGGACCCCGATGCCGACTCCGGCCCCGGCCCCGGGAACGACCAGGGCCGGGGCCACGACCCTGGAAAGGAGCAGGATCCCGCCCCGGCCAGGCCGCCGGGCCGGGGCCGCAGCAGTGGCAAGGACCCGGGCCGGAGCGTCCACGGTTCCGGGCAGCCGTCGGGCCAGGGCGGCGACGGTTCGGTCAAGAACGAGGGCCAGGGCCAGGGGAGTCCCGCGCCGGGCACGTCCCCGGGCCGGACGCACGACCCCGGCAGGAACCCGAGCCCCAAGCCGAGCCCCGAGCCGGGCTCGAACCCGGGCCCCAAGCCGAGCCCCGAGCCGGGCTCGAACCCGGGCCCCAATCCGGGCCCGAACCACGCCCCCGGCCCTCACGATCCGGGGACCGGCCCCGGCTCGGGTCAGGGCGAGAGCCCGGGCGACGGCCAGGGCTCGGGCGACGGCCAGGGCTCGGGGCACGGCCAGAACCCGGGGCATCTTCCCGGGCACGGTCACGGGCAGCCCCCCGGCCACGGCTCCGGGACCCCGCCGGGCCGTGACCCCGGCCATGACCCCGGGCACCCTCCCGGCCACGACCGCGGCCATCACCACGGTCACGACCCCGGGGGCCGGCCCGGCCCGCACTGGCTGTGCGGATGGCCGTGGGGCGAGGACGGGAACGGGGACTGGACCGGCGACGGGAACAGGGGCTGGAGCGGCGACTGGGGCGGCGACTGGAGCGGGGACTGGTGGTGGCCCTGCCACCACCGGCCGCACCACTGCCCGCCGCCTCCGCACGTGCCGGTCCCTCCGCCGCCCTCCGCGAGTCCGCGGCCGACGCCGACCCCGTCGCCCGTGCCCAAGCCGACTCCGGCACCCACCCCGACACCCCGGCCGGCGCCGAAGCCGACCGTCGCTCCGGCGCCCGTCCCCGTGCCGCCCGCCCCGCCGCCGCCTCGGCCCGCGCCGAGCCCGCGCCCGGCGCCGACCGTCACCCCGACACCCGTGCCCGTCCCGGCGGCCGTGAAGTGGCCGGTCCGCCGGCCCACTCCCGCGACCGTTCCGCGGCCGCACCAGCGGCCGCTGATGACCACGATGCTGCTGACCGCCGTGCCGGCGCTGCTCGCCGTGGCCGTCCTGCGGCCGGGCTCCGGGTCGTACCGAAGGAACCGCTGACCCATGAGGGGGAGTTGGCAATGACGCAGTGGCTTGTTCTGCTGATCGCGATGGTGGCGGTGTGCGCCGTCGTGCTCAGCGTCGTCGTCCTGCGGCAGCGCAGGATCGGCGACGACGACGATCCGTCGGAGACACCGGACGTCATCGAGTACATGGTCATGATGATCGGCGTGGTGTACGCCATCGTTCTCGGGCTGGCGATCGCCGGCGTGTGGGAGGGCATGGGGAGCGCGCAGGCGAACGTGCAGGCCGAGGCCCAGGCGCTGCACGAGGTGAAGGCGCGGGTGCAGGTGTACCCGCCGGACGTGCGGGACCGGGTGCGCGCGGACGTCGACGCCTACGCCCGGTTCGTCTCCGCCAAGGAGTGGCCGTACATGCGCGACCACGGCTCGCTGTCGGCGCGGGGCACCGCGCTGCTCGACCAGGTGCGCACCGACGTCACGCGGTTCGATCCCACGTCGGACCTGGCCGCGCAGGCGTACCAGCCGGTGGTCGACGAGGTGGCCGCCGCCGACCAGGCGCGCGTCGCGCGCGGGCAGAGCGCGGGCGCGACCATGCCGGGGATCGTGTGGTTCGGCCTCATCACCGGCGGGCTGGTGACCGTGGGGCTGATCTTCACCCTGCAGATCCGCAGGTCCCCGCGGGAGTTGCTGCTCGCCGGACTGTTCAGCGCCCTCATCGCGTTCCTGCTGTTCCTCATCTGGGACCTGGACGCGCCGTTCGGCAGCGGCCTGGCGGTGTCCGCGGACGCCTTCCGCGACCTGCTGTGAGGCCCGGCCGCGCCGTGGCGCGGCCCTGAGAACGGCGTGAGGCGGCCCCCCTGCCGGGCGAACGGCAGGGGGGCCGCCTCATGCTGTCTGCCCGCGGGCTACCGCCAGTTGGACACGTTCACGTTCTCCAGCACGCCCAGCGCGTCGGGGACCAGGACGGCCGCGGAGAAGTAGGTGCTGACCAGGTAGCTGATGACGGCCTTCTCGTCGATGCCCATGAAGCGCACGTTGAGGCCCGGCTCGTACTCGTCGGGCAGGCCGGTCTGGTTGAGGCCGATCACGCCCTGGTTGTCCTCGCCGGTACGCAGGGCGATGATCGAGCTGGTGCGCTCCGGACTGACCGGGATCTTGTTGCAGCTGAGGATCGGGACGCCCCGCCAGGCCGGGACGAGGGACCCGTGCACCTCGGCCGGGTCGGGGTACAGGCCCGCCCGGCTCCACTCGCGGCCGATGGCCGCGATGGTCTTGGGGTTCGCGAGCAGGTAGCGGGTGCCGCGGCGGCGGCTGATCAGCTCGTCCAGGTCGTCCGGGAGCGGCGGGCCCGCGTGCGGCTGGATCCGCTGCTCGTAGTCCGCGTTGTGGAGCAGCCCGAACTCCAGGTTGTTGATCAGCTCGTGCTCCTGGCGCTCGCGCAACGCCTCGACGGTGAGCTTGAGTTGCTCCTCGGTCTGGTTCATCGGCTCGTTGTAGAGGTCGGCCACCCTGCTGTGCACGCGCAGCACGGTCTGGGCGACGCTCAGTTCGTACTCGCGCGGCCGGACCTCGTAGTCGACGTACGTGGCCGGCAGCGACGCCTCGCCCTTGTGGCCGGAGGCGAGCTCGATGTCCGCCTCGCCCTTCCGGTTGGACCGCTGCCGGGGCAGCGACCGGAACGCCTCCAGGTGCTCCCGCAGCGGGTCCGACACCCCGAGCAGCGACGTGAGCGCGGTGCGCGGCAGTGCCAGCACCGTGGTGGCGGTCGCCGCCTTCGCGGTGAACTGCCAGGTGCTGTCGTCGCCCAGGAGTGCCTGCTCGCCGAAGTGGTCGCCGTCGGCGACGACGCCGAGCCGGGTCTGCTCGCCGTACGATCCCTCGCCGAGCTTCTCGATCTTGCCGTGGGCGACGAGGTAGACCGTGTCGGCCGGTTCGCCGACGGTGGCGATGACCTCGCCCGGGCCGTACTCGCGCTGGACGAAGCGGTCGGCGAGGGCGGTCAGCGCGCCCTCGTCGCCGAACGTGCGCAGCGCGGCGATCTCGCCGAGCTCCTGCGGGATGACCCGCACCTCCGAGCCCGTCTTCACGAAGGTCACCCGGCCGTCGCCGACGGCGTAGCTGAGCCGCCGGTTGACCCGGTAGGTGCCGGCGCTGACCTGTACCCAGGGCAGTACTTTCAGCAGCCAGCGGGACGAGATGCCCTGCATCTGCGGAGCGGACTTGGTGGTCGTCGCCAGGTTCCGCGCGGCCGCCGTGTCCAGGCTGGTCCGCGGCTGGGCGTCGTCCGGAGTGCCGTGTGCGGTGTCCTGGGCCGCATCAACCGACATGGGCTGTCCTTCCCGTAAGGGGGTGATACGGCCCTGATTGTTTCCGTGACGCAGGGTGGTTGCTATTGCCGGATCGAGTGAGAATACTTCCCGCACTTCCGGGTCGACCGGTGCCAGGGGAACGTGCGCGGAGCCGGCGAGCGGCGCGGGAGGACGGCGGGTGCAGGTCAGAGAGCTTCGACGACCGCGCCGCGGTCGGGCTGCGCGCCCTGCGCGGGGAGCGCCAGCTCCACCGCCGCGTAGGCCGCCGCCACGGCGAGTCGGCGCTCGCGGCGGAAGACGTAGGCCGCGAACGCGCCGGCGCCCACGAGTGCGCCGAAGGACATCGCGGTGCCGAACCAGCTCGCCCCGAGCCACTTGCCGCCGATCCAGCCCAGGCCCACGCTGTACGTCGCCCAGCACAGGCCGGCCAGCGCCGACCAGGGCAGGAACTCCTTGGGGCGGCGCCGGGCCGCGCCCGCGCCCAGGCTCACCACGCTGCGCCCGGCCGGCGCGAAGCGGGCCAGCACCACGAGGGCGCCGCCGCCCCCGGTGAGCACCTGGCCCAGCCGCTCGTGCGCCGTCGCGAGCCGTCGCGAGCCGGCCAGCCGCCGGTGGTACCAGTCGCCGCCGCGGAAGGCCAGCCGGTAGGCCAGCAGGTCGCCGAGGCAGGAGGCGGTGGCGGCGCAGGCGAGGAGCGCCAGGATGTCCACGGCGCCGTCGCCGGCGCCGGAGGAGCCGGCGGTCGCCGCGCTGATCACGAGAACGCCGCTGGGCAGTACGGGAAGGAAGACGTCGAGCAGGACCGAGAGGGACACGACCGCGTAGATCCACGGCCAGTCGAAGAGCGAGCCCATGCCTTGCAGCACTTCGCCTCCTCGTCCTCTCCGGTACCGGCCCGGGTCGCGTCCTGGTCGTGGGTGTCCTGGTCCTGCGAGTCTGCGCGGCGGTGGTGGGTGGAGCGGTCGCGTGACGTACCTGCGTGGTGCCGGTGCGTAACGGATCTTCATCCACCGTCAGCCGTACAGCGTACGCCAGTACCGCCCTCCGGTTCCCTCGGGCCCACGTGACGTACTCCACCATCACGGCGTCATCACGGCGGGAATACATCGGCCTCCGGTGCGGTAGGGCGATCGGGGCGGGGTTCCGCCTCGGGCCCAGGACCTAGAGTGACGCCGTGACCACCGCGTCCCCGCCACCCCTTCCGGTCCCCTCGAGGGGAGTGTCGCTCTCCGCGTCGTCGTCGCTGCTGCCGGTCGACCGCACCCTCGCCGTCGTGCTGGTGGTGCTGCTGATCGCGGCGGCCGGGGTGGCGGCGTACGCCAGGCTCGCGGACGAGAACGAGCGGTACTCGCGGAGCATCGTGTACGCCGGCGTGCGCGCCGCGGTGCAGCTGGCCGTCGTCTCGACGCTCATCGGCTGGGTCGTCAAGCACCAGGCCGCGCTGCTGGCCTTCGTCGCCCTCATGTACGGCGTCGCGTCGTGGACCGCGGGCCGCCGCATCACCAAGAACGCCACGTGGCGCTGGGCGGCCGTGCCGGTCGGCGCCGGCGCCCTGCCCGTCGTCGTGCTGCTCCTGCTGACCGGCCTGCTGCCGCTCAACGGCATCGCGCTGATCCCGGTCGCCGGCATCCTCATCGGCGGCGGCCTCACCGCGACGGTGCTCGGCGGGCGCCGGGCCCTGGAGGAGCTGTCGCTGCGGGCGGGCGAGGTGGAGGCGGCGATGGCCCTGGGTTTCACGGACCGGGAGGCCCGCATGGAGATCGCCAGGCCCGCCGCCTCCGGTGCCCTCGTCCCCGGCCTCGACCAGACCAGGACGGTGGGCCTGGTCACGCTGCCGGGGGCGTTCGTCGGCGTGCTGCTGGGCGGCGCGAGCCCCGTCACCGCGGGCGCCGTGCAGCTGTTCGTGCTGATCGCGCTGCTGGCCGTGCAGGCCCTCTCGGTGGCCGTCACCCTCGAGCTCGTCGCCCGCGGGGTGATCACCCGCGCCGTGCCCGGCGCGGCCGTGCCGTAGACTGGGGCCAGCAGAAGGGGAGTAGCTCTTCGCCGGAACGTCGACACACTGCCAGGACCGTCCGCCTCGCGGACGCGCCCGGCCGGCGCCCGGAGGCGGCACAGGACCTGTGCCCGCCAGCGAGACCTTCGGCCGCAGTGTTCACGCTGCCGTGCCGAAGCGACCCCGAAACGCGAGGTTCTCCGGTGCGGCGGCCCGACCGAACGAGGACCCGCCTCCGTGCTCAGTCTTTCCGTCATCGCCGTCGTCTTCGGCGTGATCTTCCTTGCCGAGCTGCCCGACAAGACCGCGCTCGCCTCGCTGATGCTGGGCACGCGCTACCGCGCGTCCTACGTCTTCGTGGGCGTCGCCGCGGCCTTCGCCGTGCACGTCGCCCTGGCGATCGCCGCCGGCAGCCTGCTGACCCTTCTCCCGCACCGCTGGGTGCAGCTCGTGGTGGGCCTGCTCTTCCTGGGCGGCGCGGCGGTGCTGCTGTTCTCCAAGGGAGACGACGAGGAAGAGGTGAAGGCGCCCGCCGACCAGAGCTTCTGGAAGGTCTCCGGGGCGGGCTTCATGCTCATCCTCGTCGCGGAGTTCGGCGACCTCACGCAGATCATGACCGCGAACCTCGCCGCCCGCTACAGCGACCCGGTGTCGGTGGCCATCGGCGCGGTGCTCGCCCTGTGGGCGGTCGGCGCGCTGGGCATCTTCGGCGGGCAGATGCTGATGAAGCGGGTGCCGCTGCGGCTGATCACCAGGATCGCCGCGGGCGTGATGGTGGTGCTGGCCGGTTTCAGCATCTACGAGGCCGTCGCCGGCTGACGCTTCAGCCGACCGTGACGACGAGGCCGCCCTCCGGGGCGGCCTCGACGCGTACCGCCTCCAGCGAGGCGACATGGGCGGTCGGCGTGTGCGCGGCGGCGCGCGGGCCGACGCCGACCACGCGCATCCCGGCGGCCTTCGCGGCCGCGATGCCGACCTCGGCGTCCTCGAACACCAGGCAGTCCTCGGGGGCGAAGCCCAGCTCCGCCGCGCCCTTCAGGAAGCCCTCCGGGTCCGGCTTGCTCGCGCTGACCCGCTCGGCGGTCACCAGCACGGGCGGGAGCGGCAGAGCCGAGGCGGTCATCCGGGTCCGGGCCAGTTCCTCGCTCGCCGACGTCACCAGGGCGTGCGGCCAGTCGGCGAGCGCGGCCAGGAACGCGGGCGCGCCCGCGACGGGCACGACGCCCTCGGTGTCCGCGGTCTCCTCGGCGAGCATCACCGCGTTGTCCGCGAGGTTCACGTCCATCGGGCGGTCCGGGAGGAGCGCCGCCATCGTGGCGTGGCCCTGCCTGCCGTGCACGACCCGCAGCACGGACTCCGGCTCCAGCCCGTTGCGCTCCGCCCACCGGCGCCAGCACCGCTCGACGACGGCGTCGCTGTTGACCAGCGTCCCGTCCATGTCCAGCAGGAGGGCGCGGGCGTGCAGGCGGACGGGCATGGTGCTCCCTTGTCAGGTGGAGTGGCCCCGCCCGCCGGTCAGGGAAGCGGGCGGGACCACTTTGTTTCCCCACGGTACAAAATACGGGCGCCATATGCCAGCCCGACCCCCGTGCAGCGGCCCTTGTTCGCCCGGTCGCCGGGCACGCGACGCCGTACGGCCGGCGGGAGTTTCCCGTCCGCAGAGGCCGTACGGGGCCGCGTGACGGCGGACGGGGCCCGCCGGGAGGCGTCCGGCAGACCCTAGGGCCGGGGGGCGACGAACTGGCAGAGGCCCCACGTGAAGTGGACGGTGAAGGCGTCGCCGCTGCGCGGGTCGGTGACGCCGACCCGGGCCCGGGACGGCGCGTCCGCGACGAGCGGCACGGCCGAGGTGAAGCCGCGCAGCACCTCCTCGACGGTGCATCCCCACGGGGGCAGCTCCGCGACAGAGGGAAGGGCTGCGAGGTCCGGCCCCGGGTTCCCCGGCTCCCGGACGAGCCACTCGTTCCAGACGGCGCCCCCGGGGGCCACGAGGATCTCGAACCGCAGCGTCGGCCACAGCGGCAGCGGCCACAGCACGGCCTTGCACGCGAGGTCGCCGACCTGCCGCCGCGCCTGGGACTCGGGGCGCCCGAGAGTGGTCAGATAGCGCATCTCCCCGCCGGGGAAGCTCCTCGAGTGCAGCCGCGCCTGCCACCGCTTGTGCGCCTCGCGCAGTTCCGTGTGCGTGGCGCCCAGCGCGCGCAGCGCGTCGTCGACCAGCTCCGGCCGGTGATCGGCCATCCGCCGGAGCAGGACGAGCTGGAAGTCGTCGACGCCGAACCGTTTCGTGGTGCTCAGAGCCCCGAGGTCTGCCGTTCCAGCGCGGCCCGGGTGTTGGGGCCGTAGACGCCGTCGTGGCTGCCGTCCGGCGCGTCGCTCACCCAGTACCAGACCTGGAAGGTCTCGACGGCGTGCTGGACCTGCTTGTCGAAGACGCCGTCGATGGCGCCGTGGTACACCCACACCTCGGCGAGCCGCCGCTGCAGGTCCTCGACGGCCGGGCCGGAGTCGCCCAGTCGCAGGGTCTGCGGGGTGGCCGCCTGGCCGGCGGGCTGCCCGGTCGGCGTGGGCGTGCCGGAGGCGGGCGCGGACGGGGTGCCGGACGGCGTGCCCGCGCTGCTCGGAATGCCGGCCGTGGGCGTCGCCGTGGTGGCGGTCGGGGTGGGGGAGGCCGGGGCCGGCGAGGAGGCCGCGGGCTGGACGGGGGTCCTGGCCCGGGCCGTCTCCTGGGTGACGGGCGCGGCGCCCTTCGCGGTGGCCGGCGCGGCGTCCGTCGGCAGCGTGACGTCGGGGACGGACGAGGACGTGAGGTCGGGCAGCGCCTGGCCGCCCGCGCCCTGCTCGTCGCTCATGACCTGGCCGGTGACGGCGACCGCGCCGGCCGCGAGTGCCGAGGCGGCGACGGCCGCGGCGGCGACGACGATGCCGCGCCTGCGCCTGCGGTGCCGTCCGCGGCGGGCGGCGGCCGCGGCGGCCGCCTCGGACCGCTCCGCGTCCAGCGCCTCCAGCGCCAGCTCGTCCTCGTCCGGGTACTCGTAGCCGTCGTACGTCTCGGCGAACAGCCCGAGGTCGGCGGAGTCGGGGGCACCGGCTTCCTGCGCGTCGTGGATCCGCCGCACGGTGCTCTCGCCGGTCTCGCTGCCCGGCTGCGGCACGTAGGGCCGCAGTCGCAGGGGGTGGAAGCCCTCGGTCGCGGCCAGCGCCGCCGCACGCTGCGCGGAGCGCTCCACGGCGCGGTGCTCGCCGTCCTCGAGGTCCTTCGGTACCACCGTGCCGAGGAGGACGGTGCCCTCGAAGGCGGTGTCAGGGCCCTGTTCGGGCTCGTGGGACGGCGCGTTCGCCTCGTCCGGGTGCTGCGGCGCCACTGGTCCCCTCCCGGCGTCGACCACGTGTTCGTCGGATCAGGGTGATTATGCCGATTCCGCATGCGGCGCGCAGCAGCACCCCCACACCGCGGGGGTGCCATCGCAGGCCAAAACGTGACAAACGGTGGAACATGGAGAGTCGATTGTCGACACCGGACCGAGCTGACCGTCGGGGGAAGGCGGGAGGAGCCGTTCCATGGCCCAGGACACCAGTGCCGCGGCCGCCCCTGCGGCGGCCGCACCCGGAGGGCACCAGGACAAGCGGTCGGTGCGCATCGCGATCAGCGCGCTCGCGATGGGCCTGCTCCTCGCCGCGCTCGACCAGACGATCGTGTCCACCGCGCTGCCCACGATCGTCGGCGACCTCGGCGGCATCGACCACCTGTCGTGGGTGGTCACCGCCTACCTGCTGGCCTCCACCGCGGCCACCCCGCTGTGGGGCAAGCTCGGCGACATGTACGGCCGGAAACGGCTCTACCAGACGGTCATCGTCATCTTCCTGATCGGCTCCGCCCTGTGCGGAGTGGCGCAGAACATGAGCGAGTTGATCGCCTTCCGCGCCCTGCAGGGCCTGGGCGGCGGCGGGTTGATCGTGCTGTCCATGGCGATCGTCGGCGACATCGTGCCGCCCCGCGACCGCGGCCGCTACCAGGGCGTGTTCGGTGCGGTGTTCGGCGCCAGCAGCGTGCTCGGGCCGCTGCTCGGCGGGGTGTTCACCGAGCAGCTGTCGTGGCGCTGGGTCTTCTACATCAACCTGCCGATCGGCGTCGTCGCGCTCGCGGTGATCGCCGCGGTGCTGCACATCCCGGCGCGGCGCACCGAGCACCGCATCGACTACCTCGGCATGATCGTCGTCGCCGCCGCGGCGACCTGCCTGGTGCTGGTCACCTCGCTCGGCGGCACCACCTTGGCGTGGGGCTCGCCCGGCATCATCGCGCTGGCCGCGGCGGGGGTGCTGCTCGTCGGCCTGTTCGTCGTGATCGAACGGCGGGCGCAGGAACCGGTGCTGCCGCCGTCGCTGTTCCGCAACCGGACGTTCGTGCTCTGCTCGGTGATCTCGTTCGTCGTCGGCTTCGCGATGTTCGGGGCGCTGACCTACCTGCCGACGTTCCTGCAGGTGGTCCACGGCTACTCGCCGACACTGTCCGGGGTGCACATGATCCCGCTGGTGATCGGCATGCTGGTGTCGTCCACCGGGTCCGGCCAGATCGTCAGCCGCACCGGCCACTACAAGATCTTCCCGATCCTCGGCACGGGCATCACCGCCGTCGGGCTGCTGCTGCTGCACCAGCTCGACGAGCACACCGCGACGTGGGTGATGAGCCTGTACTTCCTGGTGTTCGGCCTCGGCCTCGGCCTGGTCATGCAGGTGCTGGTGCTGGCCGTGCAGAACTCCGTCGGCTACCAGGACCTGGGCGCCGCCACGTCCGGCGCGACGTTCTTCCGTTCCATCGGCGCCTCCTTCGGGGTGTCGGTGTTCGGCACGGTCTTCGCCAACCAGCTGCAGCACAAGCTCACGTCGGCGCTGCGCGGGGTGCCGCTGCCACCGGGGTTCGCGCCGTCGCAGCTGCAGGGCGATCCCACGGCCGTCGCGCACCTGCCCGCGGTGATCAAGGGGCCTGTGGTGCACGCCTACTCGGAGTCGATCACCACGGTGTTCCTGTGGGCGGTGCCGATCGCGCTCGTCGCCTTCGTCGTCGCCTGGTTCCTGCGCGAGCAGCCGCTGCGGGGCACGGTCACCGTGCCCGACGCGTCCGAGACCGTCGGCACCAACCCGGTCGAGCGCTCCTCGCTGGACGAGATCGCCCGCTGCCTGTCGCTGCTGGGCAGCCGGGAGGCGCGCCGCGACCTCTACGTCCGGATCACCAAGCTGTCCGGCGAGGACATCCATCCGGCCACCGGCTGGCTGGTGCTCAAGCTCGCCCGGGACGGCGAGGACGATCCGGTGGAGCTGGCCCGCCGCACCACCGTGCCCTCCGCGGTGATCGAGAAGGCCGCGGTCGAGGCGGAGGTCCGGGGCTTCGCGAGACGGTCCGGCAACCCGCTCGCGCTCACCGAGTCCGGCCAGGCGCTCGCGCTGCGGCTGACGCAGGCCCGCCGCACGGTCCTCGCCGAACTGCTCGGCGACTACGAGCCGGCCCAGCACGCCGAACTGGCCGCGCTGCTCAACAGCCTGAGCACCGAGCTGTGCGGGGACGACTCCGACCAGCCGGAGCACCGGAAACGCAAGAGGCGCGACGGCAGCGAGGCCGAGGACCACGCCGCGGCCTGAACGGGCGCACGGCCGTGGCGGGTAGGGCTGAGCGGCCGTGACGGTCGGGCTGAGCGGGCTGAACGGTCCGAACGGACTCGAGGGGCCGAACGGACCGAGCGGGCCCGCACCTGGAGCACCTGGACGGGACACCCGTGCCGGGGGCCGGCGCCGAGGGCGCGCCCGGTCCCGGTGCCCCGCCCCGCACAGGGGTCCGGCCTCAGGACGTGCCGGTGCCGCCGCCCGGCGGGGAGAACGCGACGGGCGCGTCGAACGCGGCCCGGCGGGTCGCGCGGCGCAGGGCGCGCAGGATCGGCGGGCCCAGGGCGAACGACAGGACGGCGGTGAGCGCGGCCCGCGGCAGGTCCCAGCCCATCGAGGTGGTCAGGCAGTACGCCGCGAAGCGCGCCAGGTTGGTGGGGAGCGCGGCGTGCGGGTCGTACGCGATGGACGACGACAGGCCGCCGATGTACGGCCAGCCCTGGAGGTTCATCACCGTGCCGTAGGCCACGGCGGACACCGCCCCGTACCCTGCGAGCAGGGCGAGTTCGGCCCGCCCGCGCAGCCGGTGCGGGCCCGGCAGCAGGCCCGCGCCCATCGTCACCCAGCCCATCGCCAGCATCTGGAACGGCATCCACGGGCCGACGCCCCCGGTGAGGAGCGCGGACGCGAACATCGTCAGGGAGCCCAGCGTGAAGCCGAAGCCGGGCCCCAGCACGCGGCCGGACAGGACCATCAGGAAGAACATCGGCTCGATCCCGGCGGTCCCGGCGCCCAGGGGCCGCAGCGCCGCTCCGGCCGCCGCGAGCATCCCGAGCATCGCGACGGCCTTGGCGTCCATGCCGGTGTCGGCGATCGTCGCGATGACGACGGCCACCAGCAGGGGCAGCAGCAGCGCGAAGAGCCAGGGCGCGTCCCCGCTGTGGGCCGCCACGGCCGAGCCGTGCGCCGCCAGCAGCGGCCAGCAGAAGGCGGCCGCGCCGATCACCGAGACGAGCGCGAGCGCCGCTCCCGACCGCGCTCCGAGCCGCACCGGCCGCCCGGACCGCCCGGGCCGTTCGCCGCCGGACGCGGCCGTGGACGTGCCGGACGGGGCGGCGGCGGGCGGTTCAGCCGCGCCGCGCGGGCGCTGCCCGGACGGCGGCGCGGTGTCGCCGGTACGCGGCTCCCCTGGCGCGCAGTCCTCGGTGCGCGGCTGCTCGGGGGTCACGACGCCGGCTCCAGGGCCTGGGCGACCTGGGCGACGGTGAGCCAGGGGGCGGGGGCGAGGATCTTGGCGACCTGGGGGGCGAACGCGGGGGAGGACAGCACCACGTCCGTCGCGGGCCCGTCCGCCACCACCTCGCCGTCGGCGAGGATCACCACGCGGTGGGCGAGGTCGGCGGCCAGTTCCACGTCGTGGGTGGCCAGCACGATGGCGTGACCGGCCGCGGCCAGCTCCCGGAGGTGCGCCACCAGGCGGGACTTGGCGGCGTAGTCCAGGCCGCGGGTCGGCTCGTCGAGCAGCAGCACCGGCGGCCGCGCGGTCAGCACCACGGCGAGCGCGAGCGCGAGCCGCTGGCCCTCGGACAGGTCGCGCGGATGCGCCCCGTCCGGGACGCCGGGCAGCACCGCCGCCACGAGCGCGCGGCAGGTGCCGGGTTCGGCGCCCGCGTCCCGGTCCGCGGCCGCGCACTCCGCGGCGACGGTGTCGGCGTACAGCAGGTCGCGCGGCTCCTGCGGGACCAGGCCCACCCGCCGCACCAGGTCGGCCGGCCGCGTGCGGTGCGGGACGGCGCCGCCGGCCTCGACCGTGCCGGCGGACGGGGCGTGCAGCCCGACGAGCGTGGACAGCAGGGTGGACTTCCCGGCGCCGTTGCGGCCCATCAGGGCGACCGTCTCGCCGGCCCGCACGGTCAGGTCCACGCCGCGCAGCACCTCCGCGCGGCCCCGCCGCACCGCCAGCCGCTCGGTGCGGACCAGGGGTTCGGGCCCGGGCGCGGCGGCCGGGGCCGCCGGCGGCGCGCAGGCCGCCAGCCGGTCGCGCAGGGCGCCCGCGCGGCGTCGCGCGTCGCGCACCGAGAGCGGCAGCGGCGACCAGCCGGCGAGGCGTCCAAGGCCGACGACGGGCGGGTGCACCGGCGAGACCGCCATCATCTCGGCGGGCGTGCCGACGACCGGGGGCACACCCGGTGCGGGCAGCAGCACGACCTGGTCGGCGTACTGCACCACCCGCTCCAGGCGGTGTTCGGCCATCAGGACGGTGGTGCCGAGGTCGTGCACCAGGCGCTGCAGCACCGCCAGCACCTCCTCGGCGGCGCCGGGGTCCAGCGCGGACGTCGGCTCGTCGAGCACCAGCACCCGCGGGTGGACGGTGAGCACCGAGCCGATCGCGACCCGCTGCTGCTGCCCGCCGGACAGCGAGGCGATGGGCCGGTCGCGCAGCTCGGCCAGGCCCAGCAGATCCAGGGTCTCCTCCACCCGGCGCCGCATGGTGTCCGGGGCGACGCCCAACGACTCCATGCCGTAGGCGAGTTCGTCCTCGACGGTGTCCGTGACGAAGTGGGACAGCGGGTCCTGGCCCACCGTCCCGACGACGTCGGCGAGTTCACGCGGGCGGTGGGTGCGGGTGTCGCGGCCCGCGACGGTGACCCGGCCGTGCAGCAGTCCGCCGGTGAAGTGCGGGACGAGCCCGGACACCGCGCCGAGCAGCGTGGACTTGCCGACCCCGGACGGGCCGACGACCAGGCACAACTCGCCCTCGGGGATGTCGAGCCCGACGCCGCTGAGCGCGGGCTCCGCGGCGCCCTCGTAGGTCACCGTGACGTCGTCGAAGCGGATCACCGTGCGGCCTCCTTCGCGGGTCCGGCGGCCGCGGCCGGGGCGGGCGCCGGTGCCGGGGCGACGAACGCCGGGAGCAGGCCGAGGAGCAGGCCGGCGGCCGGCAGCAGCGGAAGGGCGGGGGCGGTCAGCGGGTAGGCCGGCGGGTCGAGCGCGGCCGGGTCGTAACCGGTGGCGGCGATCATCAGCGCGGCGACGGCCGCGCCCGATCCGGCGACCAGCCAGGCGCGGACGCCCCAGCGGTCCGGGCGGTAGCGGGTGCGCACCGAGCGGCGCCCGCCGAGCCGCAGCCCCGCGACCGCGGCGCCGAGACCGATCAGCAGCACGGGCAGGCCGTAGCGGCCGCCACTCGCGGACAGCAGCGCGTAGGTGCCGGCGCACACGCCGAGCAGGCCGCCGAGGGTGAGGGCGGCGGTGGCGCGCCGGACACCGGCGGGCACCTGTGCGGTGCGGCCGTAGCCGCGGGAGTCCATCGCCGCCGCCAGCGCCACCGAGCGCTCCAATGCGCCTTCCAGCACCGGCAGTCCGACCTGCAGCAGGGCCCGCACGCCGCGGTCCTCGCGGCCCCTGAGCCGGCGGGCGGCGCGCAACCGGGCCACGTCCGCGACGAGATGAGGTGCGAACGTCATCGCGACGACGACGGCGACGCCCGCCTCGTACAGCGCGCCGGGCAGCGACTTGAGCAGGCGCGCGGGGTTGGCAAGGGCGTTGGCCGCACCGACGCAGACCAGCAGCGTCGCCAGCTTCATCCCGTCGCGCAGCGCGAACACCACGCCCTCCGCGGTGACCCGGCCGCCGACGCGGACGCCCTGCGCCCAGTGCGGCAGCGGCACTTCGGGCAGCGTCACCAGCACGTGCGTGCCGGGGATCGGCGAGCCGAGCAGCACCGCGAACACGAGGCGGATGACCAGCACGACCAGTCCGAGCCGCAGGAACGCGCCGTACGAGCGGGCCCACGGCGCGTCGGTGCGGCGCGCCGCCACCACGTAGCCGGCGACGGCCACGACGAGGGCGAGCAGCAGGACGTTCGTGGTCCGCGAGGCCGCGGTGGCCATCCCGAGCGCCCACACCCACCACGCCCCGGCGTGCAGCGCGTTCGCCCGCCCGGCCCGCGGCGCCCGCAGCCTCCCGCGAAGCGGCTGCCGCCGCGGCGCCTCCTCTTGTGCGGCGGAATCCCGGGCGGCGCCCTGCGGGCGGGCCCGGACGACGTTCGGGTCGTGCGCGCCCCGGTCCACGGAGCCGCGCGGCCCCGCGACGGCGTCCCGCGGACGGGGCCGCGAGAGCGCGGAGTCGGGGGTGCCCGTGCCCTCGGCCTCGACGGCGTGCCCCGGGAGGGGATCCGGCGCGGCAGGATCCGGCGTCGCGCCGGAGGTCACGGCGCGGGAGTCGGCGTCCTCGTCCGTCCGGGGGTGGGTGCCGGGGGCGGCGGGGTCCGGGGTCATGGCTGCGGGGAGCGGGGGTGGCGGCGCCGGCGGGTCTGCCAGACGGCGGCGCCGGCGAGGGCGGCGACCGCGGCGGCGCCCGCGTACAGGCCGACGGAGGGGCCGCCGTCGTGGTGCGGGGCGGCGGAGGACGCGGCGGGGGCCGGGCCCGAGGCCACGGCCTCGCCGCAACCGGCGCGCGGATAGCCGGAGATGGCGCAGAGGATGCCGGCGGAGTCGTACCGCAGGGGCCGGGCCACGGCGGCGAGCGCGTCGGCGGACGACGCGTCGGAAGGGACGCGGGCGCAGGCCGTGCGGGGAGCCGGCGGGGTCTCGCCGCCGGACGCGTCGGCGGGGGTGCCCGGGTCCATGACCAGGGCCACCCGCTTGCTGCCCTTCACGGCCGGCGTGCCCGCGCAGATCGTCGCGAAGTCGGCCGCGCCACGCGGCTGCACGGCCTTGGCGGCCGCGTCGCGGCTGACCGCGAAGCGCCAGCCCTCGACGGTGCCGTCGGCAGGCACGTGCATGGCGGGACCGGTCTGCGCGTACGTCCACGCGCCGCCGGAGCGCAGCCAGTACGACCAGTAGCGGTACCCGGTGGCCTGCGCGGGCGCCGCCGCGGCGAGCAGCACGGCCACCGCGGCGGCCAGCGCCGCCGCGGTCGCCGCGACCGTGCCCGGCCGCCGCATCAGACCTGCCGCCGCTTGCGGGTGCTGAGCAGGATGCCGAAGCCGACGCTGGCCACGAAGATCACGGCGACGATGAGCCAGGTGCCCACGCTTCCGCTGCCGCCGTCCTTCTTCTTGTGCTCGGGCGACGCCGACGGCGAGGGGGTGGCCGACGCCGAGGCGGCGGCGGGCGCGGGACCGAGGTTGGTCAGCTGCGTGACCAGGTCGGCGCCGCCCG
The DNA here is from genome assembly GCF_900110255.1 of Actinacidiphila rubida. Taxonomy (GTDB): domain Bacteria; phylum Actinomycetota; class Actinomycetes; order Streptomycetales; family Streptomycetaceae; genus Actinacidiphila; species Actinacidiphila rubida. The sequence goes on from NZ_FODD01000003.1 coordinate 325,646, forward strand.
CGTGGCGCGGGTCGCCGCCGGTGGCGTGCGCGGCGAGGACCAGCTGCGCGAGGGCGGCCGGGTTGCCGTGCGCCCAGGCGCCGGCGTTGGCCGCCAGCCACGCGTACGCCGCCTTCGCCGCGGTCTGCTGGCCGCCGGCCGCGAGGGCCACGACCGCGTCGGCGGTGGTGCCGTAGTCGGGGGTGGGCTTGTCGGCGCCGGGGGTGACCGCGGTCAAGTGCTGACCACCCGCGCTGAGTTGACCGGCCAGCCAGGCCGCGCCGGCCAGGCCGGACGCCTTCGGGGCCAGCGAGGCGTACGGGTCCGCCGAGCCCGTGCAGCCGGGCGCGGTGGAGGCGGAGTCCGCGGCCTGCGGCGCCACGACGAAGCCCGCGCCCTGCGACGCGCGCACCGCGTCGGTCGTCGCCTTGGCGTTGACGGCCTTCTTGCCGTTCATCGGATACGTGAACGCGCCCCGGTCCGCGGGCTTCCCGGCGCAGCCGGACTGGAAGCCGCGCAGCGCGTCGTACGGGGTCCGGCCGCTGCCCGCGCGCACGCTCTCCGGCGCGGTGCCGGTCGCGGCGAACGCGCCGAGGACGACGGCCGTGGAGTCCGGGTCGGACGCGGCGCCGGGGTTGTACGACCAGCCGCCGTCGGCGTTCTGCACGGTCTTCAGCCACGCGGTGGCCTTGCCGACCTCGGCCTGGTGCCCGCCGAGCGCGGCCAGCGCCTGGACGGCGATGCCGGTCGCGTTGGTGTCCTCCGCCTTGGGGGCGCACGGGGTCGTGGTGCTCGCCCGGAACGACGGGAAGCCGCCGTCCGCGCACTGCTGGCCCGTCAGCCAGGAGACCGCGGCCGCGCCCGGGGTGACGCCCTCCGTGTGCAGCGCGAGCAGCGCGTAGGACTGCCGCCACACGCCGTCGTACGTCGGGTCGCCCGAGCCGTACAGGCCGGCCGGGGGCGCGGCAGCGAGCGCCGCGGGCGCCGTCAGTGCGGTGAGGGCGGTGGCGGCGGCCAGGACGGTCGCGGCGCGGCGGCGCAGGGGCATGAGGGTGGGGGCCTTTCCGGGGATGGGGAAGGCCTCACCTTAACGTGCGGGCCGCCGCGCCCATCAGGGGCGGGGCGCCCTGGGACCGCCCGAGCCGACCTTGATGACCTGCAGGAAGCGGGCCAGGTCCTTGCGGGTTGTCGTCAATATCACGGTCGGGTCGTCACTTTCCCGCAGCAGGACCGCGCCCCCGCTTGTGGTCAGCTCGACGCACTCGCCCTGCTCCTGCGAGTACGTGGACTTCTGCCAAATCAGGGGCGCGGTCATGGCCAGTGCCTTTCAGAGGTCTCGGGAGATGCTGTGGATGAAGTCGCGCGAGCGTGGGCGGTCCAGGGCCACCGCGTCGAGGGTGTCGTAGAGCACGCGGTAGTTGGCCAGGTGCGGGGCCGCGTGCAGGAAGCTGATCCCGTGCGCGGAGTCGATCTGCACCGTGTCGAGTGCCAGGACGGCGCCGCTGGCGTAGAGCATCGCGTGCCCGGACCCTATGTGGCCGTCGGCGGCGAACGGGATGACGCGCACGCTGATGTGGGGCAGGTGGCTCAGTTCCTGGATGTGCTCCAGCTGGGCCCGGGCGACCTTGCCGCCGCCGAACCGCATGCGCAGCGCCGCCTCGTGGACGAGCGCCTCGTACGGCGGCGCGGCGTCGCGGTAGAGCACGCCCGAGCGTTCCAGGCGGTGCGCGACCCGGGCCTCCAGTTCGTTCTCCGGCAGCGGCGGGATGGCGTAGCCGAAGACGGTCCTGGTGTAGTCCTCGGTCTGGAAGACGCCCGGGATGTGGGTGATCTGTATCGTCCGCAGGTGGACGGCCTGGTGCTCCAGCTCGGCGACGTCCAGCAGGGCGGCCGGCACCACACCCCGGTACGTCTCCCACCAGCCCTTGCGGCCCTGCCCGTTGGCCATCGCGACGAGCGCGTCGATGAGCGCGGTGTCCCCGCACTCGTAGAACGAGGCGAGGCGCCGTAACCGCTCCTCGCTGACGCCCAGCCGGCCCGCCTCGATGTGGCTCACCTTCGCCGGGTCGGTGCCGAGCAGCCGCGCGGTGTCACGGGCGGTGATACCGGCGGCCTCCCGCATTTTCCGCAGCTCCGCACCGAGGCGCTCCTGGCGGGCGGTTGCGGTGCTTCTGAGCGGCATGGTGTCCCTTCTTGATGCTGTTCCGAGTGTGCCGTTCCGCATCCACGGGGTCCAGATCGTTTCTGGAAATTTCGGAGACAAGGTTGCAGTGGTGCACTATTGCCCCATAACGGATTCCCGCTCGTGCGTTATGACACAGTCAACTCCCTTGCACAGTAAGGGTGTTGGCCGGGTCCACCTGGTTCCGGCGCACGGCGTGCGAGGTGGGGCGCACGGAGGCGCATGAGCGCTGCCGTGAAGGATGGTGCGGCCGAATGTGATCACTTGGCGCGCGGGGCCGGCGCTCCGGGCGGGGGTGTGCCGCGCTCCGGACGGCGCTCGAGCGGCCCTCCAGGCACTCCGGAGCGGGGCTCCGGACGCGCCTCGCCGGCCCGGGGCGGCCTCGACCGGTTGCACGCTCGGTGTCGGTCGGTGTCGGTCGGTGCGCCGGCCGGGCGTCAGGCGGGCGTCGGCTGGTCGAGCAGCCGGCACGCCGTGCGGATGTCCTCGGTGACCTGGTCGACGGTCGCCCGTCCCGACAGCCAGGTGACCAGCGCCGCGTGCCAGGTGTGCTCGATGACCCGGACCGCCGACGTGCGCCCGGCGCCTGCGGTCCCGCCGGCCGCGTCGGGCCCCATCGCGTCGAGGATGATCGTGGTCGTCAGCCGCGAGACCGCGTCGACCTGGCCGCTCACCGAGCGGTCGGCGAAGATCATCGCGCGGACCATGGCGTCGGCCAGCAGGGGTTCGCGCTGCAGTGCCCGGTAGGCCCGCAGGAGCGTCTCCGCCACCCGCTCCGAGGGCGCGGTCGCGGCGGGCGGGCGCTTGCGCAGCGCCGCGTGCAACTGCTGGAGCTGGTCGTCCATGGTGGCCACCAGCAGGTGGATCTTGGACGGGAAGTAGCGGTACAGGGTGCCCAGCGCCACCCCCGAGGACTCGGCGACCTCGCGCATCTGCACGGCGTCGAAGCCGCCGCCGCAGGCCAGCCGGGTGCTGGCGTCCAGGATGCCCCGCCGCCTGGCCTCCTGCCGCTCGGTCAGCGGAAGAGGGGACGGCCGGGGGTCGGTGCTCATGTGTCCCATCGCGTGCCGTCCGTCCACCGTTCCTCGCCGTCCACCGGGTGTGCGTGCCGCGGCCGGCCGCCGCGCGCCCCCGGGCCCGTCCTGCGTGCATGATGGCAGGCGGGTGCCGTGGTGCGAATCACCCGGGACGCGAGGTCCGGGAGGGGTGCGTGCGGGTAGATTCGCGTTCTGTACCCTCAAGTCTGAAACTTGTTCTAGATTAGCGCGACCGGTTACGCTCCGGCTCAATCGCAGGGAGAAGGGGGCCGGAGTGACGCCTCAGGCCAGGCCGCTACGGATCGCGCTGCTCAGTTACAAGGGCAACCCCTTCTGCGGCGGCCAGGGCGTCTACGTCCGGCACCTGTCCCGTGAACTGGCCGCGCTCGGCCACAGCGTCGAGGTGATCGGCGCGCAGCCGTACCCCGTGCTGGACTCCCTCGGCGAGGGCGTCACCCTCACCGAACTGCCGAGCCTGGACCTGTACCGGCAGCCCGACCCCTTCCGCACGCCGCGCCGCGAGGAGTTCCGCGACTGGGTCGACGCGCTGGAGGTCGGCACGATGTGGACCGGCGGGTTCCCCGAGCCGCTCACGTTCAGCCTGCGGGCCCGGCGCCATCTGGCGGCCCGCCGCAGTGACTTCGACGTCGTCCACGACAACCAGACCCTCGGCTACGGCCTGCTGGGCCTGGGCCTGCCGCTGGTCACCACCATCCACCATCCGATCACCGTGGACCGCCGGCTGGAGCTCGCGGCCGCGCAGGACTGGCGCCGGCGGCTGTCCGTCCGCCGCTGGTACGCGTTCACCCGCATGCAGAAGCGGGTCGCGCGGCGGCTGCCGTCCGTCCTCACCGTCTCCGGCTCCTCCAAGGCCGAGATCGCCGAGGACCTCGGAGTGCGGCCCGGGCGCATCCACACCGTGCCCATCGGCGCCGACACCCGGCTGTTCTCGCCCGACGCCTCGGTGCCCGAGGTGCCCGGACGCATCGTCACCACCTCCAGCGCCGACGTCCCGCTCAAGGGCCTGGTGTTCCTCGTCGAGGCGCTGGCCAAGGTCCGGACCCAGCACCCGGCCGCGCACCTGGTGGTCGTCGGCAAGCGGCCGGAGAGCGGGCCGGTGGCCGAGGCGATCGAGGACTTCGGACTCGCGGACGCCGTCGACTTCGTCAAGGGCATCAGCGACGCGGAACTCGTCGACCTGATCCGCAGCGCCGAAGTGGCCTGCGTGCCCTCGCTGTACGAGGGCTTCTCGCTGCCCGCCGCCGAGGCGATGGCCACCGGCACGGCGCTGGTGGCCACCACCGGCGGGGCCGTCCCCGAGGTCGCCGGCCCCGACGGCGAGACCTGCCTGGCCGTGCCGCCCGGCGACGCGGGCGCGCTCGCCGCCGCCCTGGACCGCGCCCTCGCCGACCCCGGCCTGCGCCGCCGGCTCGGCGCCGCGGGCCGCACCCGCGTCCTGGACCGCTTCACCTGGACCCGCGCCGCCGTCGCGACCGCCGACCTGTACCGCGAGGCGATCGCCGCGCAGGGCGCCGTGACGGGCGGCCTCGGCACCGGCACCAGCGCCGGGCCCGGGGAGCCGCGGGTCCGCCCGGCCCCCCGGCCGCTCGCCGCCGCCGCGGCGGCCGCCGCCTTCGACACCACCCGCACGTCCCGCCCCGACGCGACCGCGCACGGGGCCGCCCAGATCGTCAACGCACCCGGCACGGAGAGCCGTTCATGCTGACCGTGGATTTCACCCGCTTCCCGATCGCCGCCGGCGACCGTGTCCTCGACCTCGGGTGCGGCGGAGGACGGCACGCCTTCGAGTGCTACCGCCGCGGCGCCCGCGTCGTCGCCCTGGACCGCAACGGCGACGAGATCCGCGAGGTCGCCAAGTGGTTCGCGGCGATGAAGGAGGCCGGCGAGGCGCCCGCGGGCGCCAGCGCCGTCGCCATGGAGGGCGACGCCCTCCACCTGCCGTTCCCCGACGCGAGTTTCGACGTCGTCATCATCTCCGAGGTGATGGAGCACATCCCCGACGACAAGGGCGTGCTCGCCGAGATGGTCCGGGTGCTGCGGCCCGGCGGCCGGATCGCGGTGACCGTGCCGCGCTACGGCCCGGAGAAGGTGTGCTGGGCGCTGTCCGACGCGTACCACGAGGTCGAGGGTGGCCACATCCGCATCTACAAGGCCGAGGAACTCCTCGGCCGGATGCGCGAGGCGGGCCTCAAGCCGTACGGCACGCACCACGCGCACGGCCTGCACGCGCCCTACTGGTGGATCAAGTGCGCGGTCGGCGTGGACAACGACGGCGCGCTGCCGGTGAAGCTCTACCACAAGCTGCTGGTCTGGGACATCGTCAAGAAGCCGCTGGCCACCCGCCTCGCCGAGCAGGCGCTCAACCCGCTGATCGGCAAGAGCTTCGTGGCCTACGCCACCAAGCCGCACCTGCCGCACCTGCCGGACGACCTGACCGACGGCACCGGGCCGACCGCGGACGCCGCCGCGTGACCTCACCCGGCCGCGAGCAGGGCAGCACCGAGCGCCTCGCGCTGCCCGGCGTGCTCACCGCCGAGCAGGCCGCCGCCACGGCGGCGGGCATCGCCGCGATCCAGCGTGCCGACGGAGCCATCCCCTGGTTCCGCGGCCACCACCTCGACCCGTGGGACCACGTCGAGTCCGCGATGGCCCTGGACGTCGCGGGCGAACACGAGCGCGCGGACGCCGCGTACACCTGGCTGGCCCGCCACCAGAACGCCGACGGATCCTGGTATGCCGCCTACCAGGACGGCGACGCGCAGCGCCCCACCGACCTGGCCCGCGAGTCCAACTTCTGCGCGTACGTGGCGGTCGGCGTCTGGCACCACTACCTGTCCACCGGTGACGACGCGTTCATCGAGCGCATGTGGAACTGCGTCCACGCGGCCGTGGAGTTCGTCCTCGCGCTGCAGCAGCCCGGCGGCCAGATCGGCTGGAAGCGGGAGGCGGACGGCCGGCCGGTCGCCGACGCGCTGCTGACCGGCAGTTCCTCGGTGCACCAGGCGCTGCGCTGCGCGCTGGCCATCGCCGAGCACCGCGAGGAGCCGCAGCCGGACTGGGAGCTGGCGACCGGCGCGCTGGGCCACGCGATCCGCCGGCACCCCGAGCGGTTCCTCGACAAGAGCCGCTACTCGATGGACTGGTACTACCCGGTGCTGTCCGGGACGCTCCGCGGACCGCGGGCCGACGCGCGCATCGCGGAGGGCTGGGACCGCTTCGTGGTCCCGAACCTGGGCGTGCGCTGCGTGGTGCCCAACCCGTGGGTCACCGGCGGCGAGAGCGCGGAACTCGCGCTGGCGCTGTGGGCGGTGGGCCAGTCCGACCGGGCGGTGCGCATCCTGGCCGACATCCAGCACCTGCGGGCCGACGACGGCCTGTACTGGACCGGGTACGTCTTCGAGGACGACGCGTTCTGGCCGGTGGAGCGCACCGCGTGGACGGCGGGAGCACTGCTGTTGGCGGTGGCCGCGCTCGGGGGGGACGAGGCGACCACCGCCGTCTTCGGGGCCGAGCGGCTGCCGGCCGGACTGGCGCCGGGCTGCTGCGGCAAGCGGCCCGCGGGCTGAACCGGGAACCTGCCCGCGCCGCCGACCGCCGGGATCAGGCGTTGATCCGGCGGGCAATCAGGTGGGCGAGCCCGGCGTAGACCAGCGCGGGCAGGCCGTAGTTGAGGACGGTCCGCCACTTGGCGTTGTCCGGTGTGAACAGGTCCCTCGACCACGTCGCCAGCCAGTTGGCCGCATGGTGCACCCAGTTGACGAGGTCGTTCGCCCGATTGGCATCCAGCAGGAAGAACAGGATCCACAGGATCAGGATGAATGCAGCGATGTCTGCGGCGATGAGGATGATCGCCGCGGCGGGGTTGCCGCCATACCGTCTGGCCATGACAACCGCATTGCCCCGTTAGGGTGGTTGAAACTTCCTTGACCGCGGAGAGCGGCCGGCGCCGGCCACTGCGCGCCGAACGCACGGGAGAACGACCGCATATGGCACCACTGGACCACGAACGGTACTGCGCCGCCGTCATCGCCGAGACCACCGCGCTGCGGGAGGCGCTGCACGGCGCCGACCTCGCCCGGCAGGTTCCGACCTGCCCGGACTGGACGCTGCACGAGCTCGCCGCGCACGTCGGCCAGGCGCACCGGTGGGCCGACGCCATGGTGCGCGCCCGCGCGTCCGACGAGCTGCCCGACGACGCCGCACACGTCCCCGGCTACGAGCCGGGTCCCGGCGCCGCCGCGCTGGACACCTGGCTCGCCGACGGTGCCGCGGCTCTCGCGGCGGCCCTGCGCGCCGCCGGGCCGGAGGCGCCGGTGTGGACCTGGGCCGGCCCGCACCGCGCCGGGTTCTGGGCGCGGCGGATGGCCGTCGAGACGCTGGTGCACCGCGCGGACGCGGCCCTCACGGCCGGCCGCCCCTACGTGACCGACGGGGACCTGGCGGCCGACGGGATCGACGAGTGGCTGGGCCTGCTCAGCGACCCCGAGCAGGCCGCGAAGGACCCGGACCTGGCCGGACTGCTCGGCGTCGGCCGGACGCTGCACCTGCACGCCACCGACGTGCCGGGTGCCGAATGGCTCGTCACCGGCGGACCCGGGCACGTCGAGGTGCGCCGCGAGCACACCAAGGCCGACGTCGCGGTGCGCGGCACGCTCACCGACCTGCTGCTGGTCATGCAGCGCCGCCTGCCCGCGGACAGCGACCGCCTGGCGCTGTTCGGCGACCGGACGCTCTTCGACCACTGGCTCGATCGCACGCGCTGGGGCTGACCGGCCGCGACGGATCCGGCCGGGACCGGACCCCGCCACCGGCCGGCGCTCCCACCTGCGGTGATCCCTCCGAATGGCGGGACTGGGCCGCCCGGGTGATTCTTGTGGATGCGTGCGGGGGGCATGCGTGCCTCGTGCACGCATCCCGCCCCGCGCGACGTCGCGCAGCCGTGCACGCGTGACAGCCGCACGCACGACGGCCACACGCGTGGCGGCCAGGCGTTCCTCATGCGAACCGGAGGTGCGATGTGACCACCGGAATCCCGATCCGCAGGGCCTTCGTCGTCCTGCTGCTCTCGGTCGCGCTGCTGCTGGTGCCCGTGGGCGCCGGGCACGCCGCGGCCGCACCGGGCGCGAGCTCGCCGAGCCCCAGCCCGACCAGCACGGCCGAGAAGCAGAAACTCGCCAAGACCCGGTTCGTCGCCAACGCGGGCCTGGCGGCGGGTGCCACCTACCAGTGGATCGTCAAACCCGCCAAGGCCGGGAAGTTCAAGAAGGGCGCCGGCGGGCGCAAGCTGACCTTCGTCAAGGCCGGCCTCGCGGGCGCGTTCGCCTACAACCGGCTCAAGGCGGCCTCGGTGAACGCCAAGGGCGACCCCACGCTGAGCAGGTTCATGGCGCCGCTCACCGCCGGCATCGCCTCGCTCAAGGCCCTGCCGGGCAAGCTGCGCAACGGCGACAACGTCGACGCGACGGTGAACAGTTACGACGACGTGATCAACAAGGTCAAGGAGGCCGGCAAGAACGCCGGCGCCGACGTCACCGACAAGGTGCCGTCGCTGTCCGACCTGAAGTCCGGTGCGAACGGCACCGGTTGACCGTCGGCCTGATCGTTTGGCCTGATCGTCGGCCGAACGGCGGTGCGTCGGGCGCGCGAACGGCGAACGGCCGGTGTCCCCTCGAACAGGCAAGGGGACACCGGCCGTTCGGCCGTCAGGAAGGCGACGGTGTCAGCCGCGCTGGATGCCGCTGCTGTCCTGGAGGACGCCGCGGCGGCCGTCCTGGGTCTGCGCGACGAGCGCCTGACCGCGCTGGTCGACGGCCAGGTACCAGGTGCCCGGGGTCAGTTCGGCGATCTGGCCGCCGGCACCGTCCTCGGAGTACAGCGGACGGGGCACCGGCACCGCGAACCAGAACGCGGTGAAGTCCGCGGACGGGGCCGGGGCGGTGGCCGCCGGCTGCGGGGCGCCACCGTACGGCGCGGCCTGGTGACCACCCTGCGCGAACGCCGGGTCGACGGACTGCGCGCCGCCGGGGTAGCCGTAACCGGCCTGCTGCGGGGCGACGCCGTACGGCTGCCCGCCGGCCGGACCGCCGTAGGGCTGGGCCGGCTTGGGGGCGCCGAGCAGCGGCGCCTGCAGCGCCGGAACGCGGTCGGACAGCACGGCCGCGGCCGCGAGCGCCAGGCCGAAGATCAGTGTCAGCCAAGCCCCCGCGCCCTTGCTCACACCGTCGTTCGCACCGCCCTGGCCGACGTCCGGGATGGCGGTGGCGAACATCGACCACAGCGCCGCCCAGCCGACGACGACCGCCAGCGCGGTGCTCCACTGCTGCAGCGTCAGGCCGATGAGCTTCTTCTCGGCCGGCTGGTTGCGGCCCACGAGCACGGCGGCGGCGGACGCGAGGGCGCCGAGCGTGACGACCGGCAGCAGCGGGAACAGGGCCGGGCTCCACGAGCTGACCGACTTGTTGACCTGGTCGATGGAGAAGAACGGCAGGAACGAGGCGATCAGCAGCAGCACCGCTGCTCCGATCACCGCGCCGTCTCCTCGGGTCAGGGAGCGGATGTTCACGTCAGGTCCTGTCCTTTGTCGTTTCGGTTCGTTCGTATCGGACGTCGTGCAGGCATCGGGCGGTTCCGAACGGTGCCCCATGCTACGGGTCAGCCCCGGCCTCCGCCGGTGTCCTCGACGAAGGCGGTGAGGCCGTCCGCGATGCCCTGGGCGGCGTGCTGCCGCCACGCGGAGTCCGTCAACGACGCGGCGTCGTGGGAGTTGCGCATGTTTCCGCACTCGATGAACACCTTGGGCACCTTTGACAGGTTGAGCCCGCCCAGGTCGCTGCGGACCGTCAACCCCGTACCGCCGGCGAGGTAGTCGGCGTAGTGCTCCCCGGTGGCCGCGGCGAACTTCCCGCGCAGCGTGGTCGCCAGCCGGTACGAGGGCCCCGCGATGGAGCGGGTGTCCGCGATGCCGGCGTGCAGCGACTGCGGCGCGATCACGTGGAAGCCGGAGCCGGTGGCGGGGCCGCCGTCGGCGTGGATGGACAGCGCCGCGTCGGCGTGCGCCGCATTGCCGATCCGGGCCCGTTCGTCCACGCACGGCCCGTAGGCGCGGTCGCCGTCGTAGGTGAGGACCACCTTGGCGCCGCGGGCCTCCAGGATCGCCCGCACGCGGTGGGCGACGTCCAGGGTGTAGCGCGCCTCCGGGTAGCCGGCGTCGGTCTCCGTGCCCGTGGTGTCGCATTCCTTGCGGGCGTTCCCGATGTCCACGAGCCGGTTGATCTCGGCGGAGTGCGACGCGTTGCCCAGGTTGTGGCCCGGGTCCAGCACGATCACCCGCCCCGCGAGCGGAAGCGTTCCGGCGGACTGCCCCGCGTGCGCGCCCGCCCCGTTGCCCGCCCCGCCCGCGCCGGGCTTCCCGGAGGCGGACGACGAAGCGGAAGGGGCGGAGGAAGCAGAAGGAGCAGAGGGGGAGGACGGCGACGAGGACCCGGAGTCCTTCGCGCCGGAGGTGTCCGAGGACAGTGGCGCGTCCGCGCCACCGCCCGAGTCGTGTATCCAGCGGAAGCCGGCGACGCCCGCCACGCACAGCACCACCGCCACGGCGACCGCTATGAGCAGCGGTCCGCCCCGGCCGCCCCCGCGTGACTCGTTGCTGAACACGCCCGCGACTCTAGCGGCCCCGCGTACCGGCTCGCACCGCCGCCGTCCGGTTCGTCCCGGAGCGCGACCCGCCCGCTACAGTGCGAGGCTGCCGGGGCCGCGGCGCAGCACCCGCAGCGAGCCGGTCGCCGACTCCTCGGCGAAGGCCCCCGAGTCCAGTGCCCGGCGGTAGATCCGGTACGGCGCCTGCCCGCCGTCGGCGGGGTCGGGGAAGACGTCGTGGACCACGAGCAGCCCGCCCTCGGCGATCAGCGGCGCCCAGCCCTCGTAGTCGGCGTTCGCGTGCTCGTCGGTGTGGCCGCCGTCGACGAACACCATCGCCAGGGGCTGCCGCCACAGCCGTGCGACCTGCGGCGACCGGCCGACGACCGCCACGACGTGCTCCTCCAGGCCGGCCGCGTGCAGCGTCCTGCGGAACTCCGGCAGGGTGTCCATCACGCCGGTGGCCGGGTCGACCAGCGAGGTGTCGTGGTACTCCCAGCCGGGCTGCTGCTCCTCGCTGCCGCGGTGGTGGTCGACGGTGACGACGACGGTGCCGGCGCTGCGGGCGGCGTCCGCGAGCAGGATCGTGGAGCGGCCGCAGTACGTGCCGACCTCCAGCAGGGGCAGGCCCGGGGTGGCGGGGCCCGCCGTCGCCTCCTTGGCGGCGGCGTGCAGCGCCAGGCCCTCGTCGAGCGGCATGAACCCCTTGGCGGCCTCGAACGCCGCGAGCACGTCGGTCATGGCACCACCCTAGGTCCACCCCCGAGCCGGTCCGCGGGCCCCTGGTCGTAGGTCGAAATCCCGATGCCGAGGCGCCGCCGGGCGGGCAGCATGGGCCCCATGACTGGACTTGTCGGGCAGCGTGAACGAACCACCGTGGGCGGCAGGACGCGGCCGCCCGCCTGGGCGGTGCTCCTGGTGGTGTGCGCGGGGCAGTTCCTCGTCGTGCTGGACGTGTCCGTGGTGAACGTCGCGCTGCCGTCGATGCGCAGCGCCCTGGGCCTCGGGCAGACCGGCCAGCAGTGGGTGGTCAACGCCTACGCGCTGACCTTCGCCGGGTTCCTGCTGCTCGGCGGCCGCGCCGCCGACCTGTTCGGCCGCAAGCGGGTCTTCCTCACCGGCCTCGGCCTGTTCACCGCGGCCAGCCTGGCCGGCGGCCTGGCCCGCGACCCGGGGATGCTGATCACCGCGCGGGCCGTGCAGGGCCTGGGCTCGGCGGTGCTGGCGCCCACCACCCTGTCGATCCTCACCACGTCCTTCCCCGAGGGCTCCGAGCGGACCCGGGCGATCAGCACCTGGACGGCGGTCGGCGCGGGCGGCGGCGCCGCGGGCGCGCTCGTCGGCGGCGTGCTCACCGACTACCTCTCGTGGCGCTGGGTGCTGCTGGTGAACGTGCCGGTCGGCGCGCTGGTGCTGCTCGGCGCCGCCCTGTGGATCACCGAGAGCCGCGGTTCCGCGGGCCGGCGGCTGGACGTGCCCGGCGCGGTGCTGGTCACCGGCGGCGTCGCGGCCCTGGCCTACGGGATCGCGGAGAGCCAGTCCCACGGCTGGTCCTCGGTGGACTCCGCGCTGCCGCTCGCCGCGGGCGCCCTGCTGCTCGTGGCGTTCGTGCTCGTGGAGGGCCGTACCGCCCAACCGCTCATGCCGCTGCGGCTGTTCCGGATCCGCTCGGTGTCCGCGGCCAACACCGTGCTGCTCGCCACCGGCGCCGCGATGTTCTCCACCTGGTACTTCCTGTCCCTCTACATGCAGAACGTGCTGGGCTACTCGCCCGTGCAGGCCGGTCTGGCGTTCCTGCCGCACACCCTGTGCATCGTGGTCGGCTCGAAGCTGGCGCCGCGGCTGATGGGCCTGGTCGACGCCCGGCTGGTCAGCGCGGCGGGCGGCGCGATGGCCGCGGCCGGCCTGGCCTGGCAGAGCCACCTCGGCGTGCACAGCGGCTACGTGGCCGCGATCGCCCTGCCCGGCATGCTGACCATGCTCGGCGCGGGCATGCTGATGACGCCGATCGCCGCGGCCGCGACGTCCGGTGTGACGATGGGGGAGCAGGGCGTGGTGTCCGGACTGCTCAACACCTCACGGCAGTTGGGCGGCGCGCTGGGCCTGACGATCCTGGCGACCGCCGCGGTCGACCGCACCGCCTCGCGCGCGGCCGGCGGCGCGTCCGTGCCGCAGGCGCTGACGTCCGGCTACTCGCTGGCGTTCCTGCTGGGGGCGGCGTTCATCGCGGCCGGCTCCCTGCTGATCGCGCTGCTGCCCCACCCCGCGCCGAAGCCGGCCGCGTAGCGGGCGGGCCGGACGGGACGAGCGGACGGGACGAGCGGACGGACGGGACGGTGCGCGCGGTCACAGCCAGCCGTTCTGGCGGGCCGCCCGTACCGCCTCCATCCGGTTGCGGGTCCCGGTCTTGCCGATCGCCGAGGACAGGTAGTTGCGGACCGTGGACTCCGACAGGAACAGCCGGCCCGCGATGTCGGCGACGGTGGCGCCGTCCGCCGCCGCGTTCAGCACGTCCTCCTCGCGGGCGGTCAGCGGGCTCGGGCCGGCGCTCAGCGCGGCCGCGGCCAGCGCGGGATCGATCACCCGCTCCCCGCGCAGCACCCGGCGGATCGCGACGGCCAGTTCCTCCACCGGCCCGTCCTTGACCAGGAACCCGGCCGCGCCCGCCTCCATCGCGCGGCGCAGGTAGCCGGGCCGGCCGAACGTCGTCAGGATCAGCACCTGGCACGACGGCAGTTGCGCCCGCAGCTCCGCGGCCGCGTCCAGCCCGCTGCGGCCCGGCAGTTCGATGTCGAGCAGCGCGACGTCGGGCCGTATCGCGAGCGCTTCGGGGACGATCCGGTCGCCCGCGGCCACCTGCGCGACGACCTCGATGTCGTCCTCCAGGCCCAGCAGCAGCGCCAGCGCGCCCCGCATCATCCCCTGGTCCTCGGCCAGCAGCACCCGGATCCGCGCGCCGCCCGCCGCGCCGTCCGGCGCGTCCGAGGTCCGCGCCGCCGCCGTCGGCGGCGCGGACGGTGCTGACTGCTCGGCGTGCGCGTCGGTCATGAGCACAGGGTAGTCACCGCACGGCGGACACCACGGTCCCCATCCGCCCCGGGGCCCCCTCCGGCCCGAACGGCCCGCCGGGGCGGCCGCGTTCGGTCCGGGCCGGCGCCGGCCCGCGGCCCGGGCCGGCCCGGGCGGTCAGTCGCCCGCCGGCGGCCAGGTCTCCCAGACCCGGTCGAGCCGCTGGTACGCGTCGTCGAACCAGGCGTCGGGAAGCGGGACGGTGACCGTCACCGCGGTCAGCGACCGGGAAGGGTCCTTGACGGTGACGTGGCAGCGGTCGGCGGCGTCGTCGAGTTCGACGAGCAGCCACGGGGCGCGCTGCCCCTCGCGCCAGGCGATGTTCTGCCCGGTGTCGAGCCCGTCCAGCGCCTGCTGCCAGCGGCTCAGGTCCTCGGGGAGGAGCGATGTCGCCAGCGAGCCGCGGACGAACGGGGTGTCGACGACGAACTCCCCGGACAGGGCACCGGTCCCGCCGTGCCCCGGCTGCCCGCCCCTGCCGCTGATCCGCAGGACGACGCTGTTCCCGTCGCCCTCCAGGCGTATCAGGTCGATCGGTTCCTCTGCCATGACGGCCCCTCCCCATGCGCGCACGATGCCGCGCAAACCCTACTCACGCGGCGGGCTCCTCGACGGGCAGGACCGCGGTGACGCGGAAGCCGCCGCCCGCCGCGGGGCCGTGCTCCAGGCTGCCGCCGGCCGCCGCCAGCCGCTCGGTCAGGCCGCGCAGGCCGGTGCCGACCCGGGCCTGCACCGCGGTGCCGCCGGCGGTGCGGGCACCGGGCGCGGCGGCCCGCGCCGCGCCGCCGTTGTCGGAGACGACCAGGCGGGCGCGGCCCGCGTCGGTCCGCAACTCGATGACGGTGCGCGTCGCGCCGCTGTGCCGCACGACGTTGGTGACGCCCTCGCGCACCACCCAGCCGAGCAGCGCCTCGGTGTGCGGGGGCAGCGGCGGCCCCGACTCCTTCACCACCACCTCGATGTCCGCCGCGGCCAGCACGGACCTGGCCCGGTCCAGCTCCGTCGACAGGCTGCCCTCGCGGTAGCCGGTGACCGCCTCGCGGATCTCGGTGAGCGCCTGCCGGCCCACGCCCTCGATGTCGGCGACCTGCGTGAGCGCCGCGTCCAGGTCGCGCGGCGCCAGCCGCCGGGCCGCCTCGGCCTTCACCACGATCACCGACATGGTGTGCCCCAGCAGGTCGTGCAGGTCGCGGGAGAACCGCAGCCGCTCCTGCGCGACGGCCGACCTCGCCAACTCCTGCCGTGTCTCCTTGAGTTGGGCCACCGCATGGAACAACGTGATGATCACCGACACGACCAGACCGGACAGGAACGTGCCGTACGCCAGGCTCGCGGTGCCCCAGAACCCCTCGTGGTGCAGCGACGCGATGACCCCGGCGGCCGCGCTCAGCGGCATCAGCATCAGGCCCAGGCGGCGGCGCGTGTGCGCGACGCTGCCGACGCACAGCGAGACCAGGATGAACAGCAGCACGAAGTTGCCGCCGTAGCCGACGGCCAGCGCCAGCGTGACCGCCGCCAGCGCGCCCAGCAGCCGGATCGGCACCGGCCCGGTGCGCCACCGGTCGTGGAACGCCGCGCGGGCGGTGGCGACGTACAGCACACAGAACACGGCGAGTCCGCAGCCGGCCGCCCACGGGTGCCCGACCCTGCCCTCGAGGATGTCGACGGCCGGCCCGACGGCCATCAGCAGCCAGGGGATCAGCGCCCCGCCGTCCGGGCCCTTGAGGTGCTCGATCTCCTCGTCGAACGACCGGTTCCTCCACCACCAGCCCTTGCGGCGGCAGTCGTCGTCCTTCAGCAGCATCGCGGTCGTCCCCGTCCCCGTCGGCGGCTCCGCCGTCGGGCACGGCGCAGCGGTCGGTGCCGGCGGAGTGCCGTGGGCAGGCGTCACTGACGTCATGCGGTGCGTGCCCCCCGCCGGTACGCGACGACAGCGTAACCGCCGAACAGCAGCAGCCAACCCCCCAGGACGGCGACCGTTCCCAGCGAGGGCCCGCGGTGGTCGAGCACGCTCCATCCCAGGTCACCGAAGCGCCGGGTGGGCGTCCAGCGGGAGACGGCGGCGAGCCAGCGGGGAAAGAGCGCGACCGGGATCCACAGCCCGCCGATCACGGACAGCCCCATCATCGACGCCATGCTCGCCACCCCCGTCGCCTGCGCGCTCAGGCCGTACCCGTTGCCCAGGCCGAGCAGCGTGAACGGGAACGTGCCCAGCCACAGCAGGCCCGCGACCGCCGCCCACTGCCACGCCGCCAGCCGCACCCCGTTGACGGCGGCGCCCGCGCCCAGCACGGTCACCAGCGCGGGCAGCACCGTCACCGACGCGGTCAGCGCCCGCCCCGCGACGACCTGCGCGGGCGTCAGCGGCGTGACGCGCAACTGCCGGAGCCAGCCGCGGCCCTTGTCGTCCGCGACGCCGGTGCCGATGCCCAGCGCCGCGCCCAGCGCGCCGTAGGCGGCCATGCCGACCATCGCGTACCGGGCGTAGTCCGCGCGGTCCGCGGCACTCTCGCTCGCCCCGAGATTCGTGAACAGCAGGTACATCGTCAGCGGCATCGCCACCGAGGTGATGACGTAGCCGGCGTCGCGCAGCGTGCGGCGCACCTCGAGCCGCGCGTAGCGGAGCACGGGACCCAGGCGGCGGCTCATCGCACCGGCTCCTTCCGGCCGCGCCCGGCCCGGCCCCTGGCGGTGCCCTTCGCGCGGACCGCTCCCGGCGGACCTGCCGCCCGGTCGCCCGTCCGCTCGCCGTCCGGCCCGCCCGCCGGGTCGTCAGGGGCGTCGGCCATCGGGTCGGTGAGCGACAGGAACGCGTCCTCCAGGCGGGCCGGCGCCACTTCGAGCCGTCGCACCCGGCCGGCCGCGGCGAGGGCCAGCACCGTGGCGTCGGAGTCACCGGAGCGCAGGAGCGCGCGGTCGCCCCGCACCTCCACGGCGGTCACACCCGGCAGGGCGCGCAGCCCCTCGGTGCCGCCGCCGGCCAGGTCGAAGGAGACCAGCGTGCCGCCGACGGCCTGCTTGATCCGCTCGCCGGAGCCGTCGGCGACGATCCTGCCCCGGTCCATGACCACGATCCGGTCGGCGTTCTCGTCGGCCTCCTCCAGGTAGTGCGTGGAGAACAGCACGGTGTTGCCGCGGGCCGCGTAGCCGCGCATCGCGCGCCAGAACGCCCGCCGTGCCTCCACGTCCAGTGCCGCCGTGGGCTCGTCGAGGACGATCAGCCACGGGTTGCCCGCCACGGCCAGGGCGAAGCGCAGCCGCTGGGCCTGCCCGCCGGACAGCCGGTCCACCCGCCGCCCGCCCAACGCGCCGATCCCGGCCAGTTCCAGGGCCTCCGCCGCGGGCATCGGGCACGGGTACGCGGCGGCCACGAACGCCACCAGCTCGGCGACCGTCACGCGCGGGATGGGGTGCCCGTCCTGCAGCATCGCGCCGACCCGGCCCGCCCTGACCGCCCGCGCCGGAGGCCCGCCGAACAACTCGACGCCGCCGCCGTCCGGTTGGTCCAGGCCCAGCAGCAGGCCGATGGTCGTCGACTTGCCCGCGCCGTTGCGCCCGAGCAGCGCGAGGGTCTCGCCGCGCCCGATCTCCAGATCCACCCCGGCGACGGCCCGTACCGCGCCGAACCTCTTGTGCACCGCCGTGAGCCGCACGGCGGGTGACGTGTTCACCATGCTCCGACGCTAGGGCCGGCGCCGCGGCCCGCGGCAGAAGCGAATGTCCCCGGCCGTGCGGGACAGATGTCACCGCCGGCGCCCCGCGGGCCCGCCCACCCCGTCGGGGCCTAACCTCGTGGTCATCCTCCGCCTCATGGCCATCACCCGTCCCATCCGACCGTCTGGTCACGGCCAAGGGTCATCTGCTGCTAGCCATCCGGTCATCCGCTCGTCGCCGAACAGGGGTCGCGCACAGCGGATGCTTGCGGCCGAACACGCACACCTGACACAGAAGGAACACAAGGAACCGCAATGAGACACAGCGGGATAAGAGTCGCGGGGGCCGGCTCGCGCCGCACCGCGATGGTCGCCGCGCTCGCGCTGGCGCTGACGGGAGTGGTCACCGGAGCGGCCGTCGCGTCGGGCCCGGCGCAGGACGCGTCCGCCGCCACCGCGGACACCGCGGGCCGGCCGGCGGCGGACAGCTGGCTGCCGAAGACGCCGCAGAACTGGCCGCTGGTCGTGGACTACGACCGCACGCCCGAGCAGACCGTCACGCGCGGCCTGCAGCACTACAGCGAGACCTACGACACCGTCGGCGGGCGCCAGCACATCCAGGTGCTCACCGCTGACCTCGGCGACCCGAACCTGCGGGTCGGCACGGTCGAGGCGGGGGACACCCTCACCAACCCGGCCGACGAGACCCCGTCCTCGATGGCGCACCGCACCCACGCGGTGGCCGGCGTCAACGGCGACTACTTCGAGATCCACGCCAGCGGCCGCCCGCTCGGCGGCATCATGAGCGACGGCCACCTGCTCAAGAGCCCGCAGAAGGACTTCGACTCGGTGCTCGCCGTCAAGCCCGACGGCACCATGGTGATGGGCCCGCAGACGTTCTCCGGCACGATCACCGACGGCTCCGCGACCCACCCCCTGACGTCGCTGAACACCGTCAACGACGCGGCCGCGGGCGGCATCACGGAGGTCACCCCCGACCTGGGCGAGACCCCGGGCCTGGCCAAGCCGTCCACGCTGGTGCTCGGCCACACCGCCGCCGGCGGCTTCGTGGTCGACGGTGTACAGGCCGGCGTGACCACCGTGCCCAAGCTCGGCGCGGACCAGCTCGGCCTGCTCGGCGCGGGCGACGGCGGCCAGTGGCTGACCGGCTCGCTGCACGCGGGCGACACCGTGGGGATCGCCTCCCAGCTCTCCCCCGATAACGATGTCACCCAGCTGATCAGCGGCGTCGACACCCTGGTGAAGGACGGTCAGGTCTACACCGACCCGACCGGCACCCCGCCCAGCGGCACCAACCCCGAGACCGCGGTCGGCATCACCAAGGACGGCAAGCACGCCATCGTCGTCGCCATCGACGGCCACGGCGGCTCCGAGACCGCGTTCGGCGTCACCGCGCAGCAGGCCGCCGGCTACATGGTCGCCCACGGCGCGTGGACCGCGATGCTCTTCGACGGCGGCGGCTCCACCGGCATGGTCAGCCGGGCCCCCGGCGCCGACCAGGCGGAGGTCGTCAACACCCCGTCCGACCTGCCCGGCAACACCGAGCGCCCGGTCGCGAACGGCATCTTCTTCTACTCCACCGCCAAGGACGCGGGTCCGGCCGTGGCGACCGTCGTCAACGACGGCAAGCCCGTCACCACGGTCGCGGGCGGCTCCATCCCGCTGCCGGTGCACTCCGTCGACCGGTTCGCCAACCCGGCGGCCGGCACGCCGCGCGTGCGCGTCGAGCCCGCGTCGCTCGCCACCTACGCCGACGGCAGGCTGACGCCGCTGCGCGCCGGCACCGGCCGCATCATCGCGTCCAACGGCCTGGCGATCACCTCGCAGAAGCTGACCGTCGTCGACACGCTGGCTTCGCTGAGTGTCAGCCCCGACCAGGTCGACCTCGGCAGCGGCGCCACCCAGCAGCTGACGCTGTCCGGCACCGTCAAGGGCGGGGGCCAGGTGCAGATCCCCGCCGAGGCCGCCACCTGGAAGGTCACGCCCTCGGACCTCGGCACCGTCGACGCGCACGGCCTGTTCAGCGCCGACCCGTCCAACGGCGGCCTCGCCGACGTCACCGCGACGGTGGCCGGCGCCACCGCCTCGTCGTCGATCGCCGTCGGCAGCGTCACCAAGACCATCGACCCGATGAGCAGCCTCGACAACTGGCGGCTCAGCACCAACTCCACGGGCAAGCCCGCGACGCTCAGCGCCGACCCCGGCGTCGTCGCACCCGGCTCCACCGCGTCCGGGTCGCTGAAGCTCGACTACTCGATGCCGGCCGGTTCCGGCGTCAAGCAGCTCGTGCTCGTCCCCAAGGTCACCCTCGCCACCGACACCGACAACGGCCAGGTGCCCACCGGCATCGGCGTGTGGATCAAGGGCGACGGCAACGGCATCGAGCTGGCCGAGCGCTACATCGGCGTCAACGGCACGTCCACGACGCTGTACCCGACGTTCGTGACGTGGAACGGCTGGCACCTGGCCGTCGCGCAGCTGCCGGCGGGCATGCAGTTCCCGCTGACCATCAGCTTCGTGGACTTCCTCGCGATCAGCCCCAGCACCTCCTACAGCGGATCGCTCAACGTCGGCGGCCTCCAGGCGCTGTACTCGCCGCGCCCGGTCACCACGCCCGCGTACCACGCCGTCCCGCAGAACCCGGACTGGCTGTCGTACGAGGAGGACTCCGCGGACTTCGCGAAGAAGGGCACCACCCTGCTCGCCGGCGACGACGCGCACATGCTCGCCAGTGACCCCGGGTCGGTCAGCAGCAACGTGATGGACTCCATCGCCGAGCGGCTGCCCACCCTGGCCCCGCAGGCCCGGCCGGACGCCGCGCAGTTCCTCGGCGACATGGCCGACGACGGCAAGCTGCCCGACCTGCAGTTCGCCAAGTCGAAGATGGACGCCCTCGGCGTCCCCGAGCGCGACATCGTCGGCAACCACGAGATCACCCAGGGCGCCGACGCCGAGAACGGCAACTACAGCGCCACGTTCGGCGACACCCACTACGCGTACGGCCTCGGCCGCGCGCAGGTGATCGTCACCGACAACTCGCACGGCAGCCTGCAGTCCTCGGACCCGTTCCAGGACCCGACCGGCGAGCAGTACCCGTGGCTGGTCCAGCAGTTGACCGCGGCGGCCACGGCCAAGGACGTGCTCGTCGTCACGCACATGCCGGCGTACGACCCGCACCCGGCGGCCAACAGCCAGTTCACCGACCGGTGGGAGGCGCGGATGTACCTGCGCCTGGTGCAGCGGTTCCAGCAGACGCACCCGTCCCAGCACGTCGTCATGATGTACGGCCACGCGCGCGGCTTCGCCGAGCAGATCCTCGACCCCGAGGGCCACAGCGTGACCGCCGCGGAGGGCGGCATCCCGCAGTTCACCTTCGCGGACCTGGGCATGCCCGCCTACGCGCCCGCCGACCAGGGCGGCTTCTACCACTTCGGGCTGATGCGCGTCGGCAACGACGGCGCCCTGCAGTTCTCGGTGGAGCCGGCTCTGTCGGGCATCACCGTGGCGGCGCCGTCCGGCCCGCTCACAGCGGGCTCGCAGACGGTCCTGACGGCCACCGGCACCCAGGTGGCCGGCGACAACATCGCCCCGCTGACGATCCCGATCGCCGACCCGGCGTCCCACGTCTGGTCGTCGTCGGACGCGCGGATCGCCTCGGTGGACCGGGTCACGGGCCGCGTGACCGCGCACCACGCGGGCACGGCGACGGTGTCGGTGACGTCCGGCGGTGTGACGGCGTCGACGCAGGTCACCGTGCAGTGACGCGTCGTTGACGTGTGACCGGCCGCCGGGCCGGCACGCCGGCGGGGTGCTCCTCCTCCAGGGGAGCACCCCGCCGGTCGCGTTGTGGATTGCCGCGGCGGCCCGGTGCGCACACGGAACGCCGTTCGCACCGGGTGCCGGGCCTCATGCGCCGGGCCTCATCCGCCGGATGTCATGTGCTGTGCGTCATGCGCCAGACCTCATGTGCCCTGCGGTGGCCGTCAGTTGTCCTGGACGCGGCGGTGGCGGCCGTGCGGCGCGTGGGCGTCGATGTGCCCCTGCCCCGAGTCCTCGCGGGATGCCGCACCGCGGTGGCGGCCCCCGGCCGGCTCGGACGCGTGCTCGGTCGGCGTTGCTTCGGACATGTGTGATCTCCCCGTGGTCCCCGTCGAACTGCGCACCCCCGTGCGCCTGAAGCGCGCGAAAAGGGTCAACCCGCTCGGTGGAGAGGCCACTTGGCGGCCGTCACGAGGAGTACCCGGGCGCGCGGCTGTGGGTGATTCTACTGACGGGGCCGGCGTGTCGATCACCGGGGGCTCCCGGCGTGTCGCGGGCAGACCGAGCGGCCGCCGGGCCGGGCGCTCCTGCGGCATCGGCGTGATGACCCGCATCACCAGCCCCGACGGCGTCGTCCGCGGGTCCGACGGCGAGACCGGCGGCGGAATCGAGTGCGGGAGGCTCATGCCGGGCCCCCCGACACCGTCGCGGCCAGCGGCGCCTGCTGCAGCGGCAGCACCGCCGCGGGCCGGCGGACCGGCTTGGGCCGGCCCGGCTCGCGCACCACCCGCGGCTCGGCGACGGCGGGCACGCCGCCGGACGCGAGGTCCGGCGCGGCTGCCGGGGACGCGGGGTCCGCGGTGTGGACGGGGTGGGCCGGGGGCGCGCCGGATGGACCCGTGGCGGTCGTTCGGGTCGCGTCGTGCGCGTCGTGCGCGTCGTCGCCCTCGGCCTCGTCCTCGGCTTCGTCGGTGAGGCCCGCTCGCGCCCGTGCCGCGCGTTCCACCCGCTCCTCGGGTTCCGTCGGCGGGAGGTCGTACCGCATCAGGCCCGGCTCGGGGGTCGCGAACGGCAGGTGCAGGTCCGACCTCGGCAGCCACAGGCCCGCACCGGACAGCCAGCCGGCCGGTACCGCCCGCCAGTGCACGCGCCGTTCGCCCGGCCGCCACAGCGCCAGCGCCTCCGCCCCCCCGGGCGCCTCCGCGCGCAGCGCCACCACCACCGACTCCGGGCTGAGGCTCTGCCCTGGCTGCGCGGCCACCGGGCTCAACTGGATCCCCGGCACCCGCAGGACGTCCGGGAAGCGCACGGGCCGGGTGCTGCCCAGCACCCCCCAGCCCAGCCGCGTCCCGCCCGCCGCGTCGCTGCGCAGCAGCAGCAGGCCGCTGTCCGGCTCCGCCAGCACCAGCCGGTCGTCGCTGTCCTCGGTCAGCTGGAGCAGCGGGCTGACCGCACCCGTGTGCAGGTCGGCCGCGACCGCCTTCGCGCGCCCGTCCACCTCGCGGTCCAGCGCCAGCAGCCGCCCAGTGCGGTCCAGCCACACGCCGCCGGTGCAGCGGCCGCGCACCGTCATCACCGGCGCGGGCGAACCGTCCCCCGTGCCCAGCACCTGCCACACCGTACTGACGCCTTCGCCCCAGGCCAGCACGAACGCCGTCCCCGGCACCGGCGAAGGCGGCAGCAGCCGCACCTCCTCACCGCTCACCGATCCGGCCCGCAGCTCGCCCGTCCCCGGTCCCGCCGGGTACAGCAGCACGGCGTCGTACCGGTCGCCGACGCGTCGCAGCACCAGCACCCGGCCGTCCGGCAGCGGCGCCACCTCGGTCCCCGTGTCCTCAGGCTGCGCCCCGGGCAGCGGCACCGCGTACGGCTCGGCGTCCCCCATCGTCCACCGCTCCACGAACCACCCTCCTTCGGCCTCCGCCATGCACGCGGCGTACGAGCCGTCCCCCGCGAGCGTGAACCCGCGCCGCCGCGTCACCTCCCGCGTCGCGGGCGCCCCTTGGGCGACCGCCGCCGTGCCCTCGTCCGGGCGGGGTTCCGCGTCGCCGCGGATCACGAAGGTGATGACGTCGGAGCGGGTGCCGGGGTCGTGGGCCGAGCCGCTGGGCCGCGGCACCCAGGGCGGAGGGGTGCCGCCGGTCCCGGGGCTCGTGTCCGTCGTACCGGTGGTGCCGGGGGTGTTCGAGGCCGAGGGGCTCGGCCCGGTTCTGTCGTCCATGTGGTCGTCGCCGGTCGTGCTCGGGGCGGCGGGCTGCGGCGGCCACACGCTCGGCCCGTCCGCGCCCTGCCCGCCGGATGTCGGTGCGCCCGCGAGGCCGGCGCTGAAGGGTGACGCGTCCAGGGCGTCGCAATCCCCGTCCGTGTCCGCACCGCTGCCGGTCCCGAGGCTGACCTCGTCGGCGCCCATGAAGCTGATGCCGGTGAGGTACGTGGCCGCAGGCGGCGCCCACTCCGCCGGGTCGCCGGAGTCGAGGTCGAAGTCGGGATCGAAGTCGGGGTCGGGATCGATGAGGTGCGCGGTCTCCTCGGCCGTGTGGCGGTTCGTTTCTGCGACCGCGTGGCCGGCACTGCCGGCGCCGGCGCCGGTGCCGGCGCCGGTGCCGGTGCCGGCGAGATCGAGGTCGAGGTCGGCCGGTGGTGTCTCCGGCGGCAGGGCAGGCGCGGCGTCGGTGTTCGCCGTGCCGGGTTCCGTGCGGGGGCCGTTCGCCGGGCTGGCGGTGTCGGCGTCGTCGCCGGCCGCGGCGGGGGGTGTCGGCTGCGACGGGACGTGGGCTCGGTTTTCGGCGGGGTCCGGCACCTCACCGCGGCCGGTGGCTGCGTCCGGCGGGGTGGGGGCGCGGTGGCGGGCGGTGCTGGGGCGGGGCACGGCAGGCGCAATTGCGTCGGCGGAGGCCTGCGTCGATGCGGCGGAGGCGTCCGGGCCGAGAGCTGCCGCCGGCCTGGCGTGGGCCGCCCGTGCAATTGCCGGAGCGGCGCATTCCGCGGATGCAATTGCGGGATCGGGCTGCGGGCCCGGTGCCGGGGGTTCGCTCGCGGCCCCGTCGGCCACGTGCGGGGCGGCCACAGCCTCGGCGCCCGCCGTGGCCGAGGGGTTCGCGGGCTCGTTTATGGCGGGGGCTTCCGTCGTGCTCGCGGCCGATGCAATTGCGTCCCCCGCACCGGGCAACGGCAATTGCGCCGGGGGAGCGGCAAGCGTGCCCGCGTCCGCGGTTTCGGGGGCACGGTGGCGTGCCGTCCCGCGTCGAGGGCCGGGCGACTGCGCCGTGCACGCGTCGTCCGCAATTGCGGCGTCGGGATGCGGGCCCCGAGCCGCGGGCTCGCCCGGACCCGAGCCCGAATCCGCGCCGTCCCCACCCCCGGTACCGGCCGTGGCCGGTGCAATTGCGCCGCCCTTCGCGCCCCCGCCTGCCTCGCTCGGCCCCGAGACGGTGGCGGCCGCCTTCGCCGCGCGACGACGCCGGGGCGCCGCGGCCGTCGTGGCGGGGCCGTCCGCTGAGGCGCGGGGCGTGCTCGGGCCGTTCGCCACGTCGGCAGCGTCGTCGCCGGCGGTGGCGGCCGAATCGTCGGTGGACGTGCTGGGCTTGCGCGGGTCGCCCGCGGTGCGGGCCGCCGGGGCGCCCCCTTCGCCGGGGACGGCCACAGCGCTCGGCGCGGTCTCCGCGCGTTGAGCCGCGGACGTCCCGGCGGGGTCGTCGGCATGGGCGCCGTTCGCGTCCGCGGGGCTCTCGGTGCGGGCCGCCAGTGTCGCGGGGTCCTCGGTGGAGGGGCTCGCTTCGCTCGCCGGGCGCGGCGCCACGTCCGGGTTCGGGGTGCGCGCGGCGCGGGGGCGCGGGGTCGCGCGCTCGGCCGCCGCGGGGGCTTCGCCGGGGGCGCCCGGGGTGCCGGATCCGTCCTGGGGTCCGGCAGGGGGCTCCGCGCCGGGGCCCGCGGTCTTCGCACTGGCAGTCATGGCAGTCGTCCACCTCCGGCACGAGACCGTAGTTTTCGTACTTCCGGACGATCAACGCGAGTGGGGGCGGTTCACACGTAAGGGTGTTGATCGCGGTGATTCCACACCGTTCGAGGGACGCGTGTGCTGTCGTATGCCGCATGTGGGTCATGCCGTTCGGCGGCCCTTCGGGCCCGCCGGAAGGCCGTTCCGGGCCTCGTCCGCTCCGCGCTTCCCGGTGGCACGCGCGGTCCGGGTAACCTTCCTTCCGTGCCCACTGTCTCCGACGTCCTCGCCGCGCTCGACGCCCTGTGGCCCCCGGAGCTCGCCGAGTCCTGGGACGCCGTGGGTCTCGTCTGCGGAGACCCGGCGGCCGAGGTGTCCCGCGTGCTGTTCGCCGTCGACCCGGTGCCCGAGGTCGCCGACGAGGCGGTCCGTCTCGGCGCCGACCTGCTCGTCACCCACCACCCGCTCTACCTGCGCGGGACGACCACCGTCGCCCCGCTGGGCCCCGCCGGTTTCAAGGGCCGGGTCGTGCACGAGCTGATCCGCAACGACGTGGCCCTGCTCGTCGCGCACACCAACGCCGACCGCGCCGACCCCGGCGTCTCCGACGCCCTCGCCGCCGCGGTCGACCTGCGCGTCACCGGCCCGCTGGTGCCCGATCCCTCGGACCCCGCCGGGCGCCGCGGCCTCGGCCGCGTCTGCGAGCTGGACGCCCCGCTGACCCTGGCCGAGTTCGCGGCCCGCGCCGCGCACGGCCTGCCCGCCACCGCCGCCGGGCTGCGGGTGGCCGGCGACCCGGACGCCGAGGTGCGGACGGTCGCGGTGTGCGGCGGCTCCGGCGACAGCCTCTTCGACGAGGTCCGGGCGGCCGGCGTCGACGTCTTCCTCACCGCCGACCTGCGGCACCACCCGGCGTCCGAGGCCCGGCTGGCCGGCCGCCCCGCGCTGGTCGACGCCGCGCACTGGGCCACCGAGTGGCCCTGGTGCGAGCAGGCCGCGGGCCAGCTCGACGAGATCTCCGACCGGCACGGCTGGGCGCTGCGCACGCACGTCTCGCGTACGGTCACCGACCCGTGGACCGGGCACGCGCCCTCGACCTCGCCGGCCGGGGAACCGGCCGCTCCGGCGGCCGCCGCCACACCGTCCTCACGTTCTACTAGCTCAGGAGCCCCCCGCTGAACGCCGCGCCCGCCGACCAGATCAGGCTTCTCGAAGTCCAGGCCCTCGACCTGCGCATCGGGCAGCTGGACCACAAGCGCAAGAACCTGCCCGAACACGCCGAGCTGGAGCGGCTCGGCGCCGACCTCGCCCAGCTGCGCGACCTGCTGGTCGCCGCCAGGACCGAGGACGGCGACACCGCCCGCGAGCAGACCAAGGCCGAGCAGGACGTCGACCAGGTGCGGCAGCGTGCCGTGCGCGACCAGCAGCGGCTGGACTCCGGGGTGGTCACCTCCCCGAAGGACCTGGAGAACCTGCAGCGCGAGATCGCCTCGCTCGCCAAGCGCCAGTCCGATCTGGAGGACGTGGTGCTGGAGGTCATGGAGCGCCGCGAGGCCGCGCAGGGCCGCGCTTCGGAACTCGCCGAGCGCGTCGAGTCGGTCGAGGCGAAGGTCGCCGAGGCCGAGCAGCGCAAGGCCGCCGAGCTGCAGGGCATCGACGCGGAGGGCTTCACGGTCGCCAAGGACCGCGAGGTGCTCGCCGAGGCCGTTCCCGCGGACCTGCTCAAGCTGTACGACAAGCTGCGCGCGCAGCAGGGCGGGGTCGGCGCGGCCCGGCTCTACCAGAAGCGCTGCGAGGGCTGCCGGCTCGAACTCAACATCACCGAGCTGAACGAGCTGCGCGCGGCGCCGGCCGACGAGGTCGTGCGCTGCGAGAACTGCCGCAGGATCCTGGTGCGGACCGCCGACTCGGGTCTGTGAGCCGATGACGGGCCGCGAAGGCGCGGCGGCGGGTGCCGGGACCTCCGGCGGCGGGTCGTCGGAGGCCGGGGTCTCGCGCGCCGGGACCTCCGGCGCCGGGTCGCCTGAAGCCGGGTCGCCTGAAGCCGGGCCGTCCGACGCCGGGTCGTCCGACGCGGGGGCGCCGGCCGCGCCCACCGTGCTGGTGCTGCTGCGGCACGGCGAGAGCGAGCTGACCGCGCAGAAGCGGTTCTCCGGGAGTGGCGGGAGCGATCCCGCGCTCTCGGAGCACGGCCGCTGGCAGGCCGGGCGCGCGGCGGCGGAACTGGCCGTGCGCGGCGGTGTCCAGGCCGTCGTCAGCTCCCCGCTCGCCCGCTGCCGGGAGACGGCGCAGGCCGCGGCCGACCGGCTCGGGCTGGACGTCGCCGTCGAACCCGGCCTGCGCGAGACGGACTTCGGCGCGTGGGAAGGGCTCACCTTCGCCGAGGTACGTGAGCGGCACCCCGCCGAGCTGGACGCGTGGTTCGCCTCGGCGGACGCGGCGCCGTCCGGCGGCGAGAGCTTCACCGAGGTCGCCGCGCGGGTCGCGGCCGCGCGGGACGCGCTGCTGGCCGCCCACCGCGGGCGCACGGTCCTGGTGGTCAGCCACGTCACGCCGATCACCACGCTGGTCCGGCTCGCGCTGGACGCCCCGGCCGGGTCGCTGTTCCGGATGCAGGTCGGGCCCGCGTCGCTGTCGGAGATCGCGTACTACGCGGACGGCAACGCGTCCGTGCGGCAGCTCAACGCGGACGTGCACCTCAGGCCGTGAGCGCGGCCGCCTTCCGGGCGATCGCGGTGATCTCGTCCCAGGCGCGGGCGCGCAGTGCGTCCTTCGGCAGCATCCATGTGCCGCCCACGCAGACGACGTTGGGGAGCGCGAGGTAGTCCGGCGCGCGGTCGGCGTCGATGCCGCCGGTGGGGCAGAAGCGTGCCCGCGGCAGCGGCGAGGCGAGCGACCGCAGGTAGGCGGTGCCGCCGGCCGCCTCCGCGGGGAAGAACTTCATGTCGGTCACGCCGCGTTCGAGTAGGCCCAATGCCTCGGACGCGGTCGACACCCCGGGCAGGAACGGCAGACCCGAGCCGCGCATCGCGTCCAGCAGCCGGTCCGTCCAGCCCGGACTGACCAGGAACCGCGCGCCGGCCGCCTGCGCGGCGGCCACGTGGTCCGGCGTCAGCAGCGTTCCCGCGCCCACGACGGCGTCGGGCACGTCATGCGCGATCGCCTGGATCGCGTCCAGGGCCGCGGGCGTCCGCAGCGTCACCTCGATCGCGGTGAGTCCGCCGGCGACGAGCGCGTGCGCGAGCGGCACGGCGTCCGCGGCGTCCTCCAGCACGACGACGGGGACGACGGAGGGGGCGACGTCGAACACGGAATCCATGCGGCGCATCCTCCCCCCTCCTGCTCAACCTCTGCAACGCCCGTTGCGCTCTGCGCAACGCGCGCGCCCTGATTCCGGCCCGCGCCGCGCACCCGGCCGGGACGGGCGCGGGGCCCGGGCCGCGGGTCGCCGCGGGTCGCGGTGGGGCAGGAGGGTCGTCCTCGACCGCGGAGGAGGGTACGAGGTCTCCGGGGCGCGGCCGGGGAGGCGGGGCGAGCCGGCCCGGCGAGGGGCTAGTGGAGGTCGTGGACGAGGACGTCGAGGCGGGGGGAGCCGGGGGTGTGGTCCACTGCGTAGCCGAGGTCGCGGAGGTCGCCGGCGAGGCCGTCGGGGGTGCGGGGCCGGGCCCCGGACGTGAGCAGGGACCGGACCAGCTTGCCCTTCGTCGCCTTGTTGAAGTGGCTGACGACCGTCCGCTTCTCCACGCCGTCGACGACGGCGACCTGGAGCACGCGCACCGTCGCCGTCCGCCGCGCCACCTCACCCCGCGGCTTCCACGCCGCCGCGTAGGCCGAGGACCGCAGGTCCAGGACGAGCCCGCCGCCCGCCGCCTCCGGCATCACCTCGTCCATGAACGGCTTCCAGTACGCGGCGAGCCCGCCGAGCCCCGGCAGCCGCACGGCCATCGAGCAGCGGTACGCGGGAATGCGGTCGCCCAGCCGTACCGCGCCCCACAGCCCGGAGAAGACCAGCAGCGACTGCTGCGCGCGCCGCCGCGCGGTGGCGTCCAGCGACGCGAGGTCCAGCGCGTCGTACAGCACACCGGTGTACAGCCGGCCCGCGGGCATCGCGGGCGCGGTCCGCAGGCCCGCGTTCCTCGCGACCTCGCCGCGCAGCCCGGGGCTGAGCCCGAGCACCTCCGCGGCCTTGTCCTCGTCGCTGCCGCACAGCGCGACCAGCTCGTCCAGGACGGCCGCCCGCGCCGCGGTCAGGCCGGGCAGCGACAGCCCGTCGAGCGCGACGGGACGCCCCCGGCCGGCGGTGGCCTTCCCCTCGGACGGCGGCAGCAGGACGAGCACGGGTCATCTCCCTCGTACGGACTCCACGATCCGCAGCAGCCTACGGCCCCGCCGTACCCCCGCCGCCACCTGCACGTCCCGGCGGCGGGCGGATGCGTGCCCGCACCGCGGGGAGGACGCCGGCGGCCCGCGGCGACCGTGTGCGGCGGGCCCGGCCCGAACCACTACGATGGTGACCACGGCAGACGAGCCGGGCGGGCGGCCGCGTGGAGTCCCTTCGGGGGTTCCCCGAGGAACGTCCGGGCTCCACAGGGCAGGGTGGTGGCTAACGGCCACCCGGGGTGACCCGCGGGACAGTGCCACAGAGAACAGACCGCCGGGGACCTCGGTCCCCGGTAAGGGTGAAACGGTGGTGTAAGAGACCACCAGCGTCCAGGGTGACCTGGACGGCTTGGTAAACCCCACCTGGAGCAAGGTCAAGAGGGACCGTAGCGATACGGTCCCGCGCGGACGTCCGAGGGCTGCCCGCCCGAGTCCGCGGGTAGACCGCACGAGGCTGCCGGCAACGGCAGCCCTAGATGGATGGCCGTCGCCCCGGAGTCCGCGAGGACCCCGGGGAACAGAACCCGGCGTACAGCCCGACTCGTCTGCCGCTCCTCGTTTCCGCAGGTCAGGCGGGTATTCGTGGTCTGCGCATCGCCTAGCGGGTCCAATTTGGGGCCACGGGGGCGATCCTGAAGCGCTGAAAGTGGCACCGTAGTGCGAACTGGAGGCCGAGCCCGGCGCTCTTGGCCTGCGGAGACGTGCGGGGTGGACGGATCGGACAATACTTTTTGCCGCAGGTGTCCTGTAAAGGACCCCGCCCGGGTGAATGAGGATCTTTGGAAACGGCTCTGACCGCGATCGCGTGAAGGAGCATGGCCCGGTGGGTGCCGTCTCGGGACTCACCGAAGTTTCTCGGACCAGGGACGATCTCCATACGCCTGGGCGATGGCAGTTGCCAGCCAGTGTCGCTGACCGGCATCGAGTGTTGGGAGTGCAGCCCGGAAGTCCTCTTCGTCCTTCGGCCGGGGCTGTTGGGCCTTGTAGAAGAGCTGAACCTCTGGCGCCAGGTAGGGCACGCCTTGTGCCGAGTTCCTGCCAAGGAGGTCGATTGGGCGCCGGACCTGGGCACATCGTCTGGAGATCCAGTCTCGGCCCTCCGCTTCATCGAGCATGATTTGGATCTGCCAGGGCTCCGAAGGGCCGGGGCGGCACCAGATGTCGTGGACCTCGGCGGGCAAGGTCTCTCCTGGCTGCCACAGCCTGAGGGTCCCGGGCGGGTCCGCTGCCCACCACTCTCAGGCCGGCAGCAACTGCTGAACGACCAGTTGGTCGCGGCGGAGCAACAGGACATCGACATCGCTGTGTTCTCGGAACGAGTAGCCGACCGCGAGCTCGATGGCGTAACCCCCGGCAACCCACCAAGGGACCTCGACCGACGAGAACAGCGTCGCTACATCGGCCAGGACCGCTGGCTCCCAGCGGCCCCACGGCGTCTCGGTGCGTGTCACTCAGCGAGGGTACTGGCGCATGATCATTCAGGGAACCGCGGTCAGAGCCTTGAAAACCGGCTCTGACCGCGATTTCGTGAACGATCATCAGCAGGCCTTTTCAAAGGCTGCGCCCCACCTGCTGTGAGCAGGCTCGGGGAATCCAGCCGTGCTTGCGGGCGGCCCCCTACGCAGCCACAGCGGAGCCTCGGTCTACGCTACACCGAACGAGTCTCCAATCAGGCCGTGAGCTGCGGTTCTGTCAGAACAGGGGGTGTTTCGGATGGCAATGGGGAACCTGCCCGCGCGCGAATGGATGATCAAGGATGCGAAGGGGCGTAAGTACAGCTTCGACTCGGAGACCGAGGCGTTCGGGGAGCTGGCGGAGTACGGCGAGGGTGCCACCGTATGGACCCGCGACGTGGTGCGGGTCGCGTTCATCACCAAGTCGGTCTACGGCTGGCAGGAGGTGTCCGAGCTCGGTGCGCCGGTGACCGGCCGGGTGCTGGGCCAACCAGACGCCGCGACCGGGCGCGGCTGAGGCCTGCGTCAGGAGACGGTTCGTGATGCCGTTCGCTGCGCTGGCCTTTCACGGACTTCCGGTCAGAGCCTGAAAACCGGTCAGGGCTGCTCTTCGTTCCCCACACGGTGCTGTTGGCAACGAGTCGGGGCCGCCCGCTTGTGGAGCGTGTGCGGGCGGCGCCGAGCGGCCAAGGGCGCCTTCGGCGCCACTTGCACGTGGCTTCGCCCGCCGACGGCACGGAGCGTGCTTCGACGACCTCAGACAGGCCGTAGCACTTCGGCCAGCCCCTCCGCGGTGTCCTTAACTTCCGGCGGCGGGCCCGGGGTACCTTGATAGGACACACCCGAGATGGTGACCTTCCCAGCCGCCTGAAGCATCGGCATGTACTCGGTCCGACCGTCCGCCGGCCCACCCACGAACGTCACGAGTACACCAACCGAGTTCGGGTCCATCGAAGCACTCCCCTCCGCACGCGCTGTGACGCCCGGGACGGGAGAAGCGTTGTCCGAGCCGCTGCATCCCACAAGCGCAGCTAGCAGGCCGAGGCAGCCCGCCATCCTCCGTATGAGCACGCGGGCATCCTGCCAGGTCCTGGGGAATCTGAGCGAGCAGGTCTGTCCCGCCCCCGAGTACCGGGTGGGGAGACCGCATCACGTCACGGCCGACCGGGCGGGGACCATTACCTCTGTCGCGGGGCGATCGTGAAGCCCTCACGTGGGGATGAGCCAGGGGTATCTGTGTGGCGCACGCGCGGGTTGCTGGCTTGGGTCCGTGCGACAGCTCGCTGTCGCACGGACCGAGTTCGCCTAGAGCAGGTTCGTGTAGATGCCCCAGCCTGTGCCGGCGGCGGCGCGGGGCTTGTACGGGGTGGCGGTGTTGCCGGTGCCGGCGTAGTACCAGAGCTGACCGGTCTTGTCGGTGGCGATGATGTCGGGGTGGCCGTCGACGAGGAGGTCGCCGATGCCGACAATGTGGGTGTAGGTGCCCCAGCCGGTGCCGATCCGGACGCGGGCGGCGTAGGGCGCGGTGGCGTTGCCGGTGCCTTGGTAGAGCCAGAGCGCGCCGGTGGTGTCGCGGGCGAGGAGGTCGGGGTGCCCGTCGCCGGTGATGTCGCCTGCCTGGGTGAGGAGGTTGTAGGAGTTCCAGCCGGCGCCGATGCGGATGCGGGCGGCGAAGGGCGCGCTGGGCTTGCCGGTGCCCTTGTAGAGCCAGAGGACGCCGGTGGTGTCGCGGGCGAGGAGGTCGGCGTGGCCGTCGCCGGTGAGGTCGCCGGCTCCGGTCAGCTGGTTGTACATGTTCCAGCCTGCGCCTATGCGGATGCGCGGGTCGAAGGGCCGGGCGAGGGTGCCGGTGCCGGCGTAGTACCAGAGCACGCCGGTGCGGTCGCGGGCGACCATGTCCCCGGTCCCGTTCGCCTTCAGCGGCGAGAGCGCGGTGATCGCTGAGTAGGTGTTCCACCCGCCGCCGACGGATGTGCGCTGCTCGTAATAGCTGGGCTGTGCAGTCCAGACCTGGCCGCAGTACTGCCACAGCCGGCCGCCGGTGTCGATACCGTAGAAGGCGGCCTGGAGAGTGGCGGGGCGGATGTCGGCGGTGAAGTCGAACTCCTCCGTCGCCCAGCTCGCGTAGGTGTGGCCTTGGTCGTCCAGGACCTGCGCGGTGCCGATGAGCTTGCCGGCGGGAAGGCCCCACTTGGCCTGGATGCCGAGGTCCTGGTCGTTGAGTCCGGTGTTCTGCACGGTGGACCAGTCGATGGTCGGCAGGGTGATCGAGAGCGATCCGTCGGTGTTGTGCGTCCATGCCAGCGGTGCGAACGGTCCGGGGTTGGTGCCGGTGGCGAGGCTGAGTTGCACCGAGTCGGCGAGCTGGGCGGCGGTGTAGCCGGCGGCGACGAGTTGCGCGGCGGTGAACGTCAGTGTGGTGTGTGTGGGCGGTACGGGGGTCGTTCCTGCGGAATGGAAGCCGGTCTTGAACGCGCGGACGCTTCGGGCGAAGCCGGTTGTCACGGCGGTTTTCGCGCTTCCGGTGACGGTTGCTCTGCCGTACACGTACTGCGTGACAATGGGGCCTGGGGACTCGGTGATTTCGTTGCCGGTCGCGCCGTCGACAAGAATTCCCCTGATGCCCACCGTCTCGGAGACGGGGTAGTCCGCACGGACGTGGAGGCGGATGGTGCCGGCCGTCATGGGTGCGCCGGGTATGCCGTTGCCGTCGGAGTCCTGTTGCCCGATCTTGACTTCGAGGTAGTTGGTCTGCCACCGACCGGTGCCAACGGTCAGAGGCAGCTCCGTCCCCGAGCCGTCGGTGATGTGGAGACCCGTCTGCTGCCCCAGGATCTCCAGGCGCGCGTAGGCGTCGGTGGTGGGCGGTGAGTCGACGGTCACGTCCAGCTCTTGAGCAGGGCCGTACAGGTCGAGATCGTGCGTGGTCGCCACCGAGATCGACGGCGCCGGCGTCCCGTCGGCCACCGCGGACTGGACGGGCGTGAATCCGATCACGGCGCCGATCAGGCCAATGGCGAGTGTCACGCGTCGAGTTCGTGCACTACGCGAAGACATGGTTCCCCTCCCCTTGGTCTCGCGTGTGCGAGACCGGGCACAGTGTGTCAGGTGTGAGTGAGTGAGGGCCTGCGGGTGCCCGTGGCGGGAGCCATGGACACCTCCCAGAGTCCGGTTGGGCGGCGAGTCTCATCGTTGCCCTGGAGCCGTCGTCGTCTGTGGTCCCGGTCGGGGTGAAGGATCCGGTCCCGTCGCCGGTGTACGGATGCAGGCTTCCGTCATTCCCGACCGCAGCCAGATCAGGCCTTGGCCAGCAGGTCGACGGCTTCGGTGATGTACCGCTAGGAGGTGGTCGTGCCGACGCCGACCCCGGCTGCGAACTGGGCGTACGGGTGGCCGTTGCGGAGGTGGGCGAGGGCGAGTAGGCCTGCCGGCCCGCGCTCAGGCGATGCCATCGGGTGCCGAGAGCCCGGTGATGTTCCCGCAGGTGGGCGCTGAGGAAGCGGGCAGAGCTGGACAGGTCCAGTCCGGACAATTTGGCAAGCACGTGAAGCCTCTGGTGGAGACGGTTCTCTTGGCCGAGAACCCACCTACCAGGGCTTCATCTGTCTGCCAGCGCAACAGCCCAGCTCAGCTCAGAGGGGTCTGGTGCACGATCGGGTGACGTCTTGACCTGACCTGCCCCACCTCTCAGGTTCCAGTTCTGGTGGCTAACTGACAGCCCTTCACGGAAGGCTGGCAGTCATGCCTCGTCCCTATCCTCCGGAGTTCCGAGCGCGTGCCGTCGCGCTGGTCCGCGCCGGCAAGCAAGCCAAACAGACGGCGGTGGAGCTCGGCATCCATCCCGTCACGTTGTCGAAGTGGTTGCGGCAGGACGACATCGACAACGGGCGGCGACCGGGAACGCCGTCGAGCGAGTCTGCTGCGTTGCGGGCCGCTCGCCG
>NZ_FODD01000038.1 GCF_900110255.1 Actinacidiphila rubida
CGAGGGCATCCACCGCAATGTGATCCGTGAGTCCAGCGGCAACCCGCAGGCGATCAACCTGTGGGACATCAACGCCCGCAACGGCATTCCCTCGAAGGGCCTGCTGCAGGTGATCGACCCCACCTTCAAGCGGTTCCACGTCGCCGGCACCTCATGGAACATCTACAACCCGGTCGCCAACATCACCGCCGCGTGCAACTACGCGGCCGACCGGTACGGCTCGATGGACAACGTCAACTCCGCCTACTGATCGGCACCCACTGATCGACAGCAGGCCGAGCCCGGCAGCAGCGGTGGGCCCGCCCCCTCATCCGAGGGGGCGGGCCCACCGCTTTCCGCCGTGAGGGGTGACGCCCGCCGGGACGTTCCCCACCGTGGCGGACGGGCACGCGCGGCCGCCCGTCGCGCCGTACGGCGAGTGCGACGGCCGGCAGGAGAACAGGGCGGAGACGTGCACGATCGAGGCGGACGACATCGTGCGTTTCCGGGGTGATCCGGATATGACGGAACGCGCTCTGGGACGAGAATGCTCGCAACCGAGAGGCCTGGACTCCTAGGGAGGTACCGGGAATTCACCGCGTTCCCGCACGGAGTTCGCTTTCGGGCGGCCCCGACGGCGGCCACTCAAGAGGCTGACGAGCCGTCAGTTCAGGTGTGGAGAGCGGCACTTGGCGTCACGGGAGGGCCCACTGGCGCCACCGGCGGACGTGTGGAGGATCGGGCACGACAGGGGCGTGCCGCGTGGAGCCCTGATAACTGGTCGTATTAGTGTGACTGGTGGTGAAGACCGGCGCCGTACGCCGCCTGACGGCGACCCTGCGCGCGGAGAACTCGACACCCTTTCAGATCTGGGCTCTTCGAAGGATCAGCATCTTGCACAAGAAGAGAACGCGGCGGCGGCTGTCCGTCGCGATCGCGGTGGGCACGCTGGCCGCGGGCGGCCTGGCCGCCCTGCCGATCACGGCACTGGCCGACACGACGAGTGGCGGCTCCGGAACGGCGGACGCCGCACGGCAGCAGGAGTTCGCCTCCGCCGCTGCGGAGTACCACGTCCCGCCGAGCGTGCTGCTCGGCCTGGCGTACCAGGAGTCGGCGTGGGAGTCGCACGGCGCGCGGGCCAGCTCCGACGGCGGCTACGGCCCCCTGCACCTGACCGACGTGACCCCGGCCATGATGGCCGTCGGCGGCGCGGGGGCCGCGGGCCGCAGTGACCTGGCGTCGATGGCGGCGAACCCGGCCCTGCACACCCTTCGGGCCGCCGCGACGCTGACCGGCCTCTCCGCGGAGGCCCTGCGCACCGACCCCGCCGCCAACATCCGTGGCGGCGCGGCCCTGCTGGCCTCGTACGAGAAGGAGGTGACCGGCGGCGCACCCACCGACCCGGCGCAGTGGTACGGCGCCGTGGCCCGCTACAGCCAGTCTCCGCAGCAGCGGGGCGCGGCCGGCTTCGCCGACCGCGTCTTCGGCACGATCCGCGGCGGAGCGGCCACCGACACCGAGGACGGCCAGCGGGTCCGGCTGACCGCCTCGCCCGCGGTGCGCCCCGCCACCGCCCAGCTGGGCCGGCTGCACCTGAAGGCGTCGGCGGCGACCGATACCGAGTGCCCGCCGGCCGTGCAGTGCACGTTCGTCGCGGGCTCCCCCGCCGGCCTGCAGGTGTCCGACCGCCCGGCCAACGGCCTCAAGATCGACACCATCGTCATCCACGACCTGGAGTCCTCGTACGACGCCGGTGTCGCGGGCCTGGCCAACCCGACGAACGGGGTGTCGACGCACTACGTCATGCGGTCCTCCGACGGCGCGGTGACCCAGATGGTGCCGACGAAGGACATCGCCTTCCAGGCCGGCGACTACTCCACGAACCTGCACTCCATCGGCATCGAGCACGAGGGCTACGCCGTGCAGGGCGCCACCTGGTACACGGAGGCGCAGTACGAGGCGACCGCCGATCTGGTGACCTACCTCGCGCACCGGTTCGGCATCCCGCTGGACCGCCAGCACATCCTCGGCCATGACAACGTCGCGGGGCCGAGCCTGAGCGGTGTCCGCGCGCAGCACTGGGACCCGGGGCCGAGCTGGGACTGGGACCACTTCATGAGGCTGCTGAACGCGCCGCTCAGCGGACTCCGCGGCACCTCGCCGGTCGGATCGGTCGTGACCATCGACCCGGCCTTCGACACAAACGTGCAGACCGTCCAGGTGTGCCCGATCGACGACCCGACGGGTGCCACGACCGCGTGCACCGACCGGCAGCAGGAGTCGAACTTCGTGTACCTGCGCACCGCGCCGGACGCGTCGGCCCCGCTCTTCGGTGACCAGGCGATCCACGGCACGGGCCCGGGCACGGACGAGATCAGCGACTGGGGCAGCACCGCCGTGGCCGGCCAGCAGTTCGTCGTCGCCGACCAGCAGGGCGACTGGACCGCGATCTGGTACAGCGGCGCGGAGGTGTGGTTCTTCAACCCCGGCGGCCAGAACACCAAGCAGGCCTACGGCGTGCAGACCGTCAGTGCCGCGGGCACCGCCCCGGTGGCCGTGTACGGTTCGAGCTACCCGGACGCCGCCGAGTACCCCGCCGGGCTGGGCGCCTCCACGCAGGCTCCGATCAGCGGCTACACCGTGCCCCCGGGCCAGGCGTACGTCGCCACGCAGCCGCCCTTCGCGACGGTGGACTACTTCAAGTCCAGCGGCACGGTCGTCACCGGCGCGAAGACGATGTACACGATCCAGTTCAACCACCGTGTCGCGCTGGTGTACTCCGGCGACGTCACGGCGACTCCCGTGACCCGGCACTGGGAGGACGGCGGCGCCGCGCACTGACCCGCGCACGCCCGCAGGCGTCCGGTGGCCCGGCCGGGGTGAACCCCCGGCCGGGCCACCGGCACGCCAGGGGCGCGACGCCGCCCGCCCGCGGCCGGGTCCGCGAGGGTGCGGGATCCGCCGGCGCCGGACCGTCGCGGTTCAGCGGAACTTCGTGGTCAGCCAGAAGAACGTGCTGGTCCCCAGCCCGTACGCGAGGTGGCCGGTCAGATCGTCCGCCAGGGTCTTCGCGTCGTACTTCCAGATCTGCTGGTAGAGGCCGGCCTGGGGCAGGACGACGTAACCGCCGGCCCAGATGGCCGCGCCGAAGGGCAGGCCGTGGACGGGGCGGGCCTTGGCCGAGGACCCGGCCGCGATCCCGTAGAGCGCCCCGCAGGCGGAACCGTAGGCCCAGTGCGCGACGGTGCTGGTGAGCCATGCCCAGCGAGGAGGGATCCGGCGTTGCGTGAAGCCTTCGAGCACCCGTTTGGCGATCTGGCCCGGGGCAGGGGCCTCGTCCCAGTCGGCGACCGGCGGGAACTCCCACTCCGCCGGGCTGTCCTTGCCGCCCCCGCGCCGGTATCTCAGGTAGCGCACGGTGTCCATCGTGGCGGTCCCGACCGCGCCGGCCACGAGGCCGCGGACGACGGCGGCAACCGGTGTGAGCTGCCGTGGGGGAAGTCCTGTCTGCATGCTGTCCATAGCGATGACCACTCCGCGGATGGTGTGCTCATCCGCTGTACGGCCCGGGTTGGCGGGGCTGGGGGACGCTGGCAGGGCGAACCGGCCGCCCACCTGCGGCGGCGCGACTTCCAGCGTCCCACCGCGCACCGCCCGCCGCACCATGAGCACCCCGAGACCCGGCGGAGGGCCCGGCGACGGTCCTGAGCGCTCCGGTGCTCCTCTCCCTCCCCGGGCCGCGCAAGACCCGGGCGCACGCCGTCGCCCGGGCCTCGACGCGTCGCGTCACCTCACCAGCGGTTCGCCACCTGCGGGGCGATCAGCTCCTCGTACACCTCGCGGACCGCGTCGAGGGTGTCCTGCGGGAGCGGGGCGAGCGCCGCCGCCGCCGCGTTGCCGCGGGCC
Organism: Actinacidiphila rubida; assembly: GCF_900110255.1. Taxonomy (GTDB): domain Bacteria; phylum Actinomycetota; class Actinomycetes; order Streptomycetales; family Streptomycetaceae; genus Actinacidiphila; species Actinacidiphila rubida. The sequence continues at coordinate 3,886 of NZ_FODD01000038.1, forward strand.
TGCTCCGGCGACCGGGCGCCGGGGATGACCACCGAGACGCCGGGCTGGTCGATGATCCACCGGAGGGCGAACTGCGCCATCGCGACCTCCTCCGGGACCAGCGGGCGCAGCCGGCGCACGGCCTCGAGCCCGGCGGCGAAGTCGACGCCGGAGAAGGTCTCGCCGACGTCGAAGGCCTCGCCGTGCCGGTTGTAGTTCCGGTGGTCGTCGGCGGCAAAGGTGGTGCTCTCGTCGTAGCGGCCGCTCAGCAGGCCGCTGGCCAGCGGCACCCGCGCGACGATGCCGACGCCGGCCTCGAGCGCGGCCGGGAGGACCTCCCGCAGCGGCCCGAGCCGCAGCATGTTGAGGATGATCTGCACGCTGGCCACGCCGGGCCTGGCGATGGCCGTCAGAGCCTCGGCCCGGGTCTCCACGCTCACCCCGTACGCCGCGATGCGCTCCTCGGCCACCAGGGTGTCCAGGGCGTCGAACACCGCGTCGTCGCCGTAGACCGCGGTGGGCGGGCAGTGCAGCTGGACGAGGTCGAGCCGGTCGACGCCGAGGTTGGCGCGGGAACGGTCGGTCCAGGCACGGAAGTTGTCCAGCGTGTAGGCGGCCGGCTCCTGCGGCACCCTTCGGCCCATCTTGGTGGCCACGGTGACGCCCTCGGCGCCGCCGCCGGCGAGGAACCGGCCGATCAGCTGCTCGCTGCGGCCGTCCCCGTAGACGTCGGCGGTGTCGATGAACGTCACACCCGCCTCGACGGCCGCGGCCAGCACCGACCGCGCCTGGCTCTCGTCGACGGTCCCCCAGTCCGCCCCCAGCTGCCAGGCGCCCAGCCCCACCACGCCGACCTTCCGGCCGGTCCGGCCCAGAACGCGTTCCTCCACGATCACCACTCCGCTCTCACGCTGCCGCTTCGTTCCCCGCGGGGCGGGTCGCCGCGTGCGGCCGGCTCCACACCGGCAGCACCGGCCGCACACGGCGTTCCGCTCCCCGGGGTCCCCACGCTAACGCGCGACGGAGCAGCACCGCCGCCCGGCCGCTCCATGCCGCCGCGGCGTGTCCGCCGGCCGCGTCGCCAAGGGGCGGGTCCGTCCTCTCCGGACGGCCCCTTCACGGGGCACGAACCGGTCGGCCGCCGGCCGGCTTCGCCGTCCTCACCAGTGACGCCGACGCCCGCGGTCACCGCCGTCGATGAGCGCGTCGCCGCCTTCGAACACCGCGCCACTCGGGGCCTGTTCAGCGCGGTTCAGGTCAACAGCAGCCTCCATAGGGCCACTTCGTCCCCTACGAAAACTCCGGCGACGTGATGCACGACGTGCGGGAGACGTCCGGCAGTGTTCGAATGGCAGCGGAAGACGGAGCTGGCCAGCCTCGTTTAAGGTTCAACTACACGCGCCTCGCCCCCTAGAGGTCCGCGACCGTCCCCCTGCCCGCAGTTGGCAGCGGTCAACGAACGGAGACACAGTGAGCAGCATCGTTGTCGTCGGAGGCACCACGGGCCTGGGCCGGGAAGTGGCACGGTTCCACGCCGAGCGGGGTGACACCGTGGTGATCACCGGACGGGACGCGGAGCGAACGGACCTGGCCGCCAAGGAGATCGGCGCCGCCAGGGGCCTCGCTCTCGACCTCACGCGCCCGAAGGAGATCGCGTCGGCACTTGCGGACGTGGGACGGGTGGACGGCCTCGTGCTCGGCGCGATCACCCGCGACCACAACACCCTGGCCTCGTACGACATCGACGGCGCCCTCCAGTTGATGACGCTGAAGCTCGTCGGCTACACGGCGACGGTGCACGCCCTGCACGACCGTCTGCACGACGACAGCTCCGTCGTGGTCTTCGGCGGACAGGCCAAGGAGCGCGCGTATCCGGGGTCGATATCCGTGTCGACCGTCAACGCGGCCGTCACGGGCCTCGTGCGCGCGCTGGCGACGGAGCTGGCTCCCGTCCGGGTCAACGCCCTTCACCCCGGCATCGTCGGCGACAGCCCGTTCTGGGCGGACAAGCCCCTCGACGCGGTCACCGAGCGGACCCCGACCGGCCGGTTGGCCTCCATGGCCGACGTGGTGGACGCCGTCGACTTCCTGCTGCGCAACCGCGGGATCAATGGCGTCGACCTGGCCGTCGACGGCGGGTGGGTGCTGCGCTGACGCCCCGGCGCCGGACATCCCCGCAGCCGGGCGCGGCCCGCGCCTCGGCGGGCCGGTCGTCTCCCGGCTCACCGCACCGGCCCGCGCGTCCCGGACGCTCGGGCCGGACGCGCGGGCCCGACGCGCTGTCCGCGGCAGGTGCCGGCGGCGAAGGTCCCGGTCAGACGGCCGGGTCGGGCAGGATCTCGCGGACCTCCTGGGCGCAGCGGCACGCGGACGCGAACTTGGCGGCCCACTTCAGCGCGTCCTCGCGGGAGGGCACGTCGACGATGGCGAACCCGCCGAGGACCGCCTTGGTCTCGGGGAACGGACCGGCGGCGACGGTGCCGTCGGTGGCCACGATGCTCGCCTGCTGGGTCGCCAGACCGCCGCCGAAGACCCACGCCCCGGCGTCCTGCGCCTCCCGGACGACCGCGTGCGCGGCCTCGCCCACCTCGGGCAGGTCCTCCTCGGGGAAGGTCATCGCTCCGTCGTCGAACGAGATCAGATACCGGGTCATACGGGACTCCCTCGGCCGGTGGCCGCCGTCGGCCGGCTCCACCCTACGACGAGCGGTCCCGTCGGATCCGGCACTCGCCGCGGATGCCAGCACGGGCTTTCGCGGCGTGGCACCGGCGGTCCCGAGGCGCCGGGGTCCCGAGGCGCCGGTGCATAGGCTGGGGCCGGCCGGATCCGGACGGAACCCGGGTGGGCGACACGCCGGCGCAGAACAACGACGGGAGTTCGACGTGAGCGACGCGCACGACTGGAACCAGCGGATCATCGACGAGTTCCGGGCGCACGAGGGCAGGGTCGGCGGCGACTTCGAGGGCGCCCCGCTGGTCCTGCTGCACCACCTCGGCCGCAAGAGCGGGCGGGAGTACGTCGCGCCCGTGATGTACCTGCCGCACGAGACCGACCCGGACGTCGTCTACGTCTTCGCGTCCAGGGGCGGCGCACCGACCGATCCGGACTGGTACGTCAACCTGACCGCCGCCGGCGACGGCACCGTCGAACGCGGCACCGAGACCTACCGGGTGACCGTCCGCGACCTGCCCGGCGAGGAGCGCGACCGGGTCTACGCCGAGCAGGCACGGCGCTACCCGGGCTTCGCCGAGTACGCCCGCCGGACCGCGGGGATCCGCACCATTCCCGTGCTCGAACTCAGCCGGGCGTAGGCCGCGCTCCCGCCGTCCGCGGCGGGGCAGCGCCGCGGCCGTCGCCGGCAGCCACCACGCGTGGCCCGGCGACGGCCGCGCGCGCCTCCGGCCGTGGTGCGTGCGGCGGACGCGTCGAAGGGGCCGGCCGCGCTCCCGTGACCTGCCCGCGGTTCAGCGGCCGTCGGGCAGGTACCAGTGGTGGGGGCGGACGAGGCGCCGGATGCCCTCCGGGCCCCACGAGCCCCGGGCGTACGACTCCACCGGCGGGGGGTTCGTCAGCAGCGGCTCGGACACCTCCCAGAGGCGTTCGATGCCCTCGGAACTCGTGAAGAGCGCCTGGTCGCCCAGCATCGCCTCCAGGAGCAGGCGCTCGTAGCCCTCCAGGCCGTGGTCCTCGGAGAACGAGCCGGCGTAGTCGAACGTCATCTCCGCCGTGCAGAGCCGCATGTAGGGACCGGGCTCCTTCGTCAGGAAGCGCGCGGTGATGCTGCCGGGATCGTCGAAGTCGATCGCGAGCGTGTTGCTGCGGGCCGCCTCGCCGCCGTGCTCGGCGAGCGGGAACATCCTCAGCGGCGGCTGCCGGAAGGACAGCGTCACCATGTGCCGCCCCTCGGCCAGTGCCTTGCCGGAGCGCAGGTGGAACGGCACTCCCGCCCAGCGCCAGTTGTCGATCTCGACCCGCAGCGCGGTGAAGGTGTCGGTGTCGGAGGCGGGGTCGACACCGGGCTCCGCCCGGTACCCCTCGTACTGGCCGCGGACCACGTGCGCCGGGTCGATCGGCCGCAGGCTCCGGAAGACCTTGTCCCTCTCGGCGCGCAGCGAGTCCGCGTCGAGGACCGCGGGCGGTTCCATGGCGACGAAGCCGAGGAGCTGGAAGAGATGGGTGACGATCATGTCCCGGAAGGTGCCGGTGCCCTCGAAGAACCGCGCGCGGCCCTGGATGTCGATCCGCTCAGGCACGTCGATCTGCACGTGGCTGATGTGCTGGCGGTTCCAGATCGGTTCGAACAGGCCGTTGGAGAAACGCAGCGAGAGGACGTTGTCGACGGACTCCTTGCCCAGGAAGTGGTCGATGCGGAAGACCCGGGACTCGTCGAAGACGGCGTGGAGCTCGGCCTGCAGGGCGCGCGCCGAGGCCAGGTCGGTGCCGAACGGCTTCTCGACGATCACCCGGGCGTCGTCGCTCAGCTCGCTCGCGCCGACCATCCGCACCACGGAGCTGAACGCGACCGGCGGCACGGCGAGATGGAACAGCCGTCGGGGCTGTCCGCCCACCGCGCGTTCGGCCGCGCGGACGGCGTCGAGCAGCGGTCCGACGTCGTCGGGGTCCGCGGCTCCGAAGGTCAGCGACTCGGCGAACGCCTCCCAGCCGGGGCCCTCGGGCGGCGTCCGGCCGAACTCGGCGACGGCCTGCCGTGCGTGCTCGCGGAACTCCGCCTCGCTCGGCGCACCGGCGGCGGGGGCGGAGCCCACGACGCGGAAACCGTCGGGCAGCAGGCCCGCCTTGGCGAGGTGGAACAGGCCCGGCAGCAGCTTGCGCCGGGCCAGATCGCCTGTCGCCCCGAAGATGACGAGGACGTGGTTCTCCGGCCGCGGTCCCTTGTCCGTTGCATGATGCCCACTCATGGCCGCATCCCGCCTCTCGATCCGTCGGCCTCGCCGCCTTGCGTCGTTCCGCAAGAGTGACCCGTGGCGACGAAGATCTCACACCGTGTCATGAGCGTGGGTGAGGCAGGCCGTCGATGCGCTCAGCACGCCCGGCTTCGCGCCCCACCGCCGCGCTCCGCCTCTGCCCCCGCCCTCGCCTCCGCGCGGCCGGTTCCGCGCCCCCTGTCGGGCGGCCCGCCGCGGCACCTCCCTTGCCGCGCCTGACCGGCGATCAGAGCGCGGCGGACGCGGGGTGGGCACACCTTCCCGGCGCCGCACGGCACGCCCGCTACTCACACATATGCGACACCCGCACACCCCGGCCCTTGCGACACACGTGTTAGTGTGTGGTGCGCACATCAGTGAAGGTGTGATGCTCCCGGCGGGTGTTCCGCCCGGGCCGGCGGCCGCGGGCCGCACCACAGTTCACGCGGGGTCGGCCGGGCCACCGGCCCGGCCGCCGGCGACCAGTTCAGGGAGGCGGAAGCCATGACGGCGACCGACGGGGTGACGGACTACAAGGGCGCGAACGGCGTGCTGTACCACGCGACGCCCGACGACCTGAAGGACCACGCACACGACATCGCCACCACCCAGCAGACCATCATCGGCGAGATCGCCGCGCTGCGGAGCTACGCCGTGCAGATGGAGGACATCTGGAAGGGCTACGCGTCGAACACCTTCCAGGACCTGATGACCGAGTGGGACCGGTTCGCCCACCGGCTGGGCAACGTCCTCGGCGAGATCTCGACCTCCCTGGTCGGGAGCGCCGACAACTACGCGCGCGCCGAACACGCGAACACGACGGTGCTCTCGGGCGTGTCGGCTTCGATGCCGCCGGCCCGCCTGTCCTGACGCCGCCGCCACTCACACGTACACGGAGGAGCCGAGTTGACCGCGATCGACAACATGCCCATCAGCGTCCAGACGGAACTGGAGTCGGCGCCGGGGACCATCGAGGCACGCGCCGAGACCATCATGGGCGAGCTCAAGGCCCTGCAGAACCGCATCCTGGCCATGCCCGAGACGTGGATCGCCCAGTCCTCGACGGAGTTCCAGGACCGGATGCGCGAGTGGGACGCCTCGGCCACCGGCCTGTTCGGCACGCGGGGCGACGGCGGGGTGCTCGGCGACATCGCCAACCGGCTCCAGACCATCTGGGAGAACTACGTCGAGGCCGAGGGCGCCAACACCAAGACGTGGGCCTCCAGGTAATGATCCGGCGCGGCGGGCTCGCCCGCCGCCCCCACATGCGACAAGGACGAAACACCCTGTGGAGAACGAACGCTGCCATGTGACCGTGGTGGGCGCACGGCGGCGGGTTGATCTCGCCGTGCCCGCGGACGCGGCCATCGCGGAGTACACCCCGGCCCTGCTGACCCTCCTGGGCGAGGTGGAGTTCGACGACACCCTGCCCCCGGTCTGGTCGCTCGCGCTGCCCGGCGGGCCGCCGTTCGGTCCGCAGGCCTCCCTGCGGGAGTGCGGCGTCGTGGACGGCGCGACGCTGTACCTGCGGGACGCCGCCACCGGGGAGTTCGACGAGCCGGTGGTCACCGACCTGGAGGAGAAGGTCGAGGAGGCCGGCGAGGAGGTCAGCGTGTGGGGCCGGCGGACGCGCGCCTACACCACCCTGGTCCTCGGCGTCCTCGGCATGATCGCCGGCTTCGTCGCGCTCGGGGCGACGGGCGGCCGTTCGACGGTGCTGCCGGCCGCCGCCGGCGCCGCGGTCCTCGTCGCCTTCTCGCTGCTCGCGCTGGTGTGGCAGGCCACCCGCCAGGGCTGGTCGCTGCCGCTGGGACTGCGCCTGGTGATGGCCTGTGCCGCCGTACCGCTGCTGGCCGTGGCGGCGGCCTCGTTGCCCCCGGCCACCTCCGGCGACGGCCCGCACGCGGGCGCGGTGCTGGTGGCGTTGTGCGCGGGAGCCGTGCTCGGCGCGCTCGCCGCGCTGCTGGCGGTCCGCCACGCGACGACGCTGATGGCCGCCGCGATGGCCGGCTTCGCCCTGGTGCTGACGGTGTGTCTGACCGCCGGTCACGCCTCGCTGCTGGAGTCCGCCGCGGTCGTGGGCGTCGCCCTGCTCGCCGTCCTGGGGGTCGCGCCCCGGCTCTCCGGGCACTTCGCCGTCCTGGCCGGTCACTCCGGCGGGGCCGACGGCCGCCGTGGGGAGGCCGACGTCTCCCACCTGGTGCGGCGCGGCCGGCGGCTGCTCGTCGGCACGAACGTCGTGGTGTCCGTCGTCGCCACTGCCTGCCTGCTCGTGCTCGGTTCGGCGCACCAGCGCTACGCCGTGGCGCTGGCGGCCTGCCTGGGCCTGGCGTTCGTGCTGCGCGCGGGGCGGCTGACGGTGGCGTCGGCCGTGGTGCCGGTGGTGCTCGCGGGGGCGACCGGCCTGACCGCCACGCTCCTCACGGCCCCCGGCACGTTCGGGGCGCCGGACTGGACGGGGGCCACCGTGCTGGTCGCGGCGGCCGTGCTCGCCCTCGCGGTGGGCCTGGTGCGGGCGTTCCGCACCGACGCGCCCGACGTCCGCCCCGCGTGGATCGACCCGTTCGCCGGATTTCTCACGGTGGTCTGCGTGCCGCTCGTGGTGGGCGTCTTCGGCGTCTACGGCGCGATGATGAACTCGGGGCACACCCCGTGACGCGCGCGGCGATCGGAGTGCGCCGCCCGTGAAGCGCACCGTACTCCGGGTCGCGGACCGCGGATGGGGCACCTACCGGACCCTCACGGCAGCGCTCCGGGCCGCCGGCGAGAACACCGTGGTGCACGTCCAGCCGGGGGTCTACCGCGAGTCCCTGGTCCTGGACGGCGACGTCGTCGTGGCGGCGGAGAAGGGCCCGGGGACCGTGCGCGTCGTGGCCGCGCACGGCCCCGCCGTACGCGTCAGCGACGGCACCCCCGTGCTGCGGCAGCTGACGCTCGAGGGCGGCGCGGACCGCGGTCCCACGGTGGTCGCCGCCGGGGGCGCGCCGGTCCTGGAAGGCTGCGAAATCGCGGGCCGGGTCGAGGTCGTCCAGTCCGCCCGCGCCGAACTGCGCTCGTGCACGGTGCGGGACGCCCCCGGTTCCGGCGTCCACGTCACGGGGACCGCCCGGGCGGTCCTCGACGCCTGCGTCGTCCAGGGCGCGGCCGGGCACGGCCTGACGGTGGGCGACGCCGCCCGCGCGGACGTGCGCGGCACCACCGTCGAGCGCGTCACCGGCTCCGGCATCGTGATGCTGGGCGCGTCCGCGGGCACCTTCGACGACTGCACGGTCCGCCGCACCGGCGACGCGGGACTCGTGGTGCGGGCCGGCGCCCACCCCCTGCTGCGCGGCTGCCGGCTGCACGACACCAAGGCGCAGGGGATCAGGATCGCCGCCCCCTCCGGCGGCGCGGCCCCCGCCGCGACGGCCCCTCCCGCGGACGGCGCGGCGGCCGGCGCCGGTCAGGAGGAGTCGCGGATCCGGCTGGAGGGGTGCGAGGTCTTCGGCACCGGCCAGGAGGGGGTGCTGGCGTCCGCGGCGGCCGTTCTGCGGCTGTCGGACTGCCACGTCCACGACACGGGCGGGGCCGGCGTGATCGTCGCGGGCCCGGCCCGGGTGGAGTTGGAGGCGACCCGCGTGGTCGACGTCCCCAGCACCGGCCTGGCCGTCATGGATGAGGCACACCTGCTGGTGAGCGGCGGCACCGTGGCCCGCACCGGCGCCAACGGCGTGCACGCGACGGACGGTTGCACGGTCCGGCTCACCGGCTGCGAGATCTCGGCGACCGCGTACACCGCCGTGAACGTGAGCGGGCGCGCGCGGGCCGAACTGCGCGGCTGCACCGTGCGGGACAGCGCCCAGCACGGGGTGCGGGTGGAGGGCGCGGCGACCCTGGACGCCGACGACAGCCGCGTGGAGCGGGCGGCCATGTCAGGCGTCGACGTCAAGGGCGGCGACGCGGTGCTGCGCCGCTGCGTGATCAGCGACGCGGAGACCGGTGTCCGGCTGGAGACCGGGCACCGCCCGCTGCTGGCGGGCTGCGAGGTGCTGCGCTCCGGCCGGACCGGCATCGAGGTCGCCGCGGCCACCGGCGCGATCGTGCGCGGTGGCCGGGTCGAGGACTGCGGTTCCGCGGGTGTCTTCCTCGACGAGGGCGGCGAGTCGTGGATCGAGGACCTGGCGATCTCCGGTACCCGGGGCAGCGGACTGGTGATCTGGGCGGGTGCGCGGCCGCGGGTGCGGTCGGTGACCGTCGCGGACACGGGCAAGAACGGCGTGTACGCGGGCGACGGCGCCGGGGGCCTGCTGGAGGACTGCACGCTGTCCGCGACCGCCTTTCCGGCGGTGTACGTGGGTGCCAAGGCCGCTCCGGTGCTGCGCCGTTGCCTGATCCGGGACACGGAGGAGGACCTGTCGCAGGCCGACGACGCGGCGGCCCGGTTCGAGGAGTGCCGCAGCACCGGCGTCAAGGTCACGAGCCTGCCGGCGGCCGCGCCCGTTCCGGCGGCGGCCGGTGCGACGGTCACCGCGGGCCCGGGCTCGCCCGCCGCGACGGCCGCCGCCGTGACGGGCGCCGAAGGGGCCGGCGAGGACCAACTGCCGGCGCTGCTGTCCGAACTGGAGCAACTGGTGGGCCTGGACGGCGTCAAGCGTGAAGTGGCCTCCATGGCGAAACTGATGCAGATGGTGAAACGGCGCCAGGAGGCGGGTCTGCAACCGCCGCCGCTGAGCCGGCACCTGATCTTCGCGGGCAACCCGGGCACCGGGAAGACGACGGTGGCCCGGCTGTACGGCCGGCTGCTGGCCGCCCTGGGCCTGCTGGCCCGGGGGCACCTGGTGGAGGCCGACCGCACCGCTCTGGTGGGCGAGTACGTGGGGCACACCGCGCCGAAGACCACCGGCGTGTTCCGCCAGGCGCTGGGCGGCGTGCTGTTCATCGACGAGGCCTACGCCCTCGTGCCCGTCGGGCAGAGCAACGACTTCGGCCACGAGGCCATCTCCACGCTGGTGAAGCTGATGGAGGACCACCGCGACGACGTGGTGGTGATCGCGGCCGGCTACCCGCAGGACATGGAACGCCTCATCGACTCCAACCCCGGACTGGCGTCCCGCTTCACCCGCACCCTCAGCTTCGACGACTACTCGTCGGCCGACCTGGTCCGCATCGTCCGGTACCAGGCGTCCCAGCACGACTACGACGTCCCCGAGGAGACCGCGGCGACGCTGCTCGCGCACTTCGACGCCATCGAGCGGACCGAGCGCTTCGGCAACGGCCGCACCGCCCGGCAGGCGTTCCAGCGGATGACCGAGCAGCACGCCATGCGGGTCGCCGACCTGGCCGATCCCACCGGCGAGGACCTGACGGTGCTCCGGCCGGCCGACGTGCCCGCGGCGGTGGCGTGATGTCCCGTCACCACCGCGGGCGCGCCGGGCACGGCGCGGGACCCGGGTCAGTGCGTGACCGGGCCCGGCGGTTCGGGGAACCCCGCCGCCTTGTCGATGTGCGCGTAGGACTGGCCGGAGGCGTTGATCATGGCGATGTAGTCACCGAGCAGTTCCAGCGCGTTGCTCTGCATGGCCAGGGCCTTCTGCATCGCGGGGTTGATGTGCCGGGCGAACTCGTCGCCGATGTCGGCCAGGGTGTTCTGGTCGTCCTTGTCCTCCCAGTCCGGGGCCGGAGCCGGCGAGCCGCCCGAGGGGTTCGGCGTCTGGGACGCGGTGTTCTGCCCGGAGGAGATCGTCTTCGCGGTGTGCGCCGGTCCCCAGAACTGGCCGTGCGCGGCGTGGTCGACCTGCCCGCGCAGCCACTCGTAGTTGGAGATCGCGTCGCGGCTCCGGGCCAGCAGGGTGTTCTCGGTGGCCCGCACGGCCGCCGCGTCGAAGAGGATCGGGCCGCTGTCGGCGACGTCCGACGACGACTGGCCGGCCGCCTGGCCGTCCGGGTCGAGGTTGAAGCTGGGCGGGACGTCCCAGGTGACCCCCATCGCCGGGACGAGATCGTAGAAGTCCTTCCCGGCGTCCGGGTCGTCGTCGCTCTGGCGCGAATCGGACAACGTTTCCTCCGCTGTGTGTGCCCGGCGGCGGGCCGGGCGGCAACTCCGCCCTCGGGGCGGTCGATTGATCCCAGAATGTCACAGATACGTATGTCGGAGGAACCTCGGTTCCGCCGGTCCGGGCCGCGGCCCGGGCCGGCGAACGACACACGTGCCCGGCACACGACAGGAAGGACGGCCTCGTGACGCCACCGTCAGGGAGCGGTTCCGGCGTGGGGGACGACGTGGCCACCCCCACCTCGCCGGTCCTCGACCGCGCGGCCCCCACGGCCGCGCACACCTCGCCGGTCCTGGACCGCGCGGCACCGCAGGCGGCCGCCCCGGGCGGCGCGGACGGCGGCGCGGCCACGCAGCGCGTCCCCTTCCTCGATCGCGCGGCACCGCACACCACGTCCCCGGGCGGCACACATGTGCTCACCTCGTCCGGGTCGGACAGGTTCGCGACGACGAGCGGCGGGGGTCACGGGAGTGCGCACGGTCCGGGATCGCACACGCTCCAGGAGTTCAGGGTCGCCCTTGAGGAGCTCCAGCACGCGATCACCGTCGTGAACGGGCACCGGGCGCAGGTGGCGGACCTGCTCGCGCAGATCCACACCGCGTTCGTCGCGGCCCACGACTCCTGGCAGAGCCCGTCGGCCACGACGTTCGAGACGACGGCGACCTGGTTCGCGGACTGCTCGCAGGCGCTCAAGGACCTGCTGGACGAGATGGCCCGGCGCATGCGGACCACCTACGACACGTATCACGCGGCCGAGACCGCCAACGCCCACAACTCCGGAGGCTGACCGTGCCCGTCAACGCCGACTACGACATCAGCACCCTGCGGGTCCGCCCGCAGGACCTCAGCGACGCCAGCGACCGGCTGATGTCGCTCGCCGCACAGATGGCCGACGAGATCGAGGGCATCACCGACGCGGTCAGCAACCTGGCGCTGTCGTGGGTGGGCAGCAGCGCCAAGGAGGCGCAGGAGTTCAACGCCTCCTGGAAGAACGTCATGGTCCAGATGTTCGGCACGAAGGACGGCCCCGTCGGCGTCCTCCCCGCGATGGCCGGGGGCCTGCTCGGCACGGCCGTGGCCTACAGCCACACGGAGGTCGAACTGGAAGCGTCGTTCCTCAAGTTCTCGAGCGGGCTCGCCGACACCAGCGGCAGCGGCGGCTCACCGACGGACCACACCGGCTCCGACTACCCCATCTCCCAGGACTACCCGAACTAGATGACCAGCGTCGATTTCCACCGCCCCGCCAGGACCTTCCCGCTCTCCGTCCCGGAGCAGCAGGTCGCGCTGGCCGCCCCGCCCCAGAAGGCCGCCCAGAACCAGGCCCAGACCTGGCTGACCATGCTGCTGCCGCTGCTGAGCAGCGTCAGCATGGCCGCCTACATGTTCACGTTCGGCAGGCCGTGGCTGATGATGCTCGGCGTCGGCTTCGTCACGCTCTCCATCGGTGTCATGGTGCTGATCAGGACACAGATGAAGAACGCGAACCGGCGCACGCAGTACCGTCAGCGCGACCTGTACGTGGAGTACCTGGGCGACGTCCGGCGCCAGGCCCGCGCGTCGGCCGCGGCGCAGCGCGCGGCCGCGGCCTTCACCCACCCGAGCCCGCAGCGGCTGTGGGCCATCGCCACCGCCGGCCCCCGCCGGGTGTGGGAGCGCCGGCCGGCCGACTCCGACTTCCTCAGGCTCCGGCTGGGGACCGGCCACGCCGCGCCGGCCCTGCGCGTCACCCTCAGCAAGCACGGCGATCCCACCGCGGAGCGGGACCCCGACGCGCACCAGCGCGCCGAGCGGCTCGCCGCCGACTTCGCGACCGTCGGTCTCCAGCCGGCCTGGGTCGACCTGGCGAACACCGGCGTCCTCAGCCTGCTCGGGCCGCGGGAGCGCACCGCGGAGCTCGTCGGGTCGCTGCTGATGCAACTGTCGGTGCTGCACGCCCCCGACGACGTCCGGCTGGTCGCCCTCACCGAGGACGAGGACCAGCCCTGGGCGTGGGTGAAGTGGCTCCCGCACACCCGCGGACCGGGCCGCGCGGGCCTGGCCCCGGCGGTGGCGCGGAGCATGGACGGCATCGCCGACGTCCTCCAGGCGCACGTGGACCGGATCCGCGAGGAACGTACGGAGCGCGCCGGCGCGCTGGGCATGCGCCGCGAGACGAGGGCGGCCCGGCACGTGGTGGTGGTGCTGGACGGCTACCGTCCGGGCGCGGACTGGGCGCGCCTGCCACTGGTGGCGGACCTGCTGGCCGAGGCCGGCCCGGAGAGCGGGCTGCACGTCGTGTGCGTGGTCGACCGGGAGAGCGAGGAGCCCGGCCGGGTCGACGCGCGGGCCCGGGTGGACGCGGCGGGGAACCTCGCCCTGGAGACGCGCCACCCCGTTCTCGTCCAGGCCGTCGAGGACGCCGTCGCCGACGTGTGCCCGCCGCGGCTGGGCGAGCAGGCGGCGCGGGCGATCGCGCCGTTGCGGCTGTCCGGCGAGCGGGAGCAGGTCCTCGCCCGCACCGTCGCCCTGCCGGAGATGCTGGGTGTGGCCGATCTCGGCGCGTTCGACCCCACCGAGCTGTGGCGCGCGCCGGACGACGAGGCGCTGCTGCGGCTGCCGATCGGCTTCACCGGTGACGGCGCGCCGCTGGTGCTGGACCTGAAGGAGTCCGCGCTGGGTGGCATCGGGCCGCACGGCCTGGTCGTCGGCGCGACGGGTTCGGGCAAGAGCGAGCTGCTGCGCACCCTGGTGACCGGCCTGAGCATGACCCACGCCCCGGAACACCTCGGATTCGTCCTGGTCGACTTCAAGGGCGGCGCGACGTTCGCCGGCGTGACCGAACTCCCCCACGTGGCGGGCCTGATCACCAACCTCGCGGACGACCTGGCGATGGTGGACCGGGTCCGTACCGCCCTGCAGGGCGAGCAGCAGCGCCGCCAGCGGATGCTGCGCGACGCGGGCAACGTCGACTCCGTCCGCGAGTACCAGATCCTGCAGGCCGGCGGCGGCACGGACGCCGACGGCCGGCCCCTGGAACCGATGCCGTACCTGATGGTCGTGGTCGACGAGTTCGGTGAGCTCCTGGCCCAACGGCCTGATTTCATCGAGCTGTTCGTACAGATCGGGCGGGTCGGGCGCAGCCTGGGCATGCACCTGCTGCTGGCCACCCAGCGGCTGGACGAGGGCCGCCTGCGCGGCCTGGAGTCGCACCTGTCGTACCGGATCTGCCTGCGGACGTTCAGCGCCCAGGAGAGCCGGGCCGTGATCGGCACCACCGACGCCTACCGGCTCCCGGCGATCCCCGGCTCGGCCTTCCTGAAGGTCGACGAATCCGTTTACGAGCGCTTCCGCGTCGCGCACATCTCCGGCGCCTACGGGGCGGAGACCGCGCAGCGGCCGGTGTCCGGACCCGCCCCCGTGCCGGTGCCGTTCGGGCTGCGGACGGCCGACGACGCCACGAGCGAGGACACGGAGGAGTCCGAGCCGTCGGTGACGCTCGCCCGGCCGCTGCCCGGCCGGCGCACCGAGATGCAGGTGGCCGTCGAGCAGGTGCGGGCCCACGGCACACCCGTGCACCAGGTGTGGCTGCCGCCGCTGCCACCGGTGATCGAACTGGACGCGCTGCTCGGTCCGGTGAGCACCGACGAGGAGCGCGGCCACCGTTCGGAGCTGTGGCCGCAGGGCGGCGGACTGTCGTTCCCCGTCGGCGTGCTCGACCTGCCCAGCCGGCAGGAGCAGCGGGCGATGCTGCTCGGTCTCGCGGGGCAGCAGGGCCACCTGATCGTGGTGGGCGCGCCGCAGTCCGGCAAGAGCACCCTGCTGCGCACGCTGATGCTGAGCGCGATGCTCACCCACACCCCCGACGAACTGCGGTTCCTCGGGATCGACTTCGGCGGCGGCAGCCTCGTCGGCCTGGAGCGCGCGCCCCACGTGTCCGGCGTCACGACCCGGCACGACGAGGCACGCACCCGCCGTGCGCTGTCCGTCGTCCGGCAGCTCGTCGACGAACGTGAACGGCTCTTCCAGCAGCTGCGGATCGACTCCGCGGCGGACTTCCGCCGGCTCCGCGACGAGAAGGCCCTGCCGGAAGGCGTCGACGCCGCCGACGTCGTCCTGGTCATCGACAACTGGGCGGGCCTGCGGTCGGCGATGGAGGAGGCCGAGGCGATCGTGCCCGAGATCGCGGTGCGCGGCCTCAACGTCGGCGTGCACCTGGTGCTCACCGCCAACCGCTGGGCGGAGCTGCGGGCGAACCTGCGCGACACCGTCAACGGGCGGCTGGAGCTGCGGCTGGCCGACCCCACCGAGTCGGAGATCTCCCGCCCGCTGGCCCGGCAGTCCCGCGCGTTCGTGCCCGGCCGCGGCCTGGTGGCACCGGGACACGTGTTCCAGGCGGCACTGCCGCGGCTCGACGGCACCCAGTCCGCCGACAACCTCACCAAGGCGCAGGAGGCCGTGGTCGACGAGCTGGTGGCGGGCTGGAAGGGCGCCGCCGCCCCGCCGCTGCGCGTGCTGCCCGAACTGGTCACGTCGCAGGACCTGGACCGGGAGTTCGCCGCCCTTCCCGAGGGGAGGGACGCGCTGCCCACTGGTGCCGTGCCCATCGGCATCCGGGAGTTCGACCTGCGCCCCGCGGCCCTCGACCTGGAGGCCGACGGACCGCACTTCCTGGTGTACGGCGACTCCGGGTCGGGCAAGACCTCGTTCCTGCGGTCCTGGATGCGCGCCATGACCCGGCGCCGGTCGGCGTGGGACGTGCGCTTCATCGTGGTCGACTACCGGCGCGGGCTGCTGGGCGCGGTGCCCGAGGACTACGTGGGGGCGACGGCCGGGGACCCGGACACCGCCACCGCCTACGTGGAGCAGGTCGTGGAGAAGCTCAGGGAGCGGATGCCGCCCCCGGGCGTCACGCCGCGCCAGCTCAGGGAGCGCAGCTGGTGGACCGGCCCCGAGCTGTACCTCGTCGTGGACGACTACGACCTGGTCGCCACGGGCGGATCGACCGGACGCGGACCGCTGGGCGCGGTCGCCGACCACCTCGCGCAGGCGGCCGACATCGGCTTCCACGTGGTCCTCGCCCGCCGGACCGGCGGGGCCGGACGCTCCTTCGGCGACCCGGTGGCCGGGCGCATCCGCGACCTGGGTTCCGGGGGCCTGCTCCTGTCCGGTGACCCTCGTGAGGGGGTCGTGCTGGCGGACCAGCGGGCGCGCCAACTGCCGCCCGGCCGGGGGATCGTCGTCTCCCGCCGCAGCGACGCCTACGTCGTCCAGACCGTGCAGGACCCCGGCACCGACGACTACGAGGACTTCGAGGACACCGGCGACCACCGCGGTGGCGGCACCGTGTAGCGCCACCACCCGCCACCGTCACACCCAGAGCCAGTGAGTGACCGGGGCGGCCCCCGCACGGGGCCGCCCTTCTGTAAGGACGTGCCCCATGGCCCAGTACGACACTTCTCAGATACGTGCCCTCGGCAACGCGTGGCTGAACGACAGTCACAATCTGCGCGGGTACCTGCAGACGATGCACGAGAGCGTGTGGAGCATGTCCGGGGCCTGGACGGGGAAGGCCGGGACCGCGGCCCAGGTGGTGTGGAACGGATCGCAGACGGGCGACCACAACATCTGGAACGAGATCTTCCAGGCCGCGTGGGTGGCGGAGCAGATCGGCAACTCGATCCTCCAGTACGCGGACGAACTGGACAAGACCGTCAAGGAGATCAACAAGTCGCATCTGATCGAGGCGCTGGCCAGCATCTTCGGCCTGATCCTCAACGGCGCGACGCTGGGCCTGGCCGGCGTGATCGAGGAACTCGCCACGAAGGTCGGCACGTTGGCGGCGGCACTCGCCGCGGACTCCGCCCGTTTCGCGGGGATCGCGGCGGCGCTGGGGAACGCGGCCGCGTTCGCCACGTCGGCGGGGATCTGGGGGTTCCTCACCCTCAAGAACGACATCTTCTCCCAGATCCTGGCCTCGGAGATCGCGAAGGGCCCGATCAAGATCGACTGGGCCGGCGAGGCCATGAACCTCGGCCTGGGTCTGGAGGCGGGTCTCGGCGAGCACTTCGGGCCGCACCTCACCAGGGGCGACAAGCAGGAGTCGGTGCCGAAGGTCTCGCCCGGCGCGCTGGGCGAGAACGTGCCGAACGCGGTGCCCCATGTCTCGCCGACCCCCACCCTCTCGGACAAGGGTTCCGTCACCAGCTGGAGGTCGTCCACGGACACCCTGGTGCCGCCGACCGGGGCCAAGCTCACGGAGACGGGGCCGGCCACCTACGGCTCGGAGAAGTTCGACGCGGGGCACTTCGTCCCGGACGCGGCGGTGAAGGCGGACGCGTCCCCCGGCGCGAAGGGGGACGTCGGCGTGCCCGGTCCCGGCGCCCCCCGGCCTGACAGCGGCGCTCCCGGCGGTACGGCCCCGCTGCCGGGCGGTGCCCGGCCGGATTCCGAAGGCGGAAGGCCCGCACCGGGGTCGGCGCCGGGCACCGGTCCGGGATCGGCACGCCCGTCGAACCCGGCGAGCCCGGCGCCCGGTCCCGGCGGTCCCGAGTCCGGTGCGCGCCCGCCCGCCGAAGGAGGGCACGGTGACCTGCCGGCGAACGCGGGCAGGGGCGACACGGCGCCCGCACCCGTCTCGGGTGCCGGCTCCGGTGCCGGAAAGCCCCAGGTCCACCTGGAACCGGCCCCGCGCAGCGCGCAGGCCGGCGCCCATCCCGCCGCTGCCGGCGCGGGCACGACCGTGCCGTCGCGCCCCGGCGGCACCGGCGGCACCAGCGGCAGGGGGGCCGCCGCCCACGACTCCCCGACGCACGGCGAGGTGCCGCCCTCCCCCACGGGACGGCCGCACGCCGACGACGCGCCGATCCTCCCGTCCTCGAGCTCCGCCTCCCACACCGGCTCCGGCTCCGGCTCCGGCTCGCACACGGTGACCTCGCACGACGATGCCCCCGGCCCGATGAGGGCCGCACACTCCGACGCGGGCGCCGGCGATGTCCGGGCCGCCGACGCGGGAACGAACGCGGGCGCGGGCTCCGGCGGTGCCCGCGGGGCCGGGGACTCCCCGCACGGTGCGGGCCCGGTGCGTGAGGCGGTGCGCGGCGCGGACACCGCCGCGCCCGCCTCCGCCGGGCGGCCCGCGGGACTTGAGCCCGCCGGTGGCGCCCGTCCGGGGCGTGGCGTGCCACACGACGGTGGTGCGGCGGAGGCCCCCGCGGGCGGCGGCAACGGCCGGCACGAGGAGCCCGCGCCGACTTCCGCGTCCTCCGCGACGGAGCGGCCCGCCCCGGACGGGCACGGGTCCGCGGACGCCACGCGCTTCGAGGCGTCCGCGGCGCCCGGCGCCCACGGCGGTGCCGGGCGCGGGAAGGACGCACTGGCCACCTCCGCGTCCGAGGCGCCCGCCGCGGGCGGCCACGACGCCGGTGCGACTCGGACGGGGCCGGACGCGGGTGAGGCCGGAACAGTGCACGACGCCGGTGCGACCGGGACGGGGCACGGCCACGGCGACGTCAGCGCGACCCACGCGGGTGCGGGTGCCGAGCCGGTGCGCCACGACACGGCCCACGCGGGCGAGGCCGCGCCGGATCACGGGCCGGAGCCGGTCCCGGCAGGGCACGGGTCCGAGCAGAAGGCCGCGCAGTGGGGGGAGTTCAAGCGGGAGCAGGTCCGGAACAACACGTTGCTGCTGCACGCGGAGACCCATCTGGAGTCCCTCCACACGGAGGTCCGCGCGGCATGGGTGCGCGGCGCCGACAAGTTCGCGACGCTCCACCGGGGCAAGGACGGCCAGGAGTCCCGGCCGGGCGCCGAGTCCATGGACGAGCACTGGAAGCGGATGAACCAGGAGGCCCGCTGGGAGCGGGCGGTGAAGGACGCCGAGTACCAGTGGCGTGCCGACTTCACCCGGCAGTTCCGGGCGGAGCTGGAGACGAACGGGCGGATCTCCACGGAGTCCTACGACCGGATCCTGCGGGACGCCGACGAGAACGCGTACCGGCACCTGCAACGGGCCGACCAGCTCATCACGTTCGCGGACAAGTTCACGGAGGCGCTGAAGACGTACAAGGCGAACGCCTTCGGGAACGGCGACGATCTGCCGGCGTTCGACCGTCCGCCGGCGGACTACGCCTACGACAAGGAACTGGGGACCTACGTCCGGGACGACGCGAAGGTCTACGGCTATCCGCACGAGCCCGAACCCGCCCGGCACCCCGCCGGCGCCGCGGCCGACGGTCACACGCCGAACGGCCACGCGGACGCGCCGGTCGACTTCTTCCGTGACAAGTCGCACGACTTCAACGCGCTCGAGCACTACTACATCGACAAGCGCGAGCACCTCAACGACATCCTCGACGAGTCCCTCCACGACACGCGCGGTGCGGACGAGATCCCGCCGGACATGCTGGGCCGCGTCAACCGGCTGCTCGGCGAGTCCTCGACCGCCTTCCACATCGACAGGCTGCTGAGGGACTCCTCCCGCGACCTGGACTGGATCGCCTCCCGCGAGCACGACGTCCGCACGGCCACGGACGACGTCACCGAGGACTGGTGGCGGAACGTCGGCTGGGAGACCTCGCGGCCGCACCAGGTCGTGGACCACGTGCGGGCGGACCTCGCACGCGAGCTGCGGGCCCTGCACGACGAGGTGTTCATCCATCGCGCCGGGCACGACGCCGTGTTCGGCAACGGCGACGGGCAGGGCCCCCGCAGGCAGTGGAACCTGCGGACCAAGCACCTGGTCGAGCAGTTCCCGGAACGCATCGCCAAGGCCGAGTTCGTCCACGCGCAGATGGAGGCGGAGAAGGCGCACGCGCAGTCCCAGCTGTGGGACCACACCGCCGACCACGCCCTCGACCACCTCGGCGAGGACGGCGAACAGCGCCTGATCGGCGGCTACCTGAAGCAGGTGCGGAACGCGGCCGAACTGCACTCCAGCCGTCAGCAGGAGCGCGGCCTGAAGCCGGGCGCCTCCTCGGCGGGGTGGAACGACGTGCGCGACCAGTTGCGTGCGGCACTGCCCGACCGCATCACCCACGAGCGCGACGTGCAGGAGGTGGTCAGCCGGTCCGCGCACACCTTCCACACCCTCGTGGACCGGCCCTCGGACATCACCGAGGCCACCCTGCACGAGGACACGATCAGCCGGCTCGGCAACGACTTCCGCACGGAGCACGTCACACGGTTCGACGACCTGTACGCCCCCGAGGGGCACTCGTCCGAGGCCTGGCTCGCGCACGAGTCGCACCACGAGGACGGGTTCCAGGGCCGCCTCGGGGACCTGCGCCGCGACGAGGCCGCCACGTCGCCGGCCCCGGCGGGCGGTCCCGCCGCCGAGGACGCGCACACCTCGCCCGCGGCCGCCCACGAGACCGGGACACCCGCCGACCCGGCCTCGTCGCACCAGGCCCCCGCCGCCCCGCAGCGTCCCGACGGCCCGGCCGGCGCCGCCCGCCCGCAGCACGGCAGCGGGAACATCGCCGCCTCCGCGGACGACGCGGCTGCCCACCCGACGCCGCCGCGTGAACACAGCTCCGTCCAGACCCAGTTGGAGCACGGCGGGCCCACCTCGACGCACCAGCGGCCCGGCCGCTCCCCCGCCAGGCCCACCGGCGGGACCACGACCGACCACACCCCGCAGGAGCACGAGCCCGCGGGGGCGGAGGCCACCGTCGAGCGCGACGCGGCCGGTTCCCCCGGCACCATGACGCACTCCACCGACCTGACGGCGCACGTCCAGGAGACCGGCACGGCGGGCCGTACCGGGGCAACGGACCACGCGCCCGTGCCGGAACGCGACGCGCTCACCGTGTCCGAGCCGGCCGCGTCCGGTCCTTCGGACCTGTACGGCGAGGTGCACCGCGGGCTCCCGCAGGACGGGTTCACGTTCTCCCGTACGCAGGTCCACCGGACCTACGAGGACTTGCTGGAGCAGCGCCCCGCCGTCGCCGCCATGCCGATCGAGGCGAAGGCCGCGCACGTCGCCGACGCCCTGACCGCCTCCGCGGCGCAGGTGGTCGAGGCCGCGACCGGGCCGTTGCAGCAGCTGACCGGCCGCTACTTCTACGGCCCGGAGATCCACCGGGTGCACCAGCAGCTGCTGGGGCAGCGCGGTGACGCGTTCCTGCTGCTGCCGCCGGAGAAGCGCGCGGAACACGTCGTCGCGGAGGTGGTGGACAGCGCGAAGCTGCTGTCCGACGTCAGGGAACGGCTGCACCAGTCGGAGGTCGGACCAGGACACGTGTCCTACGTGCGTGACCAGCTCGTCCGCACGCACGGCGAGGCGTTCGCGCTGTGGCGTCCCGAGGTGCGGGCCGATGCCGCCGCCGAGGCCGTACGGCAGCAGACGACGCTGACGCGCGGTGTGAACGCGTGGCTGCGGGAGCGCCCGTACGTCCGCCTGTGGGGGGCCGACTACCGCCAGGTGGACCGCGCCTACCAGGATCTGGTGGCCGAGCACGGCCGACCGTTCACCGCGCTGGGCACCGGCCGGCAGGCCGCGGCGGTCGGCGTGCGGATCATCCAGGCGCAGCCCTCCCTGATGGAGGCGGAGGGCACCCGGGCCTTGGTGGCCGGCGTCGACGTCCCGCGGATGATCGCGGAGGCCGGTGCGGAGGACGTGCGGAGCCCCGCCGCGGCGGAGGCCGGCACGGAGCAGGACGTGCGCCCGGGCCTCGACCAGGTGCGCCGGCGCCTGGAGTCGGCGCGCACGGAGTTCCGGTTCACCGATGCGCAGATCGGCCACGCCTACGAGGAGTTGCTGGTCCGGCGCCCGGCCGCCGCCGGCCTGCCGGCGGACGCGAAGGCCGCGCAGGTCGCCGAGTCCCTGGTGCTCTCCGCCCGGCGCCTGGTGCGCGCCGCTTCCGGACCGCTGCTGCGCCACTCGGGTCTGTATCCCGACGAGCGCGAGGTGTACCAGGTTCACCAGGAGCTGCTCCAGCGGCGGGGGGACCGCTTCCTGCGGCTGTCGCCGGAGGAGCGGGCCGAACACGTCGTCGCGGAGATGGTGGACCGCCAGGAGCTGTCGCGCGCGGTCAAGGACCTGCTGCGGCAGCCGTCGCTTCCGGCGGCACACGTGGCGTACGCCCATGAGCAGATCGTCCGGGCGTACGGGCCGGGTGTGACGCGTCTGAGCGTGGGCGAGCGCGCCGAGTTCGTCGCTCAGATCGTGCGGCAGCAGCGGGAGCTGACCCGCGGGGTGGACGAGTGGCTGCGTCAGCGGCCGGGCGTGCGCCTGTGGGGTGCGGACCACCGCGAGGTGGATCAGGCGTACCAGGATCTCGTGGCCGAGCACGGCCGCGCGTTCGCGGCGCTCGACACGGGCCGCCAGGTGGCGGCGGTCGGTGCGCGGATCCTGCGGAACGCGCCCCTCGCGTCCCTCCCGGAGACCACCGGGGCCCGGGGCGCCGGCGTCGATGCCCATGCCGCTCCCGGCGTCGAGGTCGGTGCCCCCGCCGACGCAGACGCCGCACTCAGTGCCGGCGCCGGTGCCGACGTGCGGCGGACGATCGCGGACGCCGGCGCGCAGGACGTCCGGAGCCCCGCCGCGGCGGAGGCCGCCGCTCAGGGCCTGCGCCCGCGCTCCGGACCGGTGCGCCCCTGGCAGCTGTCGCCGGAGGAGCGGAACGGCAACGCCGTCGCGGAGCTGGTGGACCGCCGCCAGTTGCTGCACGGCGTCCGGGAGCACCTGGGCGACGACCGGGTCACCGCGGCACACGTGTCCTACGCCTACGCGCTGATTCTCCACATACACGGTCCTGAGTTCACCCGCCTGGACATCGGCCATCGCGCCGAGTTCGTCGCCCAGGTCGTGCGGGCGCATCTGACGTTCACCGGCGACGCGCACCCGGCCGCCGAGGCGCAGGTCCGCGAGGACCCGCCCGCCGCGGTCACCGCGTTCGAGCAGGACCGGCCGCGGCCGGCCACGGACGGCCTGGACCAGCGCGAGGCCGCGGAGTCGGCCAAGCAGAAGGCGGTCACGGTGCCGCCCGAGCCGGCCCGGCGTCCCGTGGACACCCCGTCGGGCTTCGCGGGCATCACCGTGCGGTGGGACCGCGAGGCGGACCCGCACTTCCTGTCGACGGTCCAGGAGCAGCTGCGGCTGCTGGCGAGCAAACCGGCGGGCAAGGCGCTGCTCGACCAGATCGCCGCCGCCGCGGCGACGTCGAAGCTGGCCGCGTGGCAGGACGTGAAGGTCAAGATCGAGCGGATCGGCGGCGGGACCGCGATCGGCCAGGACGCGGGGTTCCACGCGCACGCGGGCAACGTCACCAAGGCGATCAACTCGGAGTGGGCGACGCGGACCGGCAAGGGCACGCTCAGTCTGGTGCGCTACAACCCGAACGCGTGGGAGACGCCCGACGGGCTGCGTCCCCCGTTCATCGGGCTGGTGCACGAACTGATCCACGTGCACCGCAACCTCCGCGGCACGTCGCATCCGTCGGCGGCCGTGGACGAGGCGCAGGTCGTCGGCTTCGGGGAGTACGCGGATCTGGAGTTCACCGAGAACAAGATCCGCGAGGAGCACGGCCTGCCGCCGCGCCGCACCTACGCGGGCACGGTCGGCCCGGACCTCGACGACGCCCACCTGCCCCGGACGACGGGCAGGACGGGACCGCGGCGCGCGGGGCGCGGCACCACCCGGGGCACCGGGGGGTACGGGACCGCCGGGCTGCTCCGGAACGCCGGTGCCGGGGAGCGCGAGCTGGAACTCAGCGAGAAGCACGGCGTGCGGATCGGCCCCTCGAAACGCCTGTCGGGCGGCGGTCACTTCAGCCATTCCGAGCTCGACCGGATCGACGCCGCCCTCGGCGGGCTGCCCGCCGAACACCTCCGGGGCAACCCGGATCTGCAGTACATCGAGCCGGCGGCCGGCAGTGGCGACGGCGCCAGCGCCTACGACCGCGAGACGCGGGGCATCGGCATGGTCCGGCCCGCGGCCGTCCCGTCCTGGCTCTACACCGGACTCGACCGCGGGTCGCGGGCACAGCGCTTCGTGATGGACCGGCTGGCGCTGTCCGGCTACGACGGCGTCCCGGTGGCCGATGTCCTCGGCTTCGCGGGCGGCCGGCGCAACGTCATGGGCGGGGTGTCGAACGTCCTGGCCAACGGCAACCTTCTGGAGTGGACGGTCCGGCACGAGGTGGGGCACTCCGTCGCGGAGCACCGGGCGTGGTTCTGGGCCCTGCGGCAGCAGACCGCGTTCGGCGGATGGCGGGTCCACACGCCGGTGGACGGACGGGTCGACGAGGTCGCCGACGACGTCCTGCGCATGGCGGACCTCGAGGACAAGGCGGACGTGCCGGACGACGAAGGCCGGACGCTGGCCGACGTGCTGGCGCGGGAGCTGGTCCCGTCCCGCCTCCGCGACGAGCCGGAACGGCTGGCCGGCCTGGCCCGGTCCTTCCCGGGCGCGGACGAGGCCCTCAGGGCGGGGCTGGAACGCGTCGTCACCTTCGCGCGCGTCGCGCTCGCGCAGCCGTGGACGCTGGACGACGGCGGCGCCGCCACCCAGACCATCGGCCTGCGCGTCTACCACATCGACCAGGAGGGCAGCTGGGTCAGCTACCTGCGGCGGGAGCGCGAGCGCCACGCGGTGTCCAACTACCAGTTCTCCACCCCCGACGAGTGGTTCGCGGAAGCCTACGCGGCCTACTTCGACCCGCTGCCGGGTCCCCGCGAGCGGCTGCACCCGGTGGTGCGGGAGTGGTTCGAGGAGGGCCTTCCGCAACTGCTCGCCGACGAGCGCGCGCCCGGCACCGCCGGTGCGGTGCCCATGACGCCGCTGTCGCCCGCGCCGCCGTCCGCCGCCCCCGCTTCGGCCGGCGCCGCCGCCGAGCCCCTGGCCTGGGCCGCCATGAACATCGGGGGGCGGCTCTACACGTCCCCGGAGGGCGTCTCGATCAGGGTGCGCGGTCCGCGCCGGAGCGGCAAGGACGGCCGTACGCCGAACCAGTTGGCGGACGCCGCCTGGCAGAAGCTGCCGGAGGGCACCCGCCAGGGTCTCCGCAAGGAACGGCTGGACCTCTCGGTGGACCCGCTGACGCTCGCCGAGACCGACCCGGCGCTCCATCAGGGCCTCAGCAACGCGGGGCGGAGTCTGGAGGGCGGCTCGATCGGCTCGACCGCCGCGCGCAACGCGGTGCTGGAGGCGCTCGGCAAGCGGGACCCGGCGACGCGCGGGGCCTACTGGAAGGGCCAGGACGAGCGGGACACGGTCCTGGGCATGGTCGCGCGCGAGGAGCAGCGCGTGTTCCGCGGCAGGCTCCCCACGCGGCACACCCGTGAGCAGGAGGCGGCGCGCGCGATCGACGGCGCGTCCCCGGTGGAGGCGCTGCGACGGCTGCTGGGCGGCCACGAGGGCGTCGTGATCGGCGAGGAGCACGAGGGCACCGCCGTACAGGGCCTCCTGGCCGGTCACTTGGCCGACCTGAAGGCCGCGGGGGTGCGGACCGTCTATCTGGGCGGCGTCCGGGGCGACAGCTACCAGCGGCACCTGGACGCGTACCTGGCGTCGGGCACCATGCCACCCGAACTCCAGTCGCTCACCCGGCACTTCGACGGCGCCGCGGCCTCCCCGCATTCCGCGGCCTCCGCGCACTCCGCGGGACAGGGCATGCGGGACCTGCTGAGGGCGGCCCGGCAGCACGGTGTGCGGATCGTGGGCGTCGACGGCCGTCCGGCCCGCGCGACCGGCGACGCGACCGACGCCGGGGCCGGCTTCCGCAGGGGCGCGGCCCTGAACACGTACGCGGCGGGGCTGGTGCGCCGCGACCAGCGGGCGGCGGCGGACGGCGGCGGCTACCTGGTGGTGGTCGGTGCCGGTCACACGGGGGCGTTCCCGGGTCCGGAACGCCAGATAGAGCTGCACGGACAGAAGTTCCGTCCGGGCACGGAGTTCCCGGGCATCGACGACCTGCTGGACGTCCCGCGCGTCGTCGTGGACCGTGACGGAGCCCTCCACCCGGGCCCGCGGAGCGGCCGGTCCGGGACGGACACCGACCAGGCGCGGCCGGACACGGCGGCGGTCGCCGGGGCCCGCCCCGGCGCCCACGCGGACGTCGACGGCACGGGGCTGATGGCCCAGGTCCTCGACGCGCACGGCGACCCCCGGCATGACCTGCTGGACGCGGCCGCCGCGGCCGTCGAACGCGAGGAGCGGTACGGCTGGGTGAGCCGGGTCAACCCGTACCGGGACCAGGGCGGCGAGTTCCGGACCAACTGCGTGCTGGCGGCCATCGCCGTCGACACCTCGCTGGCGGAGCACGCGGTGTTCCAGGCGCCGGGTTCGGACCTGGGCGAACCCGGCCGGGGGCTGGACGGCGACGGATCGGGCCTGAGGAACTACCTGGGGCGCTACCGGGACCTGGAACCGTATCCGGTGGACGGGCCCGCAACGGTGGTCGAGGCGATGACCCGGGCGGAACCGGGGCAGCGCGGCATGGTGGTCGTCGAGGGCCCGGGCGGCCGGATCGCGCACGTCGTCAACGTCGTGCGCGACGACCACGGGGTGGTGTTCCTGGACGGGCAGGCGGGCACCCTCGCTCCGGCGCCCGGCACCGCCGTCTCGTTCCTGCCGACCACGCACGGCGTCCCCGGTTTCCCCCTGGACCAGGAGGCCCGGGCGGCCGCTCCCGCGATCCGGCCGGTGCCGCTCGGCGCGGTCGGGACCGAGACCGAGTTCCAGTTCCCCCTCGCGCTCGACGAGTACGGGCGGGAGCGGCACGCGGTCCTCGACGACAAGGACACCCTCGCCTACTGGACGCGGCTGACGCGTGCGCAGATCGACGCTCTCGACGACGCCCAGAAGGTCGGCATCCCCCAGATCAAGGTCGACACGACCACGGTGTTCCGGGGCGTGGGAGGTGCCGCCGCCCTGTCGGACGCCCAGATCCGCCGGCTGACCGGCCGGCCCTCGACCGGGCGCAGCGACATCAAGATCCCCGAACTCGTGCTTCCCCCGATGCGGGCGCTTGGCGGCGAGGACGCCAGGTTCGCGCCGCGGACCGGCCTGGACCTGCACGCGTCCGTCCAGAACGGGCTCGCCCGGGCGCACACGGCGTCCGGTCCGGTACCGCTGTCGGAGGCGCTCGGCGACGGCTGGACGGTCACCGACATGGGCGAGAGCGTTCTCGTGGGGCGGGCGCCCACGGGCCGGCAGCATCCGGCCTACACGCAGTTCACCGTCGGCGTGCCCGTCGCGGGACTGAGCACGATGCTCCAACTGGTCGAGGAACGGCTCCCGTCGGAGTTCTCCGACTTCGCGCCCGTCCTCGCCCAGGGGCGGCTGTTCGCGGACGCGGTCACCCGCTCCTACGCCCGCCGGGTGCTCGGCTCCGTCCGGACCGAGCACTTCCCCTTCCTCGGCGGGATCGCCGGGCTGGAGGACCTGCACGGCTACGCGTGGCTGCTGTTCAACCACGTGGCTTCGGGTCCGGTGGCGGAGCACTACCTCGGGACGGTCCCGAAGATCGTGGTCCCCGCGCTCTCCCGGGTGTCGTTCGGCGACATCAGGAAGCAACTCCCCCCGGACGTCCGGGCCTTCCTGCGGGACAGGGCCGCCCGGACGGAGAAGCGGTTCAGCGAGCACCTCGACACGCTGCTGGGGACGTACGCCGTCTCACGGGCGGCGGAAAGGGTCACCGCCGAGGGCCTGCTCACGCGGAGGTTCGCGAGCGGCACGGACGTCACGCTGGGCGACTACCTCCTGTCGGGTCTCACGGGCCGGACGCGCGACGGCCGGAAGGTCGGCCAGGCCGACGTGTTCAGGATCCACGACTTCGGCCTGGACACGACGCTCTCCAGCCCGCTGGTCCTGCTCGAACTGCGCAACTTCGGCAAGGGCCTCACCAGTCAGGGCGAGATGCGGGCCCACCTCGACGAGCTCACCCGCTGGTCCGCGTACACGTGGACGCTCGAGAGCCGGACCTGGCCGGGTGCCCCGGCCGAGATCGCGGACCGTGTCCTCGCCGATCCCCTGGTGACGTCGCTGACGCGCGTCCTGGGGGCGGCCACCGCTCTGGGGCGGCACGGTGTGGCGACGTTCCGCCTCACCGACATCGGCTACGTGGCCCGTGAGGCGGCGGCCGCCGCCGGGCTCGTCGGCACCGCGGCCCCGGGGATCGAGACGATCCTGGCCGGCTGGGAGCAGGACCTCGCCGACCGTCTCCACTGGCAGCCGTCGCCCGGAACCGCTCCCGTTCCGGCCGGACTCCGCCCGCTGTACCAGGCGCTGCTCGACGCCGTGCACGAGGCGCGGGGGACCCTGCAGAGCGGGCTTCCGCCGCAGGCCGGAACGAGCCGGCGGCTGGGCGCGTCTCGCGTGGGCGCGGCGTCTCCCGTGGGCGATGCGCTGGACACACCGCCGGCCGTACGGGACGCGGACATCCCGGGTGCCTTCGGCGTGCCCGTCGTCTCCGCGGGGGCCTCCCTGGAGGTGTGGCAGAGGTACGCGTGGGTCGAGCGGGTCAACCCGTACCGCGACGAGGACGCGGCGTTCCGGACCAACTGCGTGCTGGCGGCGATCGCCGTGGACATGTCGCTGGCCGATCCGGACGCCGCGGTGTTCCAGGCGCCTCCGTCGGGGCTGGGCAGCGACGGACTGGGGCAGGGGGACGACGACGGGCTGACGATCCATCTGGGCCGCTACCGGGACCTCGAGCCGTATCCGGTGCACGGACCCGCCGAGGTGGTCGAGGCGATGTCCCGGGCGGAACCGGGCCGGCGCGGCATGGTGGTCGTCGAGGACGGCGGCGGCGGCATCGCCCACGTCGTCAACGTGGCACGCGACGTCGACGGGGTGGTGTTCCTCGACGGCCAGGCCGGCACCCTCGTGCCGCCGCCGGCCGGCGCGGTGTCCTTCCTGCCGACCACGCACGGCATCCCCGGCTTCCCGCCGCACCCCCGGACGGAGACCGCGGCGGACGATCCGGTGGCGTACCGGCTGGGCAGCGGCCGGCCGGACCGGGCGCGGCCCCCCAGGACCGCGGACCGGCCGACGGCGCAGGGGCAGCACACCCAGCACACCCAGCACACGGCGGGGTCACTCTCCCGTGCGGTGACGCGGGGCGCCGGGGGGCGCGGAGCCGCCGGGCTGCTGTGGAACGCGGGCGCCGTGGAGCGGGAGCGGGAGCTCAGTGCCCGGTACGGCGTGCGGATCGGGCCCGCGGGCCGTTCCGCGTCGGGTCACTTCAGCCACTCGGTGCTGGACCGCATCGACGAGGTGCTGGGCGGGCTGCCGTCCTCGCACGTGCGGGGCAACCGCGACCTGTGGGCGATCCGGCGGGCCGGCGGCAGCGGGACCAGCGCCAGCGCGTACCACTCGACGACCAGAAGCATCGACATGGTCCGGCCGTGGGGCATCCCCACGTGGCTGCACAGCGAGCTGAACCGCGGTTCGCGCTGGCAGCGCTTCCTGATGGACCGGGGGGCGCTGTCCGACTACGACGGCGTCAGCCTGGTGCGGGACGTGGCGCTGGGCATCGGCGGCCGCAGGCGGCACGTGATGGGTGGGGTGTCGGACGTCCTGGCCCACGGCAACCTGCTGAAGTGGACGATCCGCCACGAGGTCGGCCATTCCCTGGAGGCCCACCGCGGGTTCACCGAGACGGTCATGAGCCGGGAGGCCTTCGGCGGGTGGCGCGTCCACCGGCCCTTGGACGGGCGGGTCGAGGAGGTGGCCGACGCCGTCCTGCGCAGGGCGGGCATCGAGGACCTGGCCCGGCTCCCGGACCGCCGGGGCCGGACGCTGGCAGGTGTCCTGGCGGAGACGCTGGTGCCCTCCGCCCTCCGCGCCGGCACCAGGCAACTGGCCGACCTCGCCCGGACCTTCCCGGCCGCGGACGAGCGGCTGACGGGTGCGCTCGGGCGCATCGTCACGTTCGCCCGGCTCGCGCTCGCACAGCCGTGGATGCTGGACGACGGGGGCGCGGCGACCCTGGCCGTCGGCGAGCGCGTCTACCACGTCGACCAGGAGGGCACGTGGGTCAGCTATCTCCGCGCCCAGCGCGAGCTGCACGCCGTGTCCAACTACCACTTCTCCACCCCCGGCGAGGGGTTCGCCGAGACCTACGCGGCCTACTTCGACCCGGCACCGGGCCCTCGCGCCCGGCTGCACCCGGGCGTCGGGGAGTGGTTCGAGCACGAACTCCCGGACCTGCTCGCCTTCGAGCAGCACGTCCCCGCCGACTCCTCCGACGCCCTGTCCGGCGACGAGGCGTGGGGCGAAGCCGCGACGCCGGGCGAGGCCCCGCCGGTCACCGGCGACACCGCCGCCGCCCTCGACGCGGATCCCGCGGAGCTGTTCGACGGCCCGGACGGGCCCGTCCGCGTCCGGGCGTGGCACGAGATGCGGGACGCGCGGGAGCACCTGGACGCGCTGGCCGCCGGGTCCGGGAGCCATGCCGGCCCCTCGTCGGCCGCGGACGGCGACGCGCGCCTGCGCCGCGCCGAGGGCCGGCTGAGGGAAGCGGTCGACAGGCTCGACGCGCTCGGCGTCCACGACATCGCGGCGACCGAGTACCGGCTCAGCGAACTCGGCATCCAGCACCTCCCCGCGGAGCGGCCGTTCGGTGGGCTCGCGAGCCGGCCCCTGGGCTCCGGGTACGCAGCCGGCTCGTCGTCGTCCGCCCGGGCCCTGCCGGGTGGGCGGCCGCTGGGGTACCGGGAGCGTGTCGCGCTGGCCAAGCGCGTGTGGCGGCGGCCGGTGGCGGAGGAGGTGCCGGACCTGGAGCGGACGCTGCTGGAGGCCGGTCCCGCCTCCCGGTCGCTCGTCATGGGTGTGACGCCCGGTCAGCACCTGTGGGCGGTGAACGTCGGCGGCACGATCCTCTGGTTCGAGGCGACGGGGCGGACGACCGAGGCGCCCGGGTCCGCGGAGGGCGAGGTGGTGTCGATCGACCTCGACGGGACCGCGACGCTCATCCACGTGCCTCCGCGGCTCCTCCAGGCGGGCGGCGGCGGGGCGCGGTTCTGCGAGATCAGCCTCGGCGCGGACCCGAAGCACCTCGCATGACGCACGCGGTCCCCCGGGCGGCTGCCCGGGGGACCGCTGGCCGCGGGTCAGCGGCTCGGGCCGCTCCCCAGCTCGGCGTTGATCGATTCCAGCAGCGGGCGGAGCCGTTCCTCGCGTCGGGCGGTGAGGGCCTGCTGGGCGTCGTGGACGGCCGCGACGATCATGACGGCCAGGTCCCGGACGTTGCCCGGATCGGCCGCGAACCGTGCGATCGTCAGGCCGTCGAGCACGCCCCGGTGGTCGACCGTCGCCTTCACCGCGCCGCCGCCGGCCGTGCCCTGCACGGTCAGTGCGCCGAGTTCCTCCTGGGCGCGGGTGAAGTCCTGCTCGAAGCGGCGGGTGCTGTGCAGCAGCCGCTGAACGGTCGCGTCGTCGTCGAGATCCATGTGCCCCTCCTGTTCCGCGGGCCTCAGCCCTTGCTCCACTTCTGGTTGGGAGTGCCGGCGCAGCTCCACAGCTGGAGCCTCGTGCCGTTTCCGGTGCCGCTGTCGGTGGCGTCGACGCACTTGCCGATGGCGGTGTTGACCAGGTCGTAGGAGGTGTTGAGCTTGAACTTCTGGGCCCAGCCGCCGTTGCAGACGGCGAGCTGGATGGCGGCGCCGTTGTCCTTGGAGGCCCAGGCGATGTCCATGCACAGGCCGTAGATCCGCGCGGTGCCGTCGGACCGGAAGTCGACCTTCTGCCACGATCCGCCGACGCAGTCGTAGATCGCCAGGGGCGTGCCGTCGGTGGCCCTGCTGTTCTGGTGCCCGGTGGCCGAGACGCAGCGGCCGCTGGCGTGACCGACGACGGCGACGCCCGGGTAGACGGCGGCCTGGGGCGCCTGTGCGGCCTTCTTCGGCTGGGTGCCGGCGGAACCGGCGGCCGCGGGCTTGGACCCGGAGGCGGTCCCGGTCCCGGCGGCGGGGGCCGCCTGCGGTACGCCGCCGGGCACCGCGCTGCCGCCGCCGGTCGCGTCGGTGCCGCCGCCGGTCGTCCGGGCCCCGCCGCCGGGCTTCACCGCGCCGGCGCTGCGGCCGGGCGCGGGCGGCCCGCCCGTCGCGGTCGTGTGCTGCCCGGCGCCGGACGGCGCCGGTGACGTGGAGGCCACCGCGGCCGCGGTCTTCTTCGTGCCGCCGGAGCCGGACGAGAGGTGCGCGACGGCGAACACGGCGAGGACCACGACCGCGGTGGCCGCGGCCGCGCCGGCGATCCAGGTCCACGGCCGCGGTCCCGGGCCTCCGCCGGGACGGCCCTGCGTGGTGCGGCGGAGAAACGCGTCGGCGAAGCGCGACGACGCCCCGTCCAGCAACGCGGGATCCTGCGGCTTCTGTTGGGGCGGCACTTCGTCTCCTGAGAGCTCGGAAACCAGGGGGTCTGGGGTGCCGGGGACGGAAGGGACGCACAAGGGCCCGACGACGCGCGCGGCCACGGGCCGCGGCTCGGCCGCCCGGACCCGGCACACATGTGTCTCCCCGGCAAACGTGGTCGAGTCTACACGCGGACCCCGTCACACGTGTGTCGGATCCACCCGCGGTCCGCCCTGCCGGACGGCACATGGACCGCCTGCCGCCGCACACACCCCCGCGCTCAGGGCATGCCGACGGGCCCGTAGCACTCCTCCGCCGGATACAGCGTCAGCAGCCGTACGGTCTCCACGTACAGCCAGCTGAGCGTCAGGGTCAGTCCGAAGACGGCCGGCCAGCAGCGGTCACGGGACGCGCCGAACCTGATCGCGTCCTCGACCTGGCGGAGGTGGAGCGCCAGGAACGACGCGGCCAGGGCGGCGCCGGCCAGCCCCGTCGCGAATCCGAGGCCCAACGGCCGCAGCCCCAGGGCGTCCTGGCCCACCACGGAGACCAGGAGCCGGTCCGCCACGGCGAGGAGTCCGAGGCCGAGCAACCCGGCGCCGGCGAATCCGCGGGTCCTGCGGTGGGCCCGCATCCAGTGCAGCCGGTAGGCCAGCAGGACGCCGGCCGTGGTGGTCATCGTCCCGAGCACGGGCTGGACCAGGACGGCGGGTCCCGGGAGCGTGGCCGACAGGACGCCGAGGAACAGGCCCTGCAGCACGGCGAACGCGAGGGTGCGGAGGGCCGAGGGCCGGTTCTCGCGGCGCTGGCTCACCACCAGCGCCGCGGCGGCCGTTCCGAGGACCGCGGCGACGCCGTAGGACTCCGCGGCGCCGAGGGGGACGACGGGCAGCAGAGTCCACGCCGCCAGGGCCCCGAGGGCCGTCGCCGCGAGGGCCCCGGTCAGGCGGGGCAGCACGTCGTCCAGCGTCATCAGGTCGCCCGCGACGAGCACCGGGAGAAGGAGCCCGGCGGAGTGCTCCCGTGCCCGGTGCGGGCCCGCGTCGGTGCGGCTCCGGGTCAGGGGCACGCCGTCCAGGGGGTCCCCGGCCGCCGTCTTCCGCCCGCCCTGCCGGCCGAACTGCGGCCGGCACAGTACGGGGTTGCTGCTGTGCAGCGTCTGCTGCTCGACCGGTGTCACGCCCGATCTCCTCTTCTCCGTGTCTCAGGGGCCGGGCCCGGACCGGCCGGCGGCGGGCGCCGGCCGGTCCCGGCGTGGGTCAGGCGGGCGTGATGTTGTGGTTGAAGCGGAAGACGTTGTCCGGGTCGTAGCGCTTCTTGATGTCGGCGAGCAGCCGGTGGCGTTCGGGCCCGAAGACCGCCCGCACGCCCTCGGTGTCGGTGGCCTCCTCCGGCGAGAGGAAGTTGACGAGGTTCCGCGTCGCCGCCCAGGGCGCGAGCCCGTCCACGACCCGCGCGAGGTCCGCCCGCATCGCCTCGGCCCGGTCGGGGGCACCGACTGCGAGGGCGAAGACGAGGTACGGAAGGCCGCGGCTCGGTACCGCGTTGGGGGTCGCCGGCTCGCGGTCGAACGCGCCGCCGAGCGCCCGGATCTCGACGTTCGCCAGGGTGCAGCCCGACCGGGAGCCGGTCAGCTCCACCAGCGTCCACGCCGTCTTCTCGTCGAACTCCTCCAGGCAGACGCTCCGGTCGAAGTACGGCATCGGCTCCACCGGGTCCTGGTGGATGTCGCCGATCGAGGCGTAGGGCTTCTCCTCCACCAGGTCGAGGAGCACCGGGGCCGCGGCGCGCAGCGGGGCCAGCAGGGCGGCTCCCTCCTCCGCCGAGCCCAGATAGCCGACGCGCAGATGGACGACGAAGGCGCCGCGCAGCGGCTCGGGCAGGACCGGGAGGTCGGGCAGCCGCTGGATGCCCACGGACGAGGTCATGTCCTCGCCGACGGTGGGGAGCCAGGCGCGCCAGGCCTCCAGCACCTCGGCCAGGTGCTCGCCCGGGAAGTAGATGCCGCCGCCGTAGAAGCGCGTGTACGGGAACACCTCGAACTCGATCCGGGTGACGACGCCGAAGTTGCCCTTGCCGCCCAGCAGCGCCCAGAACAGCTCGGGTTCGGTGTGCGGGGTCACCTCGCGGAGTGCTCCGTCCGCGGTGACCACGGTCAGCCGGCGCACATGGTCGGCGGCATAGCCGTGGGTCCGTCCGAGCAGCGGGCTCTGGCCGCCGCCGAGCGTGTAGCCGACGACACCGACGTCCGGCGCGGAGCCCGCGAGCGGGGCCAGTCCCGACTCCGCGGTGCGCGGCAGCACATCGCTCCAGCGCACACCCGGTTCGGCCCGTACAGTGCGTTCCCGCGCGTCGACGTCGAGGGCCCGCATGCGCCCCAGGGAGATCAGCAGCCCGCCCTCGGCGGCCGAGACGACCTGGTGGGCCGCGGACTTCACGGCCACCGGCAGCCCGTGGCGCACCGCGAACCGGACC
Organism: Actinacidiphila rubida; assembly: GCF_900110255.1. GTDB lineage: Bacteria > Actinomycetota > Actinomycetes > Streptomycetales > Streptomycetaceae > Actinacidiphila > Actinacidiphila rubida. The sequence continues at coordinate 38,576 of NZ_FODD01000038.1, forward strand.
GCCGCGCGCACGTCCGCGTCGCTCGTCGCACCGACGACCAGGGCGGGCGCGAGCGGGCAACTCAGGTTGAACGTGGCGCACTCGGCCGCGTACCCCTCTGAATCCGGCTCCAGGACGGGTCCCGCCACGGCGTGCCGCAGGTCCGTCACGTCCTCCGGCCGCAACCGGACATTCGCCCCACCTGACATGTCGCTACTCACGCTCTCCCCAACCTCACTCACACATGCACGTTCGGATGTCCATGCTCACACGTATCTGGGCTCGACCACCGCCCTCCATGCAAGATACGTGTGAACTCGGCGCGTGTGCCAACCCGCCCCTCCCTTCCGCACCTTCCCCGCGGTGCGGTCCCTCGGGCCCCGCGTGACACATGTGCCTCAGGCGGTTAGGGTCGCTGACAGGGTGCTGGCGAACGAGAGGGCCTGACATGGGCAGGTCGCCGATGGGCGACGATCGCGCGGAGGACGTGGTGCTCACACGTGCCGCCCAGGCGGGGGACGTGTCGTCGCTCGTCCTGCTGCTGGAACGCCACCGGGCCGGTATGCGTGCGGTGGCGATCAGCGTGCTGGGGCCGGGGCCGGACGTGGACGACGTCATGCAGGAGGCGGCCCTGGTGGCACTGCGGCGGATCGTCGACGTCCGCGATCCCGCGAGCGTGGGGCCGTGGCTGCGCATGGTCGTCCGCAACCAGTGCCGCACCCTGCTGCGCGCGGCCCGGCGGGTCGAGCCCGTGGCCGAGGTGCCGGTGCCGGCCGTCGGCGGCACACCCGAAGAGGTGCTGCAGGACCACGCGCTGCGGGACTGGATCTGGGAGGCCGTCGAGGCGTTGTCCCCGGCGCTGCGCCTGCCGGTCGTCCTGCGCTACTTCTCGACCGGGATCACCTCGTACCAGCAGATCGCCGCCGCCTGCGGGATCCCCGTGGCCACCGTGCGCAGCCGGCTCCACCAGGCGCGCGCCGCGCTGGCCCGTGCGCTGACCGCGACCGCGGCCGACGGGCACGACGACGTACGGCGACGGACGGCGGCCAGCTGGCAGGAGGCGCGCGGGATGCTCGTGGCGGCCGAGCACGGCGACTTCGGCAGGGTGGTCAGGGACCGCTACTCCCCCGACGTGTCGCTGCTGGCCGGCGGAGCACGGCTCGGCGGAGCCGAGCTCCTGCTGGCCGGGATGGACATGGACCTCTCCGCGGGTGTGCGCCAGCGGCCCCTGCACGTCGTGGCCGGCCGCTCGCTCGTCATCTGGGAGATGGAGCTGGTCAGCCCCCCGGACGATCCGGAGCACTGCCCTCCGGGGGTCGCCTGGATCATGACGCTCGCCGACGGGCGCTTCGACCGGGTGTCCCTGCACCACGCCGCCCGCCCGTAGGCGGAGCCGGTCCCGGCCCGACGACCCGGACCGCGATACGTGTGACTCAGTTCACACCCTGCGGATCCAACTTCCGGCCTCCTGCGCCGTCGTGTCGGTGACCCACCCACCTGTACGACTCCGGAGATCCCGATGAACAGCCCCCTCTCCCCCGCGGCCGGCACGGCGTCCGGCAACGATCCCCTCACCCCCGGCACCCACGTGTACGGGCTCGGCGGAGTGGTCCAGCGCTACCACGTCCACGGCACGGGCCCGGTGTGCGTGGTCCACTCCGGAGGACCCGGCATCTTCTGGGACTACCTGCGGATGCCCCTGCTCGAGGAACACCTGACCATGGTGTACGTCGAACCGGTCGGGACCAGCGAGGACAGCCGCCTCCCCTCACACCCGCACGGATACACGCGGGAGCGGTACAGCGGCTTCCTGGAGGTCCTGATCAACCGCCTCGGCGTGCCCCGGGTGCACCTGCTCGGCCACTCCCACGGCGCGTTCGTCGCCGCCTACCACGCGCTGCACCGCGCCGGCCGGCTGGCCGGCGTCGTCCTCTACGAGGGGGCACCGGTCACCGGTCCCGAGCACGCCGAGGAGGCGGGGCGCATGGTGGGGGCGTTCGCCGCCCGGTACGCGGGCCACCCCGGACTGCCGGGTGTGCTGGCCGCGTTCGGCGCGATGGCGGACATCTCCGGCGACGAGCAGACCGTGGCCGTCGCCCGGGGCGTGCTGCCCTCGTACTTCGCCGACTACTGGGCCCACGAGGAGCGGTACGCGCCGTTCCGGGACGCGATCCGGGCCACGTACGTCTCCGGACTGGACGAGCACCTCGTGCCCGAGAGCATCGACGACCGCGCCGCCCTCAAGGGCATGGAGGTGCCGGCACTGGTCGTCGTCGGCCGGCACGACGTGATCTGCGGCATCCGCTGGGGCCGCGAACTCCACGACCTGATCCCGGAGTCGGAGTTGCTGGTCCTGGAGGACAGCGGCCACATGGGACACGTCGAGGAGCCGGAGCTGTTCGCCGAGGCGGTCCGCGACTTCGTCGCCAGGACGACGGCCCCGGAGCCCGGGGCGGAGTAGCGCATGCCCGAGGCGGGGCGAGCCGGCCTCCGGCGGGCCATCCGTGCCCGGTGGAGGGCGGCTCGCCCCGCCACGAGCGGCCGGGAAAACCGTTTGGCGCCGCGCGGCGGCCGCTGCTACGTTTCCGGTGGCCGTGCAGCAGAACGAGGAGGTGGTACCCGTGAACCAATCGACATGGGTGCTTCCCTCCGGGGTCACGGTCGGGCGATAGGTCGTCCGGGAGCGCCGTCTTCACGAGCACTCCCGAAAGGCACGACCATGGACATCACTTCCGAACGACGCCTCGACGACGGCATCCTCGAGCGCGAGTTCACCCTCGGCGAGATCCCCGGCACCTTGTGGACGAGCGGATCCGAACCGGCTCCGCTGATCCTGGTGGCCCACAACAACGGCCTGCCCCGGCGGGAGCCGCGGCTGGTCGCGCGGGCCCGGCACTCCGCGTCGCACGGCTACGCGGTGGCCACCATCGACGCCCCCGGGTGCGGTGACCGGCCCCGTTCCGCGGCCGCCGAGCAGGCCCGGGCCGACCTTCGCCGGGCGATGAAGGCCGGCGAGCCGGTCGACGAGATCTTCGAATCGCTGGTCGGCCCGCTGGTCGACGACGCCGTCCCGGAGTGGCGGACCGCCCTGGACGCCCTCCTGGAGCTGCCCGAGATCAGCGGCCCGGTCGGGTACTCCGGGTGGACCGCCCTCGGCATCCGGCTGGCGGTGGCCGACCCGCGCATCGCGGCGGCGGGCCTCTTCGCCGGAGGGTACGTGCCCCGCGCCGTGCGCGAGGAGGCCCGGCAGATGACCGTTCCGCTGCTGTTCCTGCTGCAGTGGGACGACGAGGGGAACCCGCGGCAGCGGGCCCTGGACCTGTTCGACGCCTTCGGCAGCAAGGAGAAGACGCTGCACGCGAATCCGGGCGGGCACCTGGGCACCCCCGCGTTCGAGAGCGAGGACGGGAGCCGGTTCTACGACCGGCACCTGAGGTGAGGCCGCGCCGTCGGGCCTGCGGCGGACGCCGTTCGCAGCCTGCCCGACGGCCGGAGCGCCGCGGTCGAGGACGGGGCCCGGCCCCCCTCGACCGCGGCGGAACGGACGCACCACCGCCCCGGCCGCGGCGGTCCGCCTGTGGTGGACCGCCCGGCCGCGGCGGTGTTCACGTCCGGTGCACCTGTCGGCCGGCGGCCCGCGCGGACCGGGCCGGGGCCGTGAGGCGGATCGCTCGCGCGCCGCCGAGCCACGCCTGGTGGAGGTCGCCGGGGTCCGGCTCGCCCGTCCCGTCCGTGCGGATCGCGTTGAACCGCGCGAAGGTCGGGTTCGTCCGCGCCATGTGCGCGTACGCGCGGACGACGTCGGGCTCGGCGGTGTCGACGTGCACCCCCGCCGTGCACAGCCGGCCCCGGAACCGCACCTGGACGGTCTCACCGGTGCGCAGGTTGCGCGCCCAGGGGAAGGAGGTGCCGATCAGGAGGTCGTCACCGTCGGGCAGGTAGGCCACCGGAACCGCGTAGCGACGACCCGACGTCCGCCCGACGACGTAGAGGGTGACCAGCCGGCTGCCGGCCGTCCGGGACAGGCCCGGTGTCCGCAGCATCGCGCGGACCAGGAGGTTGACGGCGCGCTGCCCCCGGAGGGTCCTGACCCTCCGGTCGGGGCTGGGGCCCGCGCCGCTCGTGTCACCGCTCATGGCTCTGGGTGGTGACCCTGGCGACCTCGGGAAGCCGCTGGTCGCCCGCCGACGTCGGGACCAGGCGCGTCACCGAACCCGGCATGCCGCCGATGGTGAAGACCCGGACGGTGGCGCCGACGGTGACCGCGGCGAAGGAGGCGACCGGCGGAACGTACTCCGGTACCGCGATCGTGTGGACGCCGGCGCCGAGTTCGCCGTCCCGGACACGCGCGGACGTGCTCCTGGGCTCCGGGGGTGTGAACGACGTGCCCCAGAAGGCCTCCACGGTGACGTGTGCGGCAGCGGGCAGCACCACACGCACGGTTCGCCCCGCGCCGTCGTAGGTGATGTCGTCGGTCGCGTCCGCCGAGGTGACGGCGTCGACCTGGGCGGCGATCACACCGGCGATGCCGGCGAGGCCCTGGAGGAACGTCACGTCCGGGTTGCGCTCGGCGACGGCGTCGCGCAGGTGCTGCTTCGTGTCGGGCGGCACCATGCCCCCGAAGACGAGGACGTCGAGATCGCCGACGTCGTAGTCCTCCAGGACGCTGCCGAACTGGTTGGTGGCGTCCGCCCGGTGGCCGCGGGCACGGAGCAGGCCGACGGCTTCGACCAGCACGCCGGGGCTGCGGCCGACGATGAGGACGCGCAGCGGTACGCCGTGCGCACCGGCCGGCCCGCGGGTGTCACGGACGTCGTGCGAGTCGTGGGCGCCCTCCGTGTCGTGGGCGGCAACGGCGTCATGTGCGTGGTTCATGAGTGCAGTTCCTTCGTGTGGTGCGCGTCCCGCTCCGTTTCCCGTGCCCCCGCGGGTGCCGGGTCGGGAACGTGCTCGGGTGGCGGTGCCGCGGCGGCGTCCTCGCGGGTGTTGTTCGTCGCCAGCGCGATCAGCGCGGCGGCCGCGGCGAACGCCGCGCCGACGGCCAGGGCCTGGCGCAGCCCGGACGTGGTCGCGGCCGGCACGGAGGCGCCCGCGGAGGCCAGGTGGTGGATGCGCGCCGTCGCGACGGCCGAGAGGACCGCGAGGCCGAGGGCACCGCCGAGCTGCTGGGCCGAGTTGAGGATCGCGGCGGCGACGCCCGCCCGGCTCGGACCGACGCCGGCGTTGGCGGCGGTGGTCACGCCGACGAACACCGGCCCGAGGCCGAACGCCACGAGGAGCAGCCCGGGAAGGACGTGGGCGACGTAGCCGCCGCCCACGGGGATGCGGCTGAGGTCGAACAGCCCGGCCGCCGAGATGAGCGCGCCGGCGCTGACGACGGCCCGGCTGCCGATCCTGCCCAGCAGCTTGGAGCCGATGCCCGCGCCGATGCCGACGCCGACGGTGAGCGGCAGGTACGCGGCTCCGGCGGCGATCGGCGAGTAGCCGAGGACGTTCTGCATGTACAGGGTGAGGAAGTAGAACATCGAGAGCATGCCCGCGAAGCCGATCAGTCCGGTCAGGTTGGCCGCGGCCAGTCCCGGGACGCGGAAGATGTCCAGGGGCAGGATCGGGTCCGCTGCCCGCAGTTCGATGACGACGAACCACGCGAGCAGCACGGCGGCTCCGCCCAGTTCGCCCCATGTGCGGGCGGCTCCCCAGCCCTGGTCGGGCGCCTTGATGAGGGCGTAGACGAGGAGCAGCATGCCGCCGGTCATCACGACGCTGCCGAGCAGGTCGAACCGGGAGGTCCGGGCCGCGGGGCGGTCCCGGGGCAGCATCACCACGACGGCGGGGATCACCAGTGCGCAGGCGATCGGGTTGACGAACATGACCCAGCGCCAGCCGGGGCCCTGGGTCAGCAGGCCGCCGGCCAGGATGCCGACCGCGGAGGAGAGTCCGGCGACCGCGGCCCACACGCCCAGCGCGGACCGGCGGTCCCGGTCCGTGGTGAAGGTGGTGGTGAGGGCGGACAGCGCGGCGGGCAGCATGAGCGCCGCGCCCGCGCCCTGGACGAGCCGGGCCGCGATGAAGACGCCGGCGTCTCCGGCGAAGCCGCCGGCCAGCGAGGACAGTCCGACGAGCACGGTGCCGGCGAGCAGCACGTTGCGCCGGCCGAGCAGGTCGGCGAGGCGGCCGCCGAGCAGCATCAGGCCGCCGTAGGTCAGCAGGTAGGCGGAGGGCACCCACTGGAGGCTCTGGACCGAGAACCCCAGGGCGGTCCGGATGTGGGGAAGCGCCACGTTGGTGATCGACGCGTCGACGAAATCGAGGAACGCGACTGCGCACAGCAGCGCGAGGATCCGTCGGCCGCGCCCTGATGCGAGCGACAGCGGAACGGGGTCAGCGGCCACCACGGCCTCCTATGTTGGACGAACCAATGTTGGTCCCACCAACATAGCCGATGTGGGTCGTGCCAACAACCGATACTCTTGGGGTGTGCCGCTGCCTCACCGACCCTCGCCCCGCACGCCCGCCCGTCTCCAGGACCGGGCGACCTGGCTTGTCAGCAGGGCGCACGCGCGCTCGTTCCGGCTGCTCAACGCCGGTTTCGAGGCCCACGGGGGCGGCCTGCGCGGCTACCACTACCGGCTGCTGGCGGCCCTCGAGGAGTGGGGGCCGTCGAGCCAGGCGGACGTCGGCCGCACCACGGGGATCGACCGGAGCGACGTGACGGCGGCCCTGACAGAACTCGAGGCGCAAGGCCTGGTGGAGCGGTCGGTCGACCCGGCGAACAAGCGCCGCAAGATCGTCACGCTCACCGACGCGGGCGCCACCCGGCTGCTCGACCTCGACGCGGTGATCGACGGGATCCAGCGCGAGTTCCTCGCGCCGCTCACCGCCGAGCAGCGGGAGCAGTTCCTGGGCCTGATGTCACTCCTCGTCGAGGAGTGAAGGCGCTCCTCGACGAGGGGTGAAGGAGTGAGGAACCCCCCGGTGCGGGCTACTCGGCGCGTTCGGACGCGGACGCCGGCAGGAACAGGCCGCGGACGCCGGTCGTGGTGAGCATGCGCTCCAGGAACGGCGGCGGCCCGTCCACGCGCAGCCGCACGTTCCCCGCGGAGGTGAGGCGGTGGATCATCAGCAGGGCGGACAGGCCCGTCGAGTCGCAGAACCGCAGCTCCGCGCAGTCCACGCGGAGTTCGCGCAGGTCCGGGTGCGCAGCGAGGCAGCGGCTGACGTGGGCGACCAGTTCGTCGCCGGTGTCGTAGTCCAGGTCGCCCGCCAGCCGCAGGGACGCGGTGTCCGCACCGGCCTCGACGGTGACGGAGAAGGAGGAGTGGGGCAGGGACGTCATGCGGGTGCTCCGGGAGGGGTGCCGTCCGGCGCGTACGCGTCCAGGGCGCGGCCTGCCCGGTCGAGCATGCGGACGGACCGGGGGAAGTCCTTCAGTTCCGACGCCAGGGCGTCCAGCGCCGGGCGCAGCGACCGTGCCGGGACGCGACGAGCGGCGAGGATGTCCGCGGTCCAGGTGAGGAACGCGGCGAACAGCTCGTCGTCGTCGCAGTAGAGGGCCGCGGCCAGGAACTCGACGATGTGCGCGATGTCCTCGGCGGTGCGCTCGCGCTGCTCGGCGGTGTAGGACGCCATCGCGGGCAGCGCGGCCTCCAGCTGGGTCAGGACCTTCCTGACGATGTCCCGCTGGGCGCGGGCGACCAGGGTGTACTCCTGGTCGGCCAGGTGGGGCAGGTCGTCGATCTGCTGCCGTCCGGCGGCCAGGTCGGGGCCGGGGAGGCCGGCGGAGAGTGCCAGGGCGGCCGCGCGGGCGTCGGGCGCCCAGGCGTTCGCACCGAGCAGCCGGGCGTTGCGGCCGTCCGGGCCGAAGGCCGCCCCTCCGACGATGACGGGCACGCCTATCGCCTGGCAGCCGGTGATCGCCGCGTGGGCGGCCGGCAGCCGGGTGGGCAGGGAGGAGGACAACGCGACGGCGTCCGAGCCGCTGGCGTGCAGGTGCGCGATGAGGTGCGGGGTGGGGACCTGGGCGCCGAGGAAGTCGACCTGCCAGCCGCGCAGGGCCAGCACCTCGGCGAGGAGGCGGGCCGGGAGGGCGTGCCATTCCTGGTCGACGCACGCCACGGTGATCCGGCCCAGGCGGGGCTCGGTGCGGGTGGCCGGGTGGTGGGCGAGGGCCCCGATGACGCGTTCGGTGATGGCACTCGCGGCATGTTCCTGCGCGACGTTCAGCCGGTTGGCGGCCCACTCCGCGCCGACCTTCGCCTGCAGCGGCGCCAGCACGTCGAGCAGGACGCTCTCGGCGTCCGCGCCCCCGTCGAGCGCGCCGAGGACGAGGTCGGCGGCCTGGTACTCGTCGCGGCCGGTCACCGCGGCCCACAGGTCGTCGCGCAGGGCCGCGAGCGGATCGGCCCGGGATTCGGTCGGCGTCATACCGTGTACCTGCCCCGGGTACGGCCGTCCACCGCACTGAGATGGGTGGTCCGCGGCGCACCGATGGCGACGAGGGCCATGTCGTCGTGGCTGCCGTCGTGCAGCCACTGCGAGGCGAGCATCTGGATGCGCTCGACGACCGCTTCGGCGGGCAGGTCGGCGCAGTCGGACAGGGCGCGCTTGAGCCGGTCCTCGCCGAACAGCTCGCTGCCGAGCGGGCCGCCGCGCGCCTCGGTGAATCCGTCGGTGTAGAGCAGGCACGTCTCACCGGGCTGCAGGACGGTCTGGGCGGAGTGCGACTCGATGCTGGGGAGGGCGCCGATCAGGGAGCCGTGGGTGCGGACCTCCTCGACGCTGCCGTCGAGGCGCACCACCAGGGGCGGCGGGTGCCCGGCGGAGGTGAGGCTCAGCCGCACCTCGTGGCCCTTACGCAGAACCGAGGCGAGCACCATCGTGGCGAAGCGGGTGTGGTGCGAGTTGAGCAGCGAGCCGTTGAGGAGTTCGAGGATCCGCCCGTGGTCGTCGACCATGGGCGTCAGCGCCTGCAGGGTGCTGCGGATCTTGCCGGTCAGCACCGCGGCGTCCAGGCCCTTGCCGCACACGTCGCCCAGGACGACGAGCGAGGCGTCGGCGCCTGAGGGGCCGGGGTGGACGTCGTAGAAGTCGCCGCCCACCCGCTCGCCGGTCTCCGCGGGGCGGTAACCGCCGGCGAACTCCACGCCGTTGAGGCGCTGGAGGCGGGGCGGCAGCAGGTCCTGCATGAGGGTCTGGGTGATCGCCCGCTGCTCGCTGTACATGCGCGCGGCGGACAGCGCGGCGCCGGCACGGGCGGCGAACAGCCGCGCGAAGACCTCCTCGCTCGGGCTGAACGGCGCGTGCCCGGTGCCGCGCAGGAGGATCAGGGCGCCGGCGGGGACGCCGTGCCCGGGCAGGGACGTGACGACGACGGACCCGATCGGACCGGAGGAGCCCTCGGGCAGCAGCCAGTCGGGCAGCAGGGCGCCGTCGATCCACCGCGACGGCAGCGGCGGGAACCCCTGGAGCGCCTCGCTGAGGCCGGGCAGGCTGGACGGGTCGGCCGCGACCAGGGTGCGGACGACGTCCTGGCCGGCCACGGCGTGCGCGACCGGCAGCTTCCCGCGCGCCGGCGGGGCGACGACGATCGCGACGTCCGCCAGGTAGTCGGCGGCCAGCCGCACGGTGGCGGCCATGCACCGGTCGAGGTTCAGCGAGGCCAGCAGGACGTTGGACGCCTCGACGAGGAATCCGGTGCGTTCACGCTCGGTGCTGAGGGCCTGCTCGGCCTCCTGCCGGCCGGTGCCGTCGATCAGCCACCAGACGACCTCGCCGTCCTGCCCGCGGGTCGGGTACGCCTCGAAGCGGCGCGCTCCGACCGGTCCCGAGGCGGGGGGCAGGGCCTCGCCGTCGTGGCTCCCGCTCCGCTGGGCCGGCGGCCGGGAGTGCGCCACGGCCTCACCGTGGGCCCGCGCCAGCCAGTCGGGCACGGATTCCCTCAGGCTGGCTCCGGCCGCCGCCCCGGTCATCAGGGCGGCGGCCGCGCGGTTGGCCTGCACCACGATGCCGGACGCGTCGGCGACGATCACCGGGTACGGGGCGAGCGTCCACAGGTCGGACGTCGCTGCCGGCCCGGCAACGGTGACGGGCTTTCCCTCGATAGAGGCCATGAACGGAGCCCGCTGTCAGCGGGCCGCACCAACTTTCGCGAGGAGGACGATTTATTTGCCGCGCGGCAAGCATCTCGTACAGATGTCCGCGCTGACAAGCCGTCCCCCTGATCGGCCGTTCCGGTCCGGGGTCAGCGGCCGTTCCAGTCCAGGCACATGACCAGGGCGTCGTCCGCGGCGGGACCGGGTCCGCGGTGCCCCAGCAGGGCCTCCAGTATGGCCCGCGGCACCTGGGTGGCGGGCAGCAGACGCGTGTCGTTGATCGACCGCGCCAGCGCGCGCAGGCTGTACTTCTCCCCGGCCGGGGACAGCGCGTCGTACACGCCGTCGCTGATGAAGAGCAGCCGGTCGCCGGGGGCGACGGTCAGCCGCTGCGGTTCGTAGACGGTGTCCTCGAACATCCCGAGCGGCATCTGCGCCTCCAGCTCGATCATCTCGACGGCGCCGTCGCGCAGGCGCCATATGCGCGGCGAACCCGCGTCGATGATCTCCACCTCGCCGGTCGGCAGGTGGAAGCGCAGGAGCAGCGCCGCCAGGTACTGCTCACCGCGGTGCTGCCCGAAGACGGCCTGGTCGGCCAGGTAGGCCTGGTCGCTGAGCTCCAGTCCGGCGCGGCGGCCGTTGCGCAGGGCGCTGACGGCGAGGTTGGTCAGGAGGGCGGCGTCTATCCCCTCGCCCATGCCGTTGTTCACGGTCAGGTGCAGCTCGTCGGCCGAGGCCGACCAGTCGAAGCTGTCGCCGAACACCGCGTAGGCGGGTTCCAGCTGGGCGCCGAGGGTGTACTCGGGCCGGGAGCACGAGCGGCCGGGCAGCAGCTGCCACTGCATCTCGGCGGCGAGCGTGAGCCGCTCGGCCCGGCGCGCCCGGAGGAACAGGTCGGTGTCCCGGTCGGCGACCAGGACCTCGTGCCCGAGGGCGTCGGCGCACTCCTGGAGCTCCGCGAGCAGCTCCGGCGGCGGCCCCTCGCCCTCCGGGTCGGGCAGCGTGACGCTCAGGATCCCCAGGCGGTCGCCGCGGACGCTGACCGGCAGGTGCACCTCGACGGCGGCCGCCGAGGCGTCGTGCACCCAGTGCGGTTCCTGGGCACCGTAGGCCCGTCCGGGGGCGGTGTCGTAAACCGACACCAGCGTGCGTGTGGCGGACGGCTCCCCCACGGTCTGGAGCCTGGTCGACGAGTAGTCGGCCATCATCAGCCGCACCGCCAGCACCTCGTGGCGGCGCTCGATCGTGGAACGGATCACGTCGAAGATCTCGTGAGGCGCGGCCTCACGGAGGCGGCGTTCCACGGTCCAAGGTCTGTCCAACGCTATCGGTCCTTCCCTCGTTCACATATCGTCGTCCAAGCGACTACTGGATCGAACAGATGGAAACGAGCCTGAACGGCTCTCACGGGAGTGTCACATGAACCAGGCCCCCACCGACCTCCACACACACCCCTCGCATGCCGCGCACGAGGTCGGCGAGGTCCTGGAGCTCCTGGAGGTCGCCTGGGAGCGCGCCCGTGACGCGTTCGGCACCGCTCCGCTCTCCGCCGCGCAGACGCGGGTGCTGTACCTCGTCGAGCGCGAGCCCGGCATCAACCTGACGGCGCTCGGCCGCGCCCTGTCCGCCGCCGCTCCGTCCGTCACCCGCCTCTGCGACCGTCTCCAGGCGGCCGGGTTCCTCCGCCGGGGACCGGGCGCCCAGGACCGCCGCGAGGTGGAGCTGGAGCTCACCGAGGCCGGCACCGCCCACCTGCGGACCCTCCGGCACCGCCGCGAGGAGGCGCTCCGCGAGGCCATGGAGCGCATGCGGCCCGAGAGCCGGCAGGCGCTCCTCACCGGTCTGAGGGCCCTCAGCGACACGGCCGGCGACCCGTCCAGCCCTCCCGCCCGCACGAGACTCGCGGGCTGACGCGCACGGCCCCCACGCTGCCCGGCCAGGGCGACCTGCGGCGTGCCCGGGGACCGGACCCGGCCCGCGGACCGTCGCGTCACGCCGGCTGGGCGGCGGCCTCCCGCTCGGGCCGCTCCGCGCCGAGGAGACGCCGCTGCGCCAGGACGACGATGCCGCCGAGCACGTAGCCCAGCGCCTGGAGGACCAGCAGCGGGATGGTGCCGACCACGTTGCCGAGGAGTCCCGCGACGGTGATCCCGGCGAGGACGGCGGCGCCTTCTACCGCGCTGAGCGCGCCGAGGACCCTCCCGCGGGCGCCGTCCTCGGCGAGGCGCTGCAGGACGGTCATCGAGCCGGCGACGGTGAAGGCACCGGGGACGCCGACGAGGATCATGCACACGAAGGCCGGGACGAGGCTGTCCGTCGCCAGCGGGGAGCAGAACAGCGTCAGGTCGACCAGCCCGAACAGCACCGACCCGGTCCCCCACATCGTGACCGCGGGCAGCCGTGAGCCGGCCGCCGCCGCGACCAGGCCGCCCACGATGCCGCCGACGGCCTGGGACGACACGATCAGCCCGTACGCCTGCGCGCCGCCGCCGAGTTCGGTGCGCACGAACGGTGCGAACAACGTGCTCATCAGGCCTTCGCCGATCTGTGTCACCAGCCCGAAGAGGAAGACGAGCCGCATCGCCCGCCCGGCCGCGCACAGGCGCAGCCCGTCCTTCCACTCCTCCGCCAGGCGCGCGAGCGCCTCCCCTGTCCGGATCCGCGGCCGCGAGCCCCTGCCCGGCTCCGCGCGCACGCCGGGCGCGGCCCGTTCCGCCGCGCCACGTACGGCCGGGGCGCGCCCGGCCCGATGGCGGATGGACGAGACGAGGACCAGGGCCGCGACGAACGTGCCGGCGTCCGCTGTCGCGAGGAGAGGTATGCCGCCCGCGGCCGCGAGGACGCCGCCGAGAGCGCCGCCGAGGAGGCGGGCGACGTCCCGGGTCTGGCTGTTCAGCGCGTTGGCCGTCAGCAGCTGTCCCGGTTCGGTGAGGGCGGGCAGCAGTGACTGCTCGGCCGGCACGAAGAACTGCTGCAGGCAGCTCTGCGCGAGCACGACGGCGTAGACGATCCCGATGGTCCGCCGGTCGTGCACCGCGAGCAGCGGCAGCAGCGCGATCACGTGCAGGAGGTTGAGGACGATCATGGCCCGCCGCCGGTCCCAGCGGTCGGCGAAGACGCCGGCGACCGAGCCGAGCACGACCGTCGGCACGAACGACGCCAGCAGCAGGCCGCCCGAGGTCAGCGTCGAGCCGGTCAACTCATAGACGCGGAAGGCCAGTCCGGTCCGGAGTATCCAGTCGCCGGTGAGCGAGACGAGCCCGGCGCCCAGCAGCAACCGGTAGTCGCGCTGCCGCGTGAGCACCGCCCACACGTCCTTCACGGCCCGTCCTCCGCGGCTTGCGGCGAGACGGTGACGATCTGGGTGATCTGCACGTGCCTGCTGCCGGGCGGGCGAGTGGCCTTGTCGTCGATCGGGCGCTCGTCGACGTACCGCTGCAGCAGGTCCCTCATCCGCCCGGTCAGTTCGGCGAGTTCGTCGGCCGTGAGGTAGATCCCGGTGGTGTCGATGCCCGCGCTGTCGCTCCAGGCAGGCTCCTCCCCCGGACGCTGCCGGTGCCAGGCGGCGAGCCGGTCGAGGGCGCGCTCGGCGAGGAGCTGTTCCAGGACGCCCACGGCGGCCTCGCCCTCCGCCGTGAGGTCCGCCCGGGGCCAGGACTGCGAGGTCGACACCGCCCGCCACGGGCGCTCGCGGTTGTCCTTGCCGGGCGCGGGTTCCACGAAGTCGTACTTCGCCAGCTGCCGCAGGTGGTGGGACGCCAGCGCCTGGCTGATGCCCAGGCGCCGCGCGGCCTCGGTCGCCGTCAGCGGCCCCTCCTGGCCGAGCATCGCCTGCAGTTCCAGCCGGATGGGGTGCGCCATCGCACGGATCGCCAGCGGGTCGTCCAGGAACCGCACGCGGCGCCGCTCACTTTCCAAGGACATGCTGGGAATATGCGGCGCACGGCAGCACGATGTCAAGCACTTGCTTGGAATGACGCCCCGTCAACGACCGTCGACGTGGCTCCCGTTGACCACCGGGACGGGCGCCCGTGTCCGGGCGGGGGGCGGCCGGGGCGGCTGGCAGGATGGCGGTATGGAACGTGTGGTGGGAATCGGCGGGTACTTCCTGCGGGCGTCGGACCCGGCGGCCCTGGGCGCGTGGTACCGGGACTGCCTGGGGCTGGACGCCGACGAGAACGGCCTGTGGCAGCCGGGGGCCGGGCCGACGGTGTTCGCCGCCTTCGAGTCCGGGACCGACTACTTCGGGTCCCGGACGCAGCAGACCATGCTCAACTTCCGCGTCCGCGACCTCGACGCGATGCTCGCGCAGTTGCGCGCCGTGGGAGCGGACGTCGCGGACGAGACCCAGGACATGGACGGCGTCGGGCGCTTCGGCTGGGTGACCGACCCGGAGGGCAACCGCGTCGAGTTGTGGCAGCCCGCCTGACCTACGGCGCGAAGCGGCCGCAGAGCCAGTTGCCCGGCTCGGCGGGGTCGTCGCTGATCCAGAACTGCCGCCACAGCAGCGCGAACTCCTCGCGGCTGAGGTAGCCGTCCCCGTTCGGGTCGAGCAGCGGGAAGACACCCGTCATGTCGACGGGTTCCCCGTTCCACGTCTCGACGAGCCGCCGGTGCTCCTCCGGGGAGATCCGGCCGTCGCCGTCGGTGTCGATCGCGTCGAAGACGACGCCGGCCGTCGCGGTCACGTCCTCGGCCATGCCGGGCAGCAGGTCCACGAGCACCAGCACCTCCGCCAGGTCGACGCTGCCGTCCCCGTTGGCGTCCCCCGCTTCCAGCAGCGCCCCCCACCAGCTCATCAGCAGCGTCTCCACCCGCCCGCGCAGCTCCGTTCCCGGCCCCACGCCCGGCAGCCGGCTCCACCGGGCGGTCAGCGCCCGGAAGTCGTCCTCCCGCAGGTAACCGTCACCGTCCGCGTCGAAGGCGTCGAACATCCCCTTGAGCTTCCGCTCCTGAAACACGCTGGCCACATGTCCTCCCCTGGGTACCGGCATCCGCTGGGCGCCGGGCGGGAGCCCGTACGCCGCAGGGGCGAGCATTTACACCTCGCGGGCGTGACGCACCTGGGAGGTGCTGGGCACATGCGCGCGAGGCGTCACCCTCGCGGTGGTGGAGCCCCGCCCCTGGCGCTCCTCGCCCGCCGCGGGCCGGAACGGGTCAGCGGTGTCCCCCGCGCCGGCGGCGGGTGTCAGTCCCGGTAGCCGTTCTCGGCGAGAATCGCGTCGATGCGGGTGCGGTGGGCCTCTTCCCAGGCATCGAGGGATTCACCGGCCTCCTTGGCCAGCTTCGCCCGCGCGGCCGACAGCACCTCGTCCCGGCGCGGGGAGGGGACGACGACCACGCCTTCCTCGTCGGCGACCACGACGTCCCCGGCGTTCACCCGCACGCCGCCGCAGCGGACTTCGACGTTGAGCGGCGACACGGCGGCCTTGATCCCGGGGATCGGGATGACGCCCCTCGCGAAGACGGGGAAGCCCCGCTCCCGCACCTCGCCGAGGTCGCGGATCACGCCGTCGACGACGAGGGCCGCGATGCCGCGCCGATGAGCGACGGCGCAGACGTTGCCCCCGGCCACCGCGTAGTCGCTGTCGCCCGCCTCCACGACCAGGACCGCGCCCCGCGGGGCGCGGTGGATGGCGGCATGGAGCATGAGGTTGTCGCCCGGCGGGCACCGCACGGTGAACGCCGGGCCGGCGACGCGCGGCACGGGCGTCCACAGCGGGCGGATGCCGGCGTCCATGACCTGCCCGCGGTCGAGGACGTCCGCAAGGGTGGTCGGGGGCAGGTCCTGAAAGTCCGTGGCCGCGTCCACTGCGCTCCTCCGTTCGGGTCCGCTCCCCCGGTCCAGGGGCGGCGTCGTCCTGCGATCATGCCGGACGCGGCGGTCGGCACGAGCACGGCAGACCCGATGGGCACGCCCCCCGCGCACCCCGGTGGACCGGCCGGCGTCAGGTCACCGGCTGCTCGTCCGGCGCGAACAGGGTGTTCAGCCCTTCCGCGAGCAGCGGGTGGGTGAAGATCGCGTTCGCCAGTGCCGTGTACGGCAGGTTGCCGAGCATGGCGACCTGGATGATCGACATGATCTCGCCGCCTTCGGCGCCGAGGACCGCGGCACCGAGGATCCGGCCGGTGTCCGCGTCGATGACGGCCTTCATGAAGCCGCGGGTCTCGCCCGTCTCGATGGCGCGGACGACGGCGCTCATGGGCAGCTTGGCGACGCGCACCGTGCGGTTCTGCTCGGCGGCCTGCCGCTCGGACATGCCGACCCGGCCGAACTGCGGGTCGATGAACACGGTGTACGGCACGGTCCGGCCGCGGATGCTCGCCTTCTGGCGGCCGAGCAACGTGGCGTGCAGGACCCGGTAGTCGTCGTAGGAGAGGTGGGTGAACGCCGGGCCGCCCTTGACGTCACCCATGGCGTAGACGCCGGGGACGGACGTCTCCAGGTGCTCGTCGACCTCGATGAAGCCCCGGTCGTCCAGCCGGATGCCGGCCGCCTCCGGGGCGAGCGCCTCGGTGTTGGGGATGCGGCCGATCGCCGCGAGCACATGGGAGCCCTCGACCTGCCGCTCGCCGTCGGGCATGGAGACGGTCAGCCGGAGCCCGCCGCCGTCCGTCCGCTCGACGCGTTCGGCCACGGCCGACGTCAGGACGGTGATCCCCTCGTCGCGGAGGAGTGCGGCGACCGCCTCGGAGACGTCCTCGTCCTCGGGCATGAGCAGGCGGGGCCGGCTCTGGACGATCGTGACCTCGCTGCCGAACCTGCGGAACATCTGGCCGAACTCCAGGCCGATGTAGCCACCGCCGAGAATGATCAGGTGCTCGGGGAGCTCCCCGAGTTCCATGATCGACGTCGAGTCCAGCAGGTCGACGTCCCGCGCGCCGCCGATCTCCGGCGGCCTGGGCCTGGTGCCGGTGTCGACGACGATCACCTCGGCGGTCAGCGTGCGAGTGCCCCCGTCCCTGAGTGCGATCTCGACGGTCCTGGGCCCGGTGAAGCGGGCCTCCCCCTCGATCAGGTCGAGTCCGTCCTGGTCGAGGCGCCCGGCGTAGTTCTGGCGGGCGCCCGCGACCATCGCCCGCTTGCGCTCGCGCACGGCCGCGAGGTCGACCGACACCGGGCCGATCCGCAGGCCGTACTCCCCCGCGCGTCGCGCCTGGTATGCCAGGCGCGCGCTCGCGACCATGGTCTTGGTCGGGGTGCACCCGCTGTTCACGCACACGCCGCCGACGGCGCCGCGCTCCACGAGCGCGACGCGTTTGCCGGCCTTCGCGAGGTCGACCGGCAGGAACCTCCCGCCCTGGCTCGTGCCGATCACGATCACGTCGTAGCTCTCGTCCGCCATGCACGGGATCGTAACCCTGCGCACTGACACGCGCACCGAGCGTCACAGCCGGCGCGGGGCGGCCGGGGCGGGCCCCGGGGCCAAGGGTTTCTCCCTCGCCCCGGGGCACGAACGTTCCCGCGCGCTAGAGGTTCTGGGCGTGCAGGACGTGGTGCCCGGCGGTCACGCCGTCGACGTAGACGTACTGGCCGTCGGAGGTGGCCTTCGCGCTGCCGGCGGCCGCGGAGCCGTCCCAGACCAGGCGCCCGTCGAGCCGGACGCTCACCTTCCTGCCCTGCGTCGGGACGGCGAGCCGGCCCGAGGTGCCGGCCGGCGCGGTGGCCTGGAGCTGGAAGCCCTGGGCGAGCGCCCGCCAGGAGACGGCGATGTCGCCGTGCGGCGTCGGCACACTGCCCTGCGCCCAGGTCAGGCCCGCGGGGTGCGGCACGACCGCGTACGCCGCGAAACCCGCTCCCGTCGGCGCCACGCCCAGCACCTGGCCGGTGAGGGTCACCGTCGGGCCGGACGCCCAGCCGTGGGCGAGGCTGGTGAACTGGCCGATGCCGGGGTCACCGGCGGCGTCGGCCTTCTCCCACCAGGTGCTGCCCGGGTCCTTGGACAGCATGTAACCCCAGAAGGAGCGCATCAGCTGGAGCCCGCTCGCCTGGGTGCCGCCCGACGGGTCGGGTACCGCCAGGCGCGCGCTCGCCTCGAATCCGCTGGGCAGCGGCTCGTACATCGGCCCGATCGCGGACTTCGGCGCGCTCGGCGACACGGTCAGCGCGCCGTGGGTGCTCCAGCTGTTCGCGTGCAGGTAGTCCATGGCCCGCTGCGCCTGGCCGGCGTCGGCGACGCCGGTGAGCACGGCGGTGGCGTTGGCGTCCTGCGGATAGACGTCCGGGGTCTCGCGGGACAGCCGGTAGGCGCCGGTCGCGCCGTCCCACAGCTGGTCGTTGACGGCCTTCTTCAGGGCCGTGGACCGGGCGGCGTACGTGGCCGCGTCGCCGGCCAGACCGCGGGCACCGGCCAGCTCGGCCATCTCGTCGAGGTTCCGGGCGTAGAGCGCGTTGACGTACGTCTCGTGGCCGCAGTCGCTGTAGCCGTAGTGGCCGCAGGAGCCGGCCGCGCCGAAGGCGATCAGGCCCTGCGGGTCCTGGCCGCGCACCGATTCGAGCCAGGTCATCGCCTTGGTCAGCGACGGCCACCACCGGTCCAGGTAAGCGCGGTCGCCGGTGTACAGCCAGTGCTGGTAGTGGTTGTACACGAACCAGGTGACGTACTCGCCGTAGGTGCGGATCTCGTCCTCGTTGTGCTGGCCGACCAGGCTCTCGGCGGGCACGTAGCCGTCGGAGAGCTGCTGCGCGGAGAGCGAGGACAGCGAGTTGTCGACGGCGGCGAGGTCGTCCGTGCTCAGGTAGGTCACGGGGGCCTGGACGGCGAGGTCGCCCTGCCACACGATGCGGTCGCGCTTCGCGCCGTCGAAGATGACCTCCTGGCCGGGGTCGGCGTACGGCACCTGCGCGTCGGAGTGGTCCGGTTCGCCCGCCGCATAGGGCCAGCTCTTGGCCGTGCCGGACATCCAGGTGTCCATCTGCACGGTGTAGGCGCCCGCGTACCAGATCTTGTTGAGCTCGTTGTCACTCGACAGGAACCAGCCCTTGTAGTCGGCGGGGTTCGCCTGCTTCGGGGCCGCGTCGAAGGCGAGGGAGACGCCGTCGACGTCCACCCACCCGGGGCCGTCCAGGAAGAGCGTCGCGTAGCGGAAGCCGCCGCGCAGCTGGGCGTCCGTCACGGTGGCGGGCAGCTTCGAGGGGTCGAGGGACAGGGTGTGGCTGTCGGCGTCGTAGCCGTAGGTGACGCCCGGGTAGCCGGTCCAGATGTTGGCGGTGTCGCATCCGGGCGCGTAGGCGGCCTCGCCGTTGTTGGCCTGCGGGGTGAGGGCGGCGAACTGCCGGGACTCGCTGAAGCACACGTGCAGGGTGGGTGGCGTCGTCGAGGCCCCGGCGAGGTGGACGCGTATCCGGCCGCCCACCTCCTTGCCGAAGTCGAAGGTGAGCAGCGGCGACTGCGTGCGGTCCCCCTTGCTCACCAGGCGCACCGGCCGGCCACCCAGGGCACCCTCGGGGTCGCCCTGGACGGCGCCGCCGCGCGGGTCGGCGGAGAGCACCGAGACGGGTGCGACGTCGTGGCCGGCGGGCGCGAGCACGTACGGCCGCCAGTCACCGGGGCGGGGCTGGTATCCGCTGTCCGACCAGGGGCTCGACGCGGGCGTGCCGGGAGCCGCCGCCAGCGCGGCCGGCGACGCCAGTCCCACCGGCACGATCGTGGCGAGTACCGCGCCGGCCGCGGAGGCCAGGGCGACGGTGCGTCTGCGAGGTCCGGACGAAGTCCTCAACGGCGTCATCGTCCTCGACGTCCCCGTCGTCCCCAACGCTCTCAACGGCCTCAACGTCGTCAACTCCCTTGTCGGGTCCCGTCGGACGGACGGCGCGGCGGCACCAGCCCCTCGGACGGGTCCCGGTGGACGAGGGATTGGTACGTTTCAATCGCTGCTGCGGCGAGGCTAGCCAGGGCCAGGGATTGAATCAACGTTTCAACCAGGATCGTTCGAACAGACCGTCATATCGGCCGGATTGGCGGTGTCTTCGCTGCTCAGAAAGGATGTGGCCCCAGAGGTGCGGCAGTTGGCCTCGCCGCGCCGGCGCCGGCCGCGCGTCCGGCCGGGGTCTCGCCGGGCTCGGACGAGGCACGGCAGAGGGGCGCGCCGGGCTGCCCTTCCCACAACGTTTCAGGCGAACGGGCCGTGCAGGGCGGCCCATTGCAGGAGCATGACGGTCTTGCCGTCGGCGATGCGTCCGTCCCGGACCATGGCCATGGCCTCGGTGAAGGGCAGTTCGAGGACCTCGATGTCCTCCCCCTCCTCTTCCAGCCCGCCGCCGCTTCCGATGCGGTCGGCCGCGGTGTAGGGGGCGGCGTAGAAGTGCAGCCGTTCGGTGACGGAGCCGGGGCTCATGTAGGCGTCCAGGACGTGGGTGAGCGGGCCGAGTGCGACGCCGAGTTCCTCGGCGCTCTCGCGCCGGACGGCGGCGCGCGGGTCGTCGCCGTCGAGCAGCCCGGCGGCGGCCTCGATCAGCATCCCGTCGGGGTGGTCGTTGACGTAGGCCGGGTAGCGGAACTGGCGGGTGAGCAGCACGCAGCCGCGCGCCGTGTCGTACGGCAGGACGACGGCGCCGTTGCCGCGGTCGTACGTCTCGCGTTGCTGGGTGGCCCAACGGCCGTCGCGCCGCCGGTAGTCGAAGGTGGTGCGGCGCAGCACGTGCCAGCCGTGCGAGGTCAGCTCCACGTCGCGGACCACGACGTCCGGGTTGCGGTCGAGATCGCGCCCGGCCCGGTCGAGGCCGGTGCGGCCGCGGTGGTCGGGGGTGTCGACGCCGGGTCGGGCGGTGGTGTGCGGGGTGGTGTCGGTCATGGCGCGCTACGATACATGCAGAAACGTGCAAGAACGCGAAGGAGTACGCATGCTGGCCGCCGAACGGCGCGATCACCTGCTGGACATGCTCGCCCGCCAGGGCAAGATCGTCGCCAAGGACGTCGCCGCCGAACTGGGCATCTCCGAGGACAGCGTGCGCCGCGACCTGCGCGAACTCGCCGCCGAGGGGTTGTGCCAGCGGGTCTACGGCGGGGCGCTCCCCGCCTCCCCCGCGGTCGCCGACTACGCGGCCCGGCAGAGCGTCACGCCGGACGGCAAGCGCAGGGTCGCGGCCGTGGCGGCCGGCCTCGTGCGACCTGGCAGTGCCCTGATCCTCGACGGCGGCACCACGGCGCTCGCCACCGCCCGCGCCCTTCCGCCGGACCTCGACTGCACGGTGATCACCCACAGCCCCACCGTCGCCGTCGCGCTCGTCGAGCACCCTCGGGCCGAGGTCATCCTGCTGGGCGGGCGTCTCTTCAAGCACTCGGCGGTCACCTGCGGGGCGGCCGCGGTCGAGGCCGCGCAGGCCGTCTCGGCCGACCTGTGCCTGCTCGGCGTCGCCGGCGTCCATCCCGACGCGGGGCTGACGACGGGCGACGCGGAGGAGGCCGCGATGAAGCGGGCGCTGGCCGCGCGGTCCGCGGAGACCTACGTCCTGGCCTCGTCGGAGAAGATCGGCACCGCCTCCCGGTTCCGCGTGCTGCCCTGGGAGGAGATCACCGGCCTCGTCACGGACGCCGGCCCCGGGCACCCCGTCGTCCGGGCCGTCACGTCCCGCGGCGTGCAGGTGCTCCAGGCGGGCTGACGGCCCCACCGCGCCGGACGGACTCGGCGCGGCACGTGTCGCGCGCGATCCGGATCCCGCGCCTCACGACGGGCGCGCCGAACGGGGGCCGGTGCCTGATCAACGGGTTTGCTACGGTTCGCCGATGGCCCTGCGTCACGCGGTGATGGCCGCGCTACTGGAGGGCGAGGCCTCCGGGTACGACCTCGCCAAGGGATTCGACGCGTCGATCGCGAACTTCTGGATGGCCGCGCCCCAGCAGCTGTACCGGGAGCTCGACCGGATGGAGGCCGACGGGCTCGTCAGAGCCCGCGTCGTGGAGCAGGAACGGCGGCCCAACAAGCGGCTGTTCTCCCTGACGGAGGCCGGCCGGGAGGCGGTGCGCGCGTACGTCGCGGAACCGCCCGGCAGGCCGACCGCGATCCGGGACGAACTGCTCGTCAAGGTCCAGTGCGCCGACGTCGGCGACACCGGCGCGGTGCGTTCGGCGATCGCCGAGCGCGTGCGGTGGGCCGAGGCGAAGGTGGCGCGCTACGAGCGGCTCCGGGCACGGCTGCTGGACGGGCGCACCGAGGACGCGTACCTCGCGGAGGCCGACCGGATCGGGCCGTACCTGACGCTCCTGCGCGGCATCTCCTTCGAGCAGGAGACCGTCCGCTGGGGCGGCGTCGCGCTGCGCGCGCTGGAACGCCGCGAGGCCGCGGCCGCCGGACGGTAGTGCGGACGCTCCGGCGGAGGCGTCAGCGGCTCACGACGTGACGCCTTCCGCCGCCTCCCTGGCGATCCGGGGGAACTCGGCGCCCATGGCCTCGGAGAGCGCCTGGGCCGCGGACAGCGGCCGGACCATCACGGTGAAGTCGTCGATCCTGCCGTCCTCCGCGAAGTGCAGGAAGTCGCAGCCCTGGATCCGGAGGTCGCCCACCCGGGCGGTGAAGACGAGGGCGTGGTCGCGGCCGCCCGTGTCGGCGATCTCGCGGACGTAGGTGAAGTCCTCGAAGACGCGCAGCACCCCGCGCAGGATCGCCGCCGTGATCGCCTTGCCCGCGTACGGCTTGTGGGCCACGGGGCTGGTGAACACGACGTCGTCGGCGAGCAGCGCCTCGACGGCGGAGGCGTCGCGGTTCTCGACCGCCTGACGGAACGGGTGCATGTCCTCGGGCCTCTCGCGATACTCAACAAATTGACTAGGTAGGTCGGAGGGTAGACGAGGGCCGGTGAGGTGTCGAGGTCCGGCGCGGCGGGTGAGAACGGGCGACCGGGTACGTGCTCGCCCGGCCGGCCGGGCGCCCGGCCGCGCCGCGCCGGAGCCGTACCCCTGACCTGGGATGCTGGCCGACATGAGCGAGTTTCGGTCCGCGGGTGTCGTCGGTCTCGGGCGCATGGGCCTGGCCCTGGCCACGGGGTTCGGGCAGGCACTCCCGCCCGGGCGGGTCGTCGGGGCCGGCCGGTCCGCGGACAGCGTCGCGCGGTTCCGGGAGGCCGTGCCGGGTGCGGCCGTCGCGCCGCTCGCGGAGCTGCCCGGGCGGACGAACCTGATCGTGCTGTGCACGCGGAACGTCGATCTGCCCGGTGTCCTGGGCGAGTTGGGGCCCGGCCTCACCGACCGGCACGTCGTGGTCACGATCGACAACGGGCTGCTCCTGCGGGCACTGGCCGAGGCCGTCCCGGGGCCGGTGGCCAAGCTGATCCCGAGCGCCGGCAACCAGGTCGGTGCCGGGGCGACGCTCCTCGTCCCGGGCCCACGCCTCACCGCCGGGGCGACGGCCGACCTGCTCGACCTGCTGCGGTCCTTCTCGAACCCGTTCGTGATCGACGAGGAGCAGGGACGTGCGGCGACCGACCTCGCGTCGTGCGGGCCGGCGCTGCTGGCCGGAGCGGCGAGGGCGATGCTCGATGCCCAGCAGGAGCGCGCGGCGCCGCTCGCGCGGGCCCTCGCGGAACAGCTCGTGGCGCAGAGCCTGCACGCCGTGAGCCGGCTGATGGGCGACGGCGCGGACCTGGACGAGATCGTGCGCCGCGTCGCCGTTCCCGGCGGCAACACGGCGGCCGGCCTCCAGGCCGCGCAGGGCGACCTGGTCGCCGCGTGGCGCGCCGCGTTCGCGGCGACGGCGGAGAACGAGCGCTCCAGGCCGGTCCCGCGGCTCGCGGCCCGCGGGGAGTGACGGCGGGTCCGTGCCGACGACCGGTCGCGTCGCACCACATCCCCCCGTCGCGTCACGTCGGGCGACCGGGCGCGGGGGCCGCGTCCCGGGGCGGGGCGAGACCGGCTCAGGCGCCGCCGCGCCCTTCGTCCCGCACGTGCGCACGGGCGTGGGCCTCGGCGAACTCCCAGACCACCGGCAGCAGTTCCGCGGGGGTCTCGACGTGGGGCATCTGGCCGGTGCCGGGCAGCAGCCGGAACTCCGCGTCCGGGACGGCCCGGCCGTAGTCGGCGTCCACGACGCGGTCGCTCTCGCCCCACGCCACGAGAGTCGGCTCGCCACCTTGGCGAGGCGGTCGGCAAGCATGGGGTCGCCCATCGCGGCAGGCCCCGAATACACCCGCAGCGCCGCCCGGTTGCCGGCGGGCACGGCCGTCTGTGCGTCGGTGAGCGTGCTCGGGTCGAAGGACGGCCAGGACCCTCACCGAGGCCGCGGTCCGGGCGATCGGCCGACCCGGAGACCGCCACCTGGAAAATCGCTGCCCCCCTCCGCCCCATACCGTCGCTACCGTGATCGCGATTCCACTGGAATTACCAATGGTACGATTGATTCGATACCAACGGAACCACATCAGGGAGTGGCCATGATCATCGTGACCGGAGGCACCGGGCAGCTCGGGCGCCTGGTGGTGGAGGCGCTGCTGGCGCGGATGCCCGCCGCCGGTGTCGGCGTCAGCGTGCGCGATCCGCGGAAGGCCGAGGACCTGGCGGCCCGGGGCGTGCGGGTGCGGCGCGGGGACTTCACCGACCCCGCGGGACTGGCGCACGCCTTCGAGGGCGCGGCCCAGGTCCTCGTCGTGTCCGTCGACGCGTTCGGGAACGAGGGGGTCAGGGCGCACCGTGCGGCGATCGGGGCCGCCGTCGCGGCCGGCGCGCGGCGTGTCCTCTACACCAGCCACATGGGCGCGAGCCCGGCCTCACGGTTCCAGGCGTGCCGCGACCACGCGGCGACCGAGGAGGTGCTGCGCACCTGCGGCGTGCCCTACACCTCGCTGCGCAACGGCTTCTACGCGTCGAGCGCCCTGCACTTCCTGACCGACGGCGTCGTGTCGGGCCGCGTCGCACTGCCCGAGGACGGGCCGGTCAGCTGGACCGCGCACACCGACCTCGCCGACGCGGCGGCGGCGACCCTGGCCGACGAGGGCCGCTTCGACGGCCCCACGCCGCCGCTCACCGCGGGCGAGGCGCTCACCTTCGCCGACATCGCCACCGCCGCCTCCGCCCTCACGGGCCGCACGATCGAACGGATCACCACCCCGGACGACGCCTTCCGGGACCAGCTGACCTCCCACGGAGTCCCCGCCGGCACGGCCGACGCGCTGCTGAGCGTGTTCACCGCCAGCCGCGCCGGCGAGTTCGCCGCCGTCGATCCGACCCTGACCACCCTGATCGGCCGCCCCCCGCTCGCCCTCCCCGACCTGCTGCACCGCTCCCTGACCACGACCTGACCACGACCTGACCGCGACCTGAACTCACCGCGGTTCGTCCGCGAACCACTCCCCGATGCGGGGAACCGCGCAGACTTCCGGCGGGGCGCGGAGGGACGCGGGGTGGTCGAACAGGGGCGGATACGTCAGACGTCTGCGGGTGGGGGCGTCAGGCGGCGTGGATGCGAGCACTCTTTCGAGTCGTTCGCCCGGGTGGGGCGTGACCGGGACGAGGATCAGGGCGTTTCTCCGAGCAGACGTCCGATTTTCTGTCGAGGGGGAGGATCCGTGACCGCTGGACCGATGGTGCCGCCCAGGGGCGGGCGCTGTTCGAACGGGACGGGTGGGGGCGGGACGCCGGCGGCGTGCCCTGGCGGGCGGGTGGCCGCGGCGGGGGCGGGGTGCGGCCATGACCGCTGACGCCGTCGTACCGGCGCAGGGAGGGCGGGCCGCGGCGCCGCCGCCTCCCCCGCCGGCCGACTTCACGTTCCAAGGGCACTTCGGGAAGAACCCCCTGGGCGGGGTGTCGTTCCGGGCGCTGTGCGCGCGGCTGCCCTCGGTGCTGGGCGGCACGGCGCGGATGGCCTGGCGGACCGACCGCGCGGCCGTCGCGCTGCTGCTGGCCTGCCAGGTGCTGACCGGCCTGGCGTCGGGAGTGCAACTGACCGCCACCGCACGGGCGATGAGGCCGCTGGTCGGTACCGCGCCCGTCGCGGACCGGCTGCACGCCGCACTGCCCGCCCTGGTCGTCGTGGCGGCCGCGGCCGCCGCCGTCCGCGCCGCCTCGGCGCTGGCCGCCTACGCCGACGGCCGGATCACGCCGAAGCTCACCACGCAGGCGGACGTCGCGCTGGTCGAGGCGGTGTGCCGGGTGGAAGCAGGGGCCTGGAGCGAGGACGGGTTCAGCGACCGCCACGAGGCCGCCGAGGTGGGCGTCGTCCGCACGCAGATGATGGTCCAGGACGCGCGGACGTTCACCGCGGCCCTGATCCGCATGGCCGCCGCGGCCGGGGTGCTCACCGTCCTCAAGCCGCTGCTGCTGCCCCTGCTGCTCCTCGCCGTGCTGCCCGCCGGACTCGGCGCGGTGCTGACGGCGCGGGTGGACTACGCGACGCACTACGCCAACGTCGGCGACCGCAACGTGCGCGGCATGATGCGCTGGTGGTCCACCGAGCCGCGCTACGGCGACGAGGTCCGCGCGAACGGCATGACCGGCTACCTCGTGTACTGGTACACGGCGCTGTCCGAGCGGATCGACCGGCGCACCCTGGCGACCGCTCCCCGGAAGTTGCGCATCGACTTCGTCACGTCCCTGCTGGGCGGATTCTTCCTCGTCTGCACCTGGGCGACGCTGGGCTGGCTCGCGGTCACCGGCCGGGTCGAACTCGCCCTCGTCGCCACGGCGGTCGTCGCCGTCCAGACCGTCCTGGCCGCGCTCTCCCAGGTCGTGGTCAGCGCCGCCGCGCTGTTCCACTCCAGCCTGTACCTCGCCGACATGCGGAGCTTCCTCGACCTGGCCGCCGCACGCGCGCCGGTCCGCGGCATCCTCACCGTCGACGGACCGGTGGAGGAGATCCGCCTGGAGGACGTGGTGTTCCGCTATCCCGGCAAGACCGGCCCGGCCGTCGACGGCCTGTCGCTGACGCTGCGCCGCGGCGAGATCGTCGCGATCGTCGGCGAGAACGGCTCGGGGAAGTCCACGCTCTCCCGGCTGATCACCGGGATCTATCTCGCCGACGCGGGCCGTGTCACCTGGAACGGCGTCGACCTGGCCGCGGCCGACCCGGGCAGCGTGTGGCCGCGCTGCGGCCTCGTCCCGCAGATCTTCGCCCAATGGCCGCTGCGCGCAAGGGAGAACGTCACGCTCGGCCAGCCGCGGACCCACGACGACGCTCCGGTGTGGGAGGCGGTCGAGGCCGTCGGCATGCGGGACACGCTCGACGGGCTGCCGCTCGGGCTCGACACGCTGCTGGCCCGTGAGCTGTGGGGCGGTTCCGAGCTGTCGGGCGGCCAGTGGCAGCGACTGGCCTGCTCCCGCGCGCTGTACCGCAAGCCGGACCTGCTGATCCTGGACGAGCCGACGTCGCAGATGGACCCGCGCGGCGAACACCGGATCTTCGAGGGCCTCAAGGCGATCGCCGGCGATCGCATCACGCTGGTGGTCACGCACCAGTTGGAGAACACCCGGGTGGCGGACCGCATCATCGTGATGGACGGCGGCCGCATCACCGAGCAGGGCACGTTCGCCGAACTGGTCGCCGGGGACGGCCTGTTCGCCGAGCTGCTGGCCCTCTCCAAGGACCGCTGAGGACGACGTCCGGACCGAGACCGCCCGCGAGCGGGTCCCACTCCGACGGGGCGGGACCCGCGAGTCGCCGCGGCAGCGCCGGCTTCTCGGCGCGGCCGATGAGACCGGTGCGGCCGGTGCGGCCGGGCAGCCCGCGGCGGGCGCGATCCCCCGGACGCACACCCCCAGCGGGCGGGCGTTCCGGCCGTCCTGCCGTGGTGGCCCGTCACAGGTGCGGGAGCCGCCGGCCGGCCACGACGGCCACGACGGCATGCTCGCCGTGCCGGAGGTACCCTGCGGCGCGGCGGGCCGGCGGGGGTGGCAGATCCCCCGCCGGCCGGGCGGCTGACGCCGCGAGGGGAAAGGCCGGTGCCGGCGTCGCGCGGGCGAGCAGCGCGGCGGGAACGGCGAGCGACATGGCGAGCCGAGCGCCGAGACGGGCGACGGGCCAAGGTGTGAGGGCCACGCCAGAACGTTGCCGATCACCGGTGAGCGGCGGGTGATCACCCGGGGTGCGGCGGATGAAGCGCAGACGACCAGCAGGTCCCGGGGCCGCGACGTCACCGGACGGCACGTCAACTCAGCTATCTGCAGGCTACGTTGAGCCACATGCGACGACGACTTCCCGGGCTGCCGCGCCCCGCCGCACTGCTCGTGCTGCTGCTGGCCGTCACCGGGCTGACGGTGCCGGGCACGGGCCCCGCGGCGGCGGGCGGTGTGCCGCCGTCCGGCACCGCGCCGGCGATCGGCAGTGAACAGGCCCTGTTCCGTGCCGGGACCGGCGGATACGGCTGCTTCCGGATCCCGGCGCTCGTCCGGACGAAGGCGGGCTCGCTGCTGGCGTTCGCGGAGGCGCGCGAGGCGCCGTCCTGCGGGGACCGCGGCGACATCGACATCGTGGTGCGGCGCTCCGTCAACGACGGGCGGACCTGGGGTCCGGTCCGCGTCGTGCCCGCGGGGGACGTCGCGCCCCAGGCCGGCGGCACCGCGCAGGCCGGGGCGGCGGTGACGCGAGGCAACGCGGCGCCCGTCGTGGATCTGAGGAGCGGGCGGATCTCGCTGCTGTCGACCTCGAACCCGGCGAACTCGTCGTACCCGCGCATCCCCTGGGTGCAGGACAGCACCGACGACGGACTGACCTGGAGTGCCCCGCGGCGGATCGGCGCCGATCTGGGCGCGGGCACGGCGAGCGGCACCTGGTGGGCGACCGGGCCGGGCCACGGCATCCAGCTGACGGAGGGTCCGCACGCCGGGCGCCTGGTCGTGGGCGCCCACCAGGTCCAGGCGTCGACCGGGAAGTACTTCGGCGGCTACCTCTATCTCGACCCGCAGGCCGACGGTTCGGGCGAGTGGAAGGCGGCCGCGGCGACCGGCACGGCCTCACCGGAGCCGTCCGAGGTGGCCGTGGCGGAGCAGTCCGGCGGCGACGTCCGCCTGGTGGCCCGCGACGAGGCGAAGGGCCCGCGGCTGACCGCGGTCTCGACGACGCCCGCCGACGCCGCCACCCCGTCGGTGCCCGCGTTCGCCGCGGGCGGCGGCGCGCTCACCCCTCCCGGCGCGACCGACGTCCAGGCGTCCGTGCTGCGGCTGCACACGGCGGCCGCCGACGGTGTCGACGAGCTGCTGATGGCCGCGCCGGCGAACGCCGGCCGCAACGACATGACGCTGTGGTCGGCGTGCGGCGGATCCTGGCGCGGCACCGGCACGGCGGTCAGCGCGAGCCGCGGCGGGTACTCCGACCTGGCGCTGCTCCAGGACGGCGAGATCGGCCTGCTCTACGAGGGCGGCAGCACCTACTCGATGCAGGAGATCCGGTTCGACCGGTTCGCCGAGTCGGCGCTCGGCAGCCCCTGCGGTGCCGCCCCGCGCGCCGCGGGCAGCGTGCAGGTGCCGCCGCAGCCCGGGCCGACCACCCCGGACGCGTCCCCCGAGGCGTCCGACGCGTACCTGTACGGCGGTGCGGGGCTGGGCGACGGCAAGCTCGCGGGGGTGTGGGACAAGTCCCTGTCGCTGACCGGCACCGGCTACGCCGACGTGCCGTACTCCCGGTCCGTCGACCCGGCGGACGGGGACTTCACGTACGCGCTCTGGTTCCGGCACACGGCCACCCCGGCGACCGCCGACCGGGTGCTGTTCTGGGCGTACGGGTATGGCGCCGGCGTGCCCCAGGTGTGGCTGCGGGCCCGTCCCGGGCCGGACCACGACGACCTCTACGCGGGGGTGCAGGGCAGCGGCGGCTCCGCGTACGTGTCGGTGAAGGACGCCTCCGCGACGAGCACGGCGTTCGGTGACGGCCTGTGGCACCACGTGGCGCTGACCCGGGCCGGCGGCCGGATCACCCTCACCGTCGACGGCGGCCGCGGCGGCACCGGTACGGCCACGGGCGTGGCCGGCCCGGTCGCCGGGGCGTTGTCGCTGGGACCGTCCGGCATCCGCGTCGGGGCCAAGCCGGCCGCGTCCTCCACGGAGCCGTTCACCGGCGACGTCGACGAGCTCCGGCTGTACCGGACCGCCCTGTCCCCGGCGCAGATCGCGGGCCTCGCGACGGCCGCCGGATCGGCGGACCCGGTCACCGGCGCGGACGCCGGCCTGGTGCTGCGGCTGCCGTTCACCGTCGTCGACCAGGCCGGTGAACCGGTGCTGGAGGACGTCGCGGGCGTCGACGACGAGTCCGGCCACTGCGCCGACGCCTGGGTGCTCGGCGGCGCGGCGGCCCGCCGGGACGGTGCCGCCGGGGTCGGCGGCATCGGCCAGTCGCTGGCGGTGGACTCCGGGCACCCGGGCGTCGAGGCGCCCATGACGCCGTCGCTGGACCTCGGGGCCGGCGACTTCACGCTGTCGATGTGGTTCGCGTACTCGGCGTCGGCCGGCACCCCCGACCAGGCGCTGCTGTGGGCGTACGGGATGAACTCGGACCCGCAGATGTGGGTGCAGGCCCGCCCGTCGTCGGGGTCGATCAGCGCCTGGGTGCAGACCGACACCGGGCGGGTGTCGCCGACCGTCTCGGCGAGCGCCTTCGGGGACGGTCTGTGGCACCAGCTCGTGCTGCGGCGCAGCGGCGGGACGGTCACGCTCACCGTGCGCGGCGCGGCCGCCTCCGACCCCGTGTACACGGCGACCTCCACGGGCCTCACCGGCTCGTTGACGTCCGGCCGGGCGACGGGCGTGCGCGGGTTGCGGATCGGCTCGCGCATCGACGGCGCGAAGGTGATGGACGGGCGGGTCGACGAGTTCCGGCTGTACCCGAGCGCCCTGGACGACGCGGCCCTGGAGACCGTCCACGCGGGCGGCGGGCTCGGCGCGGACTCCGCCGCCACCGTGCGCTGGAGCTTCGACAGCAAGTACACGTACGCCGTCCCGGCGTCCCGGCCGGAGCCCGCCGCCACGGCCACCACGCCGGACGTCTCGGGCCGCTGCGACAACGGCTACCTGCTGGGCGGCGCCGGGATCGAGCCGGGCGCCAGGAACGGCGGCGGAGCGCTGCACCTCGACGGATCGGGAAGCGTGCTGGTGCCCCGCGGCGCCGATCTCGCCCTCCAGGCGGAGGCGGTGGCGGGTACCCCCGCCGACCCGGGTGAGTCGGCGGACTTCTCGGTCGCCGCCTGGTTCCGCTACAGCGCCGGCCCGGCCACCCCCGACCAGGTGCTGGTGTGGGGCTACGGTGCGGTGTCCGGCGCTCGGCAGCTGTGGCTGCGGGCCAGGCCGTCGGCCGACCAGTTGACGGCGACCGTGCAGACGGGCCAGCGTCAGGTGCAGGTCACCGCGCCGGACGGCTCGGCCGCGACGGCGTTCGGCGACGGCGCCTGGCACCAGGTGGTCCTGGCCCGGGCGGGCGACACTGTGACGCTGTACGTGGACAAGGCCGCGCTCGGCACGGTCACGCTCGGCCCCGGCGACCTGACCGCCACCGACGGGTTCGCCGCCGACGGGCTGCGGCTCGGGGCCAAACCGGACGGGACGGACCCCCTGACCGGCTACCTGGACGACGTGCAGGTGTTCCGGCAGGGGCTGGACGGGGCGGCCGTGGCGGCGTCGTACGACACCGGCGCGGTCCCGTACGGCCCGGCGCTGGTGATGTCGCTGCCGTTCGACATCAGGACCGACCAGAGCACACCGCGCATGTGATCCGCTGCCCGCCGGGCGGGACCGGCCGGGCCCGGCGTGGACGGGTCCGGCCGCGCCCGGAGGTTTCCCGGCGCGATGCTGGGCAGCAGTAGGGCGTCGGGCGCGACGGCCGCGTGGACGCCGCCGCGCCGGTACCGGGCACGTCCCCGGGGCGTGCCCTCGATCGGAGGCGCCATGGCTCCCACATCCGCTGCGCACCGTGCCCGCCCTGCGGCGGGCTGGAGTCACCTGCCCGACGAAGGACTGGAGATCCCCGGTGACGCGGCTCAGTTCCCCGGGCGGACGCCGCCCGCGGAGTCGGGCGTGACCGCCCTGGACGCGCCTGAGCGGAAGGCGCTCAGCCGCGGCTGGGCCTGGACCCCGATCGTGGTGATCATGCTCGTGGTCGCCGTCTTCCTGGCGGGCGCGATCGGCATGGCCGTCGAGATCCTGCTCTGAGCCGAAGACGGGGTTCCACCGAGCGGCGGGCGGATCGCAGCCCGGCGCGGGGCTGCGGCCCGTCTCACCCATGGCGCCGTCCGCCCGCGGGACGGGCAGGATGTTCCGGGCTGTCCTAGTACGGCCCGTTGACGTTGTCGATCGAACCGTACATGGCCGCCGCGTAGTTGCACGCGGCCACGATGTTCGCGACCGGGTCCATGATGTCGTTCGACGTGCCCGCCACGTGATACGTGTCGAACGTCGGCTGGATCACCTGGAGAAGTCCCTTGGAGGGCGTTCCCGCGGCGGCATTGGAATCCCAGTTGTTCACGGCGTTCGGGTCGCCGCTCGATTCCCGCATGATGTTGCGGTAAATGCCGTCGTAGGTCCCCGGAATGTTGTGCTGGGCCATGACGGAGAGCGCCTGCTTGATCCAGCCGTCGAGATTGTTGGCGTACGTCGTCGCCGCCGTGGCGGTCGGGGTCGCCGTGGGTGTCGCGGCCGGCGCGGGCGCGGCCGTGGCGGCCGGCTGCGCGGTGGCGGACGGGTGCGGGGCGGGTGCCGGAGCGGGCTTGTGCGTGGTCGTGGTCGCGGTGGTGCGGTGCCGCACGGGCTGCGGGGCAGCCTTCTTACGGCTCTGCTCCTGGCGGTGCCGAGCCTCTTCCTGCCGGCGGGACGCCTGGTCGTGGGCCCGCTGGAGCGCGAGGGTGGACTGGCGGGCGAGGTTCGCCACCGCGGCGTTCGCCGGCTGGGAGCCGGTGTACGAGGCGGTGCGAGCGGTGGTCCCGCTCGCCGCGGTCGCGGTGTGGGCGTCGTGGGAGGGGCCCCGCATCGCGGACACGGTCAGCGCTGCCGCGCCGGCGGTGACGACCGCGATCGCCGAGTTCCTGGTCTTTCGATGCGTACGAGGGCGTGCGTGTCTGGCCATGGCCGACCCGATTTCTTTCCGATTGCCTTACCCCGGGCACCGGTTGGGAGTGTGCGCCGTTTCGGCGGCGGCACCCGGCGGATCCGGGGGCATCGTTCTAACCGGCGCGAACTCGCCCTGACAAGGCGCGCACTACTAAGCACCGTCGTACAGGGAAAGGCAGCGCAATTCGCCGGGACCCGCCCGGCGTGCGTTCACGGGGAATTGGGCGCGGGCCCTTCCACTAAGCCGGACCGTAAGTGGCATGGGTCACATGGCGTGGGTCACGTATCCGGCCACCGGCCCGTGTGCCGAAATTCCCTCATTTACTTGCCCGTTCGGCGCTCACCATAGTTTTTGGCATGAAAACGGGCGAGCCGCCCACAGGGAGCGGCCCGCCCGTCGGCACACGAGGAGAGGGAACGGAGAGGAGGGAGGGAACGAGGCGCGGAACGGGCCTCCGCACGCAGGGGAGGCGGCGCGGCTACATGCGGGCCGCGGTGTCGCTGCGCAACTGCGGCAGCATCGCGTAGAGCACGTCGCCGGGACACTCGGTGCTGTTGAAGTCCCGGTGCCCGTAGATCTCGGTGGGACTCAGGCCGTACTGGTAGCAGATGTACGAGCAGAGGCTGACCAGGCTCGCGTAGAGGATCGACGGCGGGGCGACCGAGGTGTAGGTCCCGTTGTTCTCGATGCCGATGCCCTGGGTGTTCTGGCCGACCGTGTGCGCGCCGACGACCATGTTGCTGCCGGCCAGCAGCCGCTCCATGCTCCGGTGACGGCCCTCCATGATGATCCCGGACCGGCTGATGGTGAAGTGCTGGCCGGAGTCGATCCAGCCGTTGGTGTCCATGTGCAGGTCCTGGATCTCGTGCGCGATGGCGAACGAGCCGGACGTCCCGCTGTCGGCCGTGTTGGCGAACGCGGTGTGGTGCACGATGATCTTGTTCGGGTTGTTCCCGGCGAGGCTGACCGGTGAGGACGGGGGCCGGGCGTCCCAGGCGGTGCAGTCGAAGATGTTCGGCTCGGGCACGATGGCCTGGGCCGGCCCGGCTCCGATGATCACGGCTCCGGCGCCGAGGCCGACGGCGGCGGCCGAGGTCAGGAAGCGGCGGCGCGGCATGGCTGTGTTTTCGGCGTTCCGGGCGTTCCGGGCGTTCCGGGCGTTCTCGGGGTTCGGCACGTGTGCTCCCGTGTGGGGTGAGGGAGTGTCAACAACCGTCGCGGCGACTGGAGTTGAAACTTAGTGCCAACGAGGCACCAGGAACAGGGCGCGGATGAAACTTTTTGCCATGTCCTCAACAGCCGCGCCGCCGTGACGGCCCACCCTGCAAACGCCGTTGATCACCGGCGCCGGCCCGGCCAGGATGGGAGGCCGGCGAACGTGCGCGGCGGGAGGGCATGGGGTGGCGAGCGGGTGGGCGGTCGAACTGCTGCTGGGATGCATCGTCACGGCGGGCGCGTCGGTCCAGTTCCTGACGGGAATGGGGTTCGCCCTCGTCGCGGTGCCCGCGCTGGTGCTGGTGCTGGGCCCGGGGGACGGCGTCGGTCTCGCCAACTGCGCGTCCGGCGCGATCTGCCTGGCCGGCCTGGCCGGAGGCTGGCGGCAGGTGCGGCTGGGGGCGATGCTCCCGCTGATCTGCGCGGCCGCCTGCACGGTTCCGGCCGGCACCTGGGTGGCGTCGCGACTGCCCGCACCCGTACTGCTCAGCTGCATGGGCGGCCTGGTCACGGTGCTGGTCCTGTTCCTCATCAGCGGCGGCAGGGTGGAGGCGCTGCGCGGGGTGCCCGGCGCGCTGACCGCGGGCGCCGCCGGCGGGTTCATGAACTCCTCCGCCGGGGTCGGCGGCCCGCCGATCTCGATGTACGCGGTCAACGCGGGCTGGACCGTGCGCGAGTTCGTGCCGAACGCCCAGTTCTACGGGATCACGGTGAACGCGTTCTCGATCACCGCCAAGGGCCTGCCGCAGGTCGGCGGCGTGCTCTGGGAGCTGTCCGCGGTGGGGCTCGCGGTGGGCGGCGTGATCGGCAAGATCCTCGCGGCACGGGTCCCGGAGTCCGGGGCGAGGCGTCTGGTCCTGCTGCTCGCTCTGACCGGCGGGGTGACCACCCTGGCCAAGGGGCTGTGGGGGCTGTGACCGCGCGGCGGGGCGTTGCCCCGGCCATTTGGCTAGTGTTCTACTGAAACAGAACAATCCGTCCCCGGGCCCGAGAGGAAGCACGGCGTGATCGACTTCCATGTCGACCGGTCCAGCAGCGTCCCCGCGTACGCGCAACTGGTCCGCCAGGTGCGGGAGGCGATGCGGCTGGGCGTGCTGCACCCCGGGGACCGGCTGCCCACCGTGCGCAGCGTCGTAGCCGCCTGCACCGTCAACCCCAGCACCGTGCTGAAGGCCTACCGGGAACTGGAGCTGTCGGGGCTGGTCGAGGCCCGGCAGGGCGCGGGCACCTTCGTCTCCGGATCGCTCGGCGAGGCCGACCCGCACGTCATGGCCCGGCTGCGCGGCGGCCTGGGCCGCTGGCTGGCGCAGGCCCGCGAGGCGGGGCTGGAGGACGAGGACGTGCAGGCGCTGCTCGCCTCCGTGATCGCCGAGGACGCCGCACGCGGCGCCGGAGCCGCCGGGGGCGGTGCGCGAGCGGGGGGCACCGCGGGGTGAGCGGCGAGCGGATCGCCGTCGAGGCACGGGATGTGGGGCGGCGCTTCGGCAGGACGTGGGCCCTGCGCGACTGCACCTTCCGGCTCCCCGCCCAGCGCGTCGTCGCCGTGGTCGGTGCCAACGGGGCGGGCAAGTCCACGCTGATGAACATCGTCGGCGGCGTGCTGCCGGCCACCACGGGCTCGCTGCTGGTCGGCGGGCGGGAGACCGCGCCGGGGCGCCGCGGCGACGGCGACCCCGCCGCCCGGGTCGCGCTGGTCGCCCAGAGCAGGCCGCTGTACCGGGACTTCAGCGCGGCCGACATGCTGCGGTTCGGCCGGCACACCAACCGGCTGTGGGACGACGGGCGGGCGCGCTCCTGGCTGGCCCGTTTCGGCGTCCCGCTCGACCGGCGCTGCGGCCGGCTCTCCGCGGGCCACCGCGCCCAGGTCTCCCTGGCCCTGGCGCTCGGGGCACGACCCGCCGTACTGGTGCTGGACGAGCCGCTGGCAAGCCTGGATCCGGTGGCCCGCGCCGAGGTGGCCGGCGAGCTGCTGGCGGAGGCGGCCGACAGCGGGATGACGGTGATGCTCTCCAGCCACGTCGTCGCCGAGCTGTCCGGGGTCGGCGACCACCTGCTGATCCTGTCCGCGGGCCGGGCCGTCCTCAGTGGGGACGTCGACGTGCTGCTGGCCGGGCACGTGCGCCTGACCGGCCCCCGCGCGCCACAGCCGCCCGGGCCGGGAACGGTCGTCCATGCCCGGCACACCGCGCGGCAGTCCACGTTCACCGTCCGCCTCCCGGGGACGGACCCCCACACGCCCCTGGTCGCGCCCGGCTGGGCGACCCGCCCGCTGACCCTCGAGGAACTCGTCGTCACGTACGTGCGGGCCCCGCACGTGCCCGGGCCCCACCGTCCGGACGAACGGCCCGGGGCACCGGAGCGGGTCTAGCGGTCCTGTGCCGCCGTCCGGCCGCCCGGGTCCGGGGTGCCCGGTGGCTCCCGCCGCTCGCGGCCGTCCCGGGAACCGGCCGCCCCTCGGGGTTCAGGCGTCCGTCCCCTCCTCCCCCGGCCCGGGCGCATCGCGGGCGGCGGGAGACGGCCGCGCGCCGGGCGCCGCGGTGGCGCTCTCCCGGGCCTGCAGGGCGAGCCAGAGGTCCGTGCGGTCCTCGATGCGGTCCATGCGGCGGCCGGTGAGCCGGGCGATGCGCTGGATCCTGCTCTGCACGGTGTGCCGGTGCACCCCGAGCAGCTTGGCGGTCTCCGCCCAGGCGCCGTTCGTCTCCAGCCAGACCCTGAGGGTCTCGCCGAGACCGGCCGCCGGGTCCTGCGCGTCCAGGGGCGCCAGCACGGTGTCGGCGAACGCCGACAGCAGCGCGGGGCTGCCGAGCCGGAGCAGCAGCCGGACCGAGCCGGCCTCCGCGGTCGTCACCGGGCGGCCGAGTTCCCTGCTGGTGGGCAGCAGCGTGTGCGCCTGGCGCAGGGACAGCGCCGCGTGCTGCGGTGCGACCGCCGGCCCGATGCCGGCGGGGCGGCCGGGCGCGAACCGCCGCAGGATCTCCTCGACGTCCACCCCGTCGCCGACGACGAGTTCGACGCATCCGCCCGCGACCCGGGCCAGTCCGCCGGGCGCGGCCATCGCCAGGTCGGCGGCGAGCTCGTCGGGCTGCGCTTCCGCGTCGACCGCCAGCACCCTGATCGCGGCGCTGCGCACCCCGGCCGCCGCGAGCAGCGACCGGGCCCGGTCGGGCGCGAGTTCCGGCGCGAACAGCCGGGCGAGGAGGTGGGCGCGGCGGCGCCGCTGGGGCTCGTCGGCCAGGTGCCGGCGTCCAGCTCGACGGACAGCAGCGACACCAGCACGCTGCCGAGCAGCCGGGACTCGGCGTTGCCGGCGCCCAGCAGCAGCACGAACCCGCGCAGCCGGTTCGCGCCGAGCGGCTGCACCTGCACGCGGCCGGACGACAGGTCGCCGTCGGCGCTGCCGCGCAGCCCGCGCAGCGCCACCGCGTCGAGGATGCCGGCGGCCTCGGTGATCGCGGCCGCGCCGTCGGTGCCGGCGGCGCCGAGCAGCCGGCCGAGAGCGTCGCACACCACGACGGCGGTGCCGGTGGCCTGCTGCCAGGCGCGCAGCAGGGCGTCGAGGCCGTCGCCGGAGGCGGTGGCCGCGGTCAGCCGGCGCTGGGTGCGCAACGTCCGTTCCAGCAGACGCCGTTCCTCGGCGGCCCGGGCGCCGAACACCGCCTTGGTGACGGCCACGAACGGGGTCCGCTCGGGGGCGGTGAGCAGCGGCAGCCCGAGGTCGTCCGCGGCCCGGGCGAGCGCCGGCGGCACGTCCTGCAGCGGCAGCGGGCGCCCGAGTCCGAGGATGAGGGCGGCGGCTCCCCCGCCCGCGACGTCCGCCGCGTACTGCGCCCACGCGTCCGGGGCGTCCCGCGCGTCCTGGGTGTCCCGCGTGCCCGGCCTGTCGTGCTCGGCGAGCAGCAGGCCCGTCGTCATGACGACTTCGGCGCCCTCCAGCCACGCCGCCGGCCGCAGCATCTCCGACGCGTGCGCCGCCTCCACGACGTTGCCGAGCCCGTCCCGCCCGGCCGCCAGCTCCAGCCGCAGCGACGGGATCGCGAGGAGATCGCGCACGGTGAGAGGCATGCGCGCATGCTCCACCAATATCCCGGCGGTGTCGACGCGGTGACATCGGGACGAACGCCGCCCATCCCCTCGGATGGACCCTGCCCGCCGCGCACCACTGCGGGTACCGTGAACGGATGCCGCCCTCCGAGGACCTGGTGCGGGTCAGCCTGATCGACGCCGAGACCGGCGAGGTGTTCGCCCGGACCGAACTCGCGGCCGGGCAGCTGCCGGAGTCCTTCGCGCCGGCCACCCGGCTGGACCTGGACGGGGACAAGTGGGACGTCGTCCTGGCCGAACCGGCCACCGCCGCCGAGTACACCGCGTCCGGCAGTCTCGAACTGATCGTGCGCCGGATCAGGTTCGTCGATCCGCTGGAGATCAAGTACACGCTTCCGACGTTCTACGACCCCCTGCCGCCGACCGATCCGGCGGCCGGCGCGCACCGGGACGACCTGGTGATCCACGAGGACGACTGGCGGCAGATCGAGCTGGTCTCCGCGGACGTGCTCGCCGAGGCCGAGGCCGAACTGGCGGCGGTCGCGGAGATCCGCCGGCACCACTCGCGGGTCGTCGCCGACGGGGCCGCGTCGATGCGGGTGTTCGAGCGGATAAGAGTCCGGCAGGGGCCCGTCACCCCGCTGCCCGGCGGCCTGCCGCTGCGGCGGCTGCTGTCGCTGCTGCCGCCGCCCGACAGGCCGTACCGGGGGGTGCGGTGCCGGGACGCCCGGGAGCGGCTGGCCGGCTCGTTCGCCGTCGGCTTCGGGCATCTCGCCCTGTACGGGCGGGCGGACGGCGACCGGGCCGCGGAGCTGTGCCTCGCCCGCACCCCGCACGCGGGCCTGCCGCCCGCCGCCGCCGGGGAGTTGGCCGACGGCCTGGTCCGGGTGCTGCGCGCCTTCGACCTGCGGCTCGTCGACTGGTGCCAGGCCCGGCTCCTGGACGCCTCGGGCCTGCCCGCCTGGCTGTACGCGTCCTGAGCGTGCCTCAGCCCTTGACCGCGCCGGCGGTCAGCCCGGCCGCGAGGTGGCGCTGCACGATCATGAAGAAGATGACCACGGGCGTGGAGACGATCACCGAACCGGCCATCAGCGCCCCGTAGTCGGTGCCCTCGCTGGTGACGAAGTGCGTGAGCCACAGCGGCACGGTGTACTTGTCGGGACTGGCCAGGATGAAGTACGCGAACAGGTACTCGTTCCAGGCGAGGATCATGGCGTAGACCGAGGTGGCGATGAGGCCGGGCAGGGTCAGCGGCAGGATGATCCGGCGGAACGCGCCCATCCTGGTGCAGCCGTCGGTCATCGCGGCCTCCTCCAGGTCCTTGGGGACGGAGGCGACGAAGCCGCGCAGGGTCCACACCGCGAAGGGCAGGATGAACGCCAGGTAGGTGACGACGAGTCCGGGCACGGAGTCGGACAGGCCCACGTCGCTGAGCGTCAGGAAGATCGGCACCACCAGCGCCACGTGCGGGACCATCTGCACGAGCATCACCGCGGCCAGGTAGGTGCCGCGGCCGCGGAACCGGAAGCGGGCGATGGCCAGGGCCGACGCGAACGCGACGAGCACCGCCACCGGGACGGTGATGCCGGTGACGAGCGCGCTGTTGCGCACCGCGTCCCAGAACAACGGGTCGTCGACCACCTTGCGGAAGTGGATGAGCGAGGGGGTGTGCGGCCACAGTTGCGGCGGGTCGGCCTCCATCGCGGGGGTGGACTTGAAGGCGGTGGTGGCCATCCAGTACACGGGGAAGATCCAGACGGCGATCACGAGCACGCCGAGGGCCGTCCAGACCGCCCTGGCGGCGGGCCTCGCGCCGGTGGCCGGCCGCTCCCGGCGGCGGGACCTGGCGGGTGCGGGCATCACGACAGCTCTCCGATCTTGGCGATCTGCCGCAGGTAGACCACCATCACACCGAGCAGCGCGACGACCGTGAGGACCGCGGTCGCCGAGGCGAGCCCGTAGTCGTGGCCGGCGTACGCCTTCACGTAGGCGTAGATGCCCAGCGTGTAGTAGTCCGACGAGGGCGCGCCGTTGCGCAGGATCCATATCTGGTTGAAGACCTGGAAGTCCCAGATCACCGACAGCGTGGTGAGCATCGC
Organism: Actinacidiphila rubida; assembly: GCF_900110255.1. Lineage (GTDB taxonomy): Bacteria > Actinomycetota > Actinomycetes > Streptomycetales > Streptomycetaceae > Actinacidiphila > Actinacidiphila rubida. The sequence continues at coordinate 78,954 of NZ_FODD01000038.1, forward strand.
CAGCAGGGACCGGAGCACCGGCAGGGTGATGTGCCGGAACACGCCCCACGGACCGGCGCCGTCCATGCGGGCCGCCTCGACCAGCTCCGACGGTATCTGCATCAGGCCCGCGTACAGGGTGATGGCGATCAGCGGCACCGCGCCCCACACGACCACGGCGGTGGCCACCGCGAGGCCCTGGGTGGCGTCGGTGTACCAGTTGTGCGGCTGGATGCCCAGCGCCCAGTTCGCGACGCCCGAGTTGTACTCGGTGATCCAGTGGAACACCTCGGTGGAGATGAAGGTCGGCACCGACCAGGCCATCACCAGGGCGAAGGTCATGCCGCGCCGGCACCACGCGGGCACCTGCCGCATCAGCAGCGCGATGCCCAGGCCGAGGCCCATGGACAGCCCGACCATGGCGACGGTGAGCACCACCGTGCGCAGCAGGACCGTCCAGAACGCCGAATCGCCCAGCAGCTTGGTGTAGTTGTCGAGGCCGACGAACGTCGGGGCCGACGAGGCGCTGAAGATCTGTGCGACGCCCCACTTCTGGGTGGACAGGATCACCACCTTCACCAGCGGGTACGCCAGCACGCCGAGCAGGACGACGAGGGACGGCGCGATCAGCACGTACGGGGTGCGGTCGGCGCGCCGGCGGGCCGGCGCCGGGGGTTCCGCGGTGGTCGCGGACCTCCGTGAGGGAGCCAGGGACGTCATGGTGGCGGTTCCATCCGTGCGGGGGCCGCGGGCCGGCGCCGGCCCGGCACTGCTCGGGCGGACGGCGCCGGACCGCGGACGGGCGGTCGTCAGGAGGCGTTGAGGGTGTCCTCCATCTTCTTCCCGTACGTGGCGGTGGCGTCCTCGACGCTCATCTTCCCGGTGGCGATGTCCGCGAGCATCTGCTTGATCGTCAGGTCCTTCTCGACCTGCGCCCAGTTCTTCGCCGCCGGGACGTTCCAGCTCTGCTCCAGGCCGACGAAGTAGCCGGCGCGCTCCGGGTCGTCGGACGTCAGGTCCAGGGTGTTGGCGAGGAAGCCGCCGGCCAGGAACTCCTTCTCACGCTCCGTGGAGGTGAAGTCCTTGATCCACTCCTCGCCCCACGTCTGCTCCTTGCTCTTGGCCGTCACCGCGAGGACCGAACCGCCCATGTACGGAGGCGCGTACGAGCCCTCCTTGGTGGGGCTGGGCATCGGGAACGAGCCGACCTTGCCCTTGAGCTTCGGGTCGCCCTTGTCGGCGCTGTAGACCTGCACCAGCTGGCCGTTGGTGGAGAAGCTCATCGCGGCTTTGCCGGCCACCAGTGCGGGGACGGCGCCGAGGTCGTCGCCGGTACGGTCACCGCGCATGCCCGCGTCGATCAGCGCCTTCCAGTTCTTCAGGCCCTGGACCGCGGCCGGTGAGGCGAGGTCCGACTTCCACTTTCCGTCGGAGCCCTGGGTGGCGATCTGGCCGCCGTTGTCGTAGACGAACGGCAGGGCGCCGTACGGGTGCTGGCCGGGCATGAAGAAGCCGGAGAAGCCCTTGTCGCTCTTGTGCTTGTCCATCAGCTTCTGCACATCGGCCAGCAGCTCCTTCCACGTCTTGGGCGGCTGGGCGATGCCCGCGGCCTGGAACAGGTCCTTGCGGTACACCACCGCGCGGGTTCCGCCGTAGTACGGGACGCAGAACAGCTTGCCGTCGTTGGTGCAGGCGTCGACGAGGCCCTTCTGCCACTTGTCGCTGCCGTCGAACATGGACTTCTTCGCCGTCAGGTCGACGAACGCGCCGGCCTGCACGTACTGCGCGGTCTCGGAGTTGCCGAGCTCGATGACGTCGGGGACCTTGTTCGCCTGCGCCGACGCGTCGAACTTGGTGAGGTGGTCCGCCCACGCCTGGTACTGCACGGACACCTTCACCTTGGGGTACTTCTGGTTGAAGGCGGCGGTCGCGGCGGCCACCGACTTCGGCCACAGGGACTGGGCGTCCACCTGGAGCCACACCGTCAGCGTGCCCGAGGCGGACGCGCCCTGGTCCTTCTGTCCGGAACCGCCGCTGCCGCCGGAGTCGCAGGCGGCGGCACCGGCGAGCAGCAGGGCGGCCAGGGCGGCGGTGGTACGGAGTTGGCGTCGCATGGGCGGGTACCTGCTCTCTGTCCTGGGCGTGGCCGTGAGCCGTGCCGTAGGGGTGCGATGCGGTCCGCGGCGGTTCTCCCCCGGGAGCGGTCGCAGGCTGACAGCCGGCCAGTGGTGGCGGCAATCACGCAGGTCAAAGTTCACTGACGCTGAACACGCCGCCGTAGCACGGCCGGTGGGCCCCGGCCGCGTCCACTGCCGGTGAACTCCGGCCGTCCCGATGGCTTTCGCCCGCCCGCCGCTCCTACTGTTCGGGCACGCCGACGGGTTCGGAGGGCCGTGGTGGTGACAGTGCTGGGCGTGAGCAGCGGGACCCCGCGCGGCGCGGCCTTCCGCCGGCAGCCGCACGGCGACGTCCGGCCGGGACCGGGGAAGCCGCGGTGAGCGCCGCCCCCGAGGCGGCGGCGGGCTCCCTCTGGTCCGGGACACGGGCGGTGCTGCACCGCTGGGCGGGCGAGGAGGACTTCGCCGCGGGCCGGTTCGAGGGCACCCGGTGGCGGGACGGCGCGCTGCGGCTGGCCGCGCCGGTCGGCCGCGCGGCGTACCACGACCCGTTCGGGCACGGTTGCCTGGACTGGGAGTTCGCCCGCTGGACGTCGCCGTGGACGCAGCTCCCGTTCGCCGCGGCGGACCTCATCCCGTCCTGGTCGGCGGACGCGCCGGACGGCACCCGGGTCGACGTGCTGCTGCAGGTCCGCGACGGCTCGGGCGCGGTGTGGGGCTGGTACGTGCTGGCCCGCTGGTGCGCCGGAGACACGGTGGTGCACCGTGCCACGGTGCCGGGTCAGAGCGACGGCGGCGGCCGCGTCGAGGCGGACACCTTCCTGGCCGGCCCGCTGGGCGTCCGCGCCAGCCGTGTCCGCGTCGTCCTCGCCCGGCGGGCCGGCGGCTTCGTGCGGCCCTCCCTGACGCGCGTGCAGGCGGCCGCCTCGCCCTACCCCCGGAGCAGGCCGCCCGGGCCCGGCCCGCGACCGGCCGGCGCCGGGCCGGGCACCGCGTGGGGCACGGTCCTCGACGTGCCCGGACGGTCCCAGGGCGCGCACACCGGGCACTGCCCCCAGTGGGACGGCGGCGGCGAGGCATGGGCGGGACCGGCCTGCACGGCGATGCTCGTCGAGTACTTCGGCCGCGGCCCCGCTCCCGCCGACCTGGCCTGGCTCGACCCCGAAGACCCCGCCCCCCAGGTCGACTTCGCGGCCCGCCAGGTCTACGACCACGCCTACCGGGGCTGTGGGAACTGGGCGTTCAACGTCGCCTACGCGGCGCGCTTCGGCCTGGAGGGGGCGGTGCTCCGGCTGGCGTCGCTGGTCGACGTCGAGGGCTTCGTCTCCGCGGGCATCCCCGTCGCGACCCCGCTGGCCGCCCGCAGCGGCGAACTCTCCGGCGGCGGTGCGGAGTTCCCGGCCGGCCACTTGTACGCGACCGCGGGCAACATCCTCGTGGTACGCGGCTTCACCGTCGCCGGCGACGTCGTCGTCAACGATCCGCTCGCGGCGTCCGACGACACCACCCACCGCGTCTACCCGCGCGCCGCGTTCGAGCGCGTCTGGCTCACCGGCGGCGCCGCGGGCGCGGCCTACGTCGTCCACCCGCCCGGCCACCCGCTCCCGCCCCGCCCTCCCGGCGAGCCGCCCCGCTGGTGACGCCGGTCCTGGACGAAACGTCCACCGGAATTCCCCAAGCCTCGACGGCTCGTCCATCGCCTGGGCGCGAGCGCCTCACTACCGTGGGCGTCCATGACATGCTCCCGCCACGGCCGGGGGGCCGTCCCGCCGAGCGGGTCAGGCGACCGGCGGACCCGCCACCTGAAGCAGGAAGCGCGTGCCGGGCTCGAGCGCCGTCAGGCGGTGCGGCAGCGCGCTGTCGTAGTGCAGCGAGGCTCCCTGCGTGAGGTCGAACTCCTGACCGTCGACCTCCGCGCGCAGCCGCCCGCCCAGCACGTGGCACAGCTCCTCGCCCGGATGGCCGGTGACGAAGCCGTGGTGGGCCGGCGTGCCCTCCGCCAGCACCGTCTCGAAGCGCCGCGCGCCGGGAGCGGTCAGCGGATACGTGCGGCCCTCGCCGTCGGCCCACTCCCGTCCGTCACGCGCCGGACGGTAGGTCGTGCTCAGCGCCACCGCGGCCGCCGTCCGTCCGCCGCCCCCGCCGCCCAGCAGCACCGACAGCGGGGTCTCCACGGCCTCGGCGATCCGGTGCAGCGAGTCCAGCGTCGGATTGGCGAGCCCGGCCTCCAACTGGCTCAGGAAGCTCTTGGACAGGCCCGTCCGGTCGCTCACCGCCTCCTGGGTCAGCCCCAGCCGCCGCCGCGACAGGCGCAGCCGCGCCCCCAACCGGGCCGCGGCCGCGTCGCTTCCACGCGCCGGCCCCTCCCGCAAGCCCCGCACCGTCCGCCGATCCCCCACGGTCCCTCGACCCCCTGACGCCACACCGGCTCCACTCGACCTCGGTTGGCCCCATTGCTTATCACGCTCAACACCGCTTTGGGAGGGTAAGGATGGACATCGGCCAACTCCCCGGCCCCCAACCGCTGGAGGACTGACGTGTTCCCGCACGCCTCGACCTGGTCCGACCCCCTCGCGATGCTCTCCGACGCCGCACAGGAACTCGGTGACGGCGAACGGGCCCTGTACGACGTGCTGTCGGCGGGCTACCCGCACACGGTGCTGCTGCGCCACGACGTCCTGCTGGAACGCAGCGGCGCGACCCGGCGCGACCTCCACCGCCTGCTCACCGCCGCGGGCTTCCGCGACCTCGCCGAGCTCCAGGCCCGCGTCACGGACAAGCTCAACGACGAACTGCGCACGCCCGTTGCCCGGTTCGAGATGCGCCTGGGACCGGCGGCGCGCGCCGGACTGCTCCCGCGCATGACCGTGCTGGAGTCCGACAACGTCGCCACGACCCTCAGCGAGCTCGACGACAACGGCGCGCTCAGCCTCGCCGTCGACGCGCTGCTCGGCGCGCGCCGCCGCTGGGTGACGGGTGCGTGCCGCAGCCACGCGTTCGCGCACCTTCTCGCGACCGACCTGTCCGCGGTCCTCGGCCAGGTCGCGCTCGTCGGCGGGCCCGCCGGACGCGAGATCGAGGCACTCACCGACGCCGGCACCCAGGACGTCCTCGTGGCCTTCGCCCTGCGCCGCTACGACGCGTCGACGATCCGGCTCGCCGAGGCGTTCGCCGAGTCCGGCGCGGCGGTGGTGGCCGTCACCGACGACGCGGGCGGGCCGTTGGCCGCGCACGCGACGGTGTGCCTCACGGCCGTGACCGCGAGCGCGTCCTTCTCCGACTCCCCCACCGCGGTGGCCGCGGTCGCCCACGCGCTCGCCACGCTGACCGCGGCGCGCTCCAAAGCGGCGGGGCGGCGCTTGGCGCGTCGCGAGGACGCGGTCCGCCGCTTGTCCGCTTACGCGGAGCTCTAGCCGCCAACGGGGTGCCCCCGGGGCTTGCTTCGGGGTGCCGCGCCGTCGTGGCTTGTCGCGCCAACGGGGTGCCCCCGGGGCTTGCTCCGGCCGCCTGCCGCGCCGTCGCGGCTTGTCGCGTTGGGGGCACCTCCCGGCCGAAGGCTGGGGGACCCCGCGCCCCTTCGGCCTCCGGGGTGCCCCCGGGGCGCCGTGGCCGTCTCCCGGCCGGTGGCCGGTTGCTCGCGCAGTTCCTCGCGCCCCTGGCGGTGCACGTTCGTGGGTGGGGTCAGGGGCCACTCCGGGAGTGTCTCCTCGAGCTTTGCATGGCGACTTTTTCCGTCAGGGTGCCCGGGGCCTTGCAAAGCTCTGCGGGGACACACCCGGATCGTCCCCTTCCGGCCGGTCCCCGTCTGCGGGAGGACCTTGGCCGTGCCCATGTCCCCCGCCGCACGGTGGATCAGCGGGAGGGGGTGGGGAGGAAGTGCTCCCCGCAGAGAAATGTGCGCGGCCCCCGGGCAAGACTGCGGACGAACCCGTATGCACATTTCCGAGGAGACGCTTCCGGAGCGCCCCCGACCCCACGGACAAAGGGCACGCACACCGGGGGCGCGGGGAACTGCGCGAACAACCGGCCACCGGCCGGGAGACGGCGACGTACCGCAAGGGGCAGGGCGTGTCCCGAAAG
>NZ_FODD01000040.1 GCF_900110255.1 Actinacidiphila rubida
GCATGTGTTAAGCACGCCGCCAGCGTTCGTCCTGAGCCAGGATCAAACTCTCCGTGAATGCTTCCGGGCTATCCCGGCAACACACGAAAGAGCGGGACGATCGGAGGAATAATCCGACCGCCCACAGCGTCCTCGCTGTGTCTTGCCTTCCCGCTACAGGAAGGACTTTTCAAAGGAACCACATCCACCACGGCGAACCGTGAGGGACGGGGTATCAACATATCTGGCGTTGACTTTTGGCACGCTGTTGAGTTCTCAAGGAACGGACGCTTCCTTCGGTTCCCTTTCGGGCCCCTCCGGGCTTTCCCTTCGTTGTGTTCCCACCGTACCGGATTTCCCTGCCGAGTCATAATCGGCTTCACCGTTGTGGATTTCGGCATGCCGAATTCCGTCCCGGTGATCGGGAAGACGTAGGTAGTGGGTGGCCGCTCGTGAGGTGAGTGTCGGGTGAACCCGTCCCACCGTTTCAGCGGCTCGGACTACGTTACGCAGGAGCGGCGGCCGAGTCAAGCTCAGCCGCCGCTCAAACGTGGATTTTCAGCCGTGTCCGGCCGGGAGCGGCCGGATCGCGGTCAGCCGGCGGTCAGTTCGACCGCGCCGAGGTTGCGCTTGCCGCGCCGCAGGACCAGCCAGCGGCCGTGGATCAGATCGGCCGCGGTCGGCACCGCGTCCTCGCTCTCCACCTTGGCGTTGTTGACGTAGGCGCCGCCCTCCTTGATGGTGCGGCGGGCGGCGGACTTGCTGGGGACCAGCTCGACGGCCGCCAACAGGTCGGCGACCGGCGCGAGTTCCGTGACCTGTGCCCGGGGCAGCTCACTCAGGGCGGCGGCCAGCGTGCGCTCGTCGAGGTCGGCGAGCTCCCCCTGGCCGAAAAGTGCCCTGGACGCGGCGATGACCGCCGCGCACTGGTCGGCGCCGTGGACCAGCGTGGTCAGCTCCTCCGCCAGGGCGCGCTGGGCGGCGCGGGCCTGCGGCCGCTCCTCGGTCGCCCGCTCCAGCTCCTCGATCTCCTCACGCGTCCTGAAGCTGAAGGTCCTCAGGTAGCGCGCCACGTCGCGGTCGTCGGCGTTCAGCCAGAACTGGTAGAAGGCGTAGGGCGTGGTCAGCTCGGGGTCGAGCCAGACCGCGCCGCCCTCGGTCTTGCCGAACTTGGTGCCGTCGGCCTTTGTGAGCAGGTTCTGGGTGAGGGCGTGGGCGGAGCCGTGCGGCTGGTTGCCGGCGATGCGCCGGATCAGGTCCAGACCCGCGGTGATGTTGCCCCACTGGTCGCTGCCGCCGATCTGCAGCGTGCAGCCGTAGGCGCGGTAGAGCTCCAGGAAGTCCAGCGACTGGAGGATCACGTAGCTGAACTCGGTGTAGCTCATGCCCTCGCCGTCGAGGCGGGACTTCACCGTCTCCCGGGCCAGCATCTGGTTGACGCTGAAGTGCTTGCCGTAGTCGCGCAGCAGTGCGAGCGCGGACAGGCCCTCGGTCCACTCGTAGTTGTTGGCCATGACCGCCTGGGTGGGTCCCGGGGTGTCGAAGTCCAGGAACGCGGCGAGCTGCCCGCGCAGGGCGGTGACCCAGGACTGCACGGTCTCGACGTCGTTCAGCACCCGCTCGGCGCTGGGCTTCGGGTCGCCGATGAGACCGGTGGCGCCGCCGACGAGGGCGATCGGCCGGTGGCCGGCGAGCTGGAAGCGCCGCAGCGCGAGGATCTGGGTGAGGTGGCCGACGTGGAGGCTCTGCGCGGTCGGGTCGAAGCCGCAATAGAGGGTGAGGGGACCGTCCGCGAGCGCCTTGCGCAGGGCTTCCTCGTCGGTGGTCTGGGCCAGTACGCCCCGCCACCGCAGCTCGTCGACGATGTCCGTCACGGTGTCCGTGTCTCCTTGGGTCGGCGCGATGCCGTCGGTGGTCTGTCGGGGCGTCCACGGTCTCCGGAGAGGCGTGGACGCGGTGAGTCCGAGGGTACGCGGTGCGGCCGAGGTGGCCGCAATCGTTTCCCGCACCGGTCGCGCGGCCGCGGTCAGGACCGCTTGCGCGGGGTGTGGGCCCGGTAGGGGCTGACGGTGGGGTCGCCGTCGATCCAGTAGCGCCATGGGTGGCCGGCGCCCTCGCCGCCGACGCCGGTGCGCGGGCCGGTACGGACGGCGCCGGGGGCGGGCGGGGAGCCGGCGAGGATGCGGAACGGGCCGTTGCCGTCGGAGCAGGCGTCGGCCCCGTTGAGGGTGCGGTCGACGCTCAGCGCGGTGGCGAGGCGGGCGGGGCCCTGGGCCAGGTCGCTGGGCTTGCGGGAGGTGGGCCGGTGGGCGCGGGCCAGCGCGGTGCCCGCGGTGATCTCGCCGGCGCGCAGCAGCACTCCGCTGGGCTGTCCCTCGGGTCCGCAGACCAGGTTCAAGCAGTGCCACATGCCATAGGTGAAGTAGACGTAGGTGTGTCCGGGCGGGCCGAACATCACGGCGTTGCGGTCGGTGCGTCCGCGGTAGGCGTGGGAGCCCGGGTCGTTGGGGCCGTCGTAGGCCTCGACCTCGGTGAGTCGCAGGTCGATCGGTCCGTCGTCGGTGACCCGGACCAGCGTGCGGCCGAGCAGGTCGGGGGCGATCTCCAGGACGGGCCGGTCGAAGAAGGACCGGGGCAGCGGTGTCCGGTCGGGTGCGGTGATCACGGGGATCGAGCGTAGTGGAACCGCCGGGGCGTCCTCGGCGTTCGTAGAGTTCGCCAAGATCTGTGCAAAGAAGAGGCAAACCGAGAGGTGCGGGCATGGGGTTCAAGAAGCTGCTGGCGAGCCTGGGGGCGGGCGGGGCGTCGGTGGAGACCGAGCTGGCGCAGGCGGACGTGGTGCCGGGCGGTGTGGTCCACGGCGAGGTGCGCGTGCAGGGCGGCTCGGTCGAGCAGCGGATCCAGGGACTGTCGGTGGGCCTCCAGGCGCGGGTCGAGGTGGAGCGCAGGGACGCGCAGGGCAACGAGACGGAGCACCACCAGAACATCGAGTTCCACCGGGAGCAGATCGGCGGGGAGTTCGTGCTGCTGCCGGAGGCGGTGCACAGCGTGCCGTTCGCGCTGGAGATCCCGTGGGAGACGCCGGTGACGATGTTCCTCGGCCGTCATCTGACCGGGATGAACGTGGGGGTGAGCACGGAGCTGCAGATCGCCCGGGCGGTCGACAAGGGCGACCTCGATCCGGTGAACGTCCACCCGCTGCCGGCGCAGCAGGCCCTGCTGGACGCGTTCGGGCAGCTGGGGTTCGCGTTCAAGGGCGCGGATCTGGAGAAGGGGCGGCTGCACCACACGCGGCAGCGGCTGCCGTTCTACCAGGAGATCGAGTTCCGGGTGCCGAGCCAGTACCGCGGGCTGAGCGAGGTGGAGCTGACGTTCGTGGCGGACGCCGACGCGATGGACGTCGTGCTGGAGATGGACAAGAAGCCGGGCCTGTTCAGCACGGGGAGTGACACCCACCGCTCGTTCACGATGGGGATGCACGCGGTGGAGCAGACGGACTGGGCGGCGTACCTGCACGGGTGGCTCGCCGAGGTGGGCGGTAAGCGGAACTGGTTCTAGGGTTCTAGGCTCGCGTGCGAAGGCTCTGGCGGCGAGGTGACTCGCGGTCAGGACGATCCGGACGATCAGGAGGTGCCGAGGTGACCGAGCAAGCGCGGCGGCCGCTCCCCCACGATTTCCACCCGCCGGTCCCGGCGTTCACGGTGGTCAGCGACGACGTGTCGGCGGGGGCGACGCTCAAGGACGACCAGGTGTTTGCGGCGGGCAACACGTCGCCACAGCTGCGCTGGGAGGGCTTCCCGGCGGGGACGAAGAGCTTCGCCGTCACCTGCTACGACCCGGACGCGCCGACCGGCAGCGGTTTCTGGCACTGGGTGCTGTTCGACGTTCCTGCGTCGGTGACGGAGCTGCCGCGCGGTGCGGGCACCGGTGATTTCGCGGGGCTGCCGGCGGGCGCGGTGCAGGCGCGGAACGACTACGGCACGCGGGACTTCGGCGGGGCGGCGCCGCCGCCCGGCGACGGCCCGCACCGGTACGTGTTCACGGTGTACGCGGTGGACCAGGAGAAGCTGGGTCCGGACGCGGACGCCTCGCCGGCCGTGGTGGGCTTCAACCTGCGCTTCCACACGCTGGCCAGGGCGCAGCTGATCGGCGAGTACGAGAATCCCGAGGGCGCCTGACTCCGCCCGTTCCGCTGCGTGGTTAATCGTTTGCGGAGCGGTGCCGGGCCGCGCACAGTGGTGCGTGGCCCGGTGACGCGGCGGCCACCCGGACCATGTGCCCGGGCGGCTCGTGTTCCGGGTGGCCGGCACCGCTGCTGCGGGGGCGGCGGTGCGTCGCGCGGCGGATCCTCTCGTGCCCGAGCGGCCGGGGGTGTGGTCTGTCGTGCCCCGGCCGTCTGCCGGAGCCTGGGTCCGTCACCGGGCGTCCGCGCCGGCTGACGCGCTCCGGGTGCCCGTCTCACGGGGGGCGGGATCCGGGGCGCGGGCGTTCTCCGTGGTCCGCGCGGTGGCGCTGGTCCGGGGAGGTTCGCCGTTCGGCGTGGACGTTCGGCGTGGACCTTCGGCGTGGTCGTTCACGGTGCGGTCGTCCACGGTGCGGTCGCTTGCTTCGGATGATCGCCTTTTCTTTACCCGCCTCGCCGTTTCGATCGGCGTCTCACCGGTTGCCCGGCATTCGCCGCCGGGTGTGCGACCGGTCCTTGATCGTCATTCCCGGAACTTCCCCGGAGCTTTTCCGGAATGCCGTGTCCCGCTCACCTGCCGTCTGTCGTGGGGAAATTGCGTTGTCCACGGATCGGCCCCCGGGCACAGTGGACCCACTTCGCCCGTTGGGGGGCGACGGGGTCCGGGAGGTGGGCAGGGATGCGCGACACGCTGGTGCTGAATGCGAGTTTCGAGCCGCTGTCGACGGTGTCGCTGCGGCGTGCCGTCGTCCTGGTCATGCAGGACAAGGCGGTCGTCGAGCAGGCGCATCCCGGGCTGCGCATCCGCGCGGCCGACGTCGAGGTCCCGGTGCCGCAGGTGATCCGGCTCTGCCGGTTCGTGCGGGTGCCGTTCCGACAACGGGCGCCGTGGTCGCGGCGGGGTGTGCTGGTGCGTGACCGGCACCGCTGCGCGTACTGCGGGCGGCGGGCGACGACCGTCGACCACGTGCAGCCGAAGTCGCGCGGGGGTGGCGACACCTGGCTGAACACGGTGGCGGCGTGCGCGGAGGACAACCAGCGCAAGGCGGACCGTACGCCGGAGCAGGCGGGGATGACGCTGCTGGTCCGGCCGTTCGAGCCGACGCCGGGGGACGCGCTGCTGCTGGCGCTGGGTGTGCGGGAGCGGGAGCGCCTGCCGGAGTGGCTGGCGCTCCCGGCCTGACGGCGGCCCGGCGCCGCGGGCGTGCGGGACCGCGCGGGCAGAACGGGTGGGTGGAGCGCACGGCGCTCCGCCCACCGGTCATTTCAGGGCCAGTTGCACGATCGCGGCGAGGCCGACGACGACGATGAGGCCGCGCAGGGCGGTGGGCGGCAGGCGGCGTCCGATGCGGGCGCCGACCATTCCGCCGAGGGTGGCGCCGGCCGCGATCAGCCCGACGGCCGCCCAGTCCATGTGGGCGACGATGACGAAGAAGACGGCGGCGATGCCGTTGACTATCGCGGCCAGGACGTTCTTGAGGCCGTTGACGCGCTGCAGCGGTTCGTCGAGCAGCAGGCCCATCAGGGACAGGTAGAGGACGCCCTGGGCGGCGCCGAAGTAGCCGCCGTAGGCGCTGGCGACGAGCATCCCGAGGAGCAGGACGGGGCCGCCGTCGGTGGGGGCGCTGCTGCCGGCCGCGTCCCTGCGGGCCTGGACGAAGCGGGCGAGGCGCGGCTGCAGGACGACGAGGACGAGCGCGAGGCCGATGAGTACCGGCACGATCGCGTCGAACGCCTTGGACGGCAGCGTGACGAGCAGCATGGCGCCGCCGGCGCCGCCGATCAGGCACACGGTGCCCAGGCGCAGCAGCCGGTCGCGCTGGCCGGTGAGTTCCTTGCGGTAGCCGATGGCTCCGGCCACCGAACCGGGCACCAGCCCGAGGGCGTTGGAGACGTTGGCGGTGACCGGGGGCAGACCGACCGCGAGCAGGACGGGGAAGGTGATCAGCGTTCCCGACCCGACGATGGTGTTGATCGTGCCCGCACCGACGCCGGCCGCGAGGACCGCCACTGCTTCTGCTGGGGACATAGGGCTCTCCGTGATCGCTGTGCAGCCTCCCCGCCATGGAGGTCGAGGGGTGCGCGGTGATCATGCCAGCCGTGCGGACCGCTTGTCGAAGGCGGCGGCCGGATTCCCGCCGGGGCCGGCGGGGTTGCGGCGGACGTGCGGCGGGGTCGCTGCGGGATCAGTCCTTGTCGAAGCGGGGCGACTCGCGGCGAGGGGCGGGCATCGCGGACGGGTTCGAGCCGCCGTTGCCGCCGTTGCCGCCGTTGGACACGCCGGGGATGTTCATCATGCCGCCGAGGCCCTTGAGCGCGTCGTTGAGCTCGCTGGGGATGATCCAGAGCTTGTTGGCGTCGCCCTCGGCGATCTTCGGCAGCATCTGCAGGTACTGGTAGGCGAGGAGCTTCTGGTCCGGGTCGCCCGCGTGGATGGACTCGAAGACCGTGCGGATGGCCTGCGCCTCGCCCTCGGCGCGCAGGGCCGCGGCCTTGGCGTCACCTTCGGCGCGGAGGATCGAGGACTGCTTCTCGCCTTCCGCGGTGAGGATCTGGGACTGCCTGATGCCCTCGGCGGTGAGGATCGCGGCGCGCTTGTCGCGGTCGGCGCGCATCTGCTTCTCCATGGAGTCCTGGATGGAGGTGGGCGGTTCGATGGCCTTGAGTTCGACGCGGTTGACGCGGATGCCCCACTTGCCGGTCGCCTCGTCGAGGACGCCGCGCAGCGCCGCGTTGATCTCCTCGCGGGAGGTGAGGGTCCGCTCCAGGTCCATGCCGCCGATGATGTTGCGCAGCGTGGTGACGGTCAGCTGCTCGATCGCCTGGATGTAGCTGGCGACCTCGTACGTCGCGGCGCGGGCGTCGGTGACCTGGTAGTAGATGACGGTGTCGATGTTGACCACCAGGTTGTCCTGGGTGATCACCGGCTGCGGCGGGAACGGGACCACCTGCTCGCGCAGGTCGATCCGGTTGCGGATGGTGTCGATGAACGGGACGACGATGTTCAGCCCGGCGCTGAGGGTGCGGGTGTAGCGGCCGAAGCGCTCCACGATCGCCGCGCTGGCCTGCGGGATCACCTGCACCGTCTTGATCAGCGCGATGAAGACGAGCACCACCAGGATGATGAGGACGATGATGATGGGCTGCATGGCCGCTCCCGCGCCGGTTGAGCCGGATGTGTCACGTACGACGACATGATCAATTGTCGCAGACAGCCGGCGCGCTCCGGGCGGGGATCGGCGAATTCCCCTCGCCCCGCGGCCTGTTGTCCGCCGGTTCGAGGCCTGCTACATGACGACGGCGGTCGCGCCGTCGATCTCCACCACGTCCACGTGATCCCCGGGGTCGAAGACCCGGCCGGTGTCCAGAGCCCTGGCCGACCAGACCTCGCCGCCGAGTTTGATCCGGCCGCCCGCGCCGGCGTCGACCCGCTCCAGCACCACGGCCCGCTTGCCCTTGAGGGCGTCGATGCCGCTGCGCTGCTCGGGGCGCTGGCGGTTGCGGTAGGCCAGCGGCCGGACGAACACCAGGAGCGCCACGGACACCGCGACGAACACGATCACCTGGGCCACGATGCCGCCGCCGAGTCCCGCGGCGGCCGCACCGGCCACCGCGCCCACCGCGAACATGCCGAATTCGGGCATTGCCGTGATCACCAGCGGGATGCCCAGTCCCACCGCGGCTATCAGCCACCACACCCATGCGTCCACGTGGTCAATCGTAGGCGCCAACGCCCTTGGCAGGGCAGGTTCTTGTCGTGCGGGACATGTGAACCGGCCAGCTCATGACCGGATCCGGGCACGGCATGGCCTTCGCGGTGATCTCGGGCATGTGCGGGGAAACGTCCCGGAAGACCTCCGGGGAAGGGGGCGGTGAGCGGGGACACCGCGACGCCGCGGAGATCCCCACAGAAGGTCCTAGCTCAGGGGCAGGCCCGCGGCCGTCCAGCGGTCGCCGCGGCGCTCGACGACGAGCGGCAGGCCGAAGCAGACCGACAGGTTGCGCGAGGTCAGCTCGTCCTCGATCGGGCCGGCGGCCACCACCTTGCCCTGGCGGATCATCAGCACGTGGGTGAAGCCGGGCGCGATCTCCTCGACGTGGTGGGTGACCATGATCATGGAGGGGGCGATCGGGTCGCGGGCCAGCCGGCCGAGGCGGCGGACCAGGTCCTCGCGGCCGCCGAGGTCGAGTCCGGCGGCGGGCTCGTCGAGCAGCAGCATCTCGGGGTCGACCATCATCGCGCGGGCGATCAGGGTGCGCTTGCGCTCGCCCTCGGACAGGGTGCCGAACTTGCGGTCGAGGAAGTCGTTCATCCCGAGCCGGTCGAGGAACGCGCGGGCCCGGTCCTCGTCGACCTTCTCGTAGCCCTCGTGCCAGGTGGCGGTCATGCCGTAGGCGGCGGTGAGGACGGTCTCCAGCACGGTCTGGCTGCGGGGCATCTTCTCCGCCATGGCGGCGCCGGCCATGCCGATCCGGGGCCGCAGCTCGAAGACGTCGACGCCGCCGAGCTTGTCGCCGAGGATCTGGACGGTGCCAGTGGTCGGGAAGAGGTAGCTGGACGCGACGTTGAGCAGGGTGGTCTTGCCGGCTCCGTTGGGGCCCAGGATCACCCAGCGCTCGCCCTCGGCCACCGACCACGAGACCTGGTCCACCAGAGCCCGTCCGTCGCGGACCACGGATACGTCCACCAGCTCCAGTACATCGCTCATGAGCGCGTTGTCTCCCATTGCAGTCTCGGCAGTCCGGTGTGCCCACGTCGGCACGGGCCAGAAGGAACCCCCGGGGAAAACTTACGCCACCGCGCACCGGGTCCAGTCCATAGGCTGGGGGCATGCTTGATGAACCTCGCTCCGGGCGGCTGACCGCATGGGGAAATGCCCTCCTTGCCGGACTTGCCGCACCGGATGACGTCGCGGAGCGGATCACCGCGGAGGACGCGATCCACCGGATCGCCGAACTGCCGGGCGAGCACACCCCCGTGGGCCTGACGCTCGGACTGGGCCGGCTGCGGGCGATGGGTGTGACGGGCCTGCGGCTCGCGCTGCCCGTCGCGGGCCATCCGCTGGGGCTCAGCGGACCGCCGGAGTTCAACGCGCTGGCGCTGGCCGCCGGGCAGGCGGTGATCACCGTCGGGGCGCTGTCCCTGGGGCTCGTCCCCGAGGTGCACGAGGCCGGGCCGGCCGGCGACCTGCACGTCGAGGTCGAGTGGCAGTGCCAGGTCGTGCGGGACGCGCCGCCGGCCGACGTGCCCTCGCTGGGCGAGGCCGAGCGGGAACTGGCGGAGGCACTGCGGGACGCGACGGACGCGCTGGCGCGGCTGGACGTCGCCGGCGCGGGGCCGTCCGCGCAGGCCGCGCTGGAGGCGTACCGGGCGCGGGCCGAGCGGGGGCGCGAGGTCCTCGCGCCCGGCTATCCGCCGCGCGCGGTACGGGTCCTGGAACTGGCCCAGCGGGTGGCCGCGCTCGTGGACATCGCGGCGGACGGGCACGGGGCCGCGATCTCCGCGTCGCAGATCGCGGCCCGCGCGGAACTGCTGCGCCCCGTCGAGCGGACGGCCCGCCGCGCCCAGGTCGCCGCGTACAACGCGTACGTCGAGGAGATCGACCGCCGCCGCCCGTAGGCCGGGTGGGCCGGCCCCCTGGGGTGTGCGGTGCGTGCGGCTGCAAGGCGAGGGAGGGAGGCGCCGCGGAGATCCGGACGACGGACCCCCTAGCCGCCGATGCCGTTGCGGACGGCCCAGAGCGCCGCCTGGGTGCGGTCCGCCAGGTCGAGCTTCATGAGGATGTTGGAGACGTGCGTCTTCACCGTCTTCTCGGACAGCACCAGGGCCCGCGCGATCTCGCGGTTGGACCGGCCGTCCGCGATGAGGCCGAGCACCTCGCGTTCGCGGTCCGTCAGCGTGGTGGCGCGTCCGGTACCGGACGTGCCGTGGTCCTGCGCGAGCAACGCACCGGCCACCTCGGGCTGGAGGAGGACGTGCCCGGCGTGCACCGAGCGGATCGCGTCGGCGAGCGCCACCGGGTCGACGTCCTTGTAGACGTATCCGGCCGCGCCGGCCCGCAGCGCCGGTACGACGGTGCGCTGCTCGGTGAAGCTCGTCACTATGAGCACCCGCGCCGGGTTCTGCGCGTCGCGCAGCAACTGGAGCGCCGCGATGCCGTCGGTGCCCGGCATCTTGACGTCCATGAGGATCACGTCGGGCCGCAGCTCCTGCGCGCGGGCGACGCCCTCCGCGCCGTCGGCCGCCTCGCCGACGACCTCGATGTCGCCCTGGACCTCCAGGAACGTGCGCAGGCCGCGCCGTACGACCTGGTGGTCGTCGACCAGCAGGACGCGGATGACGCTGTCAGCCACCGGGCACCTCCATCTCGATGACGGTGCCCTTGCCGGGCTCCGATTCCACAGCCAGCCGGCCGCCGACGCCGTCGGCCCGGTCGCGCATGGACACCAGGCCCAGGTGCCGGCCGGCCTGCCGCACCGCGTGGGGGTCGAACCCCCGCCCGTCGTCGCTGATCCGCAGCCGCACGCCCTTGCCGCGCCCTTCGAGGGTGACGCTGACGGTGCCGGCGCCGGCGTGCCGCAGCGCGTTGTGCAGGGCTTCCTGCGCGACCCGCAGCAGCGCCTCCTCCTGGGCGGCGGGCAGCGCCCGCACCTGGACGGCGTGGAAGCTGACGCCGGCGGAGTGCACCCGGTCCAGGACCTCGGCCTGGGTGCGCAGGGTGGCGACGAGGCCGTCCTCGTCGAGGGCGGCGGGCCGCAACTCCACCACGACGGCGCGCAACTCGTCGGCGGCCTCCGCGGCGAGCGCGGCGACCTGCCGGATCTCCTCCTTGGCCCGGCCGGGCTGGCCGTCGACCAGGGCGGCCGCGGCCTGCGCGGTGAGCCGCAGCGAGAACAGCTTCTGGGAGACGGCGTCGTGGAGTTCGTGCGCGATGCGGGCCCGCTCCCCCGCCAGCGTCAGCTCGCGGCTGCGCTCGTGCAGGCGCGCGTTGGTGAGGGCGATGGCGGCGTGGTCGGCGAGGATCCGCAGCAGGTCCTCGTCGTCCTGGGTGAAGCCGCAGCCGCCGCCGGGCTGCCGCGGGCACTGCTTGTTGGCCAGGAAGACGGCGCCCAGGATCTCCTCGCCGTCGGCGATCGGCATGCCGATGAAGTCCTTCATCACCGGGTGGGCGCGCGGCCAGCCGGCGAAGCTGTCGAACTCGCGGACGTCCGACAGGCGCTGCGGGGTGCCCTCGTGGAGCATCGCGGCGAGCACGCCGTGCTGCCGGGGCAGCGGGCCGATGGCCTTCCACTGCGCGTCGGTGACGCCGTCGACCACGAACTGCGCGAAGCCGCCGTGGTCGTCGGGCACCCCGAGCGCGGCGTACTCGGCGCCGAGCAGCTCGCGGGCGGAGGCGACGATGGTCTGCAGGACCTCGCGCACCTCCAGCCTGCGGTTCATCGCCAGGACCGCGGCGCTGACCGCTTCGATGCCGCCTCGCGGCGTCCGGGGGGACATGCCCCCACCGTACCCGCGGCGGGTGACAGCGCGTATGCGCCGCCGGACGGACCGTCCTGGTCCGTCGGTCCTAGTCAGGGGCCTAGTCCCAAGTGCCCGGGGTGCCTGGTGCGGGCGGCCGAGGCGGAGGCCGCCGCCGCGTTCCTACGGTGAAGCCAGGTGGTCCGGCGCTGGTGCCGGACCGGGCCGTCAGGCCCTGACACGGAGGCTGGTGAGGGTGGTATGCCGGTGGCGATCATCACGGGGGCGTCGCGGGGGCTGGGGCGGGCGCTGGCCGCCGCGCTCGCGGACCGCGGCTGGGACCTCGTGCTGGACGGGCGGGACGCGGACGTGCTCGGCGCGGCGGCCGCGGAGATCGAGCGGGGCGCTCCCCCGCCGGTACGGGTCGAGGCGCGGTCGGGGGACGTCACGGACGCCGCGCACCGCGCGGAGCTCGTGGCGGCGGCCGAGGCGCTCGGCGGGGTGGACCTGCTGGTGAACAACGCGAGCGCGCTGGGCGCGGAGCCGCTGGTGCCGCTCGCCGAGCTGCCCGTGGAGGGGCTGCGGGCGGCGCTCGAGACCAATGTGGTGGCGCCGCTGGCGCTGGTGCGCGCGGTGCTGCCGGCGCTGCGGTCGGCCGGCGGCGCGGTGCTCAACGTCAGCTCGGACGCGGCGGTGGAGGCGTACCCCACGTGGGGAGGGTACGGCGCCAGCAAGGCGGCCCTGGAGCAGCTGTCGGCGGTCCTGGCCGAGGAGGAGCCGGACGTGCGGGTGTGGTGGGTCGACCCGGGCGATCTGCGGACCGGCCTGTACGCGGCGGCCGTTCCCGACGACCCGGACTTCGGGGCGCGCCCGCTGCCGGAGGAGGTCGTGCCGGCCTTCCTGCGGCTGCTGGACGGCAGGGCCGCGAGCGGCCGGTACGCGGCCCCCGGCCTGGTGGAGGCGCGATGACCGCGGTGATCACCTGCGAGACGTGCGACGCGGAGGCGGACCGGGTGGACGCGGCGGGTCTGGCCGGTCTGCGGGTGCCGTCCGAGCTGCTGGCGCGGGTGCCGGCGCCGCGGCGCGACGCGGTGCGGCTGCTGGTGGGCCGCCGGGAGGGCGGTGCGGTGACGCACCACGGCTTCCGGGAGCTGCCGCGGCTGCTGCGGGCCGGGGACGTGCTCGTGGTGAACACCTCACGGACCCTGCCGGCCGCGGTGGACGGCCGGCTGCCGGGCGAGGACGTCGTGGTGCACTTCTCCACCCGCCGTGACGACGGCCGGTGGGTGGTGGAGGTGCGCAGCCCCGACGGCCGGGGGTCCACCGAGCGCCGGGCCGGCGGCCCGGCCGGGGGTGTGGTGCGGCTGCGCGGCGGCGCGGAGCTGCGGCTGGTGGCGGCGCTGGACGCGTCGGGCGACCGCTTGTGGGTCGCCGAGCCGTCGGTGCCCGCCGTGGAGCGGTACCTGCACCGGCACGGCCGGCCCATCCGCTACTCCTACACCGAGCGCGACCAGCCGCTGTCGGCGTACCAGACGGTGTTCGCGACCGGGCCGGCCGGCGGCGCCGGGTCGGCGGAGATGCCGAGCGCGGGACGGCCCTTCACCGCGCCGCTGGTCACGGAGCTGGTGAGCCGGGGCGTGCAGGTCGCGCCGATCGTGCTGCACACCGGTGTGGCGTCGGCCGAGGCGCACGAGCCGCCGTACGCGGAGCCCTTCGCCGTGCCGGCCAGCACGGCCTGGCAGGTGAACGCGGCCCGCGCGGCCGGCGGCCGGGTGGTGGCGGTGGGGACGACGGCCGTGCGGGCCCTGGAGTCGGCTGCCGACGCTCGGGGCGTGGTCCGTGCGGCCCGTGGCTGGACGGAGCTGGTGGTCACCCCGGAGCGGGGCGTCGGGGTCGTGGACGGCCTGCTGACGGGGCTCCACGAGCCTGAGGCCTCGCACCTGCTGATGCTGCGGGCGATCTCCGGTGACGCCCTGCTGGAGCGGGTCTACGCCGAGGCGCTGCGGGCACGCTACCTGTGGCACGAGTTCGGGGACGTCAACCTGCTGCTCCCGTGAGGAGGAAGCCGTTTCGGGCATTGTGCCCTGAATGCCCGTTTTCGCCTATTATCCTATTCTCAGACGCTCCTGATTGAGCGTCACCTATGGCACCCCCGCCGTCACCATGCGCGACGCCGGGGGTGCCGGCATGTGACGTCACCTATAGGACGTGGGTCACATACTAAGCGGCTTAGTGGAATAGCGGGTACGGCCCTTGCGGGCGCACCGCCGGAAATCAGGTGCCGATTCCGGGTCCATCTACGAATTCGAATCGTAGGAATCGTCATTGACCTCAGTTTTACGACCACCTAAAGATTCTCGGGTCCCAACCGGAAGAGGTAACCCGAGATGCAGCTCCCCACGATCCCGAAGATCGGCCGACTGTCCAAGAAGCACAAGATCACGGCGGCCGGTGCCGCCGCCGCGACCGCCGTCGTTCTGGCAGTCACCGGTCTCCAGGCGACCGGCGGGGGCTCTGCTTCCGCCGCCGGTGATCCGACCGGCTACAAGGTCTCCACCGGTGCCGAGGTCAAGAAGACCGACGCCGCCCCGGACGCGAAGACCGACTCCGCGTCGCAGAAGGCGATCGCCGACCAGGCCGCCGCGGCCAAGAAGTCCGCTGCCGACGCCGCCGCCAAGAAGGCCGCCGCCGACGCCCTGGCCAAGAAGAAGGCCGCTGACGCGGCCGCCAGGAAGGCTTCCGCCGACGCCGCCGCCAAGAAGGCCGCGCAGGCGGCCGCGGTCAAGCGGGCCGCCGAGAAGGCCGCCGCCAACCGCTCCATGCAGCGCGCCACCCTCAAGGCCGTGCCGGTCGCCGCCAAGGCCACCCCGGCCGCGGTGAAGACCTACACCAACGACCTCGACGGCTGGATCCGCCACTCGCTGGACGTCATGGCCGCCCACAACATCCCGGGCACCTACAACGGCATCTACCGCAACATCATCCGCGAGTCGAGCGGCAACCCGAACGCGATCAACCTGTGGGACTCCAACGCCGCGGCCGGAATTCCGTCCAAGGGCCTGCTCCAGGTGATCAACCCGACGTTCAACACGTACCACGTCGACGGCACTTCGTGGGACATCTACGACCCGGTCGCGAACATCACCGCGGCGTGCAACTACGCGTACCACGTGTACGGCACCATCGACAACGTGTACTCCGCGTACTGATCGGGGTGTTGAGCGGCGTGCGTGATCCGCGCGCGGTGCTCGGCGCGTACTGATCCGCGCGTTCCCTCCGCGTCCCGGATGTCCCGGGCGCCGATGCGCGGAACGCGAAAGGGCGGTGGGACCTCGTGTCCCACCGCCCTTCGCGCGCTTGCCCACGCGCTACTTGCGCATGACCTCGGGCTCGTGGCGCCGCAGCAGGCGCGCGACGACGAACGCGCACAGCACGCTGATCAGCAGCAGCACGCCGATGTCCAGCGTCCAGGTACCCGCGGTGTGCTTCCACAGCGGGTCGACGGACTGGTGCGTCGGGTCCCACGGCAGCAGCACGTTGAGGTCCGCGGTGGTCCCCGCGCCGGCGACGGCCCAGCGGGCCGGCATCAGCCAGGACAGCTGCTCCACGCCGGGCTTGCCGAAGAGCTGGAAGAGCACGCCGGTGAAGACGATCTGCACGATGGCGAACATGACCAGCAGCGGCATGGTCTTCTCGGACGTCTTCACGAGCGAGGAGATGATCAGGCCGACCATCATCGAGGTGATGCCGAAGGCCATGATCACCAGCGCCATCTCGATGGCCGGGTGGGCCTTGAGCACGACGCCCTCGGCGGGCAGCTTGCGGGGCGCGAAGCCGATGCCGCAGATGATCGCGCCCTGCAGGGCGGTGATCAGGCCCAGCACGATGATCTTCGACATCAGGTACGCGCTGCGGGACAGGCCGACCGCGCGTTCACGCTCGTAGATCACCCGTTCCTTGATCAGCTCGCGGACCGAGTTCGCCGCGCCGGCGAAGCACGCGCCGACCGCGAGGATCATCAGGATGGTGCCGGCGTCCTTGTTCTGGAAGTGCGCGTGCGCCGGGCCGGGACCCAGGCCGCTGTCGGCCGGGATCAGCACGCTGACGACGCCCAGCACCGCGGGCAGGATCACCATCAGCCCGATGAAGCCCTTGTCGGAGATGATCACCGACAGGTAGCGGCGGACCAGCGTCCACAGCTGGGAGCCCCAGCTCTGCGGCTTGGTCGGCCGGGCCGCCTGCTGCGGGATGTAGTGCGCCTGCTGCGGAGCGGCGGTGTCCAGCTCGGCGGCGTACGTCTGGTAGTGCTGAGAACCGCGCCAGCGACCCGACCAGTCGTAGTCGCGGTAGTTCTCGAACGCCGAGAAGACGTCGGCCCAGGTCTCGTAGCCGAAGAAGGTCAGCGCCTCGTCCGGCGGCCCGAAGTAGGCGACCGCACCGCCGGGCGCCATGACCAGCAGCTTGTCGCACAGGGCCAGTTCGGCCACGGAGTGGGTGACGACCAGGACGGTCCGGCCGTCGTCGGCGAGCCCGCGCAGCAGCTTCATCACGTCGCGGTCCATGCCCGGGTCCAGGCCCGAGGTCGGCTCGTCCAGGAAGATCAGCGACGGCTTGGTGAGCAGTTCCAGGGCCACCGACACCCGCTTGCGCTGGCCGCCGGACAGCGAGGTGATCCGCTTGTCCGCGTGGATGTCGAGCTTGAGCTCGCGCAGCACCTCGTTGATCCGCGCCTCGCGCTCGGCCGACGCGGTGTCGCCCGGGAAACGGAGCTTGGCCGCGTACCGCAGGGCGGTCCTGACCTGCAGCTCCTTGTGGAGGATGTCGTCCTGCGGGACCAGGCCTATGCGCTGGCGGAGTTCCGCGAACTGCTTGTACAGGTTGCGGTTGTCGTACAGCACCTCGCCCTGGTCGGCCGGCCGGTAGCCGGTCAGCGCGCGCAGCAGCGTGGACTTGCCGGAGCCGGACGGGCCGATGACGCCGATCAAAGACTTCTCCGGGACGCCGAACGACACGTCCTTCAGGATCGTCTTGGTCGTCTTGCCGTGCGGCACCGTCACCGACAGGCGGCGGGCGGAGAAGGAGACGTCGCCGGTGTCGACGAACTCCTCCAGCCGGTCCCCGACCAGGCGGAACGTGGAGTGGCCGACGCCGACGATGTCGTTGGCGCCGAGCAGGTGGCGCTGGATCGGCTGGCCGTTGACGTACGTGCCGTTGTGGCTGCCGAGGTCGACGATCTCGTAGCGGCCGTCGGGGTGCGCGCGGAACTCGGCGTGGTAGCGCGAGACCTGGAGGTCGGAGACGACGAGCTCGTTCTCCAGGGCGCGGCCGATCTTCATCACGCGGCCCAGGGCGAGCTGGTGGAAGGTCGTCGGGCTGCGATCGGCACCGCCCGGCCGCTGCGGCGCGGGCTGCTGCGGGTGCGCCCCCTGCTGCTGCGGGACGGGAGGCATGCCCTGCGGGGGCTGCTGCCCGTACGGCGCCTGCCCGCCGCCCCACGCGGGCTGCTGCGGCGGGACCTGCGCGGGCGGCGCGCCCCAGCCGGCGGCGGCGGGCTGCTGCGGCTGCGCGGGGGCGGCCGGAGCAGGCGCGGCGTACGCCTGCGGGGCCTGGGCCTGGGCCGGCGCGTAGGCCGGCGCCGCCTGCGGGGCCTGGGCGGCGGCCTGTCCCGCGGTGAACTGCAGCCGCGGGCCCTCGGTGGCGTTGCCGAGGTGGACGGCGGAGCCGGGCCCGACCTCGGTCTGCTGGACGCGCTGCCCCTGCACGAAGGTGCCGTTGGTGCTGCCGAGGTCCTCGATGACCCAACTGCGTTCACCACGACGGATGGTGGCGTGGCGCCAGGACACCCGCGCGTCCTCGAGGACCAGGTCGCCCTGCGGATCGCGCCCCAGGCTGTACGACCGGGACGCGTCCAGCGTCCAGGTCTTTCCGTTCAGTTCGAGTACGAGTTCAGGCACCCCATGCCCCATTGTTTGTCCCCCGAGTAGTCCCCCATCAAGGGGAGTCTATGGATAGCGAACATCGGGAGGAACTATCGCAGGCCCCGGTCTCGTAACAGAAAGCACCCTGGTGTGCGGGTTCTGTGCCCGGTCCACGACACCGCGGTCACCCCGCGGTGCCAACCGCCGTACCGCGCACCGGAATGGGCGGGGGCGCCGTTCCGCTCCGGTTCGCCGCCGGTTCAGCGGGCGGGCGGGTGGCGGTCGCGGCCGCCGCGACCTGGGTGTCCGCCACGCGGGACGGGTGACCATGGGACACCGCCGGACGGTTACCGTGGGGGGACCATGGACATGGACGCCCCCTCGCAGAGCCGGCCCCACCGCCCGGGTGACGAGCCCGCCGCCGTACCGCCGGCCGACGTTCCCACCCTTCTGGTCAAGATCTTCGGCAAGGACCGGCCGGGCATCACGGCCGGCCTGTTCGACACCCTGGCCGCGTACGCGGTGGACGTGGTCGACATCGAGCAGGTCGTCACCCGGGGCCGGATCGTGCTGTGCGCGCTGGTCAGCGCCCCGCCGCGGGGCGCCGAGGGCGATCTGCGGGCGACGGTCCACAGCTGGGCGGAGAGCATGCGCCTGCAGGCCGAGATCATCTCCGGCCTCGGCGACAACCGCCCGCGCGGCACCGGCCGTTCCCATGTGACGGTCCTCGGGCAGCCGCTGACCGCGGAGTCCACGGCGGCCATAGCGGCCCTGATCACCGGGGCCGGCGGCAACATCGACCGGATCTTCCGGCTCGCGAAGTACCCCGTCACCGCGGTGGAGTTCGCGGTCTCGGGTGCGGAGCCCGCGGTGCTGCGCTCCGCGCTGGCCCCCGAGGCGGCGGCCCGTGGCGTGGACGTCGCGGTCGTCCCGGCCGGCCTCCAGCGCAGGGCGCAGCGACTGGTGGTGATGGACGTGGACTCCACCCTGATCCAGGACGAGGTCATCGAGCTGTTCGCGGCCCACGCGGGGTGCGAGGCCGAGGTGGCGGAGGTGACGGCCGCGGCGATGCGCGGCGACCTGGACTTCGAGCAGTCGCTCCACGCGCGGGTGGCCCTGCTGGCCGGGCTGGACGTGTCCGTGGTGGACAAGGTCCGCGCCGAGGTGCGGCTGACCCCCGGCGCCCGCACGCTGATCCGCACCCTGAAGCGGCTCGGCTACCAGGTCGGCGTGGTCTCCGGCGGGTTCACCCAGGTCACCGACGACCTCCAGGAGCGGCTGGGACTCGACTTCGCCGCCGCCAACACCCTGGAGGTGGTCGACGGCCGGCTCACCGGCCGGGTCACCGGCCCGATCGTGGACCGGGCGGGCAAGGCCCGGCTGCTGCGCGAGTTCGCCGCGCAGGCCGGGGTGCCGCTGAGCCAGACCGTGGCGGTCGGCGACGGCGCGAACGACCTGGACATGCTGAACGCGGCGGGCCTCGGGGTCGCCTTCAACGCCAAGCCGATGGTCCGCCAGGCGGCCGACACCGCGGTGAACGTGCCCTTCCTCGACACGGTGCTCTACCTGCTGGGCGTCACCCGCGAGGAGATCGAGGCGGCCGACGCGCTGGACGGCGTGACGACCGCCCCCTGACCAGCGGAGCGCTGGGCAGCTCGCCCAGGAGTGGCTGTCAGGAGTGGCTGTCGGACTCGTGCGGCGCCCAGAACGCGGTGAGCCGTCCGACGCCGTGCTCGACGGACTTCCACGAGCCGTCGAAGGAGACGACGGCGAAGGCCGCGGTGGGGAAGCCGCGGGTCATCCGGGCCAGCGTGTCGCCCTCGGCGGAGCCGGACAGGGCGTCGGCCAGGGCGTGCATGCCCGGGTTGTGGCCGACGAGCAGAAGGGTGGACACGTCGTCGGGCGTCTCGCCGACGAGCGCGATCAGATCGCCGAGCGACGCGTCGTACAGCCGCTCCTCGTAGACCGTCTTCGGCCGGTGCGGCATCTCGTGGGCGACGAGTTTCCAGGTCTCACGCGTGCGGGTGGCGGTGGAGCACAGGGCGAGGTCGGGACTGATGCCGTCGTCGGCGAAGCGGCGGCCGGCCGACGGCGCGTCCAGCCGGCCGCGGTCGGCCAGGGGGCGCTCGTGGTCCGGAACCTGCGGCCAGTCGGCCTTGGCGTGCCGGAGCAGGACGACGGTACGGGGCGAATCGACGGTCATGCCCTTCAGCTTTCCAGAAAACCGGCGGTCAGGCGCGGGATGGCCGAAGGGCTGTGGACAACGGTCACAGCAGGTGATGCAGGACGCTGCCGAGCGTGGCGGCGATCGAGCGGAGGGTGTCCGCGCCGGGCGCGGCGGCCGAGGCGTCCGCGGAGGCCGGGCCGCCGGCGAGCAGCGCCAGCAGCGCCGCGAAGGCGACCACGGGCAGGGCCACGCCCCACCACGGCAGCCGGGTCTGCACGCCGGCCTGCCGCCCGGTGCGGGAGTCGGCCGGCTGCTGCCGGGTGTACAGGTGCGGGGACTGCGTGGTCACGGTGACCGCCTCCGTGGGGAGCCTCGAAGTGCCGTAGGTCTGACTGCACTTCGACGCTACGGGCGCGGGGCCTCCGGTCCCATCCGGTCGTCCACCTACT
This sequence comes from Actinacidiphila rubida, assembly GCF_900110255.1. Taxonomy (GTDB): domain Bacteria; phylum Actinomycetota; class Actinomycetes; order Streptomycetales; family Streptomycetaceae; genus Actinacidiphila; species Actinacidiphila rubida. The sequence continues at coordinate 20,156 of NZ_FODD01000040.1, forward strand.
TGACCCTGAGCCTGACCCCCTAGGGATGGTGGGGTTGTCCCCACCCCCGGGTCGGGGTCGGGCCCGGGGCAGGGAGCTGTCGGGGCGTCAGCCCATCCGCGCGCCGATGGTGGCGATGATCGCGACGATCGCGGGCACCCCCATCATCAGGCCGAAGATGATCAGCAGCCGCCGCTGCGGCTGCGGGGGGTTCGGTTCGAGTACGGGCATGCGCTCAGTCTCGCACCGGTTCCCCGGAAGCCCGCGGCGGGGTCACAGTTCGTCCTCGATGTGGCGGTTGCGGCCGGCCAGGACACCGCACACGACCTGCGGCACGACCAGGGCGATCATCAGCGCGATCGGCAGCCCCCAGCCGCCGCTGGTCTGGTTGAGCGTGCCGACCAGGATCGGGCCGGGGATGGAGATCAGGTAGCCGGTGCTCTGCGCGAACGCGGAGAGCCGCACCACGCCGGCGCCGGTGCGGGAGCGCATCCCGATCATCGTCAGCACCAGGGGGAAGGCGCAGTTGGCGATGCCCAGCAGCAGCGCCCACAGGTAGGGGGCGGCGGCGGGCGCGGCCCACAGGCCGGCGAACCCGGCGACCTGGAAGGCGCCGAGCACGACGACGATCGGGCCCTGGGAGCGCATCCGGGCGGCGAGCGGCGGCAGCACGAAGGACAGGGGCACGCCCATCACCATGGTGACGGCGAGCAGCAGGCCCGCCTGGCCGGCGGAGATCCCCGCGTCGCGGAAGATCTGCGGCATCCAGCCCATGGTCACGTAGGCGGCGGTGCCCTGGAGCCCGAAGAAGCAGGCGAGCATCCAGGCGGTGCGGCTGCGCAGGATGCTGCCGTGCTCGCCGGCGGCCAGGGCGTGCGGCGTGCCGGTGCGCTCCCCGGCGGCGCGGCCGGCCGTGACGACGGCGACCGGGCGGGCGGCGGACGCGGAGCGGTCGCGGGCCAGCGGCAGCCAGGCGACGATCGCGACCGCCGCCAGGGCGGCCCACACGCCCAGCCCCAGCCGCCAGCTGCCGCCCATGGCGTCGGTCAGCGGCACGGTGACGGCGGCGGCCAGCGCCGTGCCCAGGGACAGCGCCATGGAGTAGACGCCGGTGACGGTGCCCACACGGTCGGGGAAGTAGCGCTTGACGATCACCGGCATCAGCACGTTGGAGACGGCGATGCCGGCCAGGGCCAGGGCGCTGGCCGCCAGGAAGACGGGCGTGGCGCCGGCGAACGGCCGCAGCAGCAGGCCGGCGGTGATCGCGACCATGCCGGCGAGGACGACGGCTCCCGGGCCGTGGCGGCGGGCCAGCCGCGGAGCGGCGAAGCCGAACAGCGCGAAGCAGGCGGCGGGCACGGAGGTGAGCAGCCCCGCCATGGTGCCGCTCATCCCGAGGCCGTCGCGGACCTCCTTGAGCAGCGCGCCCAGGCTGGTGATCGCGGGCCGCAGGTTGACGGCGGCCAGGACGAGCCCGACGACGACGAGACGGCGCACCCACGGCGCGGGGCCCGGGCCCGGGCCACCGGTGTCGGAGGCCGGGGAGGGCGGTGCCTGGGGTGCGGTGGCCACGTCGAGGGTGAGGGGTTCGTCATCGCGCATGGTTCCCATCATAGAATGATGGGATGAATCTCGAACCCCTGCCCCGGCCCGCCGCTCTCGCCGACCGGGTGATCGCGCGACTGCGTGCCGAGATCACCTCCGGCACCTGGCCGGTCGGCACCCGGATCCCGACCGAACCCGAGCTGGTGGAGCGCCTCGGTGTGGCCCGCAACACCGTCCGCGAGGCGGTCAGGGCGCTGGCGCACAACGGCCTGCTGGACATCCGGCAGGGCTCGGGCACCTACGTGGTGGCGACCAGCGAGCTGGCCGGGGTGATGCAGCGGCGGTTCGCGGACGCCGAGCCGCTGCACATCGCCGAGCTGCGCGGCTCCCTGGAGGCGACGGCCGCGTCCCTGGCCGCGCAGCGCCGCACCGAGGCGGACCTCCAGCAGCTGGAGGCGCTGCTGGAGCGGCGCGAACACGCCTGGGAGTCCGGCGAGGCCGAGGTGTTCGTGCAGGCCGACGCGACCCTGCACCTGGCGGTGGTGGCGGCCTCGCACAACACCGTGCTCACCGCCCTGTACGCGGACCTGGGCGAGGTGCTGCGCGACTACCTGCGGGCCGACATCGGCACCGAGCTGCACGCCGGGGACCACCTTGACCACGCGCGTCTGGTGGCCGCGATCCGCGCCGGCGACGCCGACGGCGCGGCTGCCGAGGCGCGTGACCACGCCTTCTACTGCCGCTTCAGCAACGCGTAAGGGGCGCCCCACCTGGTGGGGCGCCCCTTACGAGGAGAACGCGTGTCAGGCGCCGATGGCGTGCAGGCCGCCGTCCACGTGGACGATCTCGCCGGTGGTCTTGGGGAACCAGTCCGAGAGCAGGGCGACGATGGCGCGGCCGGCCGGCTCGGGGTCGGACAGGTCCCACTCCAGCGGGGAGCGGTGGTTCCACACGTCGGCCAGCTCGGTGAAGCCCGGGATGGACTTGGCGGCCATCGAGCCGATCGGGCCGGCGGAGACGAGGTTGCAGCGGATGTTCTGCTTGCCCAGGTCGCGCGCCAGGTAGCGGGACGTGGCCTCCAGCGCGGCCTTGGCCGGGCCCATCCAGTCGTACTGCGGCCAGGCGAACTGCGCGTCGAAGGTCAGGCCGACCACCGCGCCGCCGCTTTCGCCCTCGGGGGAGGTCATCAGCGGCAGGCAGGCCATCGTCAGGGACTTCAGCGAGTACGCGGAGACGTGCATCGCGGTGGCCACCGACTCGAACGGCGTGTTGAGGAAGTTGCCGCCGAGGGCGTCCTGCGGCGCGAAGCCGATGGAGTGCACGACGCCGTCGAGGCCGCCGAGCTCCTCGCGCACGATGTCGCCGAGGCGGTCCAGGTGCTCGGTGTTGGTGACGTCGAGCTCGACGACCTTGACCGGCTTGGGCAGCTTCCTGGCGATGCGCTCGGTCAGGGTCGGCCGCGGGAACGCGGTCAGGATGATCTCGGCACCCTGCTCCTGGGCCAGCTTGGCGGCGTGGAAGGCGATGGAGGACTCCATCAGCACGCCGGTGATCAGGACGCGCTTGCCGTCGAGGATTCCGCTCATGGTGATCAGTGACCCATGCCCAATCCGCCGTCAACGGGGATGACGGCACCAGTGATGTACGAAGCGTCGTCGGAGGCGAGGAAGCGCACGGTGGCGGCGATCTCCTCCGGCTGCGCGTAACGGCCCAGCGGCACCTGGGCGACGATCTCCGCGCGCTGCTCGTCGGTGAGGGCGCGCGTCATGTCGGTGTCCACGAAGCCGGGGGCGACGACGTTGAAGGTGAGGTTGCGCGAGCCCAGCTCGCGGGCCAGGGAGCGGGCGAAGCCCACCAGGCCGGCCTTGGAGGCCGCGTAGTTGGCCTGCCCGGCCGAGCCGAGCAGCCCGACGACCGAGGAGATGAGCACGACGCGGCCCTTCTTGGCGCGCAGCATGCCGCGGTTGGCCCGCTTGACGACCCGGTACGTGCCGGTGAGGTTGGTGTCCAGGACGGACGTGAAGTCCTCCTCGGACATCCGCATCAGCAGCTGGTCACGGGTGATGCCGGCGTTGGCGACGAGCACCTCGACGTTGCCGTGCGCCGCCTCGATCTCCTTGTACGCCTGCTCGACCTGTTCGGCGTCGGTGATGTCGCAGCGCACGGCGAGAACGCCGAGCGAGACGAGGTCCGCCGGGGGCTCGCCCGAGCGGTAGGTGATGGCGACCTTGTCGCCTGCGTCGGCGAATGCCCGGGCGATGGCGAGGCCGATGCCCCGGTTTCCTCCGGTGACGAGAACCGAGCGGCTCAACGGATCACCTTCCCTCTAGACGTCTGGACGATAGGAAAACTATCGGTCCCGACACCTTTACGGGGAATCGGCCTCGACAGGCTGCCCCTGCGGGTCCCTGTGGGTTTCCTACAGCAGGGGCATCAGTCCCGCAGGCGCGCCGCGGCCCGGCGGCGGCTCCAGAAGAGCAGTCCGAGGGCACCGGTGGCCAGGACGGCACTGCCGGACAGGGCGGCCTCGAGCGTCGCGGCGGCCGGCTTGCTCGCGGCGACGTCGCTGGTCGCGATCGCCTCGGTACCGCCGTGGCCGTGGTGGCTCACGGTGGACCTCGACTCGCCCGCCAGGATCTGCGCCTCGGTCGGCGCCTTGGGGGCGGCGGCCTGGGTGGCGGCACCGGACTGGCCGAAGACGACATCCGCGCAGCCGTAGAACGCCTCCGGGCTGTCGTTGCGCTGCCACACCTGGTAGATCAGCTGGCGGCCGGTCCTGGCGGGCAGGTCGGCGGTGAAGCCGTAGTAGCCGCTGGGCGCGGAGGCGACCGTGTCGTAGACGGCGATCGGGGTGGCGTCCAGGTCGGACCACTTCAGCGGCTGGGTCGGGTCGTAGCCCTGCTTGGTGATGTACAGCGTCATCGTGCCCCGGTGCGGGGCCGTGACGCGGAAGCTGACCGAGGTCTGGCCGGCGGTGACCGGTGTGGCCGGCCAGTCGGTCCTGGCCCAGTCCAGGGCGCGGTACTTGTCGCGGTTGGCCGAGCACAGGTGACCGTCGGGGATGATCTGGCGGCTCTGCCCGTTGGCGTCCGCGATGTTGACCTCGTTCCAGTCGTACAGCGGCTGGGTGCCGCTGTCGGCGACGAGGTCCTTGCAGACCTGGGACTGCGGGTGCTCGGGGCCTTCGGCGTAGCAGGCGGCGATCCGGCTCACGGGGCTGCTCAGCGCTCCGTGGGCGCTCGCCGAGCCAGGCGTGAGCACGGTGGCGGCCAGGGCCGCGGCGGCGGCGCCGAGCACGGCGGTGGTGCGGCGTGCAGACATGTGGGGGGCTCCTTGTCGTGCGGGAGTTGATGCTCTGCGGACAGGAGTGAGGGCGGTTGCGCGTGCCGTCGGGAGGGCGGTTGTCATGAGCATAGAGATTGGTCTGGACCAGACTCAAGGGGTGACGCCGTATCAGGGCTCCCTCCCGTCCCGGTGGTTGTCCACAGGGCAAGCGGAATCCTCGCGCCCGGCCCCGCCCGGACATGATTCACTGCGAGGACGCAGAGCGAAGGGGAGTCCGTCGTGCCTCATGAGGTCGATCAGTCATTCCTGGCGTTGCCCCTGCGGGCACTCGCCGACGCGGCGCTGGCCCGTGCCCGCGCGCTGGGCGCCGAGCACGCGGACTTCCGGCTGGAACGGGTGCGCAGCGCCGACTGGCGGCTGCGCGACGCCCGCGTGGCCGGGAGTTCGGACACCACCGACCTGGGCTTCGCGGTGCGGGTGGTGCTGGGCGGGGCGTGGGGCTTCGCCTCCGGCGTCGACCTGACGATGGACGCGGCGGCGAAGGTCGCGTCGCAGGCCGTCGCCATGGCCAAGCTCAGCGCCAAGGTGATCGCCGCCGCCGGCTCCGACGAACGGGTGGAACTGGCCGCCGAGCCGGTGCACGCGGACCGGACCTGGGTGTCGTCCTACGACGTCGACCCGTTCGACGTGCCGGACGCGGAGAAGACCGCGCTGCTGGCCGACTGGAGCAGGCGGCTGCTCGCCGCCGAGGGCGTCTCGCACGCCGACGCCTCGCTGCTGACCGTCCAGGAGAACAAGTTCTACGCCGACACCGCCGGCACCACGACCACCCAGCAGCGGGTGCGGCTGCACCCCACGCTGACCGCCGTCGCGGTCGACCCGGACTCCGGCGAGTTCGACTCCATGCGCACCCTGGCCCCGCCGGTGGGCCGCGGCTGGGAGTACCTGACCGGCACCGGCTGGGACTGGGACGCCGAACTGGCCGAGATCCCCGAGCTGCTGGCCGAGAAGATGCGCGCCCCCTCGGTCGAGGCCGGGACGTACGACCTGGTGGTCGACCCCTCCAACCTGTGGCTGACGATCCACGAGTCGATCGGCCACGCCACCGAGCTGGACCGCGCGCTCGGGTACGAGGCCGCCTACGCCGGCACCTCCTTCGCGACCTTCGACCAGCTCGGCACCCTCGCCTACGGCTCCGGCCTGATGAACGTCACCGGCGACCGCACCGCCGAACACGGCCTGGCCACTGTCGGGTTCGACGACGAGGGCGTGGCCGCCCAGTCCTGGGACCTGATCCGGGACGGCGTGCTGGTCGGCTACCAGCTGGACCGCCGCATCGCGAAGCTCACCGGCTTCGAGCGCTCCAACGGCTGCGCCTTCGCCGACTCCCCCGGTCACGTCCCCGTGCAGCGCATGGCCAACGTCTCGCTGCGGGCCGACCCATCGGGACCCGGCACCGAAGGCCTCATCTCCGGTGTGGAGCGCGGCCTCTACGTCGTCGGCGACCGCTCCTGGTCGATCGACATGCAGCGCTACAACTTCCAGTTCACCGGCCAGCGCGCCTACCTGATCCGCGACGGCCGGCTGGCGGGCCAGGTGAAGGACTTCGCCTACCAGGCGACCACCACCGACTTCTGGGGCTCGATGGAGGGCGTCGGCGGCCCGCAGACCTACGTGCTGGGCGGGGCGTTCAACTGCGGCAAGGCCCAGCCGGGCCAGGTCGCGGCCGTCAGCCACGGCTGCCCCTCGGCCCTGTTCCGGAACGTCAGCATTCTCAACACCACGCAGGAGGCGGGACGATGACGAGCCGGACGAAGCCGCACGAGATCGTCGAGCGGGCCCTGGAGCTCTCCCGGGCGGACGGCTGCGTGGTCCTGGCCGACGAGCAGTCCAGCGCCAACCTCCGCTGGGCGGGCAACGCGCTGACCACCAACGGTGTGACCCGCGGCCGCACTCTGACCGTGATCGCCACCGTCGACGGCACGCAGGGCACGGCCTCCGGCGTGGTGAGCCGCAGCGCCGTCACCGCGGACGACCTCGAACCGCTGGTCCGCGCCGCCGAGGCGGCGGCCCGCGACGCGGGGCCCGCCGAAGACGCCCAGCCGCTGGTCGGGGGCGTCCCGCAGTCACCGGCGTTCACCGAGGCACCGGCCGAGACGTCCTCCGAGGTGTTCGCGGCCTTCGCGCCCGCGCTGGGCGAGGCGTTCGGCGCCGCCCGTGCCGCCGACCGCGAGCTGTACGGCTTCGCCTACCACTCGGTGACGTCGACGTACCTGGGCACCTCCACCGGGCTGCGGCTGCGGCACGACCAGCCGACCGGCACCCTGGAGCTGAACGCCAAGTCCACCGACCGCACCCGCTCGGCGTGGGCGGGCGCCTCCACCCGGGACTTCACCGACGTGGACCCGCTGGCCATGGAGGCCGACCTTGCCCGGCAGCTGGGCTGGGCCGAACGCCGGATCGACCTGCCCGCCGGCCGCTACGAGACGCTGCTGCCGCCGAGCGCCGTCGCGGACCTGCTGATCTACCAGATGTGGTCGTCCGGCGCGCGGGACGCGGCGGAGGGGCGCACGGTCTTCAGCAGGCCCGGCGGCGGCACCCGGATGGGCGAGAAGCTGTCGCCGCTGCCGCTGACCCTGCGCAGCGACCCCGCGGAACCCGGCCTGGAGTGCGCGCCGTTCGTCATCGAGCACGCCTCCGGCGACGACGCCTCGGTGTTCGACAACGGACTGCCGGTGGGTCCGGTGGAGTGGATGCGCGAGGGCACGCTGCAGCAGCTGACCAGCAGCCGGTACACCGCGGGCCTGACCGGGGTGCCGGTCGCCCCCCAGGCGGACAACCTGATCCTGGACGGCGGCAGCGGGCGGTCACTGGCGGAGATGGTCGCGGACACCGAGCGCGGCCTGCTGCTGACCTGCCTCTGGTACATCCGCGAGGTCGACCCGGCCACGCTCCTGCTCACCGGCCTCACCCGGGACGGCGTCTACCTCGTGGAGAACGGGGAGGTCACCGGCGCGGTGACGAACTTCCGGTTCAACGAGTCGCCGGTGGACGTGCTGGGCCGGGCCGTGGAGGCCGGCCGCACCGAGCGGACGCTGCCGCGCGAGTGGAGCGACTGGTTCACCCGGGCCGCGGCGCCGGCGCTGCGCGTCCCGGACTTCAACATGAGTTCGGTCAGCAAGGGAGTCTGACCGCGGGGCGCGGACCGCGGGCCACGTCGGGCCCGCGGGCCCGGGAAGCAGGGGGCATGGCGGACGAGAAGACCACGGTACGGATCTCGCGTTTCCTCTCGATGGTGCTGCGGCACCAGCCGGACGCGGTCGGCATCACGCTCGACGAGGGCGGCTGGGTCGACGTGGAGGTGCTGAGGGCCGCGTGCGCCGCCAAGGGCCGCCGCTTCTCGCGAGCGGACCTGGACCACATGGTCGCGACCAACGCCAAGCAGCGGTTCGCGTTCTCGGCCGACGGCCGGCGGATCCGCGCGAACCAGGGCCACTCGATCGAGGTGGACCTGGGCCTGGCCGCCGCCACGCCGCCCGCCGTGCTCTACCACGGCACGGCCGCGGCCACCCTGCCGGCCATCCTGCGCGAGGGCCTGCGTCCCATGACGCGGCAGGACGTGCATCTGTCGGCGGACCGGGACACCGCGGTGCGGGTGGGCGCGCGCCACGGCCGCCCTGTCGTGCTGGAGGTCGACGCGGCCGCGCTCGCCGCGGCCGGCCACACCTTCCGCGTCAGCGCGAACGGGGTGTGGCTGACCGACGCCGTCCCCGCCGGGCGGCTGCGGGTGCTGCCGGACGCGTAGGGCGTGTCCGCACAGTCGCGTCGTCCGCCCGAAGGGCGGGGTCGGCGGCGTCTGGTGCGTGCGATCGCAAGGCGGAGGTCGTCCGGGTCGTCCTCGTAGCGGGCCTCCTCGGACGAGCCCGACAACGCAGCGAGCGTGCGTGCCAGGCGTCGCCGGCCAGACGGGACTGCGCGGACGCGCCCTAGGCGTGCCACGCGCCCGATGCGGCCCGGTGACCCGCGCAGCCGCCCTCGCGACCGGCCGGCTGTACGACCGCGGCCCGCGGTGCCTAGACCGCGGAACTCGGCGTCCCCGAGCGGTTGTTCCTGCCCTTGTAGGTCCGCCAGAGCGCGTCGCCGAGGGCGACGAGCACGATCGCGCCGACCAGCTGCAGCGCATGCCGTGTCCAGTCGAAGCCCTTGGTGTCGCGGACACCCAGCCAGCTCGACACCCCGTTGCCGAGGGCGCTGCCGCCGATGCCGGCGATCACCGTGAGCCACAGGGGGAGCGACTGCTTGCCCGGCAGGATCGCCTTGGCGATCAGTCCGAGGACCAGGCCGACGATGATGGCCCACAACCAGCCCATGGCGCTCGCCTCCTCCGCGGCCGGGCAGGGGCGCCCGGCGGTTGATCATGAGTCTGCGGCCGTCCGGGCGACCCCGCATGTCGGCGGCGGCCGGATGGCGGCCCCCACCCTGATGCCGGGGCGGCGCGCGGCGTACCGTAAGAAGTGCCGGACCGGAATGCTGTGACCGGCGATCAGCGGGTCCGGCGACGGAGCAGGCGGTGGGCGGCATGGGCAAGCAGGACGGACCGGGGGTCTACAGGATCACCGGAGCGCGGACCAGCCTCTCCGACGACGTCAGGGGCCGGCAGCGCCGCTACATCATCTCCATGTCGATCAGGACCGTCTCGGTGATCCTCACCGTGGTCCTGTGGAACGTGGAACGGCCGCTGGCGTGGGCGACGCTCGTCCTGGGCGCCCTGCTGCCGTACGTCGCCGTGGTGATCGCGAACGCGGGCCGGGAGAACAGGCCTCCGGCGATGCCGACCGTGGTGATCCCGCCGCCGGTGCGGCCCGCGCTGGAGGCCTCGCGCGTGGAGACCACCTCGGAGCGCGCTCGAGCCGCCGGCCACTCCGGCGCGGAGCAGGCCGGCAGCGGGCGGGCGGACGACGGGCAGGCGCACGACGCATACCGCGAGGCCGGGCCCGCGGGAGCCGAACACCCGGAGGCGGAGCGCTCTGTGTGACCGCGTGGTCACGCATGGGCCGGGCCGCCGGCGGCCGCTCCCAACCTCAAGAAAAGCTCAGATCAATCATGGAGTTACCTCTCCACGGCAGGCTGAGCGCGTGACATACTGCGTAACGCGCTCCGCATCCCCCGTCGGAGCGACGGACCGACGCCGGGCGGCTCCCCCCGTGGCTGCCCGGCGTCGCCATGTCCGCGGCCGTGCCCACCCGGGCCCCACGCCCCGGGGACGTGCCGGCGCGCGAGCACCGCGCGGGGTTGTTTACTGGGCGTCGTGAACGACGAGACGCCGATCTGCTCGGCCAAGGACTGCCGCACCCCCGCCGTGTGGGTCCTGGCCTGGAACAATCCGAAACTGCACACGCCCGACCGCCGCAAGACCTGGCTGGCGTGCGAGGAGCACCGCGAGCACCTGTCGTCCTTCCTCGGCATGCGGGGCTTCCTCAAGGACGTGGTACCGCTGGCCGAGTGGCGGGATCCAGCCGAATCCGGCGGTTCAGCCGCCGATCGCTGACATCGGCCGCTGGGGCTGCAGGAAGGCCGGGTCGTCGAGTCCCGAACCGGCCTTCTTCCCCCACATCGCGGCCTTCCACCGCTCTGCCATCTCCGCGTCGTCCGCGCCCGCACGCAGCGCGGTCCGCAGGTCGGACTCCTCGCGGGCGAACAGGCAGTTGCGCACCTGGCCGTCCGCGGTGAGCCGGGTGCGGTCGCAGGCACGGCAGAACGGACGGGTGACCGAGGCGATGACGCCCACCGTGGCCGGGCCGCCGTCGACCAGCCAGCGTTCGGCGGGCGCGGAGCCGCGCTCCGAGTCGCCCTCCGGACGCAGGTCGAAGCGGGTGCGCAGGGCGGTCAGGATCTCGTCGGCGGTGACCATGTCGCCGCGCTGCCAGCCGTGCTGCGCGTCCAGCGGCATCTGCTCGATGAACCTCAGCTCGTAGGAGTGGTCCAGGGCCCACTGGAGCAGGTCGGGCGCCTCGTCGTCGTTGATCCCGCGCATCAGCACCGTGTTGACCTTCACCGGGCGGAGCCCCGCGTCGCCGGCCGCCTCCAGTCCGGCGATCACGTCGTGGTGGCGGTCGCGCCGGGTCAGGGTGTGGAAGACCTCGGGGCGCAGGGTGTCGAGCGAGACGTTGACCCGGTCCAGGCCGGCGTCGCGCAGCGCGGCGGCCGTCCGCCGCAGGCCGATGCCGTTGGTGGTCAGCGACAGCCGGGGCCGCGGGTCGAGGGCGGCGCAGCGCTCGACGATGCCGACGAGCCCGGGGCGCAGCAGCGGCTCACCCCCCGTGAACCGCACGTCCTTCACGCCCAGTTCGGTGACCGCGACGCGCACCATGCGGACGATCTCGTCGTCGGTCAGCAGGTCGGGCTTGGCCAGCCACTGCAGGCCCTCTTCCGGCATGCAGTAGGTGCAGCGCAGGTTGCAACGGTCGGTGAGGGAGACCCGCAGGTCGGTCGCCACACGGCCGTAGGTGTCGATGAGCACGGTCCCGCCCTCCCTCCGGGCGCCCGGTCGCGCCGCTCGGTCTCATCCCTCCCCCCACCCTAAGACCGGCCGGCGACAATCCGGCCGGCCGGCGGTGCGCCGGAGGTTCGCCGCAGCGTACGCGATGGGAGGGCTTCAGCAACAGTTTGTTGAAATCGGCTGGACAGAAGGGGGGTGCCCCCGGACGCGGCCGGTCGTTGAACCGGGCACAGCCCGCTCCCGCCCGATCGGGGTCCCTCACGATGACTGCCGCACCGCCGCCCCCGCCGCCGTCCGCCTCTCCCCCGCCGTCGGAGCCGCCGCCCCAGCCGGCCCGCCGGCCGTTCGGCAGCGTGCGACTGCCGCACCCCGTGCCGGCCGCGCCCCCGGCGCAGGCGCACGCGCGGCGGACGCGGCCGGCCCGCCGGGACGCGGCGCGGGTGGTGCTGCCGCTGCTCAGCGCGGCCGACCTGCGGCCGCCGCGCGGCCGCGACCGGTAGACGCCGGCGGAACACCGGTCAGAACACCCGTCAGAAGGTGACCAGCACCTTCAGCGCGGTGCGCTCGTCCATCGCGCGGTAGCCGCCGGGCACGCCGTCCAGGTCGACGGCGTGGTCGAAGACGGGGGCGGGGTCCGTGCTGCCGTCGAGAATGCCGGGCAGCAGTTCCTCGATGTACGTGCGGACCGGCGCGACGCCGCCGCGCAGCGCGATGTTGCGGTCGAACATCTCGCCGAGGTCCAGCCCGGTGCCGCTGCCGTGCGGCACGCCGACGTAGCCGATCGCCCCGCCGTCGCGGGTGATGCCGACGGCGGTGCGCATGGACTGCTCGGTGCCGACGGCCTCGATGACGGCGTGCGCGCCCTGGCCGCCGGTCAGTTCGCGCACGGCGGCGACGGCTTCCTCGCCCCGGGCGGCGACCACGTCGGTCGCGCCGAAGGTCCTGGCGATGTCGGTGCGGTCCTGGTGGCGGCCGAGCGCGATGATCCGCTCGGCGCCGAGCCGGCGGGCGGCCAGGACTCCGCACAGGCCGACCGCGCCGTCACCGACGACGGCCACGGTGCTGCCGGGCCGCACGCCCGCGCCCAGCGCCGCGTGGTGGCCGGTGCCGAACACGTCGGACAGCGCGAGCAGGCCGGTCAGCAGGTGGTCGTCGGAGAGCGCCTCGGGGGGCAGCTTGACCAGGGTGGTGTCGGCGAACGGCACCCGCACGGCCTCGCCCTGGCCGCCGTCGGACTGGCCCTCCTCACCGATGGAGCCCCAGAAGCCGCCGTGGACGCAGGAGGTGGTGAGGCCGTCGGCGCAGTACGTGCACACGCCGTCGGACCAGACGAAGGGCGCGACGACCAGGTCGCCGGGCCGCAGCCCGGTCACTTCGGCACCGGTCTCCTCGACGACGCCGAGGAACTCGTGCCCGATCCGCTGGCCGGGCTTGCGCGCCGACTCGCCGCGGTACGCCCACAGGTCGCTGCCGCAGATGCAGGCGCGGACCACCCGGACGACGGCGTCGCCGGGGTTGCGGAGCGCCGCGTCCGGCACCTCCTCCACCCGGATGTCGTGGGGGGCCTGGATGACGGTGGCGCGCATGGGGGGCTACTCCGTGGTCAGAGGGTGGGTGCGCGGCCGGTCGGCCGCCGCCTTCCCACCGTACGTGCCGGGGTTCGCGGCCGCGCGTTCGGGCGTCGCCTGCACCGCGCGGACCAGGCAGAACTGTGCCGCCGCGTAGGTGAGCATGATCCACAGGTCGTGGGCGGGCGGGCGCGGCCAGCCGGCGAGGCCCGCCGCGATCAGCCCGTCGGAGAGCAGGAAGAGCAGCCCGCCGGCCGCGCCCGGCCTGCCGAGCCCGAAGGCACCCGCGGCCATCGCGGTCAGCAGCAGGCTGTAGCCGGCCACCGGGATCCGCATCCCGGCGTCCAGGCCCGGCCACAGCGCGGTGATCAGCGCCACCCACACCACCGCGTAGGCCGCACACCGCACCCGCGTGGCGCGACTCCCGCGGAACGCGCCGCGAGCGGCGAACAGCCGCAGGTAGCAGACGTGCCCGGCGGCGAAGCAGCCCATGCCGAGCAGGAACGCCGCGGTGCCGCCGATCTCGAGCAGCACGTCGCCGGCCCAGCCGCAGGCCAGCGCCGCGAGCAGCAACCGGGGGCCGCCGCGGGCGGCGGCGTGGGCGGCGAGCGCGGGCACGAGCAGCGGCTTGGTGGCCAGCCGCAGGGCGTCGATCCCGGCGCCGACGGCCACCAGGTGCAGCACGGCCAGGAGCAGGAAGACCCGGAGCGCCGCCCGCGCGCGGTCGGCCCTCACGCCGCGGACCCGCGGGCGACGGTTCCCGCGGCCGCGTCCCCGGTCGCGCCCTCGACGGCCACGCCTTCGGCGGCCGCGGCGGTGCCGGCCGCGGTCCCGGGCCGCCAGCCGGGGCCCAGCACCAGGTGCCGCATCTTGTCCCGCCAGTCGCCCGCGGCGGCCACGTCCCGGGCGATGGCCGCGTACTCGTGCGTGGCCACCCGCAGCGGGTTGTACGTCGCGATGTTCTTCGTCAGGCCGTAGACCGGGCGCTCGGTCTCGGCCGTGAACGAGCCGAACATGCGGTCCCAGACGATCAGGATGCCGCCGAAGTTGCGGTCCAGGTAACTGCCCTGCGAGGCGTGGTGGACCCGGTGGTGCGAGGGCGTGTTGAGCAGGAACTCCAGCGGGCGGGGCAGCTTGTCGACCCGTTCGGTGTGGATCCAGAACTGGTAGACGAGGTTGACCGAGGAGCAGAAGGCCAGTGCCGCCGGGTGCACGCCGAGCACGATCAGCGGCAGGTAGAACGGCCACGAGGTGAGGCTGGTCCACGGCTGGCGCAGCGCGGTCGAGAGGTTGAAGTTGCGGCTGGAGTGGTGCACCACGTGGCACGCCCACAGGATGCGGATGACGTGGTGACCGCGGTGCGACCAGTAGTAGAAGAAGTCCTGGGCGAGCAGCATCAGCAGGACCGTCCACCAGTGCAGCGGCACGCGCAGCGGCGTCAGCGCGTACACCCCGGCGTAGATCGCCACGACGGGGATCTTCCAGAGGGCGTCGGTGAACAGGCTGCCGATTCCCATCGACAGGCTGGCCGCCGTGTCCCTGCCCGCGTACCCCTCCGCGTCCTCGTCGGGGTGAATGCGGTAGCTCACCATCTCCACGACGGTGAGCAGCACGAACGCGGGTATCGACCACAGCACGACATCGGGCAGTTGCGGCATGAGCGCACCATAAGGGCACGCGCGGCGGGTCCGCTAGACGTTGTTACCCACTGGTATGCGGCGGGTGCCCGGCGGTCACCCGCGAGGTGCACGGCGGAGCCCGATGATCGGCTGTCGGCGGCGGCCCCTATCCTCGATGACCATGCTGGACGAACAGACCGAGCCCCCCGACGTGTTCGGCGGCGCGACCGCCGCGCCCGCCCCGTGGCCCGCCGGGTATCCCGAGGGTTACGCGGTGGTCGACGTGGAGACCACCGGGCTCGGGCGGGACGACCGGATCGTCTCGGCCGCGGTCTACCGGCTGGACGCGCACGGCGAGGTGCAGGACCACTGGTACTCGCCCGTCAACCCGCAGCGCGACCCCGGCCCGGTGTGGATCCACGGGCTCACCAGCGCGATGCTCGCCGACGCCCCGCTCTTCCCCGAGATCGCCGACGCGCTCGCCGAACGGCTCGCGGGCCGCGTCCTCGTGGCGCACAACGCGGTCTTCGACTGGTCGATGCTGGCCCGCGAGTACGCCCGCGCGCGGTCGGCCGCGCCGGTGGAGCACCGGCTGTGCACCATCGTGCTCGCCAAGGAGCTGCGGCTCCCGCTGGCCAACCACAAGTTGGAGTCGCTGGCCGCGCACTACGGCGTCGTGCAGCGCCGGGCCCACCACGCGCTGGACGACGCCCGGGTGCTCGCCGAGGCGTTCCGGCCGAGCCTGCGGCTGGCGGCCGCCGCCGAGCTGCCGCTGCCGCTGCACGTGTGCCGCCCGCTCACCGAGTGGGTGGACGGCCCCGCGCCGGTGCCCGGCCCGCGCTACGGGCGGCTGTACGGCTCGGGCCCGCACGGCTCCTGGCGGCCGGCCCGCAGGCGCCCGGCGTGCCCGTACCCCAACCCCGGCCGGCTGGAGCCCGGCGGGCCGCTGGTGCAGGGGATGCGGGTGGCGTTCACGGGGGACACCGGCACCGAACGCGAACTGCTGGAGGACCGCGCGACGGAGGCCGGCCTGCACGTGGCGTCCTCGGTGAGCCGGCTGACCAGCCTGCTGGTCACCAACGACCCGGACTCGTCCACCAGCAAGGCGGTCAGGGCCCGCCAGGTCGGCACCCCGGTCATCGACGAGCGGGCCTTCGGCGAGCTGCTGAAGGCCGTACGGCCCGCGTCCGGCGTGCACGGCTGAGCCGCGGGCCCCGGGCCCCGGCCCGAGCGCGACTGATCCTCGCGGCACCGCGCGGCATCGTCGCGCGGCACCATGGGAGCGGTCCGGCATTCGGGTGGACCGGGGGCGACGCGCCCTGCCGCGCGTTGCCGTGCGCCGCCGGGGATCGCAGCCTGTGCCTCATGGCCCGATGTGAGGTTTGCGGAAACGACTATGCGATGAGCTTCGAGGTGCACGCGCAGGGCGCGGTGCACGTCTTCGACTGCTTCGAGTGCGCGGTCCACCGGATGGCGCCGATCTGCGAGCACTGCCGGGTGCAGATCATCGGGCACGGCGTGGACGTCGACGGCCACTGGTACTGCGGCGCCCACTGCGCCAAGGCCGAGGGCGGCGGCGGCATCGTCGACCGCGTCGGCTCGGCCGCCGGGGCCTGACCTCCGATCCCCTGCCGGGGGCGCCCCACGCCCGGGTTCCACGGTCGTGGGGCGTTCCTGGCGTCCCGCCGGCGGGTGGCCCTCGCCCTTTGCTGCCCGGTGACGATCCCCCTCGTGATCAGGCTGGGCCTCCGGCAAGCGCACCGCCGTGAGCGCCGGGTGGCGGACCACGGGTTCGTCGCGGCCGCGCCGAGGGCCGCACCGGTGCCGGTCGGGTCCGCCACACGTCCCGGCCACGCCGTCCCGCCCCGAGAGCTCCACGAGCCGGTGAGCGCACGCGGCCGCTTCCGCCCCCGCGCACCAGGGCGTGGCCCGGCATGCCGGCCGCGGCCCACCGGGACCACCGCCGCCGCCGGCGGCGTCCGGGACGTCCGCGGCATGCCGCCCCGTCAGATCATGCCGATCAGCGGTGCCGAGGTGGCCGCCGAGGTGCCCGAGCGACTGCTCGGCGGCCACCTGGAGCCGCTCTCGACCACGCCCCGCGCCGGCGCAGGTCCGGCCCGCGCCGCTGCCCGGGCCGGACCACGACGGCATCGGCCCGCGCCGGGCCTCTCCGCGAGCGCGCGGAGCCCACCCCGAGACGGGGACCGACGGGGCCGCGGGCCCCCGCGTGCGCCGTGCTCCGGGCCGCGACGCTCCGGACCACGGCGCACGCGATTCCACGGGACGCGCTACGGTCGCGGTCTGACCTGGGGGCACCCGACACGAAGGGCGGCGAGGCGGAACGTGCCAGGACGTATCGAGGACTACGCGCTGATCGGCGATCTGCAGACCGCGGCGCTGGTCGGCACCGACGGCAGCATCGACTGGCTGTGCGTACCGCGTTTCGACTCCGCGTCGG
Organism: Actinacidiphila rubida; assembly: GCF_900110255.1. Taxonomy (GTDB): domain Bacteria; phylum Actinomycetota; class Actinomycetes; order Streptomycetales; family Streptomycetaceae; genus Actinacidiphila; species Actinacidiphila rubida. The sequence continues at coordinate 37,109 of NZ_FODD01000040.1, forward strand.
TCTTCGGCGCCCTGCTCGGCGACCACGAGAACGGCATGTGGCGGCTCGCGCCCACCGCGGGCGCCGGCGGCAGCGGGGGGTGCGCCCGCCGCGCGTACCGGGGCGACACCCTCGTGCTCGACACCGTCTGGGAGACCCCCACGGGCAGCGTGAAGGTCACCGACTTCATGCCTCAGCGCGACAAGGCGCCCGATGTGGTCCGCATCGTCGAGGGCCTGACGGGCGAGGTCGCGATGCGCAGCGAGCTGGCGCTGCGGTTCGACTACGGCAGCGTCGTCCCGTGGGTGCGGCGCACCGACCACCACCGGGTGGCGATCGCCGGACCCGACTCCGTGTGGCTGCGCACCGACCCGCCACTGCACACCTACGGACGCGACATGCGCACGTTCTCCGACTTCACGGTGGCGGCGGGCGACACGATCGCGTTCGTCCTCACCTGGCACCCCTCGCACGAGAAGCGCCCGCGGCGCGTCGACCCGTACCAGGCGCTCCAGCAGAGCCTGGACGACTGGGAGCAGTGGTCGGCGCAGTTCCGCTACGACGGCCCGTGGCGGGACGCGGTGCTGCGCTCGCTGATCACCCTCAAGGCGCTGACGTACGCGCCCAGCGGTGGCATCGCGGCGGCCGCCACCACCTCGCTGCCCGAGGAGATCGGCGGCGTCCGCAACTGGGACTACCGCTTCTGCTGGCTGCGGGACGCCGCGCTGACCCTCAACGCGCTGATCTCCTGCGGCTTTCTCGACGAGGCGCGCGCGTGGCGCGACTGGCTGCTGCGCGCGGTGGCCGGCAACCCGGCGGACCTGCAGATCATGTACGGCATCGCCGGGGAGCGCCGGCTGCCGGAGTACGAGGTGCCGTGGCTGTCGGGCTACGAGGGCTCGGCCCCGGTCAGGGTCGGCAACGCCGCCGCGGGGCAGCTGCAGCTCGACGTGTACGGCGAGGTCCTCGACTCGCTGTTCCTGGCCCGTGACCGCGGGCTGAAGGACGAAGTGCACGTCTGGAACCTGCAGCGGGCGCTGATGGAGTTCCTGGAGACCAAGTGGCGCGAGCCCGACGAGGGCCTGTGGGAAGTGCGCGGCCCGCGACGGCACTTCGTCCACTCCAAGGTGATGGCCTGGGTCGCCGCCGACCGAGCGGTGCGCACCGTGGAGGCGTCGCCGAAGCTGCGCGGCGACGTCGGCCGGTGGCGCTCGATGCGGGCGCAGGTGCACGCGGAGGTCTGCGAGAAGGGCTATGACGCCGAGCGCAACACCTTCACCCAGTACTACGGTTCCAAGGAACTGGACGCGGCGACGCTGCTCATCCCGCAGGTCGGGTTCCTGCCGTCCAGCGACCGGCGGGTGCACGGCACGGTGGAGGCGGTGCGCCGGGAGCTGGACAACGGCGGCTTCGTGCGCCGCTACAGCCCGGACTCGGGCGGCGTCGACGGCCTGCCGGGCAGCGAGGGCGCCTTCCTCGCCTGCTCGTTCTGGCTCGCCGACGCCCTGCACGGCACGGGCCGCACGGACGAGGCCACCGAGCTGTTCGAGAAGCTGCTGGGCCTGCGCAACGACGTGGGGCTGCTCTCGGAGGAGTGGGACCCGGTGGCGGGCCGCCTGCTGGGGAACTTCCCGCAGGCGTTCAGCCACATCGGGCTGGTGAACACGGCGCTGACGTTGTCGGGCCGTCAGAAGGGAAGGTGCTGAGGGGTGGACCTCGGACTCAAGGACCGGGTGTTCGTGGTGACGGGCGGCGGGCGGGGCCTCGGGCTCGCCGCGGCCCGCGAGCTGGCGGCGGAGGGCGCCCGGGTGGTGCTGTCCGCCCGCAACGCCGCGTCACTGGACCGGGCGGTCGCCGAACTGGGCGGCGAGGAGCGGGCGTTGGGCCTGGTCGCGGACAACGGCGACCCGGCGGCCGCGGACCGGCTGCTCGGCGCCGCACAGGAGGCGTTCGGCCGCGTCGACGGGGTGCTGATCAGCGTCGGCGGGCCGCCGGCCGGCCCGGCCGCGGACATGACCGACGAGCAGTGGCGGGCCGCGTTCGACACGGTGTTCCTGGGCGCGGTGCGGCTGGCCAGGGCCGCCGCCGGCGTGCTCGGCGAGGGCGGCGTGATCGGGTTCGTGCTGTCCGGCTCGGTGTACGAGCCGATCCCCGGACTCGCGGTGTCCAACGGGCTGCGCCCGGGCCTCGCCGGGTTCGCCAAGACCCTGGCGGCCGAGCTGGGCCCGCGCGGGGTCCGGGTGGTGGGCCTGCTGCCGTCGCGCATCGACACCGACCGGGTCCGCGAGCTGGACGCGCTGGGGGGCGAGCCGGAGGCCACCCGTGCCCGGCACGAGGCGACCATCCCGTTGCGGCGCTACGGCACCCCGGAGGAGTTCGGCCGGACCGCGGCCTTCCTGCTGTCCCCGGCCGCGTCCTACCTGACCGGCCTGATGCTGCCGGTCGACGGCGGGGCGCGGCACGGTTTCTGACGCCGGGTCGGGCGCGCCTGGACGGCCGGGGGGCGTGCGGTCTGCCCCCGGCCGGCGGGGACCGCGCCGGCCCGGCCGGGTCGTGCGGTCCTCAGGCGATCCTCACGTGACGCGGCTCGCGCGGTGCCGGACCGCGCGCAGCCGTGCCTCGGCGGGCAGCGCGTCCAGGCCGGTGGAGGTGCGGGCGCGCTCCAGGACTTCGGTGTCCAGGCCGTCGACGACCTCGACGGGCGTGGCGTGCGGGGCCAGGCCCAGGACCAGCCGGGCCTGCGGCACGCGGCGCTTGCGGATGAGCGTGGAACCGGCCCACTCCACGCCGTCGTACGCCTCGCTCTCGGCGGACAGCACGTTCTCCACGGCCCGGCCGCGGATCTGCGCGCCCTGGCCGTCGCCGCTGTCGATCCGCAGCTGCCGCAACCGCCGGGTGCGGGCCTGGGCGAGCAGCCACCACAGGGCGCCGAGGAACAGCACGCCCAGCGCGGCGATCACCGTCGGCCACCACCAGCCGCGGGAACGGTAGCGGGTGCGGTCGTGGGCGCTCAGCAGCACGTCCTTGGGGCCGCTGAACGGCCAGCTCGACGGCATCGTGAAGTCCCACCTGCGCTGCAGGTCCAGGCTGCCGATGAGCACGGCCGCGCCCAGGGCGAGCAGCAGCAGGCCGGTCAGCCCGAGCAGGATCCGGTTGATCGAGGTGCGCACGGCTGCTCCTCACGTCCCCTTCTCGGCCCGCTGCAGACGCACCGTCAGGCGCGGCTGCCGGGCGAGTCCGAGCTGCCGCACCGCCCGTTCCGCGGCCTCGGTGAGGTCCCTGCGGACATCGTCGATGTCGCGGAAGTGCGAGGTGGCGCGGAGCTTGATGCGGCGCCGCTTGACGACGGCGCGGGCCCACCGGACACCGGAGACCTCCATCGCCCGGTCGCGCAGCACGAGTTCGGCCGCGTGCCGGTCGAGACCGGCCCGTACCGCGTCCGGGCCGCGCCGGGCCATCGGCAGCACCGACCGCTCGCCCGGCGTCAGCGCGAGCACGAGCAGCCACAGGCCCAGGGCCGCGGACACGCTGGCCCCGAGGATGATCCACGTGTCGTCCAGGTGCCGGGTGGCGAGTTCGTCGGCGAGCTTCTTGCGCCAGTACATCGCCTTGCGGCCGGCGCGCACCGACGCGACGTCGTACAGGAACAGGCCGCCGAGGGCGAGGATCGCGGCCGCCGTCACGGCGGCCGGCACGCGCCGCGAGGACCAGAAGCGGCGGGCCCTGACCGCGCCCGGCTCGCCCTGCTGCGGGATGCGGCGGGTGGCACCGTGCCCGGGTTCCGCGGTGCCGGCGCCGGCCGCGGTGCCGGTGGCCACGGCGGAGGGCAGCCGCACGGTCGGCTCGGACTCCTCGGAGCCGGGCCGGGGGCCCGGGGTGCCGTCGCTCACTCCACCCTCCCCTCCTCCTTGCGGCGGACGGCGGCGGAGTGCAGCCGCTCGACCTCGACGGCCACCTCGGGCACCGTCATGCCCGTCAGCGCCTCGACCCTGCTGGTGACATGGCGGCGCACCAGGCCGCACACCGAGCCGATGTCGACGGGGTAGCCCAGTTCCAGGGTGAGCCGGAGCCGTGCCGCGTTCCGCGGGCCCTTGCGCACCGACACCGCGGCGTGCGGGGCGGCGTCCTTGGGCACCAGGTGGGCGCCGGGCGCACCTGACAGGACCTCACCGGCCGCCTGGGCGGCGATCTTGGCGATCACCCGGTCCGCGATCCGCAGGCCGCCGCGTTCGGACGCCGGCAACTGCGCGGGGACGAGCGTCCCCATCAACGCCGCCGGTCGCGGTGATCACGGTCGCGCGTCCGGAAGAAATCCCCCGGCTCGAGGTCCCCGTCGATGAACTTGCCCACCACGAAACCGACCACGCCGAGCGCCGCCACCAGCAGAAAGGCCCCGAACCCGCCGAAGTATCCGGCGAACCCGAGTGCCATTCCGACGGCCAGGCCGATCACTGCCATGCTCATCCCGCGCACTCCGTCCCCTCAGCCCACCGGGCAGCGTCTGCAGTGTCCCGGACCGTCACCGGCCGGTCGTCCCGGTCCCACCTACTGCACCCGCACTTGCTCGTCCTCATCCTCCTCGTCGGGGAGCTTCACGTCACCGACCGCGACGTTCACCTCGACGACCTCCAGACCGGTCATCCGCTCCACGGCCGCGATGACGTTCTCCCGCACCGCGCGGGCCACGTCCACGATGGACACGCCGTAGTCCACCACGATGTCCAGATCGAGGGCCGTCTGGACCTCGCCGACCTCGGCCTTGACGCCGCGGCTGACGGAGCGTCCGCCGCCGGGCACGCGGTCGCGGACCGCGCCGAAGGTGCGGGACAGGCCGGTGCCCATGGCGTGCACGCCCACCACGTCCCGGGCGGCCAGGCCGGCGATCTTCTCCACGACGCCGTCGGCGATGGTGGTGCGTCCCCGGGTCGCCGGGTCGCCCAGCGCCCTGCGGGCGGCGCCGCCCGCGTACCCCTTCTCCAGGGTCCTGCCCTCGGCCGGATACGAGGCGCCGTCAGGTTCGGACCTGCCCTGTGCACTGTCGGTCATCGCGAGTCGTCCCTTCTGGTGGGCTGCTCCGTGCACCACACTAAGTGCTCATGCCCGGGTCCGCCGGGGTGATGCGGCCAGAGGGTACCGCCGGCCCCCCGATCGAGTGGTCGGCCCACGGAAGGCGGCGCGGCGCGCATGGACCGACTGGGCACCACCGTTCGTGAACAGGTCGCCCTGGGCCGGCTGCTGCCGCTCGGCACGCCGGACGACCCGCTGTGGATCACCGAACGGGCCGCGGCCGGGGTGCTGCGGCGCGCGGCGGACGCGCTGCCGGGCGTGCGGCTGGGGCCGGTGGCGATACTGCTCGACGGCCCCGCGGGCGAGGTACCGGACGCGGCACCGCCGGGCGCGCTGCCGCACGGGCCGCTGCGGATCGAGGCGGACGTCGAGACGACCGTGGACGAGCCGCTGCCGGTGGTCGTCGCGCGGCTGCGGGACGCGTTGTGGCAGGAGGCGGAGGACGCGCTGGGCGCGACGGTGACCGCGGTCGATCTGGCGGTCACCGGCATCCTGGACGGCCCGGTGCCGCCGGACGGGGGACGAGACGGCGCACCGGCCGACGACGGGGTGCGCGGGGCGGACCCGGACGCCTACGACGCGCTCGCCGCCTCCGTGGCCGCCGCGGTGTGCGCGGTGACGGGCGTGCGGGGTCTCACCCGGCATCTGGGCACGCTCCCCGGCGTACGCGTCACCGACGACGGGGACGCGCCGGGCAGGCGCCGGGTGCAGCTGCAGATCGCGGTCGGTCCCGGCCGCGCGCCGCTGCCCGTCGCCCGGGACGCGGCCGCGGCGGCCGCCACGGCCGCGGCAGCCGGCGCCCTTGGCCCGGTCTCCGTCGCCCTCGTCGTCACCGACGCGTTCTGACGGTGCGCGGGGCTACTCGCCGACACCCGCGAGGTCGCGCAGGCGACGGCCCTGGGCGGCCCGCTCGGCGGCGTGCTGTGCGGCCGCGCCGGCGGAGAGCGCGGAACGCAGCAGCGCCTTCGTCTCGTTGACGGCGTCGCGGGGCGGGGCGAGCAGAGCCGCGGTCAGATCGGCGACGGCGGCGTCGAGTTCGGCGGCGGGCACCACGAGGTTGGCCAGGCCCGTGCGCTCGGCCTCCTCGGCGTGCACGAAGCGGCCGGTGACGCAGATCTCCAGCGCGCGGGCGTAGCCCACCAGCTCGACCAGCGGCTTGGTGCCGGTGAGGTCGGGGACCAGGCCGAGGCTCGTCTCGCGCATGGCGAACTGCACGTCGTCGGCGCACACCCGCAGGTCGCAGGCGAGGGCCAGCTGGAAGCCGGCACCGATGGCATGGCCCTGGACGGCGGCGACCGTGAGGAGATCGGTGCGCCGCCACCAGGTGAACGCCTCCTGGTACTCGGCGACGGTCGCGTCCAGGTCCGCTTCGGGACCCCGCGCCAGATCGAGGAACGACGGCTCGCCGTCGAAGCCCTCGGACGTGAACGCCTGCCGGTCGAGGCCTGCCGAGAACGACACGCCCTCACCGCGCAGCACCACGACCCGTACCTGCCCGGGCAGCTGCCGGCCCGCCTCGGTCAGCGCCCGCCACAGGGCGGGAGACTGAGCGTTGCGCTTGGCGGCATTGCACAGGGTGACGGTCGCGACGGTGTCGTCGACTGCGAGCCGGACTCCGTCGCGTTCGAGCAGGATGTTGGTTTCGGACATCGGGGCACCTCCGAGCGGCCGCGGACTGGATTACCGAAGAGTAACCATCCACGGGGCCCGTCGGGGGCCCGGGTCGGATCAGGCCGCCGTGGCGGTCTTCTTGCCTCGCGTGGCGCCGCCGCGACCACGCAGGGCCACGCCGGACTCGCTCAGCATGCGGTGCACGAACCCGTACGACCGGCCGGTCTCCTCAGCCAGTGCCCGAATGCTCGCACCGGAGTCGTACTTCTTCTTCAGGTCTGCCGCGAGCTTCTCGCGCGCCGGGCCGGTCACCCGGCTGCCCTTCTTCAGAGTCTCGGCCACCCGTGCCTCCTCCAGGGAAGTGCGCTATGGAACTCTCATGATCACCCCTAACCGGCCTCCTGGCCACCCATTCGACAAGGTCCATCACCGGACATGCGCACGGTGAATGCCGCGATAGGCGCCGGAGAACGCGGGAAACGGCCGATTCCCGCGCCGCACATTCGGGCCGCGGAACGGCGGTGCGGGAGTCTCGGCAGGTCAGCCACGGTCGGACAGGTGTTTACCCTGGCGACACCCCTGATCACGGACCGTCGGGCACACGTCGGGACGCGCGCGGCGCGGGTACCAGCCCGGCTCACGCAGATGATGGATCTTCGATGGGCCGAATGATCCAACCGACATGATCACCCGGCGCCGGGCCCGCCCCGGAACGCTTCGGAACCGGGGCCCGGACGGGGTCCCGGGGGGCCCGGACCGGGCCCCCCGGGACCGGCGGTCCCGCGCGCGCCGGCCGGTCAGGCCAGCGCCACCAGGTCCGCGTAGTCCTGGCCCCACAGGTCCTCGACGCCGTCGGGCAGCAGGATGATCCGCTCGGGCTGCAGGGCCTCGACCGCGCCCTCGTCGTGGGTCACCAGGACGACGGCGCCGGTGAACGTGTGCAGCGCGCCGAGGATCTCCTCGCGGCTGGCCGGGTCGAGGTTGTTGGTGGGCTCGTCGAGCAGCAGCACGTTGGCGCTGGACACGACGAGCGAGGCGAGTGCCAGCCGGGTCTTCTCGCCGCCGGAGAGCACGCCGGCGGGCTTGTCCACGTCGTCGCCGGAGAACAGGAACGAGCCGAGGATCTTGCGGATCTCCACCAGGTCGGTGTCCGGCGCCGCGGACCGCATGTTCTCCAGGACCGTGCGGTCGGGGTCGAGCGTCTCGTGCTCCTGCGCGTAGTAGCCGAGCTTCAGCCCGTGGCCGGGGGTGACCTCGCCGGTGTCGGGGTTCTCGACGCCGGCGAGCAGCCGCAGCAGCGTGGTCTTGCCGGCGCCGTTGAGGCCCAGGATGACGACCCGTGAGCCGCGGTCGATGGCCAGGTCGACGTCGGTGAAGATCTCCAGCGAGCCGTAGGACTTCGACAGGCCCGCGGCCATCAGCGGGGTCTTGCCGCAGGGCGCGGGGTCGGGGAAGCGGAGCTTGGCGACCTTGTCGGCCTGCCGCACCGCGTCCAGTCCGGACAGCAGCTTGTCCGCCCGGCGGGCCATGTTCTGCGCGGCGACGGTCTTGGTGGCCTTGGCCCGCATCTTGTCGGCCTGCGCGTTGAGCGCGGCGGCCTTCTTCTCGGCGTTGGAGCGCTCGCGGTGGCGGCGCTTCTCGTCGGCCTCGCGCTGCTGCTGGTACAGCTTCCAGCCCATGTTGTAGACGTCGATCTGCGACCGGTTGGCGTCGAGGTAGAAGACCTTGTTGACGACGGTCTCGATGAGGTTCACGTCGTGGGAGATGACGATGAACCCGCCGCGGTAGGTCCTGAGGTAGTCCCGCAGCCAGGAGATGGAGTCGGCGTCCAGGTGGTTGGTGGGCTCGTCGAGCAGCAGGGTGTCGGCGTCGGAGAACAGGATGCGCGCCAGCTCGACCCGGCGGCGCTGGCCGCCGGAGAGGGTGTGCAGCTGCTGGCCGAGGATCCGGTCCGGCAGGCCGAGTGCGGCGGCGATGGTGGCGGCCTCGGCCTCGGCGGCGTAACCGCCCTTGGTGAGGAATTCCGTTTCCAGGCGCGCGTATTTCTTCATCGCGTTGTCACGGGTGGCGCCCTTTCCGTTCGCCATCCGCTCCTCGTTCTCCCGCATTTTGCGCAGCACGCTGTCCAGACCGCGCGCGGACAGGATGCGGTCGCGGGCGAGGGTGTCGAGGTCGCCGGTGCGCGGGTCCTGCGGGAGGTAGCCGACCTCGCCGGAGCGGGTGACGCTGCCGCCGGCCGGCTGGCCCTCGCCGGCCAGCACCTTGGTCAGCGTGGTCTTGCCGGCGCCGTTGCGGCCGACCAGGCCGATGCGGTCGCCCTTGGCGACGCGGAAGGACGCGGTTTCGATGAGGACGCGGGCGCCGGCGCGCAGTTCGAGGCCGGTGGCAGTGATCACGGGAAAAGCTCCAGGGCGGTACGGGCGACGGGTGTCGGGGGTCGGGGGTCGGGCGTACGCCGCGGCTAATCGAGGAGGAAAACTGCCATGCGGTCAGTCTACTGGCGGCCGCCGGACGCTCGGCCCGGTCTTCACGGGCACATGTGGGGCGGATCACACATACTCGGACACGGGGACCGCCCCCGTCCGACGAGAGGATGACCGTCCATGGCCGAGCCGCCGACCATCTATCCGGGGCTGCGCTACCGCGACGCGCGCGGCGCGATGTCCCTGCTCAAGGACGCCTTCGGCTTCACCGAGGTGGCCAGGTACGAGAACGAGGACGGCTCGATCGCGCACGCCGAACTGGCCTACGGGAACGGGATGGTGATGCTCGGCTCGATCCGCGAGGAACCGGACACCCCGTACGGCCGGGCCCGCGGGCGGCTGGGCCCGGCCTCGCTGTACGTCGTGGTCAAGGACGCCGACGCGCACCACGACCGGGCGGTGGCGATGGGCGCCGTGGTGGTGATGCCGCTCACCGACCAGGAGTACGGCTCACGCGAGTACGCGGTGCACGACCCCGAGGGCAACGTCTGGACGTTCGGCACCTACGTCCCGCAGGCGACCCCCGCCGACCCCCAGGAGCCGTGCGACCCCCCGGCCCCGTCGGACACCTGACCTCGCCGGGCGCCCGGCCTCGCCGGACACCTGACCCCGTCGGACGCCCGCCCCCTCACGCCTCGCCGGTGTGCACCTGGAACGCCGCCCGGCGCATCTGCTTGGCCAGTGCGGGGTCGGGATGGACCGCGGCGAGCGCGACCAGCACGTGGACCGTGCGGGGGTGCCCGACGTCGCGGACCTCCTGCAGCAGCCCGCGCACCGAGCCCTGCACGGCGGTCTCCAGATGGCTGACCAGCAGGTGGCCCTCGCCGTGGTCGGCGACGGCGGCCGCGGTGTCGACCCACAGCCAGGTGGCCTCCTCGCGGGTGAGCAGCGCGGTCGCGTCGTCGGGGTCGCCGCCCTCGAGCTCGGCCAGCCACAGCACCGCGTACGGGCGCAGGACCGGCTCTTCGACGACCGCGCGCACGGCGGGCTCGGCGGCGTCGCCGACCACCCGCAGCGCCTCGAAGGCCAGGCCGCGCAGCAGGGCGTCGTCGCCGCGCGCGGTGTCCAGCAGCTCGGCGACGGCGGGAGCCACCGGGCGGGCCGCCAGCCAGGCCCGGTACTCGGTGCGCGCCGGGCCCGGGGACAGGCCCGCGCAGGCCCGCAGCATCGTCGACGCCGACTGCTCCATGTGCCCCTCGGGGCCCTGGGCGGCGACGCAGATCTGCTCCAGCTTGACCCACACCGCCCAGCTGCCCAGCGCGGTCAGCACGACCTCGTCGGGGCGCTGCGGGTCGCGGGGGCGGAGCGCGCCGACGAGGGCGGCGGCGTCCAGCGTCCAGTCCAGCAGCGCCGGCAGCGGGTCGCTCATGCCCTCGGCGGGCGGCTCGTGCCGCTCGGTGCGCAGCTCGGCGACGCGCTGGCGGAGCAGGTCGAGCAGGGCGTCGATCGGCACCGGCCCGTTGGACAGGTGCAGCAGCGACATCAACTGCGGTGCGGCCTCGACGACTTCGGCGACCAGCGCCGGGTCGGGGCCGGTGGCGTGGCCGGGCAGGAAGGGATGGGCGAGCGACCAGGCGTCGAAGAGCGCGACCCAGCCGCGCAGCACCGCGGTGTCGTCGTCGTCCCAGGCGCGCAGCCGCCAGCCGGGCCGGGCGGCGCCGTCGTGCAGTTCGACCAGTCCGGCGAGCCTGGCGCGGTCCCAGGCGGCGCGGACCTGACCGGCGGTCAGCCCCAGTTCCTCGGCGGCCGCGAGGACCACGGGCTCGGGGAGTATCCCGGTCAGGGCCGGGGTGCCGGGGCCGCCGCCGGCCCAGCGGGCGAGGCGTGCGGCGGTGGCGAGTTCGGTCCGTGCCATGCGGGCGAGTTCGGGCACCGAGGGCGTGCCCTCAGGGGGGCGCGGAGGCCTGGACCTGCGCGTCGTGGCGGTCCTGCGGGCGGCGGTGAGCGGCCGGCGGGGGACGAGTCGGAGCGGAGTGTCTCGCGGGCTACGGGACGTCACCTGATCAGTCTCGCCGCTGAGCGCCCAGATTCCCAATCGAGCCTCCCGAAGCGGGGGGTAAGCGCTCACATGAGCGGCGTCAGGAAGCGCCGCAGCGTCTCCTCGTAGGCGTCCGGGTCGGCGTTCCACACGGCCGTGTGCGGCGCTCCGGGCACGCTGTGGAGGGTGACGACGTCGGGGCGGCGGTCGGCGAGGCGCCGGGAGGCGGGGTACGGGGCGAAGTGGTCGTCGGGACCGTGCAGGAGGAGGGTCGGCACGGTCAGCAGGTCCGGGTCGAGGGCCTCGGCGTGCCGGGCGGCGCGCAGCCCGGTGCGGCCCTCGGTGGCGCGCTCGGCGAGCGGGCTGAGCACGGACGGCAGGCCGCGGGTGTGGACGGAGGCGCGGACGGTGGAGCGCCAGTCCAGTACCGGGGAGTCCAGCACCAGGCCGGTGACGGTGCCGCGCACCTGGGACTGCGACAGGGCCCGCAGCGCCATCGTCGCGCCGGTGGACCAGCCGTAGAGGACCAGCCGCCGCGCGCCGTGGTCGACGGCGTACCGCATCGCGGCGTCCAGGTCGCTCCACTCGGTGTCCCCGAGATGCCCGATGCCGTCGGGGGACGGGGGCGCGCCGGGGTCGTTGCGGTAGGACGGCACGAGCACGGGGAAGCGGAAGCCGTGCAGGGCGGGCAGCACGGTCAGCGCCTGCTCGCGGGTGGCGCCGGCGCCGTGCACGCAGATCACCCACGCCGGCCGGGCGCCCGGCAGGAACCAGGCCGGCATCGGACCGAGCTCACCGTCGACCCGGACGTCCTCGAAGTCCAGGCCGCGGGCGCTGCGCGGGTCGCCCGCGTAGGCCTGCGGGGTCACCCGCACGAAGCCGCCGGCGCCGAGGGTGCCGCGGTCGACGCGCAGCAGGCGGCGGGTGACGGTGCGGTCGTCCTGGCTCAGGACCGGGCCGACGGTGGCGTGCAGCCCGCGGCCGGTCAGCCCGTGGACGCCGGGGCGGGCGGAGGCGTCGCTGCGGTCGACCACGACCCGGTCGCGGCCGACGCCGCGGACGCTGACCAGGCCCTCGGGGGCGGGGCCCGCGGCGGACGGTTTCAGGGCCAGACCCGACCCGTACCGGCCGGCCGCCAGCACGGCCGTCCCGGCACCCACCGCTGCGGTGACCGCCAGGGCCACACCGGTACGAAGGCGCACGCTCCCAGTGTGGGCGGCCCCCGGGATGCCTGCCACGGGAGCGCGTCCGGCGGGGCGGGGGCCGGTCAGGGCGACCGGGGCAACCGGGTGGGGCGGGGCTCCGTCGGCGTGGCGAGGGCCGCGCGGCGGAGGGCCCGTCAGCGGGGCGGGGCGTCCTGCCCGTAGCCCTCGAGCTTGTCCGCGACCCGGGCCATGTCGCGGTGCGAGAGGGTGCGCGGCACGCCGTCGCCGGACCTGGCGAGCAGCCACACCCGGCACATCCACTCCAGTTGGGCGGTCCGGTCGTACGCCTGCTCCAGGGTGTCGCCGTGCACGAGGGTGCCGTGGTTGCGCATCAGGCATCCGGTGCGGCCGTCGCGCAGCGCCTTGAGGACCTCGCGGGCCAGCTCGTCGCTGCCGTAGAGCGCGTAGCCGGCGACGAGGACCTGGCCGCCCCGGCCGCCGAGCGCCGCCGCCATGTAGTGGACGTTGGGCAGCTTGGTGACCAGCGTGGAGGCCGCGGTCGCGTGCGGGGCGTGGGTGTGCACGACGGCACGGGCATCCGTGGCCCGGTAGACCGCCAGGTGCGTGGGCAGCTCGCTGGTGGGCCGCAGGGTGCCGCGCACCTGCTCGCCGGTGGCCACGTCCACGGCGACGGCGTCGTCCGGGCCGAGCCGGTCGTAGGGGACACCGGTGGGCGTGACGAGCACGAGGTCGCCGACCCGTGCCGAGACGTTGCCCGAGGTGCCGACGACGAGGCCGTCCGCCACGGTCCTGCGGGCCGTGGCCACCACCTCCGACCAGGCGTTCTCCACTGCGTCGCGCACGTCGGACCCTTCCCCTGGGCACTTGTTCGGTATCCGTCATACCACTGCCGCCGGCGAGTGCGGCGGCGGGCCCGGGCGCGGCCCCGAGCGACGGCGTGCGACGCCTGTCGGACACCTGTGAGACGCTGACGATTCCAAGGTGGTTCATGTGACGTTCATGGCAACACCTTGAATCCCTCCCCAGTTCACCTTCCGTTCATCATGTCTTCGTACGGTCGCCCTGCCACTGCCCGATCGAACGAATGCCTGGGTCCATGGAACACATCACGCTCCTGATCGGAATCGTGATCGCGACAGCGCTCGTGTTCGACTTCACGAACGGCTTCCACGACACCGCCAACGCGATGGCCACCACCATCTCGACCGGTGCGCTCAAGCCCAAGACGGCGGTGGCCATGGCCGCCGTGCTCAACCTCGTCGGCGCCTTCCTGTCGGTCGCCGTCGCCAAGACCATCTCCGGCGGCATCATCGACGAGTCCGCCGGCATCAAACCCGAGGTGATCTTCGCCGGCCTGGTCGGCGCGATCCTGTGGAACCTGGTCACCTGGCTCGCGGGCCTGCCCTCCAGTTCCTCGCACGCGCTGTTCGGCGGGCTCATCGGCGCCGTGCTGGTGGCCGCGGGCACGCACGGCATCCACGGCGACGCCGTGGTGATGAAGGTCCTGATCCCGGCCGCGGCCGCACCGGTGGTGGCGGGGCTCGCGGCCACGCTGGCCACCCGCGTCACCTACCGGGTGGGCCGCAGGGCCGACCCCGAGGCCACCTCGCGCGGCTACCGGGCCGGCCAGATCGCCTCGGCCGGCCTCGTCTCGCTCGCCCACGGCACCAGCGACGGGCAGAAGACGATGGGCGTGATCACCCTGACGCTGATCACCGGCGGCGTGCTCGCGCCGCACTCCGACCCGCCGCTGTGGGTCATGGTCTCGGCCGGCACAGCGATGGCGCTGGGCACCTACCTCGGCGGCTGGCGGATCATCCGCACCATGGGCCGCGGGCTGACCGACATCCAGCCGCAGCAGGGCTTCGCCGCGCAGACCGGCGCGGCGGCCACCATCCTCGCCTCGTCCCACCTGGGCTTCGCGCTCTCCACCACGCAGGTCTGCTCCGGCGCCGTGATGGGCGCGGGCCTGGGCCGCAAGGGCGCGGTGGTGCGCTGGGGCACCGCGGGCCGGATGGTCTCCGCCTGGGTGCTGACCCTGCCGGCGGCCGGCCTCGTCGCGGCCGGTGCCGCGCTGCTGGCCGACCAGGGCACGTGGGGCGTCACCGCCGTCGCCGTGATCGCCCTGGCCGCCTGCGCCGCGATCCGCAGCGCCGCGCGCCGCAAGCCGGTCACCCACGCCAACGTCAACGAGCCGGTGCCGGGCACGCCGGCCGCCGGACCCCAGGACGCGGTCACCGCCGCGATCGCCGCCGTCACCCCTCCCCCGCCGGCCCCGGCGCCCGCCTCCGGCACCGCCGCCTGATCCCCGCGAGAGCCCTCCCATGAGCATCGACTGGCACGCCCTCCTCACGGTCCTGGCCGTCACCCTCGTCTCCACCGTCGGCCTGGTCGGCGTCTTCACCCTCGGCATCGTCGGCCTCTCCCGCCGCGCCGCGGGCCCCGCCGCCGCGCTCGGCCGCACCGGCGCCTGGGTCTGCTTCGCCGCGTGCGCGGCGGCGGTCGTCTGGGGCATCTACCTGATCGTCCAGAAGTAACGCAGCACCGGGCAGCACCGGGCAGGACCGCTGAGGGCAGGGCCGCGCCGCCGAGGCGCGGCCCTGCGTGCGTTCCGGAGCGCGGCCCGGGCGGCCCGCCGGCGCGGCGCGAGTGGGCCGGTGGCGCGCCGCGGGCGGGGTGTGGGGCTCGACACAGTACGTCGCCCCAGGTCAACGCGGAGTTGACCGGGTATCCCGCACGTGGTGAACTGCCGGAAGCCATACGGCGGCAGGAGAGGAAGTCCGGTGCGAATCCGGCGCGGTCCCGCCACTGTCACCGGGGAGTGCACTCCCAACCCGTACGTCACGGCCGTGTTCGACGGCTGGAAGACCGGGAGTGCGTTGATCCGGGAGCCAGGAGACTCTCACCGCCGGTCACGTCGAACCAGGGCGCGGACCCTGAGTGAGGACCCCTGCCATGCCCGGCACCCGAGTTGGCCCCAACACCCCCGGCGCACCGCCCTGTTCCCCCCTGTGCTCGCCCCCGCGGAGCGTGACGGCGGGCTGAGCCGATGCCTGCCCCGCGTGCCGAACGCGTCTACGCGTACGGCGCCGCACTCGGCTTCCTGTGCGACCTCGCCGCGGGCGACCCGCGCCGCGGCCATCCGGTCGCGGCCTTCGGGCGCGCGGCACTCGCACTGGAACGCCGGCTGTGGCGCGACGACCGCCTGAACGGGGCGGTCCACACGGCGCTGTGCGCCGGAGGTGCGGCGGCTGCCGCCGCGCTCGCCGAACGCGCCGTGCGGCGCTCGCCCGTACTGGGTGTCGCGCTGACCGCGGCCGCCACCTGGTCGGTGCTCGGCGGCACGTCGCTGGCCCGTGAGGCGGCGGCGATCGGCGCCGCCCTGGAGTCCGGCGACCTGGCCGCGGCGCGCGCCCGGCTGCCGCACCTGTGCGGCCGCGACCCCCAGCACCTGGACGAGGGCGGCATCGCCCGCGCCGTGGTGGAGTCGGTCGCCGAGAACACCTCGGACGCCGTCGTGGGCGCCCTGGTGTGGGGCGGGCTGCTCGGCGTGCCCGGGCTGGCCGGGTTCCGGGCCGTCAACACCCTTGACGCGATGGTCGGTCACCGCTCGCCGCGCTACCTGCGGTTCGGCTGGGCCTCGGCCCGCCTGGACGACGCGGCGGGCTACCCCGGAGCCCGGCTGACCGCGGCGCTGGCCACCGCCTCCGGCCCGCATCCCGCGTCGGCGCTGCGCACCTGGCGCCGCGACGCCCGCCGCCACCCGAGCCCCAACGCGGGCCCGGTGGAGGCCGCGTTCGCCGGTGCGCTGCGGCTGCGCCTGGGCGGCACGCTCGCCTACGCCGGCCGCGTCGAGCACCGGCCGCTGCTCGGCGCGGAGTTCCGCGCCCCCGGGGCCGCGGACATCCCGCGCGCGGTCCGGCTCTCGCGCCGGGTGAACGCGCTGGCGCTCGGCGCCTCACTGCTGCTGTCCGCCGCGCGGGCCCGCGGCGGCGTGTCCGGACGGCCGAGGGAGGCGCGGTGAGCGGGACGGGCGGGACGGCCGGCGGGCGCCGGGTCAAGGGGCTGCTGGTCGCCGGGACGCACTCGGACGCCGGCAAGAGCGTGGTGACCGCGGGCATCTGCCGGTGGCTGGTCCGGCAGGGTCTGCGGGTCGCGCCGTTCAAGGGCCAGAACATGTCCCTGAACTCGTTCGTGACCCGGGACGGCGCGGAGATCGGCCGCGCCCAGGCGATGCAGGCGCAGGCCGCGCGGGTGGAGCCGACGGCCCTGATGAACCCGGTGCTGCTCAAGCCGGGCGGGGAGAGCAGCAGCCAGGTCATCGTCCTGGGCCGCGCCGTGGGCGAGTTGAGCGCCCGCGGCTACCACGGCGGCCGGCAGCGGGAGTTGCTGGACACCGTGGTCGGCTGCCTGGAGGAGCTGGGCCGCACCCACGACGCGGTGATCTGCGAGGGCGCGGGCAGCCCCGCGGAGATCAACCTGCGGCGCACCGACATCGTCAACATGGCGCTGGCCCGCCGCGCGTCGCTGCCGGCGCTGGTGGTCGGGGACATCGACCGCGGCGGTGTCTTCGCGTCGTTCTTCGGCACCACCGCGCTGCTCTCGCCCGAGGACCAGGCGCTGGTGTGCGGCTACCTGGTCAACAAGTTCCGCGGCGACGTGTCGCTGCTGCGGCCGGGCCTGGACATGCTGCTGAAGCTCACCGGCCGCCCGGCGCTGGGGGTGCTGCCGTTCGCGCACGGTCTGGGCATCGACGAGGAGGACGGGCTGCGGGCGCGCGAGTCGAAGGCGGCCGCGGCGCCGCTCGGCGAGGACGTGCTGCGGGTCGCCGTGGCGGCGGTGCCGCTGATGTCGAACTTCACCGACGTCGACGCGCTGGCCGCCGAACCCGGCGTGGTGGTGCGGTTCGTGGACCGGCCCGAGGAGATCGCCGACGCCGACCTCGTGGTACTGCCCGGTACCCGCGGCACGGTCAGGGCCCTGCGCTGGCTGCGCGAGCGGGGGCTGGCCGACGCCGTGGCGCGCCGCGCCGCGCAGGGCCGTCCGGTGCTCGGCATCTGCGGCGGCTTCCAGATGCTGGGCACGCGCATCGAGGACGACGTGGAGTCCCGCGCGGGCACCGTCGACGGCCTCGGGCTGCTGCCGGTCACCGTGCGGTTCGCCGCGCACAAGACCCTCGCACGGCCCGAGGGCGAGGCGCTGGGCCGGCCGGTGTCCGGCTACGAGATCCACCACGGGGTCGCCGAACTGCACGGCGGTGACGAGGAGTTCCTCGACGGCTGCCGGGTCGGAGCGGTCTGGGGCACGCACTGGCACGGCTCGCTGGAGAGCGACGGCTTCCGCCGGGAGTTCCTGCGGCTGGTCGCCCAGCTGGCCGGGCGGCGCTTCGTACCCGCACCGGACACGTCCTTCGAGGCGCTGCGCGAGCAGCAGCTGGACCGGCTCGCCGACCTGATCGACGCGCACACCGACACCGCCGCGCTGCTGCGGCTCATCGAGGACGGCGCGCCCGCCGGCCTCCCCTTCCTCCCACCGGGGGCACCATGACCACCGTTCTGCTGCTGTCCACCGCGGACACCGACCTGCTGGCGGCGCGGGCCGCGTCCCCCGGTCCCGGCGCCCCGGCCGGCACCGGCGCCGGCTCGGCCGCGGGTGCGGCCGTCTACCGGATCGGCAACCCGTCCCGGGTGGACCCGGACGCCGACCTGCCGGCGCTGCTCGACGGCGCCGACGTGGCCGTGGTGCGGCTGCTGGGCGGGCGCCGCGCCTGGGAGCGGGGGCTGGCGGTGCTGGCGGCCTCGGGCGTGCCGACGGTGCTGCTGGGCGGCGAGTCGGTGCCGGACGCGGAGCTGATGGCGCTGTCGTCGGTGCCCGCGGGCGTGGTCGCGGAGGCGCTGCGCTACCTGGTCGAGGGCGGCCCGGACAACCTCGCGCAACTGGCCCGCTTCCTGTCCGACACGGTGCTGATGAGCGGCGAGGGCTTCGAAGCGCCGCGCGCCATGCCGGAGTTCGGCGTGCACGGCGACCGGCCCCGCCACGCGGACCGCCCGACGGTCGCGGTGCTCTTCTACCGGGCCCACGAACTGTCGGGCAACACCGCGTTCGTGGACACCCTGTGCGACGCGATCGAGGATCGGGGCGCCAACGCGCTGCCCGTGTACTGCGGTTCCCTCAGGAGCCCCGGCGACGGCGTGTACGGGCTGCTGGCGGGGGCGGACGCCATCGTCGCGACCGTGCTGGCCGCGGGCGGCACGGTCGCGTCGACGGCGAGCGCGGGCGGCGACGACGAGGCGTGGGACGTCGGCGCGCTGGCGGCGCTGGACGTGCCGGTGCTCCAGGGCCTGTGCCTGACCATCTCGCGCGCCGCCTGGCTGGCGTCCGACGCCGCGCTGACCCCGATGGACGCGGCGATGCAGGTCGCCATCCCGGAGTTCGACGGGCGTCTGATCACCGTGCCGTTCTCGTTCAAGGAGACCGGCGAGGGGGACGTTCCGGTGTACGCGGCGGACCCCGAGCGGGCCGCCCGTGTCGCGGGGATCGCGGTGCGCCACGCCGGGCTGCGGCACACGCCGAACGCCGACAAGCGCCTGGCCCTGGTGTTCACCGCCTACCCGACCAAGCACTCACGGATCGGCAACGCGGTCGGCCTGGACACCCCCGCGTCCGCGGTCCGGCTGCTGCGGGCCCTCGGTGAGGCCGGCTACCGCGTCGGCGACCACCCCGACGAGGGCGACGAGCTGATCCACCGGCTGATCGCGGCCGGCGGCCACGACGTGGAGTGGCTGACCGAGGACCAGCTCGCGGCCGCGCCGGCCCGGGTGCCGCTGAAGGACTACCAGGAGTGGTTCGCCACGCTGGACGGCGAGTTGCGGGCCGCGATGACGGCGGCCTGGGGCGAACCGCCCGGCGGCCTCTACGTGGACGACTCGTCCGGCGAGCCGGAGATCGTGCTGGCGTCCCTGCGGTTCGGCAACGTCGTGGTGATGATCCAGCCGCCGCGCGGCTTCGGCGAGAACCCGATCGCCATCTACCACGACCCGGACATGCCGCCGTCCCACCACTACCTGGCCTCCTACCGCTGGCTGGACCGCACGTTCGGCGCCGACGCGCTGGTGCACCTGGGCAAGCACGGCACCCTGGAGTGGCTGCCCGGCAAGGGACTCGGCCTGTCCGCGGGCTGCGCGCCGGACGCGGTCCTCGGCGAACTGCCGCTGGTGTACCCGTTCATCGTCAACGATCCCGGTGAGGGCACCCAGGCCAAGCGGCGCGGCCACGCGACGGTTGTGGACCACCTGGTGCCGCCGATGGCCCGCGCAGACTCCTACGGCGACCTGGCGAAGCTGGAACAACTCCTCGACGAGTACGCGCTGGTGAGCGACCTCGACCCGGCGAAGGCCCCGGCGGTGCGCAGCCGGATCTGGACGCTGGTGCGGGCCGCCGAGCTCCACCACGACCTGCACGTCGACGAGCAGCCCGGCGAGGACGACTTCGACGACTTCGTGCTGCACGTCGACGGCTGGCTGTGCGAGATCAAGGACGTCCAGATCAGGGACGGCCTGCACATCCTGGGTGCCGGCCCGGTCGGCGAGCCGCGCGTCAACCTGGTTCTGGCGGTGCTGCGTTCGGCCCAGGTGTGGGGCGGCGCGGGCGGCGCGCTGCCGGGGCTGCGAGCGGCACTGGCCGCGTCGTTCGGCCTGTCGGAGAAGGAGCTGCTCGCCGAACCCGGCGCCCGCACCGCCGTCCCCGGGGCGCTGACCGCGCTCGCCGCGGGGCCGGCCCGCACCGCGTCCGACGCCGTCGACCTGCTGGAGCAGCTCGCCAGGCGGCTGGTCGAGGCCATGGAGGCGGGCGGCTGGGGCGCCGGGACCGCGGAGGCGGTGCTGCGCGAGGCGCTGAACGGGCACGAAGTCCCCGACGCCGTAAGAGTGCTGGAGTTCGCGGCGACGGAGGTGGTGCCCCGGCTGGTGCGCACCGGCGACGAGATCGGCAACGTGCTGCGGGCGCTGCGCGGCGGCTACGTCCCGGCCGGACCGTCCGGATCGCCGACCCGCGGCCTGGTCAACGTGCTGCCGACGGGACGCAACTTCTACTCCGTCGATCCCAAGGCGATCCCGTCGCGGCTGGCCTGGGACGTCGGCACCGCGCTCGCCGACTCGCTGCTGGCCCGGCACCTCGCGGACACCGGCGCCTACCCGCGCTCGGTGGGCCTGACGGTGTGGGGCACCTCGTGCATGCGGACGCAGGGCGACGACATCGCCGAGATCCTCGCGCTGCTGGGCTGCCGTCCGGTGTGGGACGACGCCTCGCGGCGCGTCACCGGCTTCGAGATCGTGCCGACCGCCGAGCTCGGCCGGCCGCGCATCGACGTCACGGTCCGCATCTCCGGGTTCTTCCGCGACGCGTTCCCGCACGTGGTCGCGCTGGTGGACGACGCGGTCCGGGCGGTCGCCGAACTGGACGAGCCCGCCGACACCAACTACGTGCGGGCGCACGCCGACCAGGACACGGCGGAGCACGGCGACCGCCGCCGCGCCACGGCCCGGATCTTCGGCTCGAAGCCGGGCGCCTACGGCGCCGGGCTGCTGCCGCTGATCGACGCCCGCAACTGGCGCTCCGACGCCGACCTCGCCGAGGTCTACGCGGTGTGGGGCGGTTACGCGTACGGCCGCGGCCTGGACGGCCGGGCGGCGCGCGGCGACATGGAGACGGCGTTCCGGCGCATCCAGGTGGCCGCGAAGAACGTGGACACCCGCGAGCACGACCTGGTCGACGCCGACGACTACTTCCAGTACCACGGCGGGATGGTGGCGATGGTCCGCCACCTCACCGGCTCCTCCCCGCAGGCGTACGTCGGCGACAGCGCGCTGACCGACCAGGTCAGGACCCGCACGCTGGGCGAGGAGACGCACCGCGTCTTCCGCGCGCGGGTCGTCAACCCCCGCTGGATGGCGGCGATGCGGCGGCACGGCTACAAGGGCGCGTTCGAGATGGCGGCGACCGTCGACTACCTCTTCGGGTACGACGCGACCGCCGGCGTCGTCGACGACTGGATGTACGAGCGGCTCTCGGCCGAGTACGTCTTCGACGCCGAGAACCGCGACTTCATGAAGCGCTCCAACCCGTGGGCGCTGCGCGGCATCACCGAGCGGCTGCTGGAGGCCGCCGACCGCGGCCTGTGGGAGCGGCCGGACCCGGAGACGCTGGCGCGGCTCCGCGAGACGTACCTCGCCCTAGAGGGCGACCTGGAAGGCGAACCGGACGACGACGAGGAGTCGGTGTGAGTACCCCGTACCCGTTCAGTGCCCTGGTGGGCCAGCCGGACCTGCGGCTCGCGCTGCTGCTCAACGCGGTGTCGCCGGCGGTCGGCGGCGTGCTGGTCCGCGGCGAGAAGGGGACCGCGAAGTCCACGGCGGTGCGGGCCCTTTCGGCGTTGCTGCCCGACGTGGACGTGGTGCCGGGCTGCCGGTTCGGCTGCGACCCGGCGGATCCGGACGTGCGGTGCCCGGACGGCCCGCACGACCCGTCGCTCGGCGGCCTCACCCGCGCCGCGCGGATGGTCGAGCTGCCCGTCGGCGCGTCCGAGGACCGCCTGGTGGGCGCCCTGGACATCGAACGGGCCCTCGCCGAGGGCGTGAAGGCGTTCGAGCCGGGCCTGCTGGCCGACGCGCACCGCGGCATCCTCTACGTGGACGAGGTCAACCTGCTCCACGACCACCTCGTGGACCTGCTGCTCGACGCCGCGGCCATGGGCGCCAGTTACGTGGAGCGCGAGGGCGTGTCGGTGCGGCACGCCGCCCGCTTCCTGCTGGTGGGCACGATGAACCCCGAAGAGGGCGAACTGCGGCCGCAGTTGCTGGACCGCTTCGGGCTGACCGCGGAGGTCGCGGCGTCCCGCGAGACCGACGAGCGGGTCGAGGTGGTGCGGCGGCGCCTGGCCTACGACGCCGACCCTGCGGCGTTCGCCGTGCGGTGGGCCGCCGAGGAACGGGGCCTGCGCGAACGCATCGCGGCCGCACGCCGGTTGCTGCCGGACGTGCGGCTCGGGGACGGGGCGCTGCGGCAGATCGCCGCGACCTGTGCCGCGTTCGAGGTGGACGGCATGCGCGCCGACATCGTGATGGCCAGGACCGCGACCGCCCTCGCCGCGTGGGCGGACCGCACGGTGGTGCTGGCCGAGGACGTCCGGCAGGCGGCGCTGCTGGCCCTGCCGCACCGGCGCCGCCGCAACCCGTTCGACGCGCCGGGGCTCGACGAGGACAAGCTCGACGAGACGCTGGAGCAGGCCCGCGGGGCGGGCGGTGACAGCGCGGCCGGCCAGGACCAGGATCCGGACCCCGATCCTGACGGGCCCGGACCGGACGACGGGGGCGGCCCGGACGACGGGGGCGGCGGCCGCCCGCCGCAGGACGCTCCCGGCACCGGCGCCGGACCGGCGTCCGAGGCCGCTCCGGCGCCGGACGCGGCGCCCGGTGAGGACACCGAGCCGGCGCCCGCACCGGCCGGAGCCGGAGCCGCCGAGCGGCCGCCGGCCGCGCCCGCGGACCCCTACCGGACCCGGCCCCTGACCGTGCCGGGCCTGGGCGAGGGCGCGGCGGGCCGCCGTTCGCGCGCCCGTACGGCGGCCGGCCGCACCACCGGTGCCCGGCGGCCGGACGGACCGCTGACCAGGCTGCACCTGGCCGCGACCGTGCGGGCCGCGGCGCCGCACCAGCGCGAGCGGGGCCGCAGCGGCCGCGGGCTGGTCGTGCGCCGCGACGATCTGCGGCAGGCGGTGCGCGAGGGCCGCGAGGGCAACCTCGTGCTGTTCGTGGTCGACGCCTCCGGCTCGATGGCGGCGCGGCAGCGCATGGGCGCGGTCAAGGGCGCCGTGCTGTCGCTGCTGCTGGACGCCTACCAGCGCCGCGACAAGGTCGGCCTGGTCACCTTCCGCGGCGCCGGCGCGGAACTGGCGCTGCCGCCGACGTCGTCGGTCGACACCGGCGCGGCCCGGCTCGCGGTGCTGCCGACCGGTGGCCGCACACCGCTGGCCGCCGGGCTGCTCAGGGCGCACGAGGTGCTGCGGGTGGAGCGGCTGCGGGACCCGTCGCGGCGGCCGCTGCTGGTGCTGGTCACCGACGGCCGGGCCACCGGCGGCGTCGAGCCGGTGGCGACCGCGGCCAGGGCGGCCCGGCTGCTGGCCGCCTCGCACGTCGCGTCGGTGGTCGTGGACTGCGAGTCCGGGCCCGTGCGGCTCGGCCTGGCGGGCGCGCTGGCACGGGAGTTGGACGGCGTCGCGGTGACGCTGGAGGAGTTGCGGGCGGACACGGTGTCCGCCCTGGTCAAGGACGTGCGGAGGGCCGCCTGATGCCGCAGGGCAAACCGGACGTGGTACCCGACGACGGTCTGACGACCCGTCAGCGACGCAACCGCCCGCTGACGATCGTCCACACCGGCGTCGGCAAGGGGAAGTCGACGGCCGCGTTCGGGCTGGCGCTGCGCGCCTGGAACCAGGGGTGGCCGGTCGGGGTGTTCCAGTTCGTCAAGTCCGCGAAGTGGCGGGTCGGCGAGGAGCGGGCACTGCGGGTGCTCGGCGACTCCGGCGAGGGCGGGACGGTCGCCTGGCACAAGATGGGCGAGGGCTGGTCGTGGGTGCAGCGCTCCCCCGAGTCCAACGAGGAGGCGGCGCGGGAGGGCTGGGCACAGGTCAGGCGTGACCTGGCCGCGCAGACCTACGGGCTGTACGTGCTCGACGAGTTCGCGTACCCGCTGCACTGGGGGTGGGTCGACACCGACGAGGTCGTGGAGGTGCTGCGCAGCCGCCCCGGCACGCAGCACGTCGTGATCACCGGGCGCAACGCGCCGGCGGCCCTGGTGGACGCCGCAGACCTGGTCACCGACATGTCCAAGGTCAAGCACCCCATGGACGTGGGCCAGAAGGGCCAGAAGGGCATCGAGTGGTGACGTCCGCAGGCTCCTCCCCCCTCGCGGTGCCGCGGCTCGTGGTGGCCGCGCCCGCGTCCGGCAGCGGCAAGACCACCGTCGCCACCGGGCTGATGGCCGCGTTCGCGGAACGCGGGCTGTCCGTGTCCCCGCACAAGGTCGGCCCCGACTACATCGACCCCGGATACCACGCGCTCGCCACCGGGCGGCCCGGCCGCAACCTCGACCCGTACCTGTGCGGCCCCGAGCGGGTGGCGCCGCTGTTCCTGCACGGCGCGGCGGGCTGCGAACTGGCCGTCGTGGAAGGCGTCATGGGCCTGTTCGACGGCGCCTCGGGGCACGGTGAGCTGGGCTCCACGGCGCAGGTCGCGAAGCTGCTGCGGGCACCGGTCGTGCTGGTCGTCGACGCGGCGTCCCAGGCCCGTTCGGTGGCCGCGCTGGTGCACGGCTTCGCCTCGTGGGACACCGGCGTCCGGATCGGCGGGGTCGTGCTCAACCGCGTCGGCTCCGACCGGCACAAAGCGGTGCTGCGCGAGGCGCTGGACGAGGCGGGCGTACCGGTGCTGGGCGCGCTGCGGCGCGACGACGCGCTGCGCGTACCGTCCCGGCACCTGGGGCTCGTACCGGCCGCCGAGAGGCGCGCGGAGGCGGCCCGCTGGATCCGGGCCGCCGCCGCACAAGTGCGGGCCTCCTGCGACCTGGCGGCCCTGTGGGCGCTGGCCCGCAGCGCGCCGCCGCTGGACGCGGCGCCCTGGGACCCGGCCGCCGAGGTGGGGCCGGTCCCGTCGCGCACCGGCCGTCCCGTGGTGGCCGTCGCCGCCGGGCCGGCGTTCAGCTTCGCCTACCCCGAGCACACCGAACTGCTGGAAGCCGCGGGCGCCGAGGTCGCGCTCTTCGACCCGCTGGCCGACGAGGCGCTGCCCGCGGGCACGTCGGGCATCGTCGTCGGCGGCGGCTTCCCCGAGGTGCACGCCCCCGCGCTGTCCGCCAACACCGCCCTGCGCAAGGCGATCGCGGCCTTCGGCGGCCCGATCGCCGCCGAGTGCGCCGGACTGCTGTACCTCGTCCGGGACCTGGACGGCGCGGAGATGTGCGGCGTCCTCGACGCCACCGCGGTCATGACCGAGCGCCTGACCCTCGGCTACCGCGAGGCCGTCGCGCTCGGCGACAGCGTGCTGGCCGCCGAGGGCACCCGGCTGCGCGGCCACGAGTTCCACCGCACGGTCGTGCGGCCCGGCCCCGGCGCCCCGGCCCCCGCCTGGGGGTTCACCGCCCCCGAGCGCGGCACCGAGGGTTTCGTGTCCGCCAACGTGCACGCGTCGTACCTGCACGTCCACTGGTCCGCCGAGCCGTCCCTGGCCCGGCGCTTCGTCGAGAGGTGCGCCGCATGGGCATGCGTCTGACAGGAGTCGGGGTCGGCCCCGGTGATCCCGAACTCGTCACGGTCAAGGGCGTCAACGCGCTGCGCGCCGCCGCCGTCGTGGTGGTGCCGGTGATGGACACCGGCGAACTCGGCCGCGCCGAGGCCACCGTGCGGCACTACGTCCCCGAACAGCGCGTCGTCCGCGTGGTGTTCGCGCTCAACGAGCGCACCGACCGGGCCCGGCGCGAAGCCGCGTGGGACGCGGCGGGCACCCGGGTCGCCGAACTGCTGCGGGAGCACGGCGAGGTGGCGTTCGCCACCATCGGCGACCCCAACGTGTACTCGACGTTCACGTACCTGGCGCAGACCGTCGGTGCGCTGCTGCCCGGGACGGCCGTCGCGACGGTCCCGGGCATCACCGCCATGCAGGACCTGGCCGCCCGCAGCGGCGCGGTGCTCACCGAGGGCACCGAACCGCTGACGCTCGTCCCCGTCACGGCGGGGTCCGAGGTCCTGGCGCGGGCACTGGCGGGCCCGGGCACCGTCGTGGCCTACAAGTTCGGCCGCCGGGCCGGGGAGGTCGCCGCCGCGCTGCACGCCGCCGGCCGCACGGAAGGCGCGGTGTGGGGCAGTGCGCTCGGCCTCCCCGACGAGTCGATCCGCCCCGCCGCGGAGCTGCTGGACGGCCCGCTGCCGTACCTGTCGACACTGATCGCGCCCGCACGGCGCGAGGGCGGCCGCGGCGGCAAGCTCGGCCCGGAGACGAAGGGAGACCCCCGATGAGCGGGGACGGCACCCGGGGCGCGGCCCCGCGCCGGGGCAGGGTGACGATCGTCGGCGCCGGGCCGGGGGCCGCGGACCTGCTGACGTTCCGCGCCGCGCGCGCCATCGCGGAGGCGGACGTCGTCATCTGGGCCGCCAGCCTCGTCCAGGCGGAGGTGCTGCAGCACGCCCGCGACGACGCCGAGGTCATGGACTCGGCGGCCATGTCGCTCGAGGACGTCGTGGCCGTCTACGAGCGGGCCGGACGCGAGGGGCTGCGGGTGGCGCGCGTCCACTCCGGCGACCCGTCGCTGTGGGGCGGCACCCAGGAACAGGTCGACCGCTGCGCCGAACTGGGCGTCGACGTCGAGATCGTGCCGGGCGTCTCGTCGTTCTCGGCCGTCGCCGCCCTGGCCGGGCGGGAGTTGACGATCCCCGAGGTGGCCCAGTCGGTCGTCCTCACCCGCCTCGGCGGCGGCAAGACGCCGATGCCGCCCAGCGAGGAGGTGCGGGAGTTCGCCCGGCACGGCACGACGATGGCGGTGTTCCTCTCGGCCGCGCGCTCCGGGCAGCTCGCCGCGGAACTGCTGGAGGGCGGGTACCCCACGGAGACCCCCGTGATCGTCGCCCACCAGGTCACCTGGCCCGAGGAATTGCTGCTGCACTGCACCGTGGGCACCCTCGAGGAGACCGTCAAGGCGCACAAGTTGTGGAAGCACACGCTCTTCCTCGTCGGGCCCGCGCTGGGCGCGTCCGGCACCCGGTCGCACCTCTACCACCCCGGGCACTTCCACGGCTTCCGCCGGGCCGACCCGGCCGCCCGGCGCGCCCTGCGGTCGTCCCGTGGCTGACGGCGTGATCACCGTCGTGGGGACGGGAACCGCACCGGGCGCCGGTGCCGTCGACGCGGGCGCCGCGCTGGTCGTCGGTGCCGCCCGCCACCTCGATGCGGCCGAACTTCCCCCGGGCGCCGAGCGGTGGGTGCTCGGCCCGCTCGCTCCCGCGCTCGACGCCATCGCCCGGTACGTGGCACAGGACCGGCCCGTCACCGTCCTCGCCTCGGGCGACCCCGGCTTCTTCGGGATCGTGCGGGCCCTCGGCGAACGGTTCGGGCCGGCCGCGCTCGACGTGCGCCCGTCGTCGCCCTCGGTCGCGGTCGCCTTCGCGCGGCTCGGGCTGACCTGGGACGACGCGGTCGTGGTCAGCGCGCACGGGCGGGACCTGCGGACCGCGGTGAACGTCTGCCGGGCCCATCCGAAGGCGGCCGTCCTCACCGGTCCGGGCGCCGGGCCGGCCGAGCTGGGCGCGGAACTGGCGCGCGCGGACGCGGACCGCACCCTCGTGGTCGGTTCCGCGCTCGGCACCGGCGCCGAATCGGTGGTCCACGTCACCCCGCGGGAGGCGGCGGCCCGGGAGTGGCCCGACGGCGGGTCCGTGGTGCTGTGCCTGGCCCCCGCCGGGCGGCTGCCCGCCGCGGCCCCCCGGACCGTCGCCGGGCCCGCGCCCGCGCCCGCCGGATGGGCGCTCCCCGAGGAGGAGTTCGCGCACCGCGACTCGATGGTCACCAAGTTCGAGGTGCGGGCGCTCGTGCTGGCGCGGCTCGGGCCGCGCACCGGCGAGCTGGTGTGGGACGTCGGCGCCGGGTCCGGTTCGGTGGCCGTCGAGTGCGCGCGGTTCGGCGCGGCCGTCGTCGCCGTCGAACGCGACGCCGACGGAGTGGCGCGCGTCCGGGCCAATGCGGCGGCGCACGGCGTCGACGTCCGGGCCGTGCACGGCTCCGCACCCGCCGCGCTGGCCGAACTCCCCGACCCCGACGCGGTGTTCGTCGGCGGCGGCGGCCCCGACCTGGAGGCGATCGTCACCGAGTGCGCCCGCCGGGCGCGCCGCACGGTCGTCGTCACCCTCGCCTCGCTCGACCGCGTCCCCGCCGTCCGCCGCGCCCTCCTCGCGGCCGGCCGCGCCGCCGACGGCCTCCTCCTCCAGTCCTCCCGCCTCGCCCCCCTCCCCGACACCAGCACCCGCCTCTCCCCCACCAACCCCGTCTTCGTCCTCTGGTCCACCCGCCCGGACGCCCCGGATCCCGCGCCCCCGCCCGCCGGCGACGCCACCGAGGGCACCCACCCGACGCCGACGCACCCCGCGGGGGCCCCACCACCCCCGGCAGGTTCCCGCCCCGTCACGACGCCCCACGGCAACGACAGCCAGGGGCCAGAACCGGCCCCGCAGGGGACGCGCCAAGCCGTGCGACCCAGCACCGACCACCGCACGTCGGCAACCGGCCCCAGCGGGGCGGAACAGACCCCGCAAGGGGCGCGGGGAACCGCGTGGGCCCCGGCCACGGGGGAATCCGGACGAGACAAGGAAGTGATCACGTGATCGGCATGGTCGCCGCGACAGCCGCCGGCCGCCGCGGGTGCGAGCGCCTCGCCGCCGCCTGGGGCCCGGCGCGCTCGCGCCTGTACGTAGGCCCCGTACGCCAGTGCGTGGAGAGCGCCTTCGAGGAGTGCGACCACGTCGTCGCGTTCCTCGCCACCGGCGCCACCGTCCGCCTCCTCGCCCCGCTGCTCGCGGCGAAGGAGACCGACCCGGGCGTCGTGACCGTCGACGAGGCGCACCGCTACGCCGTGGCACTGCTCGGCGGCCACGCGGGCGGCGCGAACGCCCTGGCCGAGGAGGTCGCCGCCGTCCTCGGCGCGGAGCCCGTCGTCACCACGGCCACCGACGCGGTGTCGATGACCGCGCTGGACACGCTGCCGTACCCCGCCGAAGGCGAGGTCGCCGCGGTGACGCGGGCACTGCTCGACGGGGACACCGTCCAGTTGCGCGCGGAGCCGCAGTGGCCGCTGCCGCCCCTGCCGGCGGAGCCCTGGCGCACGCCCGGCACCGCGGCAGAGCACCGGGAACAGGAACACGAGCAGGAGCAGGAGCAGGAACAGGGGCGGCCGCCGCTCGTCTGGCTCACGGACGAGACGCGGGACCCGCACCCGGGCCAGGACACCGTGTTCGTGCGCCCGCCGTCCCTCGTGGTGGGCGTGGGCGCGAGCCGCGGCGCGCCCGCCGCCGAGGTGCTGGCGCTGGTGCGCGGCGCGCTCGCGGAGGCGGGGCTCGCCGGGAAGAGCGTCACCGCGCTCGCCACCGTCGACGCGAAGGCGTCCGAAGAGGGCATCGTCGCGGCAGCCGCGCACCTCGGCGTGGAGTTGCGCACCTACCCGGCGCAGGAGCTGGCCCGGGTCGCCGTGCCGAATCCGTCGCGGGCCCCGCTGGAAGCGGTCGGCACGCCGTCCGTCGCGGAGGCCGCCGCGCTGCTCGCCGCGGGCGGTGCCACCGCCGAACTCGTCGTGCCCAAGCGGAAGTCGGCGATGGCGACCGCGGCCGTGGCGCGGCGCCGCCCGCGCGGCCGGCTCGCGGTCGTGGGGCTCGGTCCCGGCGCCCGCGACCTGCTGACGCCGCGTGCGGCCGCCGAGTTGCGCGCCGCCGCGGTGGTCGTCGGCCTGGACCAGTACGTGGCGCAGATCAGGGACCTGCTGCGGCCCGGCACGCGCGTGCTGGAGTCGGGCCTCGGCGCCGAGGAGGAGCGGGCGCGGACCGCCGTCGCGGAGGCGCGGGCGGGCCACGCGGTGGCGCTCGTCGGCAGCGGCGACGCGGGCGTGTACGCCATGGCGTCGCCCGCGCTGGCCGAGGCCGCGGACGACATCGACGTGGTGGGCGTCCCCGGCGTGACCGCCGCCCTGGCGGCGGCCGCCGTGCTGGGCGCGCCGCTCGGCCACGACCACGTGTCGATCAGCCTGTCGGACCTGCACACGCCGTGGGAGGTGATCGAGCGCCGGGTGCGGGCGGCCGCCGAGTCGGACCTGGTCGTCACGTTCTACAACCCGCGCAGCCGCGGCCGGGACTGGCAGCTCCCGAAGGCCCTGGCGGTCCTGGCCGAGCACCGCGGGCCGCTCACTCCGGTCGGCGTCGTGCACGCCGCGTCCCGGCCCGACGAGCGCGCCGAGGTCACGACGCTCGCCGCGCTGGACGTGGCGACCGTGGACATGGTGACCGTCGTGACCGTCGGCAACTCCGCCACCCGGATCGTCGCCGGCCGCATGGTCACCCCGCGCGGGTACCGATGGCAGAGATGACCGGGCCCTCGGCCGGGACAGCCGGGACAGCCGGGACAGCCCGAACGACCCGCGCGACCGGGGCGACCCGCGCGGCCGGAACAACCGGCACGGCCGTGACCGCGGCCGCGCCCACGACCGGAAGGAGCAGCGTGACCCGCACGGTCCACCCCATCGAGCAGGAGTCCTTCCGCATCCTGCGGGCACGGCTCGACACCTCGCACCTGCCGCCGCTGCGGCGCGCCGTGCTGGAGCGGGTGATCCACGCCAGCGCCGACCTCGCGTACGCCACCGATCTCGTCGCCGACGAGGACGAGTTGCGCTCCGCGCACGCCGCGCTGCACGCCGGCGCGCCGGTCGTCGCGGACGTGGAGATGGTCGCGGCCGGCATCACGGCGCGGCGGGCGGTCTGCCGGCTGCCCGACGCGTCGGCCTGCGCGGGCCTGACCCGCAGCGCGCACGCGGTGCGCCTGGCCTACGCCGAGGTGGGGCCCGGTGCGGTGTGGGTGATCGGCTGCGCGCCCACCGCGCTGGAGGAACTGATCGCGCTCGACGCGGCACCCGCCCTCGTCGTCGGCATGCCCGTCGGCTTCGTCGGCGCCGCGGAGAGCAAGGCGCACCTGCGGGCGTCGGGGCTGCCCGCGGTGAGCAACGTCTCGGAGAAGGGCGGTTCCGCGGTGGCCGCGGCCGCCCTCAACGCCCTGCTGTACACGCACCATCCCGTGAAGGAGAACGACCGGTGAAACCGCCCGCACTGCTGCTCGTCGGCCATGGCACCCGCGACGCCGCGGGCGCCGCGGCGTTCCGCGACTTCGTCGCACGCCTGGACGCCGCGCAGCCGGAACTGGCGGTGGGCGGCGGCTTCATCGAGCTGTCGCCGCCGCCGCTCGCCGACACCGTCGCCGCGATGGTGGAGGGCGGGGCGCGGCGGTTCGCCGCGGTGCCGCTGGTGCTGGTCGCGGCCGGGCACGCCAAGGGCGACATCCCGGCGGCCCTCGCGCGCGAGGAGCAGCGGCACCCGGGCACGTCGTACGCGTACGGCCGTCCGCTGGGCCCGCACCCGAAGCTGCTCCAGGTCCTGGAGCGGCGGCTGGACGAGGCCCTGGCGGGCGCGGACCGCGCGGACACCACGGTCCTGCTGGTCGGCCGCGGCTCCACCGACCCGGACGCGAACGCCGAGGTGTTCAAGGCCGCGCGGCTGCTGTGGGAGGGCCGCGGACTGGCGGGCGTGGAGACGGCGTTCGTGTCGCTCGCCCAGCCGTCGGTGCCGGCGGGCCTGGACCGCTGCCGGGCGCTGGGCGCCGGCCGCGTCGTCGTGCTGCCGTACTTCCTGTTCCCGGGCGTGCTGCCGGACCGGGTGCGTGAGCAGGCGCAGGGGTGGGCGGCGGAGCACGCCGGCACGGACGTGCGCTGCGCGGACGTGATCGGGCCCGAGCCCGAGCTGGCCGAACTGGTCATGGAGCGCTACCAGGAGGCGTTGCGGGGCGACCTGCGGATGAACTGCGACAGCTGCCTGTACCGGATCAAGCTGCCCGGGTTCGAGGACCGCGTCGGGCAGCCGCAGCAGCCGCACCACCACCCGGACGACCCCGGCCACACCCACGGGCACGGCCCGCACGACGACGGTGCACACGGCCACGGTCCGCAGAGCCACAGTGCACACGGGCAGGACGCGGGGCACGGCCACGAGCCCGGGAGCGGTGCGGCCGCGTCCCCGGGTGCGCCGCAGGGGGAAGGCCACCGGCATGCGCCCTCCCGCTGACCCCGCGGAGCCGTACGACCTGCGGCACCACGGAGACGCCGAGGTCGGCGCCGGGCTGGTCGACCTCGCGGTCAACGTCCGTGCGGGGACGCCCCCTTCGTGGCTCGCGGACCGGATCGCCGCTTCACTGCCGGGACTTGCCGCCTACCCCGACGGCACGGCCGCCCGGCAGGCGGTCGCCGCGCGCCACGGCAGGCCGGCCGCGGAGGTGCTGCTGACGGCGGGCGCCGCGGAGGCGTTCGTGCTGCTCGCCAGGGTGCTGCGGCCCCGCCGTGCGGTGGTGGTGCACCCGCAGTTCACCGAGCCTGAGGCGGCCCTGCGGGCGGCCGGGCACCGGGTGCACCGGGTGCTGCTCGACGCGGCGGACGGCTTCCGGCTGGATCCGGCGGCGGTGCCGGACGACGCCGACCTGGTGGTGCTCGGCAACCCGACCAACCCGACGTCCGTGCTCCACCCGGCCGCGCTCGTGCGGGCGTTGGCGCGTCCTGGGCGGACGCTCGTGGTCGACGAGGCGTTCATGGACGCGGTGCCGGGCGAGCGGGAGTCGCTGGCCGGGGCCGCCGCTGCCGGGCCGGAGGCCGTGTCCGGGCTGGTCGTGCTGCGCAGCCTGACCAAGACCTGGGGGCTGGCCGGCCTGCGCATCGGCTACCTGCTGGCGGCCGCCGACGTCGTGGCGGCACTCGCGGAGGCCCAGCCCCTGTGGGCGGTGTCCACGCCCGCACTCGCCGCTGCCGAGGCGTGCGTGGCGCCGGAGGCGCTGGCCGAGGCGGCGGAGGCGGCCCGCACGGTCACCGCGGACCGCGCCTACCTCGTGGAGCGGCTGCGCGGCGTGCCCGGCGTGCGGGTCGCGGGCGGCACCCCGGCCGGGCCGTTCGTCCTGCTGCACCTGCCGGGAGCGGCCGACGCCAGGCTGCGGCTGCGGGAGTTGGGCTACGCGGTGCGCCGCGCGGACACCTTCCCCGGTCTCGGCGCCGACTGGCTGCGCGTCGCGGTGCGGGACCACCGCACCACCGACGGTTTCGCGAACGCCCTCGCGATCGCCACGTTCGACCTCCCGGGGCGCTCCCGCGGCCCCCGGCGTCCCGGGGGCGCGGGATGCGGAAGGTCCGGCCGGCTCCCCCTCCGGCGCGGGCCTCCCGGGCCGTTCCGGGGCCGGTGCCCGAGGCCGCGGAACGTTCTGACGGCGGGCGGTGCGGGGCCGGCCTCCCCGGTCGCCGCCCCGCACCCCGCACCGCCGTCCACCGCTCGGGCGCGTGTCCGGGCTTCTTCGTCACCCGAGCGGCAGTCTCACACCGTGACGGCTCGGTCCGTCACCGGCCGTCGCGGGATGCGGAGCTCCGGCGCCGCCGGCCGGCCAGCAGCACGGCACCGGCGCCCGCGGCGACCAGGACCGCGGCACCGCCCGCCAGGTACGGGGTCGACGAACTCGCGCCCGTCTCGGCGAGGTTGCCGTTGTCGGAGACGGTCTGCGCGTGGGTGTCGCTGCCGCCGGTACCCGAGGAGCCGCCGGACGTCGTCGAACCGGACGTGCCCGTCGCGCCGGAGGTCGTGCCGGTGGTGGACCCGCTGGTGGACCCGGCGGTCGAGCCGGTGGTGGAGCCGCCGGACGTGCTGCCGCTCGTGGAACCGCCACCGCCGTCGGTCGAGCCGCCGTCCGTCGAACCGCCGTCCGTGGAGCCGCCGTCCGTGGAGCCGCCCGAGGTGCTGCCGCCGGTCGAGCCGCCGCCGTGCGGGGTGTGGCACGTGGCCTGGGCGAGGGTGACGTCGCCGCTGACCTCGGCCACGCCCAGGTTCAGCGGGTTGACGTGCACGCCCAGGTGCAGAGCGGTCGCGGCGGCGCTGGAGGACGTGACGTCCGTGCGGTTCAGCTCGAGGCTGACACGGCCGACGCCGGGCACGGACAGCTCGGTCGTGCCCACCGCGTTCAGCGCGATGTGGCGGCCCAGCACGGTCACGCCGGCGAGGGTCGAGGAGGCGGCCGGGGCGCGGCCGGCCGTGCAGGTCGCCTTGGACGTGATCGCGTCCAGCTTGACCAGGGACAGCAACGGCAGTCCCGGCAGGTGCAGTTCGGCGTCCACGATGTTCGCGTAGCCGCGGGCCGTGCGGTGGTCCACGGTGGCGTTCGCGGTCGCCACCCTCGCCTGCAGGAGGGTGATCGGCCGGCCCAGCTCCACGCCGTGGCCCACCGTCACGGTGAGCGCCGTCTCCCGGGCGTCGCCGGGCGCCCGCACGTCGTTCAGCGAGACGTCGACGGGCACGTCGACGGTCTTGTGGAGCAGCGAGACGTCCAGCCCGGCGCGCAGCACCGTCGCGGTGGCCGACCCGTCGGCGTGGGACGAGGCGGGCGCGGCCTGCACGGCCGGCGCGAAGGCCGCGGAGCCGGCCGCGAGGGCGACGGCCGTTCCGATGACTGCGGCTGAACGACGGGCCGAACGACCCAGGGGAGCAAGGAAGTTGATAGTGCGGTACACGGTAGGCGAACCCCAACTGAAGGCATGGCATCCACGGCGCGCGCTGATCTGGGGACAGCTCGCCGGGGACCTCGACCCGGCAATGTTTACGCACTGAGGGTGAACTGGCGGCTACACGGCGCCAGTTCACCCCTTTGGGTGGTTTCCGCGCGTTTTTTCGAATTCGCCACGCACGGCCGTTCCCTCCCGTCACTCCCGCAACGGGATGAACCCCTCCATGGCGTTGACGTGCCCGCGGGTACGCCGGAGTGCTCAACGCGCCCGGCCACCGGGACGTCACGGGACGTCAACCGGCTGACGCCGCGGGCGCGCTGGGTGAGACCGCGAGGGGCGGCCGTGGGCGGGGCGGGCTCAGCCGACGACGGTGCCGCGCAGCACGACGCGGCGGGGGGCGGCCAGCACCCGGACGTCCTCGCGCGGATCGGCCTCGTAGACCACCAGGTCGGCGGACGCGCCCTCGGTCAGGCCCTCGTGGCCCAGCCACCTGCGGGCGCCCCAGGTCGCCGCCGACAGCGCGGCGGTCACCGGCAGCCCGGCGCGCACGAGTTCGGCGACCTCGCCGGCGATCAGCCCGTGCGCGAGGCTGCCGCCCGCGTCCGTGCCCGCGAACACCGCGATGCCCGCGTCGTAGGCGTTGCGCACCGTCTCGTGGCGCCGCGCGTGCAGCCGCAGCAGGTGGTCGGACCAGCGGGGGTACTTCGCGGCGCCGCCCGCCGCGATGGCCGGGAAGGTCGCGATGTTGACGAGCGTGGGCACGATGGCCACGCCATGCTCGGCGAACAGCGGGATGGTCTCGTCCGTCAGGCCCGTGGCGTGCTCGATGCAGTCGATCCCCGCGGTGACGAGGTCGGCGAGGGAGTCCTCGGCGAAGCAGTGCGCGGTGACCCGCGCGCCCTCCTGGTGGGCGGCGGCGATCGCCTCGGCCAGCGCGTCCTTGGGCCAGCACGCGGCGAGGTCGCCCGCGTCGCGGTCGATCCAGTCGCCGACGAGCTTCACCCACCCGTCGCCGCGCCGCGCCTCCTGGCGCACGTACGCGGCGAGGTCGCCGGGCTCGATCTCGTGGGCGTAGTTGCGGATGTAGCGGCGGGTGCGGGCGATGTGGCGGCCGGCCCGGACGATCCGCGGCAGGTCCTCGCGGGCGTCGATCCAGCGGGTGTCGCTGGGCGAACCCGCGTCGCGGGCCAGCAGCATGCCGGCCTCGCGCTCGGCGACGGCCTGCTTCTCCGTGGTGGCGCCGTCGACCGCGCCGTGCGCGTCGAGCCCGATGTGGCAGTGCGCGTCGACCAGTCCGGGCAGCACCCACCCGCTGAGCGCCGCGTCCGGCGCGGTGGCCGGCCGGGTGTAGGTGATCCGGCCGCCGACGACCCACAGCTCGTCGCGGACCTCCTCCGGCCCGGCCAGGATCCTGCCCCTGATGTGCAACACCTCGCGTTCAGCCATGCACCGCACTGTACGAGGCGCCGGTTAGG
Organism: Actinacidiphila rubida; assembly: GCF_900110255.1. Lineage (GTDB taxonomy): Bacteria > Actinomycetota > Actinomycetes > Streptomycetales > Streptomycetaceae > Actinacidiphila > Actinacidiphila rubida. Next base: position 73,242 of record NZ_FODD01000040.1, read on the forward strand.
GTCGGGACGTACGGCCCTGATCTTCCCGAGGAGCACCACTGTGTCCGCTGCGTCCGCTGCCGCGTCCCCCGCGTCGCCGCACCCCCATGACGGCCTGCTCGGCCTGCCGCCGCTGACCGCCGCGGACTTCGCGGCCGTCGAGCGCGGAGTGGCGGCGCTGCTGTCCACCGGCGACGACGTCGTGATCATGCAGGGCGAGGCGCTGCTGCCGCTGGAGGCGTGCATCCGGGGCGCCGCCCGGCCCGGCTCCACCGCGCTCAACATCGTCACCGGCCCCTACGGCACCACCTTCGGCGGCTGGCTGCGGGACGCGGGCGCCAAGGTCGTGGACCTCGCCGTGCCGTTCGACTCCGCGGTCGCCGCGGAACAGGTCGCGCGGGCGCTCAAGGCACACCCCGAGATCGACTTCGTGTCGCTGGTGCACGCGGAGGCCGCCACCGGCAACACCAACCCGGTCGCCGAGATCGGCGAGGTCGTGCGGGACGGCGGCGCGCTGTTCATGCTCGACGCGGTGGCGTCGGTGGCCGCCGAGCCGCTGCTGCCGCAGCAGTGGGGCGTCGATCTGTGCGTGATCGGCGGGCAGAAGGCGATGGGCGGGCCCGCCGGGGTGTCGGCCGTGACGGTCAGCGAGCGCGCGTGGCAGCGGATCGCCGCCAATCCCGCGGCGCCGCGCCGCTCCTACCTGTCGCTCCTCGACTGGAAGGAGCGGTGGATCGACGGCGGTCGGCGGACGCTGCCGCACGCTCCCGCCCAGCTGGAGATGCTCGCGCTGGACGCCTGCATGGCCCGCATCGCGCAGGAGGGGCTCGACGCGGTGATCGCGCGGCACCGGGCCGCGGCCGCGGCGGCGCGCGAGGGCGCGCTCGACCTCGGGCTCAGCCCGTTCGTCAGCGAGGCGGCGCACGCGGCGCCGGTCGCCACGACGGTGCGCACTCCGCAGGGCATGCACGCGGGCGAGCTCGTCGCCGCGGCGCTGGCCGCGGACCCCGGCGTGCCGCTCGCCGCGGGCGGCGGGGCCCTCGCCTCCGAGATGCTCCGCATCAACCACTACGGCGCGGACGCCACGCTCCCCACCATCACCCGCACCCTCTCCGCGCTCTCCGCCGCGCTCCACCGCTGAGTCGGCTGCCCCTGGGCTCTGCCCCCGGTCTCCGGGGTGCCCCCGGGGCTTGATCCGGCGTGTGCCGCGCCGTCGTGGCTTGTCGCGTTGGGGGCACCTCCCGGCCGAAGGCTGGGGGACCCCGCGCCCCCTGCGGGGCCCGCCCAGCCCCTTGCTCGCCGTCGCCGTCCCACGGTTCGCGGTGGTTGCTCGCGCAGTTCCTCGCGCCCCTGGCGGTGCAGGTTCGTGGGTGGGGTCAGGGGCCACTCCGGGAGTGTCTCCTCGAGCTTTGCATGGCGGCTTTTTCCG
>NZ_FODD01000063.1 GCF_900110255.1 Actinacidiphila rubida
TCCTCGGAAATGTGCATACGGGTACGTACGCATCCGCACCCGGGGGCCGCGCACATTTCTCTGCGGGGAGCACTTCCTCCCCACCCCCTCCCGCTTACCCACCGTGCGGCGGGGGACATGGGACACGGCCAACGCCCTCCCGCAGACGGGGACCGGCCGGAAGGGGACGATCCGGGTGTGTCCCCGCAGAACTGTGCATCCACCCGCCCAACAGAACGAAAGAACGGCGCACGCACAGTTCGAGGAGACACTCCCGGAGTGGCCCCTGACCCCACCCACGAACCTGCACCGCCAGGGGCGCGAGGAACTGCGCGAGCAACCACGACGAGACCGTCAGACGGCAGCGCGCAGCGCGCGGCACCCCGGATGCCGCAGGGGCGCGGGGAACGGCGCGAGCAACCACGGCGAACCGTGCGACGGCGACGGCGAACAAGGGGCTGGACGAGCCCCGCAGGGGCCGCGGGGAACTGCGCGAGCCCCCGGAGGGGGTCAGGGGGTCCACACGTACGGCGTGGTGGTGGTCACCACCACGAAGCCGAGGCGCCGCAGAATCGGCGCACTGTCGTCGGACGCGTCGACCTGGAGGTACGGCACGGCGCGGCCGGCGGCGAGCCGGGCCCTGGCCGCGACCAGGGCGCGGTAGATGCCGCGGCCGCGCCACGCCGTGAGGGTCGAACCGCCCCACAGCCCCGCGAAGTCGGTGCCCGGCCGGAAGACGATCCAGGCCGCGGACACCGCTTCGCCGCCGGCCTCGGCGAGGAACACCACGACGTCGTCGGGTGCGGCGGCCGCGCGGCCCCGCAGGTCCTCGCCGAGCCAGGCCATGTCCATGTCCCACACGGTGGTGAGCAGGGCGCCGATCGCCGTGAAGTCCGCCGGGTCGGCGGTCCGGCGGATCGTCACGCCGGCCGGGCCGGCGTCGCCCTCGCCGCCGGCCAGTTCGTCCGTCCGCCCGATGAGCACCGTCTCCTGCTCCTCGGCCGCGAAGCCGGCCGCCCGCAGCCGTGCGGGCAGGTCCGCCGGGCGGTCGTGCCCGCGCACCTTCCACTCCACGGCCTCGCCGCGGGCCGCGAAGTAGTCGCGCTGCCGCGCGATCAGGGCGTCGAGCGCGGTGCCCTCCACGCCCAGGTCGGCCGGCGTCTGCACGAACCCGCGGGCCTGGCCCACCGTGCGGATCACCGGCCCGTCCCGCTCGCACTCCACCCCGGGCGCCAGCACCGCCGGCGCGCCCCTGAGCTGCCGGTCGTACGCCGCGCGCAGCGACGCGGCCTCCCCCTGCTCGTCATTCGTCACCCCGCCCACGCTAGGACCCGCCGCAACGGGTTTTCCGCGCCGCGTCACCGCGTGCCCGGCGCGAGCGGCCGATCGCTGTGGGCGAACAGGGCTCCGGGAACACCGGGTGGGCGTGCGGGGTTGAGCCGGGTGTACTCAATTTGCTTGCTTAGGGAGAGATCATGGCCTCTGAGCCCGGCACCCCCACCCTCACGCTCCCCGTCCTGCCCCTGGACGACGAAGTCGTCCTGCCGGGCATGGTCGTGCCCCTCGACCTCACCGACACCGAGGTGCGCGCCGCCGTCGAGGCGGCCCAGGCCGCCGCGAACCGCGGGAGCGGGTCGGGAAAGCCCCGGGTGCTCCTCGTCCCGCGCGTGGACGGGAAGTATGCCGCGGTCGGCACGCTCGGCACCGTCGAGCAGGTCGGCCGGCTGTCCGACGGCGATCCTGGAGCCGTCATCCGCGGGCGCGCCCGCGTCCGTATCGGCGCCGGCACCACCGGGCCCGGCGCGGCCCTGTGGGTCGAGGGCACCTCGATCGAGGAGCCCGTACCCGCCGAGTCGCCCGGCACCGTCGCCGAGCTGATGAAGGAGTACAAGGCACTGGCCACCAGCTGGCTGCGCAAGCGCGGCGCCTGGCAGGTCGTGGACCGCGTCCAGCAGATCGAGGACGTGAGCCAGCTCGCCGACAACTCCGGCTATTCACCGTTCCTGACCACCGAACAGCGCGTCGAGCTGCTGGAGACCGCCGATCCGGTGGTCCGGCTGAAGCTGGCCACCCAGTGGCTGCGCGACCACCTCGCGGAGCAGGACGTCGCGGAGACCATCCGCAAGGACGTCCAGGAGGGCATGGAGAAGCAGCAGCGGGAGTTCCTGCTGCGGCAGCAGCTGGAGGCCGTCCGCAAGGAGCTGGCCGAGCTGAACGGCGACCCGGAGAACGAGAGCGACGACTACCGCGCCCGCGTCGAGGCCGCCGACCTGCCGGAGACCGTGCGCGAGGCGGCCCTGAAGGAGGTCGAGAAGCTGGAGCGGTCCACCGACGCCTCGCCCGAGGGCAGCTGGATCCGCACCTGGCTCGACACCGTCCTCGAACTGCCGTGGAACACCACCACGCAGGACACGTACGACGTGTCCGGCGCGCGGGCGGTGCTCGACGCCGACCACGCCGGTCTGAACGACGTCAAGGAGCGCATCACCGAGTACCTGGCGGTGCGCAAGCGCCGGGCCGACCGCGGCCTGGGTGTGGTCGGCGGCCGTCGTGGCGGCGCGGTGCTGGCACTGGTCGGCCCGCCCGGGGTCGGCAAGACCTCGCTGGGCGAGTCCGTGGCCCGCGCGATGGGCCGCAAGTTCGTCCGCGTCGCCCTGGGCGGCGTGCGCGACGAGGCGGAGATCCGCGGCCACCGCAGGACGTACGTGGGCGCGCTGCCCGGCCGGATCGTCCGGGCGATCAAGGAGGCCGGGTCGATGAACCCGGTGGTGCTGCTCGACGAGATCGACAAGGTCGGCTCGGACTACCGGGGCGATCCGGCGGCCGCGCTGCTGGAGGTCCTGGACCCGGCGCAGAACCACACCTTCCGCGACCACTACCTGGAGGTCGAACTCGACCTGTCGGACGTGGTGTTCCTCGCCACGGCCAACGTCCTGGAGGCCATCCCTGAGCCGCTGCTCGACCGCATGGAGCTGGTCAGGCTCGACGGCTACACCGAGGACGAGAAGGTCGTCATCGCCCGGGACCACCTGCTCCCGCGCCAGCTGGAGCGGGCCGGCCTGGACGGCGACGAGGTCGCTCTGTCCGAGGAGGCGCTGCGCAAGCTCGCCGGGGAGTACACCCGGGAGGCCGGCGTGCGCACCCTGGAGCGGACGGTCGCCCGCATCCTGCGGAAGATCGCGGCACGGCACGAACTGGGCGACCAGGAACTGCCGTTCACGGTCGGCGGGGACGACCTGCGCGGACTGATCGGCCGGCCGCACCACGTGCCGGAGTCCGCTCAGGACCCGGCGGAGCGGCGGACCGCGGTGCCCGGCGTGGCCACCGGCCTGGCCGTCACCGGCGCGGGCGGCGACGTGCTCTACATCGAGGCGTCGCTGGCCGACCCGGAGACCGGCGGGGCGGGCCTGCAGCTCACCGGCCAGCTGGGCGACGTGATGAAGGAGTCCGCGCAGATCGCGCTGTCCTTCCTGCGCTCGCACGGCGCCGAACTGGAGCTGCCGGTCGGCGACCTGAAGGACCGCGGCGTCCACCTGCACGTGCCGGCGGGCGCGGTGCCGAAGGACGGCCCGAGCGCGGGCGTCACGATGACGACGGCGCTGGCGTCGCTGCTGTCCGGGCAGCGGGTCCGCACGGACGTCGCCATGACCGGCGAGGTCTCGCTGACGGGCCGGGTGCTGCCGATCGGCGGGGTCAAGCAGAAGCTGCTGGCCGCACACCGGGCGGGCATCACCACGGTGGTGATCCCGAAGCGCAACGAGCCGGACCTGGACGACGTCCCGGCGGAGATCCTCGAAGCCCTTGAGGTGCACCCCGTCTCCGACGTCCGCCACGTCCTGAAGCTGGCGCTCGAGCCGGCCGAGACGGCGACGCCGTCGGTCCCGGTCGCCGCCTGACCCGCACCGCGGTGTGAACGAACCCCCCAAGGCCCTGCCTTGGGGGGTTCGCCGTTCCCGCATGCCGGGTCAGCCGGTGGCGAGGGCCTTCAGGCGGGTCGTGTCGCCGTTGAAGTAGTCCTGGTCACCGGGGAAGGTGCCGGAGTCGGCGTACTGCCAGAACGTGTAGTACGTGTACCCCGCCGGCAGCGTCCCGGCGCTGCTCGCGTACTTGGCGATCCAGAACGGGCTGGTCGCGGCGAAGCCCGAGTTGTTGCCGGTGCAGGTCGACCACCAGTCGTAGGTCGAGTAGATCACCGGGTACGTGCCCTCCTTGGCGTGGTACTCGTTGGCGAACGCGTGGATCCAGCTGACCATGCTCGCCTGGCTCAGGCCGTAGCAGGTCGTGCCGTACGGGTTGTACTCGATGTCCAGCGCGCCCGGCAGCGTCTTGCCGTCCGAGGACCAGCCGCCACCGTGCGCGATGAAGTAGTCCGCCTGCGTGGCGCCGCCGGAGGTGTCGGGCGTCGCGAAGTGGTACGAGCCGCGGATCATGCCCACGTTGTACGAGCCGTTGTACTGCTGCGCGAAGTACGGGTTGGTGTACGAGGTGCTCTCGGTCGCCTTGATGTAGGCGAACTTCGCGCCGTTGGCCCAGGCCGTCGACCAGGCGACGTTGCCCTGGTAGCTGGAGACGTCCATGCCGGGCGTCTGCGCCACCAGCGGGGTGACGGTGGTCGTGGCGGAGCCCGACCCCTCGTGGGCGCGGACGGTGGAGCCCATCCAGTCGAGTTCGGGGTGGGAGACGTGCCCCTTGGCCGCGGCGTGCGCGGTTCCGGGCGCGCCCATCAGCAGGGCGAGCAGGGCGACGAAGAGACCGGCCAGCACGGCGACTCTGGTCCGGGCCGAGCCTGTGCGGTGCACGACGGAGAAGACTCCGTGGGACATGCGTCCTCCAGGGTGGGTGGGCTCTGGGGGTGACTCGGCATGACCATTTGGGATGGTCATGACAGGCAGACGGTAGGGGTGGGCGGGGCGCGGCGAAAGGCCCCCTGAAACCGCCTTTGGTCTACGCCTGCGAAATACTTGACGTGCTGCGAGAACCTCCCCCCATGAAGAAAACTTTCGTGCACTGAAAGCGGGAACACTGTGAGCGAAGCGACCGACAGCGCGCGGGACTTGACGACGGACGCGCTGGAGCGGGAGATCACCGTCCTGCTGCGCCGGGCGCGCGCGGCCTCCGGCGAGCTGGCGCGCGCGGTCCACCCCGAGCTGGAGTCCTCCGCGTACGGCCTCCTGGTGCGGCTGGCCGAGGCGGAGCCGGAGCGGGCCACCGACCTGGCGGCGTACTTCGGCGTCGGCAAGGCCACGATGAGCCGCCAGCTGCGCGCCCTGGAGGACCTGGGGCTGGTCGCCAGGGAGCCGGACCCGGCGGACGGCCGGGCGTTCCTGGTGCGGCTCACCGACGAGGGCCGCGAACGCTTCTCGCGGGTGCGCAGCGCCCGCCGCGAGCGGTACCTGCGGCAGCTCACCGCCTGGGACCGCACCGAGGTCGCCGAACTGGCCCGGCTGCTGCACAAGCTCAACGACCTTCAACTGGGCGACAGCCAGCCGTAGGTGCTGTCCTCGGCGTTCCCGCGTGTCCCCGCGCCGCCGGCCGCCCCGCCCGCGGCTACAGCTCGACCAGCACCGCGGTGGCGTCGTCGTACGGCTTGCCGCGCGGGAACGCCTCGCCCAGCGGATCGGCGTCCTCCAGCGACCTGACCCGTGCGATCAGCGCCTCGGGGCCGGCCTTGCGCAGCAGCGCGAAGGTGCTCTCCCAGTCGTCCGCGCCGAACACCTCCACGGCGCGGGCCGCGCCGTCGGTCAGGGCGGCCAGTGCGCGCACGTCCGCGCGCGGCGTCCGGCCGGTGACCGCGCGCCCGCTGACCCCCGGGTCGGCGGCCGCCGTGAAGAAGCCGCCCTCCAGGTTGCGCAGCGGCGCGACCCGGCGGCCCTCGGCCCGCAGCCGGTCGATCCGGTCGTCCAGCACCGCCCGCACCCCGCCGCCGGCCGCCTCCAGCAGCAGTGCCGAGTCGGAGAGGACCAGGTGCTCGACCTCGTCGTCGTCCCAGCGCACGGCGACCACCGTGGCCTGCGGCGTCAGCGGGTGAGAAAGATCACAGGTGTCGCGATGGGCGTCCGCCGTACGGGAGATCGCGGCGGACAGACAGGCGGTAAGCGCCAGGTCCCGCCGTGAAACGGACAGTTCGAGGAGGGCGCCGCCCAGCCGGGCGGTGAACCAGGGCACCGAGTGGCGGCAACCGCCGTTGCCCGGCGGCGGCGTGACGCCGTCCAGCAGCACCAGGGCGCCGCCCGCGCCGGACGCCGGGAGGGCCACCGACACGAAGTCCTCGTTGAGGACGTCCCGCTTGCCGGGCCGGCCGGCCGTCTCGATGCGCATGCGGCCAGTGTGCAGGACGGACCGCCGGGGCCGGGGTACGCCCCCGGCCCGCCCGGCGGCGTGACCCTGCGGCCGGGCATTGGTACGGACCGTGGGGCGCCGGGGTGCGGCCGGGCATCCTGCCAAAGCCCGCGCCCGGGCGCCAGCGTTGCACCGGGGCAGCGGAACGAGGGGTTCCCGGGTGACACTGGACGGTCAACTCGGGCGTGCGATTCACTCGTTCGAGTGTCCGGTGGAGGGACGCCTGGCCCCTCTCCCGTCAAGGCTGCAAGGGTCGGAAGGACTTCTGCATATTCCCGGGGGACAACCGGCTGCCCCGGGACCGGGCGACTACGTGATTGCGAGCACCGACAGTGCGTGAACGACGTCACCCGCGCCGCGAGCAGCGGGCCAGGCAGCGCATGCTCGCCGCGCTGCTGCTGTGTGCGGCCACCGTGACGGCCGCGGCGACCCCGGGGATCGCCCTCGCGGTCGGCGACCTGTCCGACGCCGGCCGGCGCGCCGACATGGCCGCGCTCGCCACCCGCGCCACCGTCCTCGCCCAGTCGCTCGCCGACGAGCGCGACACCCTCGCGGTGTTCGCCGCCGCCGGCCGTCCGGCCGCGCACGGGCCCGGACTGACCGCCGGCGACCGCGAGCGCGCCGACCGCGAGGTCCGCGACGTCACCACCGACGCCCCCGCCGCGGTGCGCACCGCGCTCGCCGGGCTGTCCGGGGTGCGCGACGGCGCGCTGACCGGACGCGGCGACGCCCGGAGCGTCGTCACCGCCTACCAGCCGCTGATCGACGCCCTCGGCCAGGTCTCCGGACCGTCCACCGCGCCCCTGGGACGGGCTGTGGACGCCGCGTCGGCCCAGCGGGCGCTCCTGGTCTCGGCGCTCACCGCGGGCGGCCCCCAGCCGGCCCTGGTGGCCGCGGCGCAGACCGCCCGGCTCCAGGAGCAGGCGGCGCTGGCCGAGTTCCGCGCCACCGCCCCCGCCGCGTTGCGCGGCCGCTACGACCGGACGGTCTCCGGGCCGGACGCCGACCGGGCCGACCACGACCTGGGCGTGCTGCTCGGCAGCACCGAACTCACCCCCGCCGGACGGTCCCTGGGCGCGCCCGGCGTCGACTCTGCGCTGTCCGCCCGGCTGAGCCTGATGCGCAGTGTCGAGGCGTCCGCGGCCACCGACGAGGCGCACGCCGCGGCCGGCCACCGCCGCCACCAGGTCACCGTGCTGGAACTGCGGATCGCGCTCGCCGCACTGTGCCTGCTGCTGGTCGTCGGGGTGCTGGTCAACCTCTTCCGCAGCATCACCCGGCCGCTCGCCGCGCTCCACCGCTGGGCCCGCTCGGACCCGGAGGGCGGCGAGGGCGCCAAGGCGCTCGGCAACGACGAGTTCGCCGCCGTCGCCCGCCGGATCAACGCCCTCACGCAGGAGGCGCAGGCGCTGCGCGGCCGCTCCCAGGAGCTCACCGCCGAGCGCGCCGCCGCGACCGAGGCCGGCACGGCGCTCGCCGCCGAACGCGAGGGCCTGCTGCGCACCCAGCAGGACCTGCTGCGCAGCCGGGAGGAACTGGCCGGCCGGCTCACCGCGGCCGCGGCGCGCACCGCCGCGCAGGTCATGTTCGTCAACCTGTCGCTGCGCACACTCGGTCTGGTCGAGCGCCAACTCGCCCTCATCGAGGGCATGGAGGACCAGGAGCAGGACCCGGACCGGCTGGAGGGCCTGTTCAGGCTGGACCACCTGGCCACCCGGATGCGCCGCAACAGCGAGAACCTGCTGGTCCTCACCGGCACCGAGCACGCGCACGGCGCCACCGCCCGCCCGGTCGCGCTGATCGACGTGGCCCGCGCCGCGGTCTCCGAGATCGAGCGGTACGAGCGGGTGCGCATCGACAGCGTCCCGGACGCCAAGGTGGCCGGGCGGGCCGCCGACGACGTCGGCCACCTCGTCGCCGAACTCCTCGACAACGCCACCGCGTTCTCCGACCCGGCCGCCGACATCCGCCTGTCCGGCTGGCTGATGGAGACCGGCGAGGTGATGCTCTCCGTCTCGGACACCGGCATCGGTATCCCCGCCACGCGGCTCGACGCGCTGAACGACCTGCTGGCCGACCCCGACCCGGCGCCGCCCGGCGCGGCCACCGGCATGGGCCTGTACGTGGTGGCCCGGCTGGCCCACCGGCACGGCGTGCGCGTCCAGTTGCGGCCGCACGCGCGGGGCGGCACCGCGGCCGTGGTGGTCCTGCCGCAGCTGCTGCTGCCGCTGCTCGACCCGCAGGCGCCCCCGGTGACGCCGGTCACGCCGCTCACGTTCTCCGAGGCGGACTCCCTCGGCGACGGGCTTCCGCTGGCGTCCGCGCCGTACCCCGAGCCCGCGCCGCCCGCTCGCGGGTCCGCGGCCGCCGCGCTGTCCGGCTTCCCGGGCCCGCGCGCCGCGGAGTCCCTGCCCGGCCACGAGCACGTGCGCGCCCCGCACGAGCCGCACGCGGGCCGCCCGGCCCCGGCCCCCCGCGCGGACGAGCCCGCGCCGCCCGCCGACGTCCCGCCGGGCCAGGGCCCCGGGACGGGCGCCGGGTCCGGCGACGTCGCGCGGGGCGCGGTGCTCCCGGGTGCCCTGCCGCCGGCCGGCGCACCGGTGCCGTCGGGCCCCACTCCCACTCCCACCCCCGGCCGCCCGCCGCTGCCCAGCCGCCGGGCGGCGACCGCCGCCGCGGACGCGGCGCCGGCGGACGCGTTCGGCCACGCCCCCACCGTCTCCGGCACGGCTCCTGACGCCGTGTCGCCGCCCGCCCCCGCCTCGGCCGCCCCGCCTGCCCCGCCCGCTTCCGCCCCGCCCGCCGCCGACGGTTCCGTGACGGCCATGGGGCTGCCGCAGCGCGTTCCGCGCACCACCGGGTGGACGGGCGGCCCGGAGGCCGGAGCGCCCGGAGCGGCGCCCGATCCCAGGGCAAGCGGCCCGGTCGACGCGGACCGGTTGCGCCGGCGGCTCGGCGGCCTGCAACAGGGGCTGCAGGCAGGGCGCGAGGAGGCCGAGCGGGAGACCGAACGGGGCACCGGTGCAACCGTGCCGCGCTCCGGTCCGTCCCCTCACCCAGGGGGCCTGGGGGAAGGCGCGGGAGCCGTGGACGGCACGGAAGGCACTGAAGGCACGGATGGCGTGGAAAGCCCAGCTGCAACCGAGGAGGCGACGCGTTGAACGCGGTCCGCACGCACACCGGCACCGGACTGGACCCGAAGCCGGGTCAGGTCCCGGAGCCCGAGCAGGGCCCCCAGCCCACCGGGCTCAGCCTCGAGGCCCGCAACCTGCAGTGGCTGCTGCAGAACCTCATCCACGAGGTCCCGGGCGCCCGTTCGGTCGTCGTGGTCTCCTCCGACGGCCTCCTGCTGCTCGGTTCGCAGCCCGGACCCGCGCCCACCGTGCCCGGCACGGCCGAGGCCGGCTCGCGGCCGGGCGGGGCCCGCATGGACCTGGCCGCCGTGGTGTCCGGCCTGTCCTCGCTGACCGACGGCGCGGCCCGGCTGATGGACGGCGGCCGGGTGCGGCAGACCACGGTGGCCATGGACGACGGCATGCTGGTGGTGATGGCGATCAGCGACGGTTCACTGCTGGGCCTGCACGCCACCGCCGAGTCCGACATGAGCGTCGTGGCCTACCACATGGCCCTGTTCGTGGGCCGGGCCGGCCACGTGCTGACCCCGGCACTGCGCGGCGAACTCAGCCAGGCCATGGAGAGTGGCCGCTGATGGGTGCCCTTCCGCACCGCGGGAACGACCGCAGGACGTCCCGCGTCCGCCCCTACGCGCTCACCGGCGGACGGACCCGGTTCGGGCACGTGCTGCTGGTCGAGACGTTCGTGGCTACCATCGACGCTCCGGACGAACAGCCGGCCCTGACCAGGGGCGGCTGGACCGAGCGGGTCATGCCGGAGCTGAGCGCGATCGTCGAACTGTGCCGGAGGTTGCGGTCGGTGGCCGAGATCTCCGCGCTGCTGCGGATGCCGCTCGGTGTCGTCCGGGTCCTGATCAGCGACCTGGCCGACCAGGGAAGACTCCGCGTGTACGGCACCGGGCACGAGCCCGGCAGCCCCGACCGCGCACTGCTCGAAAGGGTGCTCAGTGGACTTCGCAGGCTTTGACCGGCAGGAGGGCCTGCAGGAGTGGCAGTCCGTGCGTGACACGGCGCCGGTCTCCACCAAGATCGTCGTCGCGGGCGGCTTCGGCGTGGGCAAGACCACGTTCGTCGGCGCCGTGTCGGAGATCACCCCGCTGACCACCGAAGCGGTCATGACGCAGGCCAGCGAGGCACTGGACGACCTGGGATCGACCCCCGACAAGACGACCACCACGGTCGCCATGGACTTCGGCCGCATCACCCTCGAACGCGACCTGGTGCTCTACGTGTTCGGCACGCCCGGCCAGCAGCGGTTCTGGTTCATGTGGGACGACCTGGTGCGCGGCGCGATCGGCGCGGTCGTGCTCGCCGACACCCGGCGGCTGGCCGACTGCTTCCCGGCGCTGGACTACTTCGAGGGCACCGGTCTGCCCTACACCGTCGCGGTCAACCAGTTCGAGGGCACCATCGCGTACACGCCGGACGACGTGCGGGAGGCCCTCGCGGTGCCGTCGCACATCCCGGTGATGGTCATCGACGCCCGCAAGCGTCACTCGGTGATCGACGCGCTGCTCGCCCTCGTCACGCACGCGTTGACCGAACAGCCCCTGTAGCCACGGCGGTTGGGCGATAGGTTGGGGTGCCCTCCGCTGGGCGCCCGCCCGGTCACCCTCACGTACCGCCAGATAGCGAGCCCCCGTGCGCAAGATCCTCATCGTCGGAGCCGGTCAGGCCGGCCTCCAACTCGCCCTGGGGCTCCAGGCCCAGGGGTACGACGTGACCGTCGTCAGCAACCGCACCGCGGACGAGATACGCAGCGGTCGCGTGACGTCCACCCAGTGCATGTTCGGCACGGCACTGCGGCACGAGCGCGACCTGGGGCTGGACTTCTGGGAGGACCAGGCGCCGGCCATCCGGGGCCTGGGCCTCTCGCTGTCCGTTCCGCCCGGCGACGGCACCGGCGGCAGGGCCCCCTACCGCCGCGGCGCCGACTGGCTGGGCCGGCTGCGCACCACCGCGCGGTCCGTCGACCAGCGCGTGAAGATGGCCGCCTGGCTGGAGACGTTCGCCGAGCGCGGCGGGAAGGTCGTCGTGCACGGCGCCGCCGTCTCCGACCTCGACTACTTCTCCCTCACCTACGACCTGGTGGTGGTCGCGGCCGGCCGCGGCGACGTGGTCTCCATGTTCCGCCGGGACGCGGTCCGTTCGCCGTTCCGCAACCCGCAGCGGACGCTGGCCGTCGCCTACGTCCACGGCCTCGGGCCGCGGCCCGAGCACCCGGACGTGCCCGCCGTGCGGTGCAACCTCGTGCCCGGCGTGGGGGAGTTGATCGTGATCCCCGCCCTGACCACCACCGGACCCTGCGACATCCTGTTCTGGGAGGGCGTCCCGGGCGGCCCGCTGGACGTCTTCGCCGGCGTCAAGGATCCGGCGGCGGTGCTGCGGCTCACCCTGGACCTGATGCGCCGGTTCACGCCCTGGGAGTACGAGCGGGCGGCGGGCGTGGAGTTGACGGACGCCGGTGGCACCCTCACCGGCCGGCTCACGCCGACGGTCCGCGAACCGGTCGCCCAACTGCCCTCCGGCGGGCTGGTGCTGGGCGCGGCCGACGTCGTCGTCGCCAACGACCCGGTCACCGGACAGGGTTCGAACAACGCGGCCAAGTGCGCCGCGGTGTACCTGGAGAGCATCCTGGCGCACGGCGACGAGCCGTTCGACGCGGCGTGGATGCGGGCCGTGTTCGACCGGTTCTGGTCCGTGGCCGAGCCCGTCACCCGGTGGACGAACGCGATGCTCGCGCCGCCGCCGGCCCATGTGCTCGACCTGCTCGGAGCGGGCGCCGCCCACCCGGAGGTCGCCGACCGGATCGCCAACGGCTTCGACGACCCGGCGGACTTCGCGGAGTGGTTCTACGAGCCGGAGCAGGCCGGCGTGTTCCTCGCCGAGGCCGCTGCCGCGCGTTAGCGGGCGGACCTGCCCGACGGGTTCGCGGACGGGTTCCCCGCCGGGCCGCCGGTCGGGCCGCCGGTCGGGTTCCCGGCCGGGTTTCCGGACGCGCCGAGCGGGGTCGGGGCCTCGGCGCCGGGCGGGACGGGGCGCGGCGTGTAGGGCTGCACCGGCAGCCGGCCGAGATCGGGGCGGACCGCGCCGAGGATCGGGTTCGCCGCGATCGGGGAGACCTTGACCACCGAACCGGGCCGGGGCGCCTGGATGACCAGGCCGTTGCCGATGTACAGGGCCACGTGGGTGGCGCCCGAGAAGTAGATCACCAGGTCGCCGGGGCGCAGCAGTTCCAGGGGGACGCGCGGCAGCTTCGCCCACTGCTGCTGGCTGGTCCGCGGGATCGCCACACCGGCGTGCGCCCAGGCCTGCGACGTCAGTCCCGAGCAGTCGTAGGTCTGCGGCCCCTGGGCGCCCCACTCGTAGGGCTTGCCGAGCTGCTGGAACGCGAAGCCGATGGCGCGGTCGCCGACCGGGGAGGGGGCGCGCAGGGCCGGGTCGTCGCCCAGGGCCTTGGAGTCCATGAAGTCCTGCTGCGCCTGGTCGGCGCCGCGCTGCTCCAGCGTCTGCAGCTCGCCGATCTGGGCGCCGGTCAGCCCCGCGAGCGTCGCCTCGACCTGGTGCAGGCCACTCTCGACCTGCGCCTTCTTCGTCGCCTGCTCGTCCTGGGCCTTCTGCGCCCGGTCCAGCGCCTGCTGCGCCTGCGTGTTGAGGTCGTTCAGGCGCGTCACACCGCTGGTCAGGTCGCCCAGCACGTCGCGCTGGTGGCCGGCCGCCCGGTCCAGCACGTGGGCGCGGCCGAAGAAGTCCTGCGGGGTCTCGCCGGTGAGCATCGACAGGTACGGCGACACCCCGCCGTCCTGGTACATCTGGCGGGCCATCAGCCCGATCTGGGCGCGGCTGTCGGACACGGCGACCTTCTGGTCGGCCAGCTGCCGGTCGATGGTCTCGGCCTTGGCCCGCTGCTGGTCGGCCACCTGCTTGGCCTGGTTGTACGACTCCGTGGCGGACTCCGTCTGCAGGTAGAGGGACTGCAACCGGGAGAGCATGGCCGGCAGGTTCACGGTCGAGGGGTCCACGGCGGCGGCGTCGGGCGCGCCCGCCGCGGCCGGGGTGTCCGGTGCGGCGGGTGCGGCGGGTGCGGCGGGTGCGGCGGGTGCCGCGGGCGCGACGGCCGGCGCGGAGGGTGGCGCCGGGTCGAAGGGCCGCGCGGCGGCGGCCGGGGAGGCCGCGGGCAGGGAGAGCGCGGCGGCCGCGAGCAGCGCGCCGCACAGCGCCGCGCACCGCAGCCGGGCCTGGCGGCTCCACCCCGACGGCCGCGCGGCGGTCCGTACCGGGGCCGTTCCGTCGTCCACGCGTGGCGCGTTCGCCGATCCTGCCGCGTTCGCCGCGTTCGTCGCCTCCACCGGGCCCGCCGCGTCCGTCGCCTCGGCCCTCACGAGGGTCCCGTCCGTCCCCGTCTCCGCCTCCGTCCCCGCGAGCGCGTGCGCGGGCTCCGTCCTCGTCCACCCGTTGGTCCGACGAGTCACTGACATCCCCTCATTTCCGTACCCGCGAGTAACAGCCGTGCGGTCAGGATGATGTCATAGTTAGTCATATATTGGACAGGGGGAATAGGCGATTCCGCCCAACCCGATCACTCCCGTGAGTGATGCCGTCCCGCCGGGAGCGTGTCCCCGCGGCGCGCCCCACGCGGACCACCGCCCCCGCCACCCATCCCGCGCACCGGAGTGACGAGTTCACCGGTGCACCGATGAGTTTTCGGCGGCTGCCACGTTTCACCTTCAGAAGCGCGCGGTTCCTGCTGACCTTGCTGACAAGAACCGCCTACCCACCTTCGGAGGTTCCCATGGCCGCCATGTCGACGCCGTCCAGCCCGTCCAGCCCGTCCACTCCTTCACGTCCGTCCGCCACATCCGTACCTTCGCCCACGTCCGCGACTCCCGCCACTTCGGCCGTGCCCGCCGGGTCCGCCGCGTCCGGCGGCGGCCTGCTCGCCGGCCGGACCGCGGTGATCTACGGCGGAGGGGGCAGCCTGGGTGCCGCGGTGGGAGCGGAGTTCGCCCGCCAGGGCGCGCTGGTGTTCCTCGCCGGCCGCACCCGGGGCCCGCTGGAGGAGGCGGCGGCCGCGATCACGGCGGCCGGCGGCCGGGCCGAGGCGGCCGTGCTCGACGCGCTGGACGAGCAGGCCGTCGAGGACCACCTGGCGGGGGTCGTCGAGGCGACCGGCCGGGTCGACATCTCCTTCAACCTCGTCACGCGCGGCGACGTCCAGGGCGTGCCGCTGCTGGCGATGACGCCCGACGACCTGCTGCGGGCCGTCGACAACGGCCTGCGCAGCACGTTCCTGACCGCGCGGGCCGCCGCCCGCCGGATGAGCGAGCAGGGGGCGGGCGTCATCCTGCACCTCAACTCCGGTTCCGCGCAGGGCGCGATGCCCGGCATGGGCAGCACCGGCCCGGCGGACGCGGCGGTGGAGACGTTCATGCGCTACCTGGCCGCGGAGATCGGCGCGGCCGGCGTCCGGGTGTGCGGCATCTGGACGGCCGGCGTGGCCGGGACGCTCACCAAGGAGAAGCTCGCGAAGGTCGCCGGTGCGCACGCGCCCGACCCGGAGGCCGCGCTGGCCGGCATCGCCTCGATGTCCGCGCTGCACCGCACGCCGACCCTGGCGGACGTGACGGGCGCAGCCGTCTTCCTGGCGTCGGACCACGCGAGCGGGCTCACCGGGACCGTCGTCAACGTGACCGCCGGACTGGTCCTGCGCTAGACAGGTCGCGGCAACCGCGCCCAGGAGGAGGCACCATGACCCCCGGCATCCGGGACACCGCGGCGCGGCCGGACGGCGGCCCCGACGACTTCGCCGCCCGCGCCGAGACGCACCGGCGGGAGCTGCACGTCCACTGCTACCGCATGCTGGCGTCGTTCGACGAGGCCGAGGACGCCGTCCAGGAGACGCTGCTGCGCGCCTGGAAGGCGCGGGAGTCCTTCGAGGGCGAGCACCTGCGGGCGTGGCTGTACAGGATCGCCACCAACGTGTGCCTGGACCAGTTGCGGCGCAGCTCACGGCGGCTCACCACCGTCACGTCCTTCGCCGAGGTGCCGTGGCTGCAGCCGTACCCCGACGGGATGCTGGACGAGGTGGCGCCGGCCGCGGAGGAGCCGGACGCGGTCGTGGTCGACCGGGAGACCATCGAACTGGCCTTCCTGGCCGCGCTCCAGGTGCTGCCGCCGCGCCAGCGGGCCGCGTTCGTGGCCCGGGACGTGCTCGGCTGGCCGGCCGGGGAGTGCGCGGAGATGCTCGGCACGTCCGTGGCGGCGGCCAACAGCGCGCTGCAGCGCGCCAGGGCGACGATGCGCGCGCAGATGCCGGCCCGCCGGGCGGAGTGGACGGCGGGCGAGCCGAGCGCCGAGGAGCGCGAGCTGCTGGAGCGGTTCATCGCGGCGCACGAGAGCGGTGACGTGGAGGCCGCGGTGGCGATCTCCGCGGAGGACCTGCGGATCACGATGCCGCCGTTCCCGATGGTCTTCGACGGCGTGGCCGCGATGCGGCCGCTGATGGAGCAGGCGTTCGGCCCCGAGCTCGGCGGCGACTGGCGCTTGTTGCCCACGCGGGCCAACCGCATGCCGTGCGCCGCCAGTTACCTCCGGCGGCCCGGCGACACGGTCCACCGCCCCTTCAAGTTCGACGTCCTGCGCGTCACCGGCGGCCGCATCGCCGAGATCACGACCTTCGGCCCCGAACTCTTCCCCTCCTTCCACCTCCCCCCGACCCTCTGACCCCGCCCCTTCACCCTCTCGCGGTCTTCCTCGTCGACTCCCCCCACCGTTCTCGTCCAGGTCACCCCGGTCGACGGCTGACCCTTCAGGGTGAGGGGGGAAGGCCCGGCAGCCGGGCCGGCTCGTCGACGACAGGCGTCCCCCGGCCGAAGTGGCTGATGGCCGCGGCGATCCGGGTCTCGTCGGCGTCCAGTGCCTTCGGCAGGAGGACGAGCGGGCCGCCCCACCGCTTGGTGTTGCGGGCGGCCCGCTCCACGGAACGCGACCGGAACAGCGTCAGGTCCAGCAGGGGCAGGTTCATGCCCTCCCGGGGGATCGGCACGACGGCGGTCGTCATCGATCGCCGCACCAGGTGGACGACGCGGATCTCGTCCCACCCCACCGTGCGCGCCCCCAGGACGGTGATCCCGAGGCCGTCGATCCGCAGCACGCACCCCGGGACCGGGCCGTCTCCGGGCCCCGTCCTTCCGGGAGACCTGCCGAAGGGGTCCGCCGGATCCGTGACGCCGAGACAGGCCGCGGTCCGGCCGCAAAAAGCGTACGGCCTGGCCACCGCCCTCGGGGACCAGGCCGTACGCGTTCAGGGGGGCAACAAGGAGCTCAGCCGAAGTAGCTGTGGAAGTTGTTGCTGAACTCCCAGTTGCTGAACTTGTCCCAGTTGATGGACCACGTCATGAGGCCGCGCAGGGTGGGCCAGGTGCCGTGGGTGGTGTAGCTGCCGCAGTTGGTCTTCTTGGTGAGGCAGTCGAGGGCCTGGTCGACCTGCGCCGGGGCGGTGTAGCCGTTGCCCGCGTTGGTGGAGGCGGGGAGGCCGATGCCGACCTGGGAGGGGGCCAGGGCCGGGAACATGTTGGCGGTGTTGCCGGCCACCGGGAAACCGGTGAGCAGCATGTCCGTCATCGCGATGTGGAAGTCCGCGCCGCCCATGGAGTGGTACTGGTTGTCCAGGCCCATGATCGAGCCGGAGTTGTAGTCCTGGACGTGCAGCAGCGTCAGGTCGTTGCGCAGGGCGTAGATCACCGGCAGGTAGGCGCCGCACCGCGGGTCCTGCCCGCCGAACGGCCCGGAGCCGTAGAACTGGTAGCCCATCTGCACGAAGAACGTCTCGGGCGCCATCGTCAGCACGAACCCGCTGCCGTACCTGGCCTTCAGGCTCTTCAGCGCCGAGATCAGGTTGACGATCACCGGCGTCGTCGGGTTCTTGAAGTCGGTGTCGCCGGTGTTGAGCGACAGCGAGTGGCCCTCGAAGTCGATGTCGATGCCGTCCAGGCCCCACTGGTCGATGATCGCGCTCACCGAGGAGACGAACGCGTCGCGCGCCGCGGTGGTGGTGAGCTGCACCTCGCCGTTGGCGCCGCCGATGGACAGCAGCACCTTCTTGCCGGCCGCCTGCTTGGCCTTGATCGCGGCCTTGAAGTCCGCGTCGGACTCCACCGACGGGCACTCGCTGACCGAGCAGCGGTTGAAGTGGATGTTCCCCGAGGTGGGCGAGTCCGTCTCGCCGAACGCGAGGTCGATGACGTCCCAACTGCTCGGCACGTCCGCCAGCTTGGTGTAGCCCGAGCCGTTCGCGAACGTCTCGTGCAGGTAGCCGACCAGCGCGTGCGTCGGCAGCCCGCCCGACGGCGGCGGTGTGGTGGGCGGTGTGGTCGGGGGCGTCGTCGGGGGAGTGGTCGGCGGCGTCGTGGGGGGAGTCGTCGGTGGTGTGGTGGTGCCGCTGCCCGGGCCCTGGAGGGAGATGTCGTCGGCGTAGTACGACGGCTGCCCGTACCAGCCGTGCACGTACACCGCCGCGGTGGTCTGGCTCGCGCCGGTGGTGAAGGACACGCTCAGCGGTGCGTACGCGCCGTTGGTGGACGGCGTCCAGGTGCTGGTGCCGCCGTCCACGCCGATGTAGACGTACGCGCCGTTGACCTGGGCGGACAGCGTGTAGGTGGTGTTGGGCGCGACGGTGACGGTCTGCTTGCACTGGCCGGTCGCGCTGGCGGAGGGCGCGCCTTGGAGCGCGTAAGTGCCGGTGTGGGCGTGGCCGGTGACCGCGGCGGAACCCGCGTCGCAGGTCCAGCCGGACAGGTTCCCGGCCTCGAACCCGCCGTTGGTCAGGAACTCACCGGCGCTGGCGGTCGGTGCGAGGGCGACGAGGCCGCCGACCGCGACGGCACCCGCGAGGACTGCGGTGGCGGCGGCGACGGAACGTCTGCGCAGGGCAGAGGTGAGCATGGGGGGAATGCTCCTTCGGAGAGAGGGCGCATGAGCATGTCACCGCGCAGCAAACAGGTCCAGACCAATCGTGTCAATGGTCCGGACCAGGATCACGGCGAGGTTCCGCCACGGCGTACCCCAGGCCGCGCCGATTCCGTCCGGGCTCAGGAGCGCTTGCTCCAGGGCCACTTGGGCCCGGGCGGCGGCTTCCCCTCGGGGTCGAAGACGAACACCCAGCGCGTGCGGTGCGTACCGCGTGTGCCCGGCTCGCGGTGGTAGACGTAGGTCGTCTGTTCGACGGGCACCTTGTACACCCGCGGGGGCTGCCCGGTCATCCCCACCAGCACGTCCAGCACGCGCCCGTCCAGCGGGCCGCCCAGGAACTCCGTCTCCTCGTGTCGCACGGGCCCACTGTCCCACGGGTCCGCCGGATACGCTGCGCACATGAGCAGCGAGGCGCCGGCCTACCGGCGGATGAGCGTCGAGGCCCGCCGCAGGCAACTGCTGTCCGCGGCCGTGGACCTCTTCGGCCACCGGCGCCCCGAGGACGTGTCGGTGGACGACGTGGCGAGCGCCGCCGGCGTCTCCCGTCCGCTGGTCTACCGCTACTTCCCGGGCGGCAAGCAGCAGTTGTACGAGGCCGCGGTGCACGGCGCCGCGCAGGAGCTGATCGGCCGGTTCGCGGTGCCCAGCGAGGGCCCGCCCACCCAGCGCCTGGCCGGCGCCCTCGACCGCTACCTCGCCTACGTCGACGAGCACGACGCCGCGTACGGCGCGCTGCTGCGCGGCGGCAGCGTCGCCGAGACCATCCGCACCGACGCGATCGTGGACGAGGTGCGGCGCAGGGCCGCCGAGCAGGTGCTGCACCACCTCGGCGTCACCGGCGCCGGGCCCCGGCTGGCGATGATGGTCCGCTCGTGGATCGCCTCGGTGGAGGCGGTGTCGCTGATCTGGCTGGACGAGGGCAAGCAGCCGCCGGTCTCCGAGCTGCGCGCCTGGCTGGTGGACCAGTTCACCGGGCTGCTGCTGGTCACCGCGACCGGGGACCCGGAGACCGCCGAAGCGGCGGCACGCGCACTGGAGTTGGAGACCGCGGACAGCCCGGCGGGAGCGCTGGTGCGGCGGCTGGCCCCGCTGGCCCCCGCGGTCACCGCGCTCCTGGAGTAGGGGACCCGGTCGGGAGGGTCCGGTGGGGCCCGACGGGCAAGGCCCGGTGGGGAACCGGCGATAGGGGTCCGGTAGAGGCCCGTCCGGTCGGTCCGGCGGCTGCGCTCAGCCCAGCAGGCCCGACGCCGACCACAGCCGGCGGCTCGGCCCGCGGAACATCCCGATCTCCTCGAAGAAGTCCATCAGGCGCTTGGCGGCCTGCCGCACCACGTCCTGCCGGTGGGGGCTGGTGCGCGCCGCCTCCACCGCCTGCCGCGGGTCGAGCCCGACGGCCGTGTAGACCTGCGGGCTGATCAGCGAGCGGGCGATGACGCGCGCGGCCTGCCCGCCCGAGGTGCGGGTGAAGGCGATCTCCCAGCGCGGGGCGGACGCCATCTGGCGGCGCAGCTCCTCGCGGGCGTAGCGGATGTGCCGGGCCTCCTCGACGACGTGGATGCGGGTCACCCCGCGGACGAACGGCTGGATCCGCTCGTCCGTGAAGGTCAGCCGCTGCATCCAGTCGAGGATCTCCTCGGCCAGCAGCGTCCCGGTGAACGAACCGGGCGTCGTCGAGATGGTCTTGATGGCCCGGCCCAGCGCGTGGTCCAGCCGGGACGGGCGATAGGTGGGCGTGCCCATCTTCGTCACCGCGCGCGCGAACATCTTGCTGTGCCGGCACTCGTCGGCGATCTCGGTCAGCGCGTACCGCACGTGCGCCGACGTGGGCTCCAGGTCGTAGGTGTGCCGCAGCAGCAGCTGCATGAGGATCGTCTCGAACCACACGCCGATCGCGCACAGCGACGCCGCCTCGTGCTTGCTGAGCTCGATCCGCTGCTCCTCCGGCATCGTCTTCCACAGCGGCGTGTCGTAGAGCGAGACCAGCTCGGGCGGCCAGAACCACAGCCCCTCCTCGAAGGGCGCGTCCCAGTCCAGCTCGGTGTCGGGGTCGAAGGAGTGCTTCGCCGAGGCGGCGAGCAGCCGCTCCGCGGTCTTCTCGCGATCGATCAGCGTGGCGTCCATGGGTGAACGAGCCTCCGGTGCATGAGGGTTACCAGCGGTACCCCCCTTATGAGACTCTGTGTCAACAAGGCCGTCAAGCCCTCGTGCAGCAACTGATGGGAGCCGCCCATGTCGACCGAAGGCCTCTACACGCAGCAGCCCGCGCAATGGAGCTGGCAGGTGCCGGCGCACGGCTCCGCCCGCTTCTCCTGGGAGTACGACGACGGGCGCGACCGGCTGCTGGCCCTCTACCAGAAGGGCAAGGACAAGCAGTGGGACGGGGCCAGGCGGATCGACTGGGACCTGGAGGTCGACCCCAACGACCCGCTGGGCACGCCGGACGAGGCGATCACCCTCTACGGCACCCGCTACTGGGACGCGATGACCGAACGGGACCGCGGGCTGCTCCGCCAGCACTACAGCGCCTGGCAGTTCAGCCAGTTCCTGCACGGCGAGCAGGGCGCGATGGTCTGCGCCGCGCGGATCGTGGAGTCCGCGCCGGACCTGGACGCCAAGTTCTACTCGGCCACGCAGACCATGGACGAGGCCCGGCACGCCGAGGTCTACGGGCGCTTCCTGCACGAGAAGGTCGGGATGCTCTACCCGATCAACGACAACCTGCAGAGCCTGCTCGGCGACACCCTGCGCGACTCCCGCTGGGACATGCCCTACCTGGGGATGCAGGTGCTCATCGAGGGCCTGGCGCTGGCCGCGTTCGGCATGATCCGCGACACCACCACCAAGCCGCTGCCCAAGCAGATCCTCGCCTACGTGATGCAGGACGAGGCCCGGCACGTCGCCTTCGGGCGGATGGCGCTGCGCGACTACTACAAGGAGCTGTCCGACGCGGAGCTGCGCGAGCGCGAGGAGTTCGTGATCGAGGGCTGCTTCCTGATGCGGGACCGGCTGCGCGGGGTGGAGGTGCTGGAGAACTTCGGCATCCCGGCGGGCGAGGCGGCCGATCTGACCGAGAAGTCGGAATTCCTGGCGCTGTTCCGCAAGTTGCTGTTCAGCCGGATCGTGCCCTGCGTGAAGGACATCGGGCTGTGGGGTCCGCGGCTGCAGAAGGCCTACCTGGACATGGGCGTCTTCGACCTCGGCGACTCCAACCTCGACCTGCTGATGGCCCAGGACGAGGAACTGGCCGAGCGGCTGGACGCCGAGCGGTTCGCCGCCGAGGAGGCGGCACGGGTGGCCGAGGTGGCCGAGACCGTCGCGCAGGGCGGGGACGGCGGCCAGGAATAGTGCATTCCGGGACCCGGGGTTGATCACGGACAAGCCGACCGTACGCTTGTCCGATGAACGAGGGACCGCGCTCGCGCCAGGCCGCACGCCGCGCCAGGCAGCGCCGCCGCCGCAGGAACACCGCCATAGGCCTGTCCGCCGGCCTGCTGGCCGTCGCGGCAGCGGTCTACCTGGCGTCCGGCGGAGGCGGCGGCCAGGCCGACGCGGCCGACTCCGCGCCCTCGCACGGAGCCGCGGCATCCGGCGGAACGGCCGCAACGGCCGGAACGACGGCCGCCCCTGCGGCCTCGCCGGCCCGTCACGCCGAGCCGAAGGGCACGATCACCCTCGCGTTCGCCGGCGACGTCCACTTCACCGAGCGGACCGCCGCCCGGCTCGGCATCGACCCCGCGCTCGGCCCGATGACGCAGACGCTGTCGGCCGCCGACTTCGCGATGGTCAACCTGGAGTCGGCGATCACCGAGCGGGGCGTGCCGCAGCCGAAGAAGTACCACTTCAGGACCACCCCGCAGGCGCTCGACGCGCTCCGCGGGTCCGGCATCGACGCCGTCACCATGGCCAACAACCACTCGGTGGACTACGGCGCGCAGGGCCTCGCGGACAGCATCGATGCCAAGCACCACGCGCCCATACCCGTGGTGGGCATCGGCGCCGACGACACCGAGGCCTACCAGCCCTACACCACCACCATCAACGGCGTGCGGCTCGCGGTCGTCGCGGCCAGCCAGGTGCAGGACATCACCAACCAGAACTGGCGCGCGGGGCCCGGCAGACCGGGCATCGCCTCCGCGCTCGACCGGCCCCGGCTGCTGAAGGCGGTCAGGGCCGCCCGCGCCCACGCCGACGTCGTCGTGGTCTACCTGCACTGGGGAACCGAGGGACAGAGCTGCCCGGGACCCGAGCAGAAGTCGATCGCCGCCGACCTGTCCGCCGCCGGCGCCACCGCCGTCGTCGGCACCCACGCCCACGTGATGCTCGGCTCGGGGATGCTCGGGCCCACCTACGTCGCCTACGGGTTCGGGAACTTCCTCTGGTACGGCTCCTCGCCGTACCCGCACTCCGACCAGACCGGCGTGACGACCCTCACCGTCACCCACGGCCGCGTCGCCCAGGCCCGGTTCAGCCCGGCCGTCGTGGACGGACAGGGTGTGCCGGAGCCGCAGTCCGGCGCGGCCGCGCAGGGCATCCTCCAGCGCTACCAGGGCCTGCGGGGGTGCACCGGCCTGTCGGCCGCCCCGTAGGATCGGCGCAGCACCTTCCGGGTGGACGTGACCGGCTCGCGGGCGCCCTCGCACGGGCCGCCCCGTGGCGGGCTACCGGACGTCCGTGCCCCGATGTCCGGATCCTGTAACGGCAGGTCCGCGCGGCGATCCGTGCGGAACCGCGCCGTGGCGGCGGGCATCTTTCGTTGCGCGGCCCGGCGCGGAAACGACCAGCGCGCGGGGCCCAGGGACCATCAGGGCGGGGACGGGGAAACACATCATGACCGGACGTCGAGGAATGCTGGCACGCCTCAGGTCGGCACCGCAGTGGACGGCGGCCGCCGCCGCGTTCGCCGTGATCGCCGTCGCCGCGGTGACCACCGCGCTCGTCGCGCCGGGGTCGCCGGCCGCGGCCGCGCACGCCGGCGTGCCCCATCTGCCGGGCGTGCCGGCCGGGAAGGACGGCGGCCCGTCCGGGCGGCCCACCGCGTCCGGCGGTTCCGCGCACGCGCCGGCCCACCCCGCCGCGCCGCCGGTGCCCGACACCATCGTGCACGCCGCCGAGATATCCGGGCCGGCCGTCAACATCACCATCGACGACGGCCCCGACCCCGTGTGGACCCCCAAGGTCCTGGCCGTGCTGAGGAAGCACCACGTGCACGCCGTGTTCTGCATGATCGGCCCGCAGGCCGCCGCCCACCCCGACCTGGTGCGGCAGGTCGTCGCCGAGGGCCACCGGCTGTGCGACCACACCGTGCACCACGACACGGGCATGGACCACAAGCCGTTCGCCTACCAGAAGTCCGAGATCATGGACGCCCTGCAGATGATCGAGACCGCCTCCGGCGGCGCCCGCGTGTCCTACTACCGTGCGCCCGGCGGCGCGTTCACCCCCGCCAGCCGCGCGCTCGCCGCCCAGCACGGCATGCGGCCGCTGGGCTGGAACGTGGACACCAAGGACTTCGACCGCCCCGGCACCCAGGTCATCGTCAACACCGTCAAGAGCGAGATCCACAACGGCCCGACGATCCTCTTCCACGACGGCGGCGGCCAGCGCGCGCAGACCGTCGCCGCCCTCGACCAGGCGCTCACCTGGATCAAGGGGCAGGGCTACGCGTTCAGTTTCCCGAAGGTGGACTGAACTCACCGGTCGGCGCGGGGGACCGCAGCACCGCCTGCATGACCGCCTTCGCGATCGGCGCCGCGTTGCCGCCGCCGGAGATGTCCGCCCGCTGCGCTTCCGCGTCCTCCACCACCACGGCCACCGCCACCGTCGCGTGGTCCGCGGTCGCCGGCTTCGCGTAGCTGATGAACCAGGCGTACGGGGTGCCGACGTTGGCCAGGCCGTGCTGCGCGGTGCCGGTCTTGCCGCCGACGACGACGCCGGGGATCGCCGCGTTGCCGCCGGTGCCGTCGGTCACCACCGCCTCCATCAGCATCTGCAACTGCCTGGCGGTGTCGCCGCTGACGGCCTGGTGCAGCAGCGACGGACGCGTGGTGGAGACCGTCATGCCGCTGTGGTTGGTCACCCGGTCCACCAGGTAGGGGCGCATCAGCCGGCCCCCGTTGCCGACCGCCGCCGCCACCATCGCCATCTGCAGCGGCGTCGCCGTGGTGTCGAACTGCCCGATCGAGGACAGGCCCACCTGGTCGGGGCCCATCGCGGTGTCCACCGTGCTCTTGGCCACGCCCGCCGGGATCCGCAACCGCGTGTCGTTGAAGCCGAAACGCTGCGCCTGGTCGACCACCCCGTGCGGCCCGAGATCGGTGCCGAGCTTGGCGAACACCGTGTTGCACGAGATCCGGAACGCGTCGTACACGCTGGCGTCCCGGCACCCGTCGGACTCGTTCGTCAGGTCCACCAGGGTGCCCTGCAGCCGGTACGGGTCCGGGGAGTCGGTGGGCGCCATCACGTCCTTGACCAGGCCCAGCTGGAGCGCCGCCGCCGCCGTGACCACCTTGAACGTCGAACCCGGCGGGTAGGTCTGCCGGATCGCCCGGTCCAGCATCGGCTGCGCCGGGTCCTGGGTGAGCCGGTTCCACGCCGCGCCCACCGCCGTGCCCGTGCCGGACAGCAGCGACGGGTCGTACGACGGTGACGAGACCAAGGCCAGGATGCGGCCGGTGGCCGGATCGAGGGCCGCCACCGCGCCCCGCCGTCCCGCCAGGCCCGCGAACGCCGCTTGCTGCGCCGACGGCTCGATGGTGGTGTGCACGTCGCCGCCGCGCTGCCGGGCCCGGGTCAGCTCCTGCCACAGCGGAGCCGACGCCAGCGTGCCGCTGGTGCCCGACAGCACGCCGTCCTCGGTGCCCTCCAGCAGCGTGGCGCCGTAGGTCTGCGACGCGAAACCGGTCACCGGCGCGTACAGCGGGCCCTCCGGATAGGTCCGCTCGTACCGCAACTGGCCCCCGGTGAAGCGCGATCCGGTGACCCGCCGGTCGCCCACCATGATGTTGCCGCGCGGCTGCTGGTAACGCGTGATCGCGATCCGGCGGTTGGCCGGGTTGCCGGTGAACTCGCCTGCCTGCAGCACCTGGACACGGGCGGTGTTGACCAGCACGGCGGTCAGCAGCAGGGCGCAGAACACGGCGGCGTGACGCATGCAGCGGTTCATCCGGCGGCCTCCCCGGATTCCTCGGCGCTGTCTGAGCGTTCCGCCGCGAGCCCGGCGCGGCGGCCGGCCCCGGCACCGCCACCGGCGCCGCGGGGGTCACCGCCGTCCGCGGGCTCCGGGCGCCGGGCCCGGTCGCTGATCTTGATCAGCACCGCCACGATGATCCAGTTGGTGATCACCGAGGAGCCGCCCTGCGCCAGGAACGGCATCGCCATGCCGGTCAGCGGGATCAGGTCCATCACGCCGCCGGCGATCACGAACACCTGGAGCGCCAGGATCGACGCCAGTCCGGTCGCCAGCAGCCGGCCGAACGGGTCGCGCAGCGAAAGCCCCGCCATGAACCCGCGGTTGACCAGCAGCGCGTACAGCAGCAGCAGCGCCGACAGCCCGACCAGGCCGAACTCCTCGCCTGCGGTGGCCAGCACGAAGTCCGACTTGGCGGCGAAGCCGATCAGGTACGAGTAGCCCTGGCCCAGTCCCGTGCCCAGCGCACCCCCGTTGGCGAAGGCGAACAGCGACTGTGCGAGCTGGCTGGGGCCGAGCCCGGCGTCGATGGTGCGGAACGGGTGCAGCCAGTCCAGCACGCGGGTGTGCACGTGCGGCTCCAGGGACCCGGCGGCGAAGGCCCCGAGACCGGCCAGCAGCAGCCCCACCGCGATCCAGCCGGTCCTGCCGGTCGCCACGTACAGCATGATCACGAACAGGCAGAAGAACAGCAGCGAGGTGCCCAGGTCGCGCTCGACGACCAGCACGCCCATGCTCATGATCCAGATCGCCAGCACCGGGCCGAGCACGCGCCCGGTCGGCAGCTGCATCCGCCGCGTCACCCGGCGGCCGGTGTACGCCAGAGCCGCCCGGTTCGCCGACAGGTACCCGGCGAAGAACACCGCGAGCAGCACCTTCGCGAACTCGCCCGGCTGGAGGGAGAATCCGGCGAACCGCACCCAGATCTTCGCGCCGTTCACCGCGGGGAAGGCGATCGGCGCCACCAGCAGGACCAGCGCCAGCGTCACGCTGACGTACGCGTACCGGGCCAGTAGCCGGTGGTCGCGGAGCGCCAGCACCACGATGATGAACAGCGCCACCCCGGTCGCCGACCACACCAGCTGGGCCGGCGCGGCCCGCGGGCCCAGCGTCGGCTCCAGGTCGAGCCGGTAGATCAGCACCAGGCCGATGCCGTTGAGCAGCACCGCGATCGGCAGCAGCAGCGGGTCGGCGTACTCGGCGCAGGTGCGCACCGCGACGTGGGCGAGCAGGGCCAGGCCGGCCAGGCCCGCGCCGTAGCCGAGGGTGCCGGGCGGCACGGCGCCGTTCTTGGCCAGGCCGACCTCGGCGTAGCCGTACATCGAGACCAGCACGGCGGCGACGATCAGCGACAGCTCGACCCCGCGGCGGGCGGACCGCTGCGGGGCCGGCGGGGGAGGAGCGGTGGGCGCGGTCGCCGACGGGGCGCTCATGGGCGGCCACGCTAGCAACCGGTGACCGTTATGTCCGCTAGGTGCGCCATGCGGCCCGCTGCTGTCCCTCCGGTGGGCGGCAGCCGGCCCTCCGGAGGGCGTCAGCAGGGACGTAGGGTGACCGGTGTGATGGTTCCGGAAGAGCTCGCCGACCTGCCGTACGCGGACCTGCTGCAGTCGCACACCGGCCCGTTGGCCGTCGAAGGCGACTACGACACGGTCCACTTCGACGGGCTCGCGTTCCCCGGCGGCCAGGCGGCCAACGGCTCGCGCTTCCTGGAGTCCGCCGTCACCGACTGCGTCTTCGACGACACCGACCTGCGGCGCAGCCGCTTCAACGACCTCTGGGCCTCCGGCACCCGCTTCACCGGCGTCTCCCTCGCCGAGACCGACTGGCTGGACTCCTCCCTCACCGGCTGCTCGCTGGCCGGCGTCGAGGCCTTCGGCGCGGTGCTGCGACGCGTGGTGCTGCGCCGCTGCAAGCTCGACTCGGTGAACCTGCGCGGCGCCGCCCTGCACGACGTGGTCTTCGAGGACTGCGTCCTGCGGGACGTGGACTTCGGCGAGGCCACGCTGTCCGGCGTGACCTTCCCCGGCAGCCGGCTGGAGCAGGCCCGCTTCGGCCGCGCCACCGCGACCAAGGTCGACCTGCGCGGAGCCGTCGCCATCGACCTCGCCGACGGCTACGACAGCCTGCGCGGCGCGGTCATCAGCTCCACCCAGCTGCTGGACCTGGCCCCCGCGCTGGCCGCCACGCTCGGCATCGACGTCGAGGACCGCTGAGCCCCCGCACCGACCCCACCCTCAGGAGAACCCCGTGAGCACTGTGTACGACATCCCCCTGCGCACCCTGGACGGCGCCGCGACCTCGCTGGCCGACCACCGCGGCAAGGCCGTGCTGGTGGTGAACGTCGCCTCCAAGTGCGGCCTCACCCCGCAGTACGAGGGCCTGGAGCGGCTGCAGAAGCGCTACGCCGACCGCGGCTTCACCGTCCTCGGCGTCCCCTGCAACCAGTTCGGCGGGCAGGAGCCCGGCAGCGCGGAGGAGATCCAGACCTTCTGCTCCGCCACCTACGGCGTCAGCTTCCCGATGCTGGAGAAGATCGAGGTCAACGGGCCGGGCCGGCACCCGCTGTACGCGGCGCTGACCGAGGTTCCCGACGCCTCGGGCGAGGCCGGCGACATCACCTGGAACTTCGAGAAGTTCCTCGTCGGCACGGACGGCCAGGTCGTCGGCCGGTTCCGCCCGCGCACCGAGCCGGAGGCCGCCGAGGTCACCGGGGCGATCGAGGCCCAGCTGGGCGCGTGACGCGCACGGGGCATCTGTGTCTCCGTGTGACCAGCGGTTCCGCACGTGCGCGGCTCCCCTTCGTGCGCGAACGCGCCATGGCAGAATCCGGCCCGTCGGGGGACATTGTCCGGATCACCCCCTTCCTGGAAGGCTCTTCTTACCGCCTCCCGACGAGGAAGGGACAGTGGCAGTGCAGGAGATCGAGTTCCGTAGCGGACACCTCTGTGTCGACACGGACCCTGCCCTGTGCGTTCCTTGCCAGGAGCGGTTGGATCGGCAACTCGCCTTGCTTCCCCGGGTATACGGCGAGTTGGAGGTTGCGCTCGTACCGGCGCCGGACTCCGGCGACCGAGTGACCGGCATCGACCGGCCCGGCATCCCCCTGAACGGGCCGGCTGTCGAGGCGCGCGCCGCTATTCGAGGCACTCTCGCCTCCTGGGCCGATCTGATAGTCGAGGGCCGCACCGTCCGTCTCCCCCTACGGACGGTGCCGGCCCTCGCAGCCTTCCTCCGGCGCCATCTCGGCTGGCTCGCCGTTCATCCGGCGGCCGACGACGCGGCGACGGAGATCGACGCACTGCTCCAGCGGTCGCTCATGGTGGCGCGCGCACTCCCCGAGGGCGCCGCCGTGCCCGCGGGTTCGTGCGACGCCGCCTGAGCGACCTCCACGTCCCCCGCTCCCGTCCCCCAGCGCCCCGAGCGCGCCGTGTGTCCAGCCCCGCCCCCGGTTTCCCCCCACAGGAAGCGGTAGGGCCCGTGAATCATCACGGGCCCTACCGCTGACAAGGAGAAGAGGGGCGGACTACGGAACCCAGTTCGCCGGTTCGGCGTTGGGCACCCAGTTGTCCGGTTCGGCGTTGGGCACCCAGTTCGCGGGGGCGGCGTTGGGCACCCAGTTGTCCGGGGCGGCGGGAACCCAGTTGTCCGGTTCGGCGTTGGGCACCCAGTTGTCCGGGCTGGTGTCTGCGGCGGTGGCGGCCGATGCGCTGTCCGCGATCGTGGCGACAACGCCGGCCGTCGACAGGCCGAGGACCATGGCTGCGACCGCAGCTATCTCAATCTTGCGCCGGGAACGCGACATTGTGGTCCTTCGGATCGGAGACTCGGGGGGATGTCTCAGTAAGAGTCGTACTCGATCCAAGGATGGCAAAGGCTCAGAGCTGACGGCCATGTTCCACTTGTGCGTACATACGCAATGGCGGGAATGCGCAGCTCAAACCAACCCCTGGGCTACCGCAAGGACACCCGCCTGGAATCGGCTGTCCGCCTGGAGGTACCTCATGATCTCAGACACCAGGCGACTCACGGTGCGCAGAGACACACCTAGTTTGCGGGCGATCCGCTCGTCTGTCAGCCCGTTCGCCAACAATCGCATCGTCGTGCGGTGCTGCTCGGTCAGCTCGCCCTCCAGCTCCGCGGTGCTGTTGACCTGTGACGAGTACGGCACCGAGCGCAGCCAGCAGTCCTCGAAGAGCGCGACGTACGAGCGGATGAGGGCCGTTCCACGGACCACGATGATGGCTTCCGAGGGGATTTCTGGATTGGCCGTCACCAATGCGGTGTGGCTGTCTGCGAGGAGCAGATCAAAAGGCAGTTGCGGGGCCAGCCGGACCTCTACGCCGGTGGCGGAAAGCTGCGCCAGGTATTTGCGTTGCCGAGGGGCGGAATCCACGCTCTGGCCGTAGATGGCCCTTACCTTGATCCCACGGTCGACCAATTCCTTGTCCGCGACAATGGATTGCGCGAGGACTTCGGAGGAGGGCAGCGGTCCGGGATGCATGGAGCTGGTGTGCCCGGTGATGGAGGCGTTGAATTCCGCGAGCGTCTGCCGCTTCCGCTCGTCACTGCCGGCGAACCGGACCTCGATCTTCTCGGTCTCCCGCAGGACGGTCGGCCGGTACCGCTCCATGAGGGACTCGGCGGAGTCGAGCAGTCCGCTGAGCGTCTCGCGTTGGTGACGCATCTCCTCGCGTTGCCTGGCCAGCAGGCCGAGCAGCGCGGTGTCCGGCTCGATGGGGTCGACCTCGTCGGGCATGCGGCCGGGGCGTATCAGTCCCAGGCTCTCCAACTCGGCCCAACCGGGCGCGGCCTCCTCCTCCGTCATCCCCGCGGCCGCCGTGGCCTTCGCCGGGACGGAGGAGCCGTGGCTCCGCAAAACCTGATAGAGAGCGAGCCCGATCTCCCCGGCATCCGGACCCCTGTTGCGAGCAGAATTGGCCACGAGTTCCCCCTTTCGCCACCATGCGCCCTGTCTTTCAGACCCGGGTGAGACCCGGTTCCGAGGCGACTCTAGCAACTGAGCGGCCACGTGCCAGCGGGTGAGCCGGCACGGTTCCGTTCATGAACGGGCGACGCGGCGCCTTCGTCGTCGAACACCTCCGCCATTACCGCGAGCGTGACGGGTGATTTCTTCCGGTCGGCGGCGCGGTGGTAAGCCTGGAGCGGCGGTCAGGTGGCGGGGCGGTGGAGGTGCGGAACGCGTGAAGACGCTGAGCGGCCGGCTGGATCAGGAGGCTCCGCTTCCTGTGGTGCTGGTCGGTGCGGGCAAGGTCGCCCACGCCGCCCACCTGCGGGAACTGCGTGATCTTCGCAACGTTCTGCGGCTCGTGGCGGTCGTCGAGGACGCCCCGGAGCGGGTCTCGGCGCTGCGCGAGGAGGGGTTTCCGGACATCGTCGTGGCCGGCGACCTGGATCGCGCGGTGGCGGCCGGCGCCCGCGCGGCCCTGGTCTGCACGCCGTGGTGGACGCACCGCGAGGTGGTGCTCGCCTGCCTGGCCCGCGGTCTGCCCGTGCTGTGCGAGAAGCCCGTGAGCCTGGACCTGGCCGAGATCGACGAGCTGGCCGCGGCGGAGCGGGCGGCCGGCGTGCCCGTCGCCGCCGCGTACATGAAACGGCACGATCCGGTCGTCGGGCTGTTCGTCGCGCACTGCCGGGACCGGCTGGCCGCCGGGCGGCGGCTCGCCGTCGACGTCCACGACCCCAACGCGCCGCACCAGGTCGCGCACCTCCTGCCGTACGACCCGCCGCCCTTCGGCCCGCAGCCGCCGCCGGCCCGCGAGGCGCTGGAACGCGCGCTGGGACCCGCCGCGGACGAGGGGCAGCGCGAGGCGTACGCGCGCGGGCTCGGCGGCTCCCTGGTGCACCAGATCAACATCGTGCACGCGGTGCTCGACGGCGGGCCCGGACTGCACGGCACCCTGCTGCACGCCGACCGGTGGGCGGGTGGCGACTCGGTGAGCTGCCGGTGGCGTCCCACCGAGGACCTGGTCGTGGACGCCGGCCACGCGCGGCTGCCCGCGCACCGGCGCTACCGCGAGGTGCTCGAGTTCACCGCGGAGGACTCGGTGGCCACGCTCACGTTGCCGTCGCCGTACGCCCGTGACGAGTCCGCGACGCTCCGTGTCGAGACGTGGGACGCGGCCGGCAGCGTCGGCACGGTGCGCACCATCACCGCGGAGCCCGGCCACACCGGGTTCCGCCGCCAGCTCGTCGCCTGGGCCGGCAGCCTCCGGCACGACGCGGGCCCGCCCCTCCCGGGCCTCGCGGACGTCCGCCGCGATACGCGCGTGCTGTACGAAGCCGCGCTTCGGCTCGCCTGAACACGGGGGCCCCCGGGGCTTGTCGGCCGCGCACCGGCCGGTGGGGGTCTCGGTCTACGGGGTGCCCCCGGGGCACCGTGCCCGTCTGCTGCGCCGTCGTGGCTTGTCGCGTTGGGGGCACCTCCCGGCCGAAGGCTGGGGGACCTCGCGCCCCTGGCGGTGCACGTTCGTGGGTGGGGTCAGGGGCCACTCCGGGAGTGTCTCCTCGAGCTTTGCATGGCGACTCTTCCCGGGACTTACCCGGGGCCTTGCAAAGCTCTGCGGGGACACACCCGGATCGTCCCCTTCCGGCCGGTCCCCGTCTGCTGGAGGGCGTTGGCTGTGTCTCATGTCCCCCGCCGCACGGTGGATAAGCGGGAGGGGGTGGGGAGGAAGTGCTCCCCGCAGAGAAATGTGCGCGGCCCCCGGG
>NZ_FODD01000006.1 GCF_900110255.1 Actinacidiphila rubida
ACCCGTATGCACATTTCCGAGGAGACGCTTCCGGAGCGCCCCCGACCCCACGGACAAAGGGCACGCATATCAGGGGCGCGAGGAACTGCGCGAACAACCACGACGAACCGTGCGACGGGCACGGCGGCCCGGGGGCACCCCGGAAGCCGAACACCCACCGGCCGGTGGACGGCCGACAAGCCCCGGGCGCACCCCGGAAGCCGAAGGGGCGCGGGGAACTACGCGAGCAACCACCCACCGGCCGGAACACGGCAACGCACCGCAAGGGGCAGGACGAGCCCCGCAGGGGCGCGAGGAACTGCGCGACAAGCCACAACGGCGCGGCACACGGCCGACAAGCCCCGGGGGCACCCCGGATGCCGAACCACCCACCGGCCGGTGGACGGCCGACAAGCCCCGGGCGCACCCCCGGAGGCCGACCCAGCAAGCCCCGGGGGCACCCCGCCGGCCGAGAACACCCACCGGCCGGTGGACGGCGGCGGCGAGCGAGGGGCGGGGCGCGCCCCGCAAACCGGCGAACCCCCGGAGGGGCTAGCGCGCACGCAGATACGCGGAGGTGGCGACCCGCCCGATCATCTCGAAGCGCGTGCCGCCGGCAGCCAGGTGCCGGTCGGCCGCCTCCTGCACGCCCTGCCAGGCCTTGTCGCCGTAGTCGTCGAGCACGATCACGGCGCCGGGGGCGGCGATCTCCTCGGCCCATTCCAGGTCGGCGGCGACGCCGTCCGCGGAGTGGTCGCCGTCGATGACGATGACGCCGTACTTCCGGTCGGAGACCGCGGCGCGCACGTCCTGGTCCCCGGACAGGCCCTGCTTCACGCGGGCCTCCTCACCGGCGCGGCCGCCGTACACGAGGTTGGCGCGCAGCACGTCCATGCGGACGGGGGTGCCGGTGGGGTCGCCGCCCACCGTGGCGCCCGGCTGCAACTGGCTGCCGGCGAGCGGGTCGACGATCGTCAGCCGCGGCTCCTGGCCGGCCCGGTGCAGCATCCGCATCAGGGTGGCGGCGAACAGCCCGTACAGGGTGCCGATCTCCAGCACCTCGGGGTCGGCCGGGGCCAGCAGCGGGACGGTGGCGAGCTTGCCGCAGACGTTCGCGGTCGTCCCGGCGAGCCGGCCCAGCGCCAGCGTCTCCAGGGCGACGACGTTGCGGAAGGCTATGGTCACGTTGCGGCGGGCCACCGCGCCGTCCTGGCCGGTGACCTCGCTGATCTCGGCGACCAGCCGGTCGATGTCGGCGGGCGTCGGGACGCGGTGGCCGGTGCGGCCGGTCCGGTCGAAGAGCAGGCCGACGGCGTACTGCGCGCCGCGCACGTCCGCCATCTCGCGCTGCAGGGACCCGAGTTCGCCGCGGAGCGCCTCGATCTCGCCGCGCAGCGCGTCGCGGTCCTTCCGGGACGCCTCGCGCTCGGCGCGGGCCGCCGAGTCGAGGTCGCGGCGGAGCCGTGAGACCGGCCGCTGGACGCGGTTGTCGACCAGGTTGGCGGCCGGCCTCAGCATGCGCCTGGCCAGGGGGTTCTTGAGCAGGGAGGACATGCGCGGAACCTACGCCCGTCGCCACCACCCCCGGCTCAACGCCGGATGCCGGGATCGTGAACTCCTCGGGCCCCCCGGATGGACATCCTGTGCGGGGACGGGCTCGGGGTGTGCACCGGACCGGCCCTGAGCTGCCGGGGCGTCGGCGAAGATGGTCGCATGCCGCATCCCGACCACGCAGCCGGCGCCCCCGCCGCTCCGCAGCCCGCCGTACCGCTCTCCGACGACTCGCCGGTGGTGCTGGACCGCCGCGACGGCCCGTTCGGCGAGGTGGTGCTGCGGCGGCACGCCGGGCGGCACGAGATCATCGCCAACGGCTGCTTCCTGATGGACACCTCCGACGGCCGCTCGGAGCGGCTGCTCGTCGACTGCGCGCTGGACGCGCTGGACGCGCCCGCCGGCCCCCGGTCCGGACTGCGGCTGCTGATCGGGGGGCTCGGTGTCGGGTTCTCGCTGGCCAGGGCCGCGGCGGAGCCGCGCTGGGGCGAGATCGCCGTGGTGGAGCGGGAGACCGCGGTCGTCGACTGGCACCGCTCGGGGCCGCTCGCCGCGTACTCCGCGCACGCGCTGGACGACCCTCGCGTGCGGGTCGTCGAGGCCGATCTGGTGGGCTACGTGCGGGACGCGGAAACCCGTTTCGACGCCCTCTGCCTGGACATCGACAACGGACCCGACTGGACAGTAACCGAGAACAACGGCACTCTCTACAGTCTCAGCGGCCTCGTCGCCTGCCGGGAGCGGCTCGAACCGGCCGGCGTGCTCGCCGTCTGGTCCGCGCAGCCCTCGACGCGCTTCGAGGCAGCGCTGCGGGACGCGGGGTTCACCGGCGTCCGCACGCTGGAGGTGCCGGTCACCCGAGGAGTGCCGGACGTGGTGCACGTTGGCGTCAAGGCGTGAAGGCGTCATAGTCAACGCTTCGGCTCGCCCCGTACGCTGCCCAGGGATCCACCAGGTGGGCCGCGCTCGTTGATCCGTCCCGGGCCACCGGAGGGATCCGACAACCGAGACGACCTTGTGGGGCGGAAGTGGACAGCACGCAGACGGCCGGTGCTCAACGCCGAGTGCTGGTCGTGGAGGACGACCAGACGATAACGCAGGCGATCGCGGCGAGGCTGCAGGCCGAGGGCTTCCAGGTGCGGACCGCCGGTGACGGCCCGTCCGCGGTGGACGCCGCGCACGCCTGGCAGCCCGACCTGCTGGTGCTCGACGTGATGCTCCCCGGGTACGACGGCCTCGAGGTCTGTCGCCGGGTGCAGGCGGACCGGCCGGTGCCGGTGCTGATGCTCACCGCCCGCGACGACGAGACCGACATGCTGGTGGGCCTTGGCGTGGGCGCCGACGACTACATGACCAAGCCGTTCTCCATGCGGGAGCTGGCCGCCCGGGTGCACGTGCTGCTGCGCCGGGTGGAGCGGGCCGAGGTGGCCGCCACCAGCGTCCGCGGCGCCAGCATCCAGCTCGGCGACCTGGAGATCGACCACGCGCAGCGCCGGGTCCGGGTGCGCGGCTCCGACGTCCACCTGACGCCGACCGAGTTCGAGCTGCTGGTGTGCCTGGCGCAGCAGCCGCGCGCCGTGCTCTCCCGCGAGCAGCTGCTGGCCGAGGTGTGGGACTGGGCCGACGCGTCCGGCACCCGGACCGTCGACAGCCACGTCAAGGCGCTGCGGCGGAAGATCGGGGCGGAGCGGATCCGCACGGTCCACGGCGTCGGGTACGCCCTGGAGAGCCCCGCGCAATGATCGTCCCGGGGAGCGAGGCGGTCAGGACGGGCGGACGCGGCCGCTGGCTGCGGCTCCAGTGGCGCCGCCTGTGGGCCGCGCTGCGGCCCTGGGACCCGTTCCGCTCGATCAAGGCCGCGCTGCAGGGCCTGGTCCTGCTGTCCGTGGGCATCACCACGTTCCTGGTGGTCGTGGCGATCCACTCGGCGACCGAGATCCGCGTGATCACCATCTTCTCGATCATCGCGTGCCTGCTGGTCACGCAGATCATGGCCACCGGGCTGACCGCGCCGCTGCGCGAGATGACCGCGGTCGCGCGCGGCATGGCCGGCGGCGACTACAGCCGCCGGGTGACGCGGGTGCGCCGGGACGAGGTCGGCGAGCTGGCCGGCGCGTTCAACCAGATGGCCGCCGACCTGGCCGCCGCGGACCGGCACCGCAAGGAACTCGTGGCAAATGTCTCACATGAGCTGCGCACGCCCATCGCGGCGCTGCGCGCGGTGCTGGAGAACGTGGTCGACGGGGTCTCCGCCGCCGATCCGGAGACGATGCGGCTCGCGCTGCAGCAGACCGAGCGGCTGGGCAAGCTCGTCAGCCAGCTGCTGGACCTGTCGCGGCTGGACAGCGGCGCGGTGCGGCTGGACGCCAAGCGGTTCGAGGTCTGGCCCTACCTGTCGGCGGTGCTGAAGACCGCGAGCCTGGGCATGGAGAGCTCCAAGGCCACCGGCTCGCGCTCCCGGCCGCGCGCGGACGTGCACCTCCACCTGGACGTCTCGCCGCCCGAGCTGACCGCGTACGCGGACGGCGAACGCCTGCACCAGGTGGTGGCGAACCTGGTGGACAACGCGGTCAAGCACAGCCCGCCCGGCGGCCGCGTGACGGTCACCGCCCGGGGCGGGGCGCTGCCCGGCAGCCTGGACCTGGACGTGCGCGACGAGGGCCCCGGCATCCCCGAGGCGGACCGGCTGCGGGTCTTCGAGCGCTTCCACCGCGGCTCGCACCCCGGCGGCGACGGCGGCACGGGTCTGGGCCTGGCGATCGCCCGCTGGGCGGTGGATCTCCACGGTGGCCGGATCGAGGTGGCCGAATCCCCTCGTGGCTGCCGGATCCACGTCACCCTTCCGGGGACCCCCGCGGTGAACCGTTGACGCAGCTGCGACGTACTCCCTGACGGGGCGGTCGTCTCTTTGGGACAAGGCGGCCGTCCCCTTGGCCGGAACAACCCTGAAGAGGGACCACTTTCCCGCCAGCAACGCCCCGCAAACCCGGAATCCGGTGTGACTTGCGCGACGACTGGGCCCCGGGCCTGCGAGAAGGGCCCCGGTAGGCGTAGCCTTTATTCCCGCTGTCCACCATCTTGTGAAGCGGAAGAGGGCGGTTACCGCCGTGTCGCCACAGTCCCCCAATAGCTCTAGTGTCTCGACCGACCACGAAGGGCAGGGCGAGGGCCCTGCAGCGGGTTTCGGCCCGAACGAGTGGCTGGTCGATGAGATCTACCAGCAGTACCTCCAGGACCCGAACTCGGTAGACCGAGCCTGGTGGGACTTCTTCGCCGACTACAAGCCGGACGGCTCGGCCGCTCCGGCGGCCCCCGCGGGCCAGGGCGGTGCCTCCGGCGCCGCCGCCCGCGCGAAGGCGGACACCGCCACGGCGCCCGCCCCGCAGACCGCAGGGGCGAATTCCGGCCAGCCCGCGCCGGCCGCCCCGGCCCCCGCCGCGCCCGTCCCGGCGCCCGCGGCCACCCAGCCGCCGGCCGCGCCCGCGCCCGCCGCCCCCGCGCCGGCTCCCGCGGCCCCGGCCGCCCCCGCGCCGGCCCCGGCGGCCCCGGCACCGGCACCGGCACCGGCACCGGCCGCTGTGAACGGCGCCCCGGCCAAGCCCGCCGCGAAGGCCGAGCAGCCCGCCGCCTCCGGCACCGAGTTCGTGACGCTGCGCGGCCCGGCCGCCGCGGTCGCCAAGAACATGCACGCCTCCCTGGAGCTGCCCACCGCCACCTCGGTGCGGGCCATCCCGGTGAAGCTGCTGTTCGACAACCGCATCGTCATCAACAACCACCTCAAGCGGGCCCGCGGCGGGAAGGTCTCCTTCACGCACCTGATCGGCTACGCGATGGTGCAGGCCCTCAAGGCCATGCCGTCGATGAACCACTCCTTCGCGGAGAAGGACGGCAAGCCGACCCTGGTCAAGCCCGACCACGTGAACCTGGGCCTGGCGATCGACCTGGTGAAGCCGAACGGCGACCGCCAGCTGGTCGTCGCGGCCATCAAGAAGGCCGAGACGCTGAACTTCTTCGAGTTCTGGCAGGCCTACGAGGACATCGTCCGGCGCGCCCGCGGCGGCAAGCTGACGATGGACGACTTCACCGGCGTCACCGCCTCGCTGACCAACCCCGGCGGCCTGGGCACCGTGCACTCCGTGCCGCGGCTGATGCCCGGCCAGTCGATGATCCTCGGCGTCGGCTCGATGGACTACCCGGCCGAGTTCCAGGGCACCTCGCAGGACACCCTGAACCGCCTGGGCATCTCCAAGGTCATGACGCTGACCAGCACCTACGACCACCGGGTGATCCAGGGCGCCGCCTCCGGCGAGTTCCTGCGGATCATGAACCAGCTGCTGCTCGGCGAGAACGACTTCTTCGACGACATCTTCGCCGCGCTGCGCATCCCGTACGAGCCGGTCCGCTGGCGGACCGACATCGACACCGCGCACGAGGACGACGTCACCAAGGCCGCACG
Source organism: Actinacidiphila rubida (assembly GCF_900110255.1). GTDB lineage: Bacteria > Actinomycetota > Actinomycetes > Streptomycetales > Streptomycetaceae > Actinacidiphila > Actinacidiphila rubida. The sequence continues at coordinate 5,987 of NZ_FODD01000006.1, forward strand.
GGTCTTCGAGCTGATCCACTCCTACCGGGTCCGCGGCCACGTGATGGCCGACACCGACCCGCTGGAGTACCGCCAGCGCAAGCACCCCGACCTGGACGTGCTGGAGCACGGCCTGACGCTGTGGGACCTGGAGCGCGAGTTCGCGGTCGGCGGCTTCGCCGGCAAGACGCTGATGAAGCTCCGCGACATCCTCGGCGTGCTGCGCGACTCGTACTGCCGGACCGTCGGCGTCGAGTACATGCACATCCAGGACCCCAAGCAGCGCAAGTGGATCCAGGACCGGATCGAGCGCGCGCACGCCAAGCCGGAGCGCGAGGAGCAGCTGCGCATCCTGCGCCGGCTGAACGCGGCCGAGGCGTTCGAGACGTTCCTGCAGACCAAGTACGTCGGCCAGAAGCGCTTCTCGCTGGAGGGCGGCGAGTCCGTCATCCCGCTGCTGGACGCGATCCTGGACGCGGCCGCCGAGTCGCGGCTCGACGAGGTCGTCATCGGCATGGCCCACCGCGGCCGGCTGAACGTGCTGGCGAACATCGTCGGCAAGTCGTACGCGCAGATCTTCCGCGAGTTCGAGGGCAACCTCGACCCGAAGTCGATGCACGGCTCCGGCGACGTGAAGTACCACCTGGGCGCCGAGGGGACCTTCACCGGCCTCGACGGCGAGCAGGTCAAGGTCTCGCTCGCGGCCAACCCGTCGCACCTGGAGACCGTCGACCCGGTCATCGAGGGCATCGCCCGCGCCCGGCAGGACGTCATCAACAAGGCCGGCACCGACTTCACGGTGCTGCCGGTGGCGCTGCACGGCGACGCGGCCTTCGCCGGCCAGGGCGTGGTGGCCGAGACGCTCAACATGTCCCAGCTGCGCGGCTACCGCACCGGCGGCACCGTGCATGTGGTGATCAACAACCAGGTCGGCTACACCGCCGCCCCGGAGGCGTCCCGCTCCTCGATGTACGCCACCGACGTGGCGCGCATGATCGAGGCGCCGATCATCCACGTCAACGGCGACGACCCGGAGGCCGTGGTCCGCGTGGGCCGGCTGGCCTTCGAGTTCCGCCAGGCGTTCAACAAGGACGTCGTCATCGACGTGATCTGCTACCGCCGCCGCGGTCACAACGAGGGCGACAACCCGCAGTTCACCAACCCGCTGATGTACAACCTGATCGACAAGAAGCGCTCGGTGCGCAAGCTGTACACCGAGTCGCTGATCGGCCGGGGCGACATCACGCTGGAAGAGGCCGAGCAGGCGCTGCAGGACTTCCAGGGCCAGCTGGAGAACGTCTTCGCCGAGGTCCGCGAGGCCTCCGTCGAGCCGTCTCCCGCGGTGCCGGCGCTGGACCAGTCGCAGTTCCCGGTCGCGGTGCCCACGGCGGTCTCCTCCGAGGTCGTCAAGCGGATCGCCGAGTCGCAGGTGAACATCCCCGACAACATCACCGTGCACCCGCGCCTGATGCCGCAGCTGCAGCGCCGCGCGGCCTCGGTGAGCGACGGCACGATCGACTGGGGCATGGGCGAGACGCTCGCCATCGGCTCGCTGCTGATGGAGGGCACCACCGTCCGCCTGGCCGGCCAGGACTCCCGCCGCGGCACCTTCGGCCAGCGCCACGCGGTGCTGGTGGACCAGAACACCGGCGAGGAGTACACCCCGCTGCTGTACCTGTCCGAGGGCCAGGCGCGCTACAACGTCTACGACTCGCTGCTCAGCGAGTACGCGGCGATGGGCTTCGAGTACGGCTACTCGCTGGCCCGCCCGGACGCGCTGGTGATGTGGGAGGCCCAGTTCGGCGACTTCGTCAACGGCGCCTCGACCATCGTCGACGAGTACATCTCGGCCGCCGAGCAGAAGTGGGGCCAGACCTCCGGCGTCACGCTGCTGCTGCCGCACGGCTACGAGGGCCAGGGCCCGGACCACTCCTCGGCCCGCATCGAGCGGTTCCTGCAGCTGTGCGCGCAGAACAACATGACGGTGGCGTTCCCGACCACCCCGGCGAACTACTTCCACCTGCTGCGCTGGCAGGTGCACAACCCGCACCACAAGCCGCTGATCGTCTTCACCCCGAAGTCGATGCTCCGGCTCAAGGCGGCGGCGTCGAAGGCCGAGGACTTCACCACCGGTGAGTTCCAGCCGGTGATCCAGGACACCACGGTCGAGCCGGAGGCGGTGCGCAAGGTCGTCTTCTGCACCGGCAAGGTCTACTACGACCTGATCGCCGAGCGGGACCGCCGCGGCGCCAACGACGTGGCGTTCATCCGCATCGAGCGGCTGTACCCGCTGCCCGCGCTGGAGATCCAGGCCGCGGTGGCGCCGTACACCAAGGCGCAGAAGTTCGTCTGGGCCCAGGAGGAGCCGGCGAACCAGGGCGCCTGGCCGTTCATCGCGCTGAACCTGATCGACCACCTGGACCTGCTGCTGGGTGCGGCCCCGGACAACGCGGACCGGCTGCGCCGCGTCTCGCGCCCGGCGTCGTCCTCGCCTGCGGTGGGCTCCGCCAAGCGGCACCAGGCCCAGCAGGAGCAGCTGGTGCGGGAAGTCTTCGAGATCTGACCCGCAGGTCCGCACGTGCCGGCCGGCTTCCGGCCCGCACGGCACCGCGCCCGGGGCCCCGTACCGTCGAGGTACGGGGCCCCGGGCCGTCCGGCCCCCGTATGGCCCGGGCTCCGTACCCCGGGATCCGCTGATCCTCCGACAACCCCGACCGACCCCGACATCACCACCGGAGCACATCGTGTACTTCACCGACCGCGGCATCGAGGAGCTGGCCGACCGGCGCGGCGAGGAGGAGGTCACCTTCGACTGGCTCGCCGACCGGCTGCGCGAGTTCGTCGACCTCAACCCCGAGTTCGAGATCCCGGTGGAGCGGCTGGCCACGTGGCTGGCCCGGCTGGACGACGAAGACGAGTGAGCCGGGCGTGCCGGGGTGAGCCGGTCGGCCGGTGCGAGCCGCCGCGCGCCGGTGCGAGCCGGCCTCGGCGGCGGACGGCCGCTTGACTTGCGCGGTACGCGATATATCGTGTCTCGGAGAGTACGCGATATGTTGCGTTCCCGAGCACCCGGGAGGGGCAGAATGAGCGGCACGGCGGAACGGACCGTCACCGGTCCCGAGACCTTCGTGTTCGACGAGCCCGTGGACGCCCTCAGCGTGAGGATCGTCAACGGCACCGTCAACGTGGTCGGCACCGACTCGGGCCCGGCCCGGCTGGAGGTCACCGAGATCGACGGGCCGCCGCTGAAGGTGAGGGTGGACGACTCGGTGCTCACCGTCACCTACGAGGACCTGCCGTGGAAGGGCCTGCTGAAGTGGCTCGACCGCAAGGGCTGGAAGCGGCACGCGGTGGTCTCCCTGGCCGTGCCCCTGCACACCCGGGTGGAGGTCGGCGTGGTCGGCGCGACCGCGGTGGTCTCCGGGGTGTCCGGGGCCACCACCGTGCAGGGAGTCCACGGCGACAGCACGCTCGTCGGTCTGGCCGGCCCGGTACGGGCCAGCACGGTCTCCGGCAGCGTCGAGGCCCAGTCGCTCTCCGGCGAGCTGGTCTTCAGCACCGTCTCCGGCGACCTGACCGTGGTCGAGGGCAGCGGCCCCGAGGTCAGGGCCGACTCGGTGAGCGGCAACATGGTGCTGGACCTGGACCCGTCGGCCGGCGCGGACGTGCGGCTGACCACGGTCTCCGGCGAGATCGCCATCCGCATCCCCGAGCCCGGCGACGCCGAGGTCGACGCCAGCACCACCAGCGGCCGCGTCTCCTGCGCCTTCGACGAGCTGCAGGTCTCCGGATGGGGCCCCAAGAGGATCAGCGGCCGGATCGGCAGCGGCAGCGCCCGGCTGCGGGCCACCACGGTCTCCGGCGCGCTGGCCCTGCTGCGCAGGCCACCCCTTGATGACGCGGCTGACGCGGCGGACGCGGCGTCGGACGCCCACTCGCTGCGGAAGGACGCCTGACATGGCCCCCGTCTTCGCCCACGGCCGTCTGCGGCTGTACCTGCTCAAGCTGCTGGACGAGTCCCCGCGCCACGGCTACGAGGTGATCCGGCTGCTGGAGGAGCGCTTCCAGGGCCTGTACGCGCCCTCGGCCGGCACCGTCTACCCGCGGCTCGCCAAGCTGGAGAAGGAGGGCCTGGTCACCCACTCCACCGAGGGCGGCCGCAAGGTCTACTCCCTGACCGACGCCGGGCGGGCCGAACTGGCCGAGCGCGCGGACGAGATCGCCGGCCTCGAGGCCGAGATCCGCGAGTCGGTCTCCGCGCTGGCCGCGGAGATCCGCGAGGACGTCCGCGGCGCGGCGGGCGACCTGCGCCGTGAGGTCCGGGCCGCGGCGCAGCAGGCCCGCGCGGGCCAGGGCGACGAGCGCCGCGCCCGCCAGGAGTGGAAGGAGCAGGCCCACCGGGCGAAGGAGGAGAGCCGCCGCGCCAAGGAGGAGGCCCGCGACGCCCGCCGCCAGGCCAAGGCGGCCCGCGACGCGATGGACAGCGCCCGCGAGGAGGTGCAGCGGATCGCCCGGCAGGTGCAGGAGCAGGTCCAGACGCACACCCGGGCCGGCGACTGGCAGGCGGGCCTGCGCGAGGGTCTTGCCGAACTCACCCGCGAGCTGGGCCAGTTCGGCGGCGGGGCGGGCCGGGCCGGCACGGACGCGCCGGCCACGGCCTGGGGCGAGGCGACGAGCACGGCCCAGCCCGGGCGGGACGAGACCGGCGGCGAGGCCGGAGGCGGGACCGGCGGCACCGCCACGAAGGACGGGGCCGAGGGCTCCATGGACGCCGGGGAGGCCCCGGACGCCCCGGACGCCGCCGACGCCGCCGACGCCGCCCCCGTCTCGGAGAACCCGCTGCGGGACCTGGAGCGGCTGCTGGACGGCTTCCGCGACGGCATCCGGGACACCGCACGCGACCGCGGGGTGAACGACCGGCAGCTGCGCGAGGTCCGCCGCCACCTGAAGTCGGCCGCGGCCCACATCTCGGCCGCGCTGCACGGCACGGGCGCCGGGAACACCGAGCGGCCGGAGCGCTGACGCGCGGCGGGCACGGGCACGGGCACGGGCGACGCGCACGCGGGCCGGACGGCGGGGCGCCGACCGGCCCGCCGCGCGTCAGGCGGTGAGCACGATCTTGCCGAACACCTCGCCCGCGGCGAGGTGTTCGAAGCCCTCGCGGGCCCGGTCCAGCGGCAGCACCGAGTCGATCACCGGGCGGACGCCGGTGACCGCGCAGAAGGACAGCAGGTCCTGCAGCTCCTCCTTGCTGCCCATGGTGGAGCCGACGACCTTCAGCTCCAGGAAGAAGATCCGGTTCAGCTCGGCGGAGCGCGGGTTCGGGCCGCTGGTCGCGCCGGAGATCACCAGCGTGCCGCCGGGGCGCAGCGACTTCACCGAGTGCGACCAGGTGGCGGCGCCCACCGTCTCGATCACCGCGTCCACCCGCTCCGGCAGCCGCGCGCCCGGCTCGTACACGCCGTGCGCGCCCAGCTCCTCGGCCCGGCGGCGCTTGGCCGCGTCCCGGCTGGTGGCGTAGACCCGCAGGCCGCCGGCCCGGGCCAGCACGATCGCCGCGGTGGCGACGCCGCCGCCCGCGCCCTGGACGAGCACCGAGTCACCGGGCCGCACACCGGCGTTGCTGAACAGCATCCGGTAGGCGGTCAGCCAGGCGGTGGGCAGGCAGGCCGCCTCCTCGAAGCTGAGCTCCGCGGGCTTGGGCAGCAGGTTCCAGGTGGGCACGGTGACCTGCTCGGCGAAGGTGCCCTGGTAGCGCTCGGTGAGGATGGACCGCCGCTCGTCGGGGCCGACGCCGTACCCGCTCTGCCCGATCACCGAGTGCAGCACCACCTCGTTGCCGTCCTCGTCGATCCCGGCCGCGTCGCAGCCCAGGATCATCGGCAGGCTCTCCTCGCCCAGGCCCACCCCTCTGAGCGACCACAGGTCGTGGTGGTTGAGGGAGGCCGCCTTCACCGTGACGGTGGACCAGCCGTCGCGGGGACGCGGCGCCGGCCGCTCCCCCAACTCCAGTCCGGTCAGCGGCTGCTCGGCATCGATGCGCGCGGCGTAGACAGCAAACATGGCCCGACCCTACGGCGGCCGCCGACGGCGGCGGAACCGGCTCGCGGTGTGACGCGCGCCGCGCGGACGCCCCCTGAACGCCCCGGCCGCCCCGGGTGCGTGTCGCACCGCGGGGCGGCCGGGGCCGGGTCGAGGACCCGTGGACGACCGGTACAGGCCGGGTCAGGCCTTCTTGGTCTCCCAGAAGATCTTGTCGATCTCGGCGATGAGGTCCAGCGCCTTCTGGCCGGTCGCCGGGTCGTTGGACGCCTTGGCGGCGCTCAGGGCCTTCAGGGTGTCGTTGACCAGCTGGTGCAGCTGGGGGTACTTCTCGAAGTGCGGGGCCTTGAAGTAGTCGCTCCACAGGACCGACACGTGGTGCTTGGCCAGCTCCGCGCGCTGCTCCTTGATCAGCACGGCCCGAGTGCGGAAGTCCGCGTCCTCGTTGGCCTGGTACTTCTCCTGGACCGCCTTGACGGACTCGGCCTCGATGCGGGCCTGGGCCGGGTCGTACACGCCGCAGGGCAGGTCGCAGTGGGCGCTGACCTTGACCTTGGGCGCGAACAGGCGAGTGAACATGGCTGTCCTTCCTCGTGATCGTCTTTCAGGTGGGACATTACTCCCTGGAGGAGTCGTTTTCTCGGGTGCCCCAGGTGGCTTAGGCCAAAAGTCTGGTGTCACCCTGGGGGCGGTGGAGGAACGAACCAGGAGGCGGAGCATGCGGGAGCAGGGGGCCGGCAGGCTGTCGTACCAAGTAGTCGAGGTCACCGGTCCGTCGATGGCACCCACGCTGCTGCACGGGGACTGGCTGCTGATCCAGAAGGTCAGCAGTGGTGCCGCGCTGGTCCGTGAGGGGGACGTGGTGGTGCTGCGGCACCCGCTGCAGCAGGATCTGCTGATCGTCAAGCGCGCCGTGGAGCGGCGTGACGGCGGCTGGTGGGTGATGGGCGACAACCGGTTCGTGGAGAACGACAGCCGGGAGTTCGGCACCGTGCCGGACGAGCTGGTCCTGGCGCGGGCACGCGGCCGCTTCCGGCCGCCGCAGAAGGTTCAGCGCTCGCTGACCGGGGTGGCCTCGCTGGCGTCCTGGGCGGCCTCCTGCGTGCGGCCGCTGAGGGCCGACCGCTCGTTCTCCAGGCGTTTGCGGGCCCGGTAGGCCGCCACGTTCGCGCGGGTGGCACACCGGTCCGAGCAGTAGCGGCGGGAGCGGTTCGTCGACGTGTCGACGTAGGCGTTGCGGCAGGGGGCCGCCTCGCAGATGCCCAGCCGGTCCACGCCCAGCGTGGTCAGCTGGAACGCCAGGCCCATGCAGGCGACGGCCGAGTAGGCCGCGCCGGCGCTGGCCGCGTGGTCGGCCAGGTGCATGTGCCAGTCGGGGCGGCCGGTGGCGTCGTCCAGGTTCTCGTGGCCGGAGATCTGCGGGCTGACCGGGAACTCCAGCATCAGCGCGTTGAGCAGGTCGACCGAGCGGACCTCGTCGCCCTCGTCCGCGGCCTCGAAGACGCCGCGCAGCCGGACGCGCACGGCACGCAACCGGGCCACGTCGGCCTCGACCGCCCGGGACGCCAGGTGCGTGCTGGCGCCGAACAGCTCGCGCGCGGCCTCCAGGGAGGTCAGCGCGTCGGTGCCGCGTTCGGGCTCCTCGCTGTTGACGAGCCGCACGGCGTAGTCCGCGTAATAGGCCAGTTCCAACTCTGCGTCCTCACGACAAGCGGTGGTGGCCGGCGTCACCCGGTCCGGGCGGGACGACCGCCCAGGCTGACGTAATGGCCGAACTTCCCTCAAGGGTATTACATTGAGCAAGGGCGCGGAGAGCGCACGCCCGGTGCCGCGCATCCGGCCCACGCCGTCCGCCTGCCCCCGTCCGCGCGGCCGACGCCTCCCGCGACGCAGGAGGGGTGCGGGCCCAGGGCCCGCACCCCCTTGTCGCCTGACGGACTGTCACAGTACCTTTGATAGGAAGGACTTCGTGCGCTCGTGCTGCGGACGGGACAGCACGTCCCGCGGGTGCCCGGACTCCACGACGACACCGTCGTCCATGAAGACCAGCGCGTCGCCCACCTCGCGCGCGAAGCCCATCTCGTGCGTGACGACGATCATCGTCATGCCGTCCTCGGCGAGGCCGCGCATCACGTCCAGCACGTCGCCGACCAGCTCGGGGTCGAGCGCGGACGTGGGCTCGTCGAAGAGCATCAGCTTCGGTTCCATGGCCAGTGCACGCGCGATGGCCACCCGCTGCTGCTGCCCGCCGGACAGCTGCGTCGGGTAGTTCCCGGCCTTGTCGGCCAGGCCCACCCGGTCCAGCAGCGCCTTCGCCCGCTCGCGGGCGACGGCCTTGGCCTCCCGCTTGACCTGGACCGGCCCCTCCATGACGTTCTCGAGCGCCGTCATGTGCGGGAACAGGTTGAAGCGCTGGAAGACCATCCCGATGTCGCGGCGCTTGGCCGCGACCTCGCGGTCCTTCAGCTCGTACAGCTTCCCGTCGTGCTCCCGGTAGCCGACCAGGTGGCCGTCGACCGACAGCCGGCCGGCGTTGATCTGCTCCAGGTGGTTGATGCACCGCAGGAAGGTGGACTTGCCCGACCCGGACGGGCCGATCAGGCAGAACACCTCGCGCGGCGCCACCTCCAGGTCCACGCCCTTGAGGATGTGCGCGGCCCCGAAGGACTTGTGGACGGCTTCCGCCTTCACCATCGGCTGGACACTCATCGCTCAGGCCACCTTCGGTCGGCGCAGGGTGGTCAGGTTCGCCCGGACCTTCTGCCACGGGGTGAGCGGCAGCGTCCGCAGCGAACCGCGGGCGTACCGGCGCTCGACGTAGAACTGCCCGACGCTGAACACGCTGGTCAGCACCAGGTACCAGAAGCAGGCGACGAAGTAGAGCTCCATGATCGCGGTGCTGTCGCTGCCGATGTTCGAGGTCGACCGCAGCAGCTCGGTGTACTGCACCGCGGACACCAGCGACGAGGTCTTCAGCATGTTGATGAACTCGTTGCCGGTGGGCGGGATGATCACCCGCATCGCCTGCGGCAGCACGATCCGGCGCATGGTCCGCGTGCCGGTCATGCCGAGCGCGTGCGCGGCCTCGGTCTGGCCCTCGTCCACCGACTGGATGCCGGCCCGGACGATCTCCGCCATGTAGGCGCCCTCGTTGAGGCCCAGGCCCAGCAGGGCCGCCACGAACGGGGTCATCACCGCGACGGTGTCGTTCTTGTACAGCGGCATCAGGTTGATGACCGGGAAGATCAACGCGAGGTTGAACCACATCAGCAGCTGCACGTACACCGGGGTGCCGCGGAAGAACCAGATGTAGAGCCAGGCCACCGCGCCGGTCACCGGGTTCTTCGACAGCCGCATCACCGCGAAGAGCAGGCCGAGGACCAGGCCGACGGCCATCGCGCACACCGAGATCAGGACGGTGCGCCACAGGCCCTGCAGCACGGTGCGGTCGAACAGCTTGTCCCAGACCGTGCCCCACAGGATGTTGCCCTGGGAGAAGGCGTACACGAGCCAGGCCAGCAGGGCCACCACCACGACCGCGCTGATCCAGCGGCCGTAGTGGCGTACCGGGATGGCCCGGATCGGCTCGTAGGGGGACCCGGCCACGGCGGGTCCCTTGTCGAACGTGTCGGTCACTTCAGTCACGGCGTACTGCCCCTCACCACTGCCGTCCGGTCAGGATCCGCCGTTGACGGCGGCCGCCTTGATCGCACCGCTGGAAGCGTTCCACTTCTGCAGCACCTGCGCGTACGACCCGTCCGCGATGATCGCGTCCATGGCCGCCTTCAGCGCGTCGCGCAGCTGGGCGTTGCCCTTGTCGGTGGCGATGCCGAACGGTCCGGCGTCGGCCGGGTCGCCGGCGACCTCGAAGTCGTTGCCGTTGCCGGACTTCTGCGCGATGTACGCGGCGACCGGCGTGTCGTTGAGGTCGGCGACCGCGCCGCCGGCCTTGACGCGGGTCTGGGCCTCGGAGTCGGTGTCGAACGCCTGGATGGTCAGGCCCTTGGAACCGCAGGCCGTCTTCTGCTTCTTGAAGGCGTCCTCGTAGATCGTGCCGCGCTGCACGGCGACGCTCTGGCCGCAGAGGTCCGCCAGGGCCTTGACGCCCTTGGGGTTGCCCTTCTTGACCAGCAGTGAGGAACCGGACATGTAGTAGTCGACGAAGTCGACGCCCTTGCCGACCTTCTTGCCCTTGTCGTCCAGGCCCTGCTGGCGGGCCTTGGTGTCGCTCATGGCCGACATGACGGCGTCCTCGCGACCGGTGTACAGCGAGGTGATCAGGCCGTCGAACTGACCGTTGGTGAACTCGAACTTCACGCCGAGCTGCTTGGACAGCGCCTGGGCGATGTCCGGGTCGATGCCGACGATCTGGCCGTTCTGGGTCTGCTCCATCGGCGCGTACGAGGCGTCGGTGCCGACCTTGATGACACCGGCGTCCTGGTACTTCTTCGGCAGCTTGGCGAAGAGCGGCGCGGTGGAGGACGAGGCGGAGCCGGAGGCACTCGGCGTCGAGCCGCCCGAGTTGGCGCTGTTGTCCTTCTTCGTCTGGTCGCCGCATCCGGTGACCACCAGGGCGCCGGCGACGGCGAGGGCGGCGACCGCGGAGAGACGGGAGAGGGCGGGGATACGCCGGGTGGTACGTGCGGTCATCGCGGTGTCCTCCTGCTGGATATGCGGAGCTGCGGAATGAGGGTGGGGCCGTGTGTGGGGGCCACGGCGCGCTTCTTCGGGCACCGCCACCCTGTGTGATCTGTGCATCTTGCCATCCGGACAGTCCCAGTCAGGGTTCTGGTTGTGTCAAAATCGGATAACGGGCGATCCCCGGGCACCCATCGGGCCGGTACACCAGGGCCGGACCGCGATGGGGCCGCGCCGATCACATGCGGCTCTCCTGCCGATCACATGCGGATCAGATTCCACTCGTCCCGGAAACGACGTTTCCGGTAGAACGGGTCCTTCACCCCTCATCCGGGGCCCACGGCGTGCGTGCGGCGCGCCTGGCTGCCGGCTTCCGCCACGGTCACTCGTTCCCTGGCGGCACGGACGCCGAGCCCACCTCCTCCGCCCAGCGCGAGGAGTATTCTCCCTCATCAATTCCGACAAAGGGGTCAAAAAGTGGCAGCGGAGATCGTCAATCCCCGGACCGACACCGACCAGCCGCCCGCCGGCGCGCTCGCCCTCGACATCGATCCGGTCTTCGCCCTGCACCGCGGCGGAAAGCTGGAGGTCGCCGCGACCGTGCCGCTGCTCGACGCCGCGGACCTGTCGCTCGCGTACACGCCCGGGGTCGCCGACGTCTGCACGGCGATCGCCAACAAGCCCGAACTCGTGCACGAGTACACCTGGAAGTCGCAGGTGGTCGCGGTGGTCACGGACGGCACGGCGGTGCTCGGCCTGGGCGACATCGGCCCCGAGGCGTCGCTGCCGGTCATGGAGGGCAAGGCGATCCTGTTCAAGCAGTTCGGCGGGGTCGACGCGGTGCCCCTCGCACTCGCCTGCACCGACGTGGACGAGATCGTGGAAACCGTCGTCCGCCTCGCGCCGTCCTTCGGTGGAGTGAACCTGGAGGACATCTCCGCGCCGCGCTGCTTCGAGATCGAGGAACGCCTCAAGGAGCGGCTGGACATCCCGGTGTTCCACGACGACCAGCACGGCACCGCGGTCGTGACGCTGGCCGCGCTGCGCAACGCCTGCACGCTGACCGGCCGTACGCTCGGCGCGCTGCGGGCGGTCATCTCCGGTGCGGGCGCGGCGGGCGTGGCGATCGCCAAGATCCTCGTCGAGGCCGGCATCGGGGACGTCGCGGTCACCGACCGCAGGGGCGTGGTGCACGCCGGCCGCGAGGACCTCAACCCGGTCAAGCGCCACCTGGCGTCCTACACCAACTCCGCGGGCCTGACCGGCTCGCTGGAGGAGGCGCTGGCCGGCGCGGACGTCTTCATCGGCGTCTCCGGCGGCACGGTGGCCGAGCACGCGGTGGCGGCGATGGCCGAGGGCGCGTTCGTCTTCGCGATGGCCAACCCCACCCCCGAGGTCCACCCGGACGTGGCGCACAAGTACGCGGCGGTCGTCGCCACCGGCCGCAGCGACTTCCCCAACCAGATCAACAACGTGCTGGCGTTCCCCGGCATCTTCGCCGGCGCGCTCCAGGTGCGGGCCTCGGCCATCACCGAGGGCATGAAGCTGGCCGCCGCCGAGGCGCTGGCCGCGGTCGTGGCCGACGAGCTGTCACCCGAGTGCGTGATCCCGTCCCCGTTCGACCCGCGGGTGGCACCGGCCGTGACCGCCGCGGTGGCCGCGGCGGCCCGCGCGGACGGCGTGGCGCGCGTCTGACGGCCGGGCCGCCGACGGACCGGGCTGACGGCCCCGTCTGGCGGCCCGGCCTGACGGACCGTCTTCTGGGGTGTGACGCAGGACACAGGCCGGACCGTGTCACATCTCGCACCCCGCCACCCCTCTCATATCTGCCGGCTCCCCCGCCCGGCGACACGAAGCCCCCGCCCACCGGACCCCGTACCGGTGGGCGGGGGCTTCCTGGTTCCCCGTCCGTCACCTCCGCTCCGGGTTCCGGTTGGCAAAAAGTTCCACGACTTATGCGGGAAAGGTTGCTTAGTGCCAACCTCAATCGCCAGGCTGCCGCCAGCACTTGTGCGGCCTCCTCCCCGAGGTCCGCACGTACTGGCAAGCAAGGAGCCCGGATGCACCGTCCGTTCACCCCACGCAGAACCCTGACCATGGCCGCGGCGCTGTCCCTGCTGGCCGGTCTGTCGGTGACCGCGGCCGGCACCGTCACAGCCCGCGCCGACGACCCGCAGCACACCCGCCAGGCCGAGTTCGCCTCCGCCGCCGCGGAGTTCGGCGTCCCGCAGGCCGTCCTCGAAGCGGTGTCGTACAACGAGACCCGCTGGGAGGCCCACGCCGGGCAGGAGAACTCCGAGGCCGGATACGGCCCGATGAACCTCACCGACCTCACGTCCCAGGACCTGGACGCGGACGGCCTGACGACGCAGTCGCCGCGCTACGCCGACCTGCTCAAGGCCCCGGCCGAGCACACCGCGGCGGCCGCCGCCGCGCTGATCGGCGCCGACGTGTCCGCCGTGACGTCCGACGAGGCGCAGAACATCCGGGCCGGCGCCGCGCTGCTGGCCTCCTACGCCCGCGGCTACGGCCACGGCAAGCTGCCCCGGGACGTCGACGGCTGGTACGCGGCCGCCGCCCGCTACGGCCAGCCCACCGAGAACAAGGTCGCGCAGACCTTCGCCGACGTCGTGTGGGACACCCTGCGCACCGGTGCCTCGCGCACCACCCAGGACGGCCAGCAGATCGCCCTGCCGGCCACCGCGCGCCTGCACCCGAACCGCGACGACGTCAGGCTGCTGGGCCTGAAGGACGTCACGCCGCCCGCGAGCAGCACCAAGCCCGAGTGCCCGAAGTCCCTGGACTGCGACTTCATCCCGGGCGCCTACACCCTGCTCGACCCGGCCGACAAGGCCGACTACGGCAGCCACGACCTCGCGGACCGCCCGCACGACCTGCAGATCCGCTACATCACCCTGCACACCACCGACGAGACGTACGACGGCACGCTGGACCTGTTCAACGACCCGACGTACGCCGCCGGCGCCCACTACGTGGTGCGCTCGCAGGACGGCCACGTCACCCAGATGATCCCGACCAAGGACATCGCCTGGGACAGCGGCAACCGGTCGTTCTACCAGCACTCCATCGGCATCGAGCAGGAGTCCTGGTCCACCCACGGCGGCACCTGGTTCAGCGAGAACCTGTACCGCTCCACGGCATCGCTGGTGAAGTACCTGGCCACCACGTACGACATCCCGCTGGACCGCGCGCACATCCTCGGCCACGACAACGTCCCCGGCACCACCGAGGGCGGCGTCGCCACCCAGCACTGGGACCCGGGACCGGGCTGGGACTGGGAGCACTTCTTCGACCTGCTGGGCGCCCCGATCCACGCCACCGCGCCCCAGGGCAGCGACGTCGTGGCCATCAAGCCGGGCTTCCGCACCAACCTGCAGACCACGACGTACTGCGACGACGTACAGGGCTACAAGCAGTTCCCCAACCCGTACCGCAGCTTCGACTGCCCGGTGACGTCGCCCTCGGCGCCCTCCAGCTTCGTGCCGCTGTACACCGCCCCCAGCACCAGCGCCCCGCTGGCCTCCGACCCGTACCTGCACAAGGACGGCTCGGCCGGGACGAACGCGATGAACGACTGGGGCGACAAGGCGCCGGCCGGCGAGCAGTACGTGGTGGCCGACCGCAAGCCCGGCTGGACCGCGATCTGGTGGGCCGGCAAGGAGGTGTGGCTGCAGGACAGCCCGCAGCACCCGGTGACCGTACCGGTCAAGGCGATGCGGATCGTGCCCAAGGCCGGCCGCACCTCGGTCCCGGTGTACACCACGGCCTACCCGGAGGCGTCCGTCTACCCCGCGGACTTCGTGGCCTTCGAGGGCGGCACGCCGCGCGCGCAGGTCGCCCGCAGCCTCTACTCGATCCCGGCCGGGCAGTCGTACGTGGCCGCGGGTCCCGCGGTGAACACCGACTCCTACTTCGCGATCTACTACGACGGCTCCGCGCCGTACGACCAGCACGACTTCGTGGGCCAGACCAAGGTCTACGAGATCGTCTACAACCACCGGATGGCGTTCGTGAACGCCGACGACGTGGACCTCGTCCAGCAGTGACTCGGCAGCCGTCCGGCAGCCGACCGGCAACACGCCGGCACTGACGCGGCGGGCGGCCGGGCGCACTTCCCCGACGGGACCTAATGCGCCCGGTCGCTCTCCAGCGCCTGGTGGGTGATGCGCAGCGCGCGGCTCGACGTGTCGAACGTGCGCTGCGCGACACACACGAACAGGCAGTCCACCACGACCAGTTGGCTGATCCGGCTGGCCATCGCACCGGGCCGGAACGTGGTCTCCCGGCCGGCCGACACCAGCACGAAGTCGGCGAGCTTGGCGGCCGTCGACAGCGGATGGTTGGTGATCACCGCCGTCGTGGCGCCCTGCGCGGAGGCCCGGCGCAGCGGTTCGAGCACGTCACGGCTCTCCCCCGAGTGCGAGAC
The DNA here is from genome assembly GCF_900110255.1 of Actinacidiphila rubida. Classification (GTDB taxonomy): domain Bacteria; phylum Actinomycetota; class Actinomycetes; order Streptomycetales; family Streptomycetaceae; genus Actinacidiphila; species Actinacidiphila rubida. Next base: position 21,093 of record NZ_FODD01000006.1, read on the forward strand.
CGCGAGGAAGACGTCGCCCTCGCCCAGCAGCACCGCGCTGGTCAGCGCCGACTGCGAGTCGCCGTGCGCGTGGCACGGCCGCCCGATCCTGGCGAGCTTCTGCTGCAGGTCCTGCGCCACCAGGCCCGACGCGCCGACGCCCGCGATGTGCAGCTGCCCTCCCCCGCACACCGCCTTGACCGCGCCGTCCAGCTGCTCGGGATCGAGCTGCGTCGCGGTCTCCAGGACCGCCTGCGACTCGGTGTGCACCAGCTTGGCGATCACCTCGCCCACCGAGTCCTCCGGCGTGATGCCCGCGGACAGCGTGGAGCGCGGACCCTGCCGGGCCGCCGACGCGGCCAGCGCCAGGCGCAGTTCCGGATAGCCGGCGAAGCCCAGCGCCCGCGCGGTGCGCACGATGGACGACTCGCTCGTGCCGGCCAGCGCGCTCAGCTCGGAGATCGTGCTGCGGGCGACCTGCGCCGGGTCCTCGACGATCAGCGAGGCGATCCGGGCCGCGGCCGGCGTCAGCGACGGCAGCAGCCCGCGCACCGTGGCGGTGAGCGCGTCTCCCGCGTCACTGGCCGCAGTGGCGATTCCTGGTACGGGCCCCGCGGGTCCCGGGACGTTTTCCTGCACGGGAGAAGGATGCACCGGGAAGGGCCCTCATGGGACCGGGTGGGACGAAATCCGGTGGCGGGCGCGCGTCCCCGGGGCGGCCGGCTCCTCGGCCGCGCTGTCACGGCGCGGGGTGACAATGAACCCGTGCCCGCCGACGCCGACCCCCGCCCCGAACGCCCCCAACACCCCGGACCCCCCGGAGGCGGCGCCCCCGGGACCCCGTCCGCGGGCGCGCCGCCCGCACCGCGGCTGCCCTCGCCGCTCGTCGAGGTCGAGGAACCGGCGTTCGCCCGGCACGGCGTGCGGCTGCTGCTCAAGCGGGACGACCTCATCCACCCGGACCTGATCGGCAACAAATACCGCAAGCTGCTGCTCAACCTGGACGCGGCGGCCGCGGCCGGCCACCACACGCTGCTCACCTTCGGCGGCGCCTACTCCAACCACCTGCGGGCCACGGCCGCGGCCGGGCGGCTGTACGGCTTCCGCACCGTCGGCGTCGTGCGCGGCGAGGAGCTGGCCGGCCGCCCGCTGAACCCGTCGCTCGCCCGCGCCGCCGCCGACGGCATGCGCCTGGAGTTCGTCGACCGCGCGACCTACCGCCGCAAGGCCGAGCCCGAGGTGCTGACCGCGCTGCTCGACCGGCACGGGCCGGCGTTCGTCCTGCCCGAGGGCGGCTCCAACGCGGCGGCCGCCCGCGGCTGCGCGGACCTGGGCCGCGAACTTTCCGGCGCCGCGGACGTGGCGGCCGTCGCCTGCGGCACCGGCGGGACCCTCGCCGGGCTCGCCGCGGGACTGCCGGGCGACGCGGAGGCGATCGGGTTCGCGGTGCTGCGCGGCGGCGCCTTCCTGACCGGCGACGTGGCGCGGCTGCAGGAGTCCGCGTTCGGCGGGCGCCGCGGCCGCTGGCGGATCGAGGACCGCTTCCACCACGGCGGCTACGCGCGCACCACTCCCGAGCTGGACGCCTTCGCCGACGCGTTCGCCGCCCGGCACGGCCTGGCGGTGGAGCGGGTGTACGTCGCGAAGATGCTGCACGGTCTGGCGGCACTGGCCGGCGAGCACGCGTTCGCGCCGGGCACCCGGATCGCCGCGGTGATCACCGGCTGATCCGACCGGCAGCTTTACGCACGTCACACCCGGCACCCGTAACCTGGGGTACATGATCCGCGCCGCGACACCCGCCGACCTCCCGGTCATCGAGGACCTCATCCGCCGACTCGCCGCGTACGAGCGGGCGTTGGACGAGGCCAAGGCGACCCGCGAGCAGCTGGCGGAGGCGCTGTTCGGCGCGGACCCGGCGGCGTACGTGCTGATCGCGGAGGACGAGCCGAGCGGCGAGGCGGTGGGCTTCGCGCTGTGGTTCCGCAACTTCTCCACCTGGACCGGCACGCCCGGCCTCTACCTGGAGGACCTGTTCGTGGTGCCCGAGGCCCGCCGGGCCGGGCACGGCAGGGCGCTGCTCGCCGCACTCGCGGCGATCTGCGTCGAGCGCGGCTGGCCCCGCTTCGAGTGGTCGGTGCTGGACTGGAACGAGCAGGCGCTGGCCGTGTACCGGGCGATCGGCGCGCGGCCGCAGGACGAGTGGACCGTGCAGCGGCTCACCGGCCCCGCGCTGGAGGCCCTCGCGGCGCATGCCGCCCCTCCTTCGGGGGCAGGTCCGCACAACCGGGCGAATTCGCATGCGAATTGAGACCTGGGATCCCTACCCACCGTCCGTACCCATGCGCTTACCATGGGTGACAGAAACGGATGCCGCACGTGCCCCGACCGGGCGACACCGGTGGACCGGGCACGATAGCGTCACAGCGAACCAGAGCAATCACCGTGTGCCACCTTGGAGGTGTGGGTGTCCCAGATCGCAGGCGAGCCCGGGTCGAAGGACTTCGTCGAGGTCCGGCTGCCCGCGGCAGGGGCGTATCTGTCGGTGCTGCGTACGGCCACGGCCGGACTCGCGGCACGGCTGGACTTCACCCTCGACGAGATCGAGGACCTGCGGATCGCGGTCGACGAGGCGTGCGCGATCCTGCTGCAGCAGGCCGTGCCCGGATCGGTGCTGAGCTGCGTGTTCCGCCTGGTCGGCGACTCCCTGTGGGTCACCGTGTCGGCGCCGACCACTGACGGCCGCGCACCGGAGCGGGACACCTTCGCCTGGACGGTGCTGTCCGCACTGGCTGGCGAGGTGGACTCCACCGTGGCCGACGACAAGACCGTCAGCATCGCCCTGCACAAGAAGCGCGGCGCCGTACCAGGACTGTCGTGAGGCCGTCGTGGTGAGGTCAGGAGACCCCGGAACGCCCGCGGAGCACCAGGCTCCCGCGGCGCGCGGTCGCGCCTCCGTGCCCGCCCAGCAACCGGACCCGGCGGAACCCGGGCCCGGGCCGCGGCAGGCGGCGCTGCCCCACCCCGATCCGGGCGAACGCGCTCGGGGGCGTATGCGCGAGCAGGCCCGTAGAGACCGGATGGACGTGACGGACGCGGCGGAGCAGGCAGGCCCGATGGATCAGCACGAGCACGTGAAGAGCCCCGGTCAGGCCGGGGCGGGCGAACCCCACGACCCGCACGACAGGTCGGGTGCCCGCGCGCTCTTCGTCGAGCTGAGCAAACTGCCGGAAGGCTCGGTGGAACGTGCCGAGCTGCGCAACCAGCTGGTGCGGATGCACCTGCCGCTGGTCGAGCACCTGGCGCGGCGGTTCCGCAACCGCGGGGAGCCGCTGGACGACCTCACCCAGGTCGCCACGATCGGCCTGATCAAGTCCGTCGACCGGTTCGACGTCGAGCGCGGCGTGGAGTTCTCCACCTACGCCACCCCGACGGTGGTCGGCGAGATCAAGCGTCACTTCAGGGACAAGGGCTGGGCGGTCCGGGTGCCGCGGCGCCTCCAGGAGCTGCGGCTCGCGCTCACCACCGCCACCGGCGAGCTGTCCCAGCGGCACGGCCGGGCGCCGACGGTGCACGAGCTGGCCGAGCACCTGAAGATCTCCGAGGAGGAGGTGCTGGAGGGGCTGGAGTCCGCGAACGCCTACAGCACCCTGTCCCTGGACGTGCCCGACACCGACGACGAGTCGCCGGCCGTCGCCGACACCCTCGGCTCCGAGGACGAGGCGCTGGAGGGCGTGGAGTACCGCGAGTCGCTCAAGCCGCTGCTGGAGCAGCTGCCGCCGCGCGAGAAGACGATCCTGCTGCTCCGCTTCTTCGGCGGCATGACGCAGTCGCAGATCGCGCAGGAGGTCGGCATCTCCCAGATGCACGTCTCCCGGCTGCTGGCCCGCACCCTCGCCCAGCTGCGCGACAAGCTGCTGATCGAGGAGTGACGGGCCGCCGCCCGCGCCGCCCCGGTCGAGGCCGCGGGCCGGGACACCGGCCCGGGCGACCGCCGGCCGGCGGGTGATCAGGCGGCGGTGCGGCGGATGCCGAGCGCGTCGGTGGTCGCCGGGTGGACGAGCAGCACCAGCCCGGCGATCGCCAGCACGCCCAGCACCGCGCCGCCCGCGATCACCGCGCCGTCGCTCTTGACCATCGTCCACGCGATGGGCAGCGCGAGCAGCTGCATGATCAGGGCGGGGCCGCGGCTCCAGCGGCGCGCCTTGCGCAGGCCGTAGGCGGCGCCCAGCGGCAGCGCCGCGAGCACCAGCACCAGCAGCCCGGCCAGCACCGCCTTACCGCCGCCGGTGAAGCACATCGTGACGCCCCAGGCGGCCACCGCGAGTCCCTGCACGCCGGCGACGGCGGCGGCCAGGGTCAGCCGCAGCGGCGGCGGGCCGGCGGGTTCGGCCGGCGGGGCGACATCGGAGGACGGGCTCTTCGGGGTCTGGCTCACACCGTTCAGCGTAGCCCGGCCCGAATTTCGCTAGGTACGCTGTCGAGCATGCGTGCTCTTCTCGTGGTCAACCCCGCTGCCACCACCACCAGCGCCCGGGTCCGCGACGTGATCAGCACGGCGCTCGCCAGCGACCTGAAGCTGGAGGTGGCCACCACCCAGTACCGCGGGCACGCGAGGGACCTGGCCCGCCGGGCAGCCGAGGGCGGCGAGACCGAGCTGGTGGTGTCGCTCGGCGGCGACGGCACCGTCAACGAGATCGTCAACGGGCTGCTGCACCACGGTCCCGACCCCGACGCGCTGCCGCGGCTGGCCGTGGTCCCCGGCGGGTCCACCAACGTCTTCGCCCGCGCGCTGGGCCTGCCCAACGACGCGGTGGAGGCGACCGGCGCGCTGCTGGACGCGCTGCGCGAGGGGTCCTCGCGGACCGTCGGGCTGGGACTGGCCAGCGGCACCCCCGGCACCGAGGACGAAGGCGTGCCGCCGCGCTGGTTCACCTTCTGCGCCGGCCTGGGATTCGACGCCGGGGTGGTCGGACGGGTCGAACAGCAGAGGGAGTTGGGCAAACGTTCGACGCATGCGCTGTACCTGCGCCAGGTCGCACGGCAGTTCGTCTCCGACCCCCACCGGCGGCGCGGCGTCATCACCCTGCAGCGCCCGGACGAGGAGCCGATGGCCGGTCTGATGACCGCCATAATCTGCAACACCTCACCCTGGACCTATCTGGGCAACCGGCCGGTCTACGCCTCCCCCGAGGCGTCCTTCGACACCGCCCTTGACCTGCTCGGAGTCACCAAGATGTCGGCGGTGTCAGGAACGCGTTACGCCGCGCAACTGCTCCGCTCCACTCCGGAACGGGGACCCCACGGGAAGCACACGGTCACGCTGCACGATCTGACCGACTTCACCTTGCAATCGCAGGCGCCACTGCCCTTCCAGGTGGACGGTGACCATCTGGGACTGCGTACGAGTGCGACCTTCACAGGCGTACGCCGGGCACTGCGTGTGATTGTGTAAGTCGAAGAGCCTAAAGTCCTTTTACTCGAACGTTTAGGCTGGCCCGCACCCCTTGGAAGTAGGGCTGTGACCGAGGCGACACCGTGGATTCCAAAAAAAGTTGCCGGAAGGGGTTGTATCTCCAGCCGAGGTTTGCGAACCTCTAACTGGCGATCGGGACGGGCTTCAGAAGCAGCCCCCAATGAGAGCCCGAATCCTCCACTTCACACCGCGGGACCGCACCGGCGAGAGCCGGGGGGCGTCCCGTTCCCTGTGAAGGGATTCGTGAAAGCGTTCACATTCACAAGCAATGTGCTTGTCACACAAGGAGTTGGAGCAGCCATGGACTGGCGTCACCGCGCCGTTTGCCGCGAGGAAGACCCCGAGCTCTTCTTCCCCATCGGCAACACCGGTCCTGCGCTGCTGCAGATCGAGGAAGCCAAGGCCGTCTGCCGCCGCTGCCCCGTCATGGACCAGTGCCTCCAGTGGGCACTGGAAAGCGGACAGGACGCCGGCGTGTGGGGTGGCCTCAGCGAGGACGAGCGCCGCGCAATGAAGCGCCGTGCCGCTCGCAACCGGGCCCGCAACGCCAGCGCCTGACGCCCTGGTCTTCCCCCCGAACCGCAGCGCGCAGCACCTGCCATACGCGCAGCACGCAGCATCGTGAGCCCCCGCACCGGACGGTGCGGGGGCTCCGTGCTGTGCGGGCGCTCGCGCCGACGGCCGTGTTCAGACCGGCAGTTCGAGGACGACGCGGGTGCCGCGTCCCTCGGCGGGCAGCATGTCGAACGTGCCGCCCAACTCCCCCACCACCAGGGTGCGGACGATCTGCAGGCCCAGGTTGCCGGCCTGCTGCGCGTCGAACCCCTCGGGCAGGCCGCGTCCGTCGTCCTGCACGGTGACGGTGATCAGCTCCCGGCCGCGCACCACGCCGATCTCGACGCTGCCCGACTCGTCCTGGCCGAAGCCGTGTTCGAGGGCGTTCTGCAGCAGTTCGGTGAGCACCATGGACAGCGGGGTGGCGATCTCCGCGATCAGCACGCCGAACCGGCCGCTGCGGCGGGTGGTGACGCGGCCGGGCGAGATCTCCGCGACCATGGCCAGCACCCGGTCCGCGATCTCGTCGAACTCCACGCGCTCGTCCAGCGTCTGGGACAGCGTCTCGTGCACGATGGCGATCGAGCCGACCCGCCGGACCGCCTCCTCCAGCGCCTCCCGGGCCCGGTCGGAGTCCATCCGGCGGGCCTGCAGCCGCAGCAGCGCCGCGACGGTCTGCAGGTTGTTCTTCACCCGGTGGTGGATCTCCCGGATGGTCGCGTCCTTGGTGATCAACTCGCGCTCGCGACGGCGCAGTTCCGTGACGTCGCGGAGCAGCACCAGCGAGCCGGTGCGGGTGCCCTTGGGGCTCAGCGGGATGGCCCGCAGCTGGATGACGCCGTCGCCGCCCTCGACCTCGAACGCCCGGGGCGCCCAGCCGCTGGCCAGCTTGACCATCGCCTCGTCCACCGGGCCGCGCTCCGGGGCGAGTTCGGCGGTGGTCTTGCCCAGATGGTGGCCGACCAGGTCGGCGGCCAGGCCCAACCGGTGGTACGCGGACAGGGCGTTGGGGCTGGCGTACTGGACGATGCCGTCCGGGTCCAGCCGGATCAGCCCGTCGCCGGCGCGCGGTGAGGCGTCCATGTCGGCCTGCTGGGCCGGGAACGGGAAGGTGCCGGCGGCGATCATCTGCGCCAGGTCGGAGGCGCTCTGCAGGTAGGTGAGCTCCAGCCGGCTGGGGGTGCGCACGGTGAGCAGGTTGGTGTTGCGGGCGATCACGCCGAGCACCCGGCCGTCGCGGCGCACCGGGATGGACTCCACCCGCACCGGCACCTCCTCGCGCCACTCCGGGTCGCCCTCGCGCACGATCCGGCCCTCGTCCAGCGCGGCGTCCAGCAGCGGCCGGCGCCCGCGCGGAACCAGGTGGCCGACCATGTCGTCCTGGTAGGAGGTGGGACCGGTGTTCGGCCGCATCTGCGCGACGGAGACGTAGCGCGTCCCGTCCCGCGTCGGCACCCAGAGCACCAGGTCGGCGAAGGACAGGTCGGAGAGCAGCTGCCACTCCGAGACGAGCAGGTGCAGCCATTCGAGGTCGGGGGCGTCGAGGGCCGTGTGCTCGCGTACGAGGTCGTTCATGGAGGGCACGCTGTGAGCGTACCTTCCGGCCCCCGCGGGCCGCGCCGCCGTGTTCGGCGCCCGCCGGACTGCCGGAAATCCCCGGCGGAATCCGCGCCGAACCCATGGACAACGGCGAATGGTCTAGTCCACAATCGCTAGTGAGACCTCCGGGCTCCCCGCACAGGAGCGCGGAACGAGGCGAAGGCGTTCTCTGCCCTGACTACGCCGCCGCCTCAGGTCGGCCCTATCGGGCCCCTGGGGACCGCACACCCCACCGGCCACGGCGCCGACGGCAGCTCCGGGCTGCGGTGCTGGAGAGGTTGAGGGTCCTCTCCCGGCACCGCGGCCCGTAGTTTTTTTGCCCTTTTTTGCCGGCCTCTCGCCTCCGGGCGCTCGTACCCGCTGTCGACAGTCGACCGTGCTCGACCCGCTCGTTCCTCACGGGCCTCCGCGCTCCCCCAGCTACCGCTGGGAGGTGCCCCCACCTTTTCGACAGCGGCGCGCCCTTTGGCTCGACGCCTACATCGGCGCACCCGGAGTCGTCACCGCGGCCCGGAGCGCACCCGGAGTCGTCAGTGCCTGCACGGGACGAGCCCTGGGGTGACCCCACGGGAAAGGGGTGCCCAGGGGCCGAGGGAATGGAGTGCGGCACGCGTTTTTGTAGCGGCCGAGCCGAAGGGCGCGCCGGTGTCGAAAGGGAGAACGCGCGCAGGCCCCCGAGGAACGAGGGGGGCGAGCACGATCGAGTGTCGACACCGGGTACAAGCGCCCGGAGGCGAGGCCGCGGCAAAAAAAGGGCTCATCTGGTCTCGGTGACCTTGGAGAGGGCGCGGGGGGCGTCGGGGTCCTGGCCGCGGGCGATGGCGACCTCGTATGCGAGCTTCTGGAGGGGGAGGATCTCCAGCAGGGGCTGCAGGGCCTCGGGGATGCGGCCCGTGGGGAGGGCGAAGCCGCCCGACGCGGCGGCGACCTGTGCGCGCGGGCCGACCACGACGAGGTCCGCGCCCCGCCCGCGCAGCCGGTCGAGCACCGGCTGCAGCGCCTGGCCGCCACGGCCCTCGGTGACGATCGCGATGACCGGCGAGATGTTGTCCACCATGGCCAGCGGGCCGTGCAGCAGGTCCGCGCCGGAGTAGGCGAGCGCCGGGATGTAGCTGGTCTCCATCAGCTTCAGCGCGGCCTCCTTGGCCGTCGGCAGGCCGTAGCCGCGCGAGGTGATCACCATCCGCTCGGCGAACCGGTAGCGGCCGGCCAGGTGCCGCACCTCGTCGCCGCGCTCCAGCACCTCCGCGGCCAGGTCGGGTACCTGCGCGGCGGCCGAGCCGTCCTCGCCGCGCAGGCCCTTCACGAACAGGTAGAGCGCCATCAGTTCCGCGGTGTACGTCTTGGTGGCCGGCAGCGCCTTCTCGGGGCCGGCCAGCAGGTCGATGTGGAACTGGGAGATCTCCGCGAGCGGCGAGTCCGGATTGTTGGTGACCGCGAGGGTGATCGCGCCGGCCTCGGCTGCCGCCGTGGCGCTCGCGGCGAGGTCCGGCGAGCCGCCGGACTGGCTGACCGCGATGACCAGCACGTCCTCCAGGTGCGCCGTGGCGCCGTACGCGGTGGTCGTGGACATCGAGGTGAGGCCGCAGGGCAGGCCCAGCTCCACCTCGATCAGGTACTTCGCGTACAGGGCCGCGTGGTCGGAGGTGCCGCGGGCGCTCAGCAGGACGAAGCGGGGCTTGCGCTCGGCGACCAGCCGGGCGGTCTCGCGGATGGCCGGCGCCCCCTCGGCGAGCAGCCGGCGCAGCACCTCGGGCTGCTCGGCGATCTCGCCGGACATGATCCAGCCCGGCTCGCCCCTGCGCGGCGCGGCGGACGCCACGGTGCCCGACACTCCACCCGCCTCCCTCCGGCAGCCGACGCTCCCAAGTCGACCACAAGGCAGGGTCCTCCGCACCACAAGCCGGGGCCGTCCTCTGCTAGATTGGTCTATACCACATGCTTCAGGCATGGGACGCCACCCACCACCCAAGAACGGCAGGCCCAAGTGGAAGTTGTCATCGTCCCGGACGCCGCAGCCGGCGGCGAACTCATCGCGGAGGCCATGGCCGCCCTGCTGCGCCGCAAGCCCGACGCCCTGCTGGGCGTGGCGACCGGCTCCACCCCGGTGCCCATCTACGAGGCGCTGGCCGCCAAGGTCGCCTCCGGCGCGGTGGACGCGTCCCGGGCCCGGGTGTGCCAGCTCGACGAGTACGTCGGCCTGCCCAGCGGGCACCCGGAGTCGTACCGCTCGGTGGTGCTGCGCCAGGTCGTGGAGCCGCTCGGGCTGTCCACCGGGTCGTTCATGGGCCCGGACGGCACCGCGGACGACCTGCTCGCCGCGTGCGAGGCGTACGACCGGTCGCTCGCCGAGGCCGGCGGCGTGGACATCCAGCTGCTCGGCATCGGCACCGACGGCCACATCGGCTTCAACGAGCCCTGCTCGTCGCTGGCCTCGCGGACCCGGATCAAGACGCTCACCGAGCAGACCCGGGTGGACAACGCGCGGTTCTTCGACGGCGACATCGAGCAGGTCCCGCACCACGTCATCACCCAGGGCATCGGCACCATCCTGGAGGCCCGGCACCTGGTGCTGCTGGCCACCGGCGAGGGCAAGGCCGAGGCCGTCGCGCAGACCGTCGAGGGCCCGGTGGCCGCGGTGGTCCCCGCCTCGGCGCTCCAGCTGCACCGGCACGCCACCGTCGTGGTGGACGAGGCGGCCGCGTCCAAGCTCAAGCTGGCCCCGTACTTCCGGGCCACCTACGCGGCCAAGCCGGCCTGGCAGGGCCTGTAGCCGTTCCGCGTCACCGCGAACGCGCCGAAGGGGCGCGGGGAGCCGACCGGCTCCCCGCGCCCCTTCCGTGTCGGCGGGCTCGCGGCCCGTCCGGTCCGCGGGCCGACCCCCGTCCGGTCCGCGGTCCGATCGGCGGTCGCCTCAGCGGGCCGCCGCGATGGCCTCGGCCGCGGCCTCGCCGCAGACCCGTGCCGCACCGTGGGTGGCGATGTGCAGCGCGCCGGACGGCGGCGCCTGCGGCACGCCCATCTCGACGACCACGGTGTCCGGCCGGGCGGCCAGCACCGCGTCGAGCGCCTGCGCCATCCACGCGTGCCGGTGCACGTCCCGCACGACCGCGACGATCCGGCGGTCGCCGGCCGCGGTCAGCAGGTCGTCGGCCTCCGGCGTGCGGAACGTGCCGGTCTGCGTGCCGGGGAACAGCCGCGCCAGCTCCGCGGCCACACCCCACGGCGTCACGTCGCCGACCGCGATGTTCGCGACCGGTGTGAACGCGGCGACGTACGGCGCCGCCTCCAGCGGGGTGAAGGCGTTCGTCCGGGTGATCCGCAGCGCCCGCCGGGCGGCCTCGAGCCCGACGTCGGAGCCCGGCGCGATCCCGGCCGCCACGCCCTGGTGCTCCTGCGTCCAGGCGGCGAGGCGCCGCACCCGCTCCGCGGCGTCCGCCAGCCGCTCGGCCGGCAGCGAGCCGTCCCGTACGGCGTCGACGATCGCGTCGCGCAGCGCGGTCACCGTCTCCTCGTCGCAGAGCCCGCCGCCGACGCAGATCGCGTCCGCACCGGCCGCGATGGCCATGACGGTGCCGCGCTCGATGCCGTAGGTGGCGGCGACGGCCTGCATCTCGATGCCGTCGGTGACGATCAGGCCGTCGTAGCCGAGGCCGCCCTGGGCGGCGGGCGCCCGCAGCAGTCCGGTGAGCACCGACGGGCTGAGCGTGCCGGGCAGTTCCGCGTCGAGCGCGGGCACCAGGATGTGCGCGCTCATCACGGCCTTGGTGCCGGCCGCCAGGGCGGCCCGGAACGGCACCAGTTCGCGGGCGTGCAGCGTGGCCAGGTCGACGTCGATCCGCGGCATCGCGTGGTGCGAGTCGACGGCCGTGTCGCCGTGCCCGGGGAAGTGCTTGACGCAGGCGGCCACGCCGGCCGACTGCAGGCCCTCCACGTAGGCGGCGGTGTTGCGCGCCACCAGCTCGGGGTCGGCGCCGAACGAGCGCACCCCGATGACCGGGTTGCCCGGGTCGGAGTTGACGTCGGCGGACGGCGCCCAGTCGAAGTTGACACCGCACTCGGCGAGCCGGCGGCCGAGTTCGGCGGCGACCGCGCGGGTCAGCTTGAGGTCGTCGACGGCGCCGAGCGCGAGGTTGCCGGGGAACGACGAGCCGCCGCGCGCCTCCATGCGCGTCACGTCGCCGCCCTCCTCGTCGGCGGCGACCAGCACGTCGGGGCGGACCGCCCGCAGCTGCGCGGTGAGCCGGGCCACCTGCTCGGGCGTCTCGATGTTGCGGCTGAACAGGGCGACCGAGCCCAGCCCTTCGTCGAGCCGGCGCAGCAGCCAGTCGGGGGCCGTGGTGCCGGCGAACCCGGGCTGCAGGACGGCGAGCGCGTCCCGCGTCAGGCTTCCCGCGGGGGTGTGGGTGGTAATGACGGTCATCCCTTCACCGCGCCGGCTGTCAGACCGGCGGCCATCTTCCGCTGGACAAGGAGGAACAGGATCACGACGGGGATGCCCATCATCGTCGACCCCGCCATCATCGGCGCGTACTCGGTGCCGTGCTGGGTGGTGAAGGTGCCGAGCCAGACGGTCGCCGTCTCGTGCTCCTGGCTCATCACCAGCAGCGCGTACAGGAATTCGTTCCACGCCTGGATGAAACCGTAGATCGAGGTGGCCACGAGACCCGGGGCCAGCAGCGGGAACACCACGCGCAGGAAGGCGCCGGTGCGGCTGCAGCCGTCGACCATGGCCGCCTCCTCCAGCTCCTTCGGGATGTTGACCAGGAAGCCGCGCAGCGTCCAGACCGTGAAGGGGAGGATGAACGTCAGGTAGGTGAGCACCAGTCCGGACAGCTTGTCGATCTGGTGGATCTGGTTGAGCAGCAGGAAGACCGGGATGATCATCGCGACCAGCGGCACCATCTGCACCGTGAGGATGCCGACGATGACGACCTTGCGGCCGCGGAACGCGAACCGGGAGATGGCCAGCGCGGCGAGCAGGCCGATGGCGGCGCCGATCACGACGGTGCTGGCGCTGACGATCAGCGAGCGCTCGACCGGCCCCCAGAAGTCGCTGATGTTCAGCGCGCGGCGGAAGTTCTCCAGCGACACCGGGTACGGGAAGAAGTGCGGCGTCGGGTCGATGGCGTCCTTGGCGGGCTTGAACGCCGTGTTGAGCATCCAGTAGACCGGGAAGGCCGCGAGGGCGAAGACCAGCAGGCCCAGCGCGTTCCAGCCCAGCTTGGCGTTGCGCCGGCGACGGGCCGCCGCGACGGCGGGCGCGGACCCCGTGTGCGCCCGGGACGAGGTCATCGCGCTCATTCGACTTCTCCGATCTTGAGCATCTGCCGCATGTACACCGCGACCACCCCGAGCAGCAGCAGCACGGTGAGCAGCGCGATGGCCGAGCCGGTGGCGTAGTCGTTGACGCCGAACGCCCTGTCGTACGAGTACGTGGTGAGCAGCTGGAACTCCGGCTCCGGGTGGCCGCCGCGCATCAGCCAGACCTGCGCGAAGACGCCCATGTCCCAGATCACCGACAGCGTGGTCATCATGACCACCAGCGGCTTGATGATGGGGAAGGTGACGTAGCGGAAGACCCCGAACGCGCCGGCGCCGTCCAGCCGGGCCGCCTCCTCCAGCTCCTTGGGGACCTGGGTGAGGCCGGCGCTGAGGGTGATGACGACGAACGGGATCGCGCCCCAGACGACCTGCATCATGATCACGCTCAGCCCCTCGGGGCCGGACGCGAACCAGTTGTGGCCGCTGTAGTCGACGCCGGGGATCTGGCTGAGCACCCAGTTGACGACGCCGTAGTCGCTGTCGAACATCCACTTGAAGACGGTGACGGCGACCACCACCGGCATCGCCCAGCTGGCCACCAGCGCGATGTTGATCAGTGTCCGCACCCACGGCGAGACCCGCTGCAGCAGCAGCGCGACCAGCATGCCGATCACCATGGTGAACAGCACGCAGAAGCCGGCGAAGACGATGGTGCGGACGACGACCGACCAGAACTCGCTGTCGCCGAGGATGGCCCGGTAGTTGTCGAAGCCGACCCAGGTGGCCGGCTTGAAGCCCCACAGCTGGGGCTTCTTGTAGTCCTGGAAGGACAGGGTGCCCAACCGGATCAGCGGGTAGCCCAGCACCAGGACCAGCACCAGGATGCACGGCGCGAGCAGCAGCCACGGCGTGGCCGCCTGCCCGAGCCTGAGCCTGGTCCGGCGCGGGGCCGCGGATGGTCTCCCGTCGCCGGCGGGAGGTGATGAGTGCCGCCTCGGCGGCACTTTGGCGGTGGTTGTCTCGGCGGCACTCATCACGTGCTCCTCAGTCGTCCCTGTCTACGAGGCGAGGATGGTCAGGTCGTCGGACGTCAGTTCTTGACGTTGATGACCTTGTCGATGGCGCTGTCCGCGTCCTTCGCCGCCTGCTCGACGGACTTCTTGCCGGTCGCGATGGCCTGCAGCATGTCCTGCAGGGTCTTCGCCTTCTCGACCGTGCCCCAGCCGGGCGCGGTGGGGACGAACCAGCTGATCTTGGCCGCCTCGGCGGTCACCGCGGACGCCGGGTCGGACTCCAGGGTGGCCAGCTGGGTGTTGTTGTTGGGCAGGTTGCCCTTGCCCATCAGGACCTGCTGGCCCTTGGTGTTGGTGAAGTCGTTGATCCACTCCGCGGCCAGGTCCTGGGCCTTGGACTTGCTGGGGATCGCCAGGTCGGAACCGCCGAGGAAGACCGGCATGTTCTTGCCGGACGGGCCGGGCAGCACGAAGTTGACCAGGTTGTCCTTCAGCTTGCCGCCGGTCTTGTCGAACTTCGGGTCGGCGGCGGAGGGCGCCTCCCAGCCGGGGGCGTACATCATCGCGGACTTGCCCTGGCCGTACACGATGTAGCGGTCCGACTCGTCCTTGGTCAGGTCGCCGTGCATGTACTTGGCCTCGATGGCCTTCCAGGCGTTGAGGCCCTGGATCGCGGCCGGGTCCTCCAGCGACGCCTTCCACTGGCCGCCGTCCTGCTTGGCGATGGCGCCGCCGGCGTCGTAGACGAAGGACATCGCCGCGTACCAGTCGCGGCTCGGCTGGTACCAGGCGCTGAACTTGGCGCCCTCCTTGGCCTGGATCTTGTCCAGGTCGCCGGTCAGCTCCGTCCAGCTCTTCGGCGCGGCGCTGACGCCGGCCGCGGCCGCGACGTCCTTGCGCCAGGTGGCGATGCGGGCGGCCGCGTAGTAGGGGACGCCGTAGGTCTTGCCGTCGTACATGACCGACTGCTTCAGACCGTCCAGCCAGGCACCGGAGTTGTCGAACTTGGACGGGTCGACCTCGGCGAACGCACCCTCGGCCATGTAGGGCACCATCTCGGTGTTGCCCATCTCCACCACGTCCGGCGCGTTGTCGGTGGCGAGCACCGCGTCCAGCTTCGCGTTCTTGTCCGGCCAGGCGTAGTACTCGTGCTTGACCTTCAGGCCCGGGTGCTTGGCGATGATCGCGTCGTCCGCGGCCTTCACCAGCTCCGGCCAGTTGTGCTGCGCGTCGACCGTCAGCCAGACGGTGATCGAGGACGCGCTCGACTTGCCGGAGTCCCCGTTCGACCCACAGGCCGCCACACCGACGATCATGGTCGCGACGCCGATCGCCGCGATGAGCTTGCGCTTCACGCCACCCTCCTCAGGATGCCCGAAACTCCCCCCACCGCCCGAAATGCCGGACCGCATGACGACACACCGCGGCCGGTCCTGCTCGTGGGTCTGGGATGTGGCCTTAATGGTTTAGACCAGTACCGGGAGCTTGGCCTAGACCTTTGGGGGTGTCAAGGGTGTATAAGAACACCCGTCGGCTCTGTTACCGGACCGACACCTGAGGGGGACAGCCGGCCACCACCTCCCAGCACCAGGTCAGCACGTGCCACCATGTGAGCCGCTATCAACGGAGGAGCCGGTGACGGCAGCACGTCATCAGTCGGGAGTAGACGTCATGCAGAGCGACGCGGGCACGGCGGAGTCCACGGGGAACGGCACCGCGGGCCGCACCGCCCGCGTGCCCAAGTACTACCGGCTCAAGCGGCATCTGCTGGACATCACGCAGACCATGCCCCCCGGCACCCCGGTCCCTCCCGAACGCACGCTGGCCACGGAGTTCGACACCTCCCGCACCACCGTCCGCCAGGCCCTCCAGGAGCTCGTCGTCGAGGGCAGGCTGGAGCGCATCCAGGGCAAGGGCACCTTCGTGGCCAAGCCCAAGGTCTCCCAGGCCCTGCAACTGACCTCGTACACCGAGGACATGCGCGCCCAGGGACTGGAACCGGCCTCCCAGCTGCTGGACATCGGCTACATCACCGCCGACGACCGGCTCGCCGGGCTGCTGGACATGAAGGCCGGCGGCCGGGTGCTGCGCATCGAGCGGCTGCGGCTGGCCAGCGGCGAGCCGATGGCCATCGAGACCACCCACCTGTCCGCCAAGCGCTTCCCCGCGCTGCGCCGCAGCCTGGCCAAGTACACCTCGCTGTACACCGCGTTGGCGGAGGTCTACGACGTGCGGCTGGCCGAGGCGGAGGAGACCATCGAGACCTCGCTGGCCACCCCGCGCGAGGCCGGGCTGCTCGGCACCGACGTCGGCCTGCCGATGCTGATGCTCTCCCGGCACTCCATCGACACCGTCGGCGAACCGGTCGAATGGGTGCGATCCGTCTACCGCGGGGACCGGTACAAGTTCGTGGCCCGCCTCAGCCGGCCGGTGGACTGAGCGGTCCGCCGGGTGGCGTACACCGTGGCCACACCGAGATCCGCACAGGTAGTGACTGTGGTCGGTCCCCTCCCCTAGTTTCGTGCGCACTGCACTGGTCGCTCTAGGGGACGGGAGCCACACGCATGACCGCCACACCTCCTGACACCGCACCACCGGTGATCACACCCTCACGGGTGATCGCCGCACTCTGCCTCGTCGCGCCGTTCGTCGCCCTGCTGTGGGTGAGTTCGTACGCGCGGTTGACGCCGAGGTTCATCGGGATCCCGTTCTTCTACTGGTACCAGATGGCCTGGGTGCCGGTCGCGGCCGCGCTCACGTACACCGCGTACGCCCTGGTCCGCCGTGAGGAGCGCGCGCGCAAGGGGGGTGCGGCCCAGTGAAGAACGACGTCAACGGCGTCGCGCTCGGCGTCTTCCTGTTCTTCTTCCTCGCCGTCACGGTGGTCGGCTTCATGGCCGCCCGCTGGCGGCGCGCCGACAACGCCCTGCACCTGGACGAATGGGGTCTGGGCGGGCGGAGCTTCGGCACCTGGGTCACCTGGTTCCTGCTCGGCGGCGACCTCTACACCGCGTACACCTTCGTCGCGGTCCCGGCCGCGATCTACGGCGCCGGCGCGGCCGGCTTCTTCGCGGTGCCGTACACGATCATCACGTACCCGCTGGTGTTCCTGTTCCTGCCGCGGCTGTGGTCGGTCTCGCACCGCCACGGCTACGTGACGTCCTCGGACTTCATCCGCGGGCGGTTCGGCTCCAAGTCCCTGTCGGTGGCCGTCGCGCTCACCGGCATCCTGGCCACGATGCCGTACATCGCCCTGCAGCTGGTCGGCATCCAGGCGGTGCTGGACGTGATGGGCGTGGGCGGCAGCGACTCCACCAACTGGTTCGTCAAGGACCTGCCGCTGATGATCGCCTTCGCGGTGCTCGCGGCCTACACGTACTCGTCCGGCCTGCGGGCGCCCGCGCTCATCGCCTTCGTCAAGGACGCACTGATCTACCTCGTCATCGCGGTGGCGATCATCTACATCCCGTACAAGCTCGGCGGGTTCGACCACATCTTCAGCAAGGCGTCGGCCGCGTACTCGGTGAAGAACCCGGCGACCGGCCTGCCGCGCGGCTCGCTGGTGACCGGCCCGAAGGCCCAGTGGGCCTACGCCACCCTGGCGATGGGCTCGGCGATGGCGCTCTTCCTCTACCCGCACTCGGTCACGGCCGTGCTGTCCGGCAAGAGCCGCGACACCATCCGCCGCAACACCACCATCCTGCCGCTGTACTCGCTGATGCTCGGCCTGCTGGCCCTGCTCGGCTTCATGGCGCTGGCCGACGGCGTCGGCAAGGGCATCAAGGGCTACAACGCGCAGCTGGCGATCCCGCAGCTGTTCGAGAACATCTTCCCGTCGTGGTTCGCCGGCGTGGCGTTCGCCGCGATCGGGATCGGCGCGCTGGTGCCGGCGGCCATCATGTCGATCGCCGCGGCGAACCTGTTCACCCGCAACATCTACAAGGACCTCTTCAAGCCGGACGCCACGCCCGCGCAGGAGACCCGGGTCTCCAAGCTGGCGTCGCTGGTGGTGAAGGTCGGCGCGCTGGTCTTCGTGCTCACCATGGACAAGACCGTCGCGATCAACTTCCAGCTGCTGGGCGGCATCTGGATCCTCCAGACCGTGCCGGCGATCGTCGGCGGCCTGTTCACGCGGTGGTTCCACCGCTGGGCCCTGCTGGCCGGCTGGGCGGCCGGCATGGCCTACGGCACGTGGAAGGCGTACGAGCAGACCAGCCCCACACAGGCGCACTTCGGCGGGAACTCCGACATGATCCCGTGGATCGGCGAGAAGGGGTACATCGGGCTGACGGCGTTCGTCCTCAACGCGGGCGTCGCGGTGGTCCTCACGCTCGTCCTCAACGCGGTCAAGGCTCCCGCCGGGGTGGACGAGACGTCCGCGACGGACTACGTCGTGGAATCGGGGGACTCCACGACGGCGGGTGCGCCGGTTCCCCGGCCGGGGGACGAGCCCGGGGTGTCGCCCGGGGTTCCCGAACCCGCCTAGCCGTCAGGGCAGGGCCCTGATCAGCCCATCGCCCCTCCCCGGGCGGGGGTACGCCCTCCCGGGCAGGGGTTCGCCCTCCCCGGGCAAGGGGTTCGCCCTGTCCGGGCGAAGGGTCACCATCTGGGGCGCGGGGTCCCCCAGCCTTCGGCCGGGGGTGCCCCCAACGCGCGCAACCGGCCACCGGGCCGGTGGTCCGGACACGACAGCAACAGCCCCTTCGGGGCGGTGACGAACCGCGGCGCCGCGGTGGCTGGTCGCGCAGTTCCCCGCGCCCCTACGGGGCGCGTGCTGCCCCGGCAGGAGCGTTGCCGTCGAACGGGGGTTCAGGGGTCACCGTCAGGGGCGCGGGGTCCCCCGGCAGGGGCGTTGCCGTCGGGCCGGGGGGTTCGCCCTGTGCGGGCGGAGGGTCACCATCAGGGGCGCAAAAAACGGCGCGCGCAACCGGCCACCGGGTCGGTGGTCCGGACGCGACAGCAACAGCCCCTTCGGGCCGGTGACGACCCGCGGGCTCAGCGGCTGGCGAAGGTGCGGCGGTAGGCGTGGGGGGTGGTGCCGGTCCAGCGGGTGAAGTGGTGGCGCAGCGTCGCCGCGTTGCCGAACCCGGCGCGCACCGCGATCGAGTCGATCGTCTCGTCGGACCCTTCGAGCAGCGCCCGCGCCAGCAGGACCCGCTGGCCCAGCAGCCAGCGATACGGCGTCGTCCCCGTCTCCTGCTGGAAGCGCCGCGCGAACGTCCGCGGTGACATGTGCGCCCGCAGGGCCATCTCCTCGACGGTGATCTCGCGGTCGAGGTTCGCCTCCATCCACACCAGCACCCCGCCGACGGTGTCGCTCGACGCCCGCGGCAGCGGCCGGTCCACGAACTGGGCCTGGCCGCCCTCCCGGTGGGGCGGCACCACCATGCGGCGGGCGATCGCGTTGGCCACCGCCGAGCCCTGCTCCCTGCGCACCAGGTGCAGGCACGCGTCGATGCCGGCGGCCGTACCGGCCGAGGTGATCACCCCGGCGTCGTCGACGTACAGCACGTCCGGCTCGACCCGGGCCGCCGGGCACCGCGCGGACAGCCGGTCGACGTGCCGCCAGTGCGCGGTGCACCGGCGCCCGTCGAGCAGTCCCGCCGCGGCCAGCACGAACACGCCCGAGCAGACGCTGAGCACGGTCGCGCCGCGCTCCACCGCCCGGGTCAGCGCGCGCAGCACGTCCGCCGGGAACTCCCGGTCCAGGAACGACTCCCCGGCCGGCACGGCGATCAGGTCCGCCTCCTCCAGCCGGTCCAGGCCGTCCGGCACGGACAGCGCGAACCCGGCGTGGGTGCCGAGCACCGGCCCCTCCCCCGAGACGACCGCGAAGTCGTAGACGGGCAGGCCCTCGTCACTCCGGTCGAGCCCGAACACCTCGCAGACCACGCCGAGTTCGAAGGGGTGCACGCCGTCCAGCACCAGAGCGGCCACGTTCTGCAGCATGGTCCGAGCATGCCACGTGGCAGGATGTCGCGGTAGTACGACAGTCCTGCCACTGTCCGGTCGTAAGCAGCACGAGCACCCTTGACTCATGACACTCCTCCTGGACATCGCCGCCCTGTTCGCCCTGCTGACCGCCCTGACCGCCGCCCCGCTGACCGGCGCGCTCCACGACGCCCGCATCGACCGCCAGCTCCGCGAGGCTGGGAACGCCTCCGCGCGCCGCTGACCATCCGTCCGACACGCCGCCACGACACCACTAGATGTGGGGTTCGCACGAAGGGGGACCACAACATGTATGCTCAACTCCGCTGCCCGCAGGGGAAGCCGGTGTGAGTCCGGCGCTGCCCCGCAACGGTGAGCGGCGGCGCCCCGACGCGCCCCCGCACAGCCCGATCGCCTGCCGGCGCCGCGCCCGGGCGATCGGGCGCGCTGTGTCCGGGCCTCGCGGAGTGGGCTCGCGGACGCGCTCCGCCCCGCCACCGCGCGGGCCGCGGTGCCGCCTTCCGTCCCTCGCCGCCGGCCGCCGCCGCGCTACGAGGGAGAGCACCGATCGTGACCATCGCGTCCGACGCACCCGCAGCAACCGCCGCCGTACCACCCCAGGACCCCGCCGACGCCGCAGGCGCCGCGCTCCTGCGGGACCTCGTGACGCTCACCGCCGACCTTCCCGACACCGACCCCGGACGGGTCGCCGCCGCCGCCCTGCGCGGGCGCAGCGGCCGCGCCGACGCCGCCGAACTGCGCGGCCTGGCCATCGAGGCCGCCGCGGGACTGATCGCCGAGGACCCCGGGTACTCCCGGCTGGCCGCCCGCCTGCTGACCGCGTCCATCGCCGAAGAGGCCGCGGGCCAGGGCGCGGTGGCGTTCTCCGCTTCGGTGGCCGTGGGCCACCGCGAGGGCCTGGTGAGCGACCGCACCGCGCACTTCGTCGCGCTGCACGCCGAGCGGCTGGACGCACTGGCCGCGCGGGCGCTCGAGGACGGCGCCGACGACCGCTTCGGGTACTTCGGGCTGCGCACCCTGCACAGCCGCTACATGCTGCGGCATCCGATCACCCGTCAGGTCATCGAGACCGCCCAGCACTTCCTGCTGCGCGTCGCGGCCGGCCTGGCCGAGGACGACACCGCCCGCGCGCTGGACGAGGTGACCGCGCTGTACGGGCTGATGAACCGGCTGGAGTACCTGCCGAGTTCGCCGACCCTGTTCAACTCCGGCACCCGCCACCCGCAGATGTCCGCCTGCTACCTCCTGGACTCCCCGCAGGACGAGCTGGGCTCGATCTACGACGGGTACGGGCAGATCGCCCGGCTGTCGAAGTTCGCCGGCGGCATCGGGCTGTCCTACTCGCGGATCCGTGCCCGCGGCGCGCTGATCCGCGGCACCAACGGGCACTCCAACGGCATCGTGCCCTTCCTGAAGACGCTCGACGCCTCGGTGGCCGCGGTCAACCAGGGCGGCCGCCGCAAGGGCGCGGCCGCGGTGTACCTGGAGACGTGGCACGCCGACGTCGAGGAGTTCCTGGAGCTGCGCGACAACACCGGTGAGGAGGCCCGCAGGACGCACAACCTGAACCTGGCCCACTGGGTGCCCGACGAGTTCATGCGCCGCGTCGAGGCGGACGCGCCGTGGTCGCTGTTCTCCCCGTCGGACGTCCCCGAGCTGGTGGACCTGTGGGGCGACGCGTTCGACACCGCCTACCGCGCGGCGGAGGCCGCGGGGCTGGCCCGCCGGACCCTGCCCGCCCGCGAGCTGTACGGGCGGATGATGCGCACCCTCGCCCAGACCGGTCAGGGCTGGATGACCTTCAAGGACGCGGCGAACCGCACCGCCAACCAGACCGCGGAGCCCGGCCGCACCGTGCACTCCTCCAACCTGTGCACGGAGATCCTGGAGGTCACCGAGGAGTCCGAGACCGCGGTGTGCAACCTCGGGTCGGTCAACCTCGGCGCGTTCGTCGCGCGGGACGACGCCGCTGACGTCATGGACTGGGCGCGCCTGGACGCGACGGTGCGCACCGCCGTGACGTTCCTCGACCGCGTGGTGGACCTCAACTTCTACCCGACCGAGCAGGCGGGCCGCTCCAACGCCAAGTGGCGCCCGGTGGGCCTGGGCGTCACGGGCCTGCAGGACGTCTTCTTCCGGCTGCGGCTGCCGTTCGACTCCCCCGCCGCCAGGGAGCTGTCCACCAGGATCGCCGAGCGGATCATGCTCGCCGCCTACGAGACGTCCTGCGACCTCGCCGAGCGCAACGGGCCGCTGCCGCGCTGGGAGCAGACCCGCACCGCCGCGGGCGTCCTGCACCCCGACCACTACGGCGTGCGGCCGCACTGGCCCGAGCGCTGGGACGCGCTGCGCACCCGCATGGCGTCGACCGGCCTGCGCAACGCCCTGCTGCTGGCGATCGCCCCGACCGCCACGAACGCGTCGATCGTCGGCGCGTACGAGTGCATCGAGCCGCAGGTCTCCAACCTGTTCAAGCGCGAGACGCTGTCCGGGGAGTTCCTCCAGGTCAACTCCTACCTGGTGGCGGACCTCAAGCGGCTGGGCGTGTGGGACGAGCAGACCCGCGAGGCGCTGCGGGAGAGCGGCGGCAGCGTGCAGGGCCTGTCCTGGATCCCCGCCGAGGTGCGCGCGCTGTACCGCACGGCCTGGGAGATCCCGCAGCGCGCGCTGATCGACCTGGCCGCGGCCCGCACGCCGTACCTGGACCAGAGCCAGTCGCTGAACCTGTTCATGGAGACGCCGACCATCGGCAAGCTCAGCTCGATGTACCTCCACGCGTGGAAGCAGGGCCTGAAGACCACGTACTACCTGCGCTCGCGGCCGGCCACCCGGATCGCCCGGGCCGCCCAGGCGCAGGTCCCGGCCCCGGCGCGCGTCCCCGTGCCCGCCCCGGCCGCCCCCGGCGACGCCGACGCGATCGCCTGCTCCCTGGAGAACCCCGAGTCCTGCGAGGCATGCCAGTGACGACCAGCGACAAGAACCTGCTCGACCCCGGGTTCGAACTCACCCTGCGCCCGATGCGCTACCCCGACTTCTACGAGCGCTACCGGGACGCCATCAAGAACACCTGGACCGTGGAGGAGGTCGACCTCCACTCCGACGTGGCGGACCTCGCCAAGCTCAGCGCCGCCGAACAGCACCTGATCGGCCGCCTCGTGGCGTTCTTCGCCACCGGCGACTCGATCGTGGCCAACAACCTGGTGCTCACCCTCTACAAGCACATCAACTCCCCCGAGGCGCGGCTGTACTTGAGCCGCCAGCTCTTCGAGGAGGCCGTGCACGTCCAGTTCTACCTGACGCTGCTGGACACCTACCTGCCCGATCCGGAGGACCGGGCGGCGGCGTTCGCGGCGGTGGAGAACATCCCCTCGATCCGCGAGAAGGCGCAGTTCTGCTTCCGCTGGATGGACTCGGTGGAGTCGATCGACCGGCTGGAGTCGCGGGCCGACCGGCGCCGCTTCCTGCTCAACCTGATCTGCTTCGCCGCCTGCATCGAGGGCCTGTTCTTCTACGGGGCCTTCGCCTACGTGTACTGGCTGCGCTCGCGCGGGCTGCTGCACGGAC
The DNA here is from genome assembly GCF_900110255.1 of Actinacidiphila rubida. Classification (GTDB taxonomy): domain Bacteria; phylum Actinomycetota; class Actinomycetes; order Streptomycetales; family Streptomycetaceae; genus Actinacidiphila; species Actinacidiphila rubida. Next base: position 44,496 of record NZ_FODD01000006.1, read on the forward strand.
TGGCGACCGGCACCAACTGGGTGTTCCGCGACGAGACGATGCACATGGGCTTCGCGTTCGACGTCGTCGACACCGTCCGCAAGGAGGAGCCCGAGCTCTTCGACGACCGGCTGCGCGAGGAGGTCACCGCGATGCTGCGGGAAGCGGTCGACGCCGAGCTGCAGTTCGCCCGGGACCTGTGCGGCGACGGCCTGCCCGGCATGAACACCGCGTCGATGCGGGCCTATCTGGAATGTGTCGCCGACCAGCGGCTGGCCCGGCTGGGCTTCGCGCCGGTGTACGGGTCCCAGAACCCGTTCGCGTTCATGGAGTTGCAGGGCGTGCAGGAGCTCACCAACTTCTTCGAGCGGCGGCCCTCGGCCTACCAGGTCGCCGTCGAGGGCACGGTGGCCCTGGACGAGGAGTTCTGAGCTCCTGAGTTTCTGCGCTTCTGCGCGCCGTCCCGCGGGTTCCCGGTCCGGGGACCCGCGGGACGCGGCGCGCCCGGCAGGACCTCGCGGATCAGTCGTTGGGGACGGTCTCGAACTTCGGGGTGGCCTCGGCCATCTGCCGCAGCACGTCCTTGCGGTCCCGCTTGGACAGGCGGTCGATGTAGAGCCGGCCGAAGAGGTGGTCGGTCTCGTGCTGGAGGCAGCGGGCGAAGTAGCCGGTGCCGTGCACCCGGATCGGGTTGCCCTGGAGGTCCTGGCCGCGGACGATGGCGTAGTCGGGGCGGGCCAGCTCCATGTAGGCGCCGGGCACCGACAGGCAGCCCTCGTTGGAGTCGTCCAGCCGCCGCTGGTCCGAGGGCAGTTCCTCCAGCACCGGGTTGCAGACGGCGCCGACGTGCCGGACGTTCTGGTCGTCGGGGCAGTCGTAGACGAAGACCTTCAGGTCCACGCCGATCTGGTTGGCGGCCAGGCCCACGCCCTCGGCGGCGCGCTGCGAGGCGAACATGTCGTCCACGAGCGCGACCAGCTCGTCGTCGAAGGCCGTGACCTCCTGGCACTCGCGGTGCAGCACCGGGTTGCCGACCACCGTGATCGGGCGGGCCGTGCCGCGCTCGCGGTGGGCCTGCTCGCGCGCCTCGGCGTCCGTCACGTCGTCGAGGAACTCGTGGTCGTGCTCAGTGTGCTGCTGGGACATCTCCGCCGTACGCCTTCCCGGGACCTGAAAGTGATCCTGCCCAGCCTACGGTGCCGGGCAGGGGCACGGTGCCCCGCGAACCGGACGCCGAGGAGTCAGCAGACCTCTTCGAGGTCGCGCCAGTCGCGGGTGCCGGGGCTGTCGGCGACCCAGCTGTCGAGCAGGCCGCGGACCAGGCCGGCGGGCGCGGCGATGCCGCACTCGCGCTCCGGGGTCCAGCGGACCCCCTCCGAGCCGCGGCTCAGGTGGCTGAGGTGGCCGGGGTGGCCCGGCTCGCCGTGGTCGTGCGGGTCGCGGGTGACGGCGGACCCGTCGTCGGTGGGCATCCGGCTCTCCGAACAGGTGCGGCACAGCAGCCGCACCGAGGACGACCAGTCCTCCGCCGCGTAACCGGCGTCGGCGGCCAGCCGCTCCAGCGCGTCCCGGTCCGCCTCGGTCGCCGCCTCCAGCAGCACCAGCCAGGTCGGGACGGGCGACGGCGCCCACAGCTCGATCTCGTCGAACACCGGGTAGACCGCGCTGCCCGGCGCGCCGGAGGTGGCCCGCTCACCGTGCGGGACGCCGTCGTGCAGCACCACCTCGCCCCAGCGGCGGCCGGACGACGGCAGGGGGATGGACAGCACCTCGATGCGGGCCGGGTCGAGCCTGCGGCCCCACACCACCTCGGCCTCGCCCTCCGGCGACAGCCGCACGGCGGCGCTGCCCAGCGCCATCCGCACCGACTCCTCACCGCTGCGCTCGCCGGTGCCGGGCGGCACCCGCAGGCCGTACGCCTGCCAGGCGCGGCGGGCCAGCGGCCAGTCCTGCAGCGCGGTCGCGGCGATGCCGAGGTTCCACCAGTCGGGAGCGCCGACCGGCCGGTCCAGCAGCGCGACCGCCCGCAGGCCCGCGATGCGCGCCTGCGCCCAGTCGTGCCGGAACTTGTGCAGCAGGGCGAGGTTGTACCAGGACTCCGAGAGCCACGGCTCCAGGTCCGCGGCGCGGGTCAGCAGCGCTCCGGCGTCCTCGTAGCGTCCGTCGTCGATCAGCGAGAACGCCCGGTCGGTGGCCTGGCGCCAGGTGGGCGACGGCCGGTGCCGCACTCTTCCGAAGATCTTCAACGTCGATTCCCGCCTCCCCCCGCGCCTTCCCCGTACGACACCAACCTTGCACACTTTGGTCGTTGTCTCAGCCCGACCGTCCCAGGCAGGTGAGGACGGGCCTCACCCGAGGTCCTTGCCATCCGCACCGGCATCCAACCATGCCCGGGTGGAGTGGCGTGCCAGCACCCTGGTCAGAGCTTCCACGACCCGCGGGTCGTAGTCGTACCCGGTGGCCAGCCTCAGCCGCTCCACCGCCGCCAGCCGGGCCTCCAGGGGCGCCGCCTCACCCGTCAGGTCCTCGTACGCGTTGACGGCTCGCACGATGCGCCCGGCGAGCGGCTGCTCCCGGTACGGGTGGGCCTGCCGCTCGACGATCAGCGCGACCTCGGCGGGCGCGCCCGTTCGGCGTACGACCTCGCCGCCCAGTGCGGCGATGGCCTGCCTCCGCTCGCCGTCGAGCGGTTCTGTGGCCCCGCGCGGCACCGGGTCGACCAGCGACAGCTGGCCGATGTCGTGCATCAGCGCCGCGTACGCCAGCAGCGTCAGCTGGCGGGCGGGCAGGCCCAGCTCCCGGCCCACGGCCACCGACAGTTCGCTCACCCGGCCGGCGTGCCCGCGCGGGGTGTAGCCGGCCACCTCGGTGGCCCGGGCCAGGGTCGTCACGGTCTGCCGGTAGGTGGCCCGCACGGCCGCGTGGCCGCGCAGCGACAGCTGGGTGAGCAGCAGCGGCAGGGCCACGAGGGGGACCGCCCACAGGCCGGCGCTGCGCACGGCCAGTGCCATCACCACGCCGCCCGCGCACACCGCCGACGCGATCCCGGTGAGGCCCCTGACCTCGTCGCGCAGTCCCGGCACGAACGGCCGGCCGCCCTCGGCCGCGCCCAGCGCCGCCGACAGCACCGCGTCCCACAGGGCCGTCGCGGCCAGCACCGCCACCAGGAACGCGGCCCGGGGCGCACCGGCCATGCCCGTCAACACCTCCTCGCCGCCCAGCGGTTGGCAGCAGGCCGCGGCGAACGCGACGATCAGCACCCGCCGCAGGGCCGCCTGCGCGCGGGGCGGGGCCGCGGGCGCGGCCTGGGCGTGCCGGCCGTGCCGGCCCTGGCGGGGCCGTGGCGCGGTGAGGCGGGCGGTCAGCGCGGCCGCGCCGGTGGCCGCGGCGACCACGGCCGCGGTCTGCGACACGCCTGCCGCGGCGGGTCCGAGCAGCGCGTAGCCGAGGCCGCCGGCGGTGGCCAGCGGGGCGCCCTCGCGGTCGGTGCCGGCCGGCACCCGCAGCAGTTCGCCGAGGAGCACCACGCCGCCGAAGGCCAGAGCGGCGCCGGGCTCCCGCACGCCCGAGTAAGCGGCCCAGGCGACGCCCCACGCCACCAGGCCGCCGCCGGCCGCGGCCACCGCCCGGCCGGCGTTCCCGCCCTTCCTCACGCCCCCACCACCCCCGCCACCACCAGCAGGCCCTCGCCGAGGGCCGTCGCCTGCGCCACGACGCGCGGCCGCGGCGCGGCGGCGCGCGGCGCGGCGGCGCGCGGCGCGGCGGCGCGCGGCGCGGCGGCGCGCGGCGCGGCGGCCGGGGGCGGCGTGGGAGAGGGGTGGGGGGCACGGGCCGGTGGCGGGGCGGGCAGGGGGCGGGCGGGGGTGGGGCCGGAGCCGTCGCCGCCCGGAGCGGCGGGCGGCTGCGCGGGGAGCGGGGGCGCGGGCTGGGCGAGGGCCCGGGCGAGGGCGGCGACCACCGGCGGGTCGAACTGCGTGCCGGCGCACCGGTGCAGCTCGGCGACGGCGTAGGCGACGGACCGGGCCGGCCGGTAGGAGCGGGTGGACGTCATCGCGTCGAAGGCGTCGGCGACCGCCACCACGCGGGCCGACTCGGGGATCTGGTCGCCGGTCAGGCCGTGCGGGTAGCCGGAGCCGTCCAGCCGTTCGTGGTGGTGCAGGATCGCCGCCCGGGCCTCGTCGAGGAAGGCCAGGCCGCGGGTCATCTCGTGGCCGTACTCGGGGTGCAGCTGGATCAGCCGGCGCTCCTCGGGGTCCAGCGGGCCGGTCTTGCGCAGCACCCGGGTGGGCACGCCGAGCTTGCCGACGTCGTGCAGGATGCCGGCCAGCCGCAGCGTGTCCACGCGGTCGCCGTCCATGCCCAGCTCGCCGGCGATCAGGGCCGAGGCGCGGCCGACGCGCTCGCTGTGGCCGCGGGTGTAGGGGTCCTTGAGGTCGACGGCCTGCACCAGGGCCCGCACGGTCGCGTCGTGCGCCGCCCGCTCCCGGCGGGCCCGTGCGAACACCCAGCAGGCCACGTACATCGGCAGCGGGACCAGCACCGCCGCGAAGACGCCGTACCCGCGCAGCCACAGCAGGGCCGTCGTCAGGGCCACCATGCCGTACGTGAGGTGCGGGCCCAGCGCGCCGAGCAGCGGTTCGCCCCAGGCCGCAGACGGCGGGCAGTGCTCCGCGGTGACCAGCACGGCGCCGGTGAGCGCGGTGGCCGCGGCGCAGAAGACGACGGCCGCGGCGGCGGCGGGCAGCAGCGCGTACGGCAGGTCGCCGGCCCGCAGCGCGGCGGGGCCGCCGAGCAGCCGGGCGGCCAGCGACGCGGCCCACACGGCGACCGCCAGGTGCGCGGCACGCCAGCAGCGCCGCACCCACGGTGCCGGGCGGCCGGCCAGCGACCCGGGCACCGCGACGAGCGCCGCCGCCGCGGGCGGCAGCAGCAGCGCGCCGGCCAGCAGCACCGGCAGGAACGGCCCGACGGCCGACGGGCGGTGCGGGCCGTCGGTGACCCGGCGCAGCACGCCCGGCTCGCACAGCGCGTAGAGCACCGCGAGCACGGCCACGGTCGGCCAGGGCGGTCCCGCCACGGGTGCGGGCGCCGCGCACAGCAGCCCGGCCGCGCACACCGCGGCGACGGTCACGCGGGCCTCGCGCGGCAGCGGCCGGCGGGCCGGCGCGATCGGCACGATCGCCACGGCGGCCTCCCCTCGGGCTCCTGGGTGTGGGCGACGGGCGCGGCCCTGTCCCCCGCCGAGCCCGTCAGAGACTCAGGAGGATAGGGCCGCGCCCGTCGTCGAGGAGCGGGGGCGGCCACGGCTCACCCGCACGGGTGACGCGCCGTGTTCGGACGCGGAGGGTGCGGGGTGGAGGCCGGGCAGGTCGGTGTCAGGCCGAGGGGGCCTCGGTCGGGGTGAACGCCTCCGGCTCGGGCACCGCCTCGCCGGAGCGGATCATCTCGATCCGCATCATCACCTTGGACCGCAGGTCGGTCGGCACGTCGTCAGAGCCGCAGCAGCGTTTGACGAGCTTCTTCACGGCCTGTTCGAGCCCGTACTTCTCCAGGCACGGGTGGCACTCGTCGAAGTGCTCCCGGAACTTGGTGTGGGCTTCCTCGGACATCTCGTCGTCGAGGTACTCGTAGAGGTGGCCGAGCACCTCGGAGCAGTCCGTCTCATGTGCGTCGCCGCAACTCATGAATCCGTGCCCTTCTCATCCGCCGCGCCTGCCGGAACGAGCCCGCGCTCCCGCGCGTAGTCCTCGAGGAGCTCACGCAGCTGGCGCCGTCCGCGGTGCAGCCGCGACATGACGGTGCCGATGGGTGTCCCCATGATGTCCGCGATCTCCTTGTAGGCAAAGCCCTCGACGTCCGCGAGGTAGACCGCGATGCGGAACTCCTCGGGGATCGACTGCAGGGCGGCCTTGACGTCGGAGTCGGGCAGGTGGTCGAGCGCCTGCGACTCCGCGGACCGCAGGCCGGTCGACATGTGCGACTCGGCCCGGGCCAGCTGCCAGTCCTCGATCTCCTCCGCGCCGCTGCGCAGCGGTTCGCGCTGCTTCTTGCGGTAGGAGTTGATGAAGCTGTTGGTGAGGATGCGGTACAGCCAGGCCTTCAGGTTGGTGCCCTCACGGAACTGGTGGAAGGACGCGTACGCCTTCGCGTACGTCTCCTGCACGAGGTCCTCGGCGTCGGCCGGATTGCGGGTCATCCGCAGCGCGGCCGAGTACATCTGGTCGAGAAAGCCCAGGGCGTCCCGCTCGAAGCGCGCAGCGCGCTCCCGCTCGCTCTCCTGTGCCGCTCCCTCGCCGGACGCACCCGCGGTACTCGCCGTGCTGTCGTCGGTGCCGGTGACCGGACCCACCTCCTCAGTGACGCTGACGTGCCCCAAAGAGGACACGCTCGTCTGGGAGGATATTGCACCGGGGATCGGCGTGCCGGTTCCGCCCTTCCCGTCCTTGGACGAGGACCACTCGGTCCACTCCAGATACGGTGCGGCGGCGGCCGCCTGTGCCGCGGCGACGTCCGCCTCTGCACGTGGCCGGCATGCGGCTGAAACCATGCGGCTGCCTTTCTCACCAAGCTCGTGGAAGCTGCTTCGCTCTGTCGCTCAGCACAACGCGCCGTGTGATGTCGTCATTCCCGGGGACGAGAACGCCCGGTCGGAGGCCCGTGACGCGCCGTTCCCGGCCTGTTCCCGGAGTGTTCGCGGCCGTTTCCCGGGCTGTTTCCCGCCCGCGGCCGCCCGCGGGACCGGACCGGTTCAGGCCGCCGGCGCGGCCAGCCCGAGCCCGGTCAGCCAGTCGCCGGCCGCGTCGGTGAGCAGCCGCAGGGCCTCCTCCTGGGTGGTGTCCGCCCGCTTGGGGACGGCGAAGCCGTGGTCGGCGTCCGGCACCTCGACCGGGACGTGGCCGGGCGGGAACTCCGCCGGGTGCCCGAAGGTGTCCCGGCCGCCCTGCACGCCCAGCAGCGGCAGCGCCTCGGCCGCCGCGGTCAGCTCGGCGGCCCGCGACTTCTCCGGCCTGCCGGGCGGGTGCAGCGGGAATGCCAGGGCCAGCACGGCCGCGGCGCCCAGCTCCCCTGCGGTGCGGCAGGCCACCCGGGCGCCCGCGCTGCGGCCGCCCGCCACCACCGGCAGGCCCGGCGCGGCCAGCGCGGGCCACAGCCCGGCCCACCCGGCGTCGAGCGTCTTCGGTGCCGGCGCCAGCCTGTGTCCGGCCACCCGCCAGGGTTGCTCCACCAGGGCGACGGCCACCCCGCGCGGGGGCAGTGCGGCGGCCAGCGCGACCAGGTCGCGGGCCTCGATGCCGCCGCCCGCGCCGTGGCCCAGGGCCAGCACGCCGCGGGCCGCGGTGCCGCGCGGCGGCCGGTGCCAGGTGATCCTGGCCGGTCCCGCCGGGGTGTCGGCCGTCTCCGTCGCCGGTCCGGCCGGGGTGTGCTTCGCGGGCATCAGAAGAGCGTCTCCTCCTCGGGCGCGGCCAGTTCCTCGACCAGCTGCGGCCCGTTGTTCTGCACGTTGCTGACGGCGGTGCCGACCGGGTACGCCCGCAGCAGGCCGGCGGGCGGCGGGGCCAGCAGGTGCGCGAGGGCGTCGGCGTCGGTGGTCGCCGGGTCCAGCCACGCGTCCCAGCGGTCGGGGGTCATCATCAGCGGCATCCGCGGGTGGATCTCCTCGAGCGAGCGCGGGCCCGACCCCGCGTACCCGGCCAGGTCCGTCGTCTCGGCCGCGGTGGTGACCACGGTGCAGGTGGTCCACCAGGCCCGCGGGTGGTCGTCGGGCAGCGTGCGGTCGCGCCAGAACTCGTAGAGCCCGGCCATCGCGAACACGGCGCCGTCCGCCGGCGTGACGAAGTACGGCTGCTTGCGGGGCCGCTTGCGCCGGCCCTCCTCCTCCAGCTGCCGCTCCTGGGTGCCGGTGACCCACTCGAAGTAGCCGTCGGCCGGTATCAGGCAGCGCCGCGCGGCCAGGGCGCGCCGGAACGACGGCTTCTCCGCGACCGTCTCGGCCCGCGCGTTGATCAGCCGGGCGCCGCCCTCGGGGGTCTTGGCCCACGACGGGACGAGTCCCCAGCGCAGCACCCGCAGCTGCCGGACCGGTTCCGGGGAACCGGAGTCCCGCACCGGACGGTCAAGTACCACGTAGACGTCTTTCGTCGGAGCCACGTTGTAGTCCGGTGCGAGCGTCTCGGTGGGCTCCCACTTCTGGACCTCGAAGATCCCGGTGAGGTCCTCGGGTTTCCGGCTCGCCGCATACCTGCCACACATAGCTGCAACACTGCCACGACCCAGGCCCCAGGTAGCAAGGACCCGAGAGGGAAGATCGCCCGATGAACGTCGCGAGCATCACCGAGATGTGGCACAGGTTGACCGGCACGCAGCCCGACCCCTCCCGCTGGCTGGTGCTGGCGACCGCGCTGGTGGCGCTGGCCGCCGTGCTGATGCGGGGGGTGTGGCACGTCACGCGCAACGCGGTGACCATCGCCCACGAGGGCGGGCACGGCCTGCTCGCGCTGGTGTCCGGCCGCCGGCTGGACGGCATACGCCTGCACTCCGACACCTCGGGCCTGACCGTCTCGCGCGGCAAGCCGCACGGCCTGGGCATGGTGCTGACGGCGGCCGCGGGCTACACCGCGCCGCCGCTGCTGGGCCTGGCCGGCGCGGGCCTGCTGGCCGCCGGGCACATCACCGCGCTCCTGTGGGGCGCCACCGCGCTGCTCCTGGTCATGCTCGTGATGATCCGCAACGCCTACGGCGCGCTCACCGTGGTGATCGCCTGCGCGCTGTTCCTGCTGGTGTCGTGGCTGACCAAGGCCCAGGTGCAGGCCGCGTTCGCGTACCTGGTGGTGTGGTTCCTGCTGGTCGGCGGGGCGCGGCCGGTCGCCGAGCTGCAGCGCACCAGGCGACGGGACCGCAGCGGCTCCTCGGACGCCGACCAGCTCGCCCGGCTCACCCACACCCCGGTGGCCCTGTGGCTGCTGTTCTTCTACGCCGTCGCGATCTGCTCGCTGGTCGGCGGCGGCCGCTGGCTGCTGGGCCGGTGAGCGCGGCCGCGGCGGGCGCCGCGGGGACATCCGGACGGACACACCGCCGGGCGCACCCGGCGACCGCGTCCCGGGCTCCCGGAGCCCGCCCGGCGGACCCTCCCGCGAGCTGGGGTGACCGCCGGTACGGGCGGCGCCCGGCCGCGAGCGGAGATCCTTGTGTTTCCAGTCGGTTTCGGCCGATTCGCCGACTTATCTCCCCGCACCCGAGCCACTACGCTTGCTGACCATGACGGACAGCACCGCACAGAGCGACGTATGGCCCGCCCCGGTGGCGACCGGGGCCGTGGAGGCCGTCGTCCGGGTTCCCGGCTCCAAGTCGGTGACCAACCGCGCCCTGGTGCTGGCCGCCCACTCGACCGAGCCCGGATGGGTGCGGCGCCCGCTGCGCAGCCGCGACACCGTGCTGATGGCCGACGCCCTGCGCGCGATGGGCGTGCAGATCGACGAGATGGTCAACCCCGACGGCGGCGAGGCGTGGCGGATCATCCCGGCCGGCCTGCACGGCCCGGCGCGGGTGGACGTGGGCAACGCGGGCACCGTGATGCGCTTCCTGCCGCCGGTCGCCGCGCTCACCGACGGCCCGGTGCGCTTCGAGGGCGACGCGCGGGCGTACGAGCGGCCGCTGCACGGCGTGATCGACGCGCTGCGGGTGCTGGGCGCCCGGATCGACGACGAGGGGCGCGGCTCGCTGCCGATGACCGTGCACGGCGCGGGCTCGCTGACCGGCGGAGCGGTGGACGTGGACGCGTCGGCGTCCTCCCAGTTCGTGAGCGCGCTCCTGCTGTCAGGCCCGCGCTTCAACAAGGGTCTGGAGCTGCGCCACACCGGCCGCACCCTGCCCTCGCAGCCGCACATCCGGATGACCGTGGACATGCTGCGCACCGCGGGCGCCAAGGTGGACACCCCGCAGGACGGCGGCGCCCGCAACGTGTGGCGGGTCGCGCCCAGCGCGCTGCTGGGCCGCGACCTGACGGTCGAGCCCGACCTGTCGAACGCGGCGCCGTTCCTGGCCGCCGCGCTGGTCACCGGTGGGACGGTGACGGTGCCCGACTGGCCGCGGCGCACCACTCAGGCGGGCGACAGCCTGCGCGAGCTGTTCACCCGGATGGGCGGCTCCTGCGACCTCACCGACCGCGGTCTGACCCTCCGCGGCGGGGGCCGCGTCCTCGGCCTGACCGCGGACCTGCACGACGTCGGCGAGCTCGCCCCGGTGATCGCCGCCGTGGCCGCGCTCGCCGACGGCGAGTCGGAGCTGAGCGGCATCGCCCACCTGCGGATGCACGAGACGGACCGGCTGGCCGCGCTCGCCAAGGAGATCAACGGTCTCGGCGGCGACGTCACCGAGACCGAGGACGGCCTGCGGATCCGCCCGCGCCCGCTGCACGGCGGGGTCTTCCACACCTACGAGGACCACCGGCTGGCGACCGCGGCCGCGGTGCTCGGCCTGGTCGTCGACGGTGTCGCCGTGGAGAACGTGGGGACGACCGCCAAGACGCTGCCGGACTTCCCCGAGATGTGGACGGCGATGCTCGGTGCCCCGGACGGCGCCGCCGCCGGCACGCGGCCCCGGCCGCCGTCCCGGCAGAGCCAGGGACAGGGACAGGGCTGAGCAGTGCGGCGCTACGGCAAGAACCCCGACGAGGACGACGTCCGCATCCGCCCCAACCGCAAGGGGAACCGGCCGCGGACCACCATCCGCCCCAAGCACGAGGACGCCGCCGAGGGCATGGTGCTCACCGTCGACCGGGGCCGGCTCACCGTCCTCGTCGACGACCGCGAGATCACCGCGATGAAGGCCAGGGAGCTGGGCCGCAAGTCCGCGGTGGTGGGCGACCAGGTCGCGGTCGTCGGCGACCTGTCCGGCGCCAAGGACACCCTCGCGCGCATCGTCCGGGTGGAGGAGCGCTCGTCGGTGCTGCGCCGCACCGCGGACGACACCGACCCGTTCGAGCGGGTCGTGGTGGCCAACGCCGACCAGCTGGCGATCGTCACCGCGCTCGCCGACCCCGAGCCGCGGCCGCGGATGATCGACCGGTGCCTGGTCGCCGCCTACGACGCGGGGCTGAATCCGCTGCTGGTGCTCACCAAGTCCGACCTGGCACCGGCCGGACCCCTGCTGGAGACGTACGGCGCGCTGGACCTGGACTACGTGGTGACCAACCGGGACGAGCTGCTGACCGCCGGCGCCGACGAGGTGCTGCGGAAACTGACCGGGCGCGTCACCGCGTTCGTCGGGCACAGCGGCGTCGGCAAGACCACGCTGGTCAACGCGCTGGTCGAACGGCAGCGCACCACCGGCCACGTGAACGCGGTGACCGGGCGCGGCCGGCACACGACCACCTCGGCGCTGGCGCTGCCGCTGCCCGGTGACGCCGGCTGGGTGATCGACACCCCGGGCGTACGGTCCTTCGGCCTCGCGCACATCGACCCCTCGCGGGTCATCCACGCGTTCCCCGACCTGGAGCCGGGCACGGTGGACTGCCCGCGCGCCTGCTCGCACGACGAACCGGACTGCGCGCTCGACGAGTGGGTGGCCACCGGTCACGCCGAGCCGGCCCGGCTGGACTCGCTGCGGCGCCTGCTGTCGACCCGCGAACGGCGCGAGGGCGACTGAGCCGGGCCGCCCGACTGGCGGCGGGTGCGCGAAGGCGCTCACGCACACCGGGCATGCTGTGTGATGATCGACAGCGCACGGCGTGCCGGACGCCGTGCCGTACGGCGTAGTGAGCGGGGCCGAGCAGGGCCCCGGCGGAGAAACGGAGGCACGCGATGGCCTGGCTCCTCGTGGTGGTCGCGGGGCTCTTCGAAACCGGGTTCGCCGTGTGCCTGAAGCTGTCGCACGGCTTCACCCGGCTGTGGCCGACCGTCGCGTTCGCCCTGTTCGCACTGGGCTCCTTCGGCCTGCTCACCCTGTCCCTGAAGAAGCTGGACGTCGGCCCGGCGTACGCGGTCTGGACCGGCATCGGCGCCGCGGGCACCGCGATCTACGGCATGGCCTTCCTCGGCGACGTGGTCTCCGCCCTGAAGCTGGCGTCGATCTCCCTGGTCATCCTCGGCGTCATCGGCCTGCAGATCTCCGGCTCCTCGCACTAGGTTCCGTCGTTTCGTCGTCACGTCGCCTGCGGGCGGGACGACGCGGGGTGGGCCCCCGCGGGATCACAGCACGGTCCGTACCGCCGGGAAGTGACAGGCCGCCACATGGTCGGCGGCGTGGGACGCGAGGTCGGGCACGACCGTGGTGCAGCGGTCACGGCCGGGCGCGTCGAGCGTGGCGAACACCGGGCAGCGGCCGCGGAAGCGGCAGCCGGTCACGCGCTCGGTCTGTCCCGGCGGGTCACCGGCCAGCAGGATGCGGGTGCGGCGCCGCTCGCGCACCGGGTCGGGCAGCGGCACCGCCGACAGCAGCGCCTGGGTGTAGGGGTGCCGCGGCCGGGCGAACACCTCGGCGACGGCACCCGCCTCGACGGTCCGGCCCAGGTACATCACGCTCACCCGGTCCGCGACGTGCCGCACCACGGACAGGTCGTGGGAGACGAACAGGTAGGACAGCCCGAGTTCGGCGCGCAGCCGCAGCAGCAGGTTGAGCACGCCGGCCTGCACGGACACGTCCAGCGCCGACACCGGTTCGTCGAGCACCAGCAGACGCGGGTCGACGGCGAGCGCCCTGGCCACGCCGATGCGCTGCCGCTGGCCGCCGGAGAACTCGTGCGGGAAGCGGGCCGCGTGCGACGGATCCAGCCCGACCTGGCGCAGCAGTTCGGGCACCCTGCGGGCGATCCGGTCCCGGTCGGCGCGCTGCGCGCGCAGCGGTTCGGCGATGATGTCGCCCACCGGCTGCCGCGGATCGAGGCTGGCCATCGGGTCCTGGAAGACGATCTGCACCTGGGCGCGCAGCGCGTGCGCCTCGCGGCGGGTGAGGCCGGTGGCCGGACGCCCCATCAGCTCGACACTGCCCCGCTCGGTGCCGGCCAGCTCCAGGATCTCGAACAGCGTGGTGGACTTCCCCGAGCCCGACTCGCCCACCAGGCCCAGCACTTCGCCCTGCCGGATGTCGAGGTCCACACCGTCCACGGCGTGCACGGCCCCGACCCTGCGCTTGAACACCGCGCCCTTCAGCAGCGGAAAGGTCTTCGCCAGCCCGCTGACCCGCAGCACCTCGGCGGTCTCCGGGCGCTTCGAGGACCGGGGGGCGGCGACCCGTTCGGCCGGCGGGACGGGGAAGACGTCCAGCGGGGCGAGTCCGGCGACGTCCGCGTGCCGTACGCACGCCGCCCGGTGCTCCCCGGCGGCGTCGCGTGCCGCGCCCGGGACGTCGGCCGGGACGGCGGCCGCGCCGTCGGGGGTGCCGTCGGGGGTGCCGTCGGGGGTGCCGAGTGGCAGCAGTTCGGGCTCGGCGTGCCGGCAGCGGTCCTGCGCCAGCGGGCAGCGCGGGGCGAAGGCGCAGCCGGGCGGCAGCGCGTCCGGCCGCGGCGGCGTGCCCGGGATCGGTACCAGGACGCCCGGTGCGGCCCCGTCGCCGGCGAGCGCCACGTCGCCCGCGAGCGCCCCCGGGCCGGTGGGCTCGCCGGGGCCCCCGTCGAGCCGCGGGACGGCGCCGATCAGGCCGAGCGTGTACGGCATCCGGGGCCGGGCGAAGAGCGTCTCCACCTCGGCGCTCTCCACGATCCGCCCGGCGTACATCACCGCCACCCGGTCGGCGCTGCCCGCGATGACCCCGAGGTCGTGGCTGACCAGCAGCAGCGCCGCCCCGGTCTCGCGCTGGGCGGTGCGCAGCACGTCGAGGATCTGGGCCTGGATGGTGACGTCGAGCGCGGTGGTCGGCTCGTCGGCGAGCAGCACGTCCGGGTCGTTGGCGACGGCCATCGCGATCATCGCGCGCTGGCGCATCCCGCCGGAGAACTCGTGCGGGAACGCCTGGGCGCGCAGGGCGGGTTCGGGGATGCCGACCAGGTCGAGAAGTTCGACGGCGCGCCGCGCGGCCTGGGCGCGCGGCAGGTCCTGATGGGTGCGGATCGCCTCCACGATCTGGTCGCCGATCCGGTATACGGGCGTGAACGCCGTCAGCGGATCCTGGAAGACCATGGCGATGCGGTTGCCGCGCAGCCGGGACAGCGCGGCGTCGGAGGCGCCGACCAGTTCGGTGCCGTCCAGCCGGACGGAGCCGCCCACGCGCGCGCTGTCGGGCAGCAGGCCCATCGCCGCGAGCGCGGTCACCGACTTGCCGGAGCCGGACTCGCCGACCAGGCCCAGGACTTCACCGCGGCGCAGCGTGAGGTCGACGCCGCGCACGGCGGGCGCGCCGCGGAAGTCGACGGTCAGGCCGCGGATGTCGAGCACGACGTCGCTCACCTGGCACCCGCCTTCGCCAGGCGCCGCCGCTGCCGCCGGCCCGGACCGCCCGGACCGCGCGAGGTGGGGTCCAGGGCGTCCCGCAGCCCGTCGCCGATCAGGTTGACCGCGAGCACGAACACCACGAGCAGCCCGGCGGCGAAGAAGAACATCCACGGGTAGGTCACGGCCGCGGTGGTCCCGTCGGCGATGAGCGTGCCGAGCGAGACGTCGGGCGGCTGCACGCCGAAGCCGAAGTAGGACAGCGCGGTCTCGCTCATCACCGCGGTGCCGACCGCGATGGTGGCGTCGATGATCAGGAAGGAGGCGACGTTGGGCAGGATGTGCCGGACGATGATCCGCACCGGCCCCACCCCCATGTAGCGGGCGGCGCGGACGAACTCGCGCTCCCGCAGCGAGATCGTCATGGAGCGCACGACGCGGGCGGTGACCATCCAGGCGAAGAAGGCGAGCAGGAAGGCGAACACCAGCCAGCCGCCGCCCTTCAGCCGGGGCGAGACGACCGAGATGACCAGGAAGCCGGGGAAGATCAGCAGCAGGTCGGTGGTGAACGTCAGCAGCCGGTCCGTCCAGCCGCCGAAGTAGCCGGCGCAGGCCCCGACCGCGGCCGCCGCGCCGGTCGCCAGCACCCCCACCAGCAGCCCGATGACCAGGGACTTCTGGAGCCCGCGCACGGTCTGCGCGAACACGTCCTGCCCGATCCTGTTGGTGCCCCACCAGTGGCGTGCCGACGGTGCCGACCGCAGGGCGGTGTAGTCGACGTCGCTGTAGCTCCAGTGCGTCAGGTGCGGGCCGGCGAAGGCCAGGACGAACAGCAGGACCACCACGGCGAGCCCGGCGAGCGCGGTGCGGTGAGCGGCGAACCGCCGCAGCACCACCCGGGTGCGTCCGGGCGGCGCGAGGAGGGTGCCGTCGTCTGCGGCCCCGGCGAGCAGGGCCTCGGGTGCGGTAGCCATGGGGATCGGCCCTGTCAGGAGTGGCGGATACGGGGATCGAGCGCGGCGTGCAGCAGGTCGGCGAGGAAGCCGGACAGCAGGACGACGACGGCCGCGAAGGTGCTCACCGCGACGACCGAGTTGACGTCGTCCTTGGCGATCGACGCGACCAGCCACTCGCCCATGCCGTGCCAGCCGAAGATCGCCTCGGTGAAGATGGCGCCGGTGAACAGGGCGAGGAAGTTGTAGGAGAAGAACGTCGACATCGGGATCAGCGCGGTGCGCAGCCCGTGCCTGAGCAGCGCCCTGCGCCGGGTCAGCCCCTTGGCCCGCGCGGTGCGCAGGTAGTCCGAACCCAGCACGTCCAGCATCGTGTTGCGCTGGTAGCGGCTGTAGAGCGCGACGGTGACCAGGCCGATGGACAGGCTCGGCAGCAGCAGGTGCACGGCCCGGTCCCTGAGGTGCGTCAGGAAGCCGCCCTGGAGGCCGGGGGTCTTCTCGCCGGTGAACTGGATGACGTCCGAGCCCAGTGCCTGGTTCAGCCGGATCGCGCCGATCTTGAGCAGCACGGCGAGCAGGAACACCGGGGTGGACAGCAGCAGGAACGAGCCGAGGGTGACCAGCCGGTCGGGGAGCCGGTACTGGCGGACCGCGGTCCAGGCGCCGGCGAGCACCCCGAACACGGTGCCCAGGACGGTGCCGGCGATCAGCAACCGCAGGCTCACCCCGACCCGGCGGCCGAACTCGTCGTCGACGGAGCCGTCGTCGATGGTGCGGCCGAGGTCGCCGCGCACGGCGTGGCCGGCCCAGTGGCCGAAGCGCTCGGCCAGCGGGGTGTGGTCGTTGATGCCGAGCGCGGTGAGCTGCGCGTCGACGGCCGCGGGCCGGGGCGGTGGCTGCCGCGCCTCGAAGTAGGCGCGCGGCTGCAGCGCGGTGGCGGCCAGCGCATACGACAGGCACACCGCGATCAGCAGCAGTGCCACGTAGTAGCCAAGCCTTCTCGCCAGATACGCGAGCACGTCGGCGGTCCTCTCCGTCGGGTCCATCCGATCTTCGAGTCCTCACATTGCCGCATTGTGAAGAGATCATGTCAACATCCGCAGAGCGACTCGTGGTGTCCGGATGCCGGTCTACGGTGTGGCCACTCTGGGTCTGTTGGGACCTGAGTGCCGGCTGCACACTGCTGCACAGGCCGCACACTGCCGCACCACAGGAGGAGTTGCTCATGCCAGGGACCTTCGGCAGATCCGCGACCGCGGGCGCGGTCGCCCTCGCGGCAGTGCTGGCGGTGGCGGGCTGCAGCAGCGGCTCCTCCGACGGCAAGCCGGATCCGAAGCGGAGTTCGGCGGCCCCCGCGGCCGGTTCGCAGGAAATCGACCCGCAGCCGGCGGCGAACGTGCGGCAGGGCGGCACGGTGAAGATGGCGATCCAGCAGTGGGTCTCGCAGTGGAACTTCTACCAGGTCGACGGCACGCAGGGCGACGGCCAGAGCATCGTGCAGCAGGTCGAGCCGAGCCTGTTCACCTTCGACGCCCACGGCAACTCGGTGCTCGACAAGGACTTCCTGGTCTCCGCGCAGGTGACGTCCACCAGCCCACAGGTGGTCACCTACCGGCTGAACCCCAAGGCCAGGTGGTCGGACGGCAGGCAGCTGAGCTGGCAGGACTTCGCCACCCAGTGGAAGGCGCTCAACGGCACCGACGACCGCTTCCTGGTGGCCGACACCAGCGGCTACGACCAGATCGCCTCCGTGACGCGCGGCGCCGGCGACCAGGAGGCGCGGGTCACCTTCCGCACTCCCTACGCCGACTGGCAGCGGCTGTTCCGCCCGCTGCTGCCGGCGCCCTCCATCGCCACGCCCGACCTGTTCAACAAGGGCTGGCTGACGAAGGTCCCGATCACCGGCAACTCCTGGAAGATCAGCTCCTACGACCGGACCGCGCAGACGGTCACCACCGTGCCGGACCCGAACTGGTGGGGCGCCAAGCCCAAGTTGGACGCGATCATCTACCGGTCGCTGGACGCGTCCGCGCAGACGGACGCGTACCTCAACAAGGAGATCGACTACGCCTCGGCGATCCTGCCCGAGGACTACAAGCGGCTGTCGGGCTCGCCCGGCACCGACATCCGCCACGGCGCCCGCTGGGACGAGGTGCACATCACCCTCAACGGCGCGCGCGGGCCGCTGCAGGACCTGCGGGTGCGCCAGGCGGTGGACCTGGCGATCGACCGGAAGGGCCTGGTGGAGGCCTTCTCCAAGGACCTGCCGTTCCCGGTCCGGCCGCTGGGCAACCACTTCTTCATGCCCAACCAGCAGGGCTACCAGGACAACAGCGGGCACTGGGGGACGTACGACCTGGCGGGCGCGAAGCAGCTGCTGGACCAGGCGGGCTGGAAGGACAACGGCGCGGGCAAGGCCAGGACCAAGGACGGCAGGCAGCTCACCCTGGACTACGTACTGAGCGCCGGCTCCAGTTCCTCGGCGACCGACCAGGCCCAGCTCGTCCAGGCCCAACTCGCCCAGGCCGGCGTCGTCGTCCACATCCGCCAGGTCCCGGCGAACGACTACTTCGAGAAGTACGTCGACACCGGCGGCTTCGACCTGGTGAGCTTCCGCAACGTCGACGCGATCTTCCACACGCTGCTCTACTCCACCTTCCAGGCGCCCAAGGGCCAGCAGGTGTACGGCAACTACGGGCGGGTCACCACCCCTCAGATACAGCAGCTGCTGGACCAGGCCGCGCGGACCACCGACCAGGCCGCGTCCGACGCCCTGTACAACCGGGCGGACACCCAGATCTGGCAGCAGGTGCACTCCATCGAGCTCTACCAGCGCCCGCAGATCCTCGCGGTCCGCAAGGGCCTGGCCAACTTCGGGGCGTCGGGCCTCGCCGACTGGAACTACAACACGATGGGCTGGACCAAGTAGCAGGCGACGGCCCGCCCGCGGTGGTCACGCCGCGGGCGGTGCCAGCAGACTCCGCACGAGCTGGGCCACCCGCAGGCACGCCTCCTCGTCGCTGGGCGCGGGCGCGATGACGTAGGAGAGGGTCAGGCGGATCGCGGCCTCGCAGGCCCACGCGACGGTGTCGCGGCGCAGCCGCGGGAACCCGGCCACCAGCGCGTCGACGGCGCGTTCGTGCAGTGCGCCCACCAGGTCGGGCAGCGGCGGCTGGGTGCGGGGGCCGGTCAGGCCGGCGCGGACCAGCGGGCTGCCGCGGGCGCCGCGCAGCGTCCAGCCGGCCGCCGCCGCGAAGCACTCCCCCGGGTCGCCGCCGTCCCGCCCGGCCAGCGCCAGCGCCCGTTCGGCGCCCGCCAGGTACGCGTCGGTCTCGCGCAGCGCCAGCGCTCTGGCCAGGCCGTCCTTGCTGTGGAACTCGTTGTAGAGGGTCTGCCGGGACACCCCGGCCGCCGCCGCCACCTCGACCATCCGGACCGCGGTCCAGGGCCTGCTGCCGAGTGCGTCGAACGCCGCGTCGAGGAGCGAGTCCCTGGCTGTGGGCATCGTCGCCTCCCGACCCCGTCGCGCCCGTGGCGGCCTGCGCGCGTGGGTGCAGAATTGACGCGGCCGCGGGGTCTGTCAAGGCTCCGCGTCAGCTCCGTGCAAGCGCGGCGGCGCGTTCGTGTGAACGCTCGAACAGCGCGAGCCGGCCGGATAACCGCGCGCCCTGCCGGGCCCGCTGATGGCCCGGGCACAGCCGGATCGCTACTGTTCGGCTCATGGCCGACTACAACGACGACCTCCGACTGGCCCACGTCCTGGCCGACGCCGCGGACTCAGCGACGATGGCCCGCTTCAAGGCGCTCGACCTCAAGGTCGAGACGAAGCCGGACCTGACCCCGGTCACCGAGGCGGACAAGGCAGCGGAAGAGGTCGTCCGCCACCAGTTGGGCCGCGCGCGCCCGCGCGACGCGGTGCTGGGCGAGGAGTTCGGCAGCGACGGCGGCGGCGCCCGCCGCTGGATCGTCGACCCGATCGACGGCACCAAGAACTACGTGCGCGGCGTGCCCGTGTGGGCGACGCTGATCGCGCTGGCGGTGCGCGGCGAGGGCGGCGACGAGGTGGTGGTCGGCGTCGTGTCGGCACCGGCGCTCGGCCGCCGCTGGTGGGCGACGAAGGGGGGCGGCGCGTACACCGGGCGCAGCCTGTCCTCCGCGACCCGCATGCACGTCTCGCGCGTCGGCAGGCTGGAGGACGCGTCGTTCGCGTACTCCTCGCTGGGCGGCTGGGAGGACCAGGGCCGCCTCGACGGCTTCCTCGACCTGACGCGCACCTGCTGGCGCACCCGCGGTTACGGCGACTTCTGGCCCTACATGATGGTCGCCGAGGGCTCGGTCGACATCTGCGCGGAGCCCGAACTCAACCTGTGGGACATGGCGGCCAACGACGTGATCGTGCGGGAGGCCGGCGGCACGTTCACCTCGCTCGACGGCGAGCCGGGTCCGTACGGCGGGAACGCCGCGGCCTCCAACGGCCTGCTGCACAAGGACCTGTTGGCGTACCTGGAGCGCCGCCCCTGACCCGGGGGGCGGCGCATCGGACCACCCGCGCGCGGGAGTTGGGCCGCGCACGCCCCCTTGCCCGTCGCGGACGCGCATGTGACCATGAAGGTGCCGGAGCTTGTGAACTTGTGAAAACTTTCACGGGCGGCCGGTGCCCGCCCCCAACGGAAGGCTTCACCCCCAAGGAGGTGCCCTTCATGCTGGTCCGCGACGCGATGACCACGGTGGTCCTCACCATCGGCCCCGCCCACACCCTCCGCCAGGCCGCCCAGCTGATGTCCGCCCGCCGCGTCGGCGCAGCCATCGTCCTCGACCCCGACACGTGCGGCCTCGGCATCCTGACCGAGCGCGACGTCCTCAACGCGATCGGCGCGGGACTCGACCCCGACCATGAGCCCAGCCACGCCCACACCACCACCGACGTCGTCTTCGCCACACCGCACTGGACGCTGGAGGAGGCCGCGGCCGCCATGCTCCACGGCGGCTTCCGCCACCTGATCGTGCTGGACGGCCAGGACGCGGTGGGGGTGGTCTCCGTCCGCGACATCGTGAAGTGCTGGGCGGCGGCCCACTCGACGGTGCCGGCCTGACCGCGACACGGCGATGGGGCCGGAGCCCTATGGCGTCCGGCCCCATCGGCCTCGGCGGTCAAGCGGTGGGCGAGGCGCGGAGGGCCATGGACCGCTGCCTCCACCCGCTTGCCGAACACACGGCTCAGGGGCCGTGAAACAGATCCTACGATAGACAGAGTCTAAGTCAAGAGCCTGACCAGTCACGGATCTATTCGTTTTCAGGACCGCCGCTGTTAGGGTGTACGCATGAGCGACCTGCTGGAACGCCTGCGCGAGCGCGGGTGGCGTATGACCGCGCAGCGGCGTGTCGTGGCCGAGGTCCTCGACGGCGAGCACGTCCACCTCACCGCCGACGAGGTGCACGCCCGTGCCACCGCGCGGCTCCCGGAGATCTCCCGGGCGACGGTGTACAACACGCTCGGCGAGATGGTGAGCATCGGCGAGGTCATCGAGGTGGCCACCGACGGGCGGGCCAAGCGCTACGACCCGAACGCCCACCGCCCGCACCAGCACCTGGTCTGCTCGCGCTGCGGCACCATCCGCGACGTGCACCCGCACGGCGACCCGCTGGCCGCGCTCCCCGCGGGCGAGCGGTTCGGCTTCACCGTCTCCGAGGTCGAGGTCACCTACCGCGGCGTCTGCCCGGACTGCGCGTAAGCCCCTCCCGCCTGGCCGGGACGCCGGGCGCCGATGCGCTCGGCGAGCCGGCGCACGGCCGGCTCGGTGCGGGTCCTGCCGATCCACAGCGTCTCCGGCGGCACCTCGTGCGGCACCCGGCTCAGCCCTTCGAACACCTCACGCGCCACTCCCGGATCCGGGTCGTTGGCCAGCGGACCCAGCAGCCCGACGAGCTGGTCCGGCGCGGCCAACCGCGCCACCCCGTGGGCGGCCGCCCGGCGCACCGCCGGCTGCGGGCTGCCCAGCAGCCCGCCCAGCAGCCGCGCGTCCGAGGCGTCACCGCACTCGCCGAGCCCGACCACCAGCCCCACCAGCAGCCGCTGCGCGGTACTCGTGGCCTTGACCGCCTTGCGCAGCTGCACCCGGTACACCTCGGCGGGCGGCTCGCCGCGCTGGTACAGCTGCCAGCGGGCCTGCGCCCGCACCATCCGGGCCCGGTCGGCCAGCAGCGGCACCAGGTGCTTGGCCGGGACGTCCGGCGGCAGCGCGGCCACCGCCAGCTCCCGCACGCCGGCCCCCTTGGCGGTCAGCAGCCGGCCCGCCTGCGCCGGCTCGATCTCCAGCAGCCGCTGCGCGCACAACCTGCGACACACCTGGTCCCCGTCGTAGAGCGCGGCCCGCAGCAGGTCCCCGGGCACGTACTCGCCCAGGTCCAGGGCCAGTTCGACGCCGAACCTGCGGGCCGGCGGGTCGGCGTCGGCGGCCAGCGCGCGCACCGCGCGGCGGTGCGGGGGCGTGGACAGCGCGGCCCGGTAGTCCGCCAGCAGCCCGCCGGCCCGGGTACGGTGCTCCATCCGCAGCAGCACCCGGACCGCGGCGGCCACCTCGTCCGGCGCGCTGCGCATCATGAGCGCGCTCGTCGCCCGCTGCCTGACCTCCGCCGCCCAGTCGTCGGTGCGCAGCGCCAGCGCCGCCGCGGCCAGCGGCCCACCGCACGCGGCGAGGCCCTCGACCGCCGCCTGGCGGGTCATGCCCCGGGCGTCCAGGGAGTCGAGAAACAGCCGCAGCGGCCCGGCGGGGCCGCTCACCGGCGGGCCCGGGCGGGCGTGCCGGTCCAGGAGCAGCAGCAGACGCGCCGGAGCCTGCGACAGCGCGTCCAGCGCCGCGGTCCGGGCGCCCGACGGCCCGGTGGTCAGCACCGCCCGCAACTGGGTGAGCAGGTGCCGCACTGATTCGGGGCTTCCCACGGCCGCCGAAGCACACCAGGCAGCCCAGCTCCCGCCCTCCACGGTCAGGGCCGCGGTCGTGGCCGTGGCCCGCCCCCGCCGTCTGCGCAGCAATCCCGCCTCCAGGCTCGGCCCGGCGCTCGTACCCTCACAGGATCGCAAGACGCACCCGCTCCGGCCAGGCAGCTAGCGCGGACTTTGCCCGAAGTGTGACGAAAGAAAAGAGAGCGGAGGCCGACGCGATGCCGAAGCAAGGTCGAACCGGGGCCGAACCGGGGACAAAGGAAGGCCGAGGAAAGCCGAGGGAGGGCCGGCAAAGGGACGAGGCCCGGAAGCTTGCGCCTCCGGGCCTCGTCCTGTGTGGTAGCGGGGACAGGATTTGAACCTGCGACCTCTGGGTTATGAGCCCAGCGAGCTACCGAGCTGCTCCACCCCGCGTCGTTGTGTCTTTACCTTAGCCTGAGCCACCCCGATCGACCAAATCCCTTTCCCCACCGCCCCGCTCGGCGCCCTCCGGAGGACGGCGGGCGGCCACCGGCCGGGTGTGCGGCGGCCGGCGCCGGGTCCGTGACGGCGGACGGCCGGAACCGCGGCGGCCCGCCCAGGGACGCACCGCCCCTGGGGGCGGCGGGTCCGCGGGCGGGCCGGGCCGGAGGTTCTCAGGCCGTCATGCCGTCACGCCGTCAGTTCGTGGGTGACCGCGTCGCGCAGGCGTGCGGCGCGCTCGGCCACCGGGCCCGGGCCGCAGGCGATGGCGCGGGCGCACCAGGACTGCGCCTCGGCCAGCGCGCCGCGGCGGGCGGCGAGCAGCGCCAGGCGCAGCGCGGCACGGCCGTGGCCGGCGTCCGCGGCCCGCGTCCACCACATCTCGGCCTCCCGCTCGCTGCCCTCACGGGCCAGCAGCAGCCCGAGGTTGAACGCGCCGTTGCGCGACCCGGCCTCGGCGGCCAGCCGGTACCAGTGCCCGGCGTGCTCCGCGTCGCCGCGCTTGGCCGCGCGCATGCCGAGCCGCACCTGGGCGCGGCGGTGGCCCTGGCGGGCCGCCCGCTCGTACCACTCCTCGGCCTCCTCACCCACGCCGGCGCCGGAGGCGTCACCCTCCGGGTCCCGTGCGGCGTCCAGCAGCGCGCCGAGCCGGAACGCCGCCTCGGGGCTGCCCCCGCCGGCCGCGCACCGCAGGTGCCGCTCCGCGCCGTGCAGGTCGCCCTCGCGCTGGAGCGCTATCGCGACCTGCAGCGCGGCCTCGGCGTGGCCGGCCGCGGCCGCCCGCTCGTACCAGCGGCGCGCGGTGTCGGTCTCGTCCCGGCCCGCGTGCAGGATGCCCAGGTTGAAGGCCGCGTCGATGCTGCCCGCCTCGGCCGCCTTGGAGAACCAGGGCTCGGCGCCCGCCGCGTCGCCGCGCTGCAGCAGCAGCACGGCCAGCGCGTTCGCCGCCTCGCGGTGCCCGGCGTACGCGGCCTTGCGGTACCACTGCTCGGCCTGCGCGCTGCGGCCCTGGCCGGCGCACAGCAGGCCCAGGTTGTAGGCGCCGTTGACGTCACCGGCCTCCATGGCCGTGCGGTACCAGCGCTCGGCGGTCTGCGTCTCGCCCTCCTGGGCGTGCAGCGCGCCGAGCGCGTTCGCCGCCTGGCCGTCGCCCGCCTGGGCGGCGCGGCGCCACCAGGTCGCGGCCTGGTCGATGTCGCCCGCGTCGCGCAGCAGGAAGCCCAGGGCGCAGGCCGCACGGGCCTCGCCGTCGCGCGCCGCGGTCAGGTACCAGCGCTGGGCCTCCGCGGTCTCGCCGCGCTCCTCCAGGAGCGTGCCGAGGCGCAGCGCGGCCCGCCGGTGGCGGCGCGCCGCGGCCTGCCGGTACCACTGCTCGGCCTCACGGTTCTCGCCGCGGTCCGCGCAGATCCGGGCCAGCCGGTAGGCGGCCTCGCGGTGGCCGTGCTCGGCGGCGAGCCGGAACCACTGCTCGGCGCCGTCCTCCTGGCGGTGCTCGATCAGGTCCGCGAGGGCGTACGCACCGAGCGCGTGCCCTGCGTCGGCGGACTGCCGCAGCCAGTACTCGGCGCCGGGCTCGTCGCCCCGCTCGCGGTAGTACCGGCCGAGCGCGTGCGCGGCGGGCGCGGAGCCCGCGACGGCGGCGATCCGCCACCAGTCGGCGGCCTCGTCGCCGTAGCCGCGCTGGTGCAGCAGCAGGGCCAGGTTGTTGGCGGCGGCCCGGTCGCCGTGCTGGACCGCGGCACGCAGGACCGGCTCGGCGCCGTCCAGGTCGCCGCGGCGCAGCAGGAGGGTGCCCAGGGCGCTCATCGCGGCCGGGTCGCCCTGCTCCGCGGCGCGGCGGTGCCGGGCCTCTATCTCGGCCTCCTCGCGCATGGCGAGGGTGTCCTCGTCGGGCAGTTCACTGATCAGCGCGGGCAGACCGGGCGAGGGGTCCTCACGCCCCGGCTCCGCCGCGCGCGGCGCCGGCAGTATGCCGGCCGCGGTCGCGGGCAGCGGCGTCCCACTCGCCGACCCATGCCCCTCATGGATCTGACGAGTGTTCAGCAGCCTTGCACCATCCCCCATGAGCTCCATCGTCGCACCACCCGATACCGGCGTACACCTGGTATACCGCAAGCCAGTCGGTCACTTCAGCGTTTTGTCGACTTCCCGACAAGACGTCACGCCAAACCCCTCACGGCAAAGGTCCCCCGAAAAAGTGAAGAGGCCCGGAGTCGATTGACTCCGAGCCTCTTCGTGCAGTAGCGGGGACAGGATTTGAACCTGCGACCTCTGGGTTATGAGCCCAGCGAGCTACCGAGCTGCTCCACCCCGCGTCGTTGTGTCCCTACAGTACCACGACACGGGGATGACCCCTGGTCAGGCCCCTCAGTGCTTGATCGCCGGCGCGGCGCGCTCCGCGGCCTGCGCCCGCTTGAGCGCGTCCTCCAGCCGCTTCTGCGCCTGGCCGTACGCCGTCCAGTCGCCCTTCTGCAGGGCCTTCTGGCTGTCGCCGTAGGCCTGCTGGGCGTCGGCCAGCGCCTTCTGCAGGTCCGCCGAACCCCCGCTCCCGGCCGGAGGCGACGTGGCCGTCCCGCCACCCGTGCCCGGGGTCGTGCCCGTGCCCGGAGTGGTGCCCGCGCCCGGAGTGGTCCCCGTTCCCGGAGCGGTGGCGGACGGCGGCGGCGAGCCGGAGGGCTGGAACACCGCGTCCAGCGCCTCGTCCAGGGTGTCTTTGAAGGCCATCCGGCCGTCGAAGTCCACCAGCACCTTCTGCAGGAGCGGGTAGTTGATGGCCGGGTCCGCGCCGCGCACGTACACCGGCTCGACGTACAGCAGGCCCCCGTCGAGCGGGACGGTCAGCAGGTTGCCGTACTCGATGGTGGAGTCCCCGCGTTTGAGGAGGTTCAGGTCCGGCGCGAAGTCGCGGTCGGAGTTGAACTTGCTCTGCACCTGCCCCGGCCCGTCGACCGGCGAGTTGAGTTTGAGGATGCGCATCGTCCCGTAGTCGGGACTGGTGGCGTCCGCGTCGACGGCCATGAACGACGCCAGGTTGGCCCGGCTGGTCGGGGTGAACGTCGTGGTCAGCGAGAAGGCACGGCTGGCCTGCCCCGGCATCTTCATGCTCAGGTAGTACGGCGGGACCGCCTTGCCCGACTTCGAGGCCGGGTCGTCCGGCACCTTCCACACCTCGCTGCCGCTGTAGAACTGGGCGGCGGTGGTCACGTGGTAGGTCGCCAGCAGCTGCCGCTGCACCTTGAACAGGTCCTGCGGGTAGCGCAGGTGGGACAGCAGGTCCGGGGAGATCGCGCTCCTGGGCTGCACGGTGTGCGGGAACGCCTTCATCCACGTCTTGAGCACCGGGTCCTCGGTGTCCCACTGGTAGAGCTTCACGGTGCCGTCGTAGGCGTCGACCGTCGCCTTCACCGAGTTCCGGATGTAGTTGACCTGGTTCTGCTGCGGGACCACCGCGCGGTGGCTGTCGGTCAGCGCGTCCGCGGTGGTGTCGCCCAGCGTGGTCCGCGAGGCGTACGGATAGCCGTTGGTGGTGGTGTAGGCGTCGACGATCCACTGCACGCGGCCGTCCACCACCGCCGGGTACGGGTCCCCGTCGATCGTCAGCCAGGGGGCCACGGCCTCCACCCGCTCCTTGGGGGTGCGGTTGTAGAGGATCTTCGAGCCGTGGCCTATCGCCCCGGAGTACAGGATCTGCGGCTCGCCGAACGTCACCGCATAGGCGGCGCGCGTCAGCGGGTTGTCCAGGCTGACGCCGCCGGAGCCGGTGTAGCTCGTGGTGTGCTCGCCGCCCTGGTTGTCGACGTAGTCCAGCTCCTTGGTGTGGCCGCCCACGATCGAGTACTGGGTGGTCTGCTCACCGAAGTAGATCTGCTGCCGGTACGGCCCGAACGTGCCGCCCGTCGGCAGGCTCTGCTCGGTGTACACGGGCTGGCCCACCGGGTAGGAGCCGGTGACCTCGGTGCCCTTGGCGGCGACGACGCCGTAGCCGTGCGTGTACTTGAAGTGGTCGTTGACCCAGTTGTTCTCGGGGACGCCGCTGGTGTTCAGCTCGCGCACGCCGACCACTGTGTCCTGCTCGTTGCCGTCGGTGCCGTACCGGTCGACGTCGAGCGTGGAGGGGAAGGAGTAGTAGCCGCGGGACTGCTGCATCTGCTGGAACGTCGGCGAGACCACGTTCGGGTCGAGTACGCGCACCGACGCGGCGCCGGCGACGTCCTTGCGCAGCGTCGCCTTGTCGGTCGTGCTCTGGCCGGCGTACTCCTGCACCTTGCTGCCGTCGATGCCGTAGGCCTTGCGCGTGGCGTCGATGTTCTTCTGGATGTACGGCGCTTCCTTGGCGGCCTCGTTGGGCTGCACCGTGAACTTCTGGACGATCGCGGGGTAGAGCCCGCCGATCAGGATCGCGGACAGCACCATGAGGCCGAAGCCGATCATGGGCAGCGACCAGGTGCGCCGCCAGAGGGTGGCGAAGAACAGCAGGGCGCAGATCACCGCGATGCAGAAGAGGATCGTCTTGGCCGGCAGGTAGGCGTTGGCGTCGACGTAGCGCAGGCCGGTCCAGTTGTCGGTGGAGCGCAGGCCGCTGGACTTCACCGCCAGGCCGTAGCGGTCGAGCCAGTAGGCGACCGCCTTGAGCGAGACGAACAGGCCGAGCAGCACCGACAGGTGCCCGGTGGCCGCCGCGGTGGCGCGGCCGCCCGGCGAGGTGATCCGCAGCCCCCCGTACAGGTAGTGCACCGCGGCCGCCCCGACCAGCGACAGCACCACGGCGGCGAAGCCGAAGTCGAGCAGGAAGCGGTACCAGGGCAGGTCGAAGGCGTAGAACGCGACGTCCTTGTGGAACTGGGGGTCCTTGACGTGGAAGGGCGTGGCGTTGGTGGTCATCAGCCACAGCCGCCAGTGCGCCGCGGCCGACCCGCCCGCGACGAGCCCGACCATCGCGCAGATCCCCAGCAGCACCCACGTCTTGTACGGGGCTATGCCCATCCGGTAGCGGTCCAGGTTCTGCTGCTCCGCCGACATCGCGCTCAGGGGCGGCCGCAGCCGGTGCGCGAGGTAGAGGTTGGCGCCCACCACGAGCGCCATCAGCAGGCCGAAGACGCAGAACAGCCCGATCCTCGTCCACAGCATGGTGCGGAAGACCGAGGAGAAGTGCACCGAGCGGTACCAGAGCCAGTCCGTCCAGATCCCCGCGAACATCACGAACGCGACCATCAGCACCGCGAGGATGCCGACGGTGATGAGCAGCGACCGCGCGCCACGGGACGGGCGGCCGACCCTCACCCGCGGTCCCGGCGGGCCCGCGCCGCGTTCGGGCATCTGGAATACCAAGGTGCGCACCTTCGAACTGTCGCGAAAAAGGCGTCCCGGGTCGGACGCCCACTGGTGCAACTTACCTACGCTTTGGCCGGTTCCCGATTCCGGTAACGGAACGGGCAGGATGGGGGCCATGTCCAACACCCCCGATGAGGGCGCACCGCTCTCGGCGAACCCGCTGACCCGTGCCGTCCTGGAGATCGACACCTACACGTCGGGCCTCGGCTGGGACCAGCCGGCCCGCCTGTTCGCCCTGGTCGACACCGCTCACCTGCGCTCCCGTGAACCCGGCCTCGCCGACCAGCTGGGGCTCGGCGACGAGACCACGGGCGGGCTCACCCCGATCGAGCAGGAGGAGCTGCCGTCCGGCGCCGCCCTCGACGAGTTCCTCGCCACCATCGCCTGGCCCGACGTGATCGCCGGCTGCGCGCTCACCGTGGAGCGGCTGATGCTGCCGCCGTCCGCGGAGGCGGCCATGCCGGACGGTCTGGGCGACGCCGAGCTGGCGTCCTGGGTGGCCCGGCACCCCGAGCGCCAGGAGGTGCGGATGACGGTCGCGGTGCTGCGGGACGGCACCCGCGAGTCGGCGGTGCGGCTGCGCGAGAAGGACTCGCCGACCGAGGTGCTGACCGGCCCCGACCTCGTCCCGGGCCTGGCCGACGCGCTGGCGGCGACCTTCGAGTGAGGGCCGTCAGCCCGTGCAGCTGGGCAGCGCCGCGTCGTTGCCGGACTTGATGTTCGTCAGTGCCGCCATGGCGTCGTCGAGGGTCTTGACCTTCACCAGGGTCAGGCCCTTGGGGACGTCCTTGGCGGCCTCCTCGCAGTTGTCCGCGGGGGTGAGGAAGAACCGCGCGCCCTTGTCGCGGGCGCCGATCGTCTTCAGGCTGATGCCGCCGATCGGGCCGACCGTCCCGTTGTCGTCGATGGTGCCCGTGCCGGCCACGAAGTTGCCGCCGGTCATGTTGCCCGGGGTGAGCTTGTCGATGATGCCCAGCGCGAACATCATGCCCGCGCTCGGGCCGCCCACGTCGGCCAGCTTGATGTCGATGGTGAACGGGTAGGTGTGCTCGATCCCGGCCTGGATGCCGACCACCGCGCGGGACGGGCCCTGGTCGTGCGACTCACGTGTGGTGACCGTCACCTGGTGGGTGGGCGCCGACTTCGACTTGACGTCGGCGGCGCGCACGACGGTGAAGACCACCGGCTCGCCCGGCTTGTGCTTGGTGACCAGCTGCGCGACCTGGTCGGACTGCGTGACCTTGGTGCCGTCCACGGCCTTGATGACGTCGCCGGCGTGCAGCGTGCCCTCGGCGGCGCCGCCCTTGACCACGGCGGCCACGATCACCCGGGACTGCACGGGGATGTGCAGCTCGTCCAGGGCGGCGACCTTGGCGCTGTCCTGGGACTGGCTGAACTCCTCGGCGTTCTCCTGGTCGGCCTGCTCGGCGGTCTGCCCCGGCGGGTAGAGCGTGTCGTGCTCGACCACCTTGTCGTCGTGCCGCGCCCAGCCCAGCAGCGCCTCGACGAGGTTCATCCGGTAGTCGGCGCCGGTCACCCGCACCGTCGTCATGTTGAGGTGGCCGTCGGCGGGGTACGTCTGGCGGCCCGAGATCTGGATCACCGTGTCGCCGCCGTAGTCGCCGAGGGTGTTGACCGTCGGCCCCGGCGACATCTCCGCGTAGGGAGCGGGCGTCAGGAGCGCCACGCACAGCAGCGCTATGAGCGTCAAAGTCGAGGCGATCAGCGTCGCGGTGCGGCGTGGCATGGGTCGACCCTACGGGATTGAGCCCTCAACCGGCCTCTTGGGTGAGTCCTCCTCGCCCGCTCCGGAGGCCGCCTTTGCGGAGGCTTTGCGGCCGCTGTGGGACCGCGCGGGGCCGTGCCCGGAGACGATGATCCGGCGGCGGCGGCCGATCCTTCCCCCCTCGGCGGCGGGCTGCTCGGCACCGGCCCGCGCCCCGGCCGGCCGGGTGTCCCGGACACCGCCGGCGGAGGCGCCCTCAGGGGCCGCGGAGCCGTCGGCGACCGGACGCCCGGCGGCGTCCGGAACGGCCTCCATGGCCGCCCTGAAGCGCTCGTAGCCGGCCAGCGAGGCGCCGTCGTGGGTGACGCGCTTACGTGCCGCCCAGCGTGCCCAGACAGCGGCGAACAGCGCCGCGACAGCAGGAATGAGCAACCACACGAGTGCACCCACAACGAACTCCCGACCCCGTATCGACCCCAGAGGCCCCAAATCAGACCTATGAGCAGATTAACCACCCGGTGCGTCAACGCTCCGGCGGGCCAACGGGTTACGCAAGCGGAAATCCCACTAACGGACGGTTACGTCATCAGAGTGGGTGCAGGGTCGGGGCGCGAGGGTCCGGCGCTCAGCGGGCGCCGACCCACTCCTCGCCGCCGTCGTCGAACCGCTGGTGCTTCCAGATCGGCACCTCGCTCTTGAGGTCGTCGATCAGTCGGCGGCTGGCCGCGAACGCCTCGCCGCGATGCGGGCAGGACACGGCCACCACGACGGCGATGTCGCCGACCACGAGGTCGCCGACGCGGTGCACGGCCGCCAGGGCCCGCACCGGGAACTCCGCGGCCACCTTCTCCGCGACGCGGCGCAGCTCGGCGCCCGCGGTCGGGTGCGCACTGTAGGACAGGCCGGTGACCCGCGCATCCGCACGTCCGTCGTGGTCGCGCACCGTCCCGACGAAGAGCGTGGTGCCGCCGGCCGCGTCGTCACCGACCGCCGCGAGGACCTCGTCCACCGACAGCGCGCCGTCACGGATGGCCAGCAGCCGGATCGGGCCACCCGCCGTGTCGCGGTCCTCGTACATGGGTGCCATGCCCTCCATGCTGCCTCACACTCCCGCGATACGGAAAGAAGTTTCCACTACGTGGCCCGTGCCGTTCACAGGCCGCGCCGCTTGCGGGCCCGGCGGACCACGGCCGCCGCGCCGACCAGGGCCACGGTGGCGCCGGCCGCGCCCAGCGTCGTCGCGTCCTTGCGGCCGAGCCTGCGGCCCGCGACGGAGTTGCGCCCCGCGACCTCCTCCAGCAGTTCGGCCAGCACCTCCTCGTTGGTCCACCGGGGCCGCCAGCCCGCGTCGTGCAACCGGCTCCCGCTGACCACCCAGGGGTGCATGGTGTAGGCGAGGTCGCCGGCCGGGGACGGGGTCAGGCCGAGACGGTGCAGGCGGGATGCGGCGCCGAAGGCGATCGCGGGCGGCAGTTCCATGCGGCGGATGCCGGACAGCTCCTCGACCTCCTCCTGCTCCAGCCAGCCGTCGCAGCCCACCGCCATCTCGCCGTCGACCTCCTCCAGCACGGCGTACTCCAGCGCCGACACCAGGTCCTCGACGTGGCAGAACTGCCAGCACGGGCGGCTGCCCGCCACCACCAGCAGGCGCGGCGACTCGAAGTAGCGGGTCAGCGCGGTGTCCGTGCCGCCCACCAGGACCGCGGGCCGCAGGATCGTCACGTTGAGGCCGGGGTGGGCGCGGGGCGCGCGCCGCCCCAGCCGCTCGATCTCCAGCAGGTCGTCGACGAAGCTGGCCTCGGAGGTCGCGCGCAGCGGCGCGTCCTCGGCGAGCGGCACGTCGTTGTCCGCCTGCGCGCCGTAGACCATCGCCGAGGTGCACAGCACGACCCGGCGCACTCCGGCGGCGGCCGAGGCCGTCAACACGGTCTGCGTCCCGCGCACGTTGAACGCCGAGCGGGCCTTGGGGTCGGACTCCAGGTCGAGGTCGAGCGCGAGGTGCACGACGACGTCCGCGCCGCGCAGCTTCTCGGCGATCGCCGGGTCGCGCACATCGAGCACCCGCCAGGTCGCACCGGGCACGTCACCGCGCCGCTCGTCGATCGCCAGGACCTTCTTGACCTGCTCCGATTCGACGAGCCGCAGCGCCAGGGCACGGCCGACGCCGGAGGCCGCGCCGGTGACCGCGACGACCGGGCCTGACGCGCTCCGGCCACCGCTCCGCTCTGGGCGAACGTGTGCTTCTGGGGAACTCACCGGGTGTCTCCCACGGTTGTCTCAGATACGTACGCAGCCATCCTGCCGGACAGGTGTCTAGGCTGGAGGTACAGCCCACCACACACCCCACCACGACACAGAGCCGAGGAATCCCGTGAGTGACATCCCATTCGGATTCGGCGTCCCTCCGGAGGAGCCCGAGGACGGGGACGAGGGCAAGCAGCGCAAGGGCGGTGAGGGCCAGGGCGGCCAGGGCGGCCCGCCGAACCCCTTCGGTTTCGGGGGCGGCAACCCCTTCGGGCCCGGCGGCGGGGACAACCCGTTCGCGGCGATGTTCGGCTCGCTGAACCCCAACGACCTGGGCGCGGCCTTCCAGCAGCTCGGGCAGATGCTCTCCTACGAGGGCGGCCCGGTGAACTGGGACATGGCCAAGGACATCGCGCGGCAGACCGTCGCCCAGGGCACGCCCGACGGCGTCAAGGACGCCAGTGTGGGACGCGCCGACCGCGACTGGGTCGCGGAGGCCATGCGCCTGGCGGACCTGTGGCTCGACGGCGCCACCTCGCTGCCGTCCGGTGCCAACACGGCGGTGGCCTGGAGCCGTGCCGAGTGGGTCGAGGCGACGCTGCCGGTGTGGAAGGACCTGGTCGACCCGGTCGCGGAGCGCGTGGCCGGCGCGATGGGTGACGTGCTGCCCGAGGAGATGCAGGCCATGACCGGCCCGCTGCTCGGCATGATGCGCTCCATGGGCGGGGCGATGTTCGGCTCCCAGATCGGGCAGGCGCTCGGCACCCTCGCCGGCGAGGTCGTCGGCTCCACCGACGTCGGCCTGCCGCTGGGCCCGGCCGGCAAGGCCGCGCTCCTCCCGGCGAACGTCGCGGCGTTCGGTGACGGCCTGGGCATCCCGCAGGAGGAGGTCCGGCTCTACCTGGCGCTGCGCGAGGCCGCCCACCAGCGGCTCTTCGCCCACGTGCCGTGGCTGCGGGCCCACCTGTTCGGCGCGGTCGAGGGCTACGCGCGCGGCATCAAGGTCGACACGGCCCGCCTCGAGGAGGCCGTCGGCCAGCTCGACCCGTCGCAGCCCGAGCAGCTCCAGGAGGCGCTGCAGCAGGGCATGTTCCAGCCCCAGGACACCCCGGAGCAGAAGGCGGCGCTGGCCCGGCTGGAGACCGCGCTGGCCCTCGTCGAGGGCTGGGTGGACGCGGTGGTGCACGAGGCGGCGGCCCCGCACCTGCCGTCCGCCGGCGCCCTGCGCGAGACGCTGCGCCGCCGCCGGGCCAGCGGCGGCCCCGCCGAGCAGACCTTCGCCACCCTGATCGGCCTGGAACTGCGGCCGCGCAGGCTGCGGGACGCGGCCCGCCTGTGGGCGTCGCTGTCCGACGCCCGCGGGACCGACGGCAGGGACGGCCTGTGGGCCCACCCCGACATGCTGCCGACCGCCGCCGACCTGGACGACCCCGACGGCTTCGTGCACCGCGAGACCTTCGACTTCTCCGAGCTGGACAAGATGCTCGGCGAGGCGGCGGCCGACGCGGCCGGCAGCGTGGAGAGCCGGCGGGACGCCGAGAAGGGTGACGCCGGCGAGAAGGCCGGGACGGACGCCCCGGACGCCGCGCGCGACGAGAAGCGGGACCCGCGCCAGGAGCCGGAGAAGTCCCCGGGCAAGGATGGCGAGGACGGCCAGGACGGCGACGAGGGCGACGCCGGCAAGTGAGCGCTCTGCACGCGGACGCGGTCGGCGTCCTGGAGGGGTGGGACGCGCCCGCCGCGGACCAGGAGGAGCTGCGCCGGGACTACCTGGCGCACCTGGCCGCCCACCCCGACGGCCTGCTCAAGTCGTGCCGTGACGGCCATGTGACCGGCAGTGTGCTGGTCGTCGACCCGCCGCGCGAGCGCGTGCTGCTCACGCTGCACGCGAAGCTGCGGATGTGGCTGCAGATGGGCGGCCACTGCGAGCCGGACGACACGTCGCTGGCCGCGGCCGCGCTGCGGGAGGGCGTGGAGGAGTCCGGTATCGGCGGGCTGCGCCTGCTGGTTCCGGTGCCGGTCCGGCTGGACCGCCACCACACGCCGTGCGCCTGGCACCTGGACGTGCAGTACGCGGCGGTGGCGCCGGAGGGCGCGGTCGCCGCGATCAGCGACGAGTCGCTCGACCTGCGCTGGTACGGCTACGACGAGGTCGCCGGTGTCGCCGACGCCTCGGTGGCGGCCCTGGTGGAGCGGACCCGCGCCCTGCTGTAGGACGCGGTCCGCTCCCTCCGGCGTGCGGTGCGCCGGCCCGCGGTGCGCCGTGCGTCAGCGGTTGGACCAGATGTTGCCCGGGTTCTGGCCGTGCGCGCCCTGCTGCCCGACGCCGTACTGCGCGCGCAGGCCCTGCCCGATGTTCATGTGCTGCGGCGGCATCAACTCGCTGGGCTGCACGAGGACGTAGCCCTGCCCGACGAAGTTCAGCTCCCAGCCCTCGCCGGTGCTGCCGCGGCGCCGGAAGACCGACGAGCTGCTGGTCTGCGCCTGCATCTGCACGCGCAGGCCGCTGGACCAGGCGACGACCGCGTCCGCGTCGCAGGACACGTAACGGTCGGGGGTGACGGGCATCATGAGCGGCTTGCCCGAGGTCATCAGCGCGACCTTGCCGTTGCCGGAGATGTTCAGGTTGTACTGGCCGGTGCCGGACAGCCCGAACTGGCTGTCCACCGCGATGACCTCCCAGTGCAGGCCGGAGTCCAGCGCGAGCACATACGCGCTGTCGACGGTCAGGCCCTCGTGGTCGACGTCCAGGACGTGGATCTGCTGCGCGAGGTTGGCGAGGTAGACGGTGCCCTGCCCGGAGCAGCGCATCAGGTCCAGGCCCTCGCCGGTGTGGCGGCGGCCGCTGCGCTGGTGGCGCGACTGGTACTCGCCGTCGAACTCGATCATGCCCTGGTAGGCCACCATCGAGCCCTTGCGGGCCAGGCAGTCCGGGCCGGTGTTGCCGTCGAGCCGGACCCGCAGCAGGTAGGAGTTCTGCAGGCTGTAGTGGTCCTGGTTCTGGACCTCGGTGAACGCGAAAAGCGGGCTCTGCATGGTGTGTTCGCTCCCCCTCAGCCCCGGACCCGGAGCCGGTCAGTGCTGTCCTCGCTCGGCTGGACGACCACGAATCCCTGGCCGGAGAAGCCGATCTGGAACGCCTCGCCGCTGCCGCGCCCGATCAGCGACGACGCCTTGAAGCTGCGCTTGGCCTTCATCTTCAGCCCCGACGACCACGCGACCAGCGCGTCCGGGTCCACGTACGTCTCGTCCGCGCCGCTGCCGCAGTCGACGACGATCGGCGTGCCGCGGGAGGTGATGGCGACCCAGCCGTTGCCGGACACGCCCACGTTGAACAGGCCCTGCCCGGCGAACTTGGCGAGTCCCTTGACCCTCTCGACGCCCCACTGCAGGTGCGCGTCGAAGGCGAGGAGGTTGGTGCCGTTGACCGACACCGACTCGTTGTCGAGGTTCAGGCACACCACGTCGGCGCCGTAGTCCGCCAGGTACAGCAGCCCGTCGCCGCTGCACTTCATGAGCGGGGTGCTCTCACCGGTCAGCCAGGCCGAGGCCATCTGCCGCACGGCCGGCGGGTTGGGCTCGTACTGCACGAAGCCCTCGTAGGCGATCATCGAGCCGGTGCGGGCGAAGAGGTCCTGGCCGGTCTGCATGGCGACCTTGAGCATCGACGAGCCGTGGTTCTCCATGCGCGCGGCGACGGGCGTCGGCGCGTACCCCGCGATCATCTGCTGGTCCATGGCGGGTCACACCTCGTAGGGCTGGACGACGATGAAGTTGCCGGGAGCGCCGCGGAACTGGAGGTTCACGGTCTCACCGCTGTGGCCGGGGTAGGCGCTCCTGCGCAGCCGCACCTGGCTGGAGACGATCACCTGGGCGGCGGCCGACCAGGCCACGATCGCGTTGCTGTCGGCGTAGGTGGTCGGGGTGACCGGGAGGACCACCGGCGTGCCGTGGGTCTTGACGATCACCGTGCCGGTGCCCTGGAACTGCATGGTGAACAGGGCGCCGCCGGGGATGCCGTGCCCTTCGATCCGCCGCACCTCGTGCTGCAGGCTCTCGTCGAAGGCGAGCACGTTCTCCGCGGACACGCACAGGGCGTCGCCCTGCAGCTCGACGGGGTGGAGGTACGAGGCGTTCTCGGCGAAGAAGACCTGGCCGTTGCCGGTGCAGCGCATCAGCTGCATCTCCTGGCCGGTCATGTTGCCGACGATGCGGCCGGTGAAGCCGGCGCCCTTGTAGCCGAAGTCGACCTTGCCCTGGTAGAGCACCATGCTCCCCTGCCGGGCGAGTACCGGCTGGCCGCCCGCCTGGCTGAGGTCGGCGCGCATCATCTTGGGGTTCTGCTGCGTCCAGCGCTGGCCGGTGGGCGCCTCGCGGTACTTCTGCATGCCGACGGCCAGGCCCGGACCCTGCGCCGGCATCGACGGCAGGCCGTAGTTGGCCGGGGCGCCGGGCTGCGGGTAGCCGGGCGGCGGCTGCTGGGCGAAGGGGTTGCCCGGCGCGGAAGCCCCGGGCGGGCCGGGCTGGCCGGGGAACGGCGGCGGCGTCATGCCCGGGCCGGGCGGCGCGGCGGGCGGGGGGACCTGCCCGAACGGCGGTGCCTGGCCGGGTGGGGTGGCCAGCGGTCCGACCATGGTCGGCGCGTGGTGGATGTCGAGGCCGCCGGCGCCGGGTGGCGGCGTGAAACCGGACCGGTCGGGAGCCGGCTGCGGCGGCGCGACGGGCCCGCCGAACGAGGGGGCGGGCGCGGGGGCCGGGGCGGGCGGCGGCGTGGGGCCGCCCGCGGGCGGCGCGAAGCCGGGTGCCGGGCCGGACGGCGGTGCGAAACCGGGCGCGGACTGCGGCGCCGGCGGCTCGGCGGCGGGCTCGTCCTCGGCGACCTCGCCGCCGAAGTTCCGCAGCAGCGCCGCGAGTCCGCCGTCGAAGCCCTGGCCGACGGCGGCGAACCGCCACACGTCCTTGAGGTAGATGTCGGCGAGCATCACCGCGCGCTCGGTGCTGAACTCGGCGCCGGAGAAGGCGTACCGGGCGACCTCCTCGCCGCCGGCCACCAACCGGATGTAGCCGGGGGCGATCTGGGACATCTGCCCGTCGCCGTCGATGGTGGCGGTGAAGCTGAGCCGCTGCACGGCCGCCGGGATCCGGTCCAGCGTGACGCGGAACGACTCGGCGTCACCGGCCTGCGCGCCGAGCAACTGGATGGACTCTTCCGGCGACTTGGGCTGGTTGAAGAAGACGAAATAGCGGTCGTCGGAGAGCTTCTCGTCCGCGTCCAGCCCGAAACAGCTGATGTCGAAGGTCAGTCCGGGGGCGGAGATCTGCACCCCGACGTAGAGATCGGTGCCAGCGGTCAAGTCGCTGATCTTGGCCTTGTGGCCGCGCTGGAATTCCCTGGCCATCGTGCGACCTTCCCCCATCCCCTTTGTGCTCCGGTGCGTTGCGACAGGCTAACCGCTCTCTCCGACGGGAGCCATTCCCCTCAGGTCACCGCTGCGTCACCGTTGTACCGGCGCGACGTGCCGCGATGCCCTGGGGGCGCGTGGTGCGGGGTGCGTTCCGGTGGAGGGTGAGGCGCGTGCCCGGGTGCGGGTGAGGCGCGTGCCCGGCTGCGCGAGGGCGCGGCGTCAGCCCGGCTGCACGGGGCGTGATGTCCACGCGGCTGCACGGGGGCGTGATGTCCGCGCGGGGCGGCGGTCAGTCCTGCGGGCCGGGCGGGTGGGGCAGCCGGTCGGCGGCCACCACGCCCTCCAGGTAGCCGCGGGCGCGCTCGGTGCGCGGGTAGCTCTCCAGCAGCTTCCAGAACGCCGGGCCGTGTCCGGGCACCAGCAGGTGGGCGAGCTCGTGCAGCAGCACGTAGTCGATGACGTACTCGGGCATGCCCTGCAGCCGGTGGGAGAGCCGGATACTGCCCTCGGAGGGCGTGCAGGAGCCCCAGCGCGAGTTCTGGTTGGTGACCCAGCGGACCGTGTCCGGGACCGCGCCGCCCAGGAGGTACTGCTCGGACAGCCGTTCCGCCCGGGCGGCCAGCTCCTGGTCGCCGGGCATCCGGCGGCTCTCCTGCGCGGCGAGCTTGTCCAGCATCACCGTGACCCAGCGCTGCTCCTCCGCCGCCGACATCCGGGCCGGGATCAGCACGACCGTGCGATCGCCGTCCCGATAGGCGGACACCGTCCGGCGGCGGCGTGCGCTGCGGCGCACCTCCACCGCACTCGCCCCGCTCGTCCGGAGGCCGCGGGCGGTCTGGCTGGCGAGATTTCGCGCTGGATCGGCGGACACGGCTCGACCGTACCCGTTTCACCTGTGATAAGTCCCGCCTCCAAGCCGTTCGGCCCGTGAATCACCTCGGTTCGCACACATATGGAATGCCTGAGTTCACCTGTCCCGCGATCAGGTGAAGTGCGGCTCACCTGGGCTTCGGGGATTTCGGGGCGCGGGCGCCGCGGCGAGCGCACGGGCATATGAAATGAATCTCTCCCACAGCCTGTGGATAACTTCACGGCGCTTGCGGGCGGATCGGCCATGCTGACGCTGTCACTCACGGAGAGTGAGCGGCCGGACGGCGTGCGCGACGGATCGCGCGAAGCCGGACGCGGGAGCACGGCGCGGGAGCACGGCGCGGGAGCACCGCGTGGGTTGCGAGCGTGCGGGAGCACCGCGTGGGTTGCGAGCGCGCGGCCGGCGGGCGTGCGCGATGCGGGCGTTCGGGACGCAGGGTTCGGGATGCGGGAAGGCGTGTGAGGGCGATGCAGGGAATGCGGCCGATGCTGAAGACGGCGCTGCGGCGGAGCTGGCGGGACGGGGAGAGCGTGCAGTTCGGGGTGGGGCCCGACCACGCGGTGGTGCTGGAGCCGGTGGACGGCCCGGCGGCCGGTTTCCTCGACCTCCTCGACGGCACCCGCGGCACCGCGACGCTGACGAGGGACGCGGCCGCGCTCGGACTGCCGCCGGACCGGGTGCGGCGGCTGCTGGGGCTGCTCGCGGACGGCGGCGTGCTGGACGACGCGTCCGGGCACGCGGCCCTTTCGGCGGCGGTGCGGCACCGGGCGCCGCTGCTGGACAGGCTGCGACCCGATCTGGCGGCCCTGTCGGTGGTCCACCCAGGTCCGGGTGCCGCCGCGGCCCGGATACGGCACCGGCGGGCGGCCCGGGTGCGGGTCCACGGGGCGGGCCGGGTCGGCGCGCACCTGGCCGCACTGCTGGCGGCGGCCGGCGTGGGCGCGGTGGACGTGGTGGACGGCGGCCGCGTCGAGCCGTGGGATGCGGCGCCGGGCGGGATCCCGGCCGAGCAGGTCGGCGAACGCAGGGACGCCGCCGGGCGGGGCGCGGTGCGGCGGGCGGCGCCGGAGGCGCGCAGGGGTGCGGCGGCCGGGACCTGCGGCACCGGTGGCACGGTCACCCCCGGTGGGGCGGGCGGGCGCGCGGCCGGGACCACGGGATCGGTGCTGACGGTGCTCGCGCCGCGCGACGGGCTGCACGCCTACTCCCCCGACCCCGAGGAGGCGAGGCGGCTGGTGGCCTCGGGGGTGCCGCACCTGTACGCGGGCGTACTGGAGGGCACGGGTGTGGTGGGCCCGCTGGTGCTGCCGGGCCGGACACCGTGCGGGGAGTGCGTCGGGCTGCGGCTCGCCCGGCAGGACGCGGCGTGGCCGCGGATACTGGCCCAGCTCAGGTCGGGGCGGCAGCCGGGTGTGCCGGCCTGCGACGTCGCTCTGGCCGCCACGGTCGCCGGGCTCGCCGCCGCCCACGCGCTGGCCCACCTCGACGGGCGGGTGCCGCCGAGCGCCGGGGCCCGGGTGGAGCTGTCCCTGGAGCGCCTGTCCGGCACGGTCCGGCCGCTGCCCGCGGAGACCGGATGCGGGTGCGGCGCGGCGGCCCGCGAGGCCCGCACGGGCGCGGCGGGCACCGGCGGCGAGTCCCGCCGGGACGATCGGGACATTGCGCTGACCATGGCGTCAAGTGGCCGCCTCATCCCCGGGCCGCCCCGGGAGCGGGGCACAATGGCCATGTGACCGACCGGAAATGAGGGGCGCATGTCTGATCTTCCGCGCAAGGCTGTGACCCGGACCGCGAAACTGGCAGCGCTCCCTCTGGGGTTCGCCGGGCGGGCCACGATGGGGCTCGGCAAGCGGCTCGGCGGCCGTCCCGCCGACGAGGTGGCGATCGAGCTGCAGGAGCGGACCGCGGAGCAGATCTTCAAGGTGCTCGGTGAGCTCAAGGGCGGCGCGATGAAGTTCGGGCAGGCGCTGTCCGTCTTCGAGTCCGCGCTCCCGGAGGACGTCGCGGGCCCCTACCGGGCGGCGCTGACCAAGCTCCAGGAGGCCGCACCGCCGATGCCGGCCCGCACCGTCCACCGGGTGCTGGCCGAGCGGCTGGGCAAGGACTGGCGCTCGCTGTTCTCCGAGTTCGAGGACGTCCCGGCGGCCGCCGCGTCGATCGGCCAGGTGCACCGCGCGGTGTGGAGCGACGGGCGGAAGGTCGCGGTGAAGGTGCAGTACCCGGGGGCCGGTGACGCGCTGCTCTCGGACCTGTCCCAACTCGGCCGTGTGGCGAGGCTGTTCGGCCCGCTGATTCCGGGCATGGACGTCAAGCCGCTGCTGGCGGAGCTGCGCGAGCGGGTCGCGGAGGAGCTGGACTACGCGCTGGAGGCCAAGGCGCAGCACGCCCACGCGGCGGAGTTCGCCGGTGATCCGGACGTCGAGGTGCCGGACGTGGTCCACCAGGCGGACCAGGTGCTGGTCACCGAGTGGATGGACGGGGTGCCGCTGTCCGAGGTGATCGCCTCGGGCACCGAGGACATGCGCGACCGGGCCGGGCAGCTGCTGGCGCACTTCCTGTTCGCCGGCCCCGCGCGCACCGGGTTGCTGCACGCCGACCCGCACCCGGGCAACTTCCGGCTGCTGGTGGACGACGGCCCGGCGGACGGGTGGCGGCTGGGCGTGCTGGACTTCGGCACCGTCGACCGGCTGCCGGAGGGCCTGCCGCTGCCGATCGGCACGGCACTGCGGCTGGCGCTGGAGGACGAGGCCGAGCAGGTCTACGCGATGCTGCGCACCGAGGGCTTCGTCAAGCCGACGATCACCCTGGACGCGGAGGCGGTCGCGGACTACCTGCGGCCGATCATCGAACCGGCCGCCCGCGAGGAGTTCCACTTCGAGCGGGCGTGGATGCGGGCGCAGGCGGCGCGGATCGCCGATCCGCGGTCGCCCGCCCACCAGTTGGGCAAGCAGCTGAACCTGCCGCCGGCGTACCTGCTGATCCACCGCGTGACGCTGAGCACCGTCGGGGTGCTGTGCCAGCTGGGCGCGACGGTGCGGCTGCGCGAGGAGCTGCTGGAGTGGCTGCCCGGTTTCGACGGCGAGGGAACGGCGGAGTCCGCCTGAGCGGCGGCGCCGCCGCGGCTACCACCAGGCGGAGTCCAGCCGCCCTTCGATGCTGCGCAGGTGCTTGCGGGCGCAGGTGTCGCAGAAGAAGACGCGGCGGCCGTTCTCCACGGAGCAGGTCCACGTGAGCGGAAGACCCTGCTGGGTGACGCCGCAGCGGGCGCACGTCGTCGCTGCCTGAGACCCGGCCGGTGATGGCTTGTGATCCACTGGTTGACGATACCTCCGCCAGTGCCGGGTTTGTCGGCATAACGCACCGCGGGACCGGCCCTTTCGGACCGGTCCCGCGGGGTGTCTGTCGTGGCCGTGCGCTGGTCGTGCCCCTCGCGGGGCGGTGCCGGGAATCCGGCGGGGGCCGTTACTGCATCACGGCCATGGCCAGGGCGCGCCGGGCGCGCAGCGACGCGCGCTCGGCACGGCGCTGCAGCCGGCGGGCGGCGAGCAGGTGCATCGACCTGCGTTCGTGCTCCGCCTCCCGCAGGCGCTGTTGCATATGGGCACGAGCCAGGGCTTCTGGCATGAGTTGCATCTCGAGGTTCCTGTTCTGGCGCGAC
This sequence comes from Actinacidiphila rubida, assembly GCF_900110255.1. GTDB lineage: Bacteria > Actinomycetota > Actinomycetes > Streptomycetales > Streptomycetaceae > Actinacidiphila > Actinacidiphila rubida. The sequence continues at coordinate 86,428 of NZ_FODD01000006.1, forward strand.
GCCATCGCGTCGGATTCACGTGCGGGGAGTTCGCTGAGGGTGGGAGTCATCGGGGCCTGATTCATCGGATCGTGCGTGAGTGGGTTGTCGAGGGTGCCGGGGGTGGTGGACTTCCGGATGGTCATGCCGCGACCGCGTTCTTGCGCGGACGGCCACGGGGCCGCTTGCGGGCGACGACCACACCCTGGATGAACAGCTCGCCGCCCCAGACGCCCCAGGGCTCGCGGCGGTCCTTGGCACCGGCGAGGCAGGCCTCGCGGACCGGGCAGGTCTGGCAGAGGGACTTGGCGTACTCGACGTCGGCCGGCGACTCCGCGAAGAAGACCTCGGGGTCGTAGGTACGGCAGGGGACGGGCACGCCGAGTCGCTCGATCTCGTCGTCGAGCTCGGTGAGGGGCAGCAAGGTGGTCTCCGGGGGCTGTGCGGGCGGGTGGGTCAGGTCGGGCAGGGAAGCTGACGTGGCGTGCGGGGTGGTGTGCACGGTTGCTTCGTTCCTCATCTGTCGGTCTGTCGTTCCGGCCGGTCGGTGGCCCGGCCGGGGCGGTGCTGCAGGTCTGAAGAAAACAGAAGGGCCGCGGATCCCGGTCTGGGATTCCGCGGCCCTGAGGTGCCGACCTGATGCCGTATCAGGCTGGATCACTCCAGGGTTCGAGCCCGCGGAAGGCCCACTTGCCGTGCTGCTGCGTCTTCTGCTGTCCGTTCGCGTGTCCCTTGGCGGCTTCCACGCCCGTGGCGGTACCAGCGCCGGCGCCGTTGGCCGCCGCCGCAAAGGCATAGGCCTGCGCCTGAGCCTTCGCCGCCACTACCGCGGACGCCTTGGTCGGTCGCTCGATCCGCTCGCGCACCGGGACGACCGGCAGGAGAGCGGCGGAGGACAGACCGGAGCCGGGCATCGAAATGCCGAGCGGGCAGGCGAGCAGGACCGAACGATCGGTCATCACGGTGGTCAGCTGGCTGGTCATCGGGGCTCGCCTCCTCTCGGCGTCTCGTAAGGGCAGTGGAACGGACTTGCCTAGTACATCACGTGCGGGTGGGCCTTTGGAAGAGGCGTTCCCCGACCGTGCTCGTGAAGGCTATGGGGACCTCCGCGGGATGCGCAAACTATTTTTCGGCTTCTTCCGCGGAAGTTTCTTCGGGCAGGTCGGGGGCCGTCGCGGGCTCCTCCGACGGCTCCCCGTCGGACAGTTGGCCGCCACCCTGAACCGGAATGTCGAGCTCCGCGCCGGAGCAGAGCGTCAGCACGTCCGCACCGAACCGTTCGAGCTTGCGCGCACCGACGCCGGCGATCTGCGAGAGCTCCCGCTCGTCGGACGGGCGGACCTCCGCGATGGCCAGCAGCGTCTTGTCGGTGAACACGCAGTACGCCGGCTGCCCCAGCCCCTTGGCCTGCTCCGACCGCCAGGCGCGCAGCCGCTCGTACAGGCCCTCGTCCAGATCCGAGGGGCAGTCCTCGCAGCGCATCAGCTTGATCTCGCCGGCGTCGGACAGGGTGCGCCCGCAGACCCGGCACAGCACCGGCCCGCGCCGCTTGCGCCCGCCGCCCTGGCCGCGCTCCACGCCGCTGCTGCCGCCCGCTCCGGCGCCCCGGGCGCCGCGGGGCGCGGAACCCGGCCGCAGGCCGTCCAGGAAGCGCGAGGGCCGCCTTCCGCCGCGCCCGCCGGGCGAGCGGGACAGCGCCCAGGACAGGTTCAGGTGGAACCGGGCCCGGGTGACGCCGACGTACAGCAGCCGCCGCTCCTCCTCGACCTGCTCGTCGGTCTTGGCGTAGGTGATCGGCAGCGTGCCCTCGGTCAGGCCGACCAGGAACACCGCGTCCCACTCCAGGCCCTTGGCCGCGTGCAGCGAGGCCAGGGTGACGCCCTCCACCGTCGGCGCGTGCTGGGCGTTCGCCCGCTCGTCCAGCTCGGCAACGAAGTCGCCCAGTGTCGCGGTGGGCCGGGCCACCGCGAAGTCCTCCGACAGCCGCACCAGCGCGGCCAGCGACTCCCAGCGGTCGCGCACCGCGCCGGATCCGGCCGGCGGTTCCGAGGCCCAGCCGCGGGAGCTGAGCACCGCACGCACCTGCTCGGGCACCGGCTCCGGATCGCCGGGCTCGGCCGAGGCACGGGCGGCCCCGCGCAGCAGCAGCCCCGCCTCGCGCACCTCGGGCCGCTCGAAGAACCGCTCGGCGCCGCGCAGCTGGTAGGGCACCCCGGCGTCGGCCAGGGCCTGCTCGTAGACCTCGGACTGGGCGTTGATCCGGTAGAGCACGGCGATCTCGCTGGGCCGCACGCCGGAGTCGATCAGGTCGCGGATCCGGCGGGCGGTGCCCTCGGCCTCGGCCGGCTCGTCGGAGTACTCGGCGTAGGCCGGGGCCGGGCCCGCCTCGCGCTGCGAGACCAGTTCCAGCCGGTGGGCGGCCGCCTGGCCGCGCGCCTGGCCGAGCAGCCCGTTGGCCAGCGCCACGACCTGCGGGGTCGAGCGGTAGTCGCGCACCAGCTTGACCACCGTCGCGTCCGGGTGCCGGGTGCGGAAACCGAGCAGGAAGTCAGGGGTGGCCCCGGTGAAGGAGTAGATGGTCTGCGACGCGTCGCCGACCACGCACAGGTCGTCCCGGCCGCCGAGCCACAGGTCGAGCAGCCGCTGCTGCAGCGGGCTGACGTCCTGGTACTCGTCGACGACGAAGTGCTGGTACTGCGAGCGGACGGTCTCCGCCACGTCGGGCCGGTCCTCCAGCACGCCGACGGTCAGCAGCAGCACGTCCTCGAAGTCGATGACCCCGCGGTCGCGCTTGAGCTGCTCGTACGTGGTGTAGACGCGGGCGACCTCGGCGGGGTCGCGCGGCGCGTCGCGGCCGGTCTTGGCGACGGCCGCCGCGTACTCCTCGGGGACGGTCTGGGTGACCTTGCACCACTCGATCTCGCCGGTGACGTCCCGCAGCTCCGTGCGGTCCAGCCGGATGCGGCAGCGCGCGCCGGCCTCGGCGACCAGCTGCACCTTGCGCTCCACCAGGCGCGGCATCTCCCCGCCGATCGCCCGCGGCCAGAAGTACTGCAGCTGGCGCAGCGCCGCCGCGTGGAAGGTGCGCGCCTGCACCCCGCCCGCGCCGAGCTGCCGCAGCCGGCCGCGCATCTCGCCGGCGGCCCGTGCGGTGAACGTGACGGCGAGCACACTGGCGGGCTGCAGTATCCCGGCGCGCACCCCGTAGGCGATCCGGTGGGTGATCGCCCGGGTCTTGCCGGTGCCGGCGCCGGCCAGCACGCACACCGGCCCGTGCAGGGCCGTGGCCACCGCGCGCTGCTCGGGGTCGAGGCCGTCGAGCACCGCGTCCGCGGAGTCGGGTACCGCCGGGAAGAGCGAGTCGTGGAGTGTCGCAGTCACCCCGCCACTCTGCCACTTTCGTAGGACAGGCCGGGAAGGTTATCCACAGGGCGACCACCCGCGTCCGGAATGCGACACGCGTCCCGGGCGTTCACCGAGCGGCAGCGACCGCCGCCACCGCACACCCCCGGGACAAGGAGCGCACACCGATGTCGGGCACCGTGACCATGTACAGCACCACTTGGTGCGGCTACTGCCGCCGTCTGAAGACGCAGCTGGACCGCGAGGGCATCGCGTACACCGAGATCAACATCGAGGAGGACCCCGCGTCCGCCTCGTTCGTGGAGAAGGTCAACGGCGGCAACCAGACGGTGCCGACCGTGCAGGTCGTGCCCGCCGGCGGCGCCGCCGAGGTGGTCATGACGAACCCCAGCCTCGCGCAGGTGAAGCAGGCGCTCGGCGCCTGACGCCACCCTGGGGGGCGGGGGCTGAAGGAAATCGAGGGACTGAAGGCGAGGTCCCGGGCCGGTCCGGCGGTACGCCGGTCCGGCCCCTGGCATGCGGGGACCCGGGCCCGTGAAGCACCCGCCGGACCCGGCGCACCCACGCGTCGCGCGGGCGCGCCCGGCCGTGTCGTACGGAGCCGCACGGACGCGCCTCGCACCGAGGCGCCGCCCGGCGTGCGGGTCAGCGGGCGGCGGCGCCCGGACCCGGCAGGGGCTTGCCGTACCAGCTCTCGATGAGCCGCGCGGCGATCGAGATGCCCGACGGCGGCAGCACCTCGCCGGACTCGAAGGCGGCCCGCAGTTCGTCCCGCGAGAACCAGCGCGCCTCGTGGATCTCCTCGCCGTCCACGGTGATCTCCGTGGACGTCGCCCGCGCGTTGAACCCCAGCATCAGGCTGGACGGGAACGGCCAGGGCTGGCTCGCCACGTACGCGACCTCGCCGACGGCGACGCCGACCTCCTCCTGCACCTCCCGGCGCACCGCCTCCTCGATCGACTCGCCGGGCTCCACGAATCCGGCGAGCGTCGAGAAGCGGCCCTCGGGCCAGTGCACCTGCCGGCCCAGCAGCACCCGGTCGTCCTCGTCGGTGACCGCCATGATCACCGCCGGGTCGGTCCGCGGGTAGTGCTCGGCGCCGCACGCGGGGCAGCGCCGGATGTGGCCGGCCGCCGCGATCACGGTCCGCTCCCCGCAGCGGGAGCAGAAGCGGTGCATGCGCTGCCAGTTCTCCAGCGCCACCGCGTGCACCATCAGGCCGGCCTCCAGCGGCGACAGCAGCCCGCCGACCTCGCGCAGCCCCGCGGGCCGCGCCACCGCGTCCATCCGCCCGGGCAGGGCGTCCTTCTGCAGCGCGAAGTACCGCACGCCCTCGGGGTCGATGCCCAGGAAGTAGCGGTGGGTCTCGGTCTCGGGCGCGTCGAACGCCGGGGTCATGACGAGTTCGGTGCGGCCGTCCTCGGTGTCCTCGACCAGGACCTGGCCGCCGGAGACCACGAACACCCGGGTCGTCGGGTGGCTCCACGCGGCCGCCAGCCACGCCTCGTCCATGCGGTGGTGTGCCGCCCGGTCCACGCCCTGGTGGGTGAGGGCCAGCGGCTGCGAAGTCGCGTCCAGTCCGGTCAAGGTGCTTCCTACTCCCCGTCGTTCACGTACGTCGGCTGAGGTGTCCGCGGTGTGTCCGCGGGCCGGCGGTTCAGCTCGCCGGCCGCGGCGCGGCCGGCCAGGGCCCGGCGCGCCAGTCCTCGGCGAGGTCCGTCCACAGATGGGCGGCCGTCTCGACCCCCTTGAACAGCAGGTCGAGCTCCACCTTCTCGTTCACCGAATGCCAACCGTCGGACGGCACGGAAATTCCCAGGAACAGCACGGGAACCCCCAGCACGTCCTGGAGGTCGGCGGCCGGGCCCGAGCCGCCCTCGCGGGTGAAGCGGATCTCCTGGCCGAACGCGCGGCCCATGGCGCGCACCAGCGAGCGCAGCGCCGGGTGGTCCAGCGGGGTCAGGCACGGGCGGGTGCCGCCGCCCCAGAACCGGATCTCGTGCCGGACGCCGTCCGGCAGCCGCTCGGCGACCCAGTCGGTGAACAGCCGCTGGACCGCCGCGGTGTCCTGTCCGGCCACCAGCCGGAAGGAGAACTTGACCTCGGCGCGCGACGGCACGATCGTCTTGCCGCCCGGGCCGCCGTAGCCGCTGTGGATGCCGTTGACCTCGGCGGTCGGCCGGGCCCAGATCCGCTCCAGGGTGCTGTGGCCGCGCTCGCCGAGCGCGGCGTGCGACTTGGCGGTGCGCAGCCAGGCGGCCTCGTCGAAGCGCAGCTCGGCGAGCAGCCGGCGCTCGCGCTCGGTCAGCTCCACGACGCCGTCGTAGAAACCGGGTATCGCCACCCGGCGGTCGTCGTCGTGCAGCGCGGCCACCAGCCGGGCGGCCTCGGTCGCCGGGTTCGGGACCGCGCCGCCGAACGACCCGGAGTGGATGTCCTGGTCGGGCCCGTGCAGCACGACCTCGCCGTCGACCAGGCCGCGCATGCCGGTGCACACCGTCGGGGTGTCCTCGGCCCACATGCCGGTGTCCGAGACGATCGCGGTGTCGCAGGCCAGCCGGTCGGCGCGCTCCCTGATCAGCTCCAGGAAGTGCGGGGAGCCGGACTCCTCCTCGCCCTCGACGAGGAACTTCAGGTGCACCGCGGGCGTGGTCCTGCCGGTCGCCGCCAGGTGTGCGCGCAGGCCCAGGGTGTGCAGGAACACCTGCCCCTTGTCGTCGGCCGCGCCCCGCGCGTACAGCCGCCCGTCGCGCTCGACGGGCTCGAACGGGTCGCCGTCCCAGCCGTCGGCCAGGGCCGCGGGCTGCACGTCGTGGTGCCCGTAGACCAGGACGGTCGGCGCGTCCTCGTCGTCGCTCCGCCACTCCGCGAACACCGCCGGCGCGCCCTTGGTCGGCCACACCTCGGCGACCGGGAAGCCGGTCTCCTTCAGGGCCGCCGCCAGCCACTCCGCGCTGCGCAGCAGGTCCGGCGCGCGATCGGGCTCGGCGGACACCGAGGGGATGCGCAGCCACTCGGCCAGGTCCGCGAGGAACGGCGTGCGGTGGGCGCGGATGTACGTCTGGACGTCGTCGTCCGGGGTGGAGCTCATGCCGTGCAGCCTAGCCTGGGGCGCGGCCGCGGAGCCCGGGCGGGTGACGGCGCTGACGGCACGCTGACATGTGAGTTGCCGCACGTCGGGGGCGGGCGGGCGGGCCGTCCGGACGCCGGGACGGGCCGGGGACGCGGGCGGCGGGGCGCCTCCCCGCCGCACGAGCACCGGCGCGCCAGCCCGCACCGCCCGGGGCCTTCAGGAAACGTCGGGAGCCGTCAGCCGCTCCAGATCCGCGCGGCCCGGCAGGCCCGGCGGATGGACCAGGTCCCCGGTGCGGACGTAGAGGAACGCGGCGCGCACCGCGGTCAGCGGCACGCCCTGCCGCTCGGCCCACGCGAGCCGGTAGACGGCCAGCTGCAGCGGGTCCGCGGGCGAGACCTCGGGGTGCCCGGTCTTCCAGTCGAGCAGGTCGTACGTGTCGCCGTCCCGGTACACCGCGTCGATCCGCCCCCGCACCACGCGCCCGCCGAGCACGATCTGGAACGGGACCTCGACGGCGTAGGGGGCGCGGTCGGCGAACGGGGTGCGCAGGAACGCCTCCTTGAGCGCGGTCAGGTCGCGTTCGTCGGCGATGTCGAGGTCGCCGGCCGGTTCGGCGCCCGGCAGCTCGTCCAGGCCGAACAGCGGACCGGTCTCCCAGCGGGACTCCAGCCAGGTGTGGAAACGGGTGCCGCGGCGGGCCGCGGGCGCCGGGGGCCGGGGCAGCGGCCGGGCCAGTTCGCGGGCGAGCCCGTCGGGGTCGGCGGCCAGCCGCAGCAGCTGCGTGGCGGTCAGCGACGCGGGCAGCGGCACGTCGTGCACCTTGGCCCGGGCCCGCCGCAGCTCTCCGGCGAGCGCGTCCAGGTCGCGGTCCCAGGACGCCGCGAGCCGTGCTTCCTCCGTGACGAGCCACCCGTCCTCGCCGCCGCCCTCCGAGGTCGGCCCGCCCTCCTCCGGATACGGCCCGTAGCCGCCCTCGTCCTCCGGATACGGTCCGAGGTCGTCCTCCGCGCCGGACCCGCCCTCGTCCTCCGGATACGGCTCGTGGTCGTGCTCGGCGACGGCTCGGCGCACGCCGCCCGTGGCGCGGGCCCCGGCCTCCGCCGCGAAGGTCTCGTCGTCCGGCTCGCCTGCTTGGTGCCCGACGCGGCCCGCGGCCATCCCGGCCATCCCGGCCGTCTCCGCCGCGCCCGCCGCCTCCAGGTCGCGGACGGCGTCGAGGTGCGCGACGACCGCCTTCGCCGCGTGCCTGCGGCGCTCCAGGGCCGCGGGGTCCAGCGGCAGCGGCCACGGCTGCTCGGCGGCCTCCGCCAGCGCGGGGTTGACGTCCTCGGGCGCGGGCCGGTCCGTCCAGTGCTCGATCTCGCCGTGGCCGGCCTCGCAATGGACACGCAGCGCGTCGAGGAACGCCGACGGGCCGAACGGGGACTTCTGGGTCGGCCCCCACCAGTGGCCGGAGCCGAGCAGCAGTGACCGTGGGCGGGTGAACGTCACGTAGCCCAGGCGCAGTTCCTCGATCCGCTGGTGCTCCCGCATCTCCTCGCGGAAGCCGTCGACGCCGGCCCGCGTCCACTCCACGACGTCCGGCAGCGTCGCGGCGTCGCCGCGCAGCCCGTGCGGCAGCACCTTCGCGTTGACCGGCCACAGTTCGCGGCCGCGCTCGCTGGGGAAGCCCTTGGCGACCAGGCCGGGCACGGCGACGACGTCCCATTCCAGGCCCTTGGACTTGTGCGCGGTCAGCACCTTGACGGTGTCCTCCCCGCCGGGCAGCGAGCTGTCCAGGCCCTTCTCGAACTCGGCGGCGGTGCGCAGGAAGCCGAGGAAGGCGAGCAGGGTGGCCTCGCCGTCCAGCGCGGCGAACCCGGCGGCGACGTCGAGGAACGTCTGCAGGGTCTCGCGGCGGCGGGCGGCCAGCGCGTGCGGCGACGCGGACAGCTCGAGCTCCAGGCCGGTGACGGCCAGGACCCGGTGCAGGACGTCCATCAGCGGGTCGGCGAGCGCCCGCCGCAGGTCGCGGGTCTCCGCGGCGAACCGCGCGAACCGGACCCGGGCCTCGGGCGAGAACGGCAGGTCGTCGCCGGGGTCGGCGTCCAGGAACGTCTCCAGGGCGTCGGCCAGCGAGACCGTCTCGGCCGGGTCGACGCCCTCGACGGCCGCGGCCAGCGCGTCGGCGCCCGCGTCCGGCCGCCCGGTGCGAACCAGCAGCCGGGCGCGGCGGCCCAGCAGGGCCAGGTCGCGCGGGCCGATCCGCCAGCGCGGGCCGGTCAGCAGGCGGACCACCGCCGCGTTCGCGGTCGGATCGTGCAGCACCTCGCACGTCGCCACGAGATCGGCGACCTCGGGCAGGTGCAGCAGCCCGGACAGGCCGACCACCTCGACGGGCACGTCCCGGGCGACCAGGGCCGCGTGGATCTCGGGGAAGTGGGCGGCGGTGCGGCACAGCACCGCGATCTCGCCGGGCGGGGTGCCGGTGCGCACCAGGTGCGCGAGCGAGTCGGCGAGCCAGGCCGTCTCGTCCTGCTGCGTGGGCAGCAGGGCGCAGCGCACCACCCCGTCGTACTCGGCTCCCGGCGCGGGCCGCAGGGCCTCGACACCCTCGTGGCGGGCGCGCAGTTCGGCGGCGAGGGTGTTGGCGAGCTCCAGCAGCCGGCCGCCGGAGCGGCGGTTCTCGCTCAGCGCGTAGCGGTCGGCGGGGGCTCCGCCGTGCTGGGGGAAGTGCGCGGGAAAGTCGTCGAGGTTGGCGACGGAGGCGCCGCGCCAGCCGTAGATCGCCTGGCACGGGTCGCCGACCGCGGTCACCGGATGACCGGTGCCGCCGCCGAACAGGCCCGCCAGCAGGAGGCGCTGGGCCACCGAGGTGTCCTGGTACTCGTCGAGCAGCACGACGCGGTACTCGTCGCGCAGCAGCGCGCCGACCTCCGGGCGGGTCTGGGCGAGCGTGGCCGACAGGGCGATCTGGTCGCCGAAGTCGAGCATGTCCCGGCGCTGCTTCTCGTCACGGTAGGTGGCGGCGAGTTCGGCCAGGTCGCGGCGGGCGGCGACGGCCGCGGTGACGTCCCGGACCCAGGCGTTGCCGCGTCTGGCCGGGTCGATCCCGGCGAGCCGCTCGGCCAGCCGCGCGTCGTGCGCGCGCAGCCGCTCGGCCGTCACCAGGTGCTCCGACAGCTCGCCGGACAGCGCGAGCAGGTCGCCGACCAGCGTGGGCAGGCCCTTCACCAGCGCCGGGTACGGTCCGGGCGCGGCACGCAGCACCTTCGCGGCGAGCTGGAAGCGGGTCGCGTCGGCGAGCAGCCGGGCGCCGGGCTCCAGGCCGATCCGCATGCCGTGGTCCTTGAGCAGTTGCCCGGCGAAGGCGTGGTACGTGGCGATACGGGCGTCGCCGGGCGGGTCCCCGTCCGGGCCGGCGGCGGGATCGCCCGCGTCCCCGGCGCCCACACCGGCTGCCGCCAGGGCGCGCCTGACCCGTTCCGACAGCTCACCTGCCGCCTTGTTGGTGAACGTCAGACCGAGCACCTGCTCGGGTGCGACCTGCCCGGTGCCGACCAACCACACCACGCGGGCCGCCATCACCGTCGTCTTCCCCGACCCGGCACCGGCCACGATCACCGCCGGGGCGAGCGGCGCGGTCACGCACGCCAGCTGCTCCGGGGTGAAGGGGATGCCCAGCAGCTCTTTCAGCTGCTCGGGTCGGGTGATACGCGGTGCCACCCGGTGAGGCTATCCGGCCGCGCCGACACTTGGAGCGCCGGTTGGCACCCTTAGCCGCCTTGCGTCCTGTTCATATGGAGATGTCCGGGTTGCCGAACGCGCTCAGGTCGAGAGTCCTGGACGCCGGCGGCGCCGAGATGCGAGGCGCCTTGCCGAAGCCGCTGAACGCCGCGGAGTTCGACGGGTCGTCCGGGGTGAAGGCGCGCAGGATGTACGGGGTGCCGGAGGCGGCGATCAGGATGTCGGTGGTGGTGCCGTCGGTGTCCTTCTCCACCACGGTCACCGCGGGCTGCCCGCCGACCGTCGTCGCCGCCCCCTTGGTGAAGGTCCCCGAGTCCGAACCCTGGGAGATCTCGTCCAGCATCACGCTCAGGTCGCACAGCTCCGCGAAGTTCCGGCCCTGCTTCTCCGGCATCTTGAGCCACTTGCCGGCCAGCAGCCGGGACATCGCCTGGCCGTTCTTGCCCCCCTGCGCCTTCCAGAAGCCCGCGTCGGCCTTCAGGTAGTAGGCGCCGCCGGCGTGGATGATCTGCAGGCTGTCGCCGCCGGCGGTGGCCGCGGCCGCGCACTTCCCGGACCTGGTGAGCGCGGTGGTGAAGTGGAAGGCCTTGTCGCTGTCGTCGGTGGTGCGCAGGTCGACGGTCATCGACGGGGCCGCCTTCATCGCGGCCAGCGCACGGTCCATCAACTGGCGTCCCGTCAGGTCCGCGTACGGCCCGGTGGCCTTGTGCGTGGACGCCGGACGCACCAGCGGGGCGTCCGCGCCGCTCTTGTCTCCGCCGCAGCCCGCCAGTCCCAGTGCCGCCGCCCCCGCGGCGAGCGCCGCGGCGAGAATCCTGCGTGTGGCCCCCATGGCCGCCCCCTCGTTCCCCTCGTCCCGCGCACCGTCGCCGCGCGCCGGCGCGCGGGCCCTCCCTCAGGTGCTACCGCCAACATAGCGCCGCGGTCGGACAGTCCGGGCGCCCCGGGGCGGCCGCGCACCACCGGCCCCGGTGCATCGCCCCGCTCCGCCTCGGGGGCGTCGCGTCGCCGCGGTCACTCCACCACGTGCCGGCCCTCGGGCCGGGCGGTGCAGGAGCCGCGGAACGCGCAGTGCGCGCAGTGCCGGCCGGCGGCCGGGGTGAACCGCTCGTCGAGCACCCGGCCGGCCGCCTCGGCGAGCAGGTCCTGCGCCCACTCCCCCTCCAGCGGCTCCTGCCGCTGGACGGCCGGCACCGCGTCGCCGCCCTCCTTCTGGGTGGCGCCGAGCCGCAGATGGACGAGCTCCGCGCCTCCGGGCCGCGGGCGCTCACCGCCGAACAGCGGGTCGACCGCCCCCTCCCGCACGGCCAGCTGGTACACGGCCAGCTGCGGGTGACGGGCCACCTCGCCGGACGTCGGCTTGGCCCGCCCGGTCTTGAAGTCCACGACGTACGCCTGCCCTTCGGCGTCCGTCTCGACCCGGTCCATGCTGCCGCGGATCCGCACCTGCACCTCGCCCGCGTCCAGCGTCACGTCGAAGTCCTGCTCCGTGGCGACGGTGGTGCGACCGCCGCGCTCCATGACGTGCCAGCGCAGGAAGCGCTCCAGCGCAGCGCGGGCGTTCTCCTTCTCCTGCCGGGACTTCCACGGCGCGTCGAAGGCCAGCGCGTCCCACACCGAGTCCAGCCGGGCCATCAGCACGTCCAGGTCGGCGGGCGCGCGGCCGGAGGCGACCTCGTCGGCCAGCACATGCACCACGTTGCCGAAGCCCTGCGCCGCGGTCGACGGCGGTTCCGCCTTCACCTCGCGGCCCAGGAACCACTGCAGGGCACAGGTGTTGGCGAGCTGGTCGAGCGCCGAGCCGGACAGCGCGACGGGGCGGTCCCGGTCGCGGACCGGCACCGCCGAGCGGGTCGGCTCGTACAGGCCCCACCAGCGGTCGGGGTGCGCGGCCGGCACCAGCGACACGCCGTCGTCGCTGAGCGCGGCCATCCGTGCCAGCCGCCGTGCGGCGGCCTCGCGCAGCGCCGGGCTCGCCTCGGGGTCGACGGTGGTGGCCCGCAGTTCCGCGACCAGGGCGGCGACGGCGAGCGGGCGGCGCGGGCGGTGGGCCACGTCCCTGGGCTCGACGCCCAGCTCGGCGAGGAAGCGGGAGGGCTGGTCGCCGTCGTCCGACGAGGACTTCACGGCGGTGACGAGCAGCCGCTCGCGGGCCCGGGTCGCCGCCACGTAGAACAGCCGCCGCTCCTCGGTGAGCAGCGCGCCCTGCGACAGCGGCGGCGCCAGGCCGTCGCGGCCGATCCGGTCGGCTTCGAGCAGCGAGCCGCGGCGGCGCAGGTCGGGCCACACGCCCTCCTGCACCCCGGCGACCACCACGAGCCGCCACTGCAGCCCCTTGGCGCGGTGCGCGGTCATCAGGTGCACCGCGTCGGGCCGCACGGTGCGGCCGCTGAGGGTGTCGGCGGCGATGTCGAAGCCGGACAGCTCCTCGATGAGGTTGAGCGCGCCACGGCCGCCGGTGCGCTCCTCCGCGCGCCCGGCGGTGTCGAACAGCGCGACCACCGCGTCCAGGTCGCGGTCTGCGTTGCGGCCCGCGGGCCCGCCGCGCAGCGCGGCCCGTTCGAGCCGCGCGCCCCAGCCCGAGCCCGACCACAGGCCCCACAGGGCGTCCTCCGCGGTGCCGCCGGCCGCGAGCGTGGCGCGGGCCGCGGCGAGCAGCCGGCCCAGCCGCAGCGCGCCGCGCGCGTACGCCTGTTCGTGCGCCACCAGTCGCTGCGGCTCGGCGACGGCCTCCGCGATCAGCACGTCGGACGGCCGCGGCACCGCCGCCCCCGCCGCCCGCTCCTCCTCGCGCAGCGCCCGCCCCAGCCTGCGCAGGTCCGCGGTGTCCATCCCGCCGAGCGGCGACACCAGCAGCTCCAGCGCTTCCTCGACCCCGATCCCGCGCTCGCCCTCCGGCCCGGACCCCGCCCCTGCCGCACCTTGCGCGGCCTCCAGCCCGTCGGCGTCCACCGGTGCCGCGCCGGGCTCAGCGCCCGAAAGCTCCTGCGTCACGGCCTCCGGCCCAGCGGCCTCCACCAGCCCGCCCGCGTCCGTACGCGCCGCGCCAGGCTCCGTCCCCGGTTCCGTCTCCGAGAGCTCTGGCCCTCCGGCCTCCGGGCCGCCCGCGGCCGCCCGCGCCGCGCCGGGCTCAGCGCCCGAAGGCTCTGGCGTCACGGCCTCCGCGGCCGGTGTCCGCGCCTCCGTGGCCGCGGGGGCGACGAGGGTGCGGGCGGCGATGCGGAGGGCCTGGAGGAGGGGGGCGACCGCGGGCTCGGCGTGCAGGGGGGCGGCGGACGCCTCCAGCTCGACGGGGACGCCCGCGGAGGTGAGCGCGCGGCGCAGCGCGGGCAGCGGGGTCGCGCCGCGGACCAGGACGGCCATGTCGCGCCACGCGACGCCGTCCTCCAGGTGGGCCCGGCGCAGGGTGTCGGCGATCGAGTCGACCTCGGCGCCGGGCGACGGGTAGGTGCGCACCGCGACGGCACCGCCGTCGTGGACGGGAGCGAGCGCGCGGTGGGCGCGGGCGGCGGCCGCGGGCAGGCGGGGCAGCGGCAGGCGGGAGGCGACGTGCCGGCTCGCGGCCAGCAGGGCGGCGCCGGACCGCCGGGACGTGCCGAGCACCCGGACCGGCGCGGGAGAGCCGTCACGCCGCGGGAAAGCCTGCGGGAAGTCGAGGATGCCGTTGACGTCGGCGCCGCGGAACGCGTAGATCGCCTGGTCGGGGTCGCCGAAGGCGACGAGGGTGCGGCCCTGCCCGGCGAGCGCCTGCAGCAGCCGCACCTGGGCCGGATCGGTGTCCTGGTACTCGTCGACGTACACCGCGTCGTAGCGCGCCGCGAGCTCCGCGTGCACCTCGGGGCGCGTCGCCAGCCGCACCGCGCGGTGGACCAGTTCGGTGTAGTCGACGACGCCCTGGAGGTCGGTGACGTCCAGGTACTCCTGGAGGAACGCGGCCGCGGCCAGCCAGTCGGGGCGGCCGGCGCGGCGGGCGAAGCCGGCCAGGTCGCCGGGACCCAGGCCCAGCTCGCGGGTGCGGGCGATGACCGCGCGGACCTCGTCGGCGAAGCCCCTGGTGCCCAGTGCGGCCCGCAGGTCGTCGGGCCAGCGGACCCGGGCCCGCCGCTCGCGGGCCAGCGCGGCCTGCCCGGCCAGCAGCTCGCGGACCACCAGGTCCTGCTCGGGTCCGGACAGCAGCCGCAGCGGCTCGGCGAACAGCCCCGACCCCGCCGCGCCCTGCTGGGCGCGTACCAGGGAGTAGCAGAAGGAGTGAAAGGTCACAGCCGGCGGTGCGGCGTGCCCGCCGGCCCGCCCGGCCATCCGGTCGCGCAGCTCGGCGGCGGCCTTGCGGCCGAAGGTGAGGACGAGGATCCGGTCGGCCGGGGTGCCGGCCGCCACCCGTGCGGTGACCGCCTCGACGAGCGTGGTGGTCTTGCCGGTGCCCGGCCCGGCCAGCACCAGCAGGGGTCCGTCGCGGTGCTCAACCACGGCGCGCTGTGCCGCGTCCAGCACAGGGGGCGCCGCGGGTGCCACCGGCGTGCGCACGAGCCGGTACCCGCCGGCCCCCGCGCGCCCGGCGGCCGCGCGGGCCCGCGGCACGCCGGCGTGACCGGGTGCACCGGGCCCGCCCGGGGTGCCCGGAGCCGCGGGTTCCGCCGCCGGTCGGGAAGAAGAAGAGGGGTTCACGTGGTTCGCCGGTTTCGTGGTGGTCGAGGAATGTACTCCCTACGGAGAGCCGAGGGCATGCCCGGGCCCGGGATGCCGGAAGCTGGATGACATGAGCGTCCGGCTGTCACGCGCTGTCGGCGCCTCCCGGGGCGCCGGCCGCGCCCTGCCCGTCCCAGCGCGCCCGGCGCATGTCGACGCGCGGCACGTGGCCGTCCGCGGCCGGTCCGCTCTGCCGCAGCGGGGTGCCCTCGGCCCGGTACTCGGCCAGCGCGTCGAGCTCGTGGCCGGGCAGCAGCGTGCCGTCGGACCGGACGACGCGCCACCACGGCACGCCGCCGCCGTAGTGGGACATGACGTGCCCCACCTGGCGCGGGCCGCCCTCGCCCAGCCATTCGGCCACGTCCCCGTACGTCATGACGCGGCCGGCCGGGATCAGCTCGACCGTCTCCAGGACGCGTTCCGCGTAGGCACCCGGCTCGCCCGGGGCGTACTCCTCGCTCATCCGTCCCATCCTGCCCCAGACATCCGACACCGGGGGGTTCCGGTGCGTTCCACGGTGCCCTCGTGCCACCATCGTGCGGGCGGTGACAGGTGATACGAGACCAAGAAGACCAGGAACAGGTGACAGGGGACCCAGCGGGCGCGCAGGAGGCCGGAGAGGCCGCCGCCGCTCCCCGTGACGTGCCCGCACCCGCCGCCCGCCGCGGTCAGCGCGAGCCCGCGGAGACCGGTACCGGCCATGACAGGGGCGGCGACGCCCCCGGTGACACGGGCGGGAACGCCGGCAGCGACAAGGACCACGGGGCCGGCACGGACGCCGGCAGTGGTACGGGACCGGGCCTCGCGCACGGCGCCACCGTCGCCGACCGTTCGGCCTGGCTCGGCGCCGCCGAGGCGCCGGGCGCCAACGGAAACGGCAGCGGCAGCGGCAGCGGCAGCGGCAGCGGCAAGGACACAGGCACGGGCAACGGCGGCGGAAGCGGCCCGGACGATCCCCGCGGCGGCTCCCACCGGGACACCACCGGGGACGCAAGCGCCGGTGACGGTGACGGCGACGGTCCCGACGGCGAGTCCTGCGCGCAGGACTCCGGGGCGACCCGGCACGCCGTCTCCGTCGACGAGCCGCTGCTCGCCGCCCGCGTGCACCGGCCCGCGGACCTCGTCCGCTTCTTCGTCGGGGTGCTCGGCATCGCGGTCGTGCTGGCCGTCGCGGGGTTCGCCCACGCCACCACCACCGGCCTGGACACCGACATCTCCAAGGGCGCCGACCACGCGCCCGACTTCCTGTCGTCGTTCGCGGGGCTGACGGCGAGCATCGCCGTGCTGATCGTGCCGGTGGCCTTCGCCGTGGAGCGGCTGGTCAAACGGGACGGCCTGCGGATCGCCGACGGCGTCCTCGCGGCCGTCCTGGCGCACGGCACGGCGCTGGCCACCGACCTGTGGGTGACGAACTCCGCGCCCGCCTCCATCCGCGAGGCGCTGTCCCACGTCGCGCCGGTCGGCAACGGCACGACCGACCCGGTGCACGGCTACCTCGCGCCGGTCATCGCGTACGTGACCGCGGTGGGGATGGCACGCCGGCCGAGATGGCGGGTGGCGCTGTGGTTCGTGCTGCTGCTGGACGCGTTCGCGGTCCTGGTCGGCGGCTACACCACGCCGTTCTCGATCGCCCTGACCGTGCTGATCGGCTGGACCGTGGCGTACGGCACGGTCTACGCCGTGGGCTCGCCGAACGTGCGGCCCACCGGGCAGAACCTGATGGCGGGGCTGCGGCGGGTCGGCTTCGCGCCGCTGACCGCCCGCCGCGTCGGCCAGGACGAGCCGGCGACCGCGGACTCCGACCGCGGCCGGCAGTACCTGGTGACGATGGAGGACGGCCCGCCGCTCGACGTGACGGTGGTGGACCGCGAGCAGCAGGCGCAGGGGTTCTTCTACCGGGCGTGGCGGCGGCTGTCGCTGGTCGGCGGCATCACCCAGCGCCGCAGCCTGCTGTCGCTGCGGCAGGCGCTGGAGCAGGAGGCGCTGCTGGCCTACGCGGCGATCGCGGCCGGGGCGAACGCGCCGAAGCTCATCGCCACGTCCGAGCTGGGGCCGGACGCGGTGATGCTGGTCTACGAGCACATCGGCGGCCGGCGGCTGGACACGCTCGCCGACGAGGAGATCACCGACGGTCTGCTGCGCGAGGCGTGGACGCAGGTGCGGGCCCTGCACTCGCGGCGGATCGCGCACCGGCGGCTGGTCGGCGAGTCGCTGCTGGTGGACCGCGGCGGCCGGGTGTTCCTGACCGACCTGCGCGGCGGCGAGATCGCGGCCGGCGACCTGGTGCTGCGGATGGACACCGCGCAGTTGCTGACCACCCTCGCGCTGCGGGTCGGCCCGGAGCGGGCGGTGGCGTCCGCGCTGGCGGTGCTCGGCCCGGACACGGTGGCCGACTCGCTGCCGCTGCTCCAGCCGATCGCGCTGAGCCGGGCGACCCGCGCGCAGCTGAAGGTGCTGGGCCGCGAGCGGGCGCAGCGCGAGCGGGAGGCGGTGCTGGCGGCGTCCGCGCGGGAGAAGGAGGCGCGCGAGGAGCGCAGGTCGCTGGAGGCGGCGCACGCCGGCCACCGCGGTGAGACGTCGGCGAAGGTGCCGTCGAAGGCGGAGCGCAGGGCCGACGGCAAGGCGGAGAAGCGCGCCATGGAGGACGCGCTGGAGGAGATCCGCGAGGAGGACCTGCTCTCCCGGATCCGGCAGCAGGTGCTGCTGATCCGCCCGCAGGCGCCGGTGGAGCCGGTGCGGCTGGAGCGGATCAAGCCGCGGACGCTGGTGACCGTGATCGCGGGGGCGTTCGCCGCGTACTTCCTGCTGTCGCAGCTCAGCTCGGTGCCGATCGGGCACGCGGTGCTGAACGCCGACTGGCGGTGGGCGGTGATCGCGGTCCTCGGGTCGGCGGCCACCTACGTGGCGGCCGCGTGCGCGCTGTCGGGCTTCGTGCCGGAGCGGCTGTCGCTGATGCGGACGGTGCTGGCGCAGGTCGCCGGCTCGTTCGTGAAGCTGGTGGCGCCGGCCGCGGTGGGCGGTGTGGCGCTGAACACCCGCTACCTGCAGAAGGCGGGGGTGCGGCCGGGCCTGGCGGTGGCGAGCGTGGGCGCCTCCCAGCTGGTGGGCCTGGGCGCGCACGTGATGCTGCTGATGACGTTCGGCTTCATCACCGGGACGGAGAAGACGCCGTCGCTCTCGCCGTCCCGCACGGTGATGGCCGGGCTGCTGACGGCCGGCGTGCTGGTGCTGGTGGTCACGGCGGTTCCCGCGCTGCGCAAGTTCGTCTCGACCCGGGTGCGGGCGCTGTTCGCGGGCGTGGTGCCGCGCATGCTGGACGTGCTGCAGCGGCCGGCGAAGCTGCTCACCGGGATCGGCGGCACGCTGATGCTGACGGTGTGCTTCGTGATCTGCCTGGACGGCTGCGTCCGGGCGTTCGGCGGGCACCTGAGCTACGCGGCGATCGCGGTCGTCTTCCTGGCGGGCAACGCGCTGGGGTCGGCGGCGCCGACGCCCGGCGGCGTGGGCGCGGTCGAGCTGGCGCTGACCGGTGGTCTGATCGCGGCGGGCCTGCCCAAGGAGGTGGCGACCCCCGCGGTGCTGTTCTTCCGGCTGCTGACCTTCTGGCTGCCCGTCCTGCCGGGCTGGCTGGCCTTCACGCACCTCACCCGCAAGGGCCAGCTGTAGGCCGCCGTCCGCCCGGGCCCTCACAGGAGCACTCCGGCCCCGAGGGTCCCCGCCCCCGCCGTGCGACCGCGCGGCGGGGGCGCCCGCGTGCGTGTGCGTGGGGCGGGAGGGAGCGGTTGAGCCAACCGTGGCAGGTCCTTGCCAAAATTTCGGCCAAATCTCCGGCGCCGCCCATCCCTTGATCCCCCCGGCGTGATCAGGTGCCGTGCGAACGGCACCACTCACGCACGCTCGGGGAGGATTCGTGAACGCACCAACCCGCAGAAGACGGTGGCTGACGATCTCGGCCGCCACTGCACTGGCCGCCCTGTTCGCCATTCCGGCCACCGCGGCGCCCGGCCATCCGGCCACGCATCCACGCGCCTTCACCGCACAGGCCACCGCCTCGGACGGTGGGGGCGACGGCGACGGCGGCGCCGAGGAGTCCGACGAGATCGCGGAGGGCGCGGACCAGTTCGCCGAGGCCCGCACCTCCCCCGGAACCCTGCTGCCGGGCGCCTACACCGCGGCCTGGAACCAGATGACCGCCCTGCCGAACACGGGCGGGCAGTGGCAGCACGTCACCGGCCTGCCGTACAACTCCGACGACCCGCGCTACCGCGACTTCGACTCCAACTCCAGCGGTGGCGCCGGCCTGGTCACCGGGCGCGCGTCCGCGCTGGCCGCCGACGACGACGGCTACGTGTACGAGGGGTCGGCGGGCGGCGGCGTGTGGCGCTCGTCGTCCGGCGGCGGCCACTGGCAGCCGATCAGCGACGCGCTGCCCGCGCAGGCGACCGGCGCCCTCGCCCTGGACGGCCGCGGACGGCTGTGGCTGGGCACCGGCGAGTCGACCACGAACGCGGACGCGTACCTGGGCAGCGGCGTGTACGTCCTGGACCACCCGCACTCCGGCACCTTCGCGTCGTACGACCGGGTGGGCGGCGGCGAGCTGGACTCCACCTCGATCCACACGCTGCGCTTCGGCGGCGACAAGGTGTGGGCGTCCACCACGCGGGGCGTGTGGAGCCACTCCACCACGGACCTGCGCGGCCCGTGGAAGCTGGAGTTCGCGCCCAACCCGGCCTATCTGCCGGGCGGTTCGCTGGCCACCGACCCGAACGCGCCGTACAAGAACATCGCCAACGACGTGGCCGTCGACCCCAAGGACCCGTCGAAGGTCATGCTGGCGATCGGCTGGCGCAGCGGCGACGACTACAACGGCTTCTACGAGAAGTCGGGCGGCAGCTGGGTTCGTGTCAGCTCGCTGGGCGCGCTGCCCACGGACGCCGGGACCGTCGGCAACGTGACCTTCGCGCGGGCGAAGGACGGCTCGCGGTACTACGCGATCGTGCAGTCGCCGACCGCCCTGGCCACCGACCCGGACAGCAACCTCGACGGCATCTACGTCTCCAGGTCCGGTGACCCGTTCGGCAGTTGGCAGCGGATCGCCGACACCGAGACGCTCGTCGGCTCCGGCTCGGCGCTGACCGATCCGGGCTACATGCCCGGCGTGCAGGCCTGGTACAACGAGTTCCTCCAGGTCGACCCGACGAACGCGGACCACGTGTACGCGGGTCTCGAGGAGGTCTTCGAGACCAAGGACGCCGGCACGTCCTGGTCGGCCGTCGGCCCGTACTGGAACTTCGGGTTCCCGTGCTGGAGCATCGACCCGTCCCAGCAGACCGGTTCCTGCCACCAGACGACGCACGCCGACCAGCACGCGGTCGCCGTCGGCAGCTACCACGGCAAGCCGTACGTCTACGTCGGCGACGACGGCGGCGTGTACAAGCGCCCGCTCGACGGCCGCACCGACGCGGACGGCCACGCCACCGACTGGGTGTCCACCAACGACGGCACCATCGACACGCTGCAGTACTACTCGGTGGGCGTCGGCACGGACCCCGGCCACCGCGGTGTCGCGGTCAACGGCGGCCTGCAGGACAACGGCCAGTCGATCCTGCGTCCCGGCGACAAGGTGATGGGCTCCAACTTCGGCGGCGACGGCGGCGACACGCTCACCGACCCCGCCAACGGCTGCAACATCGCCCAGGAGTACGTCTACCTGGCCGTCAACGTCACGCAGAACTGCGCGGTGAACAACGGCGCCTGGGTCGACGACCCGTCGAAGGTGACGAGTTACTCCGTCGCCCCGGCCGACAACGCGACCGGCGAGGCCCGCTTCATCGCCCCGCTGACCGCCGACACCAAGGACGGCAACACCTGGATCGCGGGCGGCCGCCACGTGTGGGTGCAGACCCACGGCTACGCCATCCGCAGCTCCAGCGAGTGGACCGACGCCTTCGACCTCGGCGCGGGCCACACCGCCACCGCCGTGGCCGCGCAGGGCGGCAAGGTGTACGCGGCCTGGTGCGGGCCGTGCAACAACCAGGGCTTCACCCGCGGCCTCGCGGTCGGCAACGCCGACGGCACGGGCTGGCACCAGGTGAGCCTGCCGGCCACCGGCGCGACCGGCACGGTGCCGAACCGGTACCTGGCCGGCCTGGCCGTGGACCCGACCGACTCCTCGCACGTGTACCTGGCCGTCAACGGCTTCTCGCGGCAGTGGACCGAGGGCCCGGGCGCGGGCGTCGGCCACGTCTTCGAGTCCACGGACGGCGGCACCACGTGGAAGGACGACTCGGCGAACCTGCCGGACGTGCCGTCCAACGCATTGATGGCCCTGCCGAACGGCGGGCTGCTGCTGGCCACCGACCTCGGCGTGGTCTACCGGGCGCCGCACCGCACCTCGTGGGAGCGGGTCGGCTCGCTGCCCGCGGTGGCCGTGATGCAGCTCAAGCCCGGCGCCGACGGGCGGATCTACGCGGCCACGCACGGCCGCGGGCTGTTCGCGATCCGGCCGCACTAGCCGGTCGCCCCGGCCGGTCGCACGTACCGGCCGGGGCACGCGACGGGGCCCGGGGGCCGCGCTGGACGCGCGGCTCCCGGGCCCCTGGCCCCCGTCGTCGAAGGGGCCGCTCGCCGATCGAGGGCTCTAGAACAGGTAGTTGTAGACGTTCCAGCCCGTGCCGATGTTCTGGCGCTTGCCGTACGGGGTCGTGGCGTTGCCCGTGCCCGGGTACAGCCACAGGCCGCCGCTGGTGTCGCGGGCGATCAGGTCGTTGAGCCCGTCGCCGTTGCTGTCGCCCAGGCCGAGGATCTTGTTGTAGATGTTCCAGCCGGCACCGATCTTGGTGCGGGGGGCGAACGGCGCGTGGTAGTCGCCGGTGCCCTTGTAGAGCCACAGCGTGCCGGAGGAGTCGCGCGCGACGATGTCCGCGTTGCCGTCCCCGGTGAGGTCCCCGCGGCCGGCGATCTGGCTGTAGATGTTCCAGCCGGCGCCGACCTTGGTGCGGCTGGTGAAGTGGCCGTCCGCGTAGGACAGGTAGACCCACAGGGTGCCGCCGGTGTCGCGGGCCAGCAGGTCGGGGTACACGGCGCCGCCCAGGTTGCCGGGCGTCACGAACGCGTTGTAGATCTGCCAGCCGCTGCCGATGACGGTGCCGGGGCTCTGGCTGCTGCCGTACCGCCGCAGCGTGCCGCCGAAGCGGGCGTACATGTTGACGCTGGTGCCGTCGCCGGAGTTGTTCTGGAAGAACGCGCCGGCCGCACCGAAGCCGGTGCCGCTGTTCTCGCGGGCCGCGAAGCCGCCGCCGCTCTTGGGCGCGTAGTCCCACAGCGTGCCGGAGCTGTCACGGCCGTTGAGCGGGAACGACCAGCCGAGGTTCGGGTCGGGCAGGCTGTCCGCGGTGGCGGAGCTGAAGGCGGACGTGGCCGGAGCGGCGTGCCTCGCCGCGGTCGTGCTGCCGCTGGCCGCCGCCGCGTCGCTGGCGCTGGCCGCGACCGACACGCCCAGCGTCAGGGCGAGCGTGCCCGCCGCGACGGCCGCGGCCCGGGCGCGCAGTCCGCGCCTGCGGCGCGGGTGATGCGTTGTCACCTGTGGTCCCCCTTGGTGGATGAAACAGGCTCCCGCGCGGCGGTCCCGCGCGGGAGGCCACGACGCTACCGCGCGATCCGGCACGTGACCCCCACACGAATGTCATCGTCCGGTCACAGTTCCTCCGCATCGGGCGAACGCGCGGGCGGGTGTGCGAAAACGGCAGGCTGGCACCCGACTCGAGCCGCGCATGCGGACGTTGACGGTCCGCACCGCCCGTGTGTGTGACATGAGCGTGACCAATTCCGCATCGTCCGGGGCTCGCTGGGCCACCACCCCTTCGCTACGGTGGATTTCAGCCTGGAACGGGGACCCGGCGCATCGATCTCGCCATGCGTGTGCTCCCCCGTCCGCCACTGATCGGGGGAACCGAGACCATGCGAGCCACGCGGACCACTCCGGCCGCCGCCACCGCCCTGGCCGCCGTCGCCGCTCTGGTCCTCAGCGCCTGCGGTTCCGGTTCCGGCGGTTCCGACACCATCGACAAGGGCGGGCCGGCCACCACCGCGTCCGCGCCCTCCGCCACCCCGACCGCGACGCCCTCGGGCCCGCCGCCGAAGATCGACCGCGCGCTGGCCCTGCCGGCCGGCCTCACGGTGGTCTTCGACTTCGGGACGCCCGCCGATCCCGCGCAGGCGGCGGCCCTCACCGGCGCCGCCGACTTCATCCAGGCGATCAGCCACGCGGTCGTGCGGCAGAACCCGCACGACGCGGTGCTCGGCGCGTACGGCGCCGGGGACGCCCTGACGTACGCGCGCACCTACGTGCAGCAGAACGTGCGGCGCAGGCTCACCCTCACCGGGACGGACCGCTACTACCGGCCGAAGATCACGGTGAGCAAGGGCGGCGGCGCCGTCGAGGTCGTCCTCTGCAACAACCAGGCGAAGCTGTACAGCAAGGACATCGCCACCGGGAAGGTGCACATCACGCCCGCGGACGACGCGAGTTACTCGCTGTTCGACCTCGTGATGGCGAAGCTCCCCACCGGCAAGGGGCTCTGGCAGGCCAACTCGATCACGGTCAAGGGGAAGGCACTGGAATGCGAGCAGTGAGACCGATGTCGCTGGTCGGACGGGGGCTGGTGCTCGCCGGGGTCGCCGTGGTGGCGACCGCGGGCACGGCGCTCGCGAACAGCGAGGTCACGAAGACGTCGGGGAACAGCGGCAACGGGACGATCAGCGCCGACGTCAAGGGCGTCACGTACACGTCCTCCGGCTCCCCGGGCACCTCGGCCCGGCACCTCGCCTCGTCCGACGTGAGCTGGACGCCGCCGCCCTGCTGGATCGGCCCGATCGGCGGCCCCGCCGAGTTCAAGAAGATGGTCGAGAAGCAGGTCACGGAGACCGACTCCTACCCGGGGCAGGCCAACTACGCGATGGAGGCGATGGACGAGTACCGCCGCCACTACGCGGAGGGCTACACCTGGAGCGGCGGCGGGGACGGCTACAAGGACTACAACATGGACCAGGCCGGCAAGGGCCTGTTCTGGGGGCCGTTCGAGAACCCCGGCTCCACCAGCCCGGACCGCTTCGACTGCAACTCGACGCTGCCGATGTGGGTGCCGAACGGGCAGCGCCCGCCGGCCGGCACGCCGAACGTCATCACCACGGAGATGCTCGCGAAGTTCGCCGCCGCCCACGCCCAGGTCCCGGGCGTGGCCGTCGCGACCAACCCGCGTGGCACCCAGACCGTCAACCTGCCGACCTGGGTCAAGCTCCAGGACGACTACGCGCCGGTGACCGTCCGCGCCTCCGTCGACCTCGGCGGCGGGCAGACGCTCTGGGCGGAGACCACGGCGAAAACCGACGGCGCCCACATCGACCCGGGCACCGCGGACGCCCAGGTCTTCCCCGGTGACGGCAACTGCCCGGTGCGGGCCGACCACACGATCGGCGCCGACTATGACGGCCACCCGGACGCGACGCCGCCCTGCGGCGTCACCTACCGCCGCTCCACGCAGAACCGCGGCCCGTTCCAGCTGAACGTCAGCACGGTGTGGACGGTCACCTGGCAGGGATCCGACGGCGGCCAGGGCGGATTCGCCCCCGCCACCATCACCGACCCGACCCCGGTCACCGTCCGCGAGATCCAGACCGTCAACCGCTGACACCGCTCCGGCGCGGCACCGCGCCCGCCCGGACACACGCCAGGGGCGGCACCCTCCGCGGGTGCCGCCCCTGGCGTCGCTCGGACGGTGCCGGTCAGTAGATCGGCTTCTCCGGCTCGACGGTGTTGACCCAGCCGATGACGCCGCCGCCGACGTGGACCGCGTCGGAGAAGCCGGCGGACTTCAGGACCGCCAGGACCTCGGCGCTGCGGACGCCGGTCTTGCAATGGAGCACGATCCGCTTGTCCTGCGGCAGCGAGGACAGCGCGGTGCCCATCAGGAACTCGTTCTTCGGGATGAGCTTCGCGCCCGGGATGGACACGATCTCGTACTCGTTGGGCTCGCGGACGTCGATGATCTCGATGTTCTCGCCGTCGTCGATCCACTCCTTGAGCTGCTTGGGAGTGATCGTGGAGCCGGCGGCGGCCTGCTGGGCCTCCTCGGAGACCACGCCGCAGAACGCCTCGTAGTCGATGAGCTCGGTGACCGTCGGGTTCTCGCCGCACACCGCGCAGTCCGGGTCCTTGCGGACCTTGACCTGGCGGTACTGCATCTCCAGGGCGTCGTAGATCATCAGCCGGCCGACCAGCGGGTCGCCGACGCCGGCCAGCACCTTGATCGCCTCGGTGACCTGGATGGAGCCGATGGAGGCGCACAGCACGCCGAGGACGCCGCCCTCGGCGCAGGACGGGACCATGCCCGGCGGCGGGGGCTCCGGGTACAGGCAGCGGTAGCACGGCCCGTGCTCGGACCAGAACACCGACGCCTGGCCGTCGAACCGGTAGATCGAGCCCCACACGTACGGCTTGTTGAGCAGCACGCACGCGTCGTTGACCAGGTACCGGGTGGCGAAGTTGTCGGTGCCGTCGACGATCAGGTCGTACTGGCTGAAGATGTCCATCACGTTGTCGGCCTCGAGCCGCGTCTCGTGCAGGACCACGTTCACGTACGGGTTGATGCCCAGGACGGAGTCGCGGGCGGACTCGGCCTTGGAGCGGCCGATGTCGGCCTGGCTGTGGATGATCTGGCGCTGCAGGTTCGACTCGTCGACCTCGTCGAACTCCACGATGCCGAGCGTGCCGACGCCCGCCGCGGCCAGGTACATCAGGGCCGGCGAGCCGAGACCGCCGGCGCCGACACACAGCACCCGGGCGTTCTTCAGCCGCTTCTGCCCGTCCATGCCCACATCGGGGATGATCAGGTGACGCGAGTACCTGCGGACCTCGTCAACGGTGAGCTCGTCGGCCGGCTCGACCAGGGGTGGCAGCGACACAGGGACCTCAGCAATACGGTTGGTCGGTCATCAGACAGGACACGCACGGCCCGGCCCGTCGGCCGGCACCTCCACGCTGTTGATGCAACACTGCCACGCCCGTCTTCATTCCAAGACACCCGTTCCGAGGGTCGAGACATCCGCCGGTCACATGGTGGGCGGGACCGTCCGGGAGGTGTTCACCCCACCGCGCGCACCGCGTCGTGCCAGTAACCGGGCAGGCCCGACCACGGATCGGCGCCGTCCAGGTCCGTGCGGTCGGTCATGCAGACGGTGCCCGCGCCCTGCCAGCGGGCGATCCGCAGCGCCTCCTCCAGGTGCGCGGCGGCCAGCCCGTGCACCAGGTGCGCGAACCGCGACGACGGATACGCCGCCGACCACTCCGGGGCCTCCGACCAGCGGTAACGGGTCCAGGCGCCGTGGAAGACCACCAGCTGGTCGGCGATCTCCGCGTAGCCGGGGTACGGGTAGGCGCCCGGCGCCAGCACGATCCGCGGACGGACTCCGGCGCCGTCGGCAGCGGCGTCAGCCGCCTCCGGGCCGCCGTGGCCGTCGCGGCCGGCCCGCCGCTCCCGCTCCTTGCCGATCAGCGCCCGCAGCGTCGTCACCACCCGCCGGCACTCGGCGGTCTCGGCCCGCAGCGTCGGCGCGCGGTCCAGGTAGAACCCGTCGACGCCGTACCAGTCGAGGTAGTGCGAGGCGTCCGAGACCAGCTGGCCGAAGGGCCGCATGCCGTACGCGCAGTCCAGCAGTCCGAGGACCGGCACGCCGTTCTCACGGACGCGCCCCAGCGCCTCGGTGTACAGCGGGTCGCAGCGGGTGCCGGGGCCGCGGTCCACGTCGAACGCCACCCAGTGCAGCGGGGCGCCCGGCCGGGCCAGCTCGGCCCACTCCGCGGGGGCCATCAGCGGGTGCGCGAAGGCGGGCACGCCGAAGCCGGTGCCGGTGTCCGCCGGCCGGCCGTCCCCGGCCTCGCGGACGGCCCTGCCGTCCCGGCTCTCCCGGGACGGGATCAGACGCGGCATGCCGCCTCCATCCACACGTCGGCCAGCGACTCCTCCAGGCCGATCCTCGGCCGCCAGCCGAGCCGGTCGCGGGCCGTGCGCACGTCCGCCTGCTGCCACAGTCCGCAGCCGTCGGGGTACGGCGGCTGCGGGGGCGGGGTGTGCGCCTCGTCCACCTCGTGCAGGACTCCGTCGTAGCCCGCGACGTGCGCGAGGGCCGCGGCCATGTCCCGCATCCGGACGGCCCGGCCGCTGCCGATGTTCACCACGCCCTGCGCGGCCGACAGCGACGCCGCGTGCACGGCACGCGCCACGTCCCGCACGTCGACGAAGTCACGCTGCACGGACAGCCCGCCGAGCTTCAGCTCGCCGTCGCCGTTCTGCATCGCGCGGCGCAGCGCCTCGGCGACACGGCCGAGCGGCGCGCCGGTGGGGGTGCCGGGGCCGACCGGGCTGAACACCCGCAGCACCACCGCGTCCAGGCCCGACCCGAGCACCAGCTCGGTCGCGGCGAGTTTGCTGACGCCGTAGGGGCCGCCGGGCCGCGGCGCGGCGTCCTCGCCGGTGGACGCGCCGACCGGCGAGGGCCCGTACTCCGAGCCGCAGCCGACCTGCACCAGGCGGGCGCCGATCGAGCTGCGGCGCAGCGCCTCGCAGACCGTCGCGACGGCCACCGTGTTCTGCCGGGTCAGGTCGCGGGCGTTGCCGCGGGTCGAGCCGGCGCAGTTGATGACGACGCCCGGGTGCACGGCGTCCAGGAAGCGGGCGAGGACGCCGGGGGCGCCCGAGGACAGGTCGAACCGGACGTCCGCGTCGTCGCTCCTGCCCAGCGCGGTGAGCTGGACGGCGGGGTCGGCGAGCAGGCGCTCGGCGACGTGGCGCCCGAGGAAGCCGTCGGCTCCGAGCAGCAGCGCTCTCATCGGCTGCCTCCCGAACGGGTGGGCGCGCCCGGGGCGCGCCGTGGTGTCGGCGTGCAGTGCGTGGTCAAGGGTCTTTCTCCTGGTGTGGGTCGTACGTCTCGTGCTGCGTACGGATGTCAGGTGGGTCGGTGGGCGGCGGCCCGGGACAGGGTGCGGAACGCCGCCACGACGGCCACCGCCGCGGCGGCACCGCAGATCAGGGCGTGCGCGCCGGCGCGCGGGCCACCGGGCCCGAGCACGGTCGCCAGCCGGTACAGGGCCTCCGCCGCGCAGGCCGCGCCCAGCACGGCCGCGGCGGTGGCCGCCCGTCCGTGCAGGGCCAGCAGGCGGGTGGCGAACAGCAGCAGTCCGAGGGCGGCCGGCGCGGCCACCGGACCGGCCGCGCCCAGCAGCGCGGCCAGCACGGCGGTGTAGCCGGCCAGGACGGCGGCCAGCCGCGGGCGGACGGCGTCGGCGAAGTCGTCCAGGCCGTGGCTGGGGGCGAGTTGGGCGCGGGAGCGCACCGCGAACCAGTGCGCTCCGTACGCCGCGGGTACCAGGCTCGCGGCGAGGCCCGGCGCGGTCGGGGACGTGAGGGCGAGCAGGCCGCACACCCACAGGGCCGCGGATCTGCCCGGTGCGTGCAGCGGCCCCCGGCGCAGGACCGCGTACGCGGCGACGAGGACGAGGGCCGTGACGGCCTCCGCCGGCAGGAAGCGGCCGGCCACCGCGCACACCGCGCCCGGCAGCAGGTAGCGCGCGGCGCGCGGCGGGTGCAGCCACGCGCCCTCCCGCTCCCCCTGCACGGGCTCCGCGATCTGCCCGGCCCGCGGCACCCGCGCGTACAGCTCCTCGGCGAGACCGAAGACGTCGCGGTGCCGGAGCCGGCGCGCGTCCACGTCCGTCACGCCGTGCGCCTCCAGGCCGGCGGCGATCTCCCAGACGTCCACGGCGCCGGCGATGAGCGTCTGGTGGCGGTGCATCACCTGGCGCACCGGGTCCGCGGGCCCGCGCCGCCGCACCCGCCCCCCGCCCGCGCGCTCCCCCGGCCCCGCACCGTCCCGCACCGGAGCGGCCCGCCCGCCCGCCGGTTCAGCCGCCTTGCCCCGCGGTGCCGACGGCGCCATGACGGCCGCACCCCGCTCACCTCCGGGCGCACGCGGGCCCGGCACGCTGACGGTCACGGCCTCGACCTCGTCCTCGGGCTCGGCCTCGGCCGACAGGACGTCGTCGGCTGCGGGACGACCACCCGCATCCGGGACGGAGGGCGCAGGATCGGCGCGCGCGTCCGGCGCTGACGGGGCGTGACTCCGTGCGTGCCAAATCGATTCACCTGAGGCCACCCCCTCGGCGGTCGGTGGCGCTTTCTGCGCACTCTCCTGATCGTTTCCGTCCGCGTCCCCGGGTTCCTCCGGCGGAGCCGCGTCCGGCCCGGCAGCGCGACGGTTCTCGCTCAGGGCCTCCTCGACGGCGTCGCCAACCATGGCCCAGAGTTCGGCGAAGGCGTCGGGCCGGCCGGGCGATCCGGCCTCCCCGCCGGACGAACCCTCCGCGGCCCCGTCGCCGCCCGCGGGCCGGTCGGCGCCCGCGTCCTCCGCCTCGGCCTCGGCCTCCGCAGGCTCGCCATCCGTGAGCGCCTCGTCCGGCACGGTCGTCGTGGGAGGAGCGTCCGGGCCCTGGTCGGCGGTCGGCTCGGCGGGCGGCTCGGCGGTCGGTCCTGCGGTCGGCTCGGCGGGGGGTGCGGGGGCCGGCGCGTCCGCGAGCGCCTCGCCCGCGCGGGCCCACAGTTCGGCGAAGGTCGCGGACCCGGCAGCCGCGCCGGGGACGGCGGCGGGCTCGGGCGCGGTGGCCGGTGCCGTGTCGGCGGCGGCGGGCAGCGGGAGGTGCAGGGGGGCGATGTCTGCGGGGGTGGTGGGTCGCGGGGTCATCGGGGGTGCTCTCCGGTGAGCAGGGACGGGGCCAGGCGGGTCGGGGACCAGGACTCGGCGGGACTGGTGAAGGGCCGCGGCGCGCCGGCCGCGGACCACAGCGGTTCGCGCGGCACCGGGTGGTGGGCGACCACGTCGAGGTAGCTCTCGCGGAACGCGTCCACACACGTGGTGACCGTGAACAGGGCCAGTGCCCGCTCGCGCGCCGCCGCGCCGAGCCGCGCCGCCCGTTCGGGGCCGCGCAGCAGCGCCAGCGTCGCCTCGGCGAGCGCCTTGGGGTTGCGCGGCGCGACGACCAGGCCGGTGCCGCCGATGACCTCGCGGACCGCGCCCACGTCCGTGGAGACGGTGGGCCGGCCGCAGAGCATCGCCTCGACGAGGCTCAGCGGAAAGCCCTCCGAGCTGCTGGACAGCACGACGACGTCGCCCGCCGCGTAGGCGTCGGCGAGTTCGGGTGCCCCCGGCGAGCCGATCTCCTCGAAGCTGACCGGGCTCTCGCCGACCGCGTGCGCGTGTGCCGCCTCGTCGGGGAACAGCTGGGCCGCCAGGGTGCGGCAGTGCTCCAGGTAGGCGGCCGCGGCCTCGGTGGCGCTGCGGAGGTGGAAGACCCGCAGCCGTGCCTGCGGCTCCTCCTCGCGTATCGCGTGGAACGCGTGCAGCAGCGCGATCAGGTCCTTGGCGGGTTCGGCCCGGCCGACCCAGGCGACGGTGGGGTCGGCGTGCGCGGCGGGCGCCGCGGCCTCCGCCTCCGCCGCCTCGCCGGCCCGGGCGAACCGGGTGGCGTCGATCCCGGGGTGGACGGTGCGCATCCGCTCGCGCGGCGCGCCGCAGCGCTCCTGCCAGCGCCGCACGTGCGTGGAGCCGGGGGTGACGAGGGCGGCGGTGCGGTAGCCCTCGCCGGCCAGCAGGCGGTGGTAGGTGCCGAGCAGCGCGCGGACCGCGGGGGTGAACGCCGCCGCGCGGTGGGCCAGCAGGGCCTCGCGCAGCCGCACGGTGTACTCGGTGACCATCAGCGGGGTTCCGCAGAACCGTTTGGCCAGCAGGCCCGGCAGCATCGCGGGGCCGCCCGACACGGCGTGGCACACGTCCGCGGAGCCGAGGTGCTCCGGGCCGTACCAGGGCAGCGACAGGGGCCGCAGCTGCCGTTCCAGCAACGCGGTGGCGGTGAGGAGTTCGGAGACGGTGATGTCGCCGAGCAGCGGCCGCACGCCCGGAGCGCGGCACGCCGTCTCCAGGGTCAGCAGCGCGTCGTGGCCGGTCAGCAGCCGCGGCAGTCCGCCGTGTTCGGCGGCGGCCTCGGCCAGTCCGTAGAGTCCGGCGGCGAACCGTTCGGCGCGTTCCTCGGCCGGTGCGGCGTCCCGGCCGCCGGCGAGGGCGGCGGTGAACTCGCCGTAGTGCCACCGGAAGGCCGCGTCGCGGGCCCGGCGCGCGGCCCGGGAGCGGTCGCCCGCGTCGTCGGGCGGCGGGTCGCCCCACAGCCGTTCGGTGAGCACCCGCCGCACCTGCTCGGGCGGTGCGACCTGCCCGCCCGCTTCGGTGCGGGGCGAGCGGCTGAGCGCGTAGACGTCGAAGTCGTGGTGCGGCAGCCCGCGCACGAGCCGGTCGCACCACGCTCCCCCCTCACCACGCGCATACGGGTACCCACCCTCGGTGAGCAGTGCGATCCGCACGGGTACGCCTCCTTTCGCGCCGAGTGCCCGGTGTTGAGGTCATCTGCCGGGCGTTGCCCGGCGCGACGACGGTATGCCGGTACGGCAGTGGCGCGGCGGACGGTTGTCCGCCGCGCCACCAAAAGGGGTGAAGAGACGTAACTTCTCTCAGCCGAGCGCGTTCGCGTGACTTAAGGTGCGGTCACCATCACGCTCCGCAGTTCCCGCCGGTTCTCCCGGCGCTCGGCGGCCTCCGCCGGATCGAGCACCGGCACGGCCGCCAGCAGGCCCTTGGTGTACGGGTCGCGGGGGGCGTCGTACACCTGGTCCACGGTCCCGGACTCCACGATCCGGCCGCCGCGCATCACCGCGACCCGGTCGCTGACCTGCCGCACCACGGCCAGGTCGTGGGCGATGAAGACCAGCGCCAGTCCGAGGTCGCGCTGCAACTCGCCGAGCAGTGCGACGACTTGCGCCTGCGTGGTGACGTCGAGCGCGGACACCGGCTCGTCGCACACGATCAGCTTGGGCTCGGGGGCCAACGCCCTTGCGATGCCCACGCGTTGCCGCTGGCCGCCGCTGAACTCGTGCGGGTAGCGGTGGTACCAGTCCGGGTCGAGACCAACCCGCTCCAGCAGGTCCTTGACCCGGCTGACCACGGCCGCGTCGCTCAGCCTCCCCTCGGCGCGCAGCGGGTCGGCGATCGACTCGCCGATGCTGCGCCGGGGGTTGAGGGACGAGACCGGGTCCTGGAAGACCATCTGCAGCTCGCGCCGCAACGGCCGCAGTGCCCGGTCGCCGAGGGGGGCGATGTCGCGACCGCCGTAGTGGATGCGGCCCCGGGTCGGATCCAGCAGCCGGACGAGCATCCGGCCGAGGGTCGTCTTGCCGGAGCCCGACTCCCCCACCACGCCCAGGGTTTCGCCCGCGCGCACGGTGAGCGAGACGTCGTCGACCGCCGTGAACGCGTGCCGGCCGCGCTTGAACTCCCGCCGCAGGCCCTCCGCGACGAGCAGCGCGCCGTCCTCGGCGACCGGTCCGCCCTTGAGCAGCGCGGGAGTCGGCGTCGGCACCGGCCCGACCGCGAGGCCCGCCGCGTCCGCCGCGGGCTCCGCCGCGTCCACCGGCTTCGCCTGCGCGGGGACGTCCGCGCCCGCCGGGCCCTCGGGGCCCGCGGGCCCGTCGAGCCGCGGGACGGCGGCCAGCAGGGCACGGGTGTAGGCGGCGGACGGTGCGGACAGCACCGTGCCGACGGGGCCGCCCTCGACCGCGCGGCCGTCGCGCATGACCAGGATCCGGTCGACGCTGCCGGCGACCACGCCGAGGTCGTGGGTGACCAGGAGCAGTCCCATGCCCGTCTCGGCGCGCAACTCGTGGAGCAGGTCGAGGATCTGGGCCTGCACGGTGACGTCCAGCGCCGTCGTCGGCTCGTCCGCGATGAGCAGCCTCGGCTCGCACGCCAGCGCCATCGCGATCAGCGCGCGCTGCCGCATGCCGCCGCTGAACTCGTGCGGGCGGGAGCGGGAGCGGCGGGCCGCGTCGGCGATGCCGACCCGGTCCAGCACCTCGACGGCGCGGGCGCGGGCCGCGGACTTCGACACCCGGTGGTGCACCCGGTACACCTCGGCGATCTGGTCGCCGATCGCGAAGTACGGGTCGAGCGCCGACAGCGGGTCCTGGAAGACCATGGCGGCCGCACCGCCGCGCAGCCGCCGCAGTTCCGCGTCGGTGGCGGTCAGGACGTCGGTGCCGTCGACGCGCACGGTGCCGGAGACCCGCGCGCCGGTTCCCCGGTGCAGGCCGAGCAGCGCGTACGCGGTGGCGCTCTTGCCGGACCCCGACTCGCCCACGAGGCCGAGCGCCTGGCCGGCGCCGAGGCTGAAGTCCAGGCCGTCGACGGCGCGTACGGCGCCGCCGTCGGTCGGGAACTCGATGCGCAGGTCCGCGACCTCGACGAGGGCCGCGGTCGCGGCGCGGGATGCCGCCGTCATGCCAGTACCACCCTTCGGTCGGCGAACGCGTAGAGGACGTCGGCCACCGCGTTGGCCACGACGACGGCCAGGCCCATCACCAGGACGATCCCGACGACCACCGGCAGGTCCTTCATCTGCACGGACTGCACGAGCTGCTGGCCGAGGCCGGGGATGCCGAACAGGGTCTCGGTGAGCAGCGCGCCGCCGAACATGGTGCCGAGGTCCAGCGCGGACAGCGCGATCACCGGGGTGAGCGCGCCGCGCAGGGCGTGCCGCCGCACGACGGCGCCCTCGCCGACGCCGTAGGCGCGGAAGGTCCTGATGTGGTCCTCGGCGAGTGTCTCCAGCATCGAGGAGCGGGTCAGCCGCGCGTACTTGGCGGCCTCGACGAGTGCGAGGGCGAGCCACGGCAGCAGCAGGTTCCACGCCCACTGCTGCGGGTCGTCGGTGATCGGCACGTACGTGGGGTAGGGCAGCCACTGCAGCCAGGAGCAGAAGACGAGCAGCAGCAGGATGCCGGTGATGAACACCGGGGTGGCCACGCCGACCAGGGTGAACCCGGTGAGCAGCCGTTCGGTGATCCCGCCGCGCCGCAGCGCCGACACCAGGCCGGTGCCCACGCCGATGACCAGCCACAGCACCATCGCGCCCAGCGCGAGGGACGCGGTCGCCGGCAGCTTCTCCCCGATCAGGTGGGTGACCAGCTCGCCGGTCCGGTACGACTGGCCGAGGCACGGCGCGGGGCAGTGCAGCGAGCCGGTGCCGGTGCTGTAGGTGTGGCCGGTCACGATGCCCTGCAGGAAGTGCCAGAACTGCAGGTAGACGGGGTCGCCGAGACCCATCTGCCCGCGGATCTGGGCGACCTGGGCGGGCGAGCACTTGGGGCCGCAGGCGAGCCGGGCGGCGTCGCCGGGCGCGAGGTAGAACACCGCGTAGAGCACGGCGGCCAGCACCAGCAGCACCAGCACGGCCTGCAGGACGCGGCGGACGAGGAAGGCGGGCAGCCCGTTCACGCGGTGCCACCTCCGTTCGGGGTTCCGGTGGTGCGGGCGCTTCCGGCGGGTCCGTCCGCGGCGGGGGCCGTGGCGGGCTCGGCGGCCACCTCGCCGCCGCGGCGCCCGGCGCGGGTGCCGACCCGCAGCCGGCTGGCGGCGCGCGGGTCGAGCGCGGCGCGGACGCCCTCGGCGAAGACGGTGAACGCGAGCACGGTGACGAACAGCAGCGCCGCCGGCAGCAGCACGTACGCCGAGTCGGCCTGGTACCAGGTGGTCGCGCTGGACAGCATCTGGCCCCAGGACGGGGTGGGCGGGGTGACGCCGATGCCGAGGAAGGACAGGCCCGCCTCGGACACGATGTTGGTGGGCAGGGTGACCGCCGCGTAGGAGAGGACGGGCGCCACCAGCGCGGGCAGCAGCTCGCGCCGGGCGGTGCGCCAGGGCGAGGACCCGGCGAGCCGTGAGGCGGCCACGTAGTCCAGCGACTTCTGGGCCAGCACCTGGGCCCGGACGATCTTGGCGAAGCCGCCCCAGGCGAGCAGGCCGAGCACCAGCGTCAGCAGCACCGGGCGCGGGAACCCGCCGGGCACCACCGCGAGCAGCGCGATGGCCAGGATCAGGGCGGGCATCACGACGAAGATGTCGGTGATGCGGCTGAGCAGCCCGTCGACCCAGCGGTTGCCGAGGCCGGCGGCGAGCCCGAGGGTCACGCCGATCAGCACCTGGAGCACGCTGGCGCCGAACGCGACGCCCAGCGAGACCCGGGCGCCGTAGGCGAGCCGGGCGAACAGGTCGCGGCCGGTACCGGGTTCGACGCCGAGCCAGTGGGATCCGCTGACGCCGCCGAAGTGGCCCAGCGGCACGCCGCCGGACGCGGAGTCCACCAGGCCGGCGTGGTACGAGGTGGTGTCCTGGCCTTCGAGCGCGGCGAGCAGCGGGGCGCCCACCGCGACCAGGACCAGCAGCACGATGACCGCGCCGCCGGCCAGGGCCGCGGGCCGTCCGCGCAGCCGCCGCCAGACCTGCCGCGCCCCCGAGGGGGGAGCCGGCACGAGTGCGCCCGCTCCCCCCTCGAAGGACTGTGTCGCGATGTCCTCGACCGTCACGGCGTCACTTCACCGCGACCTGGGAGACGTCCAGCACACCGGTCCAGTCGCTGATGACGACGTTCTTGATGTCCTTGCCGTACAGCCGCTTGTAGACCGGGTGGTAGAGCGGCACGGTCAGCGCCTGCTCGCCGATCTTCTTGTCCAGCGCGCCCCAGCGGACTGCGGCGGCCTTGAGGTCGGTGATCTTGTTGATCGCGTCGATCTCGTTGTTGACCGAAGGGTCGTTCAGCTGGGCGTTGTTGAAGTTGTCGCCGCCGGTGACGATCTGCCGGCCGTCGAAGATCGGGCCGAGGAACGGGCCGCCGGACGGCCAGTCCGCGCCCCAGCCGGCCAGGAAGAAGCCGGGCTCGGACGACACGTTGTGGATCTTGTCGCTGTAGGCGTTGTGCTCCTGGCCGTCGAGCTTGACGGTGATGCCGGCGACCTTGAGCGCCTCCTGCAGCGCGGTGGCGACCTCGGGGCCCTGCTCGTCGCCCTTGGTGACGTCGTGCGTGAGGGTGACGGTCAGCCCGTTCGGGTAACCGGCCTCCGTCAGCAGCTCCTTGGCCTTCGCCGGGTTGCCGGTGGCGCCGGCCGGGAACGGGTCGTACGGCGTGTAGCCGAACGCCGCCTGCTGCGGCAGGAAGGTGGTGGCCGCCTCGTTGAGCGAGGAGCCGCCCTGCGCGTTGACGACCGTGGTGCGGTTGACCGCGTAGGCGATGGCCTCGCGCACCTTCGGGTTGTCGAACGGCTTCACCTTCGGGTTGAAGGCGATGTAGTCGGTGTAGCCGAAGTGGCCGGTGCCGACGCGGGAGGCCAGGGACTTGTCGCCGGTGACCTTGGCGAGCTCGGCCGGGCCGAGGTTGGTGTCGGTGGTGACCGCGTCCGCGTCCTTGCCGACGCCGGCGGACAGCCGCTGGTCGATCACGGCCTGGTCGATGCCGGACTGGACGTCGATGGTGTCCGGGAACGCCTTGCGCTGGTCGTCGGTGGCCGCCGACCAGTTGGGGTTGCGCTTGAGCACGATGTGCTCGCCGTTGTTCTCGTTGCTCACCACGCTGTACGGGCCGGAGGACACCGGGTGCTCGGCGTACTTGGTGCCGGTGTCCTTGGACTTGGGCACCGGGGCGAACGACGTCTGGGTGGCCAGCAGCGGGAACTCGCCCTCGGGCTTGTTCAGGTGGAAGACGATGGTCTTCGCGTCGGGCGTCTCGATCGCGGACAGGCCCTTGGGGTCCTTGTACGGGCCCTGGTAGGAGGCCGCGCCGACCAGCCAGTCGCGCAGGTACGGGGCGCCGCCGGACAGTTCGGGGGCGAACGACCGCTCGATGTCGTACTTGATGTCGGCGGTGGTGATCGGCGACCCGTCCTCGTACTTCAGGCCGTCCTTGAGGTGGTACGTCCACACCGTCGCGTCCTTGCTCGGCTGGCCGTTGTCGGTGGCCAGGTCCGGGACGACCTTGGTGCCCGCGGCGCCGTCGGCGCGGTTGCGGGTGGTCAGGGTGCGGTACACGAGCGAGGGGATGTTGCCGCCGCCGGAGGTGTACAGGCGGGCGGGGTCGAAGTCCTCCTGCGCCTGGTTGTTCAGCACGTACAGCGTGCCGCCCTTGTGTGGCTGGGCGTCGGCACCGGACTTCGCGTCGCTGCCGCTCTTCGGGCCGCAGGCGACGGCCCCTCCCGCAAGGGCCAGACCAATGGCTATCACGCCGATTCGGCGGGACGTGAGGGGCAGTTGACGCATCGTGGGACCTTTCACAGGCAGAGCGGAAGGAAGGAGGGGAGCGAGAGGGGGCGTCCGCGCGGCGGCAGCCCCTCCGCGGCACGGCACGGCACGGGGCCGCGCGGGCGCGAAGGGGAAGGGCGGAACGGTTCGCCGGGAGCGGCCTGGCGGCGGAGGCGGGCGGTGCGCTCCTCTACGCGGCGGGGCCGGGAATGATCACCGACAGTGCACGTCGGCGACGCAGTGCGCGGCCACGCCGATGAGCGCCAGCTCGATGCCGGCGTGGCGGGACGACAGTGCGTGGCGGAACGACATGGTCAGAAGGGTGCAGGGAAGCACCCCCGAATGTCAAAGTGACATCAAGAGAAGCGATAAGGATCACTTATGGACGCGGCCGCCGGACCCGCGCGCGGCGCTCCGGGGTGCCGTCCGGGCTAGGGGAACGGCCAGGCGTTGGGCTTGCAGGTGGGGCCGCCGTCGAGGGACAGGAACTTGGTCTGCTGCATCATCACGGGGGCGAGCGCGCCCTCCTTGGGGCAGCCCACGTGGCTGTGCCCGAGGCGGTGCCCGACCTCGTGGTTGATCAGCATCTGCCGGTACTCGTGCATCCGCGAAGGGCCGTACGTGGCGGCGCCCTGCGCCCACCGGTAGGCGTTGATCATCGTGCGCGGGGTCGACGCCGCGTCACAGGACACGTTCTCGACCGAGGTGTCCAGACCGGACTTCGCGCACCACCGCGCGGTGGTGCCCGGGCTCGCCAGCGTCACCACGATGTCCGCGTGGCCGGTCGACACCCGCTCGAAGGTCATCGACCCGCCGTGGCCCCAACTGCGCGGATCGTTCAGGGTCGTGAAGACCGTGTCGGAGAACAGCCGCGGGTCCAGCGGCAGCCCCTTCTCGACGTCCACCCGGAACGTCATGACCTTGCCCTTGCCAGGCGCGGCCTGGTGCCCGGGCACCGTCGAGAACGCGCCGGTCAGGCTCAGCTTCGGGTCCAGCGGGTACTGGCGGTCCATCAGCTGGTCGTACGTGGGCGCGGCGGTGACCGTCGCGCTCGGGGTGGCGGTGCGCACCGGCGCGCGGGACGCGTCGTCCGCGGTGGACCGCCCGGCATCGTCCTGACCCGAGCCGCTCCCGGTGTGGTGCTTGCCGGCCGCGGCCTGGCCGCCGACCACCACGGCGAGGACGGTGACCACCGCCGCGGCCGCGGCGCCGCCGAGGGCGCGGCCCTTGCCGCCGCTCCGGCCGCCGTCGGTCCTGCCGTCCGACGGGTCGTCCGGCCCGTCACCGGCGTCGTGCTGGAAGCCGCCGGGCCCCTGGGGCGGGGCGGCGACGCGCGGAGGCGCGGCCACGCCGCCGCGCGGGGGCGCGGGGGCGCGGTCCTCGGAAGCATCGAAGGCATCGAAGGCATCGAAGGCGTCGACGAACTCCTGCCGGGGGCGCGGCACCAGCCGGCCCGGGCCGGGCGTGTGCGGCGCGAGCCGGCCCGCGGCACCGGCCGGGGGTGCCGGCGGGTTCATCGCCGCGGCGGTGTCGTAGGGCGCCCAGTCCGCCGCCCACTCCTCGACGGGGTCGGGCAGCAGGTCGCGGCGGCGGCCACGGCCCGCGCCGGGCGCGGGCCAGTCGCCGGAGGAACCCCAGGCGGCGTGCTCGCGGTGCTCGGGGTGGGCCTGGGGCGGACCGCCGGCCTCGCGGGGCCTGACCACCGCGAACCCGCCGGTGTCACCGAGCGCGTCCCCGCGGCGGCGCCGGCCCGTGCCGGGCGCGCCGAACGCCGACGGCGGCCGGTACCCGCCGGGCCGCGGCACGCCGCCGCCCCCCGGGCCGCCGATGCCGCCGATGTCCTCGCTGCCCTCGCTGCCCTCGCTCGCGCTGTGCTTGCCCACGCCCTCGATCAGCTCCCGGTCGCCGCAGTGCTCGTCGGACTGTACTGCCGTCCGGCCTCGTCGCGGGCCGCGCGGTGGTCGATCTCGTGGAGCAGGTCGCGGAAGGCCCTGGCCACCAGGTCCGGGTGCTCCATCATCGCGACGTGGCCGCTCTCCGGAATGGTCAGCAGCCGGGAGTCGCGGAAGGTGCGGGCCGCGCGGCGCGCGGTCTTCACCGACACCAGCTGGTCCCGGCCGCCGTACACCAGCAGCGTCGGCGCGAGCACCCGCTCGGCCTGGCGCCACAGCGCGTACTGCCCGCCGAGGGTGTAGGCGTTCACGATGCCGCGGGTCGAGCGGATCATCACGTCCCAGAAGTACGGCAGGTCGAGCCGCCGCTGGTACTCCACGGCCGCCGCCTCGCGGGCGCGGGCGTCGACCACGCCCGGGTCGCCGTAGCAGAGGGAGAGCAGCGCCGCGGTGCGGCGCTCTATCGGCCAGTCGCGGGTGGCCCGCATGTACAGCTGCGGGAGGCCCGGGACCGAGGCGAGGCCGGTCGGCCACGCGGTGCGCTGCGGCGGCAGCTCGGGCAGGGCCGGCGAGACGAGCGTCAGCGTGCGCACCAGGTCGGGCCGGGCGGCGGCGACCTTCACGGCCACCGCGCCGCCCATCGAGTTGCCGAACAGGTGCACCGGGCCGCGCCGCTCGTGGTCCAGCAACCGCACCACGGCCCTGGCATGCCCGGCGATCGAGTAGTCGCCGTCGTCCGGCGGCGGGGAGTGCCCGAAGCCCGGCAGGTCCAGCGCCTCGGCCGCGACGGTTCCGCCGAGCCCGGCCATCAGCGCCGACCAGTTCTGCGAGGAGCCGCCCAGGCCGTGCACGCACAGGGCCGGCTCCAGGTCCGTTCCCCCGGGCCCGGAGCGGACCGTCAGTCCCAGGCCGGGCAGCGCGACCGTGCGGGCCGACTCCCCTGCGGCGAGCACCGGTCCCGCGGGCGGAGCGGTCGCCGGTGCGACGGCCGCGCGGGGGGAATCGGTCGTTGGCATGGGCCAATGTTACGAGACGATCACGTGGGGGGCCGTGTGTTCGGTGCCACAAGTGGTGAGAAGACAGAAGGGGCGCACCCTGGGATCAGGGGGAAGGAACGGAGACGCCATGTCCGACGGGATCGAGCACATCCGTGACGGCAGGGCCGGCGGGGCCGGCCGAGGCAGCGCGCTCGACGGCGCCGAGGGCGGCGGCGACTCGCGGGTCCCCGACCGGGAGGCCGGTGACCCCGACCGCCTCGACGACGACACCGCCCGGCAGGAGTCCGACGAGGTCCTGGGCCTGGAGGCACCGGAGGCCGACACCGCGGAGCAGCGCACCGAGGTGCAGCAGCGCCGCGACGATCCGGCCACCGCGCGGTCCTCCGACCGGGACGGCGAGGCCGACCCGGCCGACACCGCGGAACAGCGCCGGGTCGTCGTCGAGGACGAGGACGACTACCGGTGACCGGTGACCGGTTTCAGGGAGTGAGAATGTCCGGCCACACGGCGCACAGGATCGTTACCGAAAAGTACGATGGCCATCGCAGTGTCCCTGTGGTTCAGTCCATCGTTCACTTCTTTCACCACGTGCACTTCTTTCACCGGAACTGGGAGGCGGCGTGACAGCCATCGAGCAGACACAGGCGCGGCCGCGCGGCACCCGCCTGCCCCGCAGGGCGCGGCGTGAGCAGCTGCTGGGGGCGGCCCAGGAGGTCTTCGTCGCGCAGGGCTACCACGCTGCCGCGATGGACGACATCGCCGAGCGGGCGGGGGTCAGCAAGCCGGTCCTCTACCAGCACTTCCCGGGCAAACTCGAGCTGTACCTGGCGCTGCTCGACCAGCACTGCGAGGCGCTGCTGACCTCGGTGCGCGGGGCGCTGGCGTCCACCACGGACAACAAGAAGCGCGTCGAGGCGACCATGGACGCGTACTTCGCGTACGTCGAGGACGAGGGCGGCGCGTTCCGGCTCGTGTTCGAGTCCGACCTGACGAACGAGCCGGCGGTCCGCGAACGCGTGGACCGGGTGTCGCTGCAGTGCGCCGAGGCGATCAGCGAGGTCATCGCCGAGGACACCGGGCTGGCCCGCGAGCAGTCCATGCTGCTGGCGGTGGGCCTGGGCGGCGTCTCCCAGGTCGTGGCCCGCTACTGGCTGGCCAGCGAGAGCCAGGTCCCGCGCGACACCGCGGTGCAGCTGCTCACCTCCCTGGCCTGGCGCGGCATCGCCGGCTTCCCGCTCCACGGCTCGGAAGGCCACCACTAGACCGCCGCCGGGCCGCCGCCGGGCCGATGCCGGGCCGGGGCAGGCCCGCCGACGGCGACGGACGGCCCGTTCCCGCCGGGTCTGTTCGCTCACGGCGTTCCCGGGCGCCGATTTCCGCCGCCCGGGCGGGGCTAGTCTTTGCTGCGTACGGCGCGATCGACCGCGCACACCGCCCGACCATCGGAGGTACCCAGCCGTGGAGGTCAAGATCGGCGTGCAGCACGCGCCGCGCGAGATCAGCATCGAGAGCGCCCAGACCGCGGAAGAGGTGGAGAAGGCCGTCGCCGACGCCCTCTCCGGCACCGCGGCGCTGCTGACCCTGGAGGACGAGCACGGCCGCAAGGTGATCATCCCCGCGGACCGTCTCGCGTACATCGAGATCGGCGAGCCCGCCACCCGCCGGGTCGGCTTCGGCGCCGCGCTCTGAGGCGCTCCTGACATGACGGAGGGGCGGCAACCGGTGGTCACCGGTTGCCGCCCCTCCGTTTTGTTTCCTGGTCCGAGGGGGTAGGACCCGTGGTGAGCACGCCGGCCCGAACCGACCGGAGGGGATCACCATGTGGTGGGAAGCCGCGTTCTACGCCGTGATCGGACTGGCCGCCGCGCTCGCGGCGAGCCACCTGCTGCCCAGGCGGCTCCCCCGGTCCCCGCTCGTGCTGGCCACCGGCCCCGGCGGCGGGCTCGCCGGCGGCCTGGTCGCCCACACGATCTTCGGCGGCGGCCACCTGGAGGCCACCTTCCCGGCGGCCCTCGCGGTCGCCGCGGCCGTCCTCAGCCTGCTCGCCCGCCCCGACACCCGGACCGGCTGGGGCCTGGTCGAGGACTGACGCCCGCCCCCGGCCCGTCCGCACGGTTCCGGCAGGGGCCGGCCCGCGCGCACGCGGGCGGCACCCCGGAGGCCACCGCTTCGGTGGCGTTCGGGTGCGGCACGTCGCCCTCCCCGATGACGTGGATCGCCGAGGGCGGCGGGACGGGCCCGCCCGGCCACTGCCCCGGGTGCGCCACCACGCCGTCGGGCTCCCCCGAAGGGGTGGCCGGACCGGCCCTCCCCGCACGCGCGCGCCACGCGCCCCCCGCGCGGACCGCGGCGCCGAGGGTCAGGCGGCCAGACCGAGCGCCGCCATGCGCTTGGTGTGGGCCTCGGTGATGCGGGAGAACATGCGGCCGACCTCGGCGAGGTCGAACCCGTCGGCGACACCGCCGACCAGCATCGTGGAGAGCGCGTCGCGGTCGGCGACCACGCGCTGCGCCTGCGACAGCGCCTCGCCCATCAGACGGCGGGCCCACAGCGCGAGCCGGCCG
Source organism: Actinacidiphila rubida (assembly GCF_900110255.1). Lineage (GTDB taxonomy): Bacteria > Actinomycetota > Actinomycetes > Streptomycetales > Streptomycetaceae > Actinacidiphila > Actinacidiphila rubida. Next base: position 128,933 of record NZ_FODD01000006.1, read on the forward strand.
CCGACCCGCGGCTCGGCCTCGATGGCCGCCCGCACCTTCTCGATCGCGAATCCGGCGTGCCCGGTGTCGTCGAGGACCGCCAGGACCAGCGTGCGGGTGTCGGAGTCGAGGCGGACGGCCACCTCGCGGTAGAAGTCGGACGCGATCGAGTCGCCGACGTACGCCTTGACCAGGCCCTCCAGCCAGTCCGAGGGAGCGGTCTGGCGGTGGAACTCGTCCAGTGCCGCGCCGAACGGCAGCATCGCCTGGTTCGCCGCCTCGCCGATCTCGGTGAGCCGGTCCCTGAGGCGCTCGAAGTGGTGGAACTCCGCCGCCGCCATGGCCGCCAGCTCCGCCTTGTCCTCCAGGGTCGGGGCGAGCTTGGCGTCCTCGGCGAGCCGCTCGAACGCGGCCAGCTCGCCGTAGGCCAGCGCACCGAGCAGGTCGACGACGGCGGCCCGGTAGTGCGGGTCCGCGGACGCGGCGGCCCAGTCCTGGGCGGCGATCCCGGTGGGGGCGGGGGCGGGGGTCCGGTCGGGCGTGTCAGGCGTCTCCATGCTGCGCACAATAGCCAAGTCCGGGCCCGGCGTAACCGCCCCCCGGCACCGCGGCGCCGCCGCGCCGCAGCAGGCCGTGCGCCGTTCCGGTGCGCCGGGCGGCGCCCGCGGCGGGGTGTCGCCGGGCGGTCACCGGGGCGTCATCGGCCCGGTGAAGTCCCGAACGAAACATTTGATCGGGTGCAGCTACGAGTTTCCGGGGTAGAGTGGTAATGCACCCGTCGGTATCGGCGCGTTTCCGATCACCCGGCGGGCGACGTGTGCAACACCTGGATGCCCGGTCGGTGGCCCGATCGGCTCCGAACCGACCGCCTTCCCGACATCGGGAGGGGCCCACTCGCGGCATGAGCGAGGGCAGCGGTCCCGCGCCTCGCAGCCACCTACGGCTGCACGACACCACCCCTGCGCGGTCAGTGCCCGTCGCCGTAGTCCTTACGGCGATCCGGTGCTCGACCCCCCTTGCCGCACAGTGCCGTCTCACAGAAGAGGCAACATCCTGACCACCACGACGTTCCGCAGCCTGGGAATCCTTCCCGAAACCGCCGAGGCCCTGGAGGCCGTCGGCATCATCACTCCCTTCCCGATCCAGGAGATGACGCTCCCGGTCGCCCTCGCGGGCAACGACGTCATCGGCCAGGCCAAGACCGGCACGGGCAAGACCCTCGGTTTCGGCCTGCCGCTCCTGGAGCGGGTCACCGTCACCGCCGACGTCGAGGCCGGCCGCGCGACGCCCGAGCAGCTCACGGACACGCCGCAGGCGCTCGTCGTCGTCCCCACCCGCGAGCTGTGCCAGCAGGTCACCAACGACCTGCTCACCGCGGGCAAGGTCCGTGACGTCCGGGTCCTCGCGATCTACGGCGGCCGCGCCTACGAGCCGCAGGTCGAGCAGCTGAAGAAGGGCGTCGACGTGGTCGTCGGCACCCCCGGCCGCCTGCTGGACCTCGCCGGCCAGAAGAAGCTCAGCCTCCGCCACGTGCGCAGCCTGGTGCTGGACGAGGCCGACGAGATGCTCGACCTCGGCTTCCTGCCGGACGTCGAGAAGATCATGAGCATGCTGCCGGTGAAGCGGCAGACCATGCTGTTCTCGGCGACCATGCCGGGCGCGGTCATCAGCCTGGCCCGCCGCTACATGTCGCAGCCCACGCACATCCGCGCGACCGCGCCGGACGACGAGGGCGCGACCGTCGCCAACATCACCCAGCACGTCTTCCGCGCCCACTCGATGGACAAGGCGGAGCTGGTCTCCCGCGTGCTGCAGGCCGACGGCCGCGGCCTGGCGATGATCTTCTGCCGCACCAAGCGGACCGCGGCCGACGTCGCCGAGCAGCTGGAGCGGCGCGGCTTCGCCTCCGGCGCCGTGCACGGCGACCTCGGGCAGGGCGCCCGTGAGCAGGCGCTGCGCGCGTTCCGCAACGGCAAGGTCGACGTGCTGGTCTGCACCGACGTCGCCGCCCGCGGCATCGACGTCGAGGGCGTCACGCACGTGATCAACTACCAGACGCCCGAGGACGAGAAGACGTACCTGCACCGGATCGGCCGCACCGGCCGCGCCGGCGCCTCGGGTACCGCGCTCACCCTCGTGGACTGGGACGACATCCCGCGCTGGCAGCTGATCAACAAGGCGCTGGACCTCCCGTTCAACGACCCGGAGGAGACGTACTCCACGTCCCCGCACCTGTATGAGCTGCTGGGCATCCCCGAGGGCACGAAGGGCATACTGCCGCGGGCCGAGCGGACCCGGGCCGGGCTGGACGCGGAGGAGGTCGAGGACCTCGGCGAGACCGGCGCCCGCGGGCCGCGCGGCCGCCGCGGCGGCCGTGGCCCGGCCGAGGCCGAGGAGCGCCCCGCGCGCACCCGCACCCCGCGCCAGCGGCGACGCACCCGTGGCGGTGCGGACGCCGCGGACACCGAGGGCACGCCGGCGACCGCCGAGGCGACCGCCGTCTCCAGCGACGAGGAGCAGGGGGCGCGGACCCCGCGCCGGCGCCGCAGGACCCGCTCCGGCGGGCAGAACGCGCCGGGCGCCCAGGCTCCGGCCGCCGAGTCCCAGGCCGCGCCGGTCACCCCGGTCGCCGACCCGGAGCCGGCCGCCGGTCAGGACGCCCCGAAGGCGCCCCGCCGCCGCAGCCGCAAGCGCACCGCCGAGGGCGACGCCGCGACCGGCGCCGTGAGCGTGGTGGACACCGTCGAGGCCGTCATCCCGGCGCCGGCGACCACTCCCGAGGCACCGGCCGAGGACGCCCCGAAGGCGCCGCGCCGCCGCACCCGCAAGGCCGCGGAGGCCCCCGCGGAGGCCCCCGTCGAGGCGCCCGTGACCCCGGTCGCCGAGCCGGCCGCGGAGGACGCGCCGAAGGCGCCGCGCCGCCGCACCCGCAAGACGGCGGAGGCGCCGGCCGAGGCGGTCGCCGCCGTGGAGACCGTGGCCCCGGCCGCGGACGTGCCGGCCGACGAGGCTCCCAAGGCCCCGCGCCGCCGCACCGCCCGCACGGCGGCCGCGACCGAGGTGCCGGCCCCGGCCACCGCCCCTGAGGCGGCTGCCGAGGACGCGCCGAAGGCCCCGCGCCGCCGCACCCGCAAGACGGCCGCCGCCGAGGTCCCGGCTCCGGCCGCCGCCGCCGAGGCTCCGGCCGAGGAGGCGCCGAAGGCGCCGCGCCGCCGCGCCGCCCGCAAGACGGCCGCGGCCCCGGTCGAGGCGGGCTGACCCCCTCCAGGACGCGCACGGCACCGGCAGCCCGGCCCTTCGGGGCCGGGCTGCCGCCGTTGCGGCGGGTCCCCCGGCGACCCGCGGGGCCGGAACCGCCGCGCCCGCGCCCGGCCACCGCCCGCCCGCCGAGCGGAAACCCGCTCGGAACGCCGCGCTCCGCCGCGGCCGCGACGTGCGACCCGATCACGCCCATAGGCAACCTCACGGACATACACGACGCGTAATCTCCCCTCATGAGCCGTCCTAGCGCCCTGGAACTGCCCGCCAACGTGATCGCCCGCCGGCTGGAGACCACCCGGGGGTCCTTCGCCGTGCTGGACGCCGCGCCCGACCCGCAGACGCCGTACCGCGGCGCCGCACTGCTGGTGCCCGGCTACACCGGCAGCAAGGAGGACTTCCTCGACCTGCTGCCGCCGCTGACGGCGGCCGGGTTCCGGGTGGTCGCGGTGGACGGCCGCGGCCAGCACGAGTCCGGCGGCCCGCGCGACGAAGCCGCCTACGCGCAGGCCGAGTTGGCGGCGGACGTCACCGCGCAGGGCGCCGCGGTCGCCGAGGCGCACGACACCGGCCGGCTGCACCTGCTGGGCCACTCGCTGGGCGGCCACCTGGTGCGCGCGTCGGTGCTGGCGGACGGCCCCGGGCCGTGGGCGTCGCTGACGCTGATGAGTTCGGGCCCGGCGGCCATCGCGCCGGACCAGCAGGTGCGCACGCAGATGGCGGTCGACTTCCTGCCGACCACCGACATGGAGACCGCCTGGCAGGCGCTGCGGGCGATGGACGCCGAGAACGCCCCCGAGGGCCCGGCGGACTCCGGTGCCACGGCCGGCACGCCCGGCGCCGAGGGCACGCCGGCCTGGCTCGACGAGTTCCTGCACCGCCGCTGGGTGAGCACGATCCCCGAGCAACTGATCGCCACCGGACGGCAGTTGATGACCGAACCCGACCGGGTCGGCGAACTCGCCTCCGTACCGCTGCCGAAGCTCGTACTCTCCGGCGAGGTGGACTACGCGTGGCCGCTGCCGTGGATGGACGAGATGGCCGTGCGGCTGGCGGCACGGCGCGTGGTCGTCAAGGGCGCCGAGCACTCCCCCAACGCCGAACGCCCGGCCGAGACCGCCGCCGCGCTGGTCGCCTTCTGGACGGACGCGGCCGGCGTTACCGACGAGTAGTCAGCCGGTCAAGGTTTTTCGTTAGCCAAGGGAATAGTTAGAAGGGGGTGTTCGTTGTCCGTACATGTAACGCGCGACGAAGGGAGAAGCTCCATGCGCTTCGAGATCATGCGCCTCGACGACGTGAACGGCAACGCCGTTGACAGCACCGTCGTGGACGCCTCCGCCGTCAACGAGGTCGTACAGCAGGCCGCAGCTCTGGGCCAGCGCATCTATATCCGCCCGGCGGACTGACACGACGCAGGCTTGACGCAACGGCGCCCCGTACCGATGGAGTACGGGGCGCTTTCGCGTGTCCGGGCGGGGCCGGACACCGGCGGGACCGGTGTGCGGTGCGGCGGCTCAGCCCTGGCCGTGGATGAAGCCGAAGACGCCGTTGGCCACCGACTGCACCGCGATCGCGGACAGCAGCATGCCGGACAGCCGGGTGACCAGCACGACGCCGCCCTCCTTGATCAGCCGGATGATTGCCAGCGAGTAGCGCATGGTCAGCCACAGCACGACGTGCATGGCGATGATGGCCAGCCACACCGAGGTCTGCTGCTCGAAGCCGTCGGCGTGCTGCACGGCGAGGATGACGGTGACGATCGCGCCCGGTCCGGCCAGCAGCGGCATGCCCAGCGGGACCAGCGCGACGTTGACGTCCTTGGTCTGCGTCGGCTCGTCGGCCTTGCCGGTGAGCAGGTCGAGCGCGATGAGCAGGAGCAGCAGCCCGCCGGCGACGCGCAGCGCCGGGACGGAGACGTGCAGGTAGTCCAGGATCTGCTGGCCGCAGATGCCGAAGACGGTGATGACGCCGAGCGCCACGGACGCCGCCTGCCAGGCCATCCGCCGCTGCACCTTGGTGGCGCGGCCGGAGGTCAGGGCCAGGAAGATCGGGGTGATCCCGGGTGGGTCCATGATCACGAACAGGGTGACGAAGACCGACCCGAACAGGGTGAAGTCGAACATGCCAGGGCTTTCGGGGTCGTACGCGGGCAGGCGGGCGGGCGAGCGGGCGCGGACGTCGTGGCGGGCACGACGCGGAGGCCCGGTCGGGTGGGCGGTGCGGAACGGGGTGCGGGGGGCTGAGCTTCGGGAGGGCCGGGGCGGGGGCCGGCGTCGGTGCCGACGCGGCTAGACGGCGCTGATGGGCTGGGCGCCGGTCGCCCTGCGGGCGATCTCCCGGTAGACCTCGGGGTCGGTGGTGCACGCGCCCAGGCGGACCGCCTTGCGGTCGCCGTGGTAGTCGCTGGAGCCGGTGACGAGCACGCCGAGGTCGGCGGCCAGGGCGCGCAGCCGGGCGCGGGTGGGGGCGTCGTGGTCGGTGTGGTCGACCTCCAGGCCGTCCAGGCCCGCCGCGGCCAGCTCGGCGATCACGGGGTCGGGGACCGTCTCGCCGCGCTTGTGGGCGCCGGGGTGGGCGAAGACGGTGACGCCGCCGGCGGCCTTCACCAGCCGGATCGCGTCGAAGGGGTCGAGTTCGTGCTTGGCGACGTACGCCCGGCCGTCGTTGGCCAGCCACTCGGCGGTGAAGGCGTCGGAGACGCTGTCCACCACGCCTGCCTCGACCATCGCGGCGGCGACGTGGGGCCGGCCGACCGAGACGCCGGGGGCGCCCGCCGCCGGGTCGGCACCCGCGTCCGCCGGTATCCCGGCGATCCGGGCCACCTGCTCCCAGGTGACCGGCACGCCCAGTTCCTGGAGCCTGGCGACCATGCCGCGGGCGCGCGGCACGCGGTCGTCGCGGACGAGCTCGCGCTCGCGGTGCAGCTCGGGCTCCGCGGGGTCGAACAGGTAGGCCAGCATGTGCATGCTGATGCCCTGGACCCGGCAGGACAGCTCGGCGCCGGTGACCAGCGTCAGACCGGCCTCCCGCACCTCCCCCGCCTCGGGGCCGGACAGCGCGCGGACGGCCTCGGCGTGGCCGGCCACGGTGTCGTGGTCGGTGAGCGCGACGACGTCCAGGCCCGCGGCGGCGGCGTTGCGCACCAGCTCGGCGGGGGTGTCCGTGCCGTCGGAGGCCGTGGAGTGGGTGTGCAGGTCGACGCGCACGGCACATGCTCCAGGGGGACGGGCGGACGGGGGCGAACACAAGGATAGCGCTCGCGCACACCTGCGATTCCCAGGGCACAGCCCGGCCCCGCGCTCACGATCCGCGGTGGTTCCGGAGAGGTCGGCCGGCTCAGGCCAGCAGGCGCGGCGAGAGCGCGCCGCACGGCAGCAGGTCCACCTCGGCGCCGGCGTCCCGCAGGTCGGTCAGCACCAGCTCGTCGTACATCAGCAGCCCGGTCTCCTCGGGCCAGACGATCGCCCACAGCCACAGCCCGCGGGCCTCGCCCGCGAAGACCACCCGGTCCTCGGGGGTGCCCTCGACGTGCCACAGCGGGGTGGGCCGGCCGGCGGCCAGCACCTTGGCGTGCGGCGGCTTGTCGACGCACATGTCGGGGCCGGGGTCGGGGCCCTTGATGCCGGCGTAGCGGGCGCCGAGCCCGACGCCCAGTTCCTCGGCGATCAGCATGAGCTCTCCCGGACCCCCGAGCGGCCCGGGACCCGAGCAGGCCACCGCGGTGGCGCGGCCTCCGCTGCGGTCGTCACCGGCCGCGGCGATGCCGGAGAACAGCCAGCCGACCGGCAGCGGCCAGGGCATCCACACCGGGACCTGGGAGCGGTGGACCACCACACCGAGCGCTTCGACACTGGGCGGCACGACGGGCTGCAGCGGGTGCACGGTCCCGTGTACGTCGCACTGCCAGGAATCGGCGAAGAGCCCGGGCGCACGGACCCTGCCACCGCACTTCGGGCAACTGGGTTCGCCCCTCATAACGCCCCACGGTCCTCCCGGTACGTGCCCGCGTCAAGGACGATCACCCGTCCGGGCCCAGGTGCCGCGGCACGAAGGGATCGATGCTGCTTGCATTAGTTGCTATAGCCAACCTATTGTGTGTATGACACAACTACTTCGTCGCCCGTCCCCACAGGCGAGAAGGGAATCCCCATGGAACACGCGGATCCCGCCACCCCCGCGGGTGACAAGGCGAGCCTCCTCCGCCAGCCCACCGCGGTGTGGGCCACCGCCGGCGCGGCGGTCGTCGCCTTCATGGGCATCGGGCTCGTCGACCCGATCCTGCCCTCCATCGCCAAGGGCCTGCAGGCCTCGCCGAGCCAGGTCTCGCTGCTGTTCACCAGCTACTTCCTGATCACCGCGGTGGCCATGCTGGTCACCGGCTTCGTCTCCAGCCGGATCGGCGGCAAGAAGACGCTGCTGGCCGGCCTGGCGCTGGTCGTCGTCTTCGCCGGGCTCGCCGGCACCTCGAACTCCGTCGGCGAGCTGGTCGGTTTCCGGGCCGGCTGGGGCCTGGGCAACGCCCTGTTCGTGTCGACCTCGCTGGCCGTCATCGTCGGCGCCGCCAGCGGCGGCGCGGCCGCGGCGATCCTGCTCTACGAGTCGGCGCTCGGCCTCGGCATGGCCTGCGGGCCGCTGCTGGGCGCGGTGCTCGGCGACATGAAGTGGCGCTACCCGTTCTTCGGCACGGCCGTGCTGATGCTGATCGGCTTCATCGCGATCTCGCTGTTCCTCAAGGAGCAGCCCAAGCCGGCGGCCCGCACCTCACTGCTCGACCCGATCAAGGCGCTCGGCCACGGCGGCCTCGCCTCCGCGGCCGCGTCCGCGTTCTTCTACAACTACGCGTTCTTCACGGTCCTGGCGTTCACGCCCTTCGTGCTGAACATGTCGCCCTACCGCTCCGGCGCCGTCTTCTTCGCCTGGGGCGTGCTGCTCGCGGTCTTCTCGGTGCTCGTCGCCCCGCGCCTGCAGTCCCGGTTCGGATCACTGAAGGTGCTCGGCGGCTCCCTGGTGCTGCTCGCCGCGGACCTCGCCGTGCTCGGCTACGGCAGCCACACCACCGCGATCGTCTGCACGATCCTGTCCGGCGCCCTGATCGGCGTGAACAACACCGTCTACACCGAGCTGGCGCTCGGCGTCTCGGACGCCCCGCGCCCGGTGGCCAGCGCCGGCTACAACTTCGTCCGCTGGTTCGCGGCCGCGGCGGCCCCGTACCTGGCGCCGAAGATCGAGGAGTGGACCGACATCCACATCCCGTTCGTGGTCGCGGCCCTGGCCGCCCTCGCCGGCGCGGGAGTCATCGCGGTGCGCCGCCGCCACCTGACCGTGGTGCACGCGGAGGACGTCGTCGCGCAGTCCCCGCACGCGCCCCACGCTCCGGCCGGCGCGGTCCGCTAGGGGCGCGCCGGAGATCCGGACGCCGGACCCTAGTCGAGGCGGGCGGGGGCGCGGCGGGGGTCGCGCAGGTCGGTGCCCTGCGCGAGCCAGCGCTCCTGGAGGGCGGACGCGCCGTGCACCCGCTTCCAGGCGGCCTCGTTGGCCGTCATCGGCAGCAGCGGCAGGAAGCGGACCGGGTCCATCGGCTCGTCGATGTCGAGATCCTCGACGAGCCCGCCGTTCTCGGCGACCAGCACCGCGGAGAACGGGGCGCCGGGCCACAGCGGCTCGCCGACGTCCATGGAGTTCCCCGGCGCCACCACCACGCCCTCGACCTGCGGGGACGCCGCCAGCACCGCCAGCGGCCGCAGCACCTTGTCGGTGTCGGCGAGCCCGGCCCGCACGGTCAGGACCAGTTCGGCGCGCGGCCCGCGCACCGGGTCGGTCACCGCGGCCACGGGGTCGTTCATCGGCTGGGCGGACATGCCCAGGGTGGCGTACCGCACCAGGTCGCCGTCACTGAAACGGAGCACCTCGACCCGCTCGGTTCCCAGGAACGTCACCGCCGCCCGGGCGTCGGGTTCTCCCAGTGCGGAACGCAGCCGCGCCTCCACGAGCACCGTTACGTCAGCCATGACCGGGAGCATACTCAGGCCAAGGACTGGCAAAGCGAGGCGTTGCCACCCTCGGAGCTTGATAAAGTGGAGCGTTCACGTACGTGGTCCCCCAGCGGGGAACGGCCGGAGGAGGTGGGACTGACATGGATCGAAGTCGACCGTGCAGTACCGGCAGCTCTTCCCCGCATCGCCGTTCCGCAGCCTGAACCCTCGCGTTCCATACCCGGCTGCAGCACCTCGAAACGCGTGACCTCATCGGCTCGCCCGCGGTTGCCCGTGCGGCGGAAGAGCGCCCTGAACTGCCAGTGATCAACCTGTCCTGATCAGCATTTCAGAGCGGCGTGAAGCCGTCGGCCAGTCCGTGAAGGAGCTTGCCATGTCGATGATCCGTGATCTGCGCGCTGTCGTCCGTCCCACCCTGCGCAAGTCCTCGGCGTCCTACGACTACGGCCCGGCCCACGACCCCGCCGCCACCAGCGCTGTCGTCGACTGCGCGGTGTACCGCGACGGCGTGCGCTGCAGCGACAGCATCAGCCTGCGCGACGCCCTGGACACCGTGCGCGAGGGACGTCCGGTGGAGAGCTGCGACGGCACCAACGGCTTCGTCTGGATCGGCCTCCACGAGCCCACCGAGCAGGAGTTCGCCGGCATCGCCGAGGAGTTCGGCCTGCACCCGCTGGCCGTCGAGGACGCCGTGCACGCCCACCAGCGGCCCAAGCTGGAGCGGTACGACGACTCGCTGTTCACCGTCTTCAAGACCATCCGCTACGTCGAGCACGCCGAGCTCACCGCGACCAGCGAGGTCGTGGAGAGCGGCGAGTTGATGGTCTTCACCGGCCGGTACTTCGTCATCACCGTGCGGCACGGCGGCCACGGCTCCCTGCGCGCCCTGCGCCACCGCCTCGAGGACGACCCCGAGCTGCTGGCCAAGGGCCCCTCCGCGGTGCTGCACGCGATCGCCGACCAGGTGGTCGACGACTACCTGGCGGTCACTGAGGCGGTGCAGGACGACATCGACGAGGTGGAGATCGACGTCTTCTCGGCCGGCAACGGCAAGGCCTCGCGCGGCGGCGACGCCGGGCGGATCTACCAGCTCAAGCGCGAGGTGCTGGAGTTCAAGCGCGCGGTGTCCCCGCTGCTGCGGCCGATGCAGATGCTCGGCGAGCGGCCCATGCGGCTGATCGACCCCGAGATCCAGAAGTACTTCCGCGACGTCGCGGACCACGTGGCCCGGGTCCACGAGCAGGTCACCGGCTTCGACGACCTGCTCAACTCGATCCTGCAGGCCAACCTGGCGCAGGCCACCGTGGTGCAGAACGAGGACATGCGCAAGATCACCGCGTGGGCGGCCATCCTGGCCGTGCCGACGATGATCACCGGCGTGTACGGGATGAACTTCGACACGATGCCGGAGCTGCGCTGGAAGTTCGGCTACCCCGCGGTGATCGTCGCGATCCTGGCCATCTGCTTCGCCATCCACCGCGGCTTCCGCCGCAACGGCTGGCTGTAGGCGCGGCCGCGGCCTCCGCCCGGCGGTCCGGCCTCAGCCCGCGTCCGGCGGGACGGCGGCGGGCTGTTCGGCGGCCGCCGCCTGCCGCGCCCGGCCCGGCTCGGCCCTGCGGTCCGCGAGGATCACCAGGGCCAGGCCCGCCAGGATGACGGCGAGCGCCGGGTAGGCGGCGGCCGGCGGCGTCTGCCCCAGCCACACCGCGGCGATCAGCGCCGCGCCGGGCGTCTCCAGCAGGATCGCGGTCGACACGGTGGACGGGCCGAGCCCGCGCACCACCCGGTTGAACAGCGAGTGGCCCAGCAGCTGGGCGACGACGGTGAGCGCGGCGATCTTCAGCCACGTCTCGCCGTCGTACCCGCCCAGCGAGGAACCGGCGACCAGGCAGGCGCCGAGCAGCGCCACGGCCGTCGTCGAGTAGCAGACGAAGGTGTACGCGGTGGTGCTGGCGGTGCGCCGCACCTCGGAGCCGAGCAGCATGTAGCCGGCCGCGGCCATGCCCGCGGCGAGCGCCAGCGCGTCGCCGGCCAGCGCACGGGTGTCGGTCGACAGGTCGATGCCGGTCAGGATGAGCACGCCGACGACCGCCAGTGAGGTGCCCGCCCACACCAGGCCCGGCGGGCGGTGGCCGCGCAGCCGCAGGATCACCGTCGTCCACATCGGGGTGGTGGTGACCAGCGCGGTCGAGGTGGCCACCGACGTCATGCCCAGGCTGGGCAGCCACAGGCCGAAGTGCAGGGCCAGCACCACGCCCGCCGCCACCGACAGCAGCAGGGCCCGGCGGCCCATCCCGCGCAGCTCGGCACGGTGCCGCCACAGGGCGACCGGGCTGAGCACGCCGACCGCCATGGCGTTCCGCCAGAACGCGATGGCCAGCGCGGGTGCGGCGGTCGCGGCGATGAGCGGCGCGGACATCGAGACGCCGGCGATGGCGACCGCGAGCAGCGTGAAGTCCAGGGTCCTGCCGGGGGCGGCGGGGGCCGGAGCGGGCGGGGCCACGGCCGCGGTGGGGCGGGCGGCGGCGCTGCGCGGGGCGGTCACGGTGCTCCTCGTCGTCGGGACCCGCGGACGCGGGCCGGCGTCACCAGGGTAAGGCGCATGAGGGCCCCGAGCGCCTGTCGTCCCAGGGTCCGGACGGGACGTTCTACGCTGGGCGCCATGAGTGACGAGCTGACCGCCCTCGTCGAGGAGGCGACCAAGAAGTCCGGCCTGGTCTGGGTGAACGGGCAGGCACTGTGGCACGCCTGGGTGGACGGGGCGATGGTGGTCGTCGGCGGCCCCGGGGAGCAGCCGCTGCCGGGCCTGCGGGACGGCGGGGCGGCCGAGGTGACGGTGCGCAGCAAGGACAAGGGCGGCCGCCTGGTGTCCTGGCCGGCCCGCGCCGGCCTGCTGGAGCCGGGCGGAGAGCCTTGGCGCGTGGCCGTCGCCGAGCTCAAGGGCAAGCGGCTCAACTCCCCCGACGGCGAGGCGATCACCGACCGCTGGGCGCGCGAGTGCACGGTGTTCCGGCTGGTGCCCGACGGCCCGCCCGGCGAGCACCCGGGCGCGATGCCGGACGGGTCCGGCGCGGCCACGCCGCCGCCGAGCGCCGCGGTCACCCGCCGCCCGGTCCCCGCGGGGCTGCCGCGGCTGCTGGCCCGCCGGGGCCGCCGCTGATCCGCGGGCTGGCCCCGGGCCGCTTGCTCCGGCCGCTTGCTCCGGCCGCCCGTCGGTCCCGGCCGCCGGGCGTCAACCACCCGACCGTGAGGGCTACTTCGACGGCTTGGGGGTGGCCGTGGCGCCCACCGCCGAGCCGTAGTCCACGACCGCGTCCTTCGCGGGGGCGGCCAGGGTGAAGTCCTGGCCCCAGTCGGACAGCGTCAGCGTGCCCGCGTTGCCGACGCGCTGGTACCGCAGCGGGTAGGGCGTGCCGCTCAGCGAGACGTCCAGGGCACCGCCCTTGGAGCCGTTGAGGGTGACCGTCTTCACGTCGCCGACCTTGCCGTGGCTGCCGACCGAGACCGATCCGTCGAGCAGGAACAGGTCGCCGAGCAGCAGCTTCTTGTCGGTCAGGCCGCTGAACTGCCGGTAGGCGGGGTCGCCGGTGGGCACCTTGACGAACTTGCCGTCGAGCTTGGCGGCCGCGCTCTGGCTGTCCTTGTCGCTGCCGCCGTAGAAGGAGCTGCCGGCCTTGAGGTAGAGGTCCTGACCGACCCTCAGCAGCTCGAAGGTGCTGCCCTTGGTGGTGACCTCGCCGATGCCGCCGCTGTCGCTGAGCCGCATGTCCAGCCGGTAGGTCTGGCCGACGCTGACCACCGTGCCGGACAGCCGCACGGTGTGCGCGGAGGTGGCGGCCGCCTTGGCGCGCGCCTCGATGGTCTGGGCGGGCAGCTTGCCGACGCCGTTGGTCCCCGCGTCCGGGTCGCCGCCACCGAGCCCCAGACAGCCGCTGAGCAGGGCGCCGGTGACCGGCACGGCGAGGGCGGCGGCGAGGGTCCTGCGGCCGGGTGTCACGGGGTGTCGTCCTCCTGCGGGGGCGGGTCGGGCCCTGGGAAGCTACCGCAGGCTACCCCGGCTGAGCACCCCGCGGGGCGGGCAAGATCGGCCCGGAGTAGCCTGGCCCACGGATGCGGAGTGGACCGGAGCAGCCCTCCGCGGACCCGGAGGAGGCACTCAGATGGCCGCAGGCGCCCCCCGGGTCTTCGTCTCGCACCTGTCCGGCATCGCCGTCTTCGATCCCAACGGCGACCAGGTGGGCCGGGTCCGCGACGTCGTGGTGATGCTCCGGGTCGGCGGGCGCCCGCCGCGCGTGCTGGGCATGGTCGTCGAGGTCGTCGGCCGGCGCCGGATCTTCCTGCCGATGACGCGGGTGACCGGCGTGGAGTCCGGCCAGGTGATCACCACCGGAGTCCTCAACATGCGGCGCTTCGAGCAGCGCCCGACCGAGACCCTCGTGCTGGGCGAGCTGCTGGACCGCCGGGTGCGGCTGGTGGACCCCGACGCGCAGGCCCGCCCCCCGGCGGACGCGAAGAACGGCGGGAGCGGCACGGGCGGCACCGACGGCACGCAGGGCGACCGGACCGGCGACGGCGAGCCCGAGGGCGAGGAGGTCACCGTCCTCGACGTGGCGATGGTGCAGCTTCCGGCCCGCCGGGACTGGGAGATCGACAAGGTCTTCGTGCGCCGCGGCAAGGCCGGCGCGCTGCGCCGCAAGGGCGAGACGCTGACCGTGGACTGGTCGGCGGTGACCGGGTTCCGGCTGGCCGAGGAGGGCCAGGGCGCGGAGAACCTGGTGGCCACGTTCGAGCAGCTGCGCGCCGCCGACCTGGCCAACGTGCTGCACCACCTGTCCCCCAAGCGCCGCGGCGAGGTCGCGGCAGCGCTGGACGACGACCGGCTCGCCGACGTGCTGGAGGAGCTGCCGGACGACGACCAGGTGGAGATCCTCAGCAAGCTCAAGGAGGAGCGGGCCGCGGACGTCCTGGAGGCGATGGACCCCGACGACGCGGCCGACCTGCTCGCCGAACTCCCGCAGGACGAACAGGAGCGGCTGCTCGCCCTGATGCAGCCGCAGGACGCCGCCGGCGTGCGGCGGCTGCTGTCGTACGAGGAGCGCACGGCCGGCGGCCTGATGACGACCGAGCCGATCGTGCTGCGCCCGGACGCGACGGTCGCCGACGCGCTGGCCAGGATCCGCAACCCGGACCTGTCGCCGGCGCTGGCCGCGCAGGTGTACGTGACGCGGCCGCCGGAGGAGACGCCGACCGGCAAGTACCTGGGCCTGGTGCACTTCCAGCGGCTGCTGCGCGACCCGCCGTTCACCCTGCTCGGCTCGATCGTGGACACCGATCTGCAACCTCTGACGCCCGAGACGGCTCTTCCTTCCGTGACGAGCTTTCTTGCCACGTACAACATGATCTCGGCGCCCGTCGTGGACGCGAGCGGCTCCCTGCTGGGCGCGGTCACCGTCGACGACGTGCTCGACCACCTGCTGCCCGAGGACTGGCGGGAGACGGACCTGCACGGCGCGATGGGCGGCCAGGGAGCCGAGTCGGCGGAGGACCGGGAGGACCGGGACGGCCGGGACGACGGGGACGACGGGGACGGCCGGGACGACGACGAGGCGGCCCGGGGCCCGATGGAGGCCGCAGATGGCAGCTGAGGAGCGCGACCGCGCCCGGCACCCCGCCGGGGCGACCGCCACGGAACGCCCGCGGACGCGGCTCGACCAGCCGCGGTCGCCGCGCCGCAGCCTGCTGCCCACGTACGACCCGGAGGCGTTCGGGAAGTTCTCCGAGCGCATCGCGCGGTTCCTGGGCACCGGGCGGTTCATCGTCTGGATGACCGCGGTCATCGTGGTGTGGGTGCTGTGGAACATCTTCGCGCCGCGCGCCGCGCGGTTCGACGAGTACCCGTTCATCTTCCTGACGCTGATGCTGTCGCTGCAGGCGTCGTACGCGGCGCCGCTGATCCTGCTCGCGCAGAACCGGCAGGACGACCGGGACCGGGTCAACCTCGAACAGGACCGCAAGCAGAACGAGCGCAGCATCGCCGACACCGAGTACCTCACGCGCGAGGTGGCCGCCCTGCGCGTCAACCTCGGCGAGGTCGCCACCCGCGACTGGATCCGCTCCGAACTGCAGGATCTGCTCAAGGAGATCGACGGGCGCGTCGACGGCCGGGCCGACGGCAAGAGCGGTGGCCACTACGCGGCACGCAGTGACGAAGGAGACGGACGGGGCCGCTGATCGGCCCCCCGGCACCGCCGTACCATCAACGTATGGCTACCTCCACGCCCGCAGGGCCCGCACGGGACGTGCCCCCGGGCAGCACCCCGACCGACGAGGCGGTGCGTGCCGCGCTCGCCACCGTGAACGACCCGGAGATCCACAAGCCGATCACCGATCTCGGCATGGTGAAGTCCGTGGACATCGCGGCGGACGGCACGGTCGCGGTGACCGTCTACCTCACGGTCTCCGGCTGTCCGATGCGGGACGAGATCACCGGCCGGGTCAGCACCGCGGTGGAGCAGGTCCCCGGTGTCACCGGCGTGACGGTCACGCTCGACGTGATGAGCGACGAGCAGCGGCGCGAGCTGACGTCCTCGCTGCGCGGCGGGCAGGCCGAGCGCGAGATCCCGTTCGCCCAGCCGGGCTCGCTGACCCGGGTGTACGCCGTCGCGTCCGGCAAGGGCGGCGTCGGCAAGTCCTCGGTGACCGTCAACCTGGCGGCCGCGATGGCCGCCGACGGGCTGAAGGTCGGCGTGGTCGACGCGGACATCTACGGCCACAGCGTGCCGCGGATGCTCGGTGTGGACGGCCGGCCCACCCAGGTCGAGAACATGATCATGCCGCCCGCGGCGAACGGCGTGAAGGTCATCTCCATCGGCATGTTCACGCCGGGCAACGAGCCCGTGGTGTGGCGCGGCCCGATGCTGCACCGCGCGCTGCAGCAGTTCCTGGCCGACGTGTACTGGGGCGACCTGGACGTGCTGCTGCTGGACCTGCCGCCCGGCACCGGCGACATCGCGATCTCGGTGGCGCAGCTGGTCCCGAACGCGGAGATCCTCGTGGTCACCACCCCGCAGCAGGCCGCCGCGGAGGTCGCCGAGCGCGCCGGTTCGATCGCGGTGCAGACGCACCAGAAGATCGTCGGCGTCGTGGAGAACATGTCGGGCATGCCCTGCCCGCACTGCGACGAGATCGTGGACGTCTTCGGCACCGGCGGCGGCGACCGGGTCGCCGAGGGCCTGACCCGCACGACCGGCGCGACGGTGCCGGTGCTCGGCCGCATCCCGATCGACGTACGGCTGCGCGAGGGCGGCGACGACGGCCGCCCGGTGGCGCTCTCGCACCCCGACTCCCCCGCCGGCGCCGCGCTGCGCACCATCGCGGGCAAGCTCGGAGGCCGCGCTCGCGGCCTCGCGGGCATGTCCCTGGGTATCACCCCCCGCAACAAGTTCTGAGCCGCCACAGGCGCGACAGTGCCCCCGCTCCCTCAGGGAGCGGGGGCACTGTGCTGTCACCGCGCGGTCCGTGCGCGTCCCGGCGCTGTCTCCGCCGGGGCCGTCCGGAGCGTCAGGCCGCGTACGAGGTCAGGTCGCGCACCACGCTCAGCGCGAGCCCGTACGCCGACATGCCGCGGCCGTACGCGCCGAGGTTGACGCCGCGGGCCGCGCCGGCCATCACCCAGCCGTACTCGGACTCGCGGTAGTGGAACGGCGTGGGCACGCCGTCCACGGGCAGGGTGAGCGTCGACCAGCCGGAGCCGCCGAGGTCGTCGGCGAGGTCCCAGGCGGTGGCGGTCTGCTGGTCCATCCAGTCCTGCCGCAGCGCCCGTTCCATGTGCGTGGGCCACGTGCACGACAGCAGCCCCGAGCCCGCCAGCCAGGCGGCCGTGGTGACCGAGGTCGCCTCCAGCACGCCGGTGCCGTCGGCGCTGCGCCGGCCGGGCCGCTGGGCGACGGTGACGACCACGGCGAACCGCTGCCCCTCCGGGTCCGCGGCCTCCACCTTGAGCGACGGCTCGTCCCCATGCCCTATCGAGCCGTGTTCGACGGTGCCGTCGGCGCTCACGCCCACCGCGCCGAGCCAGCGGCGTCCGGTGAACGCACCGTCCAGTCCGTACCACGGGAAGTCGGCCATCAAGTAGCCGTCGACCGCCCCCGGTGCAGCGTCGGTCCTCGTCTCCATACGGGTCGCGCCTCCTCCATGCCCTTCTGGGCGACTCGCCATCTTGCCCGACCCTGGGTGGGTTCGGGGGACGAAACGGCGTGGGGTGACGGCGAACACACGCCCATAGCTCACCCTATGGGGTGAAAAGAGGCCAACCGGTTGACGTCAGGTCGCGTCGGAGTCGAAGGGCGGAGCCTCGCCCGGGTCCAGCTTCTCGCGCTTGGTCAGCCGGTCCGGCGTGCCGGACGCGGGCGCCGCGGCGCCCGGCTCCACGCCGTTGACCGCGTCCGTGACCTCGGCCATCTCCTTGCGCATGTCGAAGGTGTTGCGGAGGTCCTTCAGCTCCTTGAGCCCGTACTCGTCCTCGTCGCTCATCAGGTTCTTCCTGATGAACGTCTTGGGGTTGAGGTCCTCGAACTCGAAGTCCTTGAACTCCGGGCCCAGTTCCCGGCGGATGTCCTCCTTGGCGCTGTCGGAGAACGCCCGCACCTTTCGGATGAAGGCCATGGTGTCCTGGATGACCTTCGGCAGCTTGTCCGGGCCGAAGACGAGGACGGCAAGGACCACGAGCGCGACCAGCTCCAGCGGGCCTATGTCGAAGAACACCTTGCACTCCTTGGTCGTCCGCAGCCGGTGGGGCAGGGTCCGGCGGACTTTACGGTACCTGCCCCCACGGGCGACGCGGGAGTGGGTGAGGCCAATCGTATGCCGACGAGTATGCAATGCCCGGGTTAAGACCAGGCGGCGACGTCCTCAGTGCAGGACGAGGGAGGAGTGCGAGGTCAGCGGCACCGAGGTGGCCGACGCCGCCGACACGTCCGCCGCTCGCGCCGCGTCGGAGGGTGCCGAGGCGGGCAGCACCGGGGCGTGCCGCCGTGGCGCGTCCCGCGCGTCCAGGACGCCGCGCGGGTTGACCCCGCGGGTGTCGCCGGCCGTGCTGGTGTCGGCGCTCAGCGGGCTGACCGCCGGTCCGTCGTCCGGACGGGCACCACCGTCGACGGCCGCCTCCATGGGGAGGGCGGTGCCGATGGCGATGGCCGCCAGCGAGAACGCGCCGGCCGCCGCGAAGGCGAACCTGCGTCCGCGGGATGCCGCCGCCGTACCCGAGCCGGACGGGGCAACACGCGCGTCCGGGTCCGGGACGACGGGGGCGACGGCCCTGGCCGGCTGGTGGATGCGGAAGCCGCGCGACCGTGAGCCGGGGGGCGCGGCCAGGTCGCGGCCGGGGCCGAGATAGGGGTACCCGCCGCGCCGCCCGGAGCCGAACACACCGGACCCCAGCAGACCGCCGTCGAACGGGCCGCGGCGCTCATGGCTGGAAGCCGAGGGCATGTCCTGGTCACCGGGCAGGCCACGTGGGCCGTCGCCGTCGCCCGGGCCGTCGCCACCCATGCCGGGAAGGCCCTGAAGACGGGCCATCAACCCGGCCGAGATGGCAGGCAGCTCCGATGCCGCGACGACGTTCTTGAGACGCCGCTGTTCGTCGGCGGCCGTCTTGCACTGCGGGCACGTCGCCAGGTGGGCGAGTACCCGGTCCCGGCTGTCATCGGTCAGTTCGCCGTCGACGAACGCCGACAGCCGGTCACCTAGGTGCTGCTCGGCGGGCGCGGAACGCTGGACGCGTTGGGGACGCTGCTCGCCGAAACCGCTGCTGGTCACGCTCTCCCGCCCTCCAGGCCAGGTTTGGGTGCGGTGGCAGCGAGCGCGGGGGCCTGCTGAGCGGCAGCGGGGGCCCGGTGCTCCAGAGCTTTGCGCAGGTGCGAGCGGCCGCGGTGGATGCGGCTGCGCACCGTGCCCAGCTTCACGCCGAGGGTCGCGGCGATCTCCTCGTACGACAGCCCCTCGATGTCGCAGAGCACCACGGCGGCACGGAACTCCGGCGCGAGGGTGTCCAGCGCCTGCTGGACGTCCGCGTCGAAATGCGTGTCGTTGAAGTGCTGCGCGGGGGACGGCTCGCGGCTGGGCAGCCGCTCCGCCGCGTCGTCGCCGAGGGCGTCGAACCGGATGCGCTGACGGCGCCGCACCATGTCCAGGAACAGGTTGGTGGTGATGCGGTGCAGCCAGCCCTCGAACGTGCCGGGCGTGTACGTGGACAGGGAGCGGAAGACCCGCACGAAGACCTCCTGGGTGAGGTCCTCCGCGTCGTGCTGGTTGCCGGTCAGCCGGTAGGCCAGCCGGTACACCCGGGCACTGTGCGTACTGACGATCTCCTCCCAGGAGGGAGGTGTCCACGTCGGGGCGTCCCCGTCGGCGAAGGTCGCGGTGGCGGGGTTCGCCTCGGGGTCGGTGTCGCGTGAACGTGCGTCATCAGCAGTGTTGGTCACGGATTCCGGCTGTCCGGCGGACCTGCGGAAGCGTGAGAACACTCCCCGGTCACCGGCCGCAGCCGCACCTCCCCTGTCGGCTCTGGTGGTGTCCAGTAGAGCCCCTACCATATCCACCTCGCCCGTTAGCTCCGGATAAATGCTCTGTTGCCTTGGGGGCGGGACCTGGCTCATGACCCGCCCTTGTGCCTACACCGTCACTAACGCACAGTCCCATCAGCGGGTTCCCCACCCCAACGGATACAGTCGCCCGGGCGGAGCACGACAGCGCCTGGACCCCGGACCTACCGGGGCGGCGCCCGGGTGACGGGGAGAGGGCCATTAGCGGGAACCGGCAGGCGGACTGGGCGTTCGCCGACGCGTTCGTCGCCGAGGACGATGCCCTCGTACGCGCCCGCGCCCGCTCGCACGTCGCGGGCCTGCGGCCGGTCTCCCCCGGCACCGGCGCCGCGCTGCGGCTGCTGGCCGCGGCCGGCGGCGCGAAGGCCGCGGTGGAGATCGGCACCGGCACCGGCGTCTCCGGCATCCACCTGCTGCGCGGGATGCGCCAGGACGGGCTGCTGACCACCGTGGACTCCGAGCCGGACCGCCAGCAGCTGGCCCGCGAGGCCTACCGCGAGGCCGGTTTCGCCGCCAACCGCTCCCGCTTCATATGCGGCCGCGCCCTGGACGTCCTGCCCCGCCTCACCGACGGCGGCTACGACCTGGTGTTCTGCGACGCGGACCGCCGGGAGTACCTGGACTACCTGGACGAGGCGCTGCGGCTGCTGCGGCCCGGCGGCGTGGTCTGCTTCGAGGGGGCCTTCGGGCGGGGCCGGGCTCTGGACGCCGCGCACCACGACGACGAGGCGCTGCGGCTGCGGGAGCTGATGCGCGTGGTCCGCGACAGCCCGGGGCTGGCGCCCGTCCTGCTCCCCACCGACGACGGCCTGCTGTGCGCCGTGCGCGCCTGACGGGGAACCCGGAAACAGAAAAACCGGAAAACCGGAAAACGCCGCGGCCACGCATCTCGGGGGTGCGTGGCCGCGGCAGGGTCTGGGACAGCTGGTCTCAGGCGATGGCCTTCTTCAGCGCATCGCCGAGGGCATCCGCCTCGTCCGGGGTCAGCTCGACGACAAGCCGCCCGCCGCCCTCCAGCGGAACGCGCATGATGATGCTCCGCCCCTCCTTGGTCACCTCGAGCGGGCCGTCACCCGTCCGCGGCTTCATGGCCGCCATGCTCGTTCCCCTTCCTGAAACCAGCTCGGACTCGAACACATTGGTTCTCGGCCATTATCCCGCATGTCCCGACCCGATGACCAATAGCGATGTGAGGACGTTCCTCTCCGTGCCTGCGCATATCCGGCCAATTCGCTGGGCGGACAAGGAACGCAGGTCGGCGGCCGGTGCCGGGTCTGCCCGGAATGTTTGACGTACGTCACATGTCCGCCCCCGGTGATGTCCGGCATTCTGTGCACGACCGCGACCGCGACGAAGGGGTATCCGCGATGGCCGACAGCGTGCTGTACGAGGTGGACGGCGGGCTCGCCACCGTCACGTTCAACCGTCCCGAGGCGATGAACGCGCTCGACACGGCGACCAAGGAGGCGCTGCGCGACGCCTTGCGGGAGGCGGGCGGCGACCCGGCCGTGCGCGCCGTGCTGCTCACCGGCACCGGCCGGGCGTTCTGCGTGGGACAGGACCTCAAGGAGCACGTCGAGGTGCTGGAGGCGGGCGGCGGCATGACCACGGTCGCCGATCACTACAACCCGATCGCCACCGCGATCGCGACCATGCCCAAGCCCGTCGTGGCGGGCGTGAACGGGGTCGCGGCCGGCGCCGGCGCGGGGTTCGCGTTCGCCGCGGACTACCGGGTGGCCGCCGACACGGCGTCCTTCACGACGGCTTTCACCGGCGTGGCATTGTCCGCCGACTCGGGCATGTCGTGGACGCTGCAGCGTCTGGTCGGCTACGGCCGCGCCGCCGACCTGCTGCTCTTCCCCCGCCCGGTACGGGCCGAGGAGGCGCTGGGGATGGGTCTGGTGCACCGGGTGGTGCCGGCCGCCGAGCTGGCGGCGGAGGCGCTGGCGGTGGCCCGGCGGCTGGCCGAGGGCCCGACGGTGGCCTACGCGGGCATCAAGGAGGCGCTGGCCTTCGGCTCCGGCCACGGGCTGGTCGAGACCCTGGCCCGCGAGGACGTGCTGCAGACCCGCTCGGGCGCGTCGGCCGACCACCGGACCGCGGTCGACGCGTTCCTGCGCAAGGAGACCCCGGTCTTCGAGGGCCGCTGAGCCGGCTACTCGCGCCCCGGAACACCCGATCGGGCCCGGGCGCGCCGCACGCGCGCGACGCGCCGGGCCCGGGCTCAGCGGGCCGAGCAGCCCACCAGGTGGTCGTTGACCAGGCCGCACGCCTGCATCAGCGCGTACGCCGTGGTGGGGCCGACGAAGCGGAAGCCGCGCTTCTTCAGGTCCTTGGCCAGTGCCGTGGACTCCGGCGACGTCGCCGGCACGTCCGCGGTGCTGCGCGGGGCGGGGCGGCTCGCGGGGTCCGGCGCGTAGGACCACAGCAGCGCGTCCAGACCGCCGTCGTACGTCTTGCGCACCTCCTGCGCGGCCGCCGCGTTCGTGATGGCGGCGTCGATCTTGGCGCGGTTCCTGATGATGCCCGGGTCGCCCAGCAGCCGCTCCCGGTCCGCGTCGGTGAACGCGGCGACCTCGTCGATCACGAAGCCGCCGAACGCGGCGCGGAAGCCCTCGCGGCGCCGCAGGATGGTGATCCAGGACAGACCGGACTGGAACGCCTCCAGGCAGATCCGCTCGAACAGCGCGTCGTCGCCGTGCACCGTGCGGCCCCACTCCGTGTCGTGGTAGGCCACGTAGTCCGGGGTGGACAGGCCCCACGGGCAGCGGGCGAGGCCGTCCTCGCCGACGACCGGGCCGGTGCCGGCGGGCTCACTCATCGGCGGAACCCTCCGCGGCGGGCGGCAGCCGGCCGTCGTCGGTCTTGAGCAGCGTGGCGCCGTGCGCGGCCTGCGCCCCGGCGAGCGACGCCTCCAGCTCCGCGATGCGCGCGTCGCGCTCGGCCAGTTCGGCGCCGAGGCGGTCCAGCACCTCGTCGACGTCCAGCATCCGGTAGCCGCGGACGGCGACGGGCAGCCGCACCGCGTCGATGTCGGTGCGCAGCAGGGCGCGGTCCGGGGGCAGCCGGTCGTCGATGCGGTCGGGTTCGGCTTCCTTCAGCGCACCACCGTCACCGAGGACGGCCATGGCCACGGCGGCGACCACTGCGACCAGCGCGATGAGCATGAACCACAACAAGTCGATCTCCCGGGTTCCGGCCGGCGACGGCAGGTCCAACATGTCAGGCACGATCGTGCCACGATCGCATGAGTCTGAGATGAGGAGCGGCAGTGGCACTTCGGCTGGGCACCCGGGAATTCGCCGATCGGGAGCCGGTGATCATGGCGATCGTCAACCGCACCCCCGACTCGTTCTACGACCAGGGCGCCACCTTCGGTGACGAACCTGCGCTGGAGCGGGTCGCGCGGGCGGTCGGCGAGGGCGCCGCCGTCATCGACGTCGGCGGGGTGAAGGCCGGTCCCGGCGAGGAGGTCTCGGCGCGCGAGGAGATCCGCCGCACCGTCGCGTTCGTCGCCGAGGTGCGGCGCCGCCACCCGGACGTGGTGATCAGCGTGGACACCTGGCGGCACGAGGTCGGGGAGGCGGCCTGCGAGGCCGGCGCCGACCTGCTCAACGACGCGTGGGGCGGTGTCGACCCGCGGCTCGCGGAGGTCGCCGCCCGGTACGGCGCGGGCCTGGTGTGCACGCACGCCGGCGGCGCGCAGCCGCGGACCCGGCCGCACCGGGTCGGGTACGACGACGTGATGGCGGACATCCTCGACGTCACCGTGGGACTGGCCGAGCGGGCGCTCGCACTGGGCGTGCGGCGGGACGGGATCCTCATCGACCCGGGCCACGACTTCGGCAAGAACACCCGGCACTCGCTGGAGGCGACGCGGCGGCTGCCGGAGATGACGGCCACCGGGTGGCCGGTGCTGGTGTCCCTGTCCAACAAGGACTTCGTCGGCGAGACGCTGGACCGCCCGGTCAAGGAGCGGCTGATCGGCACGCTCGCGGCGACCGCGGTGTCCGCGTGGCTGGGCGCACAGGTCTACCGCGTCCACGAGGTCGCGGAGACCCGGCAGGTGCTGGACATGGTCGCGTCCATCGCCGGCCACCGGCCGCCCGCCGTGGCCCGCCGCGGCCTGGCCTGACGGGCCAGACGGGCCTCACGGAGGGGTGCGGACGCGAGGGCCCGGGGGCCGGAGGCCGGCCCGCGGCCCCGGCCGGCCTAGGCGGATTCCTTGGTGACGCGGTCGACGGCCTCGTCCACGTCGTCGGTGACGTAGAAGAGCTCCAGGTCGGCGGCCGACGCCTTGCCCTCGGCGACGAGGGTGCGGCGGATCCAGGTGGCGAGGCCGCCCCAGTACTCGCTGCCGAACAGGACGATCGGGAACCGGGTGACCTTCTTGGTCTGGACGAGGGTGAGCGCCTCGAAGAGCTCGTCGAGGGTGCCGAACCCGCCGGGCAGCACCACGAAGCCGCGCGCGTACTTCACGAACATCGTCTTGCGGACGAAGAAGTAGCGGAAGTTCACGCCGATGTCGACGTAGGGGTTGAGGCCCTGCTCGAAGGGCAGCTCGATGCCGAGCCCGACGGAGACGCCGCCGGCCTCCAGCGCGCCCTTGTTGGCCGCCTCCATGGCGCCGGGGCCGCCGCCGGTGATCACGGCCAGGCCCGCCTCGGCCAGGGCGCGGCCGATGCGCACGCCCGACTCGTACTCGCGGGAGTCCACCGGCGTGCGGGCCGAGCCGAAGACGCTGACCGCGGGGCCCAGTTCGGCCAGCGCGCCGAAGCCCTCGACGAACTCCGACTGGATCCGCAGCACCCGCCACGGGTCGCTGTGCACCCAGTCCGTCTCGCCCCGGCTGTCGAGCAGCCGCTGGTCGGTGGTGCCGGGCTGGACCTGGCCGCGGCGCCTGATCACGGGGCCGGTGTGCCGCTCGGGCCAGCCCTTCCCCTCGGGCATCGTCTCGGCCGCGGCGTAGGCGGCGGCCGCCGCCTCCTGCCAGTCGGCAACCTCGCCGACCAGGGCGTCCGTGCCCGCGGCACCGCCGGTGCCGTCGGTGCCGTCGGTGCCGTCAGTGCTGTCGGTGGTGTCAGTGCCGTCACGGCCCGTCGCATCAGTCATACCGGCAGCGTACGCATCACGGTGCCGCGGACGGGGCCAAGGGGACGGCGCGCGGCGCCTCGATCCGGCCGCTGACCCAGGTGAACGCGTCGGGGAACATCCGCCCCCAGGTCTTCCAGTTGTGCCCCCCGTCCGCGATCCGCATCGTCGTGACCGTGGCCGGCGGCTGCACCGCGGCGGTGATCCAGTCCGCGAACTTCGGCGGGCTCTCGGGGTCCTGGAGGCTGGACTCGACCAGCAGCTGCACGTCGGGCCGGGTGTTGTGGGCCAGCCACAGCGGGCTGCGGACGCCGTCCGCGGGGTTGTCGGGGGCCAGCGCGGCACCGGCGGCGAACGTGTCGGGGTGTTCGAGGGCGAGGCGTGCCGCGCAGTAGCCGCCGGTCGATATGCCCATCACCGCCCAGCCCCGCGGCGCGGGCAGGGTACGGAAGTTGCGGTTGACCGTCCGGACGACGTCCTTGGTGAGCCAGGTGGCGACCCTGCTCTTGCCGGGCACGTCGGCGCAGCCGGTGTTCACCCGGTCCGGGGTGATGGTGGGCAGCACGAGGATCGCGGGCTCCGCGCGGCCGGCGCTGATCTGGTCCTCCAGGATCTGGCCCAGCCGCATGCCGCGCAGGAAGCTGTGCGGGGTCCCGGGTATGCCGTGCAGCACCTCGATGACCGGGAAGCGGGTGTGGGCGAACTCCTTCTTGGTGTACTGCGGCGGCAGCCACACGATCACGTCGCCCTTGGTGCCGGAGGCCCAGCCGCGGACGGTGGCCCCCTCGAAACCCTGCGAGTAGGGCGTGAACTTCACCACGTAGTCGGGGACGGCAGGGGTGGGACTGGCCGTCGGGGTGGCGGTGGGCCGGCCGCCGGAGTTGGCGTCACCCAGCAGGTCGTCCCACGAGGCGTAGAAGCCGTACTGGTTGTTGATGGCCACCATCACCACGACGACGGCGGTGACCTGGCAGAGCACGATCATGCCGATACGGCTGGCGACCCGGAGAGCGCGCGGGCCCCTGACCCGCGACCACAGCGCCACAGCCGCCGCCACCGCGCCCACGGTGACGACGATCAGGACGACCGCGAACCATATGCTCGTCAGACCCACGACGCGCCTTCTTCCCCCCTGCCGACCGAATGTGCCCGATCACACCATGCCGGGAAGAAAGACCGTTGCGCACCCCAGTTCGGTTGCTCGGCCCGCTCAACGCCTCACGCCGTGAGCCAGCTCCGCAGGGCGCGCTCCGCCTCCTCCACGGCCGCCACCGCGACGTTCTCCTCACGGGTGTGGGCGAGCGTCGGATCGCCCGGTCCGTAGTTCACCGCGGGCACGCCGAGCGCGGAGAAGCGCGCCACGTCCGTCCAGGACTCCTTGGCCGCGGGGGGAGTTCCGATCGCCTCGACGAACGCGGCGGCGGCCGGATGGGAGAGGCCCGGCAGGGCGCCGGGCGCGCTGTCGGTGAGGACGACCTCGAACCCGTCGAAGATCTCCTCGACCCGGGCGAGTGCCTCCGCTTCCGTCTGGTCCGGCGAGAAGCGGTAGTTCACGGTGACCGCGCACGTGTCCGGAATCACATTCCCGGCGTGGCCGCCCTCGATCATCACCGCGTTGAGGCCCTCCGGGTACACCAGCCCGTCGATCTCCACCTGGCGCGGCGCGTAGCCGGCGAGGCGGGCGAGGATCGGCGCGGCCTTGTGGATGGCGTTGTCGCCGAGCCAGCTGCGCGCGGAGTGCGCACGGCGGCCGCTGGTCTGCACCCGGACCCGCAGCGTGCCCTGGCAGCCCCCGTCGACGCGGCCGCCGGTGGGTTCGAGCAGCACCGCGAAGTCACCGGCCAGCCACTCCGGGTGGTGGGCCACCAGGCGGCCCAGGCCGTTGAACTCGGCGGCGATCTCCTCCGCGTCGTAGAACACGAACGTCAGGTCGCGGTTGGGCTCGGCGAGTTCCGCGGCGAGCTTGAGCTGCACCGCGACGCCCGCCTTCATGTCGGAGGTGCCGCACCCCCACAGCAGCCCGTCGCCGTCCAGCCGGGACGGCAGGTTGTCGGCGACCGGCACGGTGTCCAGGTGGCCGGCGAGGACGACGCGCTCCGCGCGGCCGAGGTCCGTCCTGGCCACGATCGCGTCGCCGTCGCGGTCCACCCGCAGATGGGGCACCGGGCGCAGCGCGGCCTCCACGAGGTCCGCGAGGACCTTCTCGTCCCGGCTCACCGAGGGCACGTCGACGAGGGCGGCCGTCAGGGCGGCGACGCCCATCCCCAGATCCAGTTCCATACCGGCACCCTAGTCCGGCTGCGGCCGCTCCCCGGCCGGGACGCGGGGCCCCCGCGGCCCTCGCGCCAGTACCGCGCGCCACCGGTGCGCCACACGCCCGGGCCGCCTCCGGAAGGTGGTTGCGCCCCTCGGGTCAACCCGCGTCCCAGGGGGACGGCGCCCCCGCCCGGAGAGGATGACGCCGGGACGGAACAGGCTCCGGATGTCGGTAGGGTTCGCCCGTGCCCCGCTCATCCAGCCCACCCGCCAAGGGAAAGACCGGCTGCGGACTGAAGTTCGTCGTCGGCGTCATCGTCCTGCTCGGCGTCGGCATCTTCCTGGCCCAGTACTACAGCCGCAAGGGCCCCGAGGCGGCCGGCTGCACGGTGCGGACCGACAGCGACGTGCTCTCGCTGACGCCCGAGCAGGCGTCCAACGCCGCCACCATCGCGGCGGTCGCCACCTCGCGCGGCCTGCCCGAGCGGGCGCTGGCGATAGCGCTGGCGACCTCCCTGCAGGAGTCGCGGCTGGAGAACATCGACCACGGCGACCGGGACTCGCTCGGCCTGTTCCAGCAGCGCCCGTCGCAAGGCTGGGGCACCGCCCGCCAGATCCTCGACCCCGTGTACGCCTCCAACTCCTTCTTCAGCAGGCTGGTGAAGATCGACGGCTACACCAAGCTGCCGCTGACCGTCGCGGCCCAGCGGGTGCAGAAGAGCGGCTACCCGGAGGCCTACGCCCAGCACGAGGCGGACGCGACGAACCTGTCCGGCGCGCTGTTCGGGCGCGACGGGGACGCGCTGAGCTGCACGACGGGCGGCACGGGTCCGGCCAGCGCCGGCGGCCCCCTGGGTCAGACGGCGAAGGTGACGGCGCTGCTGGCCCGGGAGTTCGGCACCCAGGTGCGGGCGCGGCAGGACGCGCTGGCGCGGACCGTCGCGGTCTCCGTCAAGCAGGCCGGCGGTGCCGCGGAGGGCGCGGTGGACGGCAGGGGCTGGCAGCTCGCGCAGTGGGCGGTCGCACAGGCGCACCAACTGAAGGTCGAGCAGGTCGCGTTCGGCACGATGCGCTGGCAGGCGGCCCACTCGGACCAGGGCTGGCAGAAGCAGAAGCCGGTCAGCGCCGCGGACTCCAAGGGCGACGCGTCGGCAGGTACCCCGGCCGACGGCCTGGTGCGGATCACCGTCGCGCGCTGAACGCCGCGCTCCCGTGCTCCCCCGGTAACACCGCGCCGCGGATTCACCCGGAAGAGCCCCATTCCCTGCCCGTCACTCGAACGGCCGCAACCTTCCGGCGAGTTGAGCGGTAGTCACGGCGACCCCGCGGGGGTCCCCCTGCATCACCTTCCGTTCACCCGCACAAGGAGCATCATGTCCCTCCCCCTTCCGCGCCGGATCGCCCAGGCCGCCCTGCTGCTCGGCGCCGCGGCCGCACCCCTCGTGGGCGCGGGCGCCGCGCACGCCGCCGCGCTGCCGCAGCCGGACCTGGGCGGGTTGAGCAACCTGGACAGCCCCGCCGTCGGCGACACCGTCGCGACCGCCACGCACGAGACCGCCGTGCTCGGCGCGCAGGCCGGGACGGACGCGATGAAGGCGACGCTGCCCACCGCCGACCACGTCGTCGGCACCACCGCGCAGACCGCCGTGCCGACCGCGCAACTGGCCGCGGGCAACGCGACGGACGCGGCCGGGCGGATCGTCGGGGCGTCCGCGGAGTCCGCGGGCGGCGTCGTGCCGCACACCGAGCTGCTGCCGGCCACCCCGCTGGGCGCGCTCGGCGCGATGCTGCCGAACACCGGCACGCTGCCGACCACCGACCACCTGCCCCTCAAGGGCCTGCCGGTCGTCTGACCGGGACGCACGTCCCGGCTGATCGGCCGGGGCCCGCCCCCGGCCGATCAGCCGGAAGCCGAGCCGGCCGGCGGCCCGGCGGGTCGGCCCGGGTCGGTTCGGCCCGGCCGGCCCGGCCGGTCAGGTCAGCCCGACGGGCCGGTCCAGTCGGCTCTGTCGGCTCGCCCCGGACGCCGACGCGACCGGACGGCCCGGCCCGGCCACGCCCGGCCGCTCGGCCCGCCCGGCTCGACTCGGCCCGTCAGCTCAGCCGTCGTACCGCGGCGTCGACCCGTTCGTCGGTCGCGGTGAACGCGATACGGACGAACCGGCTGCCCGCGGGCCCGTAGAACTCGCCGGGGGCCACCAGGATGCCCTGCTTGGACAGGTCGCCGACGGTCTCCCAGCAGTCCTCGTCGCGGGTCGCCCACAGATAGAGGCTGGCCTCGCTGTGCTCGATGCGGAACCCGGCGCCCTCGAACGCGGTGCGCAGCGCGCCGCGGCGCCGGGCGTACCGCTCCTTCTGCTCCACGGCGTGCGCCCGGTCGCCGAGCGCGGCGACCATCGCGGCCTGCACGGGCTGCGGCACGATCATGCCGGCGTGCTTGCGGATGCCGAGCAGTTCGGCGACCACCGCGGGGTCGCCGGCAAGGAACGCACCGCGGTAGCCGGCGAAGTTCGAGCGCTTGGACAGCGAGTGGACCGCGATCAGCCCGTCGTGACGGTCCCCGCACACGTCGGGGTGCAGCACCGAGACGGGCTCCGCGCCCTCCCAGCCCAGCTCGATGTAGCACTCGTCGGAGACGACGAGGATGCCGTGCGCCCGGGCCCACTCCACCACGCGCCGCAGCTCCGCGGCGGACAGCACCCGGCCGGTCGGGTTGGACGGGCTGTTCAGCCACAGCATCCGGGTGCGCGCCGGGTCGAGGTCCGTCACCGGGTCGCCGTAGGCGACGGGCTCCGCGCGGGCGATCAGCGCGCCGATCTCGTACGTCGGGTAGGCCAGGTCCGGGTAGCCGACCTGGTCGCCCTCGCGCAGGTCCAGCAGCGTCGGCAGCCACCCCACCAGTTCCTTGGACCCGATCAGCGGCAGCACGTGCCGGGGGTCCGCTCCACTCACCCCGTGCCAGCGGCTGAGGTAGCCGGCGGCCGCCTCGCGCAGCGCGGCCGTGCCGTACGTCAGCGGGTAGCCGGGGCTGTCCGACGCGGCGGCCAGCGCCTCGCGCACCACGTCGGGCACCGGGTCCACCGGGGTGCCGACGGACAGGTCGACGATGCCGTCGCCGTGCCCGGCGGCGGTGGCCTTGTACGGCTCCAGGCGGTCCCAGGGGAACACCGGAAGGCGGGCGGAGATGCTCAACGTGCTCACTCTCGCTTCGGAACGCCAGGGGGGAAGGACGCCGGGCCCCGTACGGCGGTGCGCCGTACGGGGCCCGGTGGAGTCAGCCGACGCAGGACGTCACTGGTTCTGCGGAGGCAACTCGGCGATGAAGGGGTGGTCGCGCTCGATGAGGCCGAGCTTGGAGGCGCCACCGGGCGAACCGAGCTCGTCGAAGAACTCGACGTTCGCCTTGTAGTAGTCCTTCCACTCCTCCGGGGTGTCGTCCTCGTAGAAGATGGCCTCGACCGGGCACACCGGCTCACAGGCGCCGCAGTCGACGCATTCGTCCGGGTGGATGTACAAGGACCGGGAGCCCTCGTAGATGCAGTCGACCGGGCACTCTTCGATGCACGCCTTGTCCTTGACGTCGACACAAGGCTGCGCGATGACGTAGGTCACGCTGTCGTTCCTCCTCGATTGGGCTCATCTCGCGCGGGAGCGCGGCGTCGTCGATGCCCGCACCTAGTATCTCCGTTCCTGAGCACGATCCGAACAGGAGGGGCACGCATGCCAGGGGATTTCTCGTCCGGAGCCAGGCTCGAAATCCGGATTACCCCCGCTGACGTGGGAAAACGCGTGTCGGTACGGCAACTGGTCGAGATCGCCGACGGGCATCCTACGTTCACCGACACGGTGGGTGTTCTCGTATCGTGGGACGGGGGCGTGGTGTGCGTCACGCGCCGGACAGGGGAGACGATCGCGATCGCGGAGACCTCCCTGGTGGCGGGGAAGGTGGTGCCACCTGCCCCGAAGCGGCGAACGAGGGGTGTGCCCGAGGTGACGGCCGATGAGCTGGAACGGGTCGCGTCACGCGCCTGGCCGTCATCCGAGACGGAACGTCTCGGGGACTGGACACTGCGCGCGTCCGGCGGGTTCACCCGGCGGGCGAACTCCGTCCTGACCGGCGGAGATCCGGGCGTGGCGCTGGACGAGGCGCTGGACCGGATCGCCGCGTGGTACGCCGAGCGCGGCCTCCCTCCGCTGGTCCAGCTGCCCGACTCCTCCCCGTACGCCGGGGAACTGGCCGGGCGCGGCTGGACGCGCGAGGGCGACACCCTGGTGCGTACCGCGCCACTGGCCCCGCTGACGCTGCTGCCGCCCGCCGCGCCGGGCGAGGACGTAACCCTGTCCCGCACGCCGGACGCGGCCTGGCTGGCCGCCTACCACCGCACCGGCGAACTCGCCGAAGCCGCCGTGAAGGTGGTGTCCGGCGGTCCCTCGGTGTGGTTCGCGACGATGCCCGGCGCGATCGGGAGGGCCGTGGTCGACGGGCGCTGGGCGCTGTTCGGCGCGGTCGAGGTCATACCGGAGCGGCGGCGCCGCGGGCTGGCCACCGCGGTGATGGGCGCGCTCGCCCGGCAGGCCGCGGCGGAGGGCGCCACCGCGGCCTGTCTGCAGGTCGAGGCGGACAACGCCGGGGCGCGGGCGCTGTACGACCGGATGGGCTTCACCGACCACCACGGCTACCACTACCGGCGCCGGTCGGCATGAGCGACATGACGGGGCCCTCGGTACGCGAACGCTTCGCCGCGGCGGCCCGCGAGGAACGCCCCGACCTGGCGGAGCTGTGCCTGCTGGTCGGGGCGGCCGCCGACCCCGCGCTGGACGGCGAGCCGTCGGACCTCGCGCAGATCGAACTGGACCGGCTGGCGGGGCTGCTGCCGTTCGGCCTGACCACGCCGCGGCAGTGGGCGGCGGCGCTCCACCGCCTGCTGGCCGCCGGCCACGGCTTCCAGGGCTCGGCCGCGGACTACCATCGGCTGGAGTCCTCGCTGCTGCAGGAGGTGCTGCGCCGCCGCAGGGGCCTGCCGATCCTGCTGTCCGTGGTGTGGATGGAGGTCGCCCGCCGGGCCGGCGCCCCCGTCTACGGCGTGGGGCTGCCGGGCCACTTCGTGGTCGGCCTCGGCGAGCCGGACGGCGACCACGTGCTCGTCGACCCGTTCGAGGGCGGCCGCGTGCTGTCCGAGGAGGACACCGGCCTGCTGGTCGCCGGCACCGCGGGCACCGCCCTCACCCCGTCGATGCTCGCACCGGCCGACCCGCTGGACATCGTGCGTCGCATCCTCAACAACATCAGGGCCTGGGCCTCCCCGCGGCCCGAGCGCCGCCCCGTGCAGTTGTGGACCCTGGACCTCACCCTGCTGCTCCCCCGCCACCCGGCGAAGCTCCGCTGCGAACGGGCCCGGCTCCTGGTGGCGATGGGCGACTTCCTCGGCGGCGCGCTGGAGCTGGAGGAGTACGCGCAGGTCATCGGCGCGTTCGACCCGGAATCGGCGGCCGGCCTCCGCGCCGAGGCCCGCGCGGCCCGCGCCATGCTCAACTGACCGCACGGCGGCCCGGCGAGAGCGGCCGCGACGGGCCGGGGACGACTGCCGCGGGCCTCCGCGGCCCGTCGCGGTCAGGCGCCGACCGCCCCGGTCAGGTGCGGGCCGCCGGTGTCAGGGAGTCGGCGCCGAGGGGTTCGGTGAGAAGGGTGACACCGGGGAGGGCGTGCCCGGCGGATCGACGTTCGGGCGGCCGGACACGGCCGTCCCCGGCTCCGGATGCGTACCGGGACCGGTGGCCTGGCCGGTGGGGCGCGGGCCGGGGTCCTCGCGGAGGCCGTCCTCGGCCGTGGGGGCGTGCCGGTGGGACACGGCGGGCGTGGGCGTCCGGCGCGGACGGACGGTGCCAGGTGCGGACGTGCGCGGGGCGGCCGTGTGCGGGCTCGGAGACCCTGACGGCGAGGCGGGCGAGGCGGCCGAGGGCGAGGCGGTGCCCGCCGTCGTGGGCGCCGGGGCCGCCGAGCGGGCGGCGGCCGGTCGCGGGCCGTGCGCCGGGGCGGAGCAGCCGCTCAGAGTGAGCACGGCCAGGGCGGCGGCGCCCCCGCCCGACAGCACGACCGTCCGCAGCACCCGCATGGCCCCTCGCTTCCCCCCTGGCGTGCACCGTGCCCGCGCGACGGATGCTCGCACATCGCCAACTGCCGTGCGCCGGCGGGTCGGTGAGATCGGCGCGGGGTCAGAGCCAGCCCTTCTCCCGGGCGATGCGGACGGCTTCCGCGCGGTTGCGGGCGCCGGTCTTCTGGATGGCGGTGGAGAGGTAGTTGCGGACGGTGCCCTCGGACAGGAGGAGGCGGCGGGCGATCTCGGCGTTGACGGCGCCGTCGGCGGCGGCGTGGAGCACGTCGCGCTCGCGGGCGGTCAGCGGGTCGGGGCCCTCGGCGAGCGCGGCCGCCGCGAGCGTGGGGTCGATGACCCGCCGGCCCGCCAGCACCTGCCGTACGGCCTCGGCGAGTTCGGCCGCCGGCGCGTCCTTGACCAGGAACGCCTCCGCGCCCGACTCCATCGCGCGGCGCAGGTACCCCGGCCGGCCGAAGGTCGTCACGATGACGACCTTGACGCGCGGGGTCTCGCGGCGCAGCGCGGCCGCGGCCTCGATCCCGGTCATGCCCGGCATCTCGATGTCCAGCAGCGCCACGTCGGGGGCGTGCGCGCGGGCCGCCGCGACCACCTCGTCGCCGCGTGCCACCTGCGCGACCACCTCGATGTCGTCCTCGAGCCCGAGCAGGGTCGCCAGCGCCTCCCTGACCATGGACTGGTCGTCGGCGAGCAGCACCCGGATGATCCCCGTCATTCCGGCAGGCTACCGGTGCAGGTGGGCCCCCGTCCCGCTCCAGGTCGCGGTGGGCGGCCCCCGCCAGCCGTCGATCTGCAGGTGCGCGACCAGGCCGTCCTCGACGGTGAAGGCGAGCGTCGCGTCGTGCGGGGCCACGTCGCGCGCCGGCGGCAGCACGCGCGCGCCGACCAGGGTCGTGTCCGCCTCCGTGCGGTCGCCCACGAGCCGCATCTTCACGTGCGGCCCGGCGCACTCCCCCGCGCACCAGTCACGCAGCTCCTCGCGGCCGTGCAGGGCCGGGCCCTCGCCGTCGTCGAGGATCGCGTCGCCGGTGACGGCAGCGGCGAAGTCCTCCGGGTGCCAGGCGTCCATCGCCTCCAGCGCGGCAGCCACGGCGACCGGCATCGAGTCGCGCCGGACGCTGTACTGCCCGCGCCCGTGCGCGGTCGCCGGCCCCTGCGCCTTGCGCCGCGGCAGGTGCGCGACGACGGCCGGGGAGACGTGGATGTGGACGGGCAGGTGGGCCGGGAGGTTCTGCATGCTCGTCCA
Organism: Actinacidiphila rubida; assembly: GCF_900110255.1. Classification (GTDB taxonomy): domain Bacteria; phylum Actinomycetota; class Actinomycetes; order Streptomycetales; family Streptomycetaceae; genus Actinacidiphila; species Actinacidiphila rubida. The sequence continues at coordinate 163,470 of NZ_FODD01000006.1, forward strand.
CTCCAGGTATCCGTGGAGCACGCCCCTCACCTCCCGCGGCCGCGGCGGTCCCACCGTCCGCTTTCCAGTGTCGCGCGGGCGGCGCGTCCCCGCCGGTCCGGCGGCCGCCGGACCTCCCGGCGGCCGGTCAGCCTCCGGCCGGCCGGTCGGCGGCGACCGCGGGGAAGACGGTCCAGCCGTCGACCTCGGTGACACCGTCGCCCACGATGAGGTCGCCGCGGGAGGTGACGGCGTCCAGCAGGGCGCGGACCGTGCCGGGCTCGTGGAGGTTCAGGCAGCGGCCGTCGGTGGTGCCGACCGTGCCGGAGGGGGTGTAGCCGTCGGGGACGAGGTGTCCGGGGCAGCTCGCGAAGACGACGCGGAAGCGGCCCAGCGCCCCCGGCCGGCGGACGGTGAGGACCTCGCAGCAGTCCTCGTAGTGCCCGGGCTCCCCATGGTGCTCATGCCGCACCGACCAGAGAAACGTGTCGCCGCCGATGACCAGCTGCCGCGGCGTTCTGCTGCTGCGCGTCATCTGTCGATGCTAGGGCCGCCGGCATCCACAGGCACCGCACAGAACCGGCCACGACGGAAACCCGCCACGCGCCGCCCCGCCGTACCCCCTCACGCCCCGCTTCGGACCCGCCCGGCCCGGTCGGACCCGTGCGCTGCGGGTGCCGGGCGGTGTGAGGTGGGGTACACGACGGGGTGGGCGGATTCCTGGCCGCGGGGACGGGTGGGCGGGGAGAATGGTCGCGTCGGGGTGGGCGGCGAGCCCGCCGCCGGCACGCTGTCCGGGTGGGAACGCCGCGACCGGAGGTCGATGTCGAATGGACGCACAGGCCTGGCGGGCGCACCCGCAACCGGGGCCGCGGATCGCGGCGGAGTGGCGCTGGCCGGGTGACGCGGCCGCGCTGTGGGCAGTGGTGACGGGCGTCGGCGTGCTGGTGCTGGCCGCCGTGCTGCCGATCGAGACCGTCGACAACGGGCACGCCGGGGTGCAGCCCCGGCACAGCCTGCTGCGGGTGCACGGCGCCGCGGTGCTGCTGCCGGCCGCCGTGCCGCTGCTCGTCGCGCTGCTGGTGGCCGCCCTGCTGTACGCGGGACGGCACGGCGGCCGCCGCTGGGCGCACGCGGCGGCCTGGGCCCTGTCGACGGCACTGCTGGCCGCGGCCCTCGTCGGCTTCGTGACGTTCCTGATCGGCGTGTTCGTGCTGCCGACCGGTGTGCTGCTGGTCGCGGCCACCGTCATGGCGCACTCCGCCCGCCGGGCCGCGGGCGCGCGTTAGGGCGGGTCTCCGCGGCCCGGATCAGGCGCGCCGCACCAGGAGTTCGGTGTTGCGGTCGGTGGCGGTGCCGGCCGACGACGTGCGCACGCCGCCCGACATGGCCTCCGGCAACCCGGGCGCGTTGTAGGACAACTCCCGGTAGAGGGAGGCGAGTCCGGTCTGGGAGAGGTCCGCGAGGTCGGTGCGGTAGGGCGCGCCGGACTCGATGAGGGTGGTGAACAGCGACAGCGTGCCGTCGTGGTTGTCGACCAGCTCGATGACGCGCGCGTGGTGCGGATAGTCCACGTGGGACGCGGTGTTGACCTCCCAGAAGGAGCGGGCCGCGGCGGCGTGGCGGTGCGGTGTGATCTTGTTGACGTGGCTGTGGCCGTTGATCCAGGCGACGACGTTGGGGAAGCGGCTCAGCAGGTCGATGACGTCCTGGCCGTCGTGCCGGTCCTCCTCCGGCCGCCCGGCGTCGCGGCGGCGCGTCATGCTCGGGCTGTGGTGGTGGCTGAACACGAGGACCAGCGCGTCGTCGGCGGCCGCGTTGCGCACCACGTGCCCGTCGGCGTCGTAGGACAGCGCGCTGTACGACGCGAGGGTCCGCTCCAGCCAGTCCATCTGCGCGCTGCCCACCGAGCCCTGGAAGTGGCCGCTGCGGTAGGTGGTGTCGAGGCTGATGCCGACGACCCCGTCGGCGATCGGGAACGTGTAGTAGAGCAGGTCGTCGTTGAGGTTGTCCTGGGTGTAGCCGTGGCCGGCCGGGCCGGCGCCCGCGTGCGCCGGGTCCAGGTGGGCGGTCAGGTACTCGTGCGGGGTGAACAGCGCGCGGTCCGGGTCCGGCGTGATGGTGCGGGCCTTGGCCGCGTTGCGGGTCAGGATGTCCTTGAAGACCGTGCTCTTGGGGTCGTCACCGGTGTTCAGCACCTTGGCGTAGGCGGCGGCGTCCGCGTCGGAGACGGTCAGCAGCTTGAGGCCGCCGACGGCCACGTCCCGCAACTGCGGGTCCTCGGGCGCCAGGCAGCCGCCGGGCAGCGCGTCGTGGTTGCCGGGCGTGGAGAACCACGGGACGGCGAGGCCCGGGCTGGTCACCGGGCGGATCGCCGCCTCCAGGTAGCCGGGGATGTACGGCATGCCGCGCAGCTTGTCGACGTCCCGCAGCGCGCTCTCGGCCTGCCAGAACAGCCGGAGGCCCGAGTCCTGGGTGCCCTCGTAGTGCGCCGGGTCACCGGTGTTGGGGGTGATCCGGCCGCCGCTCATCACGGTCAGGAACCACTGCAGCTCGATCGTCAGGTTGCTGTCGACGTTGTCGCCGGTCGACATCGCGAAGGCCATCGGCCGCCCCGTGTGCGGGCCGTTCTTCAGCGCGTTGACCTGCTCGATGAGCGCCACGGCCCCGGGCACGGTCAGCGCCTCCTGCAGCCGCCACGAGCCGAGCGAGCGGGTCCGCAGGAACTCGGTGCGCAACGGGCTCTGCACGTCGGCCAGATGGAGGTCGGTGAGCTGGGCGAAGCAGGCCAGCGGGGTGCGCCGGGTGTCCCGGCCGGAGCCCGCCGGGGCCAGGTCGGTGCGCACCGCCAGCGGCCAGCCCGGACCCTGCACGATCCGGCGGTAGCCGTGGCTGCCGCTGATCCTGGCGGTCGTGTCGAGGGTGGTCAGCCCGAACGGCGCGGGCCGGCGCACGGCGGCCCTGGGGGCCTCGTGCAGTGCCTGCGCCGGCACGGCGGCCCGGACGGGGTCGGGTGCGGCCCGCGAGGGCCGCACGAGGGCGGGGCCGGTGCGGCCCTCCAGCGCGGCCAGCGGCCAGCCGGCGCCGACCGCCGCGACGGCGGCACCGGAACTGAGAAGGAAATGACGGCGGTTGACGGCGGATCGGGTCCCGGTCATGAGGGGTCCTCCGGTGCGGTGCGCCGCGTCGGCACACGGTCACTGAGCCGAATGTCTCCTCATGAATCTCACCGGCAACGATGGCGCCGGTGTGAACATCCCAGGAACGCGGTTCGTCGGAAAACCCCAGTTCAGGCGCCTGGACCGGGAATTCATCCGCTGGATGCCGGCGCGTGTCCGCGACGTCGCGTCCGGCCGGCGTCGCCGGGCCCGCGCGGGCACGCACACGCGCACGCAGGCGCGCGCGCCGCCTCGTCGGGCTCGTCCGGGTGGACCCCTACGAGGACGACTCTCCGCGGCGCTCGCGCACGCACCGGCCGCCGCCGGACCCGCCCGCCGGACGGACGGCGCGACGAACGGGGCTCGCCCTCAGAGCCAGCCCCGTTCGTCGGCCACCCGCAACGCCTCGATCCGGTTGCGGGTCGCGGTCTTGGCGATCGCGGCGGACAGGTAGTTGCGGACGGTGCCCTCCGACAGGTACAGCCGGGCGGCGATGTCGGCCACGCCGGCGCCCGAACGGGTCGCGTTGAGGACGTCGCGCTCGCGGCCGGTGAGCGGGGAGTCCCCGGCGGCGAGCGTCGCCGCGGCCAGGGCCGGGTCGACCACCCGCTCGCCCGCCACGACCCGCCGGATCGCGTCCGCGAGCGTCTCGGGCGGCGCGTCCTTGACGACGAAGCCGACGGCACCGGCCTCCATCGCCCGGCGCAGGTAGCCGGCCCGGCCGAAGGTCGTCAGGATCACCACGCGGCACGCGGGCACACGGGCGGCCAGCACCGCGGCCGCGGCCAGCCCGTCGAGGCCCGGCATCTCGATGTCGAGCAGTGCCACGTCCGGCCGGTGGGCCGCGGCGGCGTCGGCGACCTCGTCGCCGCGTCCGACGGAGGCCACGACCTCGAAGTCGTCCTCCAGGTCGAGCAGCGCGGACAGCGCGCCGCGGATGAGGTCCTGGTCGTCGGCGAGCAGCAGGCGGATCGTCACGAAGGTGTTCTCCCCACTTTTTCCCCGCCGAACGTCACGCGCAGGCGCCAGCCGCGCGGCACGAGCGGCCCGGCGTCGACCCGCCCGCCGGCGGCCGCGACGCGTTCCCTGAGCCCGGTGAGCCCGTTCCCCTCGGCGGGCGGCCGCGGGCCGGCGACGGGGCCCGCGGTCTCGAACGTGACGGCGTCGGCATCAGCGGGGCCGTCGGCGTGGGCGTGGGCCTCGGCATCAGCGGGGCCGTCGGCGTCGGCGGGAGTCAATTGCCCTACGGGCATGGCGTTTTCGGGCTGGTGCGGGACGCCGGGGGCGGCGGGCCGCCCGGCGCCGTCGTCGCGGATCTCGACCAGCCCGGCGGCCAGCCGGACCGTGCAGCGGGTGGCGCGGGAGTGCCGGACGACGTTGGTCAGACCCTCGCGGACCACCCAGCCGAACAGCTCGCGGTGCTCGGCGGCGACCACGTCGACGGCGGTCGGCAGGTCGGCGACGATCCCGGCCGCCCGCAGCATCTCGCGGCCGCGGGCGAGTTCGCCGGCCAGGCTCACCTCGCGGTAGCCCGTCACCGCCGCCCGCACGTCGGCCAGGGCCTGCCGGGTCAGCTGCTCGACCTCGGTGACCTCGGCGAGCACGCGCGGCGACCCGGCCTCGGCGAGGCGCCGGGCGAGGGCGCTCTTGACCGTGATGACGGTCAGCGAGTGGCCCAGCAGGTCGTGCAGGTCGCGGGCGATACGGTTGCGCTCGGCCTCCGACGCCAGCCGCGCCACCTCGGCCCGCGCCTCCACCAGCGCGCGGTTGGTCGCGGCGATGCCCGCGAACGCGTGGACGGTGGCCGCGGTGAAGACCAGCGCGACGGCCTCGAACCAGCCGGGCCCGCTGTGCCACGGCCGGACGGCCACGGGCACGGCGAGGGCGGCGAGTGCCCCGGCGGCCGTGACGGGCACCGCGTACTGCCGCAGGAAGACGGCCACGAACGAGACGACGACCGCGCACAGGAAGAACGCGTACGCGCGGGCGAACGGCAGCTCGGCGGCGAACAGGGCGGTCATCACGCCGAGCAGCACGTACAGCCGCCCCCACGACCGCAGGGCGGCGCTGACGGCGGCCAGCGCGTAGCAGCAGCAGAACGCGGCCACGATCAGGTAGCCGGCGAGCGCGCGGCCGCCCGAGGCGTACTGCCCCAGGTTGGCGGCGGTCACGCACGGATAGGCGAGCATCCCGGCGGCCAGCAGCGTGCGGCGGCGGCCCTGCGCCCAGCCCTGCGGTTCGGCGTCGGACGACGACGTGCTCCCCGGCCCCTGGTCGGGGTCGGGGAGCGGGTCGCGCAGGGGTTCGCGGGGCGGTTCGCCGAGGGGCTCCCCGCCAGGGAGGGTCGACGTCACGAGCGCACCGGGGCGGGCTCGGTGACGGCGGCCGGGCAGCTGAACCGGTCGCGGACCGCGCGGCTGTTGGCGAGGGCCACCACGGCCACCAGCACCAGGCCGCAGGCGGACTGCTCGGCCTTCATCCACAGCGGGAAGGTGCCCGGCAGGCTGACGACGCCGACGACCGCGGCGACCGTGACGGCCGACAGGACGCGCAGCCTGCGGTACGCGCCGCGGGAGCCGCGGGCCGCCCGCACGGCGCACAGGTACATCACCAGGGCGCCGGCGGCCACGATGGTCCCGCGGATCCAGACGGCACTGTTGACGGCGGAGCTGTCGCCGCTGAGCGCCGCCGCGGCGCCCAGGGTCAGGACGCAGGCGGCCAGGTGGACGCGCAGCAGCAGCGTGATCCGGCGGAACGCCCGCGCGCTGTGCGGGGTGGGGCTGCCGGTGGAGATCGGGGCCGGGAGGCTGATCACGGCCGGGGGGAGGGTGAGGTCGGGGACGGGCCGGGTGGCGGTCGCGGTCTTCGCGTCGTGTGCGTTCATGTCTTCAGAGTGGCCGCCAAGGCCCCTGCCCCGGCAGTGAGTTCACCCATCACTCGGCCATGACATTTGTCAGCGGGGCCCGCCGGGCGGGTGGAACGGCCGGCCACGGGCACCGCGGTCCGGCGGGCCCGCCGGCCGCAGGCAGGGCGGTCCGGCGGGCGGGCGGATGGGCCGCCAAGCCAGGCGGAAGGGTCTGGCGGACGCGCCGAGCGTGGGCAGGGCAGGCGGACAGGCCGAGCGGTCCGGCGGGCGCGCCAGGCGCGGGCAGGGCATCCGGCACGCAGGGCGGGCGCGGCGGGGTGACCCGTGGGTCAGAAGCGCTGCCACCAGTGGCGTTTGCGCGGCGGGGTGACCGCGTGGACGGCCGGGCGCAGCAGGTCGAAGGTGACGACGGTCGCGCTCGCCGAGGGCGTGCTCGTGGCGGGCGCGCCGTCGGGCGCCTGTGCGGTCTCGGCGGCGGGCCTGGCCGCGGGCAGCACCAGCCCGAGGCAGACCAGCTTGACCTGGTCGTCGTCCATCGGCAGGGCGGCGAAGACCGGCGCGCCCGCGAAGCCCTCGGGCAGCGGCGTGGTCCAGCGGACCGGCGCCGTCGGGTCGTCGGAGGTGCGGGTGACCGCGCCGGCCAGCAGCACCTGCGGCCGTTCCGGGTGCTTGCCCCCGGACTCCTCGTCGACGGCGTGGCCGAGCACATACGCGGGCAGCGGCTCGACACCGATCAGCGCGATGTCCGCGGGCTGGGCGGCCAGGCCCGCGGTGACCTCGTCGGTCGTCCAGTGCCAGCCGCGCTTCTCGGCGTGGATGTGCAGGTCGGTGGTGGGCATGACGGCCACCCCGAGGTCGCCGAGCCGGGTCCACTTCTTCGCGAACGACGGCAGCACCAGCTCGTCGGCCGGCAGCTCGGGCGCCACGAGCCCCGGGCGCAGTGTGAACTGCCCCAGCGCGAAGCGGGTGCGGGCCTCCGCGGTGACGAGGTACTGGCGGATCACCTCGTGGTCCGACCCGGTCTCGACGAAGTCGTTGTACCAGAAGGCGGTGGCGAAGCTGCGGTCCGCGCGGGCCGCCTGGAACGGGAGCGTGGCGCGGCCCGCGGCGGCGAGGATGGCCTCCTCGACCAGCTTCAGCGGGTCCGTCCCGGCCGCGTCCGCGTCCCCGTCCCCCGGCTCTTCCGCGTCGGCGCCGGTGTCCGCGCCGTCGACGGCGGACGCGTCGTCAGTGCCGTCCGTGCCGGACGGTTCGGCGCCGTCGGCGCTGCCGGCGGGGTCCGCGTCGGTGGGGCGGGGCGGCGTCTCAGGGGTCTCGGGCACGATCCGGACCCTACTACCCGCCGCTACTCGCGCGTGCGTCGCCCGTCCGCCGCGACGGGCGCCAGGTCGAGCGGCACGGACGCCCTCAGGGTGAAGCCGCCGTCGCCGGCCCGGCCGGTGTCCAGGGTGCCGCCGGCCAGGATCAGCCGCTCGGTCAGCCCGGTCAGGCCGTTGCCGGGCCGCTGGTCCTCCGCCGGGCCGCGGCCGTCGTCGGAGACGGTGAGGGTGACGATGCCGCCCTCGGTGGTCAGCGCGACGACGCACGTGCCGGCGCCGCTGTGCCGCACCACGTTGGTGACGGCCTCGCGCAGCGCCCACGCCAGCGCGCCCTCGGCGTCCGGCGCGAGGCCCGGCGGCGGGCCGTCCGCGTGGACGCGGGCGCCGATGCCCGCCGTGGCCAGGGCCGTGCGGGCGCCGGCCAGCTCCGCGGTCAGCGTCGGCCTGCGGTAGCCGCTGACGGCCTCGCGGACGTCGACCAGGGCCTGCCGGCTGACCTTCTCGATGTCGGCGACCTGCTCGGCCGCGTCGCCGGGCCGGTCCGGCAGCATCCGGCCGGCCAGTTCGCTCTTCAGTGTGATCAGCGAGAGCGAGTGGCCGAGCAGGTCGTGCAGGTCGCGGGCCAGGCGCAGCCGCTCCTCCGTCGCCGCCAGGTGCGCCACCGTCTCCCGCGCCTCCCGCAGCTCCCGCATCGTGCGCACCAGCTGCTTGACGCCGATCATCGCGAACCCGCCCAGCAGCGCCGGGATCAGCAGCGCCGGGTACAGGTCGCCGGGCGAGTCCACGGCCGCGCCGATCGCGGCCAGCACCGCGGTCACGGCGGGCACCGCCCAGCGCGACTCCCGGAACGGCAGCGCGGCCCCGCACGCCACCGCCACGTACACGAACAGGACCAGCCACGGCTTGCCGAGCGTCGCCGACAGCAGCGCGGACAGCGCCGTCTGCGCGATCAGCACGCCGTACATCCACGGCTCGGGCTTCTCGGGCGTGTTGGTGCGCAGGAAGACCAGGGCCAGGTAGGCGACCACGAAGGCGGCCAGTCCCAGCGTGGCGGCCGCCGTGACGAGGGTCCCGTGGCCCCCGTCCGCCAGGTCGCTGACCGGCGCGCCCAGGTAGACCAGCCAGACGCCGACCCACGCGAGCTTGACCAGCGCCTGCCGCCGGGTCTCCGGGACGCGGGCGAGGGCGCCCGAGTCGGCGGCCTCCACCTGCTCGCGCCACGGCGGCCACTTCTCGCCGCTCCGGTCCCGCTGGCTGCTCATGCGACCGATCATGCCTTCCGGGTGTCCTTGCGGTACAGCCACGCCGCGGCGCCGGCGAAGAGCAGGAGGTACACGGCGAGGACGGTGACGTCCTTCGCGTGCGGGGCGTTCCCCAGCTCGATCGAGCGGCCGAGAGCCGCGTACGGTGCCGCGGGCAGGTAGCCGGCCATGGTCTGCAGCCAGTGCGGGAACAGGTAGAGGGGCGTCCACAGGCCACCGAGGATCGCCAGGCCGAAGTAGAAGATCATGGAGATCGGCCGGGCCGCGTCGGCCGTGGCGAGGTAGCCGATGGCGACGCCGAGCGCGGCGAAGACCAGGCTGCCGGCCCAGGTGGCGACGCCGATGCCGGCCCACTGCCAGGCCTTGAGGTGGACGTCCTTCACGGTGGCGCCCAGGATCAGCACGATCAGGATCGACGGGAGGCTGACGGTCGCCGCCGAGGCGATCTTCGCGGTGACGTAGCCGCGGCCGGGCAGCGCGGTCAGCCGCAGCTGCCGCACCCAGCCCTTCTCCCGCTCGCGGGCGATGCGCTCGGCGTTGCCCATCAGGACGGCCGTCATGGCGCCGAACGCGGCCATCGAGGTCATCAGGTAGGCCAGCGCCGACAGTCCGGTGTCGCCCGCCGTGGCGCCGCTCTTGTAGGTCAGGCTGATGCCGAGGAACAGCATCGCCGGGTACAGCACCGAGAAGAACATGAACTTGCGGTTCCGCAGGGTGCGGGTGATCTCCAGCTTGACCAGGGTCTTCATCGGTTCCCCGCCTCCTCGGCGGTCGCTGCGTCGGTGATGGCGAGGAAGGCCTGCTCCAGGCCGAGGCCGGAGACCTCCAGGTTCCGCGGGTACAGGCCGAGGCCGTACACCGCGTGCATGGTGGCGTCCGCGTCGTCGGAGCGGATGCGCACCGTCGGCCCGGTGACGTCGAGGCCGACCAGGTGCGGCAGCGTGCCCAGCAGGTCGGTGTCGACGGCGCCCTCCAAGTCGAAGGTGATCCGCCGGGCGCCGGCCCTGGCCTTGATCTCGGCGGCGGTGCCGTCGGCGATCAGCCGGCCCTGGTGGAGGACGAGGACGCGGTCGGCGATCGCGTCGGCCTCCTCCAGGTAGTGCGTGGCGAACAGCACGGTCCTGCCCTGGTCGACCTGCGCGCGCATGGTCGCCCAGAACGCCTGCCGGGCCGAGACGTCCATGCCGGTGGTGGGCTCGTCGAGCACGATGAGGTCGTTGGCGCCGGCCGTGGCCAGCGCGAACCGCACCCGCTGCTCCTGGCCGCCGGAGAGCTTGTTGACCTTGCGGTCGCCGATCTCGGTGATGCCGGCGGCGGCCATCACGTCAGCGGGCGGGTGGCGCCGCGGGTGCAGGTCGCAGGCCAGTCCGACCAGCTCGCGGACGGTGACCTCCTCCATGAGGCCGCCGGACTGCAGCATCGCGCCGACCCGTCCGGCCGCGATGGCCTGGGTGGGGCTCCGGCCGAAGACCTCGATGCCGCCGCGGTCGGGGTTCTTCAGGCCGAGCAGCAGGTCGAGGGCGGTGGACTTGCCCGCGCCGTTCGGGCCGAGGAGCGCGACGGTCTCGCCCGGGTACAGGGTCAGGCTGAGGTCGGTGACGGCCCTCACGGGGCCGAAGCTCTTGTCGACGCCGGAGAAGGCGACGACGGGCGCCGCGGGAGCGGCGCCGTCTGCGGGGGCGGCGGGACGCGGTGCGGTCCCGGACTTCGCGGCAGGTGCGGTCATGGCATCAGCGTCCCGCAGCGGCCCGTCCGGCGGCAGTGCCGCGGGGCGCGACTTCCGCATGACAGATGTCATGCCCACCGGGTGACGCCGCCTCGGCGCGGGCCGGCACCCGGCAGGTGCGGGGGGTGCGGGCGGTTGCGGGTGCACACACGTCCGCGTCCGGCCCCCTGAGCCGGACGCGGACGTGGATCGGCCCGTACCCGGGGAAATCTGGGGTGTCCGGGTACGGGCCGTTTCCGAAGGAGGCTGGGACTGAGCCCGGGTCAATGGGTGGAGGACTCAGTCCTCCTCAGTCGCCGCCTCCTCGATCGCGACGAGCGCCGGGTCGAGGACGATGTCCTCGCCCCGGGACTCGGTCGTCGGCTCCTCGGGGAAGTGGCAGGCCGTCAGGTGCCCGTCCTTGTTCCCGCCGATCTGCAGCAGCGGCGGCTCCTCCGACGCGCACTTGTCCTGGGCCTTCCAGCACCGGGTGCGGAAGCGGCAGCCGGACGGCGGGTTGATCGGCGACGGGACGTCACCGGCCAGCCGGATCCGCTCGCGGCCGTCGTCGTCCGGGTCGGCCTCGGGCGCCGCGCTGAGCAGCGCGTGCGTGTACGGGTGCCGCGGCCGGTTGTAGATGGAGTCGCGGTCGCCGATCTCGACGATCTTGCCCAGGTACATGACCGCGATGCGCTGCGAGAAGTGCCGCACGATCGCCAGGTCGTGCGCGATGAAGAGGAACGCGATGCCGAGTTCCTTCTGCACCTTCTGCAGCAGGTTGACGACCTGCGCCTGGATCGACACGTCGAGCGCCGAGACGGGCTCGTCCGCGACGATCAGCTTCGGGTCCAGGGACAGGGCGCGGGCCACGCCGATGCGCTGCCGCTGGCCGCCGGAGAACTCGTGCGGGAAGCGGTTGTAGTGCTCGGGGTTGAGACCGACGATCTCCAGGAGCTCGCGCACCCGGCGCTCCCGGCCGCCCGCCGGGTTGACGTCGTTGATCTCCATCGGCGCGGAGATGATCGAGCCGACGGTCTGCCGCGGGTTCAGCGACGCGTACGGGTCCTGGAAGATCATCTGGATCTCGGACCGGATCGGCGCCAGCTGCTTGCGGTTCTGGTGCGTGATGTCCTGGCCGGCGTACTTCACGCTGCCGGCCGTCGGCTCCAGCAGCCGGGTCACCAGGCGGCCGGTGGTCGACTTGCCGCAGCCCGACTCGCCCACCATGCCGAGCGCCTCGCCCGAGTTGATGTGGAAGTCGATGCCGTCGACCGCGCGCACGTCCCCGATCCGGCGCTTGACGAGGAAGCCGCCGTGGATCGGGAAGTACTTCTGCAGGCCGGTGACCTCGAGCAGCCGCTCGCCCGTCTCGGGGCGCGGCGCCGGAACTTTGTCCAGGGTCGTCTGTTCAGTCATTGCTTGTTCCTCGACTCCTGGTCAGCGCAGCCGCGGCTGGATCTGCTCGATGAAGATGTCACGCTTCTGGTCCACCGTCAGGTGGCAGGCCGAACCGCGACCGTCCGGAAGCTGCGGCCGCTCGGTGCGGCAGCGGTCCCCGCCCACGGTCTCCGCGAAGGCGCACCGGGGGTGGAACGGGCAGCCGGGCGGCGGGTTCAGGAGGCTCGGCGGGGAGCCCGGGATCGGCGCCAGCGGCACGTTCACGTCCGCCGACAGCCGCGGGATGGAGCCCAGCAGGCCCCAGGCGTACGGGTGTTCCGGCGTCTTGAGGATGTCCCGTACGGTGCCCCGCTCGACCGCGCGGCCCGCGTACATCACCACCACGTCGTCCGCGGTGTTGGCGATGACGCCCAGGTCGTGGGTGATCAGGATGATCGACGTGCCGGTCTCCTGCTGGAGGTCCTTGAGCAGGTCCAGGATCTGGGCCTGCACGGTGACGTCCAGCGCGGTGGTCGGCTCGTCGGCGATCACCAGCTCGGGGTCGCAGACCAGCGCCATGGCGATCATCGCGCGCTGCCGCATACCGCCGGAGAACTGGTGCGGGTAGTCGTCCACCCGGCTCTGCGGGTGCGGGATGCCGACCCGTCCGAGCATCTCGACGGCGCGCGCCTTCGCCTCCTTCTTGGAGGCGCCGGTGTGCTTCATGTAGGGCTCGGCGATCTGCCGGCCGACCGTGTAGTACGGCGACAGGGCGGTCAGCGAGTCCTGGAAGACCATCGCCATCTTCTTGCCGCGGAGCTTCTCCAGCGTCCGCTCCGAGGCGCCGGTCAGCTCCTGGCCGTCGAGCATGATCTCGCCGGCGATCGTGGTGTTGCGCGGGTTGTGCAGGCCGAGGATCGCCAGGTTGGTGACCGACTTGCCGGAGCCGGACTCGCCCACGATGCCGAGGGTCTTGCCCCGGTCGAGGTCGAACGACAGGCCGTCGACGGCCTTCACGGTGCCGTCCTCGGTGGCGAACTGGACGTACAGGTCGCGCACCGAAAGGAAGTGCTCGGATCCCTGAGGCGTGGGCTGGGCCTCGGGCTTCGTCAGAGTGGTCACGGGCGGGTTCTCCTACCGGGTGGTGCGCTGGTCGCGGCGGGTCTGGGCTGCCGCGCTCATGCGAGCCGGATCCGCGGGTCGATGAGGGCGTAGGCGGCGTCGACGACGATGTTGAAGATGACGATGGCGCTGGCACTGAAGATCATCACGGCCATCTCGAGCGGCAGGTCGAGGCTGAACACCGCGTTGACCGCGAGGTTGCCGAGACCGTGCAGACCGAAGGTGGCCTCGGTGATGATCGCGCCGCCGAAGACGCTGCCGAGGTCGATGCCGAAGATGGTGATGATGGACGCGGCGGCGCCGCGCAGCGCGTACCGGTAGAACACGTACTTGGAGCCCATGCCCTTGGCCCGGGCGGTGCGGATGTGGTCCTCCGCCATCTGCTCGACCATCAGGGAGCGGGTCTGGCGGCTGTAGTTGGACCAGAAGATGACCGACATCACCAGGCAGGGCAGCACGAGCCCGTTGAGGGAGCCGATCGGGTCGGACGTCCACGTCGGATCGTGACCGTGGTCGAGCCAGCCGAGGTTGTCGGCGAACAGCGCGATGGCCAGCGGGCCGATGAAGTAGATCTGGACCGAGTTGCCGAGCAGCGAGATGGAGCTGGCGACGCGGTCGAAGGTCTTGCCCTGCTGCCAGGCCGACAGCATGCCCAGGCCGACGCCGATGACGAGGAACGCCGCGGAGCCGCCGACGGCCAGCGAGAACGTCGTCGGGTAGCGGTCGGAGATCAGCGGCCAGATGGGCTGGTCGTTGGCGAAGGAGAAGCCGAAGCAGGGGGCGGCGCAGTTCTGGCCGTCAGGCATGTTGCGGCCGAAGAAGATGCCGCGGATGTAGTCGAAGTACTGCTGGTAGACCGGCTGGTCCAGGCCCATGCGGTGATGGATCGCCGAGACGAGGTCCTTGTTCGAGCAGTTCTTGCCACAGGCGAGCTGGGCGGGATCTGACGGCAGCACGAAGAACAGGAAGTACGTGACAGCGGTGATCAAGAACAGGATGACTATCGCGCCGAGGACGCGTCGTGTCAGGAAACGGAACATCGGGAGGCTCTTCCGTGGAAGCGCGAGCTGCGGCCGCGCGGTCAGATCCGGGGTCAGCCGGCCCCGGCGGATGCCGGGGCCGGCTGACCATCAAGGACTACTGCTTGACGAAGACGGAGCTGGCGTTGATGGTGCCGATCACCGAGTTGAAGGTGACGCCACCGAGGCCCGAGCCGTACACGTTGAAGTACTTGTCGAACAGGAACGGCACCTGCGCGGTGTCGGTCTGCAGCGAGTACTCCGACAGCTTCTCCCACTCCGCCGCCTGCTGGTTCAGGTCGGTGATCGCCTTGATGCGGTCGATCTCGGAGTTGATGTGCGGGTCGTTGAGGAAGGCGTAGTTGTTCGTGCCGTCCTGCAGGTTACGGCCGTCCATGGTCGGCGGGACCACGGTCGAGGCGTTCGGCCAGTCGGCGCCCCAGCCGGTGCGGTAGATGTCGTACTGGTTGTTGACCTTGCCGACGACCGTGTAGAAGGAGGTCGGGTCGATCGGCTTGCGCACGACCTGGAAGCCCGCCTTCTCCAGCGCGTTCGCGACGGTCAGCGAGATGTTCTGCCACTTCGGCGTGTTGGCGTACGGGAAGACCAGCTTCGGGTGCGGCTGGCCGGCCTCGGCGAGCAGCGCCTTGGCCTTCTCGACGTCACCGGTCGGCTTGGCGAGCTTGCCGAACGGGTCGAACTGCTTCCAGCCGGCGACGGTCGGGCTGATCAGCGTGGTGCCGAGGTCGCCCTGGGCCGCGCCACCGAACGCCTGCTGCACCTGGGCCATCGGGAACGCGTAGGCGATCGCCTGGCGGACCTTCGGGTTGGTGATGCGCTTGGTGTTGATGTCGAGGGTCTCGACGTACGGCTGGTACTCGTTGACCGTCCGCGACTTGTACTGGCCGCCACCCACCAGGGTGCTCATCTGCGACGGGTCGGCCACGCCGGACAGGTCGATGGCGTTCTTGTCGTCGCCGGAGCCGGCCATGATGCGCTGCGTCAGACCCGGCTGCTGGATGCCCAGCTGGAAGTTCCACGAGTCCGGGTACGCGTTGCGGATCGGGTCCGTCTTCGGGTCCCAGTACGGGTTCCGCTTGAAGACCAGGGACTTGCCGGACTTGTACGAGGCGATCATGTACGGGCCGGAGGAGACCGGGTGGTTGTTGTACGCGCCCTTGTCGTCCTTGGACTTCTCGACCGGGGCGGTGACCGGCATGGCCATCGCGTACGGGGCGTCCGCGTGCGCGTCCTTGAAGTGGAAGACGATGGTCTTCTCGTCCGGGGTCGCGAGGATGGTGTCCGGGATCTCCTGGCCGGTGTACGGGCCCTTGTAGAGCTTCCGGTAGTCCGGGCCGTACAGCCAGGACTGGAGGTACTGCGGGCCCTGGGTCTCGAAGTCGGCGTACAGGCGCTCGATGCTGTACTTGATGTCCTTCGACGTGATCGGCGTGCCGTCGTCGAACTTCAGGCCGTCCTTGAGGGTGTACGTCCAGGTCTTGCCGCCGTCCGACATCTTGCCGGTGTCGGTGGCCATGTCGCCGACGAGGATCGTCTTCCCGGTCTTCGGGTCGATCTTGTAGCCGGTGAGCGTACGCGCGTAGAGGACCGAGACCGACAGCTGGTCGCTGACGTACTGCTGACCCGGGTCCAGGTAGTCGAAGCCGGCCTGGTCCATGTCCTGGACCGTGCCGCCCTTGACCGCACCGGCCACGGCCGGGGCCGGGCCGGTGGAGTCGGCCGCGGTGCCGAGGCCGTAGTTCGGGACAGTCGCCTTCGGGCCCCCCGTGTTGCCCTTGCTGCCGCCGCCGTTGCCACCGCCGCCGTTGCCGCTGCTGCACGCGGCGGTCAGCGACAGCGCGCCGGCCGCCACGAGGGCTGCCGCCAAGCGAACCTTGCTGTTTCTCATGAAATCCTGCCTGTCACTGGTGAACTGCCACCGATGCCGACGCCCGTGCCCGCAGGAGACGGGGCCGGTTCGACGACCTGGACAACTGGTGAGTGGTGCTGCTAGCGGACTAGCGAAGGGTCTTCGGGTCGAGAGCGTCCCGGACCGAGTCCCCGAGCAGGTTGAAGGCGACCACGAAGATCACCATCGCGATACCCGGGAAGAACATGAAGGTGATGTCGTTCGAGTAGAACGTCGCACCGGTCTGGAACATCAGGCCCCAGTCCGGGGTCGGCGGGAGCATGCCGACGCCGAGGAAGGACAGGCCCGCCTCCGCGGTGACGAACACCGGGAGCATCAGGGTCGACTGGACCAGGATGGTGCTCCACAGGTTCGGCAGCAGCTCCTTGCGGATGATGCGCCAGGAGGACGCGCCGCTGATCCGGGCCGCCTCCACGAACTCCCGCTCACGGAGGCTGAGGACCTGGGCGCGCACCAGGCGGCCGATGCTCATCCAGCCGAGCAGGAACTGCAGCGCGATCAGTACGAAGGGGCGCACCCACCAGGACTCCTGGTCGCCGACACCCACGAAGAGGGAGATCGCCACCGGGGAGAACGCGATGTAGAACAGCTGCGACGGGAACGACAGCATGAAGTCCGAGAACCGGCCCATGAAGTAGTCGGTCTTGCCGCCGAGGTAGCCCTGCACGAGACCGAACAGCACGCCGGTGACGATCGAGACGATCGTCACCACCGCCGCGATGCCGAGCGAGTTGCGGATGCCGTACAGCAGCAGCGCGAACACGTCGCGGCCCAGCTGGGGTTCGATGCCGAACCAGTGGGTGGAGCTGATGCCGCCGTTGGGCGCGATCGGCAGGCCGTAGCTGTTCAGCAGGCCGTCGTCCTGGCCGTACAGGTCGTAGGCGTTCTGCCCGTAGAGCTTGACGATCAGCGGCGCCAGGACGGCGACGATCAGGAAGCCCGCCACGACGATCGCACAGGCGATGCCGGTCTTGTCTCGCTTGAAGCGGAGCCAGGCCAGTTGGCGCGGCGTCCGACCGGCGAGATCCGGGGTGCCCTTTCCACCCGGTGTGCCGGGTATGCCCTCGGGCTCGAGGGTGAGGCTGCCGCCGTCAGCGGAAGCCTGGCTTGGACTCGTCATTCGTTACATCCCCCGGGACCGAGAGCGTGCGTTGCGACGCCTTGCGTGCGTCGCGGGTTGAGCGGACTTTCGCAATGGAATCAACTTCCAGTCAAGGGGTGACGGGGGGAAGAAAGCTTGTTGTTTGGCATCTTGAGCGAAGGTTTTGCAGATCGTCCTCCGTACGTGCTTGACATCGTTCGACAAGAACGGACACATCGGATATGTCGGCGCAGATCGCGTTTACATGCTGGCAACTTGACTGTCGCGACACCGATATACGGACCGAGCAGTCTGAACAACGTACGGCCGTGCGGGTGCCGTAGGCCGGCCGGGGTGTGTTCGAGGCCCCGGCCGGCCGCCCCCCGCGAAAGCCCGCAGACCCTGCTCAACCCCCTGTTTCCCGCTGCCGATCGGCTG
Organism: Actinacidiphila rubida; assembly: GCF_900110255.1. Lineage (GTDB taxonomy): Bacteria > Actinomycetota > Actinomycetes > Streptomycetales > Streptomycetaceae > Actinacidiphila > Actinacidiphila rubida. Next base: position 180,726 of record NZ_FODD01000006.1, read on the forward strand.
TTCCTCCCCCGGAGGTGCGGGTATATCTGGGGCACGACAGCGGGCCCTGGGGGAAGAAGGCCGATGGGACAGACGATGCAGCCTGGCTGGGGATACGCCGGGCAGGGGGCCGCGGGCGGTGCCGCGGGGGGAACGGCAGGGGGAACGGCGGGCGGGCGGCTCTCACCGGGCGCGCGCGTCACCGGCGTCCTGATCTGCGCCGTTCTGCTGGGCGTGGAGCTCGCCTGGGTGGTCCGCGACGTGCGGGCGGCCGGCGTCCACGACACCGTGTGGATGTGGCTGGCGCTCAGGAACCCCGCGGAGCGCGGGCCGTTCCCGGCGACCGGCGGGCTGGACGTGGTGCTGGTCGCGGCGCTCGCCGGGGCCCTGATCGCCGGCCGCCGCCTCGCGTCCTGCTGGGCGTTCCTGGCCGCCGGACTGTTCGCCCTGGTCTTCCGGGTGCCGGGGCTGTGGGTCTTCACCGCCCGGTGGAGCAAGGGCACGCCGCTGCACGACCGGGCGCTGAGCACCGCGGTCGCCTTCACGGTCGGCGGCGCCGCCCTGGTGCTGGTGGCGCTGCTGGGCCGGCAGCCCGCGGACGCGGCCCCGGCGGGAGCCGCCCCGCGGGACGCGGAGCCGGCACCGCCCGGTGCCGCCGCGGGGATCGTCGCCGGGCTGGCGCTGGTCGCGGTCGCGCTGGAGACGGCGGGCTGGCAGGTCTTCTACCTCCACCAGTACGGCGGCCGGGACTACCCGCCGCACCTGTACAAGCACCTGGTCACCGGCGAGGGCACGCTGTCCTCGCTGCTCGCCCCGCCCTTCGCCTATGCCGCCTGGCTGACCGCCGTCCTGGCCGTCGTGTGCGCGGTCCTGGCGTTCCGGCGGGCGCCGGCCGCCCGGCCGCTGGGCCTGGCCCTGGGTCTGCTGGTGCTGTTCGACGGCGTGATCGACCTGTGCAGCTGGCACGCCGCGCACCTGCTGTTCAAGACCCGCGACGTACCGACGTCGCTGGTCGCCGAGCAGGTCTTCGCGGTCTTCGACATCGCGGCCGGGCTGCTCGTACTGGTGCTGCTGGCGCAGCGCGGCACGGTGCGCCCCGGCACTCCGGCCGGTCCGGCGTGGCCCCCGCGGCAGCCGCCCGCCTGGCAGGCCGCCGGCGGTCAGCGCCCGGCGTGGGGCTCCCCTTATCAGCAGCCCCCGCTGCCACCCGGGTATCAGGTGCCCCACCAGTCCCCGGGCGCGGGCGGGTTCGGCCCGCCGCCGGAATTGCCGCCCAATCTGCCGCCTGGGACACCGCCGCCGCCCGCCGGGCCTCCGGCGACCCCACCGCCGGGCCCGGGGGCGCCGCCGCGCGACTGGCCCTCGGACTCCCGGTAGGTCCTCGCGTGGACGGGTCCGGCCGGGCCGGCACCCGGCCGGACCCGGCACGCTCCCCGCGCGGACCCGGGGCGGAGGGCGGCGGGCGCGCGGCCCGGACTCAGTCCAGGCCGAGTGACCGCTGGAGGAAGTCCACCTGGAGCAGCAGCAGGTTCTCCGCGACCTGCTCCTGCGGGGTCATGTGCGTGACCCCGGACAGCGGCAGCACCTCATGGGGCCGGCCCGCGGCCAGCAGCTCCGTCGACAGCCGCAGTGAGTGGGCGACGAGCACGTTGTCGTCGGCCAGGCCGTGGATGACCATCATCGGCCGGGCGGGCTCCTTGGCGTCCTGGAGGCCCGCGGAGGTCACCACCGCGTTCGCGTCGTATACCTCGGGCCGCTCGTCGGGGTGACCGAGGTAGCGCTCCGTGTAATGCGTGTCGTACAGCCGCAGGTCCGTCACCGGAGCGCCGACCACCGCGGCGTGGAAGACGTCGGGGCGCCGCAGCGCGGCCAGCGCGGCGAGGTAACCGCCGTAGGACCAGCCGCGGATCGCGACCCGGTCCAGGTCCAGCGGAAAGTACCCGGAGAGCGCCTCCAGCGCCTCCACCTGGTCCGCGACGGACACGCCGGCGAAGTCCCCGGCGATCGACTTCTCCCACTCGGGTGAGCGGCCGGGGGTGCCGCGGCCGTCGGCGACGATCACCGCGAAGCCCTGGTCGGCGAACCACTGCGACACCAGGTGGGCGTTGTGCGAGGCGTACACCCGCTGGCCGTGCGGGCCGCCGTACGGGTCGAGCAGCACCGGCAGGAGGCCGTCGGACTCGCGGTAGCCGGTCGGCAGCAGAACGGCCGTCGGGATGCGCCGCTCGCCGGCCTCCAGCAGGCGCGGGCGGGCGGTCAGCGAGGGCGTGTCCGCGAGCGAGGCGATCTCGGCGACGGGCGTGCCGCCCCGCAGCACCCGCGTCAAAGCGCCGGGCCGGTCCAGCGCGACGGAGGTGAGGACGGTCAACTCCCCGGAGCGGACGGCCCCGTGCACGCCCGGTTCGGTGGAGACGCGCTCCGCGCCGGACGCGCCGACCCGGTAGACGTGCACCTCGCCGATCTCGGGTTCCCCGGCGGCCGCGCCGGCCGAGGCCGTCACCAGCACGCCCGGGTCGCCGGGGGCACCGGCGCCGCCGGCGTCCAGCACGGCGCGCACGTGGAGTTCGGGTCCGGTCAGCGTCCGGTCGCCGACCTTCAGCACCCGGACGCCGTCCTCGTCGGTGATCCTGACCAGCGCCCCTTCGGGCGTCCTGACCGGGACGCCGGGGAAAAGATCAAGCCAAATTCGATCTTCCTCGACCGCGAGGGTGCTGGTCGCCCCCGTCGCCGTGTCGACCTCCAGGTAGCGCTGCTCGCGCTGGTCCCGGGCCTGCACCAGCAGCAGCGGCGGCCCGCCGGCCGACCAGTGGACGGCCGCCAGGTAGGGGTAGCGGGCCCGGTCCCACACGACGTCGACACGGTCCGCGCGGCCCGCGGCGTCCGCGCCGTCGCCCTCCTGGGCCCCGTCCCCGAGGCGGAACAGGCTCAGCGACACCTCGGCGTTGGGGGTGCCCGCCGCCGGGTAGGCCACCTCGACGGGGGCCCGGTTCGGGTGCGCGGGCTCGGCGATCCACCAGCGCTGCACGGGCGACTCGTCGACGCGCGCGGCGAGCAGCGCGGTGCTGTCGGGCGACCACCAGTAGCCGCGGCTGCGGCCCATCTCCTCGGCCGCGACGAACTCCGCCAGGCCCCACGTCACCTGGTCCCCGTCCGGCTCGGCAACAACCCGGTCGCCCGATCCGTCCGCCGCCACGACCCGCAGGGCGCCCCGCGCGGCGTAGGCGATGCGACGGCCGTCCGGCGACGGGCGGGGGTCGATCACCGGGCCCGGCACCGCCAGCTCGCGGGCGCCGCCCGCCCCGGGCACCAGCCCGGCGGTGAACAGCCGGCCCGACAGCGCGAAGGCGGCCGTCTCGACCGCCCGGTCCGCGGCGAACGCCACGATGCCCGCGGAGCCCTCCCGGCTGCGCTCGCGGCGTGCCCGCTCCTCGGGCGGCAGTTCCTCGTCCGCGCCGCCCAGCAGCGCGACCGGATCGGCCGCGACGCGCTCCGCCGGGACGTCCGCGGCGGAGCCCCCGGCCGGCACGTCGAGCACCCACAGCAGGTGCTCCGCTCCCCCGCCGCCGTCCGGACTCCCGCTCCCCGCGCGGGCCCTGACGAAGGCCACCCGGCCGGCCCCGCCGGGCTCCGGCGGCGCCACGGCGAAGGCCCGCGGCACCCCGAGGGTGAACCGCTGCGTCCGGGCGTGCTGGCGCGGGAATGAGAGGTACGTCATAGCCGTGACACTAGAGGGTGGCACCGACAATCGCCGTCGCATTTCCGTGCGACGCCCCGCCCCGCTCGCCCGCCCGGCGCTGACCTGCGACCCCCTCCCGGACCCGCGCTCCCGCAGGCCACCGCGTGCTCCGCCGGGAGATGGCCGGATCCCGTCATGCGCCCCCGCGTGCTTCCATGCCCCGACCTATGCGGTCGCACGGAAAGTTATGATCCGTAGCCGTGGGTGGGTAATAAGCATGTGGCAACTGACATGACCCTGCGTACTGGGAGGTGAGCCGTTGTGGCACTCTCGATTTCGGCGGTGCTGCTGCTGCTGATCATCGTCGTCCTGCTGATCCGCCGTTCCGGGCTCAAGACCGGGCACGCGGTGGCGTGCACGCTGCTCGGCTTCTACCTGGCGAGCTCCTCGTGGGCACCGCAGATCAACGACCTCACCACGAACGTCGCGCAGACCATCTCGAACATCAAGTTCTGAGCGCACCCCCCGGCGGGCCGTAGGCTTCCCCCATGAACGACCTTCCCGACCGGCGGCTGCTGTTCGTCCACGCCCATCCGGACGACGAGACGATCAACAACGGCGCCACCATGGCCAAGTACGCGGCCGAGGGGGCGCTCGTCACCCTCGTCACCTGCACCCTGGGTGAGGAGGGTGAGGTGATCCCGCCCGGCCTCGCGCATCTCGCCGCGGACCGGGACGACGCCCTCGGGCCGCACCGCATCGGTGAACTGTCCTCCGCGATGGACGAGTTGGGGGTCACCGACCACCGCTTCCTCGGCGGCCCGGGCCGCTACCGCGACTCCGGGATGATGGGCACCCCGCAGAACGACGTTCCCGGCTGCTTCTGGCAGGCCGACCTGGACGAGGCCGCAGGCCACCTCGCGGACGTCGTCATGGAGGTCCGCCCGCAGGTGCTGGTCACCTACGACGGCAACGGCGGCTACGGGCACCCCGACCACATCCAGGCGCACCGCGTCGCGATGCGCGGCGCGCAGCTCGCCGACCGGCGCGGCCACCGGATCGAGCGCATCTACGAGATCTGCTACCCGCGCTCGGTCGTCCAGGCGGGCTTCGACCGCCTCGCCGCGGCCGGCCGGGACTTCCCGTTCGAGGGCGTGGCGAGCGTCGACGACGTGCCCGGCGTGGTCGCCGACGAGTTCGTGACGGTGGCGGTGGACGGAGCGGCGTACGCGGACGCCAAGACCGCGGCGATGCGCGCGCACGCCAGCCAGATCGCCGTGGACGGCCCGTTCTTCGCGCTCTCCAACGACCTGGGCCAGCCGTTCTTCGCCGTCGAGTACTACCGCCAGGTGGCCGGCGCCCCGCCCGCGGCCGACGGCGCCGGGCGCGCCGGCGACCTGTTCGGGAGCCGGGCGTGACGGCCGGGCCGGGCCGGATCGGCCTCTACGTACTGCTGGGCGTCCTCGGGGCGTTCGTCGCGCTGGCCGGGGGGCTGGTCCAGGACGGCTGGTTCCCCGGCGGCCTGGTGCTGGCGCTCGCCGGGTGCGTGGCGCTCTTCTACGGCGGCCTGAAGGCCACCGGCACGCGGCTGGGCGCCGTGGTGCCGGCCGCGGTCTGGGTGCTGTGCGTGCTCCTGCTGAGCACCAGCCGGCCCGAAGGTGACTTCCTGTTCGCCGCCGGTGTCGGTCCGTACCTCTACCTGCTCGGGGGCGCACTGTCCGCCCTGGTCTGTGCCACGGTGCCCCAACTGCCCCCTTCCGGCGCCAACCGGGCCTGACTTGGCAGGCGGGGGGGCGCTCGTGGTTGGGTGACTCCGAGCGTTCCACCGCACCAGGGTTGCCGTTCCCGGCAGATCGGTATGGTGGTGCGCGCCGGCGAGCCGCCCGCGGACAGACCGCGAGAGGCGGCGTAGCTAACCGGGAGAGCCTGCTTTGAGTCGTGAAACAGACAGTTCGTCCTCGGGTCCCCAGGGCCGCGGCGGCGCCGCGTACCCGTCGGGCACCCCGCCGTACGGCGCCCGCCCGTTTCCGTCGCTGCACCCCCAGGAGCGCCCCCGCCCCGCAGGCACTCCGGGCACCGGCGACTCGCCCGAGCCGGCGGCGCCGGAGGCCCCGGACGGCGCTCAGCCGGGCCCGGACGAGCCGAGGACCGAGACGACGCTGACCACCCGGATCCGGATCAACATCCCCGGTTCGCGGCCGATCCCGCCGGTCGTCGTGCGCACCCCCGTCGAGGAGGGCACGCAGGTGCCGGAGGCTGCCCCGGGTGTCCCGGCCGCTCCGGGCGCCGACGGTGGCGCGGGCGAGGACCCGCAGGCCGCCGCGGCCGCCCCGGCCGAGCCCGAGGCGGAGCCGGAGAAGGCCAGCGACTGGTTCGCGCCCCGTAAGCCGGTGGCCGCACCGCCCGCCGAGCAGGGGCCGTCGTTCGGCGACGGGCCGCAGGCGCCCGCGCCGCCGTCCCCCGCGCCGGGTGCCGACGCCGACCCGTTCGGCACCGGCACGTTCACGGCCGACGACTTCTTCCGCCCTTCGCGTCCCGACACCGACACCGGTTCGCACGCGCTCGGCGCCCCGGCGCCGGACCCGTTCGGCGACCCCGACACGGGCTCGCACCCGTTCGGCGGCCCCGGCGTCCCGCCCGCCTCCGACGGCTTCGGCGGCCCCGACACGGGGTCGTTCCGCCTCGGCGCCCCCGGTGGCCCGGCGGCGCCCGACGCGTTCAGCGACCCCGACACCGGCTCGGGCCCGCGCCCCTTCGGCATGCCCGACCCGTTCACGGACCCCGACACCGGCTCCGGTCCGCGCCCGTTCGGCGTCCCGGGCACCCCGCCCGGCGCGTTCAGCGACCCGGACACCGGCTCGACTCCCGGCTTCCTGCCGCCCCCGGTCGGCACGGGCGGCCCGGCGGGCCCGGGTCCGCTGCCCCGCCGCGGCACGCATGACAAGCCGGCGGGGGGCGCCCCCGCGCCGTTCGGCACCGACGACTTCCCGCCCGGCGTGCCGCGTCCGGTCGACCCGCTGGCCGGGCCGAACGGGCCTGGCGGCCCGCGCGACGCGGCGGCCTTCGCACCGCCCGCCGGCCCGACCTCGGGCCCGGGCACCGGCGCCATGCAGGTGCCGCCGTTCGCGACCAGCGGGCCGGGCGGCCCCGGCGGGCCGAACGCGGCCGGCGGTCTCGGCAAGCCCGGTGGCCCGGGCGGCAACGGCCCCGCCGGTCCCGCCGGTTTCCGCCCGCCCGTCCCGGGCGGCGGGGCGGGCCGCCCCGGCCCTGGCGGCGTCCCGGGCGGTCCCGGGGACCGCCTCTCCGGCGACACCCTGGTCAGCGGCATCCCGGCCGTGCCCGCGGGCGACATCCGCGGGCCGCGTCCGCAGGGGCCCGGTCAGGGTCCGGCCGGCGCGCCCGCGTCCCCGCAGCCTTCGGCCCCGGCCAAGGCGGCGAAGACGGGCAGGACGGCCAAGAAGGGGGGCCGTTCCAAGCTCGTGCTCGCGGGTGTCGGCGTCGGCGCCGTGGTCGTCCTCGCGTACGGCGCGGGCCTGTTGATGAACCACGCCGACGTCCCCCGGGGCACCACCGTGCTCGGCGTGGACATCGGCAACATGACCAAGGACGAGGCGGTGCAGACGCTGAACAAGGCGCTCGGCGACCGCACCACCGCGCCGCTGACCCTCACGATCGGCGGCAGGAAGCAGACGCTGAAGCCGTCCGTGGCCGGGCTGACCGTCGACACCGACGCCACCGTGCGCGGGGTCGCGCACACCGACTACAACCCGGTGTCGGTGATCGGCTCGCTGGTCGGCGGCAGCACCACCGTCGACCCCGTGATCCTGGTCGACAACGACAAGCTGAAGGCGGCCCTGCAGGGCATCGCGGGCCGGAACAGCAGCGGCAGCGACGGCATGGTCCGGTTCGCCGGCCACAAGGCGATCGCGGTCCCCGGCAAGCCCGGCTCCTCCTTCGACGTGAACGCCGCGGCCACCCAGGTCGCCGCCGCCTACCGGACCCGGGCCGAGACCGGCGCGGACCAGCCGGTGGCGCTCACCGTCACCACGGTCCCGCCGAAGGTGACCCAGGCCGCGCTGGACCAGGCGGTCAACGGGTTCGGCAGGACGGCGATGGCCGGCCAGGTGGTCGTGCGGGCCGACGGGACGCACAAGATCCCGTTCAACAAGTCGCTGCCGACGTTCCTGACGATGACCCCGGACGCGCAGGGCAAGCTCGCCCCGCACGTCGACCTGGCGGTGCTCAAGTCGCTGTACGGCGCGACGTTCAACGGCGTGCTGCTGCAGCGCGCGGACGGCAGCAAGACCGCCGTCACCCCGCAGGACGTCGCGACGGCCCTGGTGAAGGCGCTGTCGTCGAGCGACGCCGCGGGCCGGATCGTCACGCTGCCCAACGTCGCGAAGTAGCGCGGGGCCGTACCGGAGGCGCGCGGGCCGGGGGGGTCAGCCCTCCCGGTTCCGCGCCCTGGCGGACACCAGTTCCTGCAACTGGGCGCAGACCCGGCGGATCTCGTCGTGGGTGGCCTCGCGTTCGGTGATGACCGCCGACAGCAGCAGGGCCGTCAGCGCCGTCACACCGTTGAACGCCTGCAGCGTCACCATGTTCGACACCAGTCCGTGGTCGGCGAACGGGCCCGTGCGGCGGGTGGTGGCGAGGATGGCCAGCGTGGACACGGCCAGGGCGCAGGGTGCCGCGCCCGGCAGCTGGAACCGGAACGCGGCCCAGATCAGCACGGGCGAGACGAGGAACAGCAGCGAGGCGGTCGTGCCGTTGGTCGCCAGGTAGCCGATGCCGAGGGTGGCCGCGGTCAGCGCCGCCGCCTCGCCCCAGCGGGCGGCCCCCCAGGGGGCGCGGACCGGGCCGGGCAGCCACCGCCGCCGCAGCGCCGCGTAGGCCACGAGCAGGAACGGCGTGACGACCAGCACGCCCATGGCGTCGCCGGTCCACCACACGGACCAGGCCGTCCAGAAGCCGTTCTGGTCCAGGGCGCCGGACACCAGCAGGGCCGTGGTGCCCGTGGTCGCGCTGATGACCATCGCCACCAGCGCGCCGAGGAAGATCAGGGCGAGGGCGTCCCTGAGCCGGTCCATGGCGGTGTGGAAGCCGGCCCGGCGCAGCAGCAGGTAGGCCGCGACCGGCGCCAGGGTGTTGCCTGCGGTGATGGCCAGCACGGTGCCGAACGACGGGCCGAGGGTGATGTTCACCGCGAACGCGCCGAGCGCGATGCCGGGCCAGACGCGCAGTCCCAGGACGAGCAGCGCGGTCAGCGCCAGCCCGGTCGGCGGCCACAGCGGGGTGACCTGCCCGCGGACCAGCTGCTCCAGCAGGCCGAGCCGCGCCGTCCCGTAGTACGCCGCGGCCAGCAGCACGACCTGCAGGAGCCAGGTGTGGTCCATGGCGGCGAGCCCGTCCGGCACCGGGCCGCGCACGCCGGGGACGTGGCTGCCGGGGCGCTCAGGGCCTGGGTCCCGCATGAAGCCGAACATACCGGCCCGGAACGGCATCTTCCGGCGTCAGGCGGCCCGCCGCGCGGGCCCGTCGTAGCGGGCGACGAGCACGGCGGCGTCGTCCTCGTGTCCGGTGCGCTCGGCCGCGGCGATCACACGGCCGGCCAGGACGTCGGGCTCGTCCAGGAACCCGCCGCGAACCATCGCGGCCACCCTGTCCAGGCCGCTGCCGACGGGGCAGGCGGGACCTTCCACGACGCCGTCGGTCAGCAGCACCAGGGAGCCGGCGACCGTCACCACGCGGTGCGTGACCGGGTACCGCTCGCCCGCGAGCACGCCCAGCGGCGGGCCGCCGCGGTCCTGGGCGATGCCCCAGTTGCCGTCCTCGCACGCCCACACCATCGGGATGTGCCCGGCGCGGGCCAGGTCGAGGCAGCCGGTGGCGGGGTCGAAGCGCAGGAAGCAGCAGGTGGCGAAGAGGCCGCCGCCCATCGAGACCAGGAGGTCGTTGGCGTGGCGGAGGATCTCGCCGGGGTCGCTGGTGGCGCCGGCCAGTGCGCGCAGTCCCACCCGGATCTGGCCCATGAAGGCGGCGGCCTCCACGTCGTGGCCCTGGACGTCGCCGATGGCCAGGCCCACGGTGCCGTCGCCCATGGTGAACGCGTCGTACCAGTCGCCGCCGACGTCCAGGCCGCGCTGGGAGGGGGCGTACCGGACGGCCAGGCGCAGCCGGTCGAGCCGCGGGAGCTCGGGGGGCAGCATGTGGCGCTGGAGGGCGACGGCGAGTTCGACGCGGGTCCGCTCCACCTTCATCTGCTCCGCGGCCTCGTCGACCAGCGAGCCGAGGGTGGAGAGGAGGTCCTGCGTGCTGTCCGGGAGCCGGGGGGCGTCGTCCCGCGCGGGATGCTCCCACTGCTGCCGCAGGGCTAGCCGTTCCCGCTGCTCGCGGCGCTGCTGGCGTTCGCGCATGACAGCCCCCGGTGGATGGGCGCCTGATTCTGCCGGTTCCTCCGCTTATCCTGCCTTATCACCTTAGCCCCGGCGCCGGACCGCCTGCCAGGGCCGAACGGCCTCTCGGCCCGGGACGGCCGCCCCCGGCGCGGGACCCCGCGCGGGCCGCCCGGGCCCGCGCGCCCGTCACTCCCCCGGCGGGTTCTCCATCTCCTCGGCGAAGTGGCACGCCGACTCGTGCTCGGCGGGGCCGCCGGTGCCGCGGAAGACCTCCGGGACGGCCAGCAGCGGCTCCTCCACGGCGCACCGCTCCTGGGCCTTCCAGCAGCGGGTGCGGAACCGGCAGCCGGACGGCGGGTTCGCCGGCGACGGCACGTCGCCGGCGAGGATGATCCGCTCGCGCTCCTCGCGCGCCTCCGGGTTGGGCACCGGCACGGCGGAGAGCAGGGCCTGCGTGTACGGGTGGGTGGGGTGCTCGTAGATCGCCGCGTCGGCGCCGATCTCGACGATCCTGCCGAGGTACATCACGCCGACCCGGTCGGAGATGTGCCGGACGATCGACAGGTCGTGCGCGATGAACATGTAGGAGAGCTGGAACTCGTCCTGCAGCCGCTCCATCAGGTTGACCACCTGCGCCTGCACCGAGACGTCGAGCGCGGACACCGGCTCGTCCGCGACGATGATCTCCGGGCGCAGCGCCAGGCCGCGGGCGATGCCGATGCGCTGGCGCTGGCCGCCGGAGAACTGGTGCGGGTACCGGTTGATGTACTCGGGGTTGAGGCCGACGACGTCCAGCAGCTCCTGCACGCGCCGCCGCCGGTCGCCCTTCGGCGCGACGTCCGGGTGGATGTCGAAGGGCTCGCCGATGATGTCGCCCACGGTCATCCGCGGGTTCAGCGAGGTGTAGGGGTCCTGGAACACCATCTGGATGTTGCGGCGCACGGCCTTGAGCGCCCGGCCGGACAGCTTGGTGATGTCCTGGCCCTTGTACTTGATCGTGCCCGCCGTGGGCTCCTCCAGGTTCATCACCAGCTTGGCGACGGTCGACTTGCCGCAGCCGGACTCGCCGACGATGCCCAGCGTCTCGCCGGGGTACAGGTCGAAGTCCACGCCGTCGACGGCCTTGACCGCGCCGATCTGCTTCTTGAACAGGATGCCCTGGGTGAGGGGGAAGTGCTTGACCAGTCCGCGGACTTCGAGGATCGGCTCGCGGGTGGTGGCCGGGGCCGCCGCCGGTTCACGCGTTGTCGGCTGACTCACCGAGGGTCTCCTTCCAGAAGTGGCAGGCGCTGGCCCGGGTGTCGCTCACCCGGTACAGCGGAGGCTCGTCGGTGCGGCACACGGCCTGTGCCAGGGGGCAGCGCGGGTTGAAGGCGCAACCCGGCGGGATGTGCAGCAGGTTGGGCGGCAGGCCCTTGATCGCGTACAGCTCCTGGCCCTTCTGGTCGACGCGCGGGATCGAGTCGAGCAGGCCCCGGGTGTAGGGGTGGGCGGGGGCGGCGTAGATGTCGTGGACGGGCGAGGTCTCCACGATCCGGCCGGCGTACATCACGGCGATCTTGTCCGCGACGTCGGCGACCACGCCGAGGTCGTGGGTGATGAGGATCAGGCCCATGTTGTACTCGCGCTGCAGTTCCGCGAGCAGCTCCATGACCTGGGCCTGCACCGTCACGTCCAGCGCGGTGGTGGGCTCGTCGGCGATGATCAGCTCGGGCTCCAGCGCCATCGCCATGGCGATCATCACGCGCTGCCGCATACCGCCGGAGAACTGGTGCGGGTACTGCCGGATGCGTTCCCTGGCGGCCGGGATGCGGACCCGTTCCATCAGCTCGATCGCCTTGGCCCTGGCGGCCTTGCGGGACATCCCGCGGTGCACCGTGAACATCTCGCCGAGCTGCTCGCCCACGTTCAGCACCGGGTTGAGCGAGGACAGGGCGTCCTGGAAGATCATCGCCATCCGCGCTCCGCGCACCTTGCGGCGCTCCTCGGCGCCCAGCGTCAGCAGGTTGCGGCCCTGGAACACCACTTCGCCCTCGGTGATGAAGCCGGGCGGGGAGTCCAGGATGCCCATGATGGCCTGCGCGGTGACGGACTTGCCGGAGCCGGACTCGCCCAGCACCGCCAGCGTCTCCCCGGCGTCGACGGAGTAGTTGACGCCGTTCACCGCCTTGGCGACGCCGTCGCGGGTGCGGAACTCCACGTGCAGGTTCCGGACGTCCAGCAGCGGGCCCTCGGCCTCGCCGACGGGTTCCGGGGTCAACTCGGCACTGGTGGCCATCGCGTGCTCCTCAGCGCAGCTTGGGGTCGAGGGCGTCGCGCACCGCGTCGCCGAGCATGATGAAGGCCAGCACGGTCAGGCTCAGCGCGCCGGCCGGCCACAGCAGCATGTGCGGGGCGTTGCGGATCTGGCTGGAGGCGTCGGAGATGTCGATGCCCCAGGAGACCGTGGGCGGTTTGAGGCCCACGCCCAGATAGGACAGCGTGGCCTCCAGGGCGATGTAGGTGCCGAGCGCGATGGTGCCGACGACGATGACGGGGGCGACGGCGTTCGGCGCGATGTGCCGCAGCAGCATGCGGGAGTTGCCGGCGCCCAGGGCCCGCGCGGCCTGCACGTAGTCGTTCTGCCGGGCGGTGATCACCGAACCGCGGGCGATACGGGCGATCTGCGGCCAGCCCAGCAGCACCATGAAGCCGATGACCGGCCACACCGAGCTGTTGGTGACCACGGAGAGGAACACCAGGCCGCCGAGGACGACGGGGATGCCGAAGAAGATGTCGCTGATCCGCGACAGCACCGCGTCCCACCAGCCGACGAAGAACCCGGCCAGGCCGCCGAGGATGCTGCCGAGGATCACCACGCCGAGGGTCGCGCACACGCCGACGGTCACCGAGGCGCGGGCGCCGTACACGACGCGGGTGTAGACGTCGCGGCCCTGGCTGTCGAAACCGAACGGGTGGCCCGCCTCGGGTCCGGCCTGCGCCTTGGCGAGGTTGGCCGCGAGCGGGTCCTGGGTGGCGATGGTCCCCGGCCACAGCGAGATGAAGACCAGGAACAGGATGATCAGCGCGGAGATGATGAAGATCGGGTTGCGCCTCAGGTCGCGCCAGGCGTCGGACCACAGGCTGCGCGGTTTGCCGGCCGGCCCCCCGGGCTCCTGCGCGTGACTCGGTCCCTTCTCCAGGGTCTCCGCGTCGGCGTTGGCCAGGTCGAAGCCGCCGCCGTAGCCACCGGCCGGGGCGATCGGGCCCTGGCTGGGGTCGATGGGTTCCAGCGGATCGTGTCCGTGCGGATCGTGTCCGTCAGGCATACCGAATCCTCGGGTCCAGGACCGCGTAGAGCAGGTCGACGAGCAGGTTCGCGATCAGGAAGACCAGCACCAGGATGGTGACGAAGCCGACGACCGTCGGCGCGTTGTTGCGCAGGATGCCCTGGTAGAGGTTGTAGCCGACGCCGTGGATGTTGAAGATCCGCTCGGTGACGATGGCGCCGCCCATGAGCGCGCCGATGTCGGTGCCGATGAAGGTGACGACCGGGATCAGCGAGTTGCGCAGCAGGTGCCGGATGATGACCCGGCGGCGCGGCAGGCCCTTGGCGACGGCGGTGCGCACGTAGTCGCCGCGGGTGTTCTCGGCGATGGACGTGCGGGTGAGCCGGGTGACGTAGGCCAGCGAGACCAGGGCGAGCACCAGTCCCGGCAGGATGAGTTCGTTGAACGGCGCGCTGGGCGACACCGAGGGCGCGGTCCATTTGAGCTGGACGCCGAAGATGTACTGCAGCACGTAACCGGTGACGAACGTGGGCACCGAGATCACCACGAGGGTCAGCAGCAGCACGCCGGTGTCGACCGGCTTGCCGCGCTTCATACCGGTGAGCACGCCCAGCGTGATGCCGATGATGATCTCGAAGATGATGGCGACGATGGTCAGCCGGATGGTCACCGGGAAGGCGTCGCCCATCAGCTGCAGGACCGACTGGCCGTTGAACGCCGTGCCGAAGTCGCCCTTGAACAGGTTGCCCATGTAGTGGATGTACTGGGCGGGCAGCGAGTGGTCGAGGTACAGGTCGTGCCGGATCTGTGCGGCGGTCGCCGGATCGGGCGCCCGGTCACCGAAGAGCGCGGCCACGGGGTCGCCGAGCGCGTACACCATGAAGAAGATCAGGAACGTGCTGCCGATGAAGACGGGGATCATCTGCAGCAGCCGCCGGATCACATAGCGTCCCATGGGGCCTCCCGGAAAGGCGGGCGGAGGCCGCACCGGGCGATCCGGTGCGGCCTCCGCTCGGCGTCACTTGACGTTGATCTCGTTGTAGACGGGGACGCTGAAGGGGTTGAGGAACACGTTGCTGACGTTCGACGAGTAGCCCGCGCTGCCGTTCTGGTACCAGAGCGGGATCGCCGGCATGTCGATGACCAGCTGCTTCTCCGCGTCCTGGAACTTGGAGACGGACTCCGAGCTGCTGCTGGCCGCGTTGGCCTGGTTGACCAGGTTGTCGAAGTTCGCGTTGCTGTAGTGCGAGTCGTTCGACGAGGCGTTGGTGTAGTACTGCGGCTGCAGGAAGTCCTGGATCAGCGGGTAGTCCATCTGCCAGCCGGCCCGGAACGGGTCGTTCTGCTGCTTGTTGGTGATCTTGTTCCGGAAGTCGGCGAAGGTGCCGACCGGGGCGCCGACGCACGCCGTGTTGTTGCCCAGCGCGTTGTTGATGCTGTTGCACACCGCGTCCACCCACTCCTTGTGGGAGCCGGTGTCGGCGTTGTACGAGATGGTGATGTGGCCGCCGGGCAGGCCGCCGGCCTGCGCGATGACCTGCTTGGCCTTGCTCGGGTTGTACGTGCACTCCTGGCCGCACAGGCCCTGCTTGAAGCCGCCCGCGTCGCCGAGCACCGGCGAGGTCCAGTCGCTGGCGGGGGTGCGGGTGTTCTGGAAGATCTGCTGGGTGATCTGCTGGCGGTTGATCGCCATCGACAGGCCCTGCCGGATCTTCGCGGAGTTCGGCGTGTTCCAGCGCGAGCTGTAGAGCGGGAACGCGATCGTCTGGATGATGCCGGCCGGCACGTTGATGTACCGGCTGCCCAGGTCGTTCTTCACGTTCTTCAGCTGCGAGGCCGGGATGTCGTCGACGAGGTCGAGGTTGCCGGCCTGCAGGTCGGTGTACGCCGTGTTGTTGTCGGTGTAGACCCGCAGGTCCACGCCCTTGTTCGAGGCGGCGTCCGAGCCCTTGTAGCCGTCCCACTTCACCAGGTTCATACCGGTGCCCTTGGTGTACGACGAGATCTCGTACGGGCCGTTGCCGATGGGCTTCGCCAGCCAGGCGGAGTGGTTGGTGAAGAACGACTGGGGCAGCGGGTAGAACGCGGAGTAGCCCAGGGTGTCGGGGAACAGCGCGAACTTCGAGCTGAGCTTCACGGTGAACTCGGTGTCCGAGACCTTGTGCAGGCCGGACAGCTTGTCCGTGACGGCCGAGGCGCCGGTGGCGTCCGGGTGGACCTGCGCGTAGCCGGCGATGGGGGCGAAGAACGAGGCGTTGAGCTGGGCGTTCTTCAGGGCGGCGCCGTAGTTCCAGGCGTTGATGAACGAGTCCGCGTTGACCGGCTCACCGTTGCTGAAGGTCCAGCCCGACTTGAGCTTGATGTCGAAGGTCTGCGAGTCCGTCGAGGTGATCGACTGCGCGATCCAGTTCTCGGCCGCGGCGGTCTTCGGGTTGTACTTCTTCAGGCCCCGGAAGATCATGTCCAGCACCTTGCCGCCCTGCACCTCGTTGGTGTCGGCCGGCTCCAGGGGGTTCTGCGGGTCACCCCACGACGCACGCACGATGCCGTTGGTGCTGCCGCCGCCGCCACTGCTTCCGCCGCCGCAGGCGCCGGCCGCGAGGGCGACCACCACCGCTCCTGCAGCCCACTTCACCCGCGTGGCTCCGCGCATCGTGTGCCTCCTCCATGGTCACAAATGAGACTTCATGACCCATGACACAGCAATTGCGGCAAAGCCGCACTCATTCACCCACGTGTCGCGCCCTCCAATGTGTTGGCCACGAATCGACGGGCCGTCACCCGTTCACCCGTACGACGGCAGGAGATGACCAGTACGCGTCAAACATGCGGGTGCGGGCTCCGCACGGTCCGGGCGTGGCCCCCGGTTCCGGGGGCAGACGCACGAAGGCGCCCCGGTCCTTCCCTCCCGGACCGGGACGCCTCTCGCCGCGGGCGACGCGCGCCCACTTCCTCAGCAGCCGTCAGGCCGCCCACTTCACTGCGCGTCAGGCCGCCCACCTCATCGCGCGGCCTTCCTCCTCTCCCCCAGCCTTCGGCCGGGGGCGCCCCCACTTCCGCGGACGGCCTCGTTCCTCGGCCGGCCACTTCAGGAGCTCGCGCGTCAGGCCACCCACTTCATCGCGCGGCCTTCCTCCTCACTCCTTCCGCGGACGGCCTCGTTCCTCGGCCGGCCACTTCAGGAGCTCGCGCGTCAGGCCGCGGCCGTGCCGTCCTCGGCGAAGTGGCACGCCGACTCGTGCGCGGCCGGGGTGTCCCGGTCGGCGAAGACCGACGGGACGGCCAGCAGCGGCACCTCCTTGGCGCAGATGTCCTGCGCCTTCCAGCAGCGGGTGCGGAACCGGCAGCCGGACGGCGGGTTCGCCGGCGACGGCACGTCGCCGGTCAGGATGATCCGCTCGCGCTTCTCCCGGGCCTCGGGGTCCGGCACCGGCACCGCGGACAGCAGCGCCTGGGTGTAGGGGTGCGTGGGGTGCTCGTAGATCTCGGCGTCGGTGCCGATCTCCGCCATCTTGCCCAGGTACATCACGCCGACCCGGTCGGAGATGTGCCGCACGATCGACAGGTCGTGCGCGATGAAGATGTACGACAGGCCGAACTCGTCCTGCAGCTTCTCCATCAGGTTGACGACCTGCGCCTGCACCGAGACGTCCAGCGCGGACACCGGCTCGTCGCAGATGATCACCTCGGGGTTCAGCGCCAGGCCGCGGGCGATGCCGATGCGCTGGCGCTGGCCGCCGGAGAACTGGTGCGGGTACCGGTTGATGTACTCCGGGTTGAGGCCGACGACGTCCAGCAGGTCCTGGACGCGCTTGCGCCGGTCGCCCTTCGGGGCCACCTCGGGGTGGATGTCGAAGGGCTCGCCGATGATGTCGCCGACCGTCATCCGCGGGTTCAGCGAGGTGTACGGGTCCTGGAATACCATCTGGATGTTGCGGCGCACGGCCTTGAGCGCGCGGCCGGACAGCCTGGTGATGTCCTGGCCCTTGTAGAACACCTCGCCCGAGGTGGCCTGCTCCAGGTTCATCAGCAGCTTGGCGACGGTCGACTTGCCGCAGCCGGACTCGCCGACGATGCCCAGCGTCTCGCCCGGGTACAGGTCGAAGGAGATGCCGTCGACGGCCTTGACCGCGCCGATCTGCTTCTTGAACAGGATGCCCTGGGTGAGGGGGAAGTGCTTGACCAGGTTGCGCACCTGCAGGATCGGCTCACTCACCGAGGGTCTCCTTCCAGAAGTGGCAGGCACTGCCGCGACCGGGCCCGGCCGGGTGGAGCACCGGCACCTCGGTACGGCAGATGTCCTGCGCCATCGGGCAGCGCGGGTTGAAGGCGCAGCCGGACGGGACGTGCAGCAGGTTGGGCGGCAGGCCCTTGATCGCGTACAGCTCCTGGCCCTTGCGGTCCAGCCGCGGGATCGACTGGAGCAGGCCCTTGGTGTACGGGTGGGCCGGGGCGCTGTAGATCTCGTGCACCGGCGCGGTCTCCACGATCCGCCCCGCGTACATCACGGCGATCTTGTCCGCGACGTCGGCGACCACGCCGAGGTCGTGGGTGATCAGGATCAGGCCCATGTTGTACTCGCGCTGCAGCTCGGCCAGCAGGTCCATGACCTGGGCCTGCACCGTCACGTCGAGCGCCGTGGTGGGCTCGTCGGCGATGATCAGCTCGGGCTCCAGGGCCAGCGCCATCGCGATCATGATGCGCTGGCGCATGCCGCCGGAGAACTGGTGCGGGTAGTCGTTGACCCGCTCGGCCGCGGCCGGGATGCGCACCCGGTCCATCAGCTCGATCGCCTTGGCCTTGGCCGCCTTGCGGGACAGGCCCTGGTGGACCCGGAACATCTCGCCGAGCTGGTAGCCGACGGACAGCACCGGGTTGAGCGACGACAGCGCGTCCTGGAAGATCATCGCGATCTTCCGCCCGCGGATCCTGCGGCGCTGCTCGCCGGACATGGCGAGCATGTCCTGGCCCTGGAAGAGGATCTCGCCCTTGGGGATGCGGCCGGGGGGCATGTCGAGGATGCCCATGATGGCCTGCGCGGTGACGGACTTGCCGGAGCCGGACTCGCCCAGCACCGCCAGCGTCTCACCGGCGTTGACGGAGTAGTTCACTCCGTTGACGGCCTTGGCGACGCCGTCGCGGGTGTGGAACTCCACGTGCAGGTCCCGCACTTCGAGCAGCGGGGTGGTCTGCGCGGCGCCGGGGGCGGCCGCGGTCTCATCGATGACAGTCAACGTACGCCCTCCTAGCGCAGCTTGGGGTCGAGGGCGTCGCGGACCGCGTCGCCGAGCATGATGAACGCCAGCACCGTGACGCTCAGCGCGCCGGCGGGCCACAGCAGCATGTGCGGCGCGTTGCGGATCTGGTTGGACGCCTGCGAGATGTCGATGCCCCAGGAGACCGCCGGCGGCTTGAGGCCGACGCCGAGGAACGACAGGGTCGCCTCCAGCGAGATGTACGTGCCGAGCGCGATGGTCGCCACGACGATGATCGGGGCGAGGGCGTTGGGCAGGATGTGCCGCAGCAGCATCCGGGTGTTGCCCGCGCCGAGCGCTCTGGCCGCCTGCACGTAGTCCTGCTGCTTGGCGGTGATCACCGCGCCGCGCGCGATACGCGCGATCTGCGGCCAGCCGAGCAGCACCATGAACAGCGTGACGGTGCCCACCGAACCGCCCTTGACGACGGACAGGAACACCACGCCGCCGAGCAGGATCGGGATGCCGAAGAAGATGTTGCTGACCATGGAGATCAGCGAGTCCCAGAAGCCGCCGAAGAAGCCGGCCAGGCCGCCCAGCAGCGAGCCGAGCAGGGTGGCGCCCAGCGTCGTAAGGATGCCGACCGCGACCGAGTCGCGGGCGCCGTACACCGTGCGGGTGTAGACGTCGCAGCCCTGGGTGTCGAAGCCGAAGGGGTGGCCGCCGGTCGGGCCCATCTGCGACTTGGCCAGGTCGCACGCGAGCGGGTTGCCGCTGGCGATGACGCTCGGCCAGATCGCGATGACGATCAGGAAGAGGATGAGCAGGCCCGATATGTAGAACATCGGCTTGCGGCTCAGGTCGCGCCACGCGTCGCCGGCCAGGCTGCGGGTCTTCTCGCGCTGCCCGGCGGGAACGGTGGCCGCGGTCGCCGCGTCGGGCACGGCGGTGCCGGTCGCGGTCGTGGCGTCGGTCAGGTCAGGCATACCGGATCCTCGGGTCCAGGACCGCGTAGAGCAGGTCGACGAGCAGGTTCGCGGCGAGGAAGATCAGCACCAGGATGGTCACGAAGCCGACCACCGTGGGCGGGTTCTGCCGCAGGATGCCCTGGTAGAGCTGGTAGCCGACACCGTGGATGTTGAAGATCCGCTCGGTGACGACCGCGCCGGCCATCAGGCCGCCGATGTCGGTGCCGAGGAAGGTGACCACGGGTATCAGCGAGTTGCGCAGCAGGTGGACGGTCACCACGCGGCGCCGGGGCAGGCCCTTGGCGACGGCGGTGCGCAGGTAGTCCGCGCGCGAGTTCTCGGCCACCGAGGTGCGGGTCAGCCGGGCGACGTAGGCCAGCGAGACGCCGGCCAGCACGATGCCCGGCAGGATCAGGTCGCCCAGCGGGGCGCCGTCGCCGACCGCCGGGTTGGCCAGGCCCCACTTCAGGCCCACGAAGTACTGCAGCAGGTAGCCGGTGACGAACGTGGGGATGGCGACCACCAGCAGGGTGAACGCCAGCACGCTGCTGTCGGCGAACCGGCCGCGGCGCAGGCCGGCCAGCAGGCCGAGGCCGATGCCGACGACCGCCTCGATGGCGAACGCCACCAGGGTCAGCCGCAGGGTGACCGGAAACGCCTGGCCCATCAGCTCGGTGACCGGCTGACCGGTCGCCGCCTTGCCGAAGTTCCCGGTGAAGATCTGACCCATGTAGTGCAGGTACTGCACGGGCAGCGGGTGGTCCAGGTACAGGTCGTGCCTGATCTGCGCGGCCGTTGCGGGGTCCGGCGCTCGGTCTCCGAACATGGCGGCCACCGGGTCGCCGAGTGCGTAGACCATGACGAAGATCAAAAAGGTGGTTCCGATGAAGACCGGAACCATCTGGAGCAGTCGCCTGATGACGTAGCGCCCCATCTGCCCTCCAGGGATCGGGCGGACGCCGGCCGGGGCTTGTGGCCCCGGCCGGCATCCGCACCGCGAGCGGTTGCTGTCAGTTCCCCCCAGAACGCCCGCCCGGGGTAGGGGCGGGCGCCTGCCGCATCAGGTCAGCCGTTGTTGACCGTGATGTCGGTGTAGACGGGGTAGCTGAAGGCGTTCTCCGTCACGTTGGACACGCGCGACGACCAGCCGGCCTCGCCGTTCTGGTACCAGAGCGGGATGACGGGCATGTCCTTGAAGAGCAGCTTCTCGGCCTGCTGGTACAGCGTGGTGGCCTTGGCGGTGTCGGGCTCCGCGTTGGCCTGCTTGATCAGGGCGTCGAACTGCGGGTTGCTGTAGTGCGAGTCGTTCGAGCTGCCGTCGCTCGCGTAGAGCGGCGTCAGGAAGTCGTCGATCAGCGGGTAGTCCATCTGCCAGCCGGAGCGGAACGGCTGGGTCATCTGGCCCTTGGTGATCTGGTTGCGGAAGTCCGCGAAGGTGCCGGTCGGGGCGCCCACGCAGGCCTTGTCGTTGCCCAGCACGTTGTTGATGCTGTTGCACACCGCGTCCACCCACTGCTTGTGGGAGCCGGAGTCCGCGTTGTAGCCGATCGTCATGTGGCCGCCGGGTATACCGCCGCCCTCCTGGATCAGCTGCTTGGCCTTGGCCGGGTTGAACGTGGTGGCGTCACCGGCGATGTCCGAGCTGTAGCCGCCGGACGCGCCCAGCACCGGGGAGGTGAGGTCGTTGGCCGGGGTACGGGTGCTCTGGAAGATCTTCTGGGTGATGGTGTTGCGGTCGATCGCCATCGACAGGCCGAGGCGGACCTTGTCCATGCCCGGGGCGTTCCACGCCTTCTGGTTCAGCGGGAACGAGATCGTCTGGATGATGCCGGCCGGCTGGTTGAGGTAGCGGCCGCCCAGGTCGGACTTGGCGTGGCTGAGCTGCTCGGCCGGGATGTCGTCGAGGACATCCAGGTTGCCCGCCTGCAGGTCGGCGTACGCGGTGTTGCTGTCGGTGTAGACCTTCAGCAGCACGCCCTTGTTCTTGGGCTTGCTCGGACCGGTGTAGTACGGGTTCGGGACCAGCTTCATGCTGGTGCCCTTGCTGTACGACACGACCTTGTACGGGCCGTCGCCGACCGGCTTGTCCAGGTAGCCGGCGTGGTCGGTGAAGAACGACTTCGGCAGCGGCGCGAACGCCTTGTAGCCGAGGCGGTCCGGCCACGTGGAGAACTTCTGGGTCAGCTTGACCGTGAAGGTGTGGTCGTCGACGACCTTCAGACCGGACATGGTCTTGGCGGTCGGGGCAGCGCCCTCCTTCGCGGGGTGCACGGCGTCGTAGCCGTCGATGTCCGCGAAGAAGTAGGCGTTCAGCTGCTTGTTGGTGACCAGGGCGCCGTAGTTCCACGCGTCCACGAAGGAGCTGGCGGTGACCGGCGTGCCGTCCGAGAACTTCAGGTTCGGCTTCAGCTTGATCGTGAAGTTCTGCTGGTCGGTGGTGGTGATGGAGTCCGCGGCCTCGAGGTTGGCCTTCCCCGTCTTGGGGTCGTACTCCTTGAGGTTCATGAAGATCATGTCCAGGACCTTGCCGCCCTGGACCTCGTTGGTGTTCGCCGGCTCGAGCGGGTTCTGCGGGTCGCCCCACCAGGCCCGGACGATGCCGTCGTTGGAACCGCCCGCACTGTCCGAGCCGGAACCGCAGGCGGTCGCTGCCAGGGCGACGACTGCCGCACCTGCGACCCACATGGCGCTCTTGGCACCGCGCATGGGTATGCCTCCTCAGGAGTCACTGTCACTACGTGAAAGAGAAGGCCGGACGGCGGCTGACACCCCTGACAGCCACTGCGGCCTTCTCTGCTCGTGAGTCGGCGCTCCCATCAGCGCAAGACCCATTGACCCGAGCTCAACTTCGTCCACTATCGGGCACGTTTGATGACGGTTGACACCGTCAAGGGTCTCGATGGGGTCACGATCGCGTCCGGAATCCGGACATTCCGGAACGTACGCAGACAGGAATCAATCGGACAGAGTGAGCAGTATCACTCTGCTTTCCGGTGAACAGTGTCCGAATAACGGACACCCTTCGCGTGGAGGGCAACCCAGAAGGGGCGCGTGGAACCGCGCGCTCAGCCCACCACCGGCCGGTGGTGGGCTGAGCGCGCGGTTCCCCGCGCCCCTCAACGCGCGCTACGCGTGCTTGGCGCGGGAGGCGGCGCGGCCGCGCTCCTTCTGGTCGAGGACGACCTTGCGGATGCGCACCGTCTCCGGCGTCACCTCGATGCACTCGTCGTCGCGGCAGAACTCCAGGGACTGCTCCAGCGACAGCTTGCGCGGCGGCACCACGTTCTCGGTGTTGTCCGCGGACGCGGCGCGCATGTTGGTGAGCTTCTTCTCCTTGGTGATGTTCACGTCCATGTCGTCGGTGCGCGAGTTCTCACCGATGATCATGCCCTCGTACACCTCGGTGGTCGGCTCGACGAAGATGACGCCGCGCTCCTGGAGGTTGATCATCGCGAACGGCGTGACCACACCGGACCGGTCGGCCACGAGCGATCCGTTGTTGCGGGTGCGCAGCTCGCCGAACCAGGGCTCGTGGCCCTCGAAGATCGAGTGCGCGATGCCGGTGCCGCGGGTCTGGGTGAGGAACTCGGTGCGGAACCCGATCAGGCCGCGCGAGGGCACGATCCACTCCATGCGGATCCAGCCGGAGCCGTGGTTGGTCATGGTCTCCATGCGGCCCTTGCGGGCGGCCATCAGCTGGGTGATGGCACCGAGGTGCTCCTCCGGCGAGTCGATGGTCATCCGCTCGATCGGCTCGTGCACCTTGCCGTTGACGTCCTTGGTGACCACCTCGGGCTTGCCGACGGTGAGCTCGAAGCCCTCCCGGCGCATGGTCTCCACCAGGATGGCCAGCGCCAGCTCGCCGCGGCCCTGGACCTCCCACGCGTCCGGGCGCTCGGTCGGCAGCACGCGCAGCGAGACGTTGCCGATCAGCTCCCGGTCGAGGCGGTCCTTGACCTGGCGGGCGGTGACCTTGTGGCCCTTGCCGCCCTTGCCGACCAGCGGCGAGGTGTTGGTGCCGATCGTCATGGAGATCGCCGGCTCGTCCACCGTGATCAGCGGCAGCGCGATCGGGTTCTCCGGGTCGGCGAGCGTCTCGCCGATCATGATGTCGGGGATGCCCGCGACCGCGCAGATGTCGCCGGGGCCGGCGCTCTCGGCGGGCTTGCGGGTCAGCGCCTCGGTCATCATCAGCTCGGTGATGCGGACGTTGGCCATGCTGCCGTCACGCTTGATCCACGCGACGGTCTGGCCCTTCTTCAGGTAGCCCTGCTCGACGCGCAGCAGCGCGATACGGCCGAGGAAGTTGTCGGCGTCGAGGTTGGTGACGTGCGCCTGCAGCGGCGCGGCCTCGTCGAACGTCGGGGCCGGGACGTGCGCGAGCAGCGTGGAGAAGAACGGCTCCAGGCTGGTGGAGTCGGCCGGCACGGTGCCGTTCTCCGGCTTGGTCAGCGAGGCGATGCCGTCACGGGCGCAGGCGTAGACGATCGGGAACTCGATCTGGTCCTCGTCGGCGTCCAGGTCCAGGAACAGGTCGTACGTCTCGTTGACGACCTCGTCGATCCGGGAGTCCGGGCGGTCCGTCTTGTTGATGCACAGGATCACCGGCAGCCGGGCGGACAGCGCCTTGCGCAGCACGAACCGGGTCTGCGGCAGCGGGCCCTCGGAGGCGTCCACCAGCAGCACGACCGCGTCCACCATGGACAGCCCGCGCTCGACCTCGCCACCGAAGTCGGCGTGGCCGGGGGTGTCGATGATGTTGATGGTGATCGGGTCGCCGCCGTCCTTCGGGTGGTACTTCACGGCGGTGTTCTTGGCGAGAATGGTGATGCCCTTCTCGCGCTCCAGGTCGTTGGAGTCCATCATCCGGTCGTCCAGATGCTGGTGCGCGGCGAAGGCGCCCGCCTGCTTGAGCATGGCGTCGACGAGGGTCGTCTTGCCGTGGTCGACGTGGGCGACGATGGCGACGTTACGGATATCGTGGCGCGTGGACATGCTGCGGCGCTTCTCCCGGATTCGAGGATGACGGCGCGCCGTCAGTGAGGCGCACCCGTCCGCCGGGCAAGGTCACGCCGCGGCCTCACCCCATGGTACGGGGCCGCGCGGCGCGGGGCCGCCCGACCGGGGTCCCGGCCTCCGGCGGAAGGGATGATTCCGCTGGTGGGACGGGGGTTCCGGGTGCAAGGATCGCCCCTCGTGTCCATGCCACAGAGTTCCGGTGAGCAGCAGCTCGCCCTCCCGCCCGCCCCGCAGCAGGGCGCGCCCGCCCCCCGCCGCTCCCCCGCGCGCCTGGTCGCCGTGGTCGTGGGGGTCGTCTTCGGCCTCCTCTCGGCCTCGCACCGGCTGCCGGTGGTGGCCGGCGGCGGCACCTTCGCACTGTTCCTCGTCGGCTTCCTCCTGGCGCTGGGCGTGGGCAACGCGTTGTTCGCCGCCGTGGCCCGCCCGGCGGGGCTCGCCGTGGTGTGGGCGGCGTTCGGCGGCGGGCGGTGGGCGGGCTCGGCGCTCGTCCGCGGCCGGCTCGTGAGTGTCCGCTGGCTGCCGCTGATCCCGTTCGTCGCCTGCCTGGTCATCGTGGACCGGCCGGGACTGCGGCGGCGCCTGTGGTGCTGGACGGCCGTCGCCGTCGTCGGCGAGCTCGCGGCGGGCGGGGTGCTCGCCGCGGTCGGGAGCCCGCCCGTGGCGGCCCTGGGCTGGGGCGTCGTGGCGATGACCGCGCTGGCGTCCTTCGCCAACCCGCTCACGCCCGGCTCCCGCGCCTGGCTGCTGCTGCGCATGCCGTTCCGCCCGGAGGCGCTGACCGAGCTGGTGCACGAGCCGGCGCTGGCGGACGTGGCCGCGGCGCTGAGCGCGGGCCGGGTGCGGGCCGCCCGGGCGGCTCTGGACGCGGCCGTGCGGCCGGACAGCCCGCGGCACCTCTGGGCGAGGGCCGCGGTGGCGTCGGCCGAGGGCCGGCACGCGGAGGCCGCGGACCTCGCGCACACGATGTACCAGGAGAGCGGCCTGGAACAGGTGCGGACGGTCGCGCTGTCGCTCTACGCGCGGGCGCTGGCCGACGGGGCGGCGGCCGGCGTCTGGACCCGCGAGCAGATCCTGCCCGGGTTCACCGCGACGCTCGCCGGGCTGCGGGCCACGCGCCCGGCGGTGGTGCGCTACACCGATCTCGGTGCGATCGAGGCGATGCTGCTGCGCGACGACCCCGTGCGCGCGGCCCGGCTGGCGCGGTTCGCCGCCGCGATGGCGCCCGACGCGCTCGCCCGCGCCCACGCCCTGCGCACCCTGGCCGCCGCCCTCACCTGGACCGGCGACAGTGCCCCGGCCGGCAAGGCCCTCGCCCGCGCCACCGCCCTCTCCCCCCGCTGAGCGCCCCCAAGGGCGCGCGAGGAACGGCCCGACCGTTCGCCGGGAACGCGCCCGGTCGGGCGGGACGTGCCCCGAAGGGGCACGAGGCCCCCCCGCCTTCGGCCGGGAGGTGCCCCAGCGCGAGCAACCGGCCGGTGGTCCGGATCGGACCGATCCGCCCCTTCGGGGCGGTGGGCGGAGTGCGGCGCGGCTGTGGCTTGTCGCGCGGTTCCCCGCGCCCCTGATGGTTGCCGTCCGCCCACAAGTAGCGCCCCCAAGGGGGCGCGGGCCGGATGGTCGCCCCCCCGCCCGCACGGGGCGAATCCCGCACGGGGGGGGCGAACCGCGGCCCGGAGGGCTACTTGCGGAAGCCGATGTTCTGGTAGGCGGGGGTCTGGAAGCCGAACGCGCCGGCGTTGGCGACGGAGGCGCGCAGTGCCACCACCTCGGGGCGCTGGTAGAGGGGGATGGAGCCGGCGGCGGCCCAGATGCGGGCGTCGGCCTCGGCCGTCAGGGAGCGGGCCTGCGAGGCGTCCAGTTCCGAGCCGGCCCGGCTGAGCAGCTGGTCGATCTGGTCGGTGCCGACCCGGCTGTAGTTCTGGGCCACCGACAGGGAGCCGTCGGGCGCCGGCACCGGCTTGGCGAAGATCGGCGTGTCGTCCGTGGCGGGGTAGGCGCTGCCCGGCCACGAGTACAGCGCGAGATCGAAGTCGCCGGCGGCGATGTGGTCCTGGAAGTAGCCCGCGTCGGCGACCTTGTTGATCTCCGTGCGGACCCCGATCACCGACAGCATGCGGGCGATCCGCCCGCCGACGTCGTCGAGCATCGGCGAGTCGGAGGGCAGCACCATCCGCAGGCTCAGCTGCTTGCCGTTCCTGGCGACCGCCCGGGTGGGCTCGACCACGGTGAGCGTGCCGGAGGCCGCGGTCCGCCCCGGTCCGGCCTGCTTCTCGCCGGTCTTGGCGGCCGACCGCTGCCAGCCGGCGTCGGCCAGCAGCGCCTGCGCCTGCTGGAGGTCGGTCTTGCCCAGCGCCGAGCTGTGGTCGGCGTAACCCTCCTGGGAGGGCAGCACCAGGTGGTTGCCGAGCGGATCCGCGGGCAGCCCCAGCGGCTTGAGCACCGCGGTGGCGATCTCCTTGCGGTCGATGGCCCGGGCCACCGCGTGCCGCACCCGCTCGTCGGTGAGCGCGCCGGACGAGCCGTTGATGGCCAGCTGCGCGTACGCCGCGTCGGGCGCCTTGCGCACCCCGACCCCGTGGATCCTGGTCACCGAGCCGAGCGCGCCCGGGTCGATCTCGGCGACGTCGAGCTTTCCGGCGGACAGCTGCGCGGCCCGCTGGGCGCGCGGCACGGCGGTGAGGACCAGCGCGTCGAGCTTGGCCCGGTCGCCCCACCAGGAGGGGTTGCGGGCCAGGGTGACGGTGCCTGCCTTGGCGTCCATGGCCTTGACCTGGAAGGGTCCGGCGACCGCCGGCAGCCTGGTGCGGGCGGAGTCGTTGAACGCGTCGGCGCTGCCGGTCACCGAGGCCGGGTACAGCGGGCTGAACAGCGACCGCCAGTCGGCGTAGGGGGTGGCGAAGGTGACCTTGACCTGGTGGACGTCGGAACCCTGGGCGATGCCGGCGATCCGGTCGTAGCCCGCGTTGCGGGCCGTCCAGTACGCGGCGTTCTTGCCGCCCAGGGCCTTCCACTGGGAGGTGAAGTCGGCGGCGCTGACCGCTTTGCCGTCGCTCCACTTCGCCTTGGGGTTCAGGTCGTAGGTGACGACCTGCCGCGGGTCGGTGGCCGAGACCGTCGCACCGGTGACGAAGTCGCGGTCGAGCTGCGGGGTGCCGTGCCCGTCCAGCCGGAACACCTGCGGCAGCGTGGCCGCGGCGATCACGGCGGTGCCGCCGTCCGCGTCGGACTGGTAGGCGTTGAGGGTGCGCGGCATCGCGTCGACGGCCCAGCGCATGGTGCCGCCGTCGCGCACCCCGGCGCGGGCGACGGTCGCCACGTCGGTGCCCGCGGTGCCGGCCGCGTGGGTGCCCGACGACGTGCAGGCCGCGGTGAGCGTGAGCGCGCCCCCCGCGGTGAGCGAGAGGGCGATGCGCACGGCCCGGCGCCGGGGGGTGGGAGCGGTCGGGTACGTCCTGCGGTTCATGGGGGGACACCTCCGCGGGCCCGGCGGCTCGTAGAGGGCTACGCGCGCCGGCCGGGACATCCTCATCTGGTCAGAATCTGGTCAGACATGCCTTTTGTCGGTCAATACACCGCGCTCATGGCACCCCACCACCGCCGCCACCCGGCGACGACCCGCCGGAAGTCGGCCGGATGTGCGGCCGGGACCACCCGTCCGGCGGACGATGACCCGGCCCTGCTACCACGTCCGGTGGGAATCCGTGCACGCGTCTTCACACGGTGCGGTGTGACGCGCAACACTCCTTCCGCGACAGCGAAGCGTCACCCACCGCACGGCGGCAGATGGTGAGGGCAGTTCCATGTCCCTGCACGACGACCTGACTTCGGTCCAGCGACGACTTGACGACCTGATGCGCTGCGTCGCGCGCCTGGACGAGCACGCCGGCGACACCCTCGACATGCGCCGGGTCCGCGCCGACGCCGGCCACCTGCGGGAGAGCCTCGCGCTGCTGCGCGACTCCGCGCCGGCCGCCGCGGGCGCCCGCACCGTCGAGATGGTCACCGTGTCCGACGACCCGTACGACCGCATGCTCTGGGTGGACGCCGAGGACGAGGGGCTGGGCTCGCCGCACCGGCACGCGCCCTGATCCCCGGCCGGCCGGATCACCCGGATCCGGGTCCCGCCGCGCTCGCCCCGCCCCCGTGCACCGACGAGCACCGCGCGTCCGACCACGTGCGGTGCCGACGTGCTCCCATCCCCGTCCGTTCGGAGTCACCCTTTGGCCACCGGAACCACACCCACACCACCAGTCTCGGAACCTCGCGGTGTCCGCTCGCCCGGACGCGCCGCGATCACGGCCCCGCACCTGCGGACCGACCGGTGGTGGGTGCCGCCGCTGGTCACCGCCGTCGGACTGGCACTGTTCGTCACCTACGCGACCTGGCGGGCGTTCGCGAACAGCCACTACTACGCCGCCCCCTACGTCTCGCCCTTCTACTCGCCGTGCCTGGCCTCGAACTGCCAGGACATGAAGGGCGGCGCCGACTGGCCCCTGTTCGGCTCGTGGTGGGGCCTGTCCCCCGCGCTGCTGGTGCTGGTCTTCCCGCTCGGCTTCCGGCTGACCTGCTACTACTACCGCAAGGCCTACTACCGGGGGATCTGGTCGTCCCCGCCGGCCTGTGCGGTGGCCGAGCCGCACGCGAAGTACACCGGCGAGACCCGCTTCCCGCTGATCCTGCAGAACTCGCACCGCTACTTCTTCTACCTGGCACTGGTCGTGGCCGGCATCCTCACCTACGACGCCGTGCTGGGCTTCCGCGACGAGCACGGCAACTGGGGCCACATGGGCCTGGGCACCCTGGTGCTGCTCGCGAACATCGCGCTGATCTGGGCGTACACCGTGTCCTGCCACTCCTGCCGGCACGTCATCGGCGGGAAGCTCCGGCACTTCTCCAGGCACCCGGTGCGCTACCGGCTGTGGGGCTGGGTCGGCACGCTGACCGCCCGCCACATGCTGCTCGCCTGGTCCTCGCTGATCAGCGTGGGTGTCGCGGACTTCTACGTGTACCTGGTGTCCAGCGGCGCCTTCGACGATCCGAGGTTCTTCTGAGATGACGAATGTGGAACGGCACGCGTACGACGTCGTCGTGGTCGGCGCGGGCGGGGCGGGGCTGCGGGCCGCCATCGAGGCGCGGGAACGCGGCATGCGGACGGCGGTGATCTGCAAGTCGCTGTTCGGCAAGGCGCACACCGTGATGGCCGAGGGCGGCATCGCGGCCAGCATGGGCAACGCCAACGGACACGACAACTGGCAGGTGCACTTCCGCGACACCATGCGCGGCGGCAAGTTCCTCAACCACTGGCGGATGGCCGAACTGCACGCCAAGGAGGCGCCGGACCGGGTGTGGGAGCTGGAGACCTGGGGCGCGCTGTTCGACCGCACCAAGGACGGCCGGATCTCGCAGCGCAACTTCGGCGGCCACGAGTACCCGCGGCTGGCGCACGTCGGCGACCGCACCGGCCTGGAGCTGATCCGCACCCTCCAGCAGAAGATCGTCTCGCTGCAGCAGGAGGACCACGCCGAGACCGGCGACTACGAGGGCCGGCTGAAGGTCTTCCAGGAGTGCACGGTCACCCGCGTCCTCAAGGACGGCGACCGGGTGGCCGGCGTCTTCGGCTACGTCCGCGAGTCCGGCCGGCTGTTCGTGATCGACGCGCCCGCGGTCGTGCTGGCCACCGGCGGCATCGGCAAGTCGTTCAAGGTGACCTCCAACTCCTGGGAGTACACCGGCGACGGGCACGCGCTGGCGCTGCTGGCCGGGGCGCCGCTGATCAACATGGAGTTCATCCAGTTCCACCCGACCGGCATGGTCTGGCCCCCGTCGGTGAAGGGCATCCTCGTCACCGAGTCGGTGCGCGGCGACGGAGGGGTGCTGCGCAACAGCGAGGGCAAGCGGTTCATGTTCGGCTACGTCCCGGACGTCTTCAAGGAGAAGTACGCGCAGAGCGAGGAGGAGGCCGACGGCTGGTACGCCGACCCGGAGACCCACCGCCGTCCGCCCGAGCTGCTGCCCCGTGACGAGGTGGCGCGCGCGATCAACAGCGAGGTGAAGGCCGGACGCGGCTCCCCGCACGGCGGGGTGTTCCTCGACGTGTCGACCCGGTTGTCGCCGGAGGAGATCAAGCGCCGGCTGCCGTCGATGCACCACCAGTTCAAGGAGCTGGCCGACGTCGACATCACCGCTGAGCCCATGGAGGTCGGCCCGACCTGCCACTACATGATGGGCGGGGTCGACGTGGAGCCGGACACCGCGGCCGCCCGCGGCGTCCCCGGGCTGTTCGCGGCCGGCGAGGTGGCCGGCGGCATGCACGGCTCCAACCGGCTCGGCGGCAACTCGCTGTCCGACCTGCTCGTCTTCGGGCGCCGCGCGGGCCTGTTCGCCGCCGAGTACGCAGCCGGACTGCCCGCACCGGAACGGCCCGCGGCCGGCGAGGAGCAGATCGACGAGGCGGCCGCGGAGGCGCTGCGGCCGTTCGGCGCGGAGGCCGGGGACGGGGGCCCGGACGCCGGGGACGGCGGATCCGGCGCCGCCGTGGAGAACCCCTACACCCTGCACCAGGAACTGCAGCAGGTGATGAACGACCTGGTCGGCATCATCCGCCGCGGCCCGGAGATGGAGCGGGCGCTCCAGCACCTGGCGGAGCTGCGCGTGCGCTCCCGGCGGGCCCTCGTGGAGGGCCACCGGCAGTTCAACCCGGGCTGGCACCTGGCCCTCGACCTGCGGAACATGCTGCTGGTCAGCGAGTGCGTGGCGCTCGCGGCGCTGGAGCGCACCGAGAGCCGCGGCGGCCACACCCGCGACGACCACCCGGGCATGGACCGCACCTGGCGCAAGGTCAACCTGGTGTGCGAGCTGGCCGGGAAGGACGAAGCCGGGCACGGCACGGCCGCCGCGACAGCCCCGACAGCCGCCGGGGACGCGGCAGCCGGACCGGGCACGGCGCGTGCCGAAGACGCGGCAGGCCCCGACGGTGCGGCCGGTATGTCCGGTGCGTCTGGTCCTGTCTCCACCGGCACGGCGGCCTCGGTCTCGCTCCGGCGCCGCCCGATGGACCCGATCCGCCCCGACCTGCTCGACCTGTTCGAACGGGACGAGCTGCTGAAATACCTGACGGACGAGGAGCTCGACGCGTGAGCAGTTACACAGCGCACTTCAAGGTGTGGCGCGGCGACGCGGACGGCGGCGGACTGGCGGACTACCAGGTGGAGGTGAACGACGGCGAGGTGGTGCTGGACATCATCCACCGGCTGCAGGCCACCCAGGCCGCGGACCTGGCGGTGCGCTGGAACTGCAAGGCCGGCAAGTGCGGCTCGTGCAGTGCCGAGGTCAACGGCCGGCCCCGGCTGATGTGCATGACGCGGATGTCGGTGTTCAGCCGCGAGGAGACCGTGACCGTCACTCCGATGCGCACCTTCCCGGTGATCAGGGACCTGGTCACCGACGTGTCGTTCAACTACACCAAGGCCCGCGAGGTGCCGGCGTTCGTCCCGCCCCAGGGGGTGGCCGCCGGGGAGTACCGGATGGCGCAGCAGGACGTGGAGCGCTCGCAGGAGTTCCGCAAGTGCATCGAGTGCTTCCTCTGCCAGAACACCTGCCACGTGGTGCGCGACCACGACGAGAACAAGCCCGCGTTCTCCGGGCCGCGGTTCCTGATGCGCGTGGCCGAGCTGGACATGCATCCGCTGGACGCGGCCGCGGAGGCCGGGCTGGACCGCGCGGCCTCGGCTCAGGACGAGCACGGCCTGGGCTACTGCAACATCACCAAGTGCTGCACGGAGGTGTGCCCGGAGGGCATCCACATCACCGACAACGCCCTCATCCCGCTGAAGGAGAGGGCGGTGGACCGCAAGTACGACCCGCTCGTCTGGCTGGGGTCCAAGATCCGCCGCCGGGGGCAGTAGCCGGGGGCGGGCCCCGGACTCCGGAGTCGCGCCACGGGCGAACCGCACATAGCCTCCGAAAAGGAGCCACCCGGAGGGGCGTGGCGCGGCAGCGGGAGGCGGCGCGGTGCGGACGAGACGTCAGGCTTTCCCCGCCGTGCTCGCGGCCTGCGCAGCCCTGGCCCTGAGCACCGCGGCACCCGCCCGGGCGGCCGGCCGCCCGGGCGACTCGCCCGTCCCGCTCGCCCGGACGGGCCAGGTCACCGACCGCGTCGGCGCGCTCGGCGACCGCGCGCCGGAGGTGCGGGCCGCCCTCCAGCGGCTGTACTCCACGCAGCGCCTCCAGCTGTTCGTGGCCTACGTCAGCACGTTCTCCGGGCGCACCCCGCAGGACTGGGCGAACGCCACCGCCGTCAAGAACGGCCTGGGCCGCAAGGACCTGCTGCTCGCGGTGGCCACCCACGACCGGCAGTACGCGGTCTCCGCCGACCAGGACTCGGGTCTGACGCAGGCCCAGCTCAACGAGGTCAGCGACCGGGCGATCGAACCGGCGCTGCGCGAGAACGACTGGGCGGGCGCCGCGATCGGCGCCTCCGACGGCTACGACGCGGTGCTCACCGGCCGGCCGGTGACCCCGCCGGCCATCTCCCCCGGCGCCGCCGACCCCGGCGGCGGCCCGGACAGCGGCGCCGGCAACGGTGCCGCCGCGCTGTGGATCCCGGTGGCCGCGGTGGCCGCCGCCGCGTTCCTGGGCCTGTGGGCACTCCGCAGGCGCCGCGCCCCGGCCGGCGGGCCGTCCGGCGGCCGTCCCGCACCGGCCTGGCGGGCCCCCTCGGCCGGCCGGGCCGCCAAGCAGCCCACACCCCTCACCCCGCTCCCCGAACTCGACGCCCAGGCACGCCAGTTGCTGGTGGCCACCGACGACGCGGTGCGCACCAGCCAGGAGGACGTGGGGTTCGCCGCCGCGCAGTTCGGCGACGACGCCGCCAAGCCGTTCGGCGAGGCCGTCGACTACGCCAGGGGCGAGCTGACCGCCGCGTTCCGGCTCCGGCAGAAGCTCGACGACGCGTTCCCCGAGGACGACGACACCCGCCGGCAGATGCTGGACGAGATCCTGTCCCGCTGCACCCAGGCCAACCGCCGGCTGGACGCGGAGTCCGAGGCGTTCGACCGGCTGCGGGCCATGGAGGCCAACGCCCCCCAGGTGCTGGAGCAGGCCGAGCGGACGCTGGCCGCGCTGCCCGCCCGGATCGCCGCCGCCGAGGCGGCTCTCGCGCCGCTGGCGCAGCGCTACGCCGACTCCGCGCTGGAGCCCGTCGCCGGGCACCCCACGGAGGCCAGGGACCGGCTGGAGTTCGCCAGGACCAGCCTGGACGAGGCGCGCGGCGCCGTCGGCACCGACCACGGCCGCGCCGCGGTGTTCGTCCGGGCCGCCGAGGGCGCGCTCGACCAGGCCGCCATGCTCGCCGACTCGGTGACCCGCAGGGAGCAGGAGCTGCACGCCGCGGACACCCAGCTGCGCGACGCGCTCGCCGAGACCGACGCGGACCTGGCCGAGGCCCGCGGGCTGCTCGGCGGCTCCGCCCCCGGCACGGCCGCCGACCTGCAGGGCAGGATCGCCCGCGCCGAGCAGGTCGTGGCCGACGTGCAGCAGGAGCTGACGGCCGGACGGTACGACCCCATCGCCGCGCTGCGCCGGGTCGAGGAGGCCGACGCGGCCCTGGACGAGTCCCTGGCCGGGGCCCGGGAGCGGGAGGACACCGGGCAGCGGGCCCGCGCGCTGCTGGACCAGGCGCTGCTCGGCGCCCGCAGCGAGGTCGCCGCGGCCCGCGACGTCGTCACCACCCACCGCGGGGCGATCGGCAGCCAGGCCCGCACCCGGCTCGCCGAGGCCGAACGCCGCCTGCACCTGGCCGGTTCGTCCGCCGTCACCGACCCGGCGGCGGCACTGGAGCACGCGCAGGCGGCGGACCGGCTGGCCCGCGAGTCGCAGGAGTACGCCCGGCAGGACGTCAGCGGCTTCGGGGACCTCGGCGGGTACGGGGGCTTCGGCGGCGGCCGGCGCACCGCCGGCCTCGGCGGCATGGGCGGCGCGGTGCTCGGCGGCATCCTGCTGGGCGGCGTGCTCGGCGGTGGCGGCGGCGGCTTCGGTGGCGGGGGAGGCGGGTTCGGAGGGTTCGGCGGCGGGCCGGGCAGCTTCGGCGGCGGCCAGACCCGCGGCCGGATGGGCGGCGGTGGCAGGTTCTAGACGGCGGCTTCCGGACGTCCCAGGCGGCGTTTCGGGCACACACCAGGAGCAGGGAGAAGCGATGACCAAGCAGACCATCCTCGGCCGGGTGGCACAGCTCGCCAGGGCGAACGTCAACGCGCTCCTGGACCAGGCCGAGGACCCGCAGAAGATGATCGACCAGCTGATCAGGGACTACACCAGCAACATCGGCGAGGCCGAGAACGCGGTGGCCGGCACCATCGGCAACCTGCGGCTGCTGGAGCAGGACCACGCCGAGGACGTGGCCGCCGCGGCCGAGTGGGGCGGCAAGGCCGCCGCCGCCAGCCGCAAGGCGGACGAGCTGCGCGGGGCCGGCAACGCGGAGGCCGACCGGTTCGACAACCTCGCCAGGATCGCGCTGGGCCGCCAGCTCCAGTCGGAGAAGGAGGCCAGGGCCGCGGAGCCGATCATCGCCTCGCAGAACGAGATGGTCGACAAGCTGAAGACCGGCCTGGACCAGATGAAGGCCAAGCTGGCGCAGCTCCAGGCCAAGCGCGACGAGCTGGTGGCCCGTTCGCGGTCCGCGGAGGCCCAGAACACCATGCTGGACGCGGTCAAGAGCATCGACGTCCTCGACCCGACCAGCGAGTTGGGCCGCTTCGAGGACAAGGTCCGCCGTGAGGAGGCCCGCGCCAAGGGCAAGGAGGAGCTGGCCGCGTCGTCCCTGGACGGGCAGTTCGAGTCCCTCGACGCCCTCGGCGACGCCGCCGAGATCGACGCCCGCCTCGCCCGCCTGAAGGCCACCAGCCCGGCATGACCCCCCCCCGGTCGGGCCGCTCACGAACAGGCCGGCGACCAGGTCAGTACATGCTGAGCAGGTCCTCGACGGAGGGGCCGGCGGAGTCGGATCCGGGTCCGCGCAGGGCCAGTTCGAACCAGACGGTCTTGCCGCGGTGGGTGCGCCGGCTGCCCCAGCTCTGGCTGAGCATGGCGACCAGTTGCAGGCCGCGGCCGCCCTCGTCGGTGTCCCGGGCGCGGCGGCGCCGCGGCTGCATCAGCGCGTTGTCCCACACCTCGCACACCAGCGTGCGGTCCAGCAGCAGGCGCAGCCTGATGTCCCCGTAGCCGTGCCGCAGCGCGTTGGTGACCAGCTCGCTGACCAGGAGTTCGGTGGTGTCGACCAGGTCGTCCAGGCCCCAGGCGACGAGCTGCTCGCGGGCCAGCTCGCGGGCCCGCGCGACCGAGGTGGCCTGCGGTTCCAGCGTCCAGTCGCCGACGCTGTCGGCGGACAGGCCGCGGATACGGGCCATCAGCAGCGCGATGTCGTCCTCGCCGTGCGCGGTGTCGAGGGTCGCCAGCACGTGGTCGCAGACGTCCTCCAGCGGCCGCGGCGGTCCCGCCAGCGACGCGCGGAAGGCGTCCAGGCCCTCGTCCAGCGAGTGGCTGCGGGACTCCACCAGGCCGTCGGTGTAGAGCGCGAGCAGCGCCCCGTCGGTGAGCTGGACCTCGATCTCCTCGAACGGCTCGCCGCCGACGCCCAGCGGTACGCCGCGCGGCAGTTCGAGCAGCATCGGGCTCTCCCCCGGCTCCACCACGACCGGCGGCATGTGGCCGGCGTTGGCGATGGTGCAGCGCCGGGTGACCGCGTCGTAGACGACGTAGATGCACGTGGCGAGGTACACCTCGGCCAGGTCGGCGTCCCCGGGGTTCTTGGCGCGTCGGGTCCTGCCCTGCCGGGGCGCGCCGAGGCCGCCCACGACCTCGTCCAACGCGGCCAGCACTTCGGCGGGTTCGAGGTCGAGCATGGCCAGGGTGCGGACCGCGGTGCGCAGTTCGCCCATGGCGACGGCGGCCCGCAGCCCGCGGCCCATCACGTCGCCGACGACCAGCGCGGTGCGGTGGCCGGGCAGTTCGATGACGTCGAACCAGTCGCCGCCGACCTCGGTCTCCATGCTGCCGGGCAGGTACCGGCACGCGATGTCGAGGCCGGCCGCCTCCGGGTCGTCCGGCGGCAGCAGGCTGCGCTGGAGGATCAGCGCGCGCTCGTGCTCCCTGCGGTACAGCCGCGCGTTGTCCAGGAAGATCGCGGCCCGCGCGGCGAGTTCCTCGGCGAGCATGCGGTCGCGTTCGGTGAACGGCTCGCTGCCCTTGGCGCGGGAGAACTGCACGAGGCCCAGCACGGTGTCGCGGGCCACCATCGGCACGACGAGCGTGGACTGCACCAGGGTGCCGCCCAGGTCGTTGGCGCCCTCGCCGTCGAGGACCTGCGGCTGGGCGGTGCGCAGCGCGCGAGCGCTGGCCGAGCCGAACCGGTAGCGGTGCACGGCGCCGACCGAGACCGGGCCGTCGCCCGAGTTCTCGTCGTCGTCGCCGGCCATCACCACGGGGGCGTCGGACACCGCGCTGGCGAACGCGACGCGGCGCACCTCGCCGCTGCCGTCACTGGTGCCGGTCAGGTCCTCCGCACCGGACAGCAGCACCTGGTACAGGTCGACGGACGCCAGGTCGCAGAAGTGCGGGACGGCGACGTCGAGCAGTTCGCGGGCGGTGGTCTCCAGGTCGAGCGAGGTGCCGATGCGCGAGCCGGCCTCGTTGAGCAGCGCCAGGTTGCGCCGGGCGTGCGCGGCCTCGCGTTCCGCGCGCTGGCGCCCGGTGACGTCCATGGCCAGGCCGGCCACGCCGATCGGCCGCCCGGCGTTGCCGCCGCTGTGCAGCCGGTACAGGGACATCGACCACCGGCGGCGGGCCGGGTCGCCGGGCACGGTGCCGACCAGCGGCATGTCCAGCACGGGCTCGCCGGTCTCCAGCACTTGGCGCAGCGCGGCGTTCAGCCGGTCGGCCTCGACGCGGGACAGGAAGTCGTGCGGGCCGCGGCCGCGGTGCTCCTCGGCGGGACGCCCGAACACCTCCGCGAAACGGTCGTTGACGCGGATCAGCTGCAGGCGGGTGTCGAACAGCACGAAGCCCATCGGGGACTGCCCGAAGACCGCCTGCGAGGCGGCGACATCGGTCTCGATCTGCCGCAGCGTGGCCACGTCCAGCGCGATGCACAACGCGCCGTCGTCGGCCGGCATCACGTACACCTCGGCCAGGCCGCTGCCGCCGGCGGCGTCCTTGTAGGGCACCACGCCGTTCCACTCGCGGCCGTCGAGGATCTGGGCGAGCCGCTCGTGGGCGCGCACCTGGACGTCGGGCGGGGCGAAGGCGCTGATCGGGTCCCGGCCCAGGGCCTCCGCCGCGCTGACGCCGAAGAACTCCTCGGCGCGCTTGCTCCAGTGGTCGATGCGGCCGGCCCGGTCGAGCGAGAACGACGCGACGCGTATGTAGTCGTACATCGAGCCGGGCGGGCTCGACTGCCAGACCCCGGCGCGTGCCGCCGGGTCCGCGTCGTCTCCGGGGGGAACCGCCCCTGCTGGCATGTCGCTCACTCGCCCGACCCCTCCAGCTCAGCACACATGGACCGGTTGGAGCCGAGTATTCAGCATGCGGACCGTCCAGCACACGGTCTTGTCGATCACAGCATCATCTCGGCTCCCGGGACGCGGGGGCGGACCCCGGAACACCACGGTGGCCATGTGGTCGGGCGCGTCGCCCGGTCCCCGCACGGACGGCCTCGTCCCACGGCCGCCCACTCCGGGAACTCGCACGTCAGCCCTCCGCACCTTTCACTTCCGCCCTGTCGGCATACCCGGCACAGTGCCGTCGAACCATACGTCACCATGTGGCGCGGCGCACCCGGTCGCCGCCCGCCCCGCGCCCCCGCGCTCCCACGCCACCCCGCGCGCCACCCGGGCGCGTCGTGCGACCCGTCGCACGGCCGGCCGGGCGGGCCCTGACACCCCGGGCGCACGGCCGGGCGGACCGGCGGCGGGCGGGCGGCGGCGGGCGAGCGGCCGCTACGGCAGGGCCAGTTCGAACCAGACGGTCTTGCCCAGCGGGCCGTGCCGGGTGCCCCAGCGCCGGGACGTCCGGGCCACCAGCTGCAGCCCGCGGCCGCCCTCGTCGGTGTCGGCGGCGGTGCGCTCCTGCGGCGGGTCGGGCAGCGGGTCGGAGACCTCCACCAGCAGCGAGGTGCCGCGGACCATGCGCACCCCGATCGGGCCGTGCGCGTAGCGCAGCGAGTTGGTGACCAGCTCGCTGACCAGCAGCACCGTCACGTCGGACAGCGTCACCAGGTCCCAGTGCACCAGGGTGTCGCGGACCCGGCGGCGCGCGAGGCGCACCGCGCTGGCCTCGGCCGGGAACGTCCAGCCGGCGGTCGACCCGGCCGGGAGGCCGCCGAGGCGGGCCATCAGCAGCGCCACGTCGTCCGGTTCGCGGCCCGGCTCCATGATCGCCAGCAGGTCGTCGCAGGCGTCCTCCAGCGAGTGCAGTGGGCGGCTGAGGGTGCGGCGCAGCCGCTCCAGGCCGTCGGTGATGTCGTGTCCGCGGGCCTCCACCAGGCCGTCGGTGTACAGCACCAGCACCGCCCCGTCGGGCACCTCGAACTCGGCGGACTCGAAGCGCACGCCGCCCACGCCCAGCGGGACGCCGGTGGGCAGTTGCAGCAGCCGGGCGGTGTACGCGGCCGGGTCGTCGTCCCGCGGCGCCGGCTCGACCAGCACCGGCGGGACGTGCCCGGCCTGTGCGAGGGTGCAGCGCCGGGTGGACGGGTCGTAGACGGCGTAGACGGCGGTGGCCATCCAGCCCTCGACCGACCCGCTGGCCAGGTCGTCGCCCAACTCGTTGACCCGGCGCAGCAGTTCGTCCGGCGGCATGTCCAGCCCCGCCAGGGTGCGCACCGCGGTCCGCAGCCGCCCCATCGTGGCCGCGGCGCCCAGGCCGTGGCCCATCACGTCGCCGACCACGAAGGCGAGCCGCCCGCCGGCCAGCGGGATGACGTCGAACCAGTCGCCGCCGACCTCCGCGCCGCTGCTGCCCGGCACGTAGCGGAAGGCGATGGCCACACCGGGCGGTTCGGGCACGGTCTGCGGCAGCAGGCTGCGCTGGAGCGTCAGCGCGCCCTCCCGCTCGCGCACGTACAGCCGCGCGTTGTCCAGTGCGGCGCCCGCCCGGTCGGCGAGCTCGCCGGCCAGCGCCAGGTCGTCGTGGTCGAACGGCTCGCGCCTCCGGGTCCGGCTGACCACCAGCAGGCCCAGCACCACCCCGTGGGCCCGCAGCGGCAGCGCCAGCAGCGAGGTGACACCGAGCTCGACCGCGGCGTCGATCTTCGGGTCGTCGGGGAAGGTGGTCTGCCGCAGTTCCTCCTCGGAGGACACCAGCCGGGGTTCGCCGGTCAGCAGCACCGTGCCGAACACCGACTCCTTGGTGAAGGAGATCAGCTGGCCGCGGCGCAGCATCCGGGACGCCGCGGGGCTCCAGTGGGCCGCGGCCACACCGAGCTGCCGCATCGGGGTGCTCTCGCTGTACGGCACGCTGGGCAGCGCCCCGCCCTCGGCGGACTCGGCGTGCAGGATCACGCCCGCGTAGTCGCTGAACCCCGGCACCAGGGCCGCGGCGAGGGTCTCGGAGGCCCGGTGGACGTCGAGCACGCCGGCGATCCGCGAGCCGAGCTCGTTGAGCAGCGCCAGGCGCTGCCGGACCCGCTCGGCCTTGGCGGCGGCGTGCACCCGCTCGGTGACGTCCATGATGGTGGCGCTGACGCCCAGCACCCGCCCGGCCCGGTCCACCAGCCGGTGGTACGACACCGAGCGGTGGCCGCGGTGGCGGGGTGCCATCGACACCAGGTCGATCACCGGCCGGCCCGTCTCCAGCACCTCGCGCTGCAGTTTCGTCAGCTCACCGGCGACGGCCGGGTCCAGCACCTCGGCGACGGTGCGGCCGAGGTGCGCGGAGGCCGGCATGCCGTTCATGTCGGCCAGCGCCTCGTTGACCCGGACGTAGCGCAGGTCGCGGTCGAAGATGGCGACGCCCAGCGGAGAGGAGTCGAACAGCGCGTCCAGCGCGGCGAGATCCTGTTCCAGCGTGATGAGCCGGCTGGTCTCCACCATGGAGGCGAGCACGAACGGCCGGCCGTCCCCGTCGACCAGCAGGCTGGCCCGGGTCTCCACCTGCACGGTGTGGCCGTCGCGGTGGCGCAGCGACAGGATGCCGTCCCAGCGGCCGGTGCGCAGCAGCTCGGCGAGCATCTTCTCGGCGCGGCCGGGCTCGGGGATGCTGCGCAGGCGCGGCGGCCCGCCGGACCGGGTGTCCACCGCCTCGGCCGGGCCGAACAGCCCCCCGACCCGCCGCCCCACGATGTGCTCCCCCGCCCAGCCCAGCACTTCCTCGGCCAGCGGGCTCCACAGCAGCACCCGGCCGCTGGTGTCCAGCATCACGACGGCGACGCGCAGGGTGTCCAGCAGCGTGCCCCCCGGCCGCTCCGCGGGCGGCGGCGGCGCATGGTCGGGGGAGGCGTCGCCGGTGTCGCTCATGCCACTGCCACCCCCGACCGGGTCCGGGCCGGACGTCGCCACCCGGCCACACGAAGGGTTTATCCCCTCTTACCCGATAATGCCCGTTTCTTGCGGGTCGGGCCGGTGGAGCGGCTCAGCCGGCGGAGCCGTCCCGGCGGGCCCCGGCACCCGGAGGGGTGACGGCGGCGA
Source organism: Actinacidiphila rubida (assembly GCF_900110255.1). Lineage (GTDB taxonomy): Bacteria > Actinomycetota > Actinomycetes > Streptomycetales > Streptomycetaceae > Actinacidiphila > Actinacidiphila rubida. The sequence continues at coordinate 221,906 of NZ_FODD01000006.1, forward strand.
GCAGCGCCTCGACGGCGGGGCGGTCGGCGGGGACCCAGCCGAGGGCGGGGGCCTCGGCCGGGGTGACCCAGCACAGGAGGTCGTGGTCCTGGAGAGGGCGGGGAGTGCCGTCGAGGATCACGGCGGTCCAGACGCGCAGCACGAGGTCCGCGGTCAGCGGCCACTCGCCGGGCAGGCGCTCCAGCGGGCGGACGGCGACACCCAGTTCCTCCCGCAACTCGCGCACCAGCGCGTCCTCGGCGCGTTCCCCCGGCTCGACCTTCCCGCCGGGCAGCTCCCAGCGCCCGGCCAGTTCGGGCGGCGCGGTGCGGCGCGCGGCCAGCAACCGCCCCGCCTCGTCGAACACGGCGCCCGCGACCACCACGCGGGGTCGGCTCACGCCGGGGCCGCCGTGGGGGAGATCCGCTCGACCACGTAGACCTGCCGTTCCCCGGCCACCAGCGTCTTCGCCACCCGCTCGGCCTCCGCCCGGGTGGCGTACCGGCCCACGCGGTAGCGGTTGCCACCCTCGTCCTGGCGTATCAGCGCCCACACCAGCTCCGTCGTCACGACGGTCCCCCCTCGAGCGCGCGCAGGTGCGCGACGTTGTCCCTGTCCTCCTGGTCCTGGCTGGGGGCGCCCGCGAACCAGGCGTCCAGGATCTCCTGGAGCACCGGTCCCGACAGCGTGCGCAGGCTCAGCGCCAGCGCGTTCGCGTCGTTCCACCTGCGCGCGCCGTCGGCGGTCGGGGCGTCCGCGCACAGCGCTGCGCGGACTCCGGGCACCTTGTTGGCGGCGATGGACGCGCCCGTCCCCGTCCAGCAGCAGACGACGGCGTGGTCGGCGCCGCCCTCAGCCACCGCGCGCGCCGCGGCCCCGGCACTCCAGGCCCAGTCGGCCCGGTCGTCGCCGGCGCCCAGAGCCCCGAAGGGCACGACGGTGTGCCCGCGGCGCCGCAGTTCGTCGACGAGCTGGCGGGCCACCGGTTCATCCGTGTCCGAGGAAACGGCGATGCGCATATGCCCGACCCTACGCCCGAGGTTCACAGCGCGGGTACGGATTACCACGAAGAGGTACTGATCCGGCCAGCTGATCGTCCGACCGTTGACACTCCGTCAACAGGCGGCGGAACGGATCACCTTACGGGCAGGTGGTACACCGCCCGGTAGCGCTCGGCCGGGATGACCACGTCGGCGGTCTCCACCGGGCGGCCGGACGCGAAGTAGGTGCGCCGGATCTCGATGACGATGTGCCCCGGCACCCCGCCGAGCGCGGCCGTCTCCTCGGCCAGGCCGGGGCGGGCCCCGACCTCCTCGGCCATGTGGTCGACCAGGACGTCGATCGCCGCCATCCGCGGGACCACGCCCTGCCCGGCGACCGGGCCCTCCTCGGGCAGCAGCACGGGGGTGCGCGAGGTCAGCGCGAGCGGCTCCCACGAGGTGGTGAGCATCGACGGCTCGCCCTCGGTGCGGAAGACGTACTGGGTGCGCATCACGCGCTCGCCGGGGACGATGGCCAGCCGCTCGGCGATGTCCGGGCCGGCGATGTCCTGCACGCTGCGCGACTCCCAGCTGCCCTTGCTGCCCTCGTCCGCCTGCTCCTGACGGTACGTCGTGGGCGGGCCGGACGGCCGGTAGCCGCTGCGCACGATCCGGCGGGGGCGGGGCCGCTCGCGGACGTACGTGCCGGAGCCGGAGCGGCCCTCGACGAAGCCCTCGGCCATCAGGACCTTGCGGGCCTCCAGGGCGACGGTGTCCGAGACGCCGTACTCCGTTCTGATCCGGGCCTGCGAGGGCAGCCGGGCGTGCGGCGGGAGCGTGCCGTCGAGGATCTTGCGCCGCAGGTCCTCGGCGACGCGGAGGTAGGCGGGCTGCTCACCGAAGGCCACGTGCCCCTCCCAGGGGTTGACTGTCCGCAACAGCTTGGCAACCCTCGGTACTCGACCGCAAGCCTTCCCCTGAACGTCACGTTCCGGATGCACCCCGCCGCCGGGCCCGCGGATCGCCCCACGGGCCGGGTCCCGCGGCCCGGTCCGGCGGAACGGCCCGCCGGACCGGGCCGCACGGCCCGGATCACCGCCGTCCCGTCAGACGCCGACGCCCGAACTGTCGCCGCCGGTCCTGGCCGAACCCGTCACCCTGCCGTCCATGCTGCCGAAGAAGCAGGTCACCGCCCGGTCGCCGCGGTCCCAGCCCTCGCGCGGCGGCAGGTAGTAGTAGATGTCCAGGCCGTCGGGGAGCGTCGCGTCGCCCAGGTACGCGTCGGACTCCGAGGCGCACTTCTCGTCGGCGACCGTGGCGATCCGGTCCTCGCCCGGGTAGTCGGGGCCCAGGCTCGGGTCGACCGTGAACACCGCGTACGCCTCGGCGTCGTGCTCGTCGCCGCAGGGCACCACGTCGACGGAGGTGGAGCGGGTGCCGGCGTCGCCGTAGTCCGACAGCGAGGTGCCGACGGTGTTGAAGCACTGGCCGGCCCGCAGGTCCTGGACCTTGGTGTTGCCGTCGTCGAGCGCGCCGATCACCGCGAGGGTGACGGTCAGCGCCATCACCACGGTCCCGATGGCGTTGATGATGATGCCGGCGATCGCCATGCCGCGGCCGCGCTGCCCGGTGCGCCGGATCTGCCGCAGGCTGATGACGCCGAAGACGATGCCGAGGAACGGCACGCACCACGCGGTCAGCGAGACCACTAGCGCGGCGATCGCCAGGCCGTTGGTGCCCTGCTCGACGGGGTGGTACCAGCCGCCCTGCCCGGGGTAGCCGTACGGGCCGCCGACCGGGCCGTACGGGTTGCCGCCGGGGTACGGCCCCGCGCCGTACGGCTGCTGGCCGTACGGGTGCGGCCCCTGCGGCTGACCCCAGCCGGGCGCACCGCCGAACGGCGGCTGCTGCCCGGGGTGCGGGAAGGGCGGCAGCGGGGCGCCGGGCGCGGGCGGCACCGGCGGCGGGGCGTCGGTCCCGCCGGGTACGGGCGGCACCGGCGGCGGGGCGTCGGATCCGAACGCTCCGGGAGGGGCGGGCTGCGCGGTCGCGGGAGCGTCGGCGCCGGTGGCGGCTTCGTCCGTGGTGGCGGCCGCGTCGAACGGCGCGGCCGCGGGCGCCGGAACGGCGTCGGCGTACGAGGGGCCGTCGGCCTGGGTGGGGACCGCGCCGGGCGGCGGCGCGTCCTCGGGCGACGGTGTCGGCGGAGGGGGCGGGGGTATGTCCACCCGGGGAGTGTACGGTCCGCCGCGGCGGTCGCCGCCCGGCCCCGTACGGCCGTCCCAGCAGCCTCTCAGGCACCACTTGGCGACCGGTCGGCACGGGTTGCGCCATTCCCCTTGACCCCTATTGGTCTAGGCCAATAGCGTCCGGCCATGCGTCGTCGAATCCTCGGCCGTTTGGCCGCGACGGCCGCCACCCTCTCGGTGGTCGCCGTCCTGCCCGCCCTCGCGGGCGGCAGCTCCGCGCAAGCCCACGACGGTTCCGGCCCCGCGGCCGGCTCGTCGTACCGAAGCGTCGGTTACTTCACCCAGTGGGGCATCTACGGACGCAACTACCAGGTGAAGAACGTCGAGACGTCCGGCACCGCCGCCAAGCTCACCCACCTCAACTACGCGTTCGCCAACGTCGGCGCCGACGGGACCTGCTTCGAGGGCAACGTCGCCGGCCAGGCGGACGCGTGGGCCGACTACCAGCACCCGGTCGACGCGGCCACCTCGGTGGACGGCACCGCCGACACCGCGGACCAGCCGCTCGCCGGCAACTTCAACCAGCTCCGGGAACTGAAGGCCGCCCACCCCGGCCTGAAGGTCATGATCTCGATCGGCGGCTGGAGCTGGTCCACCCACCTGTCCGACGCGGCCAGGACCCCCGCCTCCCGCAAGGCGCTCGTCGCCTCGTGCCTGGACCTGTTCATCAAGGGCAACCTGCCGCTGCTCGACGGCAAGGGCGGCCCGGGCTCCGCGGCCGGCCTGTTCGACGGCGTCGACATCGACTGGGAGTGGCCGGGCTCCGCCGGCGACACCTCCACCGTCTACCGGCCCGAGGACAAGCAGGACTTCACCGCGCTGGCCGCGGAGTTCCGCCACCAGCTCGACGCCTACGGGCGCACCACCCACAAGCACTACGACCTGTCCGCGTTCCTGCCCGCCGCCCCGGCGAAGATGGACGCCGGCTTCGAGGCCCGGAAGATCTTCCACTACCTCGACTTCGGCACCGTCCAGGGCTACGACTTCCACGGCCCGTACGAGGCGACGACCAACCAGCAGTCGGCGCTGCGCGCGCCGGCCGCCACCCCGGTCGCCCACGACTTCAGCGACACCCAGGCGATCGGCGACTGGCTGCGCCGCGGCGCGCCGGCCCGCCAGCTCGTACTCGGCGTCCCGTTCTACGGCCAGGGCTGGACCGGCGTGCCCGACGGCGGCACGGCGGGCCTGTTCCAGCCGTCGACCGGGCCGGCGCCGGCCACCTGGCAGGCCGGCAACGAGGACTACCACGCCCTCAAGGTCCTCGCCCAGTCCGGCACGTACACCGTCCACCGCGACACCAGGGACGGCTTCGCCTGGCTCTACGACGGCACCAACTTCTGGACCTACGACGACCCGCAGGTCATCGCCCAGAAGACGGCGTTCATCCGGGCCGCGCACCTCGGCGGCGCCATGGTCTGGTCGCTCGACGGCGACACGTCCGACGGTGAGCTGATGACGGCGATCCACGACGGCCTGACCCCGCACCACCACTGACGGCAGGCCACCGACGGTGCCCGGGCTCCCCTCCCTGCCGGGAGTCCGGGCACCGCACACTACGTCCGGTCGCCACCCTCCACCACCTGCCGGCACGCCGCCGCGTAGGCCCGCACCAGCGGCCCGGCCGCGTCCCGCCGCCAGGCCAGCGCGAACCGGCTCGGGCTGATGCCCCGCACCGGGCGCGTGACGACACCGCCCAGGCTCACCAGCGGCGCGTTGCCCGCGGCGAGCAGCACCACGCCCAGGCCCGCGGTCAGCGCCTCGTACGTCTCCTCGGTGCTCGCCACCTCCGCGCCGATCCGCGGCGGGCGCCCGCCGCGGGCGTCCAGCGCCAGCCAGTAGTCCCGCAGCGGGCCCGCGGCGGCCGGCAGCGCCAGGAACGGCTCGGCGGCCAGCTCGGCGAAGTCGACGGCGTCCCGGCCGGCCAGCGGGTGCCGCTCGGGCAGCGCCACCAGCCGCGGCTCCTCGGCGACCACCAGGTGCGCGTAGCGGTCCTCGCCGGGCAGCGGCAGCCAGACGAACGCCACGTCGCTCGTGCCGTCCGCCAGACCCGCCGACGGGTCCTCCCAGCCGACCTGCCGCAGCCGCAGCACCGCCTCCGGGCAGGCCGCGGTGAAGCGGGAGCGGACCGCGGGCAGCAGGCCGCCGCGCCCCGGGCTGGTGCTCATCCCCACCACGAGCGTGCTGCGCTGCGCGGCCTTCGCCTCCTCGACCGCCCCCCGCGCCGCGTCCCACGCCTCCAGCACCCGCCGCGCGTGCGGCAGCAGCGCCGTCCCCGCCGCCGTCAGCGCCACACCGTGGCGGTCCCTGACGAACAGCGGCGTGCCCAACTGCCGTTCCAGGGCCCGGATCTGCTTGCTCAGCGCGGGCTGCGACACGTACAGCCGCTCGGCCGCCCTGGTGAAGTGCAGCTCCTCGGCGACGACCGTGAAGTACCGCAGGTCCCGCCCGTGAACGTCCATGACCATCGGCTATCACGACAGGTCTTGGACGGGCAACCGGGACCGGCGCGAGGCTGGAGGCACCGCGGGCGGGAAGCCCGCACAAGTCCGCACCACTGTCGCGAGCGGGATGAACGGGAGACGTCATGAACAAGGTCTGGCTGGTCACCGGAGCCAACAGCGGCTTCGGCCGGGCGATCACCGAGGCCGCGGTGGCCGCGGGCGACATCGTGGTCGCGGCCGCCCGCCGGGCCGGCACGCTCGACGACCTGGTGGCCGCGCACCCCGACCAGGTGGAGGCACTGCGGCTGGACGTCACCGACGCGGCCCGCATCGACGAGGCGGTGAGCGACGTCGTCGCCCGCCACGGGCGGATCGACGTGCTGGTCAACAACGCGGGCCGCAGCCACGTCGGGGCGTTCGAGGAGACCACCGACGAGGAGCTGCGGGCGCTGTTCGACGTGCACGTCTTCGGGCCCGCGGCCCTGGTGCGGGCGGTGCTGCCGCACATGCGGGAGCGCAGGTCCGGCGCGATCGTGCAGATGAGCAGCATGGGCGGGCGGATGTCCTTCGCCGGGTTCTCGGCGTACTCCGGCACCAAGTTCGCCCTGGAGGGCATGACCGAGGCGCTGGCGGACGAGGTGGGGCCGCTGGGCATCAGGACGCTGATCGTCGAGCCGGGCGCGTTCCGGACGTCGCTGATGGACAACGTCACCACCAGCCCCGGCGAGCTGCCGGACTACGCGGACACGGTCGGCGCCACCCGGAAGATGGCGGCCGCGGGCAGCGGGGCCGTCGCCGGCGACCCGGCCAGGGCCGCGGCCGTCATCCTCGCCGCACTCGACGCGGAGGACGCCCCACTGCACCTCCCCCTCGGCCCCGACGGCGTCGCGGCGGTCTCCACCGCGCTGACCCGGGTCCAGGACGGCATCGAGGCCTGGCGCGACCGGGCCACCGCCACGTCCTTCCCCGCCTAGCGCGACCGACGGCGGCGGCAGGTCCGCGGTGGGCGCGCGGGAACGGGCGCCCACCGCAACCGGCTTGTCCCGGCCGGACGCCCCCGTGGATCATCGACCCATGCCCACCTTCAGCGCGCCCGACGGCACCGTCCTCTCCTACCGCACCGCGGGAGGAGAAGGCGGCGCCCCGCTCGTCTGCCTGCCCGGGGGGCCGATGCGCGCGTCGGCCTACCTGGGCGACCTCGGCGGCCTGGCCGCGCACCGCCGGCTCGTCCTGCTGGACCTGCGCGGCACCGGCGGCTCCGCGGTCCCCGAGGACAGGGCGACGTACCGCGTCGACCGGCAGGTGCCGGACGTCGAGGCGCTGCGCGTCCACCTGGGCCTGGACCGCATGGACCTGCTCGCCCACTCGGCGGCGGGCGACCTGGCCCTCGGATACGCGGCCGCGCACCCCGGGCGCGTCCGCTCGCTGACCCTGGTGACCGCCCGCGGCCGTGTCCTGGGCGTCGAGTTCACCCCGGACCACCGCCGGGAGGCCGCCTCCCTGCGGGCGGGCGAGCCCTGGTACCCGGCCGCCGCGAACGCCTTCGAGAAGGTGCTGGCCGGCACCGCGACCGACGCCGACTGGGACGCGGTGGCACCGCTCTTCTACGGCCGCTGGGACGCCGCCGCGCAGGCGCACAGCGCCGCCGACGTCGAGCAGTCCAACGAGGAGGCCGGCGAACGGTACGCCGCGGCCGGCGCGTTCGACCCGTCGGCCGCCCGTGCGGCGATCTCCGCCCTGACCGCGCCGGTGCTGCTCTACGCGGGCGAACTCGACGGCGGGCCGCGCCCGCGGGTGGCCGCGGCGATGGCCGCGATGATCCCGGGCGCCCGCCTCGTCGTCCAGCCCGGCGGCGGCCACTTCCCCTGGCTCGACGACCCGGCCCACTTCACCCGGACCGTCGCGGCCTTCCTCGACGAGGCGGAACCGGCCTGACCAGCCCGGTTACGGCCCCGGGGGCCCTGAGGACCTGCCCGCCGCACCCCGCCTGTCCCGCGGGGCCCGGCACGCCCCCGGCGCGAGCACGAGACACCGCGGGCCCCGCCCGCGAGGGGCGGACGGCGGCATGTGCCGGGCGGGCCTAGCCGCGGCCGCGGGGCTTTCCGCGGCGGGGGGAGCGGGCGGAGGGCGCGGCGGCGCGCTTGGCCGGTTTCGCGCCGGACTTCCCGGACCCGCCCGCCTTCGCCGAACCGGCGGACTTCGCGGACTTCGCGGACTTCGCGGACTTCGCCCCCTTGGCAGGCTTGGCGGGCTTGGCGGGCGTGCCCGCCTTGGCGTCGCCCGCCGGGCCGGGCCTGCCCTGGGCCTGCTGGGCGGCGCGGCCGCGGGTGCTGTTGGGGGTGCGGCCGCGGACGATGCCGATGAAGTCGTCGACGAGGTCGGTGGTGGCGTCCTCCGGCCAGGACAGGGCGACGCCGGACTGCGGCGCGTCCGACACCGTCCGGTACGTCAGGTCCCTGCGGTGGTGGAGGCGGGCCAGCGACTGCGGGACGAACAGCAGGCCGACACCGGCCGCGACCAGCTCGATCGCGTCCGCGGTCGTGGCCGGGCGCTCGAACGCCGGCCGGCCGGGCGGCGCCGCGCCGCCCCAGTCGAGGGCGTCGTCCAGCGGGTGCTGCACGATCTCGTCGGCGAGGTCGGCGAGCGTCACGTCCTCCGCGGCCGCCACGTAGTGGTCCTTCGGGACCACCACCACGGTCGTCTCGGTGTAGAGCGGGATCGCGCTGAGCTCGGTGCGGTCGACGGGCAGCCGGACCAGGCCGGCGTCGGCGCCGCGTTCCCGCAGCACGTCCTCCGCCTCCCCGGCGGTCACCGCGACGAGGGCGAGCGGCACGTCGGGCCGCCGCTCGTTCCAGATCCGCACCCACTTGCCCGGCGTCACGCCGGGGACGTAGGCGAGCCGGAACGCTGGGGTCTTAGCCGGGCCTGTCACCCCGCAAGGCTATCGGTGCCGGTCAGCAGGGGCACGCGCGCGCTTTACCCTTGACGGCATGACGTCGCAGAAGACCGCCCAGACGATGAAGCCCGCGACCGCGGCCAAGAAGCTGGGTGTGTACCTCCAGGCCACCCCCGCCGAGTTCCAGGAGGGCACGGTCTCACGCGCCGAGCTGAACGCCCTGCAGGCCGACCCTCCGCAGTGGCTGCAGGACCTGCGGCGCGACGGCCCGCACCCGCGGCCGGTCGTCGCCTCGCGGCTCGGCGTGTCCATCGCGGGGCTGGCCCGCGGCGGGGTGACCGAGGCGCTCACCACCCGGCAGATCGAGGACCTCCGGCAGGAGAACCCCGACTGGCTGGAGCGCGAGCGCGCCACCCAGGCCGAGGTCCGCAAGGAGACCGCCCGCATCAAGCAGAAGCACGCGGAGCGCAGCGGCGACGACGCCGACGGCACCGGGCGCTGACCCCCCGGCGCCCCGGCCCGCGCGGCCCTCACACGAAGGGCAGGGCCCCCGCCCGGCGTCGCCGCCGGGCGGGGGCCCTCGTCGTGCGAGCGGTGTGATCAGCCGTCGTTCTCGGACGACGGGACGTACGCGCCGGGAACGTCGTTCGGCGCGAGGATCTTGCTGTCACCCGGGTACGGGGTGGACCAGTTGTGGCTGTCGTACCAGGTGTAGCGGTTCATCTGCTCGGGGTTGGCGAAGTCGGGCACGGCCTTGTCGCCGGTCAGCCGCTGGTGCGACTTCCAGGCGGTCCACTGGGCCGCGACGGACTTCTCGGCCGCCGGGACGACCGCCGAGGTCGGCGCGGGAGCCGCGGCCGGGTCCTGCGCCGCCGGGGTGTCGACACCGCAGGTCGGCGCCGGGGAGACACCCAGCGTCAGCGAGGTCTTGTTCGGCACCGCGGTGAACGGCGTGTAGTCCGGCTTGCTCTGGAACGCGCCGTACATGGGCGTCGCCGCGCTGTCGCGCTGGTTCATCGGCTGGATGCCGAGAATCTGCTCGATGGTGCGCATCATCGTGATCTGCGAGTAGTAGTGGCTGTCGACCGTGCCGTGCTGCGCGTACGGGCTGATGATCTGGATCGGCGCACGGTGGCCGTCGACGTGGTCGAGGCCCGCCTGGGAATCGTCCTCGACGACGAAGATCGCCGAGTCCTTCCAGTACTTGCTGTGCGTGATCGTGTCGATCGTCCGGCCGACCGCGAGGTCGTTGTCCGCGACCTGGGCGGCCGAGTTGGCCGGACCGCCGGTGTGGTCGTTGGAGTACCAGAACATGTTCAGGTTGGCAGGACCGTTCTTCTCGAAGTCCTGCTGCCAGACCTGCTCCTTGTACACGTCCGGCACGCTGGTGTCGAACAGCGGGAAGCCGGGCACCGAGACCTTGTTCAGCGACGGGATCGCCGAACCGGTCTGGATCGGGTACTGGGTCTGCGAGCCGGTGGTCTGCATGGTCTTGGCGTCGCAGTACAGGTTCTGCCACGTCGCGCCGGCCGGCTTGGTCTCCAGCGACTGGAACTCGCCGTAGTCCTTGACGGACTGGCCGGCCGCCTCGGCACCGGTCCAGATGAAGCCGGTCTTCTGGTGGCCGAGGACGTCGTTCTCGGTGTCGTAGCTGCGGGTGTACTCACCCGCGGAGGACTCGGTGTACTCCGGGTTGTCCGACTGGGTCAGCCAGTTGTGGCCCTCGGCGGAGTTCGTGCCGACGTCGTAGAAGTTGTCGTACAGGCCGAACTGCGAGGCCAGCGCGTGCTGGTTCGGCGTCACGTTCGCGCCGAACTGCGTCACGGACGGGTCGCCGTTGCCCTGCGGCATGTCACCGAAGACCTGGTCGTAGGTCCGGTTCTCCTTGACCAGCAGGAAGACGTGCTTGATCGTCGACGGGTCGCCGATCCGCTTCGGGACCGGCACGGCCTTGGCCTTGCTGCCGTGGGCCACCTTGACGTCGTTGTTGGTCCAGCCGTTCTGCTGGAACACCTTGGACGTGTAGGAGCGGATCACCTTGTCGCTGGGCAGCGTGAACTGCGTCAGGCTCGACGTGGTGTCGTGGGTGCCGTGACCGGCCGCGGTGGTGGGCCGGCGGGCGTCGATGCCACGGGTGTTGGAGACGACGACCTGCTTGCCGACCGTGGTGATCTCGGCCGGGAAGTAGTCGGTCGGCAGCAGGCCGACGTACGACGCCGGCTCGTGCGCGTCGGTGTACTTGTACACCGCGACCGCGTTGGCGCGGCCCAGCGTCACCAGCAGGTGGCCGTCGTCGGTGAGCGTCACGGCGTTCGGCTCGTAGCCGACCGACGCCTCGGGCCACGGCTGGGTGGCGATGGTCTGCACGACCTTGTCGCGGTCGGTGCTGATCACCGAGACGTTGTTGTCCGCGGTGTTGGTGACGAACACCGTGCCGTTCTTGGCGTACACGGCCGTCGGGTGCAGGCCGACGTCGATGGTGCCGACGGCGGCGGACGCGTCCGCGGTGTTGATGACGCTGACCGTGCCGGTGGTGGAGGCACCGGTCTCCGGGTTGGCCGGCACGTTGGTGCCGTAGGAGTTGATGGTGGTCTCGCCCGGCTTCGCCGGACGGCCGCCCTCGTTGCTGACGTAGAGCTTGCTGCCGACCAGGACGATGCCGCGCGGCGCGGTGCCGGTGGTCCAGGTCTGCTTGACGGTGCCGGTCGCCGCGTCGATGGCCACGACCTTGTTCTGGCCGTTGACCGCCGCGTACACGGTCGAGCCGTCGGCGGAGAACACCGCGGCGCCGACCAGGGCGTGCGCGGCACCCACCGCGGGGATGGAGACGGCGACCGGGTTGGCGAGGGTGCCGTCCGCGTTCACGGTGAACTTGGTGTAGCCGTCGCTCTGGCCCAGCCACAGCTGCTTGCCGTCGGGCGAGTACGTCGGGCCTTCCTGGCCGACCGACGCGCTCGAGATCCTCAGCGTGTCCGCGGCGTTGGTGCCGACCTTCTGCTTCACCTGGCCGGTCTTGAGGTCCATGATGACCAGCGCGGCGTCACCGTCGGTGACCGCGGCCGCCAGGGTGCTGCCGTCCGGGCTCACGGTCGACGACATGATCTTGCCGTCGTTGATGACCGTGCGGGCGCCGTACGGGTCGATGTACTGGTCGTCCGCGACGACCTGACCCTTGGACGTGACCTGCCCGACCTGCTGGGTGCCGAACTGCTGCGTGGAGGCGACGGCGGTGCCCGTGACGCCGAGGGCGACCGTGATGCACGCCGTGACCAGAGCCGTCCGGCGGCCGACACGTCGACCGAGAAGGGTGATCTGCTCCTTCTCAGTGCTGCGACGCTGCCGTATTACCTGCATTGTTATTCCCTTCAGGTGGTGGACAGCAGCTCGACGTTGCCGTCGAACTGCCACAACGGGTTCGGTGCGTCGCCCTGTTGGGTGCGCACCAGGAAGTAGCCGTTTACTTCCTTCGGTCCGTCGCCGTCGGCGACGTACCGCCCGTCCGCAGTGATGTCGAGCTGGTAGATGGCCTGGCCGGTGACCTGCACACCGGGCACGTGCCAGGACACGACGCAGCGCCAGTCGTTGCCGGCGCCCTCGTCGGGCACGTCGTCGTCGCCCTTGTTGCACGCCGCCGAGACCCGCAGCTGGGCCTCCGTCACGGCGGGGCGGTGGAGTTCGGCGGTCTGCATGCGGTACAGGTGCGCGAACTCGACGGCCAGTGATCTCTGCACCTTCGCCTGGCTGATCCCCGACCCCATGGACGGGGTGGAGACGCCGACGAGGGCGATCGTGACGCCGACCAGAGCGGCCAGCGGGAGGAACCCGACGGCGAACGCGCGCCGTCCGGAGGTGTCGGTGGTCAGGTTGGTGAAGTCCCGCCGCAGGAACAGCAGATACGCCAGGGCCGTGGCGAGTACCGCCCACACCAGGCTGATGGCGATGCCGATGAGCAGCGGGGTGACCTGCTGCGGGCTGGTGAAGAGGCCGTTCCAGGCGATGAACGCGTAGCCGGGCAGCGCGACCCGGACCGCCACCGGCAGCGGCAGCATCTGTGCGAGCTGCATGGCGAGCGCGGCCAGTGCCGGCAGCAGCAGCCCCATCGGCGAACGGCCCAGCGCGACCGAGCCGATCAGGCCGATCCCGGCGAGCGCGAGCGTGGGCGCGATGACGCAGGCCCAGGCGAGGAAGACCTGCCCGGCCGCGTCGGAGGGCGCCAGCAGGTGCCCGTCGAGCCCGACCAGCGGGTGGTCGCCCACTGCCAGCAGGCCGCCGACCACACCGGAGACGGCGATCCCGGCCACCATCAGCAGGATCACCGTGAGGCTGGCGAGCGCCTTGGAGGCGAAGATCCGGCGCGGCGAGCGCACCGCCACCAGCAGGTGGCGCCACGTCCCCAGGCGGTCCTCCGACGCGAACACGTCGCCGGCCACGACCGAGGTCAGCAGCGGCAGCGCCCACGTCCCGGCGAAGCCGAGGATCACCAGCGGCCCGGCCCACCCGGTGGCGTGCATCCAGCGGCCGAAGAGGGTGTCGCTGGGCAGCGTGCTCTGCTGGCTGACGCCGGCGACGAACAGCGCCGGCGCGACCCAGCAGGCCAGCAGCAGCAGGCGGATCCGCCACTGCGAGACCAGCTTGACCAGTTCGAAACGGTAGCCGCGGGCCACCGAGACGGGGTGGACGCGGCGGACTCCCCCGTTGACAACGTTGTCTTCCTCCGGCATCGCGGTTGCGGTGGCGGTCATCGCACGGCCTCCTGCTTGTCGCCTTCCGCGGGATCGCCCGCATTCCGTTCCGCGTGCGCGGGGCGTTCCGCGTGCGCGGGGCGTTCCGCATGCGCGAGGCTTTCCGCGTGCGCGGGTTCGCCCGAGTGGGCGGGCGCATTCGCGTGCGCGGGGCTTTCCGCGTCCGCGGGGTCGCGGTCGGCCGCGGGCTCGGAGGTAGCCGCGAACTCGACGTCGGACGTTGAGGTTTCGGGTGCACCCGTGGTGTCGGGTGCGCCCGTGGTCGCGGGGTTGTGACCGGCCGACGCCGCGGACTCCTCCGCGGGCGCGGGCTCACGGTCGGCCGACACTGCGGGCTCGGCCGCAGCCGCGGACTCCTCCGCGGGCGCGGTGTTGGCCGCAGCCGCAGGCTCACGGTCCGCCGACACCGCGGGCTCGGCCGGCGCCGCGGGGTCGCGGTCGGGTTCCGCGTGCGCGGGGGCGTCGGGTTGCTCGGCCGGGGGGTCGGTGAGGGCGAGGAACGCGGCCTCCAGCGGCGAGACGACGGGCGCGAGTTCACGCACCGCGATGCCGTCGCGGACCAGCCGGGAGACGAGTGCGTCGAGCGACGGCACCAGCGCGCGGACGACGACCGCTTCGGAGCCGCGCCACTCGACGGACTCCTCGACGATCCGGACCCCGTCCGCCGCCCGGGCCAGCGCCAGCGCCGCCTTCGGGTCGGAGGTGAGCAGCCGGTACTCCAGCTCGCGGTTCTCGGCGGCCAGCTTGCTCAGCGGGCCGGAGAACACGATCCGCCCGGTGGACAGGATGGTGACCTCGGAGCACAGCGCCTCCAGGTCGTCCATCCGGTGGCTGGAGAGCACCACGCCGGTGCCCTCGGAGGCGAGCCGGGTGAGGACGCCGTGCACGTGCTTCTTGCCCGCCGGGTCCAGGCCGTTGGCCGGCTCGTCCAGCACCAGCAGGCGCGGCCGGGTGATCAGGGCCGCGGCCAGGCCGAGGCGCTGCCGCATGCCCAGCGAGAAGCCGCGGGCGCGGTCGTCGGCGACATCGGTGAGGCCGACCTCGGCCAGCGCCGCGTCGATGCCGGCGTCCTTGCGGTCGCGGCCGCGCAGCGCGGCGAGCGCGGCGAGGTTCTGCCGTGCGGTGAGCGAGGGGTAGAGACCCGGCCCGTCCACGAACCCGGCCACCCCGTCCGGTGCGGCCAGTGCGCGGCCGACCGGCGCGCCCAGGATCTCCAGCGTGCCGCCGTCGGCCACCGCGAGCCCCAGCAGCAGCCCGAGCAGGGTGGTCTTCCCCGCTCCGTTCGGCCCGACCAGCCCGTGGATCTGGCCCTGCGCCACGTCCAGGTCGATCCCGTCGAGCGCCACGACCTCCCCGAAGCACTTGGTGATCCCTCGCGCCCGGACGGCCGGGACGGCCTTCTTGGTGTCCATCGGTCCCTCCCTTCACAACCTCAAGGGACACTAGGCAGGTCAGAAAGCGGCTGCCCGGACCATGGGTTGAACGGTTGGCGAACGACAGGCGACGGAGCTGCCGCACTCAAGTCCCCATTTGGCAACGGAAGTTGCGCGGAGAGTCGCGACGTGGTCACATCCCGCTAGGGTCGCGGCGGCGTGTTGGGATGCTTCTTCCGATGCGCACCCGGGTGCCCGTTGTGCGGTCGTTCGGGCCCCCTCATCCGGTCCGGCCGGACGGTTCGGTGAGGGTTCGGTGCGGGCTTCGGGTGCCCCTCCGCGGGACCCGCCGCGGCCGTCCGGCGGTGTGCGACCAGGCGCTCGCCCGACCGGGGATCCGGGTAGATCCCTCCTCGGGCGGGCGGGGGATCGTCAGGACAGCTGGAAGTGCCAGATGATCTCCACCGGGATGCCGGAGTTGGCCACTCGGGCGGCCTCGGGAACGAGGTCGCCCAGCGACCACGGCCACACCTCCCACGGGCCCGGGTCGGCCGGCCGCGGCGTCGGAACGCCGGCCCGCACCTCGGGGCCGCCCCGCCCGTCCGGCTCGCCCTCGGCACGCGGCGCGGGCGGCGGTGCCGCCGGCGGCTCCTCGCAGCGTCGCACCTGGAGCCCGACGGCGAGCGCGGCCCGCAGGTAGTCGCCGGTCGGGTGGGCGTAGCTGGCGATCCGCCCGGGCGTGCCGTCCGGCAGCCGCAGCCTCGGCAGCGATCCGCGCATGACGGCCTCGGCGTGCAGGTCGGAGGTGACCAGGTGCCCGCCGGGTCGCAGGACGCGCGCGAACTCCGCGAACACCGGCCGCAGATCCGGCAGGTGCGACAGCGCGAGCGCGCAGACCACCACGTCCACCGCGTCGTCCGCCAGGGGCAGCCGCGTCAGCTCGCCGAGGCGGAACTCCCCCTCGGGCACGCGCTCCTGGGCCCTGGCGAGCATGTCGGCCGAGCCGTCGACGCCGGTCACGCGGTGGCCGCGGTCCGCCAGCAGGGCGGCCATGCGGCCGGTGCCGCACGCCGCGTCCAGGGCCGGGCCGGGTGGCAGGCCGTCGAGGATCTCGCAGATCAGCGGCGTGTCCGCGTCGAACGCCGTGTTCGGCCCGTCGTACGTCTCCGACCAGACGCGGTAACCGTCCACGGGACTCAGCGACTCGACGTCGATCCCGTCGGCCAGCCGCGCGTACTCCGCGCCACCCACGAGCGAGCGGATCTCGTCGAGCCGCGCGTCGACGTAGGCGCGGTCGTAGGTCCCGGTGAACGACCGGATGAGCGCGAGCCCTTCGAGGCCCAGGACGTACGCCAGCGGATTCTCGTAAGCCACGGCCCGCGAGGCTAGCCACCGCCGGGCCCGGACGCGATCGAATTACCGTCCCGGGCGCGGTGTTCGGCGACGTCCGGGCGTCAGCGTCCCGCGTTCAGGACGGTCCGGAGCCGGGCGATGCCCGCGCGCCAGGCAGGGCCGTCCGGGCTGTCGTCCCACAGGTCGGCCGGCTCGGACTCCTCGGCCACCACCCGGTCGAGCGCGCGGACGGCCAGGACCCGCAGGTCGGCGGCGAGGAGCGGAAGCGGCTCGTCCGGGCCGTAGGCGGGGCTGACCGGTTCTCCGCCGGGGCACTGGGCGGCGAGGAGCGCCGCCGCGGCGACCGCCTCGTCGCCGTCCGGGCCCTCGAGGTAGTCCAGGGTCAGGACGGCCCGGGTGAGGGCGGCCCGGACGAGCGCCTCGCGTGCGTGCTCGGGTGCGTCGTCCAGATCGTTGGCGAAGTCCGCGGCCGCGTCGTTCTCGAAGGGACCGGTGTCCCAGGTGCCCATGGCGCCCTCCTCGGGCTTCGACTCGCCCGTGATCCTGGCACGGGCCTCTGACAACGACCCCTGGCGGCCCGTGGGTTGGGGGCGGGCTACGCGCCGGGGGCCGCGGCCGGCGCGATGCGCTTCTCGAACCAGTGGTGGGCGTAGGGCTCGTCGTTGAAGGGCGGGACCTCCTGGAAGCCGGAGGAGTGGTAAAGGCCGATCGCCGGGCTGAGTGCCTTGTTGGTGTCCAGGCGCAGGAGGTCGCGGCCCTCCTCGGCGGCCCTGGCCTCCAGTTCGGCCAGGAAGCGGCGGCCCAGGCCGAGCCGTCGGGCTCCGGGCGCGACCCACATGCGCTTGATCTCGGCGGGGGCGCCGGCCGGAAGCTTCAGCCCGGCGCAGCCGACGGCCTCGCCGTGCAGCCGTGCGACGAGGAACAGGCCGCGGGGCGGCCGGAGTTCACCCGCGTCGGGCAGCAGGCTCAGCGCCGGGTCGAAGCCGGTGTCGAACCGCTCCTGGAGCTCGGTGAAGTAGGACCGCAGGCACCACTGGGCGTCTGGGTGGTCGGGGTCGACGGGGTCCAGCACCACCATCGCCGCGGTCAGCAGCCGGTCCACCTCGGCCATCGCCGCGACCAGCCGGGTGCGCTGCGCGGGGTTGAGCGGTGCGAGCAGGGACCCGGCCAGCTCGTCGCTGCGAAGGTCGAGCAGTTCGCGCTCGGCCGCGCCGTCCGGTGTGAGCCGTACCGTCCGCACCCGCCGGTCCTGCGGCCGCGGTTCGACGGTCACGAGCCCGTCCGCCTCCAGCGCGCGCAGCAGCCGGCTGACGTACCCGGAGTCGAGCCCGAGTCGCTCGCGCAGCCGCCGGACGTCCTGACCCTCGGCGCTGATCTCCCAGAGCAGCCGCGCCTCCCCGATCGGCCGCTCGCGGCCCAGGTAGTGGTCGTGGAGCACGCCCACGCGGGCGGTGACGGTGCGGTTGAACCGCCGGACCTGGTCGATCTGCGCAGCATCCATTCTCTGACTCTAGTCAGAGAATGGTCTCGGAGGCCAGCTCGGGCCCCCGGAAACTGTCGGAGCGGCCTGCTAGCTTCCGCCCATGAACGCATCGCCCATGAACGCATCGGACGCGCTGCTGCACCGCATCGAGCAGGACCCGTCACTGGCCGCCGCGCTCGCCTGGCCGGGCGATTTCGACATCGAGCGGCGGGACCCCGTCGAGGACGTCGTGCTCCCCACGGGGATATCCCTGCACCCCATCGCCGGCTGTGGCGCCGGCGGCACCTACTTCCTGTGCGGGGACGCGGCGGACGCGGCGGACGGCCGGAGCGGAGTGGAGGGCGGGGGCGGCGCGCGCCCCGTGCTCTACGCGGACTCGGAGGGCCAGGCGACGCTCATCGGCGCGGACCTCGTGGAAGCCGTCACGCTCATCGTGGTGCTGCCCTTCTGGCGGGACCTGGCGAGCGGCTTCACGCCCGAGCAGGCGGGGGCCGAAGTCCGCGAGGACCACCCGGAGTTCGACGCCGAGCGCGACGCCCTGCTGGCGGCGCTCGGACTCGCGCCCGTCTCCGACGAGGTGGCCGCGGAGCGCCTCATGGCCGTCGCGGCGCGTACGTCGCCGGAGTACCTGCCCCGGGTGCCGGACGACGAGCACATGCCGTACGACCCGCTGTTCGGTGACGGCCCGGAGGGGTAGCCCGCCGCCCCGCCGGCTCCCCCAGGCCCGCACCCCGTCCCGCGCCCCCGCAGCCTGGCGGCCCCGCGCCCCCGAAGCCGTGCGGCCGAGCCGCGCTCTGCTCGCGCCCGCCCGTGCCGCCCCCGCGCGATCCTGCCGGTCCTCGCGGGAGGTCGCGGGAAGTTGCCGGAAGTCGCGGGGAACCCGTCGCCAACACGTCGGCCTGCAAGTAAGGTTAGGCTCAGTTATCCCTTCGATGGCCGGGGGCGTAGCCGTTCGCTCCCGGCCATCACTCCGCCACGCCCAGGCGCGCCTGCTCCTCCTCCACGATCCGGCGCGCCAGTTCGACGTCCGAGACGTCGACCGCGTCCGGGGTGGCCTCGGCCATGGCGCTGCGGCGCGCGTAGGCGTCGAACAGCCGGGTCTTGGCCTCCAGCATCGTCACCAGGCGTTCGTCCACGCCCCCGGTCGCCAGGAGGCGGTACACCCGCACCGGCCTGACCTGGCCCATGCGATGGGCCCGGGCCACCGCCTGGTGCTCGATCGTCGGTTTGATCTGGGGCTCGCAGAGGACGACGACGGACGCGGCCTGCAGGTTGAGGCCCACCCCCGCGGCCTGGATCTGCGCCAGGAGCACGGCGGGGCCCGCGACGCCGGCGAAGTCGTCGACGACCGCCTGCCGGCGGGCGGGCGGCACGCCACCGGTGAGCGGGCCGAACGTCGGCGCGCCCTCCGCCGCGCCCGCGGCGAGCGCGTCCCGCACCACGCCCAGCACGTCCTTGAAGTAGGAGAAGACCACGGTCTTCTGGCCGTTCTCGCCGGCCTCCCGGACGATCTCGCGGAGGCGGTCCAGCTTGGCCGACTCCGCGGGCCGCAGATACGCGGCCCTCCGCATGGCCATGAAGTTGCCCGCGCGGACCGCCTCGCGGTACGCCTGCTCATCGGACGCGCTCAACTCCTCCCATTCGTCGGTCCGCTGGAGGCTGGGGAGTTCGGTCAGCACGTCCACCTGGTTGCGTCGCAGGTAGACCGGGGCGACGGCGGCGCGGAAGGCCACGGAGCCGGCCAGGGCGTCGCCCTCCTCCAGGGCGTCCGCGATGTCGGGGTCCAGCATCCCGACGAGGTTGCGGAACTCCGCGACCCTGTTCTCCATCGGCGTTCCGGTCATGAACAGCGCGCGCTCGCAGTGCCCGGCCCACAGCGCCACCGCCTGCGACCGCTTGGCCTTCGGGTTCTTCACCGAGTGCGCCTCGTCGACGACGAGCAGCCCGACCTCTCCGCCGCCCGGCTCGGGGAATCCGCGCAACGCCTCGAAGGTCGTCACCGCGACCCCGCCGCGACCCTTCCAGTCGGCGAACGCGTCGTGCCGGTCGGGACCGTGGAGCACCATCACGCGCAGCGCGCTGCGGGCCTCGATCTCCCGGGTCCAGTTGACGAGGACGCTCGCGGGGCAGACCACCATGAAGTGGCTCTGGCCCTCGGCGGCCAGGTGGGCCAGCACGGCGATGGCCTCGACGGTCTTGCCGAGCCCCATCTCGTCGCCGAGTATCACCTTGCGCTGGGCGAGGACGAAGCGCGCGCCGAACGCCTGGTAGCCGCGCAGGGAGACCCGCAGGTGCGTGTCGTCGAGCTGCTGGGTCCGCACCCGCTCGGTGACGTCGTCCGGCAGGAAGCCCTCGGCGGCGGCCGTGTCGGGCTGCCGCCCGGAGATCTCGGCGAGCAGGCCGTAGTACTCGGTGGAGCGGCTCTCGAAGTCCACCCAGGCGGCGACGTCGGAGGCGGGGCCGCGCAACAGGTTCACCGAGGTCTGCGCGAGCAGTTCGGGCAGGCCCGCGCGGTCCGCCTCGTCCGCGAGCGCGCGGATCCCGGCGACCGCCGCGAGGGCGCGTGCCCGCTTGTGCCGGCCCGACAGGAGCATCCGGATCCGTCCGGCGGCGGGCCCGGCCTCGGCCAGCAGGGGGCCGAGCCCGTCCGACACCTCCGCGGCCCGGTCCACCGCGCGCCGGGCGTCCGGGCCGGCCTCCACCAGGAGGTGCAGGGCGATGACGAGCGCGGTGGAGCGCGGTTCGGGCCGGTCCACGTCGAGGTGGACGGCCGCCGTCTCGTGCACGGCCTCGGCCAGCCGGCGGGCCGCGGCGAGCATCTGGTCGACGGTGCGCTGCCCGACGCCGGGGATCTGCCGCAGCCGGTAGGGGCCCGCTTCGAGCACCCGGCCCACGGTGTCCAGCCCGCTCTTCTCGACGTTGCCCAACCGCAGGCGTCCCTCGGTGACGTCCTGCAGTCGCGCGACGGGGATGGCGTCGAGTGCCCGCCCGACCTCCGCGTCGTGCATCGGCTTCAGCGCCGCCCGCACCGCCTCGACCGCCGCGGCGTGGTCCCCGCGGACCGCCTGCGCCGCCGCGTGGAGCCGTCGCCCGCGCGCGATCGCCTGCCGCTCCGCCTGCCCCACGTTCTCCGCCCCTCTCGCCCGGACCCTCTCGCCCGGGCACGCTCGCCCGGACCTTCCCGCCCGGGCACGCTCGCCCGGACCTTCCCGCCCGGACACGCTCGCCCGGATCCCCTTGCCCGGACCCGCTCAGTAGCCTGGCATCGTCGGGATCGCCTTCTCCGCGAGTTCGACGAGCGCCTCGACCTTGGACACGTCGGCCGCGACCTCCTCGGCGGTGACCGCGGGCGTCTCGGACGAGCGGTACTCGACCTCGTTGCGCCGGGCGCGCATGCGGTTGAAGGGGCGCAGGACGGAGCCCAGAGGCGGGTCGAGTTGCGCCCGGACCGCCTCGTAGACGGCCACGTGCCCGCCCCGGCTCGTGGCCCGCAGGCCCTGGTTCTGCAGCACGGCCGCCAGCGCCCGGCGTGCGGCATCGTACGCGAGCGTGTACGCGCCCTCCGGGTCCGTGGCCATCAGCTGCCGCGCGGAGCCGACGTGGGTGCGCGACCGGACCAGCTCGCTCTCCGCGGCCTGCCGGGAGGCGGGGACGCGCTCGAGCCGGCCGCTGCCGAGCAGCGCGTCGATCGTCGTCCGCCCCTGATGCCACTGCGTCACTGCGCCTCCTGGCTCAACTCCAGCCGGACCAGCGGGCGTTCACGCACGCTGGTGAGGAACGGATCGTCCGTGGGCGCGGCCCACGCCTCAGCCGACACCCGATGGACCGTGACCTCGCGGTGCAGCTGCCGGGAGGCGTGCTCGGCGAGGTCGAAGAGCACGTCGGGATCGGACGCGCCCACCACCAGGACGTCGACGTCGGCCGGGGGCGGCCCCGCCTCGCCGTGGTATCGGGCGGCCCAGGAACCGTAGATGTACGCCTCCCGCACCCCGGCCAGGCCGGACAGCGCCTCCGTGAGCACGGGCACGGGCCCGAAGGACACGGACATGAGCTCGCTCAGCGGCCCGTACAGCGGGGTGTCCGTGCGCGCCGTCACGAGCCGGCTCCGCCCCACCCTCCGGTCGGCCAGGATCCCGGCGCCCACCAGCCGCTCGACCTCGCGCAGCACCGCCGTCGGCGTCACACCGAGATCACCCGCGAGCTCGGTGATGCCGTACTCCCGCTCCGGATGCAGGAGCACGAGCGCGAGCAGTTCACCCTGCGTGCGGGACCGCAGGATGGGCAGCAGACTCGGCGATACTTTCATTGGGCGCAGGATATCCTGCGCCCAATGAAAGTCACCATCGGTGCCGCTCCCCACACGAACAGCGACCCCCCTCCTGATGCGCCGCCCCTCACAACGACCAGGCGGCCAGCAGATCGCTTGGCCGGTAGACGGCGTCGAGCCCCGCGCAGTCGGCTCCGCTGCGCGAGACCGCCAGGACCGGGACGGGATCATCGGTGAGGGCGGCCCGGTGGCGATGGAGGGACGCGAGGTCGTGACGGTCGAAGGGTGAGCGCTCCAGCCACTTGACGGAGCCGACGAAGAGCAGCTCCCTGGCGACGGGCGCGCGGTCCGCCCCGACGATGTCGATCTCGACGTCATTGGTGCGGGTCCAGTAGCCGCCCACCGCGGGGGCCGCGGGGAGCCGGTCGTCGGGCAGCAGGCGGGCGAGTGCCTCGCGGACGAGCGGCTCGACCGCCCGGCCACGCCAACTGGTCCACTTCTCCCGGATCCGCGCCAGCGTCAGGTCGCCCCGCCCGCGCTCGATCTCCTCCATCGACGGGCCGAGCAGGTACAGCCAGAACCGCAGGTAGGGATCGGTCACGCGGTAGCGGCGGTCCTTCGAGGGGCGCAGCGACACGGGCAGCTCCGCGGCGACGATCCGCTTGTCCGCCAGCAGTTCCAGCGCCCGCTGCAGCGGCGTGGCACCGATTCCGCCGGCCGCACGCGCGATGTTGGTGAAGGTCCGCTCGCCGCTGCCGATGGCCGCGAGGACCGTACGCGCCTGGGCCTGCGGGGGGAACTCGGCGGCCAGCGAGCGTTCCGCCGACACCAGCAGGGCCGAGACCGGATCGCTCAGCGCCTCGCCGAGGAAATCCCACAGCCCCGCGCCGCGCGGCCACTCCGCGCAGATCAACGGCAGCCCACCGGTGACCAGCGCGGCGTCGAACGCCTCCGCCGGATCGAGCCCGAGCATCCGCCCCACCTCGGCGGGGTTCAGCGGGCCCAGCACCATCTCCCGGCCGCGCTGGTGGAAGGGGCGTCCGTAGCTGTTCAGTGCCTCCATCATCGACAGGTCGGAGCCGATCAGCACGAGCAGCACCGGCTTGGTCTCCAGCACCCGGTCCCAGGCTCGCTGCAGCATCCCCTCGAAAGCCCCGCCGGCATCCATCAGGTAGGGCACCTCGTCGATGACCAGCACGCTCGCCCGGTCGGCGGGCAGCGCAGCGGCCAGCACGTCGAACGCGGCGTCCCAGCTCTCCGGACGCGCGGCGGCCACCAGACCCGCCAGCGGCAGCGTCGACACCTGGGCGTCCCGGGCCAGCCGCGCCAGATCGTCCCCGGGGGACGCGCCGGTCGCCGCATAGAACAGGAACGGGGCCCCGGAGCGCTCCGCGAACCGCTCGACCAGCCGCGACTTACCCACCCGGCGCCGCCCGCGCAGCATCACGCAGCGACCGGGCCGCTCTCCCCCGACCCCCGCGGCCACCTTCCCCAGCTCCCGCTCCAGCGTCGCCAGCTCCTGCCGGCGCCCCACGAAGTCCGCCACGTCCGCCGACCTCCACCCATGAAACTAACGTCGATGTTAGTAACATCGACGTTAGCACCCATGACGGCCCGAGAACCCGCCACCGCACCGACCCACCACCACGCGGGGGCCCGACCCGGAGGGACTGCCTGCGCACCGCTCGACCCCGCCTGGCGCCCCATCGACCCGAAGAGCGACTCTTTCGAGGACTGGGACGCCGCCGTTTCGCGCGTGCTTGGAGACGATCTCGACGGCCTCATGGTTCGCGTGCCCCATCCAGCACGCGATGGGGCGGAGGCCCGCCTCCGGAGAAGTGGGCCCCTTCTGACCTGCATGTTTGCCACGTCAGCGACACGGCGTTGATCCATCCGCTCACACGTTGAAGCGGAACTCCACCACGTCGCCGTCCTGCATGACGTACTCCTTGCCCTCCATGCGGGCCTTGCCCTTGGCGCGGGCCTCGGCGACGGAGCCGGTGG
The DNA here is from genome assembly GCF_900110255.1 of Actinacidiphila rubida. Lineage (GTDB taxonomy): Bacteria > Actinomycetota > Actinomycetes > Streptomycetales > Streptomycetaceae > Actinacidiphila > Actinacidiphila rubida. Next base: position 245,673 of record NZ_FODD01000006.1, read on the forward strand.
CGACGAGGTCGGCGAAGGAGATGACCTCGGCCTTGATGAAGCCCTTCTGGAAGTCCGTGTGGATGACGCCGGCCGCCTCGGGGGCGGTGGCGCCGCGCTTGATGGTCCAGGCGCGGGATTCCTTGGGGCCGGCGGTGAGGTACGTCTGGAGGCCGAGGGTCTCGAAGCCGACGCGGGCGAGCGTGGCCAGGCCCGGCTCGGTCGCACCGACGGACTCCAGGAGCTCCATGGCGTCGTCCTCGTCGAGCTCGGCGAGGTCCGCCTCCAGCTTGGCGTTGAGGAAGATCGCCTCGGCCGGGGCGACCAGCGCGCGCTGCTCGGCCTTGAAGGCGTCGTCGGTCAGCTCGTCCTCGTCGACGTTGAAGACGTAGAGGAACGGCTTGGTGGTGAGCAGGTGGAGGTCGTGGAGGAGGGCGGCGCGCTCGCTGCCCTGCAGGACGCCCTGGGAGAAGAGGGTGTCGCCGCGCTCCAGGATCGCCTGGGCCTCCTCGACGGCCGCGACCTTCGGGGCGACGTCCTTCTTGATGCGCGACTCCTTCTGGAGCCGGGGCAGCACCTTCTCGATGGTCTGCAGGTCGGCGAGGATCAGCTCGGTGTTGATCGTCTCGATGTCATCCTTGGGCGACACCTTGCCGTCGACGTGCACCACGTTCTCGTCCTTGAACGCCCGGATGACCTGGCAGATCGCGTCGGACTCGCGGATGTTCGCCAGGAACTTGTTGCCCAGGCCCTCGCCCTCGGAGGCGCCCCGGACGATGCCCGCGATGTCCACGAAGTCGACGGTGGCCGGCAGCACCCGCGCGGAGGAGAACAGCTCGGCGAGCTTGGCCAGCCGCGGGTCGGGAACGCCCACGACGCCCACGTTGGGCTCGATCGTGGCGAACGGGTAGTTGGCCGCCAGGACGTCGTTCTTGGTCAGGGCGTTGAAGAGCGTCGACTTGCCGACGTTCGGCAGGCCGACGATTCCGATGGTGAGCGACACGTTGGCGACTTCCGTTAAGGCCGAGAACAGCGAGCAGGCGCGAGAGGGACGGCGTCCAGTCTACGGTCCGTGCCCCGCTCCCCCGGCCGCCCGTCGAACACCGCCCCCACGCGGGGGAAAACGCGTGTCCCGCCATGCGATCATCCCGCGAGCGTGCCTACTGTACGTAGGTGGATCAACACACTGCGCGCACGGGCACCGGGCCTGCGCCCAGCGGAGAAGCCGCCGCCGGGGTCTACCACCCCCCACCGCCCCCCACCCGTCCGATCCCCGCCGCGCTGCGCAGGCTGCGCGCGATCCAGCGTCCGCGCCCACGGCTCACCGGCCTGGGCACGGGGCTGCTCACCACCCTGGTCACGGTGCTCGGCGGGGCCGTCGACTCGTTCCTGTTCGACGGCCCCGGCGTGCTGTTCGGGCTGGTGTTCCTCGCCGCGAGCGTCGCCGGCGCGCTGTGCGTGCGGCCCTACGACCTGGTGGCCGGGCCGGTGGCCGCGCCGATCGCCTTCGCGGTGGGCATCACGCTCACCGGCGACAGCGGCGGCGGCGGCCTGGCCGGGCACCTGATCGGCGTGTTCACCGGGCTGGCCACGATGACCGGCTGGCTGTACGCCGGGACCGCCCTGGCCGCCCTGATCGCCGGGGTCAGAGCTTTGCGGCTGCCATCGCGGCGCCGACGATCCCCGCGGAGTTCTGCAGCTCGGCGGGAACGATCTCGGCGGTGATCCCCTCGATCAGCGGCAGGAACTTGTCGGCCTTGCGGCTGATCCCGCCGCCGATCACGAACAGGCCTGGAGAGAAGAGCATCTCGACGTGCGCGAGGTACTTCTGCAGCCGGTGCGCCCAGTGCTCCCAGCTCAGGTCGTGGTCCTCGCGCGCCTTCACCGAGGCGCGCGTCTCCGCGTCGTGGCCGTGCAGCTCCAGGTGGCCGAGCTCGGTGTTGGGCACCAGGCGGCCGTCGACGAACAGGGCACTGCCGATGCCGGTGCCGAGGGTGAGCATGATGACCACGCCGCCACGGCCGCGGCCCGCGCCGAACGTCACCTCGGCGACACCGGCCGCGTCCGCGTCGTTGAGGACGACCACGGGCTGGCCGAGCCGCTCGCTGATCAGCTTGCGCGCGTCGATGCCGATCCAGCCGCTGTCCACGTTCGCCGCGGTCCGGGTGGTGCCCTCGACGACCACCCCGGGGAACGTCACGCCCAGCGGCCCGGTGTGGCCGAAGTGCCGGACGACCTCGTGGACGCCCTCGATCACGGCGTCCGGTGTCGCCGGATGCGGGGTCGCGACCTTGAACCGCTCGTCTGAGAGTTCGCCCCGGTCGAGGTCGACCGGTGCGCCCTTGATGCCGGTACCGCCGATGTCCACACCGAACACGTTCATGGCCTCCACGTTAGGGGTGTACGGAAAACGTCACCTCTTGGCCGATACCCGCCGACCCGCGTCCCACCACCACTTCCCGGCGGCGGATGTGCCGCCCGTCCCCGGCGGGTGTGCCGCCGCGTCCGGGACGTGCCGTCCGCGTCCTACTCGGACGCGGCGTGCGCGGCCTTCTCCGCGGCCTCCGCGCGCAGGTCGCGGCGCAGCTCCTTCGGCAGCGAGAACTGGATCGACTCCTGTGCGGAGGTGACGACCTGGACGTCCGCGAAGCCGCGGGCGGCCAGCCACTCCAGCACGCCGTCGACGAGGATCTCGGGGACGGAGGCGCCGGAGGTGACGCCGACGGTGCCGACGCCGTCCAGCCACGCGTCCTCGCACTCCTCGGCGAAGTCCACCAGGTACGACGCGCCGGCGCCGGCCTGCAGGGCCACCTCGACCAGGCGGATCGAGTTGGAGGAGTTGCGGGAGCCCACCACGATGACCAGGTCGGCCTCGGCGGCGATCTGCTTGACGGCCACCTGGCGGTTCTGGGTGGCGTAGCAGATGTCGTCGCTCGGCGGCGAGAGCAGCTGCGGGAAGCGCTCCTTGAGCGCGTCCACCGTCTCCATCGTCTCGTCGACGGACAGCGTGGTCTGGGACAGCCAGACGACCTTGGACTCGTCGCGCACGTGCACGTGCGCGGCGTCCGCGGGGCCGTCGACGAGGTGCATCCGCTCCGGGGCCTCGCCCATGGTGCCGATGACCTCCTCGTGGCCCTCGTGGCCGATGAGGAGGATGTCGTAGTCGGAGTCGGCGAACCGGCGGGCTTCCTTGTGGACCTTGGTGACCAGCGGGCAGGTCGCGTCGATGGAGGCGAGGCTGCGCTGCGCGGCCTCCTCGTGGACGACGGGCGCGACGCCGTGCGCGGAGAAGATCACGATCGCGTTCTCCGGCACCTCCTCCGTCTCGTCGACGAAGATCGCGCCCTTCTTCTCCAGGGTCTGGACGACGTACTTGTTGTGCACGATCTGCTTGCGCACGTAGACCGGGGCGCCGTACTGCTCGAGCGCCTTCTCGACGGTGATGACGGCGCGGTCCACGCCCGCGCAGTACCCGCGGGGGGCGGCGAGCAGGACGCGGCGGCTGGAGTCAGAGGTCATGGGCCCATCGTACGGGGGCGGGCGCGGGCGCCGTCGGGGTGTCGGCGGGGCGCACTAGGGTGCGGTCATGGCTCTCAACACCACGGCGGAGGCGCCGATCCCGGTCGGCGAGGTGTCGCGGCTCATCGGCGGCTGGATCGAGCGGCTCGGCGCGGTGTGGGTGGAGGGCCAGATCACCCAGCTGTCGCGGCGGCCGGGCGCGGGCGTGGTGTTCCTGACGCTGCGCGACCCCTCGCACGACATCTCGATCCCGGTGACGTGCTTCCGCGGCGTCTTCGAGAAGGTCGCCGACGTGGTCGGGGAGGGCGCGCGCGTCGTGCTGTACGCCAAGCCCGAGTGGTACGGGCCGCGCGGCACGCTGTCCCTGCGGGCGACGGAGATCCGGCCGGTGGGCATGGGCGAGCTGCTGGCCCGGCTGGAGCAGCTGAAGCGGACGCTGGCGGCGGAGGGGCTGTTCGCGCTGGACCGCAAGCGCCCGGTGCCGTTCCTGCCGCAGCTGATCGGGCTGGTGACCGGCCGCGCGTCGGCCGCCGAGCGGGACGTGCGGGAGAACGCCAGGCTTCGCTGGCCGGCGGTGCGGTTCGAGGTGCGCAACGTGCCGGTGCAGGGCGCGAGCGCGGTGCCGCGGATCATCGAGGCGGTGCGGGCACTGGACGCGCACCCCGAGGTGGACGTGATCATCGTGGCGCGTGGCGGCGGCAGCGTCGAGGACCTGCTGCCGTTCTCCGACGAGCGGCTGGTGCGCACGGTCGCGGAGTGCGGCACACCGGTGGTGTCCGCGATCGGGCACGAGCCCGACACGCCGCTGCTGGACCTGGTCGCCGACCTGCGCGCGTCGACGCCGACGGACGCGGCGAAGCGGGTGGTGCCCGACGTGCGGGAGGAGCTGGCCCGGGTCCAGCAGGTGCGGGACCGGGCCCTGCGGGTGATCCGCGGGCTGCTGGACCGGGAGGAGCGGGGGCTGACCGCGGCCCTGAGCCGTCCGTCGATGGCCGCGCCGTACCGGATGGTCGACGAGCGGGCCGCGGAGGTCGCGGACCGGGCCGACCGGGGGCGGCGGGCGCTGCGGCACGCGCTGGAGCGCGCGGACGCGGATCTGGCGCACACCCTGGCCCGGGTGGTGGCACTGTCCCCGGCGGCGACGCTGCGCCGCGGGTACGCGGTGCTCCAGCACCAGGACGGCGGCGTGGTCCGGGCCGCGGACGACGTCAGCCCGGGCGAGGAGCTGCGCGCGCGGGTGGCCGAGGGCGGCTTCACCGTCCGCGTCGCCGACCGACCCGCCGGACGGCCCGTCGCCGACTGACCCGAAGGGCGCCTCGTCGGCACGGTGATCCGCCCGGGCGGCCCTGCGCCGTCGTAGGCAGGTCATAGGGTGGCAGCCATGGCGGATGGGACGTTGGGGTACGAGCAGGCGCGCGACGAGCTGGTGGAGGTCGTGCGCAAGCTGGAGGCGGGCGGCGCCACGCTGGAGGAGTCGCTCGCGCTGTGGGAGCGCGGCGAGGAGCTCGCGAAGGTCTGCCGCCGCTGGCTGGAGGGCGCGCGGGCCCGGCTGGACGCCGCGCTGGCCGCCGAGGAGGCGGACGAGCTGGCCGCGGGCGCCGCCGAGCAGGCCGCGGTGGACGCCGAGGAGGCGGGCGAGCCGGCCGCGGGCTCCGGCCCGGAGGACACCCCGAGGCGCTGACCGGTGCCGATCCGGCGGCGGCTACGCTCGCCCATATAGATGTGCCATACATGAGTGCAGTGCGTCACAGTTGAAAGCGGAATGATTGAATCCTCATCCATGTTGGGGGAGGGTGTCAGCAACTGATCCACCCCCGAAAGGCCAGGGACCCCCCATGACCCTCGCGCTGGACTCCGCCGCGCAGGACCTCCTCTTCCGTGAAGCCCGCACGGCGAACACGTTCACCGACGAAGCGGTGACCGACGAGCAGGTGCAGGCGATCTACGACCTGGTGAAGTACGCCCCCACCGCCTTCAACCAGCAGCCGCTGCGCGTGGTGCTGGTCCGCTCCCCCGAGGGGCGCGAGCGGCTGCTGCAGCACATGGCCGAGGGCAACCGGCCCAAGACCGCGAGCGCCCCGCTGGTCGCGATCCTGGCCGCCGACAACGAGTTCCACGAGGAGCTGCCCACCCAGCTCCCGCACTTCCCGCAGGCCAAGGACGTCTTCTTCAGCGAGCGCACGGTGCGTGAGCGCTCCGCCGCGCTGAACGCCGCACTCCAGGTCGGCTACTTCATCATCGGCGTGCGGGCCGCCGGCCTGGCCGCCGGCCCGATGACGGGCTTCGACGCCGCGGGCATCGACAAGGAGTTCTTCTCCGACGGCGAGCACTCGGTGCTGGCCGTGGTGAACATCGGCAAGCCGGGCGAGGACGCCTGGTTCCCGCGCTCCCCGCGCCTGGACTACGGCCAGGTCGTCACGACCGTCTGACCCTTCCGCCTGGTCCTTCCCAGGCCGCGCCTAGTGGCCGCCGCGCTCCTGCAGCGCGGCGGCCATCTGCGTGAGCTGGCTCTGCGGCGCGGTGCCGAGCACGACCGTGGTGACCTTGGGCTCCTTGCGGACCAGGGCGGTGTAGCGGCCGCCGGTGTAGCGCTCCCAGGTGTGGCCGCCGGCGGTCACCGTGCCGCCGCCGGCGGGGTGCGAGCCCAGCGTGACCGAGGCGACGAACGGGTCCGCGGCGCCGTTGCTCTGCTCGATCGCCACGTACTGCTCGTCGGGGTCGACGAAGCCGACGTGCCAGGTCACGTTCTTCGGGTCGCCGGCGTTGTAGGTGACAGAGGTGGAGCGCCACTCCGCGCTCAGGCCCTCGGGGCCGGCCACCGGGTAGGGCGCGTCGCGCCGGGCCTGCCCGAGTTCCACCGAGAACGGGACCACCTTGACGGGGTCGGCATGCGAGTCGTGCGGGATGAAGAGGTAGATCACGAAGACGACGAAGCCCAGGACCACCAGGGAGAGCAGGAGGTCCCGCACCGTCTTGTTGCCACGCTTGTCTGCTGCCACGCCCCTATCGTCCCCCATGTCCCCAGGGGCCCCGACCGCCGGGTGGCGGCATCGCGCGGCCCGAGTCACCATGGCGCTCATGTGACATGCCCCCTGCTCATATTGGCGGGCACCCGATAGGGTCACAGCACCCTCATTTCCGGCCGTCCTCGTACAGAAAGGTGCGCTGTGATGACCGAGCAGCATTTGCCCCCGCAACTCGAAGTGAGCCCGGAGGCCCCCGACCGCAACCTCGCCCTGGAGCTGGTCAGGGTGACCGAGGCCGCCGCGATGGCGGCCGGGCGGTGGGTCGGCCGCGGCGACAAGAACGGCGCGGACGGCGCCGCCGTCAAGGCGATGCGAACCCTGGTGCACACCGTCTCGATGAACGGTGTCGTGGTGATCGGCGAAGGCGAGAAGGACGAAGCGCCGATGCTCTTCAACGGCGAGCGGATCGGCGACGGGACCGGCGCCGAGTGCGACGTCGCCGTCGACCCGGTGGACGGCACCACGCTCACCGCCAAGGGCATGCCGAACGCGGTGTCCGTGCTGGCGGTCGCCGACCGCGGCACGATGTACGACCCGTCGGCCGTCTTCTACATGGACAAGCTCGTGGTCGGACCCGAGGCCGCGGAGTTCGTCGACATCACCGCGCCCACCGAGGTCAACATCCGCCGCGTCGCCAAGGCCAAGGGCAGCGCTCCGGAGGACGTGACCGTCGTGGTGCTGGACCGGCCGCGGCACGACCGGCTGGTGCAGGAGATCCGCGAGACCGGCGCCCGGATCAAGTTCATCTCCGACGGCGACGTGGCCGGCGCGATCATGGCGGTCCGCGACGGGACCGGCGTCGACATGCTGATGGGCATCGGCGGCACGCCCGAGGGCATCATCTCGGCCTGCGCGATCGCCTGCCTGGGCGGCACGATCCAGGGCCGCCTGTGGCCCAAGGACGACGCCGAGAAGCGCAAGGCGCTGGACGCCGGGCACGACCTGGACCGGGTGCTGCACACCACGGACCTGGTCAGCGGCGACAACGTGTTCTTCGTCGCCACCGGCATCACGGACGGTGAACTGCTGCGCGGCGTGCGCTACCGCGCGGAGACGGCCACCACCTCGTCCCTGGTGATGCGCTCCAAGTCCGGCACGATCCGGCAGATCGACTCGGTGCACCAGCTGTCGAAGCTGCGCGCGTACAGCGCCGTCGACTTCGACCGCGCCGCCCACTGAGACCGGCTCCACCAGGCCGGCTCCAGCAGGACCGACCCCGCCCCTGCCGCCCCGCCCGGGCCCCGTATTCCCGAACGCGGCGGTGGGGGCGGGAGGTCAGCCCGCGGCGGCTATCTGCGGGGCGGGGCGCTGGAGTTCGACCTCGCGGCGCCTGCGCCTGGCCAGCACCACGCGGCGCTCGGCGGCGGTCATGCCGCCCCACACGCCGTACGGTTCGGGCTGCAGCAAGGCGTGTTCACGGCATTCCAGCATCACCGGGCAGCGGGCGCAGACGCGCTTGGCCGCTTCCTCGCGGGACAGCCGGGCCGCCGTGGGCTCCTTGGACGGGGCGAAGAACAGCCCCGCCTCGTCACTGCGGCAGGCGGCCTCCGAGTGCCATGGGCCGCCGAGATCCCGCGGGTGGCCTGGCGGGAAGGACGCGTCCATGACGGGCTCGATCGGTTGAAGCACGGGAAACTCCTGACGACGGCTCGGCGAGTGCCACGCTTCTGCCCGTCGCCGGCCGGCGCCCGGTGGGGGCGCGCCGGGGGCAGCGGCGCGGCGGCGTGCTCCATCCCCTACCCGCTGTGCGCGACTTCATGCGCACCGTGTTCGCCGCGGGCACACCGGGGCAACGCCCGCAGTTCAGCGCGAGGGTGCCGCCGCCGGCGTCCGGGCGGGGCGGGAGAGCGGTCGCGGGACGGCCGCGCGAGGTGGGGTGCTTGAGAGCGCCGGTTCGGAAGAGGCCGTTCGGCACGGCCCGTTGAGAGGCTCCGCACGCAAGGGGGCCCTGCGGGAAGGCCTATCGGGGATCGCCCGCGCCGAACACGGTGTGCAAGGAGGCCGGTTCAGTCGCTGAGGCGCCGCTGGGCCTTCTTCGTCCAGTCGGCCAGCTTCTTGCCGCGCTTGGCCTTCGCCTCGACACCGCCCCAGAACGCGAACCCGTCCACCCGGACCACCGGCGCGCCCGGGTCGGGCGCCTCGAACGCCTTGACGTCGGAGCCGCCCATGATGCCGACGACACCGCCGCCGCGCAGCGTCACGTTCTCCGGCAGCCTGATGCTGACGCCGCCCATGATGGCGGTGCAGTGGATGACGAGTTCGGGCGAGGTGAACGTGGCCTCGGTCAGGTCGATCTCGACGCCGCCCAGGATCGCCACCGCGGTGATCCTGTTGCCCACCCGCCAGCGCCCCTTGCGCTCGGACCCGCCCAGGATGGCGACCAGGTTGGGGTTCTCGCCGCCCGCGTCGGGCGCGAACTGCCGTGGCGCGGGGACCGGTTCGGGCCGCGCGGCCGCGCCGGCCGGCAGGTCCCTGATGAGCGGCTCCAGTTCACCCACGGTCTTGGCCGCGTAGACGCGGTCCAGACGCTCGGAGTGCTCGGCCGCGTCGAGCCGCCCCTCGGCGAGCGCGTCCCGCAGGATGTCGGCGACCCGGTCCCGGTCGGCGTCCGAGGCGCGCAGGTCGGGCGCCCCGCCGACGGCGGCCGGAACGCTGGTGCGGGCCGGCGGGTCCGCCGGCTGCTGCGGGCGCTTCTGGAGCTGCGATTCATCCACCCGGCCACCGTACACAGACGCGATAGATCGCGACTACCCCGAGGCACGCCGGACCCCACCCGGAACCGCCCCCTAGGGGGCGCCCCTCCCCGTCCCCGAACAGGCCAAGGGTCCGCCGGAGTCCCCGGCCCACAGCCGGGCGCCGCCCCGGGACTCCCGTCACGACGTCCGCTTCGGGCCCCGGGCCGGCCCACGCCCGGCTCCCGGCCCGGCTCACGGTCCGCGTCCGGCTCCGCTTCCAACGCTGCTCCCGGCTCCGCTTCCAGCGCTGGTCCCGGTTCCGCTTCCGGCACCGCGCCGGTGCGGCCGCGAACCGACTCGTGACAGGCGCCGCGCGGGTGCCCACAATGCTCGGATGATGCTCGTCAACCGGGACTACCGCCTGCTGTGGACCGGCCAACTCATCTCCCAGACGGGCGACTTCGTCTTCGACACGACGCTCGCGCTCTGGATCGGCACCGTGGTCCTGGCCGGCCGCTCCTACGCCCCCGTCGCGGTCTCCGGGCTGATCGTCGCCGTCGCGCTCGCCACGTTGCTGGTCGGCCCGCCCGCCGGGGTGTTCGTCGACCGGTGGGACCGGCGGCGGACGATGATGGCGGCCGACCTGACACGCGCCGCCCTGACCGGCGCGCTGACCGTGGTGGCCTTCCTGCCCGCCGGAACGCTGCCGGACGGCGCGGTGCTCGTCGCCGCCTACGCGACGGTGTTCCTGGCCACCTGCGCCGCGCAGTTCTTCAACCCCGCCAGGTTCGCGCTCGTCGGCAAGGTGGTCGAGCCGGGCGACCGGGCGCGGGCCGCCGGGATCGGCCAGGCCACCCAGGCCATCGCCTCCATCGCGGGACCGCCGCTGGCGGCCCCGCTGCTGTTCGCGGTCGGAGTCCGCTGGGCGCTGCTGCTCAACGCGCTGTCGTTCCTGGTGTCGTTCGCGGTCGTGCGCAGGATGCGGATCGGCGGGGTGCGGAGCCGGGACGCCAAGGCCGCGGATCCCGGGCGGGGCGCCGCGGACGCGCACACCGGCGGCGCACTCCGCGGCTCGTGGCGCGCGGAGTTCGTCGCGGGCCTGGGGCTGGTGGCCGGCAGCCGCGTCGTCACCGCGCTGCTCGTCAGCGCCGCGCTGGCCACCGTCGGCACCGGCGCGCTCAACTCGCTCGACGTCTTCTTCGTGACCGACAACCTGGGCGCGGCCGCCCGCTGGTACGGCACGCTGGAGATGGCGCTGGGCTTCGGGCTGGTGGCAGGCGCGCTGGTGGCGGCCGCGGTGACCGTGCGGCTGGGCGCCCACCGGGTGTTCGCCGCCGGGCTTGCGCTGACCGGCCTGGGCCTGGTGGTGTACTCGCGGCTGACCGGCCTCGGGCCGGCCCTGGTGACGCTGGCCCTGATCGGCCTGCCGCTGGCCGCACTGAACACGGCGGTGACGCCCGTGCTGCTCTCCGCGGTGCCGCAGTCGCACCTGGGCCGGGTCATCGCCGTGATCAACCCCGTGCAGCAGCTCGCCTCGCTCGTCGGCGTGGCCGCGTCCGGCTGGCTGGCGAGCACCGGGCTGCACGGCCTGGACGCGGAGGTGGCCGGGGTGCACCTCGGTCCCATCGACACGATCTTCTCCGTCGCGGGTCTGCTGGTGATGGCGGGCGGGGCGTACGCGGCGGTGGCGATGCGCGGCGCGGGTGCCGCCCCTCCGGCCGCCGTGCCGTCCCCGCGGGCGGAGGGGGTGCCCGGCTCCCCGCGGGCCGAGGCAGATGCCGGGCCCTCGGCGGCCGAGGGCCGGCCCTCCTCGGCCGCGCCCGGGACCCCGGCCGGGGACGGGCCCTCGGCGGCCGACGGCCGGCCCGGGGAACCCGACGTCACACCGCCCGCTTCGGCCTGACCGCGGGTGAGCGCTACCTCACAGATTCACGGCCGCGTGGAGGTTCTACGCTGGATGCGCTTCAGCGTCGACGCAGCCGAGTGAGGAATGCCCCCTATGCCCGAGTTCGCCTATACGGATCTGCTCCCCCTCGGCGAGGACACGACCCCGTACCGCCTGATCACCTCCGAAGGGGTCAGCACCTTCGAAGCCGACGGGCGGACGTTCCTGAAGGTCGAGCCCGAGGCGCTGCGCCGGCTGGCCGCCGAGGCCATGCACGACATCTCGCACTACCTGCGGCCGGCCCACCTGGCGCAGCTGCAGCGGATCCTGGACGACCCCGCGGCCAGCCCCAACGACCGCTTCGTGGCGCTGGACCTGCTGAAGAACGCCAACATCGCGGCCGCCGGCGTGCTGCCGATGTGCCAGGACACCGGCACCGCGATCGTCATGGGCAAGCGCGGCCAGAACGTGCTGACCTCGGGCGGTGACGAGGAGGCGCTGTCGCGCGGCATCTACGACGCGTACACCAAGCTGAACCTGCGCTACTCCCAGATGGCCCCGCTGACCATGTGGGACGAGAAGAACACCGGCTCCAACCTGCCCGCGCAGATCGAGCTCTACGCGACCGACGGCGGCGCCTACAAGTTCCTGTTCATGGCCAAGGGCGGCGGCAGCGCCAACAAGTCGTTCCTGTACCAGGAGACGAAGGCGGTCCTCAACGAGGCGTCGATGATGCGGTTCCTGGAGGAGAAGATCCGCTCGCTGGGCACCGCGGCGTGCCCGCCGTACCACCTGGCGATCGTGGTCGGCGGCACCAGCGCGGAGTTCGCGCTGAAGACCGCCAAGTACGCGTCCGCGCACTACCTGGACGAGCTGCCGGCCGAGGGCTCGCCGACCGGGCACGGCTTCCGCGACAAGGAGCTGGAGCAGCAGGTCTTCGAGCTCACCCAGAGGATCGGCATCGGCGCGCAGTTCGGCGGCAAGTACTTCTGCCACGACGTGCGCGTGGTGCGGCTGCCGCGGCACGGCGCGTCCTGCCCCGTCGCGATCGCCGTCTCCTGCTCCGCCGACCGCCAGGCGCTGGCCAAGATCACGCCCGAGGGCGTGTTCCTGGAGCAGCTGGAGACGGACCCGGCGCGCTTCCTGCCGGAGACCACCGACGAGCACCTCGACGAGGACGTGGTCCGCGTCGACCTCAACCGGCCGATGGACGAGATCCGCGCGGAGCTGACCAAGTACCCGGTCAAGACCCGCCTGTCGCTGTCCGGCCCGCTGGTCGTGGCCCGCGACATCGCGCACGCCAAGATCAAGGAGAGGCTGGACGCGGGCGAGGGGATGCCGCAGTACCTGCGGGACCACGCGGTCTACTACGCCGGTCCGGCCAAGACCCCCGAGGGCTACGCGTCCGGCTCGTTCGGCCCGACCACCGCGGGCCGGATGGACGCGTACGTCGAGCAGTTCCAGGCGGCCGGCGGCTCGATGGTGATGCTCGCCAAGGGCAACAGGTCCCGCCAGGTCACCGACGCGTGCGCCGCGCACGGCGGCTTCTACCTCGGCTCGATCGGCGGCCCCGCCGCGCGCCTGGCCCAGGACTGCATCAAGAAGGTCGACGTCCTGGAGTACGCCGAGCTCGGCATGGAGGCCGTCTGGAAGATCGAGGTCGAGGACTTCCCCGCCTTCGTCGTCGTCGACGACAAGGGCAACGACTTCTTCACCGACCCCGCCCCCTCCCCCACCTTCACCTCCATCCCCCTCCGCCCGGGCGCCTGATCCCCGGCCGGCACACGGGATCCGCACGCGGGGCAGCCGGATTCCGGCGCCCCGCGTGTTGCGTGGGTGTTGCGTGCGACGCGGGAGGGGGGAAAGATCCGTAGGCTCTGTGCATGACAGCCGACGTCGACAGTTCGCCGCGCAACGGGCGGCAGCGCCACTTCTGGGCACCGGGTGACCAGGTGCTGTGGCGGTATCGCGGGAACGGCACGGGCGCGGTGCACATCTGCCGGCCGGTGACGGTGGTGCGGGACGACGCGGAACTGCTCGCGGTGTGGATGGCGCCGGACACGCCGGTGGTGCGGCCGATGATGGCCGACGGCCGGCCGGTGCACCAGGAGCCGCTGGCCACGCGGTACCGCAAGCCGCACGTGCCGAGCGTGGAGCGCTGGTGGGGCGCCGGGGTGCTGAAGCTGGCGCGTCCGGACGAGGCGTGGTCGGTGTGGCTGTTCTGGGATCCGGACTGGCGGTTCCGCAGCTGGTACGTGAACCTCGAGGAGCCGCTGCGGCGCTGGTCCAGCGGGGTGGACTCGGAGGACCACTTCCTGGACATCTCGGTGCACCCGGACCGCAGCTGGCACTGGCGGGACGAGGACGAGTTCGCCCAGGCGCAGGCGGACGGCCTGATGTCGGCGTCGGTCGCGGCGGGCGTGCGCGCGGCCGGACGGCGGGCGATCCGCGTGATCAGGGCCTGGGGAGCGCCGTTCCGCGACGGCTGGGAGGACTGGCGCCCCGACCCGCGCTGGCCGGTGCCGGCGCTCCCGGCGGACTGGGCCAGACCCGCGGAGTGAGCCGCCGGCCGCGCGGCGAAACCGCGGAGCCCCTTGTTGCGTCCCGGTCGGTCGACCGTAGGATCGGCTCCGGAACACTGCACAATTGCCCAGCGGGAGACGGAGTCTGACGCCACGTCACGACCGTGGCACGTCCGAGGTCCGACCCGCGCGTGGCAGCACAGCCAGCACACCGGATGGCGCCTCTGCCAGGCGTCCACGGACGGATGAGCAGTCAGGGAGGCCCTGAGCAGTGGGTACCGGCGGCAACGAGCAGGTGCGGCGCGACCGGACCGGGCAGGTCGAGGCGTTCGACGCCATCGGCGACCGGTACGACGAGGCCTTCCCCCACAAGGAGGGCCAGATCGAGGCGGGCGGCTGGCTGACCGCCTCCCTGCCGGAAGGCGCCCGGGTGCTCGACCTCGGCTGCGGTACCGGACTGCCGACGGCCCGTCAGCTCGCCGACGCCGGCCTGCGGGTCACCGGCGTCGACCTCTCGCCCGGCATGCTGGACCTGGCCCGGCGCAACGTGCCCGGCGGCGAGTTCGTCCGCGCGGACATCGGCGATCTGGCCGACGGCGGGGCGCTCGCCGAGAAGGGCTTCGCCGGGGTCACCGCCTTCTTCGCGCTGCTCATGCTGCCGCGCGCCGAGATCCCCCAGGCGCTGCAGGCGATCCACCGGCTGCTGGAGCCCGGCGGGTTGCTGGCACTGTCCATGGTCGAGGCGGACGTGGACGACATGCAGATTCCGTTCCTGGGCCACACGATCCGGGTATCGGGTTACCTACGGGACGAATTGCGCCATGTGGTGACGGACGCGGGTTTCGAGGTGGTCAAGGAGGAGTCGTACGCCTACGCGCCGGCGAGTTCCGACGTACCGCCGGAGCTGCAGCTCTTCCTGTACTGCCGACGTGCCTGATCTGACCGGGCCCGAGCCCCGCCGCGCGGTGGTCGCGGCGGCGCACCGACGGATGGAACGACTCGCGTGACCACGGACCAGCCCCGCCCACCCCGCACCCCCGCAGCGCCGCCGGACCCGCGCGGCGGCTTCGGCCTGGACGCGCCGCCCTCCCCGCCGGAGGCGGACCCGGTGCCGGCGCCCCCGCCGGCGCCGGCCGTCGCGCCCGGCCCACCCTGCCCCCCCGGGGAAGGACCCGCACACCCGCGGCGCCGACCGCGCCGCGCCCGGCGAACCGGCTGCCGAACACGGCAAGCAGGACGGTCCGGGCACGCCCGGCGAACAGGTCGCACCGGGCGAACCGGTTGAGTACGGTGATCACCCAGGGTCCGCGGACGGATCCGTTCCGCAGTCTTCCGGCGCGGAGGGCCATTCCTCCGAGGCCGACCCCGGACGACCGGGCACGCGGGGTGCGGCTGGGTCGTATGGTGAGCGCGTGGCCGGACAAGAAGCGGCAGGACCGCAGGGCGCGACGGGCCCGTACCGCGACGCATCGACCGCGCCGACCGCGCCTTCCCCGGCGGCGGCGCCGTCCGCGACCGGGTCAGTTCCGAACGAGGGCGGGCCCAACGGGCCGCACACCCCGCAGAGTTCGCACGGCACCAACGGCACCGGAGGTCCCCGGACCGTCCACAGCGCCCACGGTTCCGACGGCAGGGACGGCGAGCGGGACCGCCGCACACCCGAGGACGGCCTTCCGCAGGTTCCCCCGGCCCCGCAGCTTCCTCCGGCCCCGCAGGCTCCCCCGGCCCCGCAGATTCCTCCGGCTCCGTCGGCTCCCCCGCTCCCGCCGATCCCGGCCCACGGCAGCGGCTGGGTGCCGGGCGGGCCGGACGGTGGCGAGACGCTCGGGTCGTTCGTCAGCACGCCGGCGCGCGGCACGCCCCTGGACCCGGCCGGACACCCCGGCGGCGACGAGGACTCGGTCGGCATGCGCATCCCGATGCCCGCGCAGACCGGCCCCGAGGCCGACCGCCTGCGCTACGTCGGCGCGGCCACCCGCCGGATCGCCCGCGGCCTGGACCTCGACGAGATCCT
This sequence comes from Actinacidiphila rubida, assembly GCF_900110255.1. GTDB lineage: Bacteria > Actinomycetota > Actinomycetes > Streptomycetales > Streptomycetaceae > Actinacidiphila > Actinacidiphila rubida. The sequence continues at coordinate 261,293 of NZ_FODD01000006.1, forward strand.
CCTGGGCCTGTGCCGTTCCGCGGTGCCGGCGTTCGCCGACGCCATCCTCGTCTACCTGCGCGACCCGCTCCCCGTCGGCGACGAACGGCCGTCCGGCCCGCTGCGGTTGCGGCTGCGCCGCGCGGACGGCGGGCTCGACGGCCCCGACCCGGCGGGTGACGCGCCCGTCGGCGCGGTCCCGCTGCTGCCCACCCTGGAACCGGCGTACAGCTCCGAGACGATCGGCGTGCTGCTCGACGGGCCGCTGGCCGAGGTGCTGCGCGGCGTCCGTCCGGTGTTCGCGGACTCGCCGCGGGCCGCGGACGCGCTCGCCGAACTCCTCGGCAACCCCGTCAGCCTGCTGCCGACCGGGCGCCGCGCCCTGCTCGCGCCGCTGCGTGGCCGCCGCCGGGTGATCGGCGCGGCGGTGCTGCTGCGCCGCAACGACCGGCCCGCCTTCGAGGCCGACGACCTGCTGGTGGCCGCCCAACTGGCCACCCACACCGCGCTCGGCGTCGACAAGGCGGTGCTGTACGGCCGCGAGGCGTACATCGCCGACGCGCTGCAGCGCGAGATGCTGCCGGACTCGCTGCCGCAGCCCACCGGTGTCCAGCTGGCCAGCCGCTACCTGCCCGCGGCGGAGTCCGCACGGGTCGGCGGCGACTGGTACGACGCGATCCCGCTGCCCGGCAGCCGGGTGGCGCTGGTGGTCGGCGACGTGATGGGGCACTCCATGACGTCCGCGGCGATCATGGGCCAGTTGCGGACCACCGTGCAGACCCTGGCCGGGCTGGACCTGGCCCCGCAGGAGGTGCTCTACCACCTCGACGAGCAGGCGCAGCGGCTCGGCCAGGACCGCATGGCGACGTGCGTCTACGCGGTGTACGACCCGATCGCGCACCGCCTGGTCGTGGCCAACGCGGGCCACCCGCCGCCGGTGCTGCTGCACGCGGACGGCCTCGCCGAGGTGCTGCGCGTGCCGCCGGGGGCGCCGATCGGCGTGGGCGGAGTGCCGTTCGAGGCGGTGGAGCTGCCGGCCCCGGCCGGGGCGACGCTGCTGCTCTACACGGACGGCCTCGTGGAGTCCCGCAGCCGGGACGTGTGGGGCGGCATCGAGTTGCTGCGCGAGCGGCTGCACGACGCGGCGACGGTCGTCTCACCGCCGCCGCTGGAGCCGCTGTGCGACGAGGTGCTGGAGATCCTGGGGCCCGGTGACCGGGACGACGACATCGCGCTGCTGGCCGCGCGGTTCGCCGGGATCGCGCCGAGCGACGTGGCGTACTGGTTCCTGGAACCGCAGGCCCAGACCGCGGGCCGGGCCCGGCGCCTGGTCCGGCAGGCACTGCGCCGCTGGGACCTGGACGACCAGCTCGACGCGGCGGAGCTGCTGGTCAGCGAGATCGTCACCAACGCGGTGCGGTACGCGGAACGACCCATCACGCTGCGGCTGCTGCGGACCGACGTGCTGAGGTGCGAGGTCGGGGACGACGCGCCGCTGCTGCCGCGGATGCGGCACGCCGCGCCGGAGGAGGAGGGCGGCCGCGGGCTGTACCTCGTCAACCGGATGGCGCAGCGGTGGGGAGCCACTCGCTTGGGCGCAGGCAAGGTCGTGTGGTTCGAGCTGCCCATCATCTGACGAGGGGTCGCCCGCGGCGCGCGTGATCGCCGGGGGGCGGCCCCGCGGTGTGCGGTGCCCCGCGCGCCGGGCGGGGCCCTCGCGGGCCGGGCACAGTGAGGGCAGCCGCGGAGCCTTTCCGGAAGGCGACGTTGGGGCTCGCGCAGCTCTTGTACGCAGCCCCGGGCCATGTGCCGATTCCCATGCCCCGGGGCTGCAACCTCCCCCCTCCCGGGGGTCCCGCCCTCTCGGACCCTCGCCCGTCCCCGGGCCCGGGTTCGCCCGGGCAAGGCAGAGGGGTCCGCCCGTCCCGGGTGGGGTTCGCCTCACCCCGGCGGAGGCTCGCCCCGCGGACAGGGGCGACCATCGGGGGCGCGAGGTCCCCCAGGGTTCGCCCGGGAGGTGCCCCCCACCCGAGCAAGCCACCACCAGGCACCCGGCCAGGCGTATGCGCTGCGGGTATACATGAGGTGTATACGCATCGTGTAGTGTGGGCGTCATGTCAATCGGGCACACCCTTTTGGGACTTCTGGAGTCCGGACCACGCCACGGCTACGACCTGAAGCGCGCGTTCGACGAGCGGTTCGGGCACGACCGGCCGCTGGCCTACGGGCAGGTCTACTCGACGATGGCGCGGCTGCTGAAGAACGGGCTGGTCGAGGTCGAGGGGATCGAGCCGGGCGGCGGGCCGGAGCGCAAGCGGTACGCCATCACGGACGCCGGCGTCACGGACGTGGAGACCTGGCTGGCCCGGCCCGAGAAGCCGGAGCCGTACCTCCAGACGACGCTGTACGCGAAGGTCGTGCTGGCCCTGCTCACCGGCCGCCCCGCGGCCGACCTGCTGGACTCGCAGCGCGCCGAGCACCTGCGGCTGATGCGCGAGCTGACCCGCCGCAAGTCCTCCGGCGACCTCGCGGACCAACTGATCTGCGACCACGCCCTGTTCCACCTGGAAGCGGACCTGCGGTGGCTGGAGCTCACCGCGGCCCGCCTGGACCAGCTCGCCGCGGAGGTGACCCGATGAGCGCCGAAACGCTCACCGAACCGCTGCTCCAGGCGACGGACGTCCACAAGTCGTACGGCCGCACCGCGGCCCTGGACGGCGCCGCGCTGACCGTGCGTGCCGGCGAGGTCGTCGCGGTGATGGGCCCGTCCGGCTCGGGCAAGTCCACGCTGCTGCACTGCCTGGCCGGCATCGTGCGGGCCGACTCCGGCCAGGTCCGGTACCGCGGCCGGGACCTGACCACGATGTCGGACCGCGAGCGCAGCGCCCTGCGCCGTACCGACTTCGGCTTCGTCTTCCAGTTCGGCCAGCTCGTACCGGAGCTGACCTGCCTGGAGAACGTGGCGATACCGCTGCGGCTGGCCGGTACGCGGCGCCGGGACGCCGAGGCGCGGGCCGGCGCGTGGCTGGAGCGCCTGGAGGTCGGGGACGTCGCGGGGCAGAGGCCCGGCGAGGTGTCCGGCGGGCAGGGCCAGCGCGTCGCGGTGGCCCGCGCCCTGGTGGCCGGCCCCCGGGTCGTCTTCGCCGACGAGCCGACCGGCGCGCTGGACTCCCTCAACGGGGAGCGGGTGATGCGGCTGCTGACCGAGGCCGCGCACGACACCGGTGCCGCCGTCGTCCTGGTGACCCACGAGGCGCGGGTGGCCGCCTACTCCGACCGGGAGATCGTCGTGCGGGACGGGAAGTCGCGCGACACGGAACGGGTGTCATGAGCGCACCGCACGAGCCCTTCGCCGGCTTCGACGAGGTGGCGCGCGGGGGCGCGCCGCGCGGCGTGGAGCCCGCCGGCGGCGCGGCCGCCTGGGCCCGCGACCTCGCGTTCGGCGCGCGTCTGGCGGCCGGCGGCGGCCGTGAGGGCTGGATCCGCACGCTGCTGACCGCGGTCGGCGTCGGCCTGGGCGTCGCCCTGCTGCTGCTGGCCGCCGCGGTGCCGCCGATGATGACGGTGCGCGACCACAAGCGGGTGGCCCGCGACTCCATGTCCGCCGGCTACCTCGCGAAGCCCACCGACAGCACGCTGCTGGTCGCGGACGCCGGGACGACGTTCCGCGGCGCGGACATCACCGGCGAACTGCTGCGGCCCGAGGGCGCGAAGGCGGCGGCGCCGCCCGGCGTCGCGCACCTGCCCGCGCCCGGCCACATGGTGGTCTCGCCCGCGCTGCGCCGCCTGCTGGCGGCCCAGCCGCTGCTGCGCGAGCGCCTCCCGTACACGATCGACGGCCCCATCGGGCACGCCGGGCTGATGGGCCCGGCCGAGCTCTACTACTACGCGGGCAGTGACCGGCTGACCGCCCGGGACGCGAACTACGAGCACGGCAACGCCGACCGGATCGCCGGGTTCGGGCACCACAGCAACTCCGCCGTGATGGGCCCGACCTTCGACCTGCTGCTGGTCGTCATGCTCGTGGTGCTGCTGCTGCCGGTCGCGGTGTTCGTCGCGACCGCGGTCAGACTCGGCGGGGAACGGCGCGACCGGCGGCTCGCCGCGCTGCGCCTGGTCGGCGCGGACAACCGCATGACGCGCCGGATCGCCGCGGGCGAGGCCCTGTTCGGCTCGCTGCTGGGGCTGCTGGTGGGCGGCGGGCTGTTCTTCGCCGGCCGGCAGCTCGCGACCCACGTCACCATCCGCGGCATCTCCGCGTACCCCGCGGACATGACGCCGGACGCGGCCCTGGCCGTGATCGTCGCGGTGGCGGTGCCGCTCGCCGCGGTCGGCGTGACGATGCTGAGCCTGCGCGGCACGGCGATCGAACCGCTCGGCGTCGTCCGGCAGAGCGTGGGCCGCGGGCGCCGGGTGTGGTGGCGGCTGGTGATCCCGGCCGTCGGACTGCTGCTGGCCCCGCTGTTCGGCAAGGTCCAGGGCGACGGCAAGCTCAACATGTACCAGGTGGCGACCGGCGCCGTGCTCATGCTCGTCGGCGTCACCGCCGTCCTGCCGTGGGTGGTGGAGCAGGTCGTCAGGCGGCTGGGCGGCGGCCCGGTGGCCTGGCAACTGGCCACCCGCCGACTCCAGTTGAACAGCAACGCCGCCGCGCGCCTGGTCAGCGGCGTCACCGTCGCGGTGGCCGGGGCCATCGCGCTGCAGATGCTGTTCGCGGGCGTCGACGACGAGTTCGTGTTCAGCACGGGCGCGGACCCGGCCAGGGCGCAGGCCGTGGTGAGCGCCGAGGTGGACAGCGGCGCGCAGGCGCGGGACTTCACCCACCGGATCGCGGCGACCAAGGGCGTCCAGCACGCGTACGGCTACGTCGACTCGGCGGTCACCCAGCCCGACGCGGCCTCCGTGCGGGACGGCGACTTCGCCTATCTGCCGGTGGCGGTCGGCGACTGCGCGACGCTGGGGCAGATGGCGTCCCTCCACGGCTGCGCACCCGGCAGCGTCTTCCTCGTGCCGCCGGCCGACGGCGCGGGCGACACGCAGGCGGCCCGCACCTATCTGAGGCCCGGCGGGCGGCTGGACCTCAACGGGCCGCCGCGCGAGGCGTACACGGGCACTCCGCGGCTGTGGACGATCCCCCGGGACGCGCGGACGGCGCAGAGCCGGCCGGACCCGTCCGGCTCGCTCGGGTGGGGCCTGTTCGCCACCCCCGAGGCGCTGGACACCTCGCGGCTGACGTCGGAGACGGCGACCGTCATGGTCGCCCTGGATCCGCACGACCCGGACGCGGCGGAGTACGTGCGCAACACCGCGGCGAAGCTCGGCATCGGCGTGGACGTGCTGCACGTGGGCACGACCACGACCAAGTCCGGCTACGCGCAGTTGCGGCGCGGCCTCTTCGCGGGTGCCGCGCTCACCATGGCGCTGATCGGCGCGAGCCTGCTGGTGATGATGCTGGAGCAGCTGCGGGACCGGAAGAAGCTGCTCGCGGTGCTGGTGGCGTTCGGCACCCGGCGCGGCGCGCTGGCCTGGTCGGTGCTGTGGCAGACCGCGATCCCGGTGGTGCTGGGCCTGGTCCTGGCGTGCGCCGGCGGCCTGGCTCTCGGCGCGGCGCTGCTGGGGATGGTCGGCCGGCCGTTCCACCCGGACTGGGGTGCGATGGCCGGAATGGCGGCGATCGGCGCGGGGGTGGTCTTCGCGGTGACGCTGCTGAGCCTGCCGCCGCTGTGGCGTCTGATGCGCGCGGACGGGCTCCGCACCGAGTAGCGCGCGGGCCGACGCCCTGCCGCACCGGGCAGCACACCCACGCCGGGCCCGGCCGTCCCCAGACGGCCGGGCCCGGCGCCGTCATGCCGCCGCAGGGTTCCCGCGGGCCACAGGGCGTAAGGGTCCCGCGCATACCGCATCCCGACCGGCGGGCCGCTGCCGCGCCAAGCGGACCCGGTGCCGTCCGGCCGCCGACGGCCACCGCGCCTGACGTTCAGACCTCCCGCGGGCCGGGGCCCGCCCGGCACGAAAGCGCCGCCGTGACGCGCGGACCGTGCCGTCCGGTGGGCGGAGGGTTCCGCGTCGGGGCCGCCGGCGCTCGGTGCGGACGAGCCGTCAGGCGGTCGGCGCGTCCGGGACCGAGACGGGCGGGGAGTCGGACGGGGAAGCGGCGGCGTCCGGCGGGGCCGGGGCGTCGGCGGTGTCAGTGGTCGCGGCGGCGTCCGCCGTGGTCCCGGCGGACGCGGGCGCCGGCTGCGCGGAGTGCGCGGGAACGGCGGGCTGGGCGGGGACGCCGGCGGCCGCGGCCGCCACTTCCTTGGCGTGGGCCCGCAGGTAGCCGACGACGGTGTTGCCGACCGCGACCAGCGGCACAGCGACGACCGCGCCGCCGATCCCGCCGATCATCGAGCCGGCGGCCACCGACAGCACGACGGCCAGCGGGTGCACCCGCACCGCGCGGCCGAGGATGAACGGCTGCAGGATGTGGCCCTCGATCTGCTGCACGGCCAGCACGACCGCGAGCACCAGCACCGCGTGGAACGGGCCTTCGGTGACCAGCGCCACGACGACGGCGATCGCGCCCGAGGCGACCGCGCCGACCAGCGGCACGAACGACGACAGGAAGATGACGACGGCCAGCGGCACCGCCATCGGCACGCCGAGGAAGAAGATGCCGATGCCGATGCAGATCGCGTCGATCAGGGCGACGATCACCGTGCCGCGCACGTAGTGCGTGAGGGTCGTCCAGGCGCGCGGGCCGGCGCCGGCCAGGCCGTCGCGGGCCGGCTCGGGGAACAGCTTCAGCACCCAGTTCCAGATGTTCCGGCCGTCGTAGAGCAGGAAGATCGTGCTGAACATCGCCAGCAGCATGCCGGTGAGCAGGTCGACGACGAAGGTGACGCCCTGCAGACCGGCGTCGGTCAGCTGCGAGGTGTTGTGCTTCAGGGCGTTGCTGAGGTTGTTGGCGACCTGGTTGATCTGGCCGTCCGTCACGTGGAAGGGGCTGTTGAGCAGCCACTTCTTGCCCTCGGAGATACCGTCCTGGAGGCTGTTCGACAGCTGGTCGACGTTGTCCATCACCTGCCAGACGACGAACCAGCCGACCAGCCCTATGACGATGAAGCCGCCGACGCAGACCATCGCGGTGGCCAGCCCGCGGGGCACGCCCATCCGCCGCAGCCGGGCCACGAAGGGCTGCAGCAGGGCGGTGATGAGCAGGGCCGCGGCGAACGCCAGCACGAGCAGCTGGACCGCGTCGATGACGCGCATCAGTACGTAGACGGTGCCCGCGAGGATCAGCAGCCGCCAGCCGATCTCGGCGGCCACCCGCATGCTCCACGGCACGACCGCGGCCGGGCTCACCGGCTCGGGCGCGCGCTGCGCGGGGACGGCGGCCCGCACCGGCTCGGGGGCGGTACTGGGGGTCGCGGCCGCGGGGGTGCTGCCCTCCGGCCACGTCGGGGCGGAGGCGGGGGCCGGACGGGGCGCCGGCTCCGCGGTGGCGGAGCCGGCGGTGACCCCGGAAGCGGTGATCCCGGAAGCGGTGGTCGCCGACCCGTCCTTGGCCACGTCCCGCGCGCTGATCTCGGCCTGCCGCTGCTCGATGCGCCGGGCCGCGTTCGCCAGCCCTGAGGCCAGCGTGGCGCTCCAGTGGCGCTTGTCCGGCATGCTGTTCTCCCCTGCCCCTTCGGCCGCCCGCGGCACCGCTGTGCCACCGCACTGCTGTGGGAGACGACGTTACCCGGCGTCCGGGTTGCCCGGGCCGCGGGGCGGCACGAGCAACCGGAACGGGGAGGGCGGGCCGGGCCGGCCTAGTACGAGCTGTGCGCCTGCCAGAACTGCCAGGCGCCGCAAGGGCTGCCGTAGCGCACGTTCATGTAGTTCAGGCCCCACTTTATCTGCGTGGCCGGGTTGGTCCGCCAGTCGGAGGCGACCGAGGCCATCTTGGTGCCCGGGTTGGCCTGCACGAGACCGTAGGCGCCGGACGAGGGGTTGACCGCCGTGTAGCGCCACCCGCTCTCCCGCGTCACGATGTTCGAGAAGCAGGCGAACTGGTTGCTGCCGACGATCTGCTTGGCCATGGCCTGGACTTCGGCGATGGTGTACGAGGCCTGGGTGGGGAACGACGCCCGCGAGTCTCCTCGGCTGGCGGCCTGCTCCCGCGCCTTCGCCGCGGCGTCCGCGGCCTTCTTCTTGGCCGCTGCGTCCTTGGCTGCCTGCATGCGGGCGGCCTGCTCGGCGCTCTGGCGCGCTGCCGTGTCAGCGGCGTCCGACTGAGCCTGGACCTGCTCCGTCAGTGATGCCTGCTGAACCTGGTTTCCCGCGGGGATGTCCGCGAGAAGGGTCGTCGTGCCTGCTGCTTCGACGGGCTCGGTGGTGCTCCCGCCGTTCTCCGCACCCGACGCGACGCCGACGACGGCGCCCACAGTGGTGACTGCCGTGGCCGAAGCCACTGCCAGCCCCCGAACCGAGATCCGGCTCACACGGTTTCCTTCCGGAATCGCCCGCTCGGTGACCGCACGGACGCAATCGTGCCCCTGGCGCTGTCCCTCTGACCGGTCCGCCGGACGGGCCGGTCGGTCACGGGGGCACGGGCCCGGTGCGAAGTCCCTTGCGGATTCCGCGTGTTGCTCGGGCGGCTCATGGCGGTCGCTGTGATGTTGTGGTGGTACTGGATCCCGCACCCGAGGGCGCAGGGGTGCCATGAGCGGGGCCTGACAGCCTCACACCCTGCCGTACGGGGACGCGTCGCGGCAATTTCCGGTTGAGTGGCAAAGCTCACACGCTGCGGACGGCCGTAATTCCCTGCATGTTCCGCGGGCAAACGCTAGGCTGCTGCGCCCTCCAGGGGGCGCAGCAGCCTCAACTCGTACTCTTTGTCGTACTATTTGCAGCCTTTCAGCCGACTCCGTCCTCCAGCATCTCGGTGACGAGCGCGGCGATCGGCGAACGCTCGGAACGCGAGAGCGTCACGTGGGCGAACAGCGGATGGCCCTTCAGCTTCTCGACCACCGCGACCACGCCGTCGTACCGGCCGACCCGCAGGTTGTCGCGCTGGGCCACGTCGTGGGTGAGCACCACCCGCGACCCGGCGCCGATCCGCGACAGCACGGTCAGCAGCACGTTGCGCTCCAGCGACTGCGCCTCGTCGACGATCACGAAGGCGTCGTGCAGCGAGCGGCCCCGGATGTGGGTCAGCGGCAGGACCTCCAGCATGCCGCGCGCCACGACCTCCTCGACGACCTCCTTGGTGGTCACCGCCGACAGCGTGTCGAACACGGCCTGGGCCCACGGGCTCATCTTCTCGGCCTCGGTGCCGGGCAGGTAGCCCAGCTCCTGGCCGCCCACCGCGTACAGCGGCCGGAACACCATCACCTTGCGGTGCTGGCGGCGTTCCAGGACCGCCTCCAGGCCGGCGCACAGCGCCAGCGCCGACTTGCCGGTGCCGGCCCGGCCGCCCATCGAGACGATGCCGACCTCGGGGTCGAGCAACAGGTCGAGGGCGATGCGCTGTTCGGCGCTCCGGCCGTGGATGCCGAACGCCTCGCGGTCGCCGCGCACCAGCCTGACCCGGCCGTCCGGGGTGACCCGGCCCAGCGCCTTGCCGCGCTCGGACTGCAGCACCAGGCCGGTGTGCACCGGGAGTCCGGCGGCCTCGGGCAGGTCGACGCTCTCCTGGGCGAACAGCGCGTCCACGTCGTCCGCCGCGACCAGCAGCTCCTCCATTCCCGTCCAGCCCGAGGTGATGGCGAGCTCGGCGCGGTACTCCTCGGCCAGCAGGCCGACCGAGGACGCCTTCACCCGCAGCGGCAGGTCCTTGGAGACGACGGTGACGTCGTACCCCTCGGCCTGCAGGTTGCGGGCGACGGCCAGGATGCGCGAGTCGTTGTCACCGAGCCGGAACCCCGCGGGCAGCACCCCGGGGTCCGAGTGGTTGAGTTCGACACGCAGGGTGCCGCCGATGTCGCCGATCGGGATCGGCGCGTCGAGCCTGCCGAACCTGATGCGGAACTCGTCGAGCCGGCGCAGCGCCTGGCGGGCGAAGTAGCCGAGTTCCGGATGGTGGCGCTTGGCCTCCAACTCCGTCACCACGACGACCGGAAGCACTACCTCGTGCTCGTCGAACCTGGCGAAGGCGTTGGGGTCGGCGAGCAGCACGCTGGTGTCGAGTACGTACGTGCGCCGGTCGTGATCACGGCGGTTCTTGCTGGTCACCACGTGTGGACGAACCCCCTCGGGAGAGGTGAGTCTGCGGTCCGGCAGCCAAGGCCCGGATGCCGGTCTGCCAGTGATATGCCCGCGAAAACGCGTACCCATGCGAATGCATATGACAGTCATCCGACGGTCATCGACCGGTCACCGGCCGCTCACCGGCTCGTCCACGCGCCGGGGGTGAACAGCGGCGGCGCCGGAGGCCGCTGCGGCGGCTGCTCCGGGGGCCGCTTCGCGGCGGCACGGAGGCCGCCGGCAACTGCTCCGAGGGGCGCCCGCGTACCGCCCGCGGGGCCCGGTGCGGCGGCTACGCCCCGTAGCGCCGGTGGCGTGCCGCGTAGTCGCGCAGCGCGCGCAGGAAGTCGACCTTCCGGAACGCGGGCCAGAAGACCTCGCAGAAGTAGTACTCCGAATGCGCGCTCTGCCACAGCATGAATCCGGACAACCGCTGCTCGCCCGAGGTGCGGATCACCAGGTCAGGGTCGGGCTGGCCGCGGGTGTAGAGGTGCTCGGCGATGTGCTCGACGTCCAGGATCTCGGCCAGGTCCTCGATGGACGTGCCGCGCCCGGCGTGCTCGTGCAGCAGCGAGCGCACGGCGTCCGCGATCTCCTGCCGGCCGCCGTAGCCGACCGCGACGTTGACCAGCAACCCGGTGCTGGCGTGGGTGGCCTGCTCGGCCTCCTTGAGCACGTGCTGGGTGTGGGAGGGCAGCAGGTCCATGGTGCCGACGTGGTTCACGCGCCAGCGGCCGGCGTCGGCCAGTCCGGTGACGGCGTCCTCGATGATCCCCAGCAGCGGGACGAGTTCGTCGGCCGGGCGGTCCAGGTTGTCGGTCGACAGCAGCCACAGCGTGACGACCTCGACGCCGGTCTCCTCGCACCAGCCGAGCATCTCGGCGATCTTGTCCGCACCCGCCCGGTGGCCCTGCACGGTGGTCGCGCCACCGGCCTTCGCCCAGCGCCGGTTGCCGTCGAGGATGACGCCGATGTGCTTGGGGCCCTGTGACACGTCGAGCCGGTGCTCCACCCTGCGGGAGTACAACTCGTACACCAGCTCGCGCAGATTCATTGCGTACCAGCCCCTCCTGCGCATCGACGCCCGGCCGCCACACTACTGCGCACACGCCCTGGCAGACGAACCGGGGCGCGGGCCCCCGGCGGGGGTAGTAAGCGGTTCAACCGCCCGTGATAAGGAAGAGGACGTGAACATCCGCACCCTGTACCGCGCCGCCGACGAGCGCTACGACTCCATGGAGTACCGCCGCACCGGCCGCAGCGGGCTCAAGCTCCCCGCCATCTCCCTGGGGCTCTGGCACAACTTCGGCGACGACCGCACCCTGGACTCCCAGCGGGCCATCCTGCGCCGCGCCTTCGACCTGGGGGTCACGCACTTCGACCTGGCCAACAACTACGGCCCGCCCTACGGCGCGGCCGAGGCCAACTTCGGCACCCTGTTCGCGCAGGACTTCCGCCCCTACCGCGACGAGCTGGTGATCTCCACCAAGGCCGGCTACGACATGTGGCCCGGCCCGTACGGCGAGTGGGGCTCGCGCAAGTACCTGCTGTCCTCGCTCGACCAGTCGCTGGGCCGGATGGGCCTGGACTACGTCGACATCTTCTACTCGCACCGCTACGACCCCGAGACCCCGCTCGAGGAGACCATGGGCGCGCTCGCGTCCGCGGTCCAGCAGGGCAAGGCGCTGTACGTGGGCATCTCCTCGTACGGCGCCGAGCGCACCCGCGAGGCCGCGCGCCTGCTGCGTGAGATGGGGGTGCCGGCGCTGATCCACCAGCCGTCGTACTCCATGATCAACCGCTGGATCGAGGACGAGGGCCTGCTCGACGTCCTGGCCGAGGAGGGCATGGGCTGCATCGGCTTCGTGCCGCTCGCCCAGGGCCTGCTGACCGACCGCTACCTCGGCGGCATCCCCGAGGGCTCGCGCGCCGCGCAGGGCAAGTCGCTCGACCCGTCGCTGGTCAACGAGGAGACGGTGACCCGCCTGCGGGCGCTCAACGACGTGGCCGCCGGCCGCGGGCAGTCCCTGGCCCAGCTCGCGCTGAGCTGGGTGCTGCGCGACCAGCGGGTGACGTCGGCGCTGATCGGCGCGTCCTCGGTCGCCCAGCTGGAGGCGAACGTGGCCGCGGTGGGCGCCGCGCCGCTGACCGCCGAGGAGCTGGCCGAGATCGACCGGCACGCGGTGGAGCCGGAGGGCGTCAACCTCTGGTCCGTCAGCAGCGACGCGTGACACCGCCGCCGCGGGGCGGCCGGGCCGCGGCCCGGCCGCCCCGCGGCGTTTCCGCGCCGTCCGGATTCCCGGCCGGCGCGGGCGGCGCGGCCGGAGCGCGTGGCGTCAGGTCAGCAGGAGCGCGGCCAGGGCGCCGCCAAGGATGAAGGGGCCGAACGGGATCGGGGTCTTGCGGTCGGCGCGCCGCGTCGCGATCAGCGCGAGGCCGAGGACCGCGCCGAGGCCGAACCCGAGCATGGTGCCCAGGAAGAGCGTCCCCCAGCCGTACCAGCCGAGTGCGAGGCCCATGGTGGGCGCGAGCTTGACGTCCCCGAAGCCCAGGCCGGCCGGGTTGACGAAGAACAGCACGAAGTACAGCGCGCCCAGCACGCCGGCGGCCACCAGCGCCCGGGTCCACGAGCCGTCGTGCGCGTGCAGCAGGGACGCCAGGCCCAGCAGCGCCACCGCGGCGCCGAGCGCCGGCAGGGTGAGGACGTCCGGCAGCCGGAAGACCTTCAGGTCCACCCAGGCCAGCAGGACGCCGACCGGCACCAGCAGCAGCCAGACCGCCAGTTCGGGATGCGCTCCGACCACGGCCGCCAGTGCCGCGCAGGCCACCGCGGCGGCCGCCGCGGCCCCGTACCCGGGACCGTAGGCGCGGCCGTTCGCGCACGCGGAGCAGCGCGCCTGTCCCAGCCAGCCGCGCACCGGGTGCCCGGCGGGGCACCGGGAGGCCCACGGCTGGTCCGCCTCGACCGCCAGCCGGTACGCCGCGCGCGGCAGCAGCAGCCCGCCCGCGGTTCCCCAGACGGCCGCCCCCGCTATCAGATAGACATGCACCGGGCTGACCGTACAGCAGCGTGCGGGCCCGTACAGGAGGGTGCATGGGCCGGCGGTGGCAGGACGGCGAGGCGACGCTGCGGACCGGATCCGCGGAGGTGCCGCTGCGGGTCGCCGCGTCGTACCGGGCCCGCACGCGCGGCCTGCTGGGCGCCACCGGCATCCGGGGGGCGCTGCTGCTCACCCCCGCGTCGAGCGTCCACACCGTGCGGATGCGGTTCGCGATCGACGTGGCGTACCTGGACCGGCGGCTGCGGGTGCTCGCGGTGCGGACGATGCCGCCCGGCCGGATCGGGCGGCCGCGGCTGCGGGCCCGGCACGTCCTGGAGGCGGAGGCCGGAGCGATGGCGGCGTGGGGCGTGACGCGCGGGGCGGTCCTCGCCGTGGCGGCGCCGCCGGACGGGCGGCCCGCGGATTGAGCGTGGGCCGGCGCCGGCCGGGGCGGACGGGGCGCGTCAGCGGGGAGCGGTGCTCGTCACTGCTGCCGGGCCGGGAACTCGACGCTGTTGACGATCTCCTGGAGCAGCGCCGGGTCGTGGGCGGTGCCGTCGACGGCCCAGGCGCGGATGGTGACCGGGTGTCCCGCCGGGTCCCGCAACCGGACCTCGACGTGCCCGGCCGGGCGGCCGTCGGGCGTCGCCTGGGCGTAGCTGAGGACCTGGGCGCGGCTGCCGTCGATGGTCAGCGTCTCGCGGCGGGCGTCGGACGGCAGCCGGCCGGCGCGCGCGGGCACGGCGCCGGCGACGGTCAGGGCCGCGTCGGTCCTGCCGAGGGTGCCGGGCAGCTCGGCGCCGCCGGCCCGCACCCGCCAGGTCTTGGGGAGCGCGACCGCGACCGAGCCCGTGCGCAGGTAGCGCCAGCCGTCCGGCGAGCCCTGGCCGACGGAGCAGCCGGTGGCGGCCAGCGCGAGCACGACTCCCCCGGCGGCGCCGGCCCGCGCGGGGCGATGCCCCCACGCGGCAGCTTTCACCTCGTTCGGCCGGTTCGTCCGTACTGCACGCATCGCCCGCATTGCCCGCATGGGCGCCAATCTACGGCGCGCCCCCGGTCCGGCCCGCGGGAACACCCCCGCCGGAAAAAAGAAACGGGCCGGTTCGCAGGGGGGGGAGAGCGAACCGGCCCGAGGGGGGGAGTTACACCGTACCGCGTCCGGGGGCTCCTTCAGGACGTTACGCGGCAGGTGGCGTGAAAGTGATCTCGACGCGGCGGTTCTGGCGGCGGCTGGTTTCGGTGGAATTGTCCGCTATGGGGTAGTCCTCGCCGTACCCGCGGACCTGGAATGTGTGGGAACCGTCACCGAGTGCGCCCAGTTCCCTTGCCAGGACTTTGTACACCGCATCAGCTCTTTGCTTGGACAGCACCTGGCCATGGGCACTGCTGCCCAGATTGTCGGTGAACCCGAAGACACGGATGGGTGAGGTGACGTGTCGCGCCTTGATGTCGGCCGCGATCGCCTGCAGCCGGGACGTGGCGTCCGGCGACAGCGTCGCGCTGTCGCGGGGGAACAGCACCTCCGCCTGGAGGGCGTAGGTGACGGTGGAGTTGGAGGTCTCCTGCCGCTGTTCGGGCTGGCTGGCCGCGACCGAGGACCGGTCGCTGACCGACACGATGTCCAGCACCTTGGGCGGGGCGAGCGTGGCACCCTCCGGAAGGCGCAGGTCCGGCGACCTGGGATCGATCGGCACCGGCGCCGACGGCGACGGCTCCCCCGCGCTCGGCGGGGGGTTGGAGTCCGCGAGGGCGGCGGGTGCCGCGAGCGTGGCGGCGCCGGTCGTCAGCAGGACGACCAGCACGGCGGCGGCGGGCCTCATCGCGGCCTCACCCCTTCCCGTCCGAGATCGTGATCTTGGCCGGCGGCATCGTCGGCAGGTCGAACTCCACCTCGGTGGTGGCCGCGGGCGGCGACGGGAACTGGGCGAAGAAGGGGCGGGTCTCCTTGGGCTGGATGCCGATCAGGCCCATGGTGCACAGGCACCGCCCGTCGGTGTCCCGCAGCACGTAGTACCGCTTCTTGCCGGCCTCGTCGACGAGGACCGCGCCGGCGACGGAGGGGCCGGAGCGGACCAGCGCGGTCTCCTGGCCGCGCCAGGCCACCGCGTCGAAGCTCGACGAGCCGTTGTTGGTGATCGAGCCCTGGACGGTGACGAAGCCGCCCTGGTCGCGCTCCGCCGAACTGATCGTCACCATCACGTCGCCCGCGCCCTTGAGCTGGGCCAGCACCTGGGTCGGCGTGTCCGAGGGCGACGGCGTGCCCGAGCCGGCGCTCTGCGTCCGCTGCCCGGTGGCGGACGCGGACGGCTTCGCGTCGTCCTTCGCACCCCCTCCGCCGCCGCCTCCGCACCCCGCGACCGCCAGCGCGACCCCGGCGGTGAACGCCAGGCCGGCCGCGGCCCTTCTCGTGCGTCCCATCCCCATGCCTCCCCGTTCCCTCGCCACTCGTACCGTTCTCACTGCCTGCTCACCGGCTCCCCGTCCTCACCGGCTCAGATGGACGGAGTAGAACGAGGACAGGTCGAGCACGAAGTCCGGCGCGGTGGGGTCCACCGCCAACGGCCCGTTGTCGCAGGTGAAGTTGACGGTCCTGCCACTCACGTCCCCGACACCGCACCGGGCCTGGACCACCGCGGTGGCCGTCGCCCGCGCATGGATGTCCTCCGTGCCCTTGACCACGCTCTTCCCCACCGAGCGGTCGCTGACGACCCCGACGGTGTAGCCGGGCGGGTCCTGCACCGCGGTGCAACCCCCTTGCACCGTGGCGTCGTTCCGCGCGGCGTAGTCGGCCGCCGCGCCGCACGGGTCACCGGGACCCGCGGGATGTGCCAGCAGGTCACGCAGCGCCGTGTCGTCCCCGGCCAGCAGCGCGGCCAGGAACGCGTCGTGCACGCCGTCGCGTTCCGCCCGGGCGGCCGCCAGGGCGGCGGAGTCCGCCGCGGTCTGCGCGCTCGCCCGCGCCACCGACGCCTGCCCCACCGCGAAGTAGGCGAACGCCAGGAAGAACAGCGCCGCCATCACGACGACGTAGATCCCGATCGTCTGCCCGCGGTCGTCCCGCACGGCCGCGATCAGCCCCCGGCGATGGCCTTGATCTTGTCCAGGATCGCGCTCAGGATCGTGTCGCCGATGCTCGTCGTCCCGGCGAGAACGCCGATGATCACCACGATCACCACGGCGATCCCGAGGTACTCGATCGACGTCTGTCCCGCGTCGCGGCGGCGCGTCGCCATCGCCACGTGGAGACGAAGTGCCCACCTTTTCATCACTGTTCGCCCCATCCCTGGTTCTCCTGAGGTCAGCATGACGGTTGATCACGATCTGTGGCACCCCCGTCACGGATTCACCTCCCCCACCGTGACGGGTCTCACCCGTCGAAGCGGAAGCGGTCGGCGGGGGCATCAGCCGCCCCCGAAGAGGTCGCCGAAGTGGATCTGGCTGCCGATCACCGTGCCGGCGATCAGCAGGATCATGGTCGCGGGCACCAGCAGGACGGTGACGACGACGGTCGCCCGGGGGACCATGCGGGCCGCGCGGCGGCGGGCGTTCTGGGCCTCGGTGCGGCGCATGTCCGCGGCGATCTGCAGCAGGGTGCGGGCGATCGGGGTGCCGAGTTCCTCGCCCTGCTGGAGGGCGGTGACGAACTGGCTCACCTGTTCGCTGCGGTTGCGCCGGCGCAGCTGGTCGAAGGCGTCGCGGCGGCTGACGCCGACGTCGAGCTGACGCAGCGCGATCCTGATCTCGTCCGACCAGGGGCCCTGGTACACGGAGTTGACGCGTTCCAGGGCCTGGCGGAAGCCGAGGCCCGCGCTGACCACGACGGCCAGCACGTCGAGGAAGTCCGGCAGGGTGCGCTCGATGTCGTCGCGGCGGCGCCGCACCGCCAGCCAGATGCCGAGGTCGGCCCACCACCAGGCGTAGCCGACCAGCAGCAGCGCCAGCAGCCACTGGGAGCGGGTGACCAGCAGCAGCGCGGCGAATCCGCCGAGCGCGCCGTAGACGGCGCGGCGCGCCGCGTAGCGCTCGACGGTCAGGCCGTAGGGGTGGCCGGCGTGCTCGATCCTGGCGCGCATCCTCGCCACCCGGGCCGGGCCCATCATCCGCAGCACCGCGGGCGACCAGCGCATGCCGAGCCGGTCGACGGCGTTGCCGGTGCGGGTGGTCCTGGTGCTGCCGACCTCCAGCGCGAGCCGCAGGTCGTCCGGCAGCTCGGCCTCGGAGCGCATCATGCCGACCGCCTGGACCACGCCGGCGACGCACAGCGCCACGGCCAGCGCGAGGCCGATCCCGACCACGGCCATCAGATCCGCCTTCCCCGCGTCGTCCCCGCGGCGGCTCTCCGCGCCGCCGCGGCCGTGACGGCCACCGCCGCCGTCCTCGTCATCGCCGTCGTCGCCATCGCCGTCGTCGCCGTCGTCATCCGCGGCGCCCTCACACGTCGATCCGGGACATGCGGCGGATCAGCGCGAAGCCGATGACGTACAGCACCAGCGAGATCAGCACGCAGACGCGGCCGACGTTCGAGCCGGTCATGGCGCTGAGCGAGCCGGGCATGATGCGGTCGATCAGCAGCAGCGAGCCCAGGCCGATCACCGGCACGGCGTAGGCGGTGACGGTGATCTGGGACATCTGGGTGCGGACCTCGCGGCGGGTCTCCTTGCGCTCCTCCAGGGTGACGGTGAGGTTGCGCAGCGACTCCACGACCGAGCCGCCGGCCCGGCTGGACAGCACGAGGGTGGACACCAGCACGATCAACTCGCGGCTGGGCAGGCGCTGCTGGAGTTCGGCGAGGGCGTCCTCGACGGAGTGGCCGAGGGCCATCGCGTCGGACACCTGCTTCAGTTCCTCGCCCGCGGGGGCGTCCAGTTCGTCGGCGGCCAGCGAGACGGCGGTGCGCAGCGCCAGACCGGCCTGGGTGGCGTTGGCCAGCACGCGGGCGAGGTCCGGGAGCTGGGCGATGAAGCGTTCGGTGCGGATCCGGCGCCGCCACTCCAGGAACGAGTAGCCGGCCCAGGCGGCCATCAGCGCGGCGAACGGCCCGAAGAACGGGGCGAGGACGAGCGCGGCGGCCAGCCAGGCACCGGCCACCAGGCCGGCCACCGCCGCGGTGAACTGCCCGGGGGTCATGGTCGTGCCGGTCGCGGCGAGCCGGCCGGCCAGCCGCCGGCCCCACGCGTACCCGCGCACCCTGCGGTCGAGTGCGGCGAACGACGGCTGGTGGCCGCCGCTCCCCTGCCCGTCGGCACCGGCCAGCCGCTCGACGAGCGCCGCCCGGTCCGCCCTGCCACCGCGCCAGGCGTGCAGCCCCCACACGCCGAGCACCAGCGCGACGGTGCTCAGCAGCACGACGAGCAGCGGGTACGGGCCGGAGGCGAACGCCGGCGCGGCCAGCGGCACGCCGGGGGTGTCTGGCGGGATCATGTGGCCTCCCGGCTGTCGAGTTCGAGTTCGGTGGCGCCGACGCCGAACGCGGCGGGCACGTGCTCACCCGCCAGGTAGAGGCGTTCGCCGATCTCCCGCGGCACCGGCCGGTGTTCGTACCAGCCGCGGACGATGCGGTCGACGCCGAGCGGTTCGGCGCGGAAGCGGGTGGCGGTGGTGAGCCGGAACACGTCCCGGCCGCGGGAGGAGAGCACCGCGATCTCGGCGATCCTGCGGGTGCCGTCGAGGTGCCGGTGGAGCTGGACGATCACGTCCACCGCGGAGTTGATCTGGTCGCGCAGCGCCTCGAAGGGGACCTTGACCTCGCTCATCGAGGCGAGGGTCTGGAGCCGGAGCACCGCGTCCTCCGCGGAGTTGGCGTGCACGGTGGCCAGCGACCCGTCGTGGCCGGTGGACATCGCCTGCAGCATGTCGAGGGTCTCGCCGCCGCGGACCTCGCCGACGATGATCCGGTCGGGTCGCATCCGCAGCGAGTTGCGGACCAGGTCGCGGATGGTGATCCGGCCCTCGCCCTCGACGTTCGGCGGGCGGGACTCCAGGCGGATCACGTGCTCCTGCTGGAGCTGGAGTTCGGCGGCGTCCTCGACGGTGATGATCCGCTCGCCGCCGGGGATCAGCCCGGACAGCGCGTTGAGCAGTGTGGTCTTGCCCGAGCCGGTGCCCCCGCTGACGATGATGTTGCACTTGGCGCGGACGAACGAGGACAGCAGCATGAGCATGTGCTCGTCGAGCGTGCCGAGTCCGATGAGCTCCTGCAGCGTGTAGGTGCGCGGGAAGCGGCGGATGGTCAGGGTGGGGCCGGTCAGGGACAGCGGCGGGATGATCACGTTGACGCGCTCGCCGGACGGCAGGCGGGCGTCGACCATCGGATTCGACTCGTCCACGCGGCGGTTGACGGTGGAGACGATGCGCTCGATGGTCTGCAGCAGTTGCTCGGCGGAGGAGAAGCGGGCCGCGACGGGCTCGACCCGGCCGCCGCGCTCGACGTAGATGCGGTCGGGCCCGTTGACCATGATCTCGGTGATCGACGGGTCCTCCAGGAGCGGTTCGAGGATGCCCAGGCCGAGTGCCTCGTCGACCACCCGGCGGATCAGGCCGGCGCGTTCGGTGGTGGAGAGCACCGGGCCCTCGCGGCTGATGATGTGGCCGAGGACGCGTTCCAGCCGGGCGCGGCGCTCGGCCGCGGCCAGCGCGGACATCTCGGCGAGGTCGATCTCCTGGAGGAGCTTGGCCCGGTAGACGCCCACGAGATGGCTCTCCTGGGTCTGCGGGGTCGCCTCCTCGGTGGTGAGGCGTGCGCGGAGACTCACGGCGTCGTGTCCTCCTTCGGCATCGTGGCGGACCGGTGGACCGGCCCGAAGATCGAGAGGCCCGGGATGACGGACGGCACATCGACGGTGGCGGTCGCCGTGACGGCGTTCGCGTCGGCGGCGCCGGGGAAGCTGATGCGCGGGTCGACCCAGCCGCTCACCGCGTTCCGCCCGGCCTGGGCGGGGTCGCCGTGCGGGGACGGCTCGGAGGCGGTCCGCGCGGCGGTGCGGGCCGCGGTGCCGGCCTGCTCGGCGCAGTAGGCGGCCAGGCCGAGCTGGATGCCGGCGAGCGCCACGAGCAGCAGGAACGGCAGCATGCCGAGGTACTCGAGCGAGGCCACGCCGCGGTCGCCGCGCGTCCGGGCGCGCGGGCGCCGGGTACGCGGGCGCCGGGTGCCCGAGGTCCCGGCGCGCGGGAGCCGGGCGCGGATCGCGCCCCGCCGCCGCGCCGCGGGCGTGGTCACGGCCGGTCCGATTCGTCGACGGTGCCGGCGTGGCCGTGGACGGGGAGGGGGAAGTCGATCGCGCCGGGGAACAGGACCGGGACGCGGATGGTGAAGTCGACCTCGACGGTGCCGTCGGCGCGGGTGACGCTGAAGTCCCGCAGGGAGCCGGCCCAGGCGGACGGGAGGTCGGAGGTCGCCGCGGCCCTCGCGTCGTTGCCGACGGCGGCGGCGCGGGCCGCCTTGTCCGCAGCATTGCCGGCGAGCGTGAAGGTGTACCCGGCCAGGACCGCCTGCCAGACCAGGATCAGGGTGACCAGGATGACCGGGGTCATGCCCAGCGTCTCCAGCGTGACCTGCCCGCGGTCCCCGCCGCGGCGCTGCCGGCGGCCGCGCGCGGGCAGCGCCGCGCCGGTGACCAGGCCGAGTTCGCCCGCCAGCGCCCAGATCCCGGTCCGCACGGTGGAGCGGGCGTCCAGGTCCTGCAGGCGCCCCGCGTCGATGACGGGCTGGAGTTCGCGGAACGCGGCGGGCACCACCGAGGTGGCGATGCGGGTGCCGGTGATGCGGCCGATGAGGGAGGGCTGGATCTCGCTGCCGCGGCTGTGCCGGTTGACCACGGTGGTGGTGTCCTGCGGCTTGCGGACCTGGAGGCGGTCCCACAGCCGCACCATGCGCTTGGCCGCGCGGACCGCGATGACGTCGGGGGTGGTGACGAGCACGGCCGTGTCCGCCGTCTCCACGGCGACCGCGTTGGCGCTGGTCACCTGCGTGCCGCAGTCGACGACGACGACCTCGTAGCGCTGCCGCAGCGCGGTCAGCACCAGGCGGGCGGCGCGGTCGGTGACCTCCTCGCCGCGCTCGCCGTCGGCTGGGGCGAGCAGCAGCGCGGGCCCGGACTCGTGGACGTACATCGCGTCGTTGAGCACCCGCGAGGAGACGTCGCCGATGTCGGCGAGGTCGGCGACCGAGCGGCGGAACTGCACGTCGAGGTAGGAGGCGATGTCGCCGCCCTGCAGGTCGAGGTCGACCAGGGCGGTGGAGCGGCCCGACGCGTGGGCGGCGAGCGCCAGGTGGACGGCGGTGACGGTGGTGCCGACGCCGCCCTTGGCCCCGGCGACCGCGACCAGGGTGCCGCCGGCGACCGCGGGCAGCGCCGGGCGGCCCGGGCTCAGGTGGCGCCGCACGCCCGTCGCCCACGTCGCGGCGTCCTCCACGCGGGCGCCCAGCTCGTCGTAGGAGAGGGGCAGTCCGATGACGCCGCGCGCGCCGGAGTTCATCGCGGAGGAGAGCAGGGCGGGGCCCGCGTCGGCGGTCATCAGCACGACGCCGGTCGCGGGGAAGCGCAGCGCGATGTCCCGGACGAGTTCCAGGGCCGGCATCGGGCCGATCACGTCGTGGACGACGACGACTTCGGGCAGGTCCTCCGGGCCGGCCTCGGCGGCCCGGGCGAGCGCGTCGAGCAGCGCGGTGGAGTCGGCGAGCGGGGTCGCGGGCTCGGCGCCGGGCAGCTGCCCGAGCAGTCCGGTCAGGGCGCGGGCGGCGTCCGGGTCGCCGGTCGCGGCCAGGATGCGGACGGTCACCGCGTCACCCCCGAGTCGCCGGCCAGGGTGTAGCTGCGGGCGCTCGACGGGGGCGCGGAGGTGTCGCCGGGCGCGACCAGGGCGAGCCGTACGTGCCGGGCGAACGACTCGGCGTAGGCGACGCGCTGGGCGTCCTCCGCGCCGAGCGCGAAGGTGATGGGGACGCCCTGGTCGGACAGCCGCTGCGTGGCGTCGGTCTTGTCGAACGCCTTGATCTCGCCGACGTCGATGACCTGGGCGCCGGCCACGATGATCTTCGAGACGTCGGGGTCGGTGTCCTTGCGCCCGGCGAAGGTGGCGAAGATGTTGACCCGCGCGCCGGGGGTGATCTTCCCGGCCACGCCGGTCTCGGCGTCGATCATGATGGCGATCTCCATCTGCCCCGGCTGGAGTTCGGGCCGGGAGGCCACCATGTCGGACTGCAGCAGCGAGCCCTTGGTCAGCGGTATGGCGGCGATCTTGCCCTGGAAATCGCCGGGGTTGC
Source organism: Actinacidiphila rubida (assembly GCF_900110255.1). Classification (GTDB taxonomy): domain Bacteria; phylum Actinomycetota; class Actinomycetes; order Streptomycetales; family Streptomycetaceae; genus Actinacidiphila; species Actinacidiphila rubida. The sequence continues at coordinate 283,787 of NZ_FODD01000006.1, forward strand.
GTATCGCGGAGCCGGGCAGCCAGCGCTTGGGCATGGTGACCCGGTGCACCTGCGAGGAGGTGAGCGGGGTGTACGCCGGGACGTCCTTGGTGAGTTCGTACGCGGTGACCTTCTGGCCCACCTGCGACCGCGCGTCGCCGACGACGGCGACGACCCCGGCGAGGGCGGCGCCGGCACACAGCACGGAGACCACCAGGAGGACGACGCCTCGGCGCTGACGTGAGTTCATGTGCGGTCGCACCTATCGCTTGTGGGGTTCGAGTTGGGGGCGGCGGGGCGGCTCCACGGCGGCGGTCCGGCCTTTCGCGGGCGCGGTCGCGGGCGCGGGCACCGCGGGCCGGGCCGGACCGGCGGCGGCCGCGTGCCGGCCCGGGGCGGAGCGCGTGCCGAGCCGGGTGTCGCAGAACAGGCACTGGTCGCCGATGACTTCGAGCCCGCACCAGGGGCAGGTGTCGCGCCGCACCGAGGTGACGAGCTGGTAGAGCATGCCGATGTCGGCGATGTAGGCGGTGAACTCGACGAGTTTGGCGGTGCCCCACCAGCGGGCGGAGTCGCCGGGCAGCGGGATCTCGCGCAGGTGCTGGGTGCGCCAGGCGGCGGCGAGCGGGCCGGTGACCCAGCCGGGGTCCACGCCCCGGCCGGCGACGGCCAGTTGCGTCTGGTAGCCGGGGCCCGGCGGCACGGATCCCGGGTCGGCCGTGGCGAGGTAGGGCTCGGGATGGGCGAGGACCGCGAAGTGCCTGCCGGGCACGAGGGACCTGACGTGGTCGCCGACACCGACGGGCACGCGGTCGAGCTTGGCGACGGAGCCGAGCAGCGCCCCGGCGTGCAGGTAGTGGGTCAGCAGGCGGGCGGCGCCGGCCAGCACGCCGGGCCCGAGGTCGGTGCCGGACAGCTGGCGCAGCTGCTCGCCGAGCAGGGTGCGGGCCAGCGGCGGCAGGGCCAGCGGCACGATGGCGATCCGGTCGGCCTCCAGCGCGGATCGGACGGTGTGCAGCCGGCGGCGGGCCGGGTCGGCGGGTTCCGCGGGCGCGAGCGCGACGATGTGGCCGTGCGTGTCCAGCGCGGCGGACGTGCGCACCACCTGTTCCTCCAGCGGCAGCGCGAGGTCGTCCGCGGTGGCGATGATGACGCTCGGCATTGCGAACCTCCCCGTCTGCGCCCGGCGAACGCACTCCACCTGGTCATACGCGGTCGTCAGCTTATCGATGAGTAGCGGTTCGGGTGCGGAAAGTGTCGGATCGGAATCGGTGAACGACAGGTGGCCGCAGGAGGTCTTGACAACCTCATTGGTCTGGACCAGCTTTCTCCCTTGACGCGTCGTTGACGTGCTCACGCTCCCCCCAGCACCCGCACTCCCACCACCCCCCAACTCCTTGCCCCCAGGAGGCAGTCGTGGAACGTGCATCGCACGCGAATCACACGAGTCACGTCCGGCGGAGATCGACGGTCCTGCAGCGCGCCCTCGCGGGACTGAGCGCCGCCGCCGTCATCGGCACCGGCATCGCCCTGGTCAACTCCGGCGAGGCCGGGGCCGCGACGACCAACCTGGTCGCCAACTCCGGTTTCGAGAGCGGCCTGTCCGGCTGGAACTGCACCGCGGGCTCCGGTGCCGCGGTCAGCAGCCCGGTGCACTCCGGCAGTTCCGCGCTGAAGGCCACCCCGTCCAGCAGCGACGACGCGCAGTGCAGCCAGACAATCAGCGTCCAGCCCAACTCGCAGTACACCCTGAGCGCGTACGTCCAGGGCAGCTACGTCTACCTGGGCGCCACCGGAACCGGCGGCACCGACCCGTCCACCTGGACGCCCAGCGCCACCTCCTACAGCCAGCTCAGCGTCAGCTTCACGACCGGCGCGAGCACGACCTCGGTGACGGTCTACGTGCACGGCTGGTACGCGCAGCCCGCGTACTACGCGGACGACGTGTCGCTGACCGGTCCGGGCGGCAGCGGCACCACGCCGCCCACCACTCCCCCGACCACCCCGCCGACGACGCCTCCGACCACTCCCCCGACGACTCCTCCCACCTCGCCGCCGCCCAACACCGGCCTGCCCAAGCACGTGGTCACCGGGTACTGGCAGAACTTCAACAACGGCGCGACCGTGCAGACCATCGCGCAGGTGCAGAGCCAGTACGACATCATCGCGGTGGCCTTCGCGGACGCCACGACGACGTCCGGCGCGGTCTCCTTCACCCTGGACCCGTCGCTGAACTACAGCGTGGCGCAGTTCAAGGCGGACATCGCGGCCAAGCAGGCGGCCGGCAAGAAGGTGATCATCTCCGTCGGCGGCCAGAACGGCACCATCTCGGTACGGGACTCCGCGTCGGCCACCAACTTCGCCAACAGCGTCTACTCGCTGATGCAGACCTACGGGTTCAACGGCGTGGACATCGACCTGGAGAACGGCATCGACTCCACGTACATGCCGCAGGCGCTGCGCGCGCTGAGCGCCAAGGCGGGCTCGGGGCTGATCATCACGATGGCGCCGCAGACCATCGACATGCTCTCCGCGGGCAGCGACTACCTGGCCACCGCCCTGAAGGTCAAGGACATCCTGACGATCGTCAACACGCAGTACTACAACAGCGGTTCGATGAACGGCTGTGACGGCGGCGTGTACAGCCAGGGTTCGGTGGACTTCATCACCACGCTGGCCTGCACCGCGATCCAGGCCGGCCTGTCGCCCTCGCAGGTCGGCATCGGCACCCCGGCGTCCACCAGCGCGGCGGGCTCCGGGTACGTCAGCCCGACCGTGGTGAACAACGCGCTGGACTGCCTCGCCAAGAACACCGGCTGCGGCAGCTGGCACCCCAGCACCACCTGGCCGGGCATCGGCGGCGCGATGACCTGGTCGACCAACTGGGACGCCTCGGCCGGCAACACCTGGTCCAACGGCGTCGGCCCGCACGTCCACGCGATGTCGTGACGTCCGGGACACCGCTTCACCCGATCGGCCGCTGAGCCGGTCGCGCACACGGCCGGGCCCGGGAGACGACGACCGTCTCCCGGGCCCGGAACCATGCCGGGGGCCGCGCGCGCCCCGCGGGCCTCAGCCCAGCACGGCCAGCGCGTCGATCTCCACCAGTATGCCGGCGGGCAGCCCCACGTACACCGTGGTGCGGGCGGCCGGCGCCTCCTTCAGACCCTCGAAGAACGCGTTCCACAGCTCGTTGAACTCGGCGAAGTGCGCGGTGTCGGTGAGGTAGACGCGGATCATCAGCACGTCCTCCCAGGACGCGCCGCCGGCCTCCAGCACGGCCTGCACGTTCGCGAACGTCGTCCGCGTCTGCTCGGCCAGCGACGGGCCGGAGAGCTTGCGCTCGCCGGAACCGTCCGCGGGCAGGAAGCCGACCTGCCCGGCCACCTGCAGGATGTTGCCCTTCCGCACGCCGTGCGAGAACCTCGCCGGCGGCGCGGACGCGCCGGCCGGGGTGATCGCCGTCTTGGGCAGGTGCGGCAGCTGGGCGGGGTTGTGCTCGGGCAGCTCGCTCATTCGGGTGCTTCCTCGAAGGGGTCGGTGTCGGCGGGGGGTGGAACGGGGGCAAGGGGCGGAGCGGCAGGGGCGGGGACGGCGCCGGACAGCTCGGCGCTGACAGCCTCGGCGGTGCGGAGGACCAGCGGTCGCAGTTTCAGCAGGTCGCCCGCGCTGACGACGACGTTGGGGGCCGAGACGGACATCGCCGCGCACACCCGGCCGTCGGGACCGTGCAGCGGCACGCCGAGGCAGTTGATGGACTCCTCGTGGCCGCCGAGGTCGGCGGCCCAGCCCTGCTCGCGTACCCGGGCCAGCTCGGCGAGAAACGCCGCGGCGTCCGGGGTCGACCGGGCGGTGTAGCGCGGGTACTCCAGCCGCTCGGCGACGGCCCGCCGTTCGGGCTCCGGCAAGTCGGCCAGCAGCAGCTTGGCGACCGCCGCGACGGTGATCGCCACCGGGCGCCCGATGCGGGAGTACATGCGGACCGGGTAGGTGCTCTCCACCTTGTCGATGTAGACCACCTCGCCCTGCTCGTACACCGCCAGATGGACGGTGTGGCCGGTGCGCGCGTTCAGCTCGGCCAGGTGCGGGTGGGCGATCTCCCGGACGTCCAGCGCCTCCACGGCCTGCTGGGCCAGCGCGAACAGCCGCGCGCCGAGCCGGTAGCGCTGGTCCTGCTGGCGGTAGACCAGGCCGTGCGCGTGCAGGGTGCGCAGCAGCCGCAGCGCGGTGGACTTGTGCACGCCCAGGCGGCCGGCGACCTGTTCCAGGCCCGCCGGGCCCTCGGCCAGCAGCGGCAGGATGCTCAGCGCGCGGTCCACGGTCTGGCTCACGTGCGCACCTCCCGTTCCGGCCGGTCCGGCCGCCCGCCATGCCCGTCGTGCCCATCACGCGCGCCGTGCCCGTCGTACCCGTCGCGCCTGTCGTCCTCCAGCGGCCCGCCGTTCCCGGCGTCCGCCGCCGGGCCGGTCCAGCCGGGGCCCAGCCGCAGTCTCCCCCACGCCGCGTCGTCGAGCGCGGCAAGCGCGTCGGCGTGTGCCCGGGCCGGGGGAACGGCCAGGTCGCCCGGGACGGTCAGGGCGGCGGCGGCCAGCAGGTGGCCGTGGCGCAGCCGCCGGGCCGGCGGCAGGCCGCGCAGCGTCGCGGACAGGAATCCGGCCGCGAACGCGTCGCCGGCTCCGACGTGGGCGACGACGTCGACCGCGGGCGCGGGCACGTGCAGCCGCCCGGTGCCGTGGTAGAGGACGGCGCCGGCCGCGCCCTGCTTGACCACCAGCAGCTCGGGCTCGGGGAGTTCGGCGCGCACCGCGTCGGCGTCCGGCAGTCCCCAGGCGGCCCGGGCCTCGTCCTCGCCGACGAACACCAGGTCGCAGCCCCGGGCCAGGTCCGTCAGCAGGCGCGGGTCCGCGTCCCGCCACAGCGCGGGCCGGTGGTTGACGTCGAAGGAGACCAGCGGGCGGCCCGGCTCGCGGTGGGTCAGCCGGCGCATCAGCGCGCGGCAGGTCGCGGACAGCGCCGCGGTGATGCCGGTCAGGTGCAGCACCCGGCCAGACCACAGCTCCTCCCGGCGCACCAGCGCGGGTGACAGCGCGGAGGCGGCGGAGCCCCTGCGGTAGTAGACGACCTCGGCGCGGCCCGCGCCGGTGGCGTCGCGGTCGCCCGCCGTGCGGAAGTAGACGCCGGTGGGCCGGTGCGGATCCCGCCGCACGGCGCTGACGTCGACGCCCGAGGCGGCGACCTCGCCCACCAGGTGGTCGCCGAAGCCGTCGCTGCCGACGCGGCTGATCCAGCGGGTGCGGTGCCCGGCGCGGGCCAGCGTGCACGCCACGTTGGACTCGGCGCCGCCGATCGCCCGGCGGAAGGCGGGCACGTCGGCGAGCGGTCCCGGCACCGACGGTACGAAGGTCACCATGGACTCGCCGAGGCAGACGACGTCGTGGACCGGGGTCTCGTTCGGCGTCACGCTCGCCCTCGCTCTCCTGGTATCCCCGCGTCCCGGGCCGCCGTTGACCCGGCGCAGGCTCGGATGTTAGACAGCCGTGAACAGCATACGCAATGACCGTTGCACATGCTGCAACAGATGACAGCGCAGGACGGCGCGCTGCGGCGCACGACTGCGCAGCACAGCGCGGAACACTGAGAGCGCACCGAGCTAGGCCGCACGGCCGGGAGGCACGATGGACATCCACGAGCGGGTCGCCGAGCTGGACCAGGAGCGGGTGGGGCACCGCTTCAAGGGCATGCCCTGGGACGCGGCCGGCCTCACCGTCGGGGAACTCGCGGCCCAGAAGCGGGACCTGTTCGACGGCGGGTTCAGCACCCCCGTGCTGGTGCTCGCCGAGGAGGCCCTCGACCACAACATGGATCTGCTGGAGCGGTACGCGGACACCCACGGCCTGTCCTTCGCGCCGCACGGCAAGACCTCGATGGCCCCGCAGCTGTTCGCCCGCCAACTCGCCCGCGGCGCCTGGGGCATCACCGTGGCCGTCCCCCACCAGGTGCGGGTCTGCCGGGAGTTCGGGGTGCGGCGGATCTTCCTCGCCAACGAGCTGGTGGACGCGGCCGCGCTGCGGTGGATCGGCGGACAGCTCGACGCCGACCCGTCGTTCGAGCTGACCACCTACGTCGACTCGGTGCGCGGCGTGGAGCTGATGGACCGGGCGCTGCGTGCGGCCGGCACCCGGCGGCCGCTGGACGTGGTCGTCGAACTCGGCGGCGGCCAGGGCGCGCGCACCGGCGTGCGCACCGAGCAGGAGGCCGCCGAGGTCGCCGCGGCCGTCGCCGCCGCGGGCACGCTGCGGCTGGTCGGCGTCGCCGGCTACGAGGGCGAGGTGCCGAACGGGTCGCCGGAGACCGTCCGCGCGTGGCTGCGCCGGCTGGTCGCGCTCGCCGCGGACCTCGACGCGGCGGGGCGGTTCGCCGACGCGGACGAGATCGTGGTGAGCGCGGGCGGCTCGGCCTGGTTCGACGCCGTCGCGGACGTCTTCGCGCAGGTCCCGGAGATGAGCCGGCCGGTGCGCAGGCTGCTGCGGTCCGGGGCCTACGTGACGCACGACGACGACCACTACCGCTCGGTCACGCCGTTCAACCGCATCCCCCAGGAGGGCGCGCTGGAGCCCGCGTTCCGCCTGTGGACGCAGGTGGTGTCGCGGCCCGCGCCCGGCCAGGCGTTCCTCAACGCGGGCAAGCGCGACGCGCCCTACGACCTGGGCATGCCGCAGGTCGCGGCGATCCGCTCGGCCCGCACGGGCGAGGTCCGCGCGCCCGGGGACGGCGTCCGGATCGCCCGCCTGTCCGACCAGCACGCGTGGGTGACGCTGCCGGAGGACGAGGCGCTGGAGGTCGGCGACTGGGTGGCCCTGTCGGTCTCGCACCCGTGCACGACGTTCGACAAGTGGCAGCTCATCCCCGCGACGCGCGGCTCCGCCGTCACCACCTACGTCCGCACGTTCTTCTGACCGACTCCGCCGGCCGGCCCCCGCGGCCCCCGACGGCGGACGCGGGGGGCACGGCAGGCACGGCGGGCGCAACGGCCGCCGTACGCTGGCGTCCGTCGCGGGCCGGCGGGACGGCAAGGGCGGGGGCTCGGCGGGACGGCTCGGCGAAAGGGCTCGGCGGAAGGCCCGGCGGAGGGCCCGGCACGCACGGGCGGAGAGAGGGAGCGCGATGGATCTGGTGGTGCGCGGGGCGACCGTCGTCGACGGCACCGGGCGCCCGGGGTACACGGCCGACGTCGCCGTGGACCAGGGGCGCGTCGTGGAGATCCGGCGCCCCGGCGGCCCCCGGCCGACCGCCCGCACCACCGTGCACGCCGAGGGCCTGGTGCTCAGCCCGGGCTTCGTCGACATGCACGCGCACAGCGACCTCGCGCTGCTCACCGACCCCGCGCACGAGGCCAAGGCGGCCCAGGGCGTGACGCTGGAGGTGCTGGGCCAGGACGGACTGTCGTACGCGCCGGCCGACGACGAGGTGCTCGCCGCGCTGCGCACCCAGCTCGCCGGCTGGAACGGCGACGGCCACGGCGTCGACTTCGGGTGGCGCAGCGTCGGCGGGTACCTGGACCGGCTGGACGCCGGCATCGCCGTCAACGCCGCCTACCTCGTCCCGCAGGGCACGGTGCGGGCCCTGGCGATGGGCTGGGAGGACCGCCCGCCCACGCCCGGCGAGCTGGCGCGGATGCGGCACCTGGTCGCGGGGGGCATGGAGCAGGGCGCGATCGGGATGTCGTCGGGGCTGACGTACACGCCCGGGATGTACGCCTCGGACGCCGAACTCGCCGAGCTGTGCCGGGTGGTGGCGGCGCACGGCGGCTACTACTGCCCGCACCACCGCAGTTACGGCAACGGCGCGCTGGAGGCGTACCGGGAGATGCTCGCGCTGGCCGCCTCCACCGGCTGCGCCCTGCACCTGGCCCACGCCACGATGAACTTCCCGGTGAACCGCGGCCGCGCCCCCGACCTGCTCGCGCTGCTGGACGCGGCGGTCGCGGCCGGCACCGACGTCACGATGGACACCTATCCGTACACCGCCGGGTGCACCACGCTCGCCGCGCTGCTGCCGAGCTGGGCCGCGGCCGGCGGCCCGGAGGCGACGCTGGAGCGGCTGCGGGACGACGCGACCGCCGAGCGGATCCGGCACGCGCTGGAGGCGGAGGGCTCCGACGGCAGCCACGGCGTGCCCATGGACTGGCCGACGCTCGAGGTCTCCGGGGTGTCCGATCCGTCGCTGGGCGGCCGGGTCGGCACCCGGCTGGACGGCTGGCCGGCCGCCCGCGCCCTGCTGCTGGCCGACCGGCTGGGCACCACGATCCTGCAGCACGTGGGTGACGAGGCGAACGTCCGCGCGATCATGCGGCACCCCACCCACACGGGTGGTTCCGACGGCATCCTGCACGGCGCCAAACCGCACCCGCGGGCCTACGGCACCTTCCCGCACTACCTCGGCCACTACGTGCGGGAGCTGGGCGTCCTGACCCTGGAGGAGTGCGTGGCGCACCTGACCGGCCGGCCCGCCGCCCGGCTGGGGCTGCCCGACCGGGGACTGGTCCGCGAGGGACACCGCGCCGACCTGGTGCTCTTCGATCCGGAGACGGTCGCGGCGGGCGCCACCTACGACCGGCCGCGGGTGCTGCCGGTGGGCATCCCGCACGTCCTGATCGACGGCCGCTTCGTGATGCGCGACGGACGCCGGACCGACGTGCTGGCCGGCCGCTCGGTGCGCGGGGCCGCGGCACGGGTGCCCGCGTGGTGAAAAACACCGAGCGGGTCCTGTGACGTGCCCGTAAGGTGACCGGCATGCAGGTGATCCAGTCCACGAAGCTCGCCAACGTCTGCTACGACATCCGCGGACCGGTGCTGGAGGAGGCCATGCGGCTCCAGGCCGCGGGTCACAGCATCCTGGAGCTCAACACGGGCAACCCGGCGCCCTTCGGCTTCGAGTGCCCGCCGGAGATCCTGGAGGACATGCTGCGGTCGCTGGGCAGCGCCCACGGCTACGTGAACTCCAAGGGCATCCTCCCGGCCCGCCGCGCGGTCATGCAGCACTACCAGACCAAGGGCATCGAGCTGGACGTCGAGGACGTCTACCTCGGCAACGGCGTCTCCGAGCTGATCCAGATGTCGATGCAGGCGCTGCTGGACGACGGCGACGAGGTGCTGGTCCCGGCGCCGGACTACCCGCTGTGGACGGCCGCGGTCTCGCTGTCCGGCGGCACCGCGGTGCACTACCGCTGCGACGAGGGCGCGGACTGGTACCCCGACCTCGCCGACATCGAGCGCAGGATCACCGACCGCACCAAGGCGATCGTCATCATCAACCCGAACAACCCGACGGGCGCGGTCTACGACGACGAGCTGCTGCGCGGCTTCGCCGAGATCGCCCGCCGGCACCGGCTGATCGTCTGCGCCGACGAGATCTACGACAAGATCCTCTACGACGACGCCACGCACACCCCGTTCGCCGCGATCGCCCCCGACCTGCTGACCCTCACCTTCAACGGCCTGTCGAAGGCCTACCGGGTGGCCGGGTTCCGCAGCGGCTGGCTCGCGGTGTGCGGCCCGAAGGACCACGCGACCAGCTACATCGAGGGCCTGACGATCCTGGCGAACATGCGGCTGTGCGCGAACGTGCCGGCCCAGCACGCCATCGCCACCGCGCTCGGCGGCCGGCAGTCGATCAAGGACCTGGTACTGCCGGGTGGCAGGCTCACCGAGCAGCGCGACGCCGCGTACGAGGCGCTGACCGCGATCCCCGGCGTCACCTGCGTCAAGCCCAAGGGCGCGCTGTACGCGTTCCCCCGGCTCGACCCGAAGGTCCACAAGATCAAGGACGACCAGCAGATGGTGCTGGACCTGCTGCGGGCCGAGCGGATCCTGATCGTCCAGGGCACCGGTTTCAACTGGCCCGAGCCGGACCACTTCCGCCTGGTCACCCTGCCGGCCAAGGAGGACCTGACCGACGCGGTGACCCGCATCGGCCGCTTCCTCACGGGCTACAGCCAGCCGTAGCCCCGGCAGCGGCGGGGCACGAGCACGACGGTGAGGGGCGCGGGGTCTGCCTGGGAGGACAGACCCCGCGCCCCTCGTCACATGCCGCTCACCGCGGGGTGAGCGTCAGCCCAGGCGCGCGACCAGCGCCTCGTACTCGTCCCACAGTTCCTTCGGGGTGTGGGTGCCGAAGGTCTCCAGGTGGGACGGGATGAGCGCCGCCTCCTCGCGCCAGACCTCGGGGTCGACGGTCAGGAGCAGGTCGAGGTCGTCCTTCGAGATGTCCAGTCCCTCGACGTCGAGGGCGCCCTCGGCCGGCAGCACGCCGATGGGGGTGCGCACGCCCTCGGCCCTGCCGTTGAGCCGGTCCACGATCCACTTCAGCACGCGGCTGTTCTCGCCGAAGCCCGGCCACACGAAGCGGCCGCCCGCGTCCTTGCGGAACCAGTTGACGTAGTAGATCTTCGGCAGCTTGGCCGGGTCGTGGGTCTTGCCCAGGTTCACCCAGTGGCCGAAGTAGTCGCCCATGTTGTAGCCGCAGAACGGCAGCATCGCGAACGGGTCGCGGCGCAGCTCGCCCACCTTGCCCTCGGCGGCGGCGGTCTTCTCGCTGGCGACGTTGGCGCCGAGGAAGACGCCGTGCTGCCAGTCGAAGGACTCGGTGACCAGCGGCACCGCGCTGGCCCGGCGGCCGCCGAACAGGATCGCGGAGATCGGCACGCCCCGGGGGTCCTCCCACTCCGGCGCGATGATCGGGCACTGGGAGGCGGGGACGGTGAAGCGGGCGTTGGGGTGGGCCGCCGGGGTGCCGCTGTCAGGCGTCCAGTCGTTGCCCTTCCAGTCCGTCAGGTGGGCCGGGGGCTCCTCGGTCATGCCCTCCCACCACACGTCGCCCTCGTCGGTGAGGGCCACGTTGGTGAAGACCGAGTTGGCGTACATGGTCTTCATGGCGTTGGCGTTGGTGTGCTCGCCGGTGCCGGGCGCGACGCCGAAGAAGCCGGCCTCGGGGTTGATCGCGTAGAGCCGGCCGTCCTCGCCGAACCGCATCCAGGCGATGTCGTCGCCGATGGTCTCCACGGTCCAGCCGGAGATCGTCGGCTCCAGCATGGCGAGGTTGGTCTTGCCGCAGGCCGAGGGGAACGCGGCGGCGATGTACTTCACGGCCTCGGCACCGCCGCGCGGCGGGGTGAGCTTGAGGATCAGCATGTGCTCGGCGAGCCAGCCCTCGTCGCGGGCCATGACCGAGGCGATGCGCAGCGCGTAGCACTTCTTGCCGAGCAGCGCGTTGCCGCCGTAGCCGGAGCCGTAGGACCAGATCTCGCGGCTCTCCGGGAAGTGCGAGATGTACTTCGTCCCGTTGCACGGCCACGGCACGTCGGCTTCGCCGTCGGCGAGCGGCGCGCCCACGGAGTGCACGGCCTTGACGAAGAAGCCGTCGTCGCCGAGCTCCTCCAGCACCGGCTGTCCCATGCGGGTCATGGTGCGCATCGAGACCGCGACGTAGGCGGAGTCGGTGATCTCCACGCCGAGCGCGGAGAGCGGGGAGCCGAGCGGGCCCATGCAGAACGGGACGACGTACATCGTCCGGCCGCGCATCGAGCCGCGGAACAGGCCGCCGTCACCCTCCCGGCCCACGAAGACCTCGCGCATTTCCGCGGGGTCCTTCCAGTGGTTCGTCGGGCCGGCGTCCTGCTCGCGCTCGGAGCAGATGAACGTCCGGTCCTCCACGCGCGCCACGTCCGTGGGGTCGGAGGCGGCGTAGTACGAGTTGGGGCGCAGGGTGGGGTCGAGCCGGGTGAAGGTGCCCTTGTCCACGAGTTCCCCGGCCAGCCGGTGGTACTCCTCCTCCGAGCCGTCACACCACACGATCTCGTCGGGCTGGGTCAGTTCGGCGATCTCGCCGACCCAGGTGATCAGTTCCTGATGGTTGGTGGGAGCCGTAAAGCCGCGCGCCACGATCGCTCCGTCCCGCCGGGTCCGCACAGACCGGCGTCACATGTTGAGGGTTGGTTTCGCCCCTTGGGGGCTGCGGCCCGGACGCGTTCGTGGAGTGCTCATCCGGTGCCGACCGCACTCATATGAGTGTGAGCCCCGCCAAATGATTCTGTCCAGGGGGCCGAAGGTGACCATCGCCACGTACCCGAGCGGAGTCCTACTTATGGGTAACTTACGGTGGCGTAGGTACGATTGACGTCATGACCGACGTGAAGGAGACGGACGCGGCTCCGGCCGCGGGCGAGCCGGCCGAACTGCCCAAGTCCGTGAAGCCCAAGCTCAGAGGCTGGTTGCACGCCGGGATGTTCCCGGCGGTCCTGGTGTCGGGCGTCGCCCTCACCGCATTCGCGCAGAGCACCAGGGGACGCATCGCCTGTGCCGTTTTCACGGTCACGGCGTGCGCACTCTTCGGAGTCAGCGCGCTCTACCATCGTGGGAACTGGGGGCCACGCGGCGCAGGAATTTTGCGCCGACTTGACCATGCGAACATCTTCCTGATCATCGCCGGCACCTACACACCACTCACCATCCTGCTGCTCCCCGGCGCCACGTCGGAGCTGCTGCTGTGGCTGGTGTGGGCGGGCGCGCTGGCCGGGATCGCGTTCCGGGTCTTCTGGGTCGGCGCCCCACGCTGGCTCTACACGCCCTGCTACATCGCGCTCGGCTGGGTGGCGATCTTCTTCCTGCCGGACTTCCTGCGCACCGGCGGCGTCGCCGTCATGGTCTGCGTGGTCGTCGGCGGGGTCCTGTACAGCATGGGCGCGGCCATCTACGGCTTCAAAAGGCCGAACCCCTCACCGCGCTGGTTCGGCTTCCACGAGGTGTTCCACTCCTTCACGCTCGCGGCGTTCATCGTCCACTACGTCGGCATCTCGCTGGTGGCTTACACGCACCCATAGCAGGGCCCGGCCGTCGCGCCGGGCCGCCCGCTCCCCTCGGTCACAGCCCCGTCCCCTCCGGGAGACGGGGCTTTCCCCTGCTCGGGGCCGGCCGGGACGGCCGGGGCCGTGAGGGCCGTGAGGGCCGCCCGGGACCGCCCGGGCCGGGCGACCGGCCGCCGTCCGGCCTTCCCGTCGCCGCGGGACGGCTCAGGCGCGGGACGGCTCAGCTGCGGCGCGGGCCCGTCCACACCTGCGAGCGCAGCTGCGAACGCAGGGTGCGCGGCTCCGAGGTCGGGGCGTCGCACACGAAGTGGCGGCAGACGTAGGCCGCGGCCCGCCCGGCGCGGGTCGTGCGGTCGCGCAGCAGCGGGAACTCGTCGGAGCCCTCCTCGCCGATGGCGACGACCGCGCCGGGCGCCGCGCCCAGCAGCGCGGTGCGGTGCAGCTCGGAGGTGAGCGGGTCGCCGGTGGCGCCGACGATGGCGACCTCGCGCGGCCCGTCCAGCAGCGCCTCGGCGACGGCCAGGCCCCAGCCGACGAACCGCGGGGCGCGCGGTGCCAGCGCCCCCACCACGCCCAGCGCGCGCTCGGCGGCGCCGCGGTGCGCCTGCGAGCCGGTGTGCGCGGCGTAGGAGAGCAGCGCGCCGGAGGCGGCGTTCCAGCCCGACGGCGTCGCGTTGTCCGTCGGGTCCTGCGGGCGGCGGATCAGTGTCTCCGCGTCGTCCGCGGTGTCGTAGAGCGTGCCGTCGTCGGCGGTGAAGTGGTGCACCACGGAGTCGAGCAGCAGCCCGGCGAAGTCCAGCCAGACGCCCTCGCCGGTGACCCCGGCCAGGGCGACGAAGCCCTCGGCGACGTCCCCGTAGTCCTCCAGCACGCCCGGGTGGGGTCCGGCGGAACCGTCGCGCGAGGTGCGGAACAGCCGGCCGTGGCCGTCCATGTGCACCCGCACCAGCAGGTCCGCGGCGTCCACCGCGGCCTGCACCAGGTCGGGGCGGTCGAAGTACGCCCCGGTCTCGGCGAGGGCCGCGATGGCCAGGCCGTTCCAGGCGGCGACGATCTTGTCGTCGCGCCCCGGACGCGGCCGGCGGGCCCGCGCGGCGAGCAGCCGCTCGCGCACCGACGCCACCCGGTCGGCGTCCACCACGCCGTTGCCCTGCGGGAGCTGCAGCACGGACGCACCCTCCTCGAAGGTGCCGTCCTCGGTGACGCCGAAGTAGCCGGCCGCGAACTCCCCGTCCTCGGGACCGAGTTCCTCGGCCAGCTGGGCGGGCGTCCACACGTAGTACGCGCCTTCGGTGTGCCGGCCGGTGCCGTCGTCGCTGTCGGCGTCCAGCGCGGAGGCGAACCCGCCCTCGGGCGTGCCGAGTTCGCCGATCACGAAGTCGGCGGTCTCCAGGGCGACGCGGCGCGCCAGGTCGGAGCCGGTGGCCCGCCACAGGTGCGCGTACACGCGCATCAGCAGCGCGTTGTCGTAGAGCATCTTCTCGAAGTGCGGGACCACCCAGTCGCGGTCGACGCTGTACCGGGAGAAGCCGCCGGCCAGCTGGTCGTAGATGCCGCCGCGGGCCATCGCCTCGCAGGTGTCGCGGGCCATCTGCAGCGCGCCCTCGGCGCCCGTGCGGGAGTGGTGCCGCAGCAGGAACTCCAGCACCATCGACGGCGGGAACTTCGGCGCGCCGCCGAACCCGCCGCGCCGCGCGTCGTACTCGCGGGTCAGGCCCAGCAGCGCGCTGCCCAGCTCGCTCTCGCCGACCGGCACCGACACCCCGTACGCGCCGCCCCGTTCGGCCAGCTCCCCGACGATCCGGGAGGCGACCTCGCCGACCTCCTCGCGCCGGTCCCGCCAGGCCGCGACCACGCCTTCCAGCACCTGTGTGAACGACGGCATGCCCTGCCGGGCGGTGGGCGGGAAGTAGGTGCCGAAGTAGAACGGTTCGGCGTCCGGCGTCAGGAACACCGTCATCGGCCAGCCGCCCTGCCCGGTCGCGGCCTGCACCGCCTCCATGTACACCGCGTCGACGTCCGGCCGCTCCTCGCGGTCGACCTTCACCGCCACGAAGTGCTCGTTGAGGTACGCCGCCGTCGCCTCGTCCTCGAACGACTCGTGCGCCATCACGTGGCACCAGTGGCAGCTGCTGTAGCCCACACTCAGGAGCACCGGCACCCCGCGTTTGCGGGCCTCGGCGAACGCCTCCTCCCCCCACGGCCACCAGTCGACCGGGTTGTCCGCATGCTGGAGGAGATAGGGCGAGGTCGCGTCACCGAGTCGGTTCACCCCGTCACTTTCTCACGCTCCCGCCACCTCCCGTGACCGCCGGTATCCCGATGTCGACCGGGCCTCGACCGTATGGTGGGACTCCGCCGGTCGACCGAGCACAGGAGGTACCTCGTGAGTGCCGGGCCGGTCGCCCCCGCGTGGATGCACGAGCACGTCACCGCCGAGCAGTACGACTCCTGGTCCGAGGAGCAGTGCGCCGGCATCGAGATCGTGGACGGGATGGTCGTCGTGAGTCCGAGCGCGTCGAAACGGCGCAACCGGCTGGCGCGGATCCTGGCCAACGCACTGGACTCGGCGGCGGGCCGGGAGTGGAACGCCGACACCGACTTCGACGTCCGTCTGCAGGACGTGCCGCTCTCCAACCGCCGCCCGGATGTGGTGGTCCACCGGGCGGACGCCATCGACGTGACGCCCACTCGGCCCGAACACGTCCTGCTGGTGGTCGAGGCGGCGGCGCCGTTCCCCGTCGAGGTCGATCTCGGCGCCGTCTGATCCCGTTCGCGGATCCGGAAGAAATCCTGTGCCGCGTGTCGAATCGCGTCGGGTCCGTTCGACGCGTAGGTGAAGGCGGGGAAGAACCGCCGGGAACGACGGACACGGACACGTGGAAGAGGACAGTGCGATGCGCTTCATGATGCTGCTGGAGCTCGACCCCTCGAAGGCGCCCTCCCAGGGGCCCAGCGAGGAGCTGATGGACGAGATGGGGAAGCTCATCGAGGAGATGACCAAGGCGGGGGTGCTGCTCGACACGGGCGGCCTGAAGCCGGTCGGGGAGGGCACGTACATCCGCCAGTCCGGCGGGAAGCAGACGGTGGTGGACGGGCCGTTCACCGAGGCCAAGGAGGTCATCGGCGGCTACTGCATCGTCCAGGCGAAGTCGCAGGAGGAGGCCGTGGAGTGGGCCTCGCGGTTCCTGGCGATCCACGGGCCGGAGTGGGAGATCGCCTCCTCGATCCGGCAGATCGAGGAACCGGAACCGGAGCAGTAGCCGTTTCGGGCGGAGGCGCGGGTTCGCGGTGCTTTGCGCCGGCGGCCCGCGCCTGCTGTCATGGGTTGGCGTGAACGCAGATGCGACGGGGGACGAGCGGGCCCGCAGGGCGGTCGACGCGGTGTGGCGGATCGAGTCGCCGCGGGTGGTGGCCGGGCTGACCCGGATCGTGCACGACCTGGGCGTGGCCGAGGAGCTCGCCCAGGACGCGCTGGTCGCCGCCCTGGAGCAGTGGCCCGCGCAGGGCGTGCCGCGCAATCCCGGCGCGTGGCTGATGACGACCGCCAAGCGCCGCGCGGTGGACCAGATCCGCCGCAACGAGACGTACGCGCGCAAGCTGCGGCTGCTCGGCCACGACCTGGAGCTCGGCCAGGGGCCGGCGGCGTTCGACGAGCCGGACGACCCCGAGGTGATCGAGGACGACCTGTTGCGGCTGGTGTTCGTGGCCTGCCACCCGGTGCTGTCGCGGGAGGCCCGCGTCGCCCTGACGCTGCGCCTGCTCGGGGGCCTGACCACCGACGAGATCGCGCGCGCCTTCCTGGTGCCGGAGTCCACCGTCGCGCAGCGCATCGTGCGGGCCAAGCGCACCCTGGCCCGCGAGAAGGTGCCGTTCGAGGTGCCGTACGGACCCGACCGCGCGGACCGGCTCGCCTCGGTGCTCGAGGTCGTCTACCTGATCTTCAACGAGGGCTACGCGGCGACCGCGGGCGACGACTGGATGCGGCCGGGGCTGTGCGAGGACGCGTTGCGGCTGGCGCGGGTACTGTCCGGGCTGATGCCGGACGAGCCGGAGGTGCACGGTCTGACGTCGCTGCTGGAGATCCAGGCGTCCCGGTCGGCGGCCCGCACCCGCGGCCCGGTGCCGGTGCTGCTGCTGGACCAGGACCGCGGCCACTGGGACCAGCTGCTGATCCGCCGCGGGTTCGCCGCGCTCGCCCGCGCCGAGGCGGCGGCCCGGGCGCGCGGCATGCCGCCGGGCCCGTACGCGTTGCAGGCCGCGATCGCCGCGACCCATGCGCGGGCCCTGGACCCGGGCCGGACCGACTGGGCCGCGATCGCCGCGCTGTACGAGCAGCTCGCGGTCCGCGCGCCGTCCCCCGTCGTGGAGTTGAACCGCGCGGTCGCCATCGGCATGGTGAAGGGCCCGGCGGCCGGGCTCGCACTGGTGGACGCGCTCGCCGCGAGCCCCGCGGGCGCCGCGCTGGAGGGCTACCACCTGCTCCCGAGCGTCCGCGGCGACCTGCTGACCCGCCTCGGCCGGACGGCCGAGGCGCAGGCCGAGTTCACTCGCGCCGCGGCCCTGACCCGCAACAACGCGGAGCGCGCGCTGCTGCTGTCCCGCGCTTCCGGCGCCTCTGGCGCCTCTGGCGCTTCTGGCGCCTGAAGCGCCCCTCCCCCAACGGTTCGCCGCGGCTCCACCTGCTGCGCGCTGCCCTCTGCCGGTCTCGCCGTGGCTTGTCGCGTTGGGGGCACCTCCCGGCCGAAGGCTGGGGGACCTCGCGCCCCTGCGGGGCTCGTCCAGCCCCTTGCTCGCCGTCGCCGTCCCACGGTTCGCCGTGGCTTGTCGCGCAGTTCCCCGCGCCCCTGGCGGTGCAGGTTCGTGGGTGGGGTCAGGGGCCACTCCGGGAGTGTCTCCTCGAGCTTTGCATGGCGACTCTTCCCGGGACTTACCCGGGGCCTTGCAAAGCTCTGCGGGGACACACCCGGATCGTCCCCCTCCGGCCCGTCCCCGTCTGC